>NZ_FOXD01000045.1 GCF_900115625.1 Salibacterium halotolerans | reverse complement strand
CTTCTGTGCCTATAGAACAAACACCAATAGTGCCGAGGCGGCGTTCATTTTTTCCATTCGGGCCCAGACCCAGCTAGGGAGCTTAGCCGCCCCCCCCCCCCACATGGAAACGCCGGACGAAGGAATGTATGGACCTTCAGCCAGTGATATATGGGAGGGTTAGCGACCATGTGCGATGTGGGTGATTTCCAAGAGCACGGTCATACACTAATTTACCAACAAATTCCTGTATGGACAGATGGAAGGATTCTGTACTGGATCAAATTGTTATAGATAACAATTTATGTTTCCGTGAGGTGGGAACGCACCTATCTGGTGATCATTGATAGGATAGAAATACGGAGAAAACAAGAGCATGTGGGAGAATAATTAATTACAAAGAGGGAGGGACATTGATGCTCTGGATGTTGGCTTAACGTAATATCGAGCGAAAAATGAATCGAACCCCCATAGCAAAAAAGTGGCAGCTCATGTTCTTGGCTGCCTTTTTCTTTGTCCTTATATCCCTTCAGTGACAATACCGAAAAGAAATAGATTGTGCAGAAATAAAACCCAGGATGGCGTTTCATAAAATGGAATACGTAGTTGAGGCAGCCACAAAAGAGATCCGTACTGTTGAGTTTAAAAAAACGTTTGGTTGGTTAATGGACCCAGAATTTGCGTTCTTTCCTGGTGTATTGGGTCTGTGCTTAAAGTACAGGGAGCCTTTTATTCAAAGTGGGATTGCTATACATTACAACCATACTGTTCAATAGATAAATGATATTTATCAATCACACAAAGGCGAGATTGTTCAACACAAAAGTCAAATTCCCTGCCAAAAACCATGTGGGAATTTGACTTTTTTAACCCGGCATTATTTTAAATTTTATGGCAATCGCAAGTAAATATAGATGGTAATCGGTAAATATGGTCACACATCAGATAGTGTATTGCTATATACTTTTTAATTATTTTTCAGTCTGTTCTTAAAAAAGTCAGCTATATTATTTTGATTTTGAGTCTTTTCCTCCCTCATTAATGTAAGGAAATCTAACGGTTTTGAAAATATATTCTTTAGAGCAGAATCAAAAAAAAAACCAGATTTTCCTGCGAAGATTTTTTTATGAAATAATGAAAACCTGTGAAATTAAATCTTGTTGCTGTTTATTCAATTGCTGTAAAAATTCATGTGACTTCTTTAACGATAATATACTTTCTTCTTTCAATATTAAGGTTTTTTCGAGTAGTTCTATTTGACACACCATTTCTGATCGGGTCTTTAAGCAAAACTCTAAAATCTCTTGCGATTATGATGTTAGTAGAAGAGGGTAAAATAGAGCTGGATGAACCTATACAATCCTATATTCCATCGTTTACCTATCGAACAGACAGTTCAAAACAAATAACCGTTTTGCATTTATTAGAACAAACAAGTGGTATTAGTTCGTTTGAAGGTCTTAAAGTGACGGACAAGGATAGATCGAAAGAGGGCGCAATCAATCAGGCTGTAAAAGAACTAAGTGGAGTAGCGTTATCTCACGAGCCTGGCGAGATTTATGAATATAACAATTATTTACTCTTAGGGGCAATTGTTGAAAAGGTTTCGAACCAAACCTTTTCAGATTTTTTGAATACAACTATTTTTACGCCGCTTGGTATGGAAAACAAGCTAAAACTCACCGTAAACCGTGAAAAGAGCCAAGTAGGAAGCCCAACGAAACGAAAGTTTCTATGGTTCTGCCTTCATGGCGTGTAGCCATATTCTACACCGAGCGTTAACGAACGATATTTTTGAACAGGTTGGTCTAAAGAACTTAAACCACTTATATGAGAAAAGACACACATAACCTATTGAACCGCCGTATACGGAGCCGTACGTACGGTGGTGTGAGAGGTTGGGGATCTAAGATCCCCTCCTACTCGATTGAATTAATTGTGATTTTCGATGTGAACAGTATTGTTAATTAGTCTGTGAATTAAGGTTTTGCACCTTAAAATAGAACCCGTTATGAAATCCTCTGCGTTTAGTCTTCATGTCGTTACTGATGGTTCCATTTTGAATGTCTTTCCCGTGCCAGGCGGCGCGGTTTTTTATGAAGATGTTTTTTTGATCATAGCGATGCGTCAGCTGCGGTTGTATCGTTCCCATCTGATGCGCTTTATAATGTTTTCGGTGGCGTCGACGCGCCCCTGCCAGTAAGTCAGAGCTTCGCTGTCCTCCTGGGTATCGGTAAGCTGCTTCACTTTCTCTTTTGCTTCCCGTCTTTCTTTTTCAATCAAATGGCTGATGTCCGGGGCGTCTAAATTTGGGTTTGTTCCGAGTGCGGGGACTGTACGCTGCATACCTGCACGCTCCTTTTTAATAGTTTTAGCTCTTTTTTTATAATCTTCATGCTGTGGACCGGCCCCGGAGCATAGTGACGGGGCGTTTTCGTTTTGTAACGGTCCATTATAATAAAATTAGTACCAGGTCCCCTGGGCTGTGTAATGCCACCACTCACCGTCTTTGTAGTGAACATGGAGACAGTTCTCTTCGGGATGGCTTTCGACTTTTACGATGTTTGCGAAGTTATATTTCCGGCGCTTTTCAAACCCCATTGCCGCATTGTGTTGTTGGTAGGCGGCCAGCAGTATGCGATACTCTCTGTAGTTTAAATGCTTGGCGACATCTGGTTTATTCACGGGGAACCCTCCTTGGTCTGTTTCTGGTTTTATAAAAAAAGAACCGGTACGCCTTGGAAAAGACATACCGGCTGGAATATTTATCAGGAATTTTGTTTCGCTTTTTTCTTTTGCTCTTTATAGTTTCGAACAAGCCGGCGCGTTTCTTCTTCCTCTTCTTTGGATGCAGGAGGGTGAGCGTATATTCCGCCGTGTTCTTCATCGATAATATCGGCTAATTCTCCGGCGGTGAGTTCTTCTGCAGGTTTTGTTTTAGGATCTGCCATGAGAATCATCTCCTTTGTTTAAGGACAATATATATTTTGTTCATTATATCATAAAAAAACCGGTGCGCCTTTCGTTAAAAAGACGTACCGGATGGGATATTTATCAGGAATTCTGTTTCGCTTTTTCTTTATCTTTTCTTATGACTTCTTTCATCAGCCGGCGGGTTTCCTCCCGATCTTCTTCAGATTCATGAGGATAGGCGTATATCCCACCGTGTTCCTTATTGATGATATCGACCAGTTCTCTATTTACCATCAATACAAAGGGTGCATTTTTCACGATACAAGAGGCCGCAAACACGTGGGGGATAACGGACGAATCATTTACATTTCTTCAAGCACTAGCACTAATATCCTTGAGGGCAAGGCTTTGTACAGCAGCAGTAAATTGGCGCCGATGTATCTGGTAGAGGTACCTGCAAAGGAAATTGGACAATACAAACAACTTGAAGAAATAGGAATGGATATCCAGCCCCTCCATCTACGAATCGTTTCCGTAGCTCTTTTATCCTCCTATTGATCCTGAAACATCTTTGGAACGTCTATTTGTCTTCCCTATTCCCTTGTTCACTTTGTAACGGATTGGTTTTTCAACAAATCGCCAGGAAACGGCAGCAATCACGAGAACAGCGGCCAGTTGTATAATGATCTGAAGGATGGACAGATTTTCCGCTGCTGTAGCCGAGAAAGTCAACACTAGAATCGGGTAATGCCAGATATAGATGCCATAGGAACGAACACCCAGCCAACGAAGCGGCCTAAATCCCAGCATACGACCGATCCAAGTCGAAGGATGAACCGCAGCGGCGATGATGGCTGTTGTTGCGATACACTGAATCACCATTCCGCCCCTGTAAAGAAAGGTTTCATATTGATTCACCTGTCCAAACATCCAAATCAAGCACATGACGCCAGCAATCCCAACGATGTCCAAAGCGAAGCGCAAAGGTTTGTAATTAGCTATATGTCCCGTAAGTTTGTGGCTGGGCAAGCATAATGCCAGAGCTGCTCCAATCAATAAGGA
>NZ_FOXD01000044.1:1864-5158 GCF_900115625.1 Salibacterium halotolerans | reverse complement strand
GCCTGGCGGCGTCCTACTTTCACAAAGGGTTGCCCCTTCATTATCATCGGCGCTGGAGAGCTTAACTTCCGTGTTCGGCATGGGAACGGGTGGGACCTCTCCGCCGTCGCCACCAGACCTGGTGCCCGTGGGCGGGCTTTTGGTTATGCAGGGAACGATGTTCCCTCAAAACGACATAACGAATGTTTGAGCCAAAAACGAACCACCATCTTTGTTTTCAGGATAAGCCCTCGACCGATTAGTATCTGTCAGCTGCACGTGTCACCACGCTTCCACCTCAGACCTATCCACCTGATCATCTCTCAGGGGTCTTACTCACTTCATGTGATGGGAAATCTCATCTTGAGGAGGGCTTCATGCTTAGATGCTTTCAGCACTTATCCCGTCCACACGTAGCTACCCAGCGGTGCTCCTGGCGGAACAACTGGTACACCAGCGGTGTGTCCATCCCGGTCCTCTCGTACTAAGGACAGCTCCTCTCAAATTTCCTGCGCCCGCGACGGATAGGGACCGAACTGTCTCACGACGTTCTGAACCCAGCTCGCGTGCCGCTTTAATGGGCGAACAGCCCAACCCTTGGGACCTACTTCAGCCCCAGGATGCGACGAGCCGACATCGAGGTGCCAAACCTCCCCGTCGATGTGAACTCTTGGGGGAGATAAGCCTGTTATCCCCAGGGTAGCTTTTATCCGTTGAGCGACGGCCCTTCCATGCGGAACCGCCGGATCACTAAGCCCGACTTTCGTCCCTGCTCGACTTGTAAGTCTTGCAGTCAAGCTCCCTTCTGCCTTTGCACGCTGCGAATGATTTCCAACCATTCTGAGGGAACCTTTGGGCGCCTCCGTTACTATTTAGGAGGCGACCGCCCCAGTCAAACTGCCCGCCTGACACTGTCCCTGCACCGGGTCACGGCCCGAGGTTAGAATTTCCGTACAGCCAGGGTAGTATCCCACCAGCGCCTCATCCGAACCTGGCGGTCCGGATTCCAAGGCTCCTACCTATCCTGTACAAGCTGTACCAAAATCCAATATCAAGCTGCAGTAAAGCTCCATGGGGTCTTTCCGTCCTGTCGCGGGTAACCTGCATCTTCACAGGTACTATAATTTCACCGGGTCTCTCGTTGAGACAGTGCCCAAGTCGTTGCACCTTTCGTGCGGGTCGGAACTTACCCGACAAGGAATTTCGCTACCTTAGGACCGTTATAGTTACGGCCGCCGTTTACTGGGGCTTCGATTCGAAGCTTCTCCCCCGAAGGGGATAACATCTCCTCTTAACCTTCCAGCACCGGGCAGGTGTCAGCCCCTATACTTCGCCTTGCGGCTTCGCAGAGACCTGTGTTTTTGATAAACAGTCGCTTGGGCCTTTTCACTGCGGCTTTCCAGGGCTCAGCACCCCGGAAAGCACCCCTTCTCCCGAAGTTACGGGGTCATTTTGCCGAGTTCCTTAACGAGAGTTCTCCCGAGCGTCTTAGAATTCTCATCCCACCTACCTGTGTCGGTTTGCGGTACGGGCACCTCTTCCCTCACTAGAGGCTTTTCCTGGCAGTGTAGGGCCGGGAACTTCGGTACTGTTATTTCCCTCGCCATCGCCGCTCGACGTTGTCAATGAACGGATTTGCCTGTTCATCCGCCTTACGGCTTGGACGCGCTATTCCAGCAGCGCGCTCACCCTTCCTTCCTGCGTCCCCCCGTCGTTCAAACGGGAAGGAGGTGGTACAGGAATTTCAACCTGTTTTCCATCGCCTACGCCTTTCGGCCTCGGCTTAGGTCCCGACTAACCCTGAGCGGACGAACCTTCCTCAGGAAACCTTAGGTTTTCGACGGAAGGGATTCTCACCCTTCTTTTCGTTACTCATACCGGCATTCTCACTTCCAGGCGCTCCACCGGTCCTCACGGTCCGGCTTCACAGCACCTGGAACGCTCCCCTACCATGCCCCGAAGGGGCATCCACAGCTTCGGTGATACGTTTAGCCCCGGTACATTTTCGGCGCAGAGTCACTCGACTAGTGAGCTATTACGCACTCTTTCAATGATGGCTGCTTCTAAGCCAACATCCTAGTTGTCTAAGCAACTCCACATCCTTTTCCACTTAACGTATACTTGGGGACCTTAGCTGGTGGTCCGGGCTGTTTCCCTCTTGACGACGGATCTTAGCACTCGCCGTCTGACTCCCGGAAAACAAGTCGCTGGCATTCGGAGTTTGACTGAATTCGGTAATCCGGTAGGGACCCCTCGTCCAATCAGTGCTCTACCTCCAGGACTCTTTCTTCCGAGGCTAGCCCTAAAGCTATTTCGGGGAGAACCAGCTATGTCCGCGTTCGATTGGCATTTCACCCCTACCCACACCTCATCCCCGTAATTTTCAGCTTACGTGGGTTCGGGCCTTCAGCAGGTATTACCCTGCCTTCACCCTGGACATGGGTAGCTCACGCGGTTTCGGGTCTGCGACCGGATACTCACGCGCCCTGTTCAGACTCGCTTTCGCTGCGGCTCCGTGTCTTCCACTTAACCTTGCATCCGATCGCAACTCGCCGGTTCATTCTACAAAAGGCACGCCGTCACCCATAAACGGGCTCCGACATCTTGTAGGCGCACGGTTTCAGGATCTCTTTCACTCCCCTTCCGGGGTGCTTTTCACCTTTCCCTCACGGTACTGGTTCACTATCGGTCACTGGGTCGTATTTAGCCTTGGGAGATGGTCCTCCCGGATTCCGACGGAGTTTCCCGTGCTCCGTCGTACTCAGGATCCACTCCGGAGGAAAGACGGTTTCGACTACCGGGCTCTTACCGTGTCCCGCGGGCCGTTCCAGGCCGCTTCATCTACCGTCTTTCTTGATAACTCCGTAAGGAGTGTCCTTCAACCCCAGGATGCAAGCATCCTGGTTTGGGCTGCTTCCGTTTCGCTCGCCGCTACTCGGGAAATCGCTGTTTGCTTTCTATTCCTCCGGGTACTAAGATGTTTCAGTTCCCCGGGTCTGCCGTGCCGCCTCCTATGTGTTCAGAGACGGACGCTGTCCCATTACGGACAGCAGGTTCCCCCATTCGGACATCCCCGGATCCAAGCTTACTTACAGCTCCACGGGGCGTATCGCCGTTCGTCGCGTCCTTCATCGGCTCCCAGTGCCAAGGCATCCACCGTGCGCCCTTTCCAGCTTAACCTGGTAAAGGTGGTGGTTGGTTCTTCTAAAACACATCTCTCGGTCGTCTCTCCGCTTTCTCTGTCATGAGAAAACGAGAGCGCCGGTGTGAATTGATTTGGCTCTTGCTTTCGTTATGTCGTTTTCAAGGAACACT
>NZ_FOXD01000044.1:0-1502 GCF_900115625.1 Salibacterium halotolerans | reverse complement strand
TCGACTCGGAAGTTGCTCCGTAGAAAGGAGGTGATCCATCCCCACCTTCCGGTAGGGATACCTTGTTACGACTTCACCCCAATCACCTGCCCCACCTTCGGCGGCTGGCTCCTGAAAAGGTTACCCCACCGACTTCGGGTGTTGCAAGCTCTCGTGGTGTGACGGGCGGTGTGTACAAGGCCCGGGAACGTATTCACCGCGGCATGCTGATCCGCGATTACTAGCGATTCCGGCTTCATGCAGGCGAGTTGCAGCCTGCAGTCCGAACTGAGAATGGCTTTTTGGGATTCGCTCCACCTCGCGGCTTCGCTGCCCTCTGTACCATCCATTGTAGCACGTGTGTAGCCCAGGTCATAAGGGGCATGATGATTTGACGTCATCCCCGCCTTCCTCCGGTTTGTCACCGGCAGTCACCCTAGAGTGCCCAACTTAATGCTGGCAACTAAGGTTAAGGGTTGCGCTCGTTGCGGGACTTAACCCAACATCTCACGACACGAGCTGACGACAACCATGCACCACCTGTCATTCTGTCCCCCGAAGGGGAAAACTCCATCTCTGGAGCGGTCAGAAGATGTCAAGACCTGGTAAGGTTCTTCGCGTTGCGTCGAATTAAACCACATGCTCCACCGCTTGTGCGGGCCCCCGTCAATTCCTTTGAGTTTCAACCTTGCGGTCGTACTCCCCAGGCGGAGTGCTTAATGCGTTTGCTTCGGCACTAAGGGCGTCGAAACCCCTAACACCTAGCACTCAACGTTTACGGCGTGGACTACCAGGGTATCTAATCCTGTTCGCTCCCCACGCTTTCGCGCCTCAGCGTCAGT
This sequence comes from Salibacterium halotolerans, assembly GCF_900115625.1. Lineage (GTDB taxonomy): Bacteria > Bacillota > Bacilli > Bacillales > Marinococcaceae > Salibacterium > Salibacterium halotolerans. The sequence continues at coordinate 681 of NZ_FOXD01000044.1, read as the reverse complement.
TACAGGCCAGAAAGCCGCCTTCGCCACTGGTGTTCCTCCACATCTCTACGCATTTCACCGCTACACGTGGAATTCCGCTTTCCTCTCCTGTACTCAAGTTCCCCAGTTTCCAATGCCATTCCACGGTTGAGCCGTGGCCTTTCACATCAGACTTAGGAAACCGCCTGCGCGCCCTTTACGCCCAATAATTCCGGACAACGCTTGCCCCCTACGTATTACCGCGGCTGCTGGCACGTAGTTAGCCGGGGCTTTCTGATCCGGTACCGTCATGGAACCGGCCTGTTTGACCAGTCCTTGTTCTTCTCGGATAACAGAGCTTTACGATCCGAAAACCTTCTTCACTCACGCGGCGTTGCACCGTCAGGCTTTCGCCCATTGCGGATGATTCCCTACTGCTGCCTCCCGTAGGAGTCTGGGCCGTGTCTCAGTCCCAGTGTGGCCGATCACCCTCTCAGGTCGGCTACGCATCGTTGCCTTGGGGAGCTTTTACCTCTCCAACAAGCTAATGCGCCGCGGGCCCATCTGAAAGCGCGAGGAAAATCCCCGCTTTTCCCCGTCGACCAGGCGGTCGACAGGCTCATCCGGTATTAGCTCCGGTTTCCCGGGGTTATCCCGGACTTTCAGGCAGGTTGCCCACGTGTTACTCACCCGTCCGCCGCTCGTTCCACAGGTTTCACCCCG
>NZ_FOXD01000017.1 GCF_900115625.1 Salibacterium halotolerans | reverse complement strand
GACTTCATTATACCGAAAGAGGCGATTTTTTTGTATATGAAATAGAAAAAGGAGCTGTAAAAGGTCATTTTTTCACAACCTTTTGATACAGCCCCGTTTTTATGTGCTTTTCTTCTTAGATTATAGAAGGGCCTGCCCTAAAAGATCGTAATTTACAATCTTTAAGGACAGCCCCAATAAAAAGAAAATGTTATCTTGTAGAGCCACCAATGCAATAATGACCATTGTCATACCCTTCCGATTTGGCAGTTGCAAGAGTGTCAGGTGTGAATGTTACGGCATGGTTATGCTTTACAATTTCATTGATCTGACACGTTGTTTGTTCATTATCAAGATCATGTACTTCCTTAGTGTTACTGTTACCAAGAAATCTTTTTCCGTTGCGACGAGTCAATAACGTCACCTCCTTTCCCATATCAATTTTCGAGATAATACAAAGTTTTTCCTTTCAGTTGAAAAAATTTTTTATAAATGATTGATTTTAGTCGAATCGAGCCGTAAAGCAAAATTTGTACTTCACCTTTTTTTCCGCCAACCGATATTATGAGAAGAAACAAACGAATGGAAGATCGTGTTTATTATTAAAAAGTGCGTTTAAAAGTGCTTGATCCCCGGCGCTGTACTACAATAAGTTTACCTTATAAAGCTTCAAATTTTCTGGTGCTTTTTCTTTTAACTTAATATTTCTTCCCGTTACTTTTTTAAATTTTATGTTTAAGGAGCCGGCAGTTTATCACCACCGGCTCCTTAAATAATTTATCCTATTCAACGGGACCACTTATAGGCTGTGCAACACCTACTTTACAGTTCCGATGAGCTTCACTACTGCAAGCAGAAAAGCGACTGGCCAGTATAACATTACTACTACCAGAATAATTGAAGTCATATGTGGACCACCTCCATTTGGAAGTATTTGGCCCATCGTTGAATCGGCATTAAGGAGCCGATTAGTTTATGTATACGAGAATAAAACAGTTATATGCTATTTCATGTATTATGTTTAATAAAAGTGCCTGGCCCTGCTACTGCAATCTTTTAAATTTATTCTATTGAAAAAGGGGGTATTTATCTGAAGAAAGTTTTCAGTGTTTTAATAGAATATAAGTGGATTATTTTTCTCGTTTTCATTTTCTCTATATTGTTAAGTCAATTCATCCGTTTACCGTTTGGTCATTGGACAATTGGGAATGAAGAATCTTGGGTTAGTTTTCTTGGTAATTATAGTGGAGGTATATTGGGAGGAATTATAGCTTTTCTTGTGGCTAGAGATCAAATCAAAAAACAGCAAAATCAAAATCTTAGAGAAACACTAGCTATGGAATTGCCAGTTCTCACAGGGCTCGAGTTAGAATGTAGTAAAGTATTAAAGCAACTTAAAACTGTAGAAACAAATTATGAAATGTTTAAGGGAAAAGAAGCTACATATATCGTTTCTTTAGATGCCTTGATATGGAGTCGGTGGGAAAAAATACATTATATTAATGATCCTGTTCTCCAAGAGGAGCTAATATTACATCGTGAGGCGTTGGAAAGAAACATTGAGGTTTTTGATATAAATATTAATCCGTTAATAGAACAATTGAAACAAAAACGGCGTCAAGCAAGAAAAATGAATCCATTAGATAATGGTTTTGATCAATTAGAACTAGAAATATCTAAAGAGAACAATTATCTAGAAGCTATAAAAAATGACAAAGTTCAATATTTAAAGGAGTTGCCCTTTTGTATTGAAAAAACTCAAAAAATCCTCAATAACATTTCGATAAGAAAAACAAAAATTCATGACATATTGAAAAAATCTAATTATTACAATAAGGAATTATTATCAAATCCCCAGGAATTTAAGGTTGATAGGTGATATTTAAAAGTGCCTCCCCGGTGCTGTACAGTGGTAAAGGGAAAGTCTTGCTGGTTTGGGCAGAGCTTTTTGTGTGAAGGAGGGGGGAGGTTCGCCGAAGAGGGGCTCGTTTTTCTGGGTGTGATATGATATAGCTTTGTTTAAGTGCTCGGGTGCGCAGGAGAGCACTGCGGATAAATGTGCCTGACCTGGGCACTTTATAAATTTTCCTGTCATACTAATATCTGTGGTAGATTCTATGTTATAATAGACGTATGATGTAAACGAACGGCTCTATTGGATGGGCAGCCATTCCCTTAGGAAAGGGGGTGGTTGAAATGTCAGATTTCGAGATGTTAATCGTGACGTTGACTGTACTTCTTGTTCTCGTATCTGACAATAGAAAATGAAAACCCATCCTATAGAGCGCACACTCTAGTGTAGGATGGGTTTTCTATCGTCCATTCATCTGTTGCCCTCCAAAGAGGGGTTGTTTACATCTGTATTTGGCAGAGGCACTTCGGTGTCTCTGCTTTTATTATATACGAAGTGCCGGATAATATGCAAATATTAAAAAGGTGCCTGACCCCCGGTGCTGTACAGTGATAAAGAGAAAGCCCCGCCGGTTTTGGCGGGGCTTTCTGCATGGAGGGCGTCAGGTGGCTGGAGGTTCGCTGATGCGGGTAATACGGAGGTCGTCTTTGTTGGTGTGATACGTGATAGCTTCGTTTAAGTGCTCGGTGCGCAGGAGAGAGCTGGCTTGCAAGTCGGCGATGGTCCGGGCGATGCGCAGAATTTTCACTTGCGTGCGGTTGCTCCAGTGGTTTTGCTGGCTGATGGTCTGCAGCATTTGTTGCTGATGCTGTGGATGTTCGAGAGTGGACAAGAGGGTTTCGAATGCGGCGTTCCCGTTTAAAAGGGAGCCGCCGTGCCGCTCGTGCTGCTGTGCCCGCGCCTGACGAACTCGTTTGCGGATGATGGAGGAACTTTCCGGTTGTTCTGCCGTTTGCAGGTTTACAGGTTCCAGTTGGACGGTCAAATCAAAGCGGTCACGAATAGGACCGGAAAGCCGGGATTGATACGTCTGAATTTGTTTAGGCGTGCAGGTGCAGAGTGGTGACGAGAGCCAAGGGATCCGCAGGGGCAAGGATTGACAGCTCCGATAAGAAGAAACTGGGCAGGGTACGTGACCGTTGCCTGGACGCGGCTTATGGTTACTTTTTCTGCCTCAAGCGGCTGCCGCAGCATATCCAGTGTCTTTTTTGGGAATTCGGCCATTTCGTCAAGAAATAGAATGCCGTAGTTAGCAAGTGACACTTCTCCCGGTTTTGGTGCCGCTCCTTCGCCAATTAAGCTGACAGCAGAAGAGGAATGATGAGGATGGCGGAACGGTGGATACGGCAGGCGCGGTGGATCTGTGTCTCCCAGTTCGTATACACTCATGACTTCGAGTTGGGCCTGGGTGCTGATTTCTGGAAAAAGGGTTGGGAAGGCTTCTCCAAGCAGGCTTTTGCCACATCCCGGCGGCCCTGTGAGTAGAATGTGATGTCCACCTGCTGCCGCGATTTTAAGTGCTCGTTTTGCTGTTTCCTGTCCATAAATCTGATGAAAATCAACATCCGCCGGCCGGGGAATCGCTGTTTTTGGCTGGGGATTTTTTATGGAAAGAGGCGGGGAAGGGGAACGAGAGAGGGCAGATAAGACCTCGGAAAGGTGGGAAACAAAACAAAGGCTGATACCATCAATCAAATCAAGCGGAAGCGATGTATCGGCTGGAAGATAGAGTGTCTCAACCTGTAGTTTTTTCGCAGCTAAAATCGCCGGCAGTATGCCGTTGACCGGACGAATTTCACCGTTTAATGATAAGGCTCCTAAAAAAGCTGTGTTGCCCGGGACGGGATGATGAATATGGCCTGTCATCTGCATGAGTGCGATGGCAATCGCCAAGTCAAAGGAAGGACCATTCTTTTTTTGTTCAGCGGGAGCTAAATGAATAATGACTTTCTTTTCAGGTAGGCTGCAGCCTTGGAAATCCAAGGCGGCAATCACCCGGTCGCGTGATTCTTTCACGGACGCATCGGGAAGGCCGATTACATGCACGGATTCCATGCCTGCGAGAGAACGGACTTTGACCTGCACCAGAAAACCATCCAGGCCCTGTAAGCCGATACTATTCGTTGATACTGTCATGGAAGGAACCTCCTTGAATATTTTCTTCGATGTATTGCTGATAATGAAAAGGTTGAGGAGAGGGGAACGAAGAAAGGGTCCGTGTCAGAGAGATGTGGGGATCAGGGATGGACGTAACCAAAGCGCGGCAGCTGCTCCATGGATAGTGGTGGGGACGGCGTGCAAGGCCGGCCTTCACAGGATTCAAGTGAATGTAGCGGCTGACCTGAAGAAAATGAGCATCATCCTTGATCAGACTCCCGCCGTACCGTCCTTGAAACAGATGGCCGGATAGTTCATAGCGCCGGTTAAAATAGGTCGCGTACTTGGCGTGCATATGTTTCATAATAGCAGCTGTGGGATGGTCTTTCGTCTCAAGCAGAAGGTGAATATGATTGGTCATGAGACAATAGGCGTGTAAATAGAAGGGGAAGTGCATGCGGGTTTCTTCGAGGTATGCAAAATACATCAAACGATCCTCATCACCGTAAAAAATCGATGCGCGCCGGTTCCCGCGACTCGTAATATGAAAGGCCGCTCCCGGGAACCAAATACGAGGTTTTCTCGACAAATGCCACCAACACCTCTCTAAAATATTCTCAACTTGTATATTCGAGACCCCTGAACAATATCCTTCTTTTTTTGGTGCCTGACCCCCGCTGCGTTACCACTGTAACGCAGCGGGGGTCAGGCACCTATTAAATATAAGGATGTATTTACCGATACAAGGAGTAACACTATAAAAATAGAGAGTGATATATCATGGAAGACCAACTGCCGGTGATCAAGCAGATTCTGCCGCTGACTGAGACGATGGGCGAGAGTCTGCAGCATATCCAGGAATTGTTGCATGACGGACGGTTTGAGGCCGCAATGCCTTTATTTGACGATCTGGTACAGGCCTATTCAAGCATAGAACGTGCGTTGCAGCCGTTTTTTGAAGAATGGGAAGAAACAGAAGACTTGGAAAGCCAGACGGCTCTGATGAAGAATTCTCTTGATGCCGTGGTGTCGGCGCTGGAAAAGAACGAATACGAACACGTGAAAGAAATCATGCAATTCACCCTGCTCCCTCAATGGAAAAAATGGCATCAGCTTATGGAAAGCCGGTTTCAAAGATTTCTTCATTCTTGACAGGTGCCTGACCCCCACCGCTGTACAGGGGTAAAGAGGGAGAGCTCTTAACGCTTTCACCGTTCCGGGAATCAGGCAGCTGTTAATCCTACACACTTATGATATAATAAGTGTGTAGGAGGTGGTTGGTAAAATGAAAAGAAAACAGTTTCATTTGTCGGATGTGGAGGAAAAGATGCTTGAACAGATGGCGGAAGATACAGGCCAATCTGAAGCGGAAGTGGTCCGGGAAGCGATTCGACAGTACGATCACAAAAATAAGAAATCTTCGAATATACTCGTTGATATGGCAAAAAAAGCGGAAAAAGAGGGTTTCCCAGGGGAAAACAATCTTTCAGAAGAGCATGATAGGTATATAATGGAGATTGTAGAAAATGAAAAATAAGGTTTGCTTTGTGGACACGAGTGCTTTCATAGCGTTATATCAGCCAAAAGATCAATACCATGAGCAAGCTGTTCAAATCGCTGAACGTTTAGAAGGATATCGATACCTGCTGTCGGAAACGGTATTGAATGAAACGTATACACTTCTTCGATACAAAAGCGGATACCAGGCAGCCGGGCATTTTTTAAGTACGGTGATCGAGTACCCCGACTTTGACATTGTTGATATGACAGATACCTTAAGGAAGGAAACGATGAGGCTTTTGGAGAAATACAGCGATCACCGCTTGTCCTATTGTGATGCCCAAAGTGTAGCTATTATGATAGATAAAAAGATAACACATGTTTTTGCTTTCGATCATCATTTTGAAATCATGGGTTTATCTATTTTGCAATAAAAGTGCCTTTCCTCTAGTGCTGGGAGATAGGCACCTATAGTAGAATCAGTGAACTCTCTTTAACATTTCAAGATTCTTCCGATATAATCAGTGATTCTTCATATATTGGAGGTGTTTCCATGGATATCGCAGGAGCGTCAATTGCGCACAGCCAGGCACAGGTAAAACAGCAAGCTAGTATGGCTGTTATGAAAAAAGCGATGGATACGAGCGAGCAGCAGAGCAATCTCATGAACGAGATGCTGGACAAGTCTGGTGCCCAGGCTATTCAACAGGCGGCCCAGCCGCACAAAGGTGCATCTGTCGATCTTTCCGTCTAATGGAAAGGTTGAGAGCCTTCTCTTGCAAAAGGGGGGGCTTTTTTTGATGGAAGAAGTGTAGGATGGCAGACTTTTTCCGATATAATCGTTGAGCCTGTAAAAGGGAGGAGGAAGGGTTATGGGTGCTCCACTTTCGGGTACTGTCGTATCCGATGTGATGCGGACCGGTCAGGTCTTTGGGGGACAGGTGTCCATGAATGACTCCGCTTCAGGCACGGTTTCGGAGAAAACGCAGGATGAGTCTTCGATGATGCCCGATATGAAAACGCTGCGGGAGCAAGCTGATGAGATGAATGGGCTGCTTGAGGCTACGTTTACCGACTTGAAATTCAATGTTCATGACAAATTGGAACAGGTGTATGTTCAAGTGCTGAATCGGGACACCGACGAAGTCATCCGGGAAGTACCTCCGGAAAAGTTTCTGGATATGAAGGCGGCAATCCTTGAGCAGGCTGGACTGCTCGTGGACGAGAAAGCCTGACCGGCAAGAAGAAGAGGGACAGTGTGAGAGGCTGTTCCTCCTTCTTCGTTCCGACCTTTTACCTATTTTCTCTTTTTCGCTTTAGTATATGCTGTATTATCCGATATTACATACAGAAATGAAACTCGGATTATAATGTTCTCTATCACAAGAGGAGGAACCAATCATGGATAGTGGTATGAGCAGCAATACGAATCGAATTACAGGTTTTGCGTCCGGTATTAACATTGATCAGACTGTAAAAGATTTGATGCGGGTCGAGCGTCAGCCTTTGATAAAAATGCGGCAGGAACAGATGCAGCTGGAATATAAGATGGAAGATTACCGGGAAATGAACCGTGAGTATCGATCCTTTAGCACCTCGATTTTTGATAATATGTTTATGAGGTCAAGCTTGTCCGCGAAGCAGACTTCCAGCAATAATGAAAGTCTGGTTACAGCATCTGCAGCGGCGGATGCGCAGAGTGGAAGCTTTACGGTATCCAATGTTACTCAGCTTGCGGAGGCAGCTTCCAATCAAAGTACAGGTGCTATTTTAAATAAAGATGGCAGCTCGTTGGATCCTGAAGCATCGCTTGCCGATCAGCTCGACCAATATGCTGAAGGGGATACGATCTCTTTTTCGATTCAGACATATAGTGAAGGTGGCGAAGCGAACGAAACGGCGAAATTCGAATTCAGTGGATCAGACAGCCTGAATGATGTTTTGACGGAAGTGAACCGGTCCGGTGCTGGTGTGAGTGCTTTCTATGATGAACAGACCGGTAATCTTTCGATGACGCGGACTGAAACTGGGGTATTTAATGAAGGCGGCAAGGAAATGGAATTTACGGATACGCAAGGTAACTTCTTTTCCAATGTGTTGAACCTGGACTCCGCAAATGAAACAGCAGGACAAAATGCAAAATTCACAATAAACGGAATAGATACCGAACGTACGTCTAATACTTTCACTGAAAACGGAATTGATATTACATTGAACGGAACTAGTGCAGAGAATGGCGGGTCTGCTGTACTACAGGTGAGTCCGGATACACAAGGCATCAAGGAAACAATCATGAATTTCGTCGATGAGTACAACAGTTTGATCGAAAAAACAAATGAAAAACTCTCGGAGGAGCGTGACCGGGAGTATCCCCCGCTCACCGATAACCAGCGGAGTCAAATGACCGATGAAGAAATCTCGCAATGGGAAGAGAAATCCCAAAGCGGTTACCTCCGCAATGATGACATTTTGACTAATGCAACTACCTCGATGCGGCGGAGTTTGTACGATACAGTTGATACCGGTGGTTCTTTTAACCAGCTGACGCAATTGGGTATCACCACAACGAGTAATTATCAAGATGGTGGAAAGCTGGAAGTGGATGAAGACCAGTTGGAGCAGGCGATTTCCGAGGATGCGGAATCGGTGTATCAATTATTTGCTTCCGACGGTGAAACCCAGGCAGACAAGGGACTGGCACGCCGCCTCCGGGAAGAAGTGGACCAAACCGTTGATAATATTTCTGAACGTGCCGGCGGGCCGAACACGCTGGACCCGAGCCAGTTCACTATCGGCAGGGAAATGAATCAGATGGATGATGAAATCAGTGATTTTGAGCGCCGACTGACACGTACGGAAAACCGTTACTATGATCAGTTCACCCGAATGGAGCAGGCGATTGCCGAAGCCAATCAACAGGCCCGTCAGCTTCAGCAGCAGTTGGGCGGAATGATGTAACAGCACTTGTTCCGGCTGGAAGACGACTGATTCCTGTTATAGATTTAAAGCCCTGGTCATCCATTCTTGTTGGTAATGGAAAGAATAGTGGTGTATAATAGTGGTAAGACTAAGCATAGGTTTATACTCAGGGAGGTGGCTTATGCTGATGGGGAGGTTGCTGTATGCCGGAAACGAAAGATATATCGTCGATGAATATAGCATTTGATTCAGAAGAAGAGCGGGAAGAGTTCTTGCGCTGGGCTCACGATTCATCGACGTCCAACCATCCCGGACATGGTTGATTTGCGGAACAAAATCAAACAGGCGAAAAAAATTAACAAGGATCTTCCACATGGAATTCGGCAGAATAAATCCTGAAGACTTAAGGTCAACCTCTCTTCTGCAGGCTCCCCGCGAAGATGTTGACCTTTTTCTATGTTCCGGACAACCTAGGGTTGAGTCCTTTTTTAAAGAAAAGGCGGAGATGCTTGAACGAACCCATGCTTGTAAAACGCATGTTATGTATTACAATGAACAGCTAATCGGTTTTTATACATTGTTTGCTGACTATGTTACTTTGGTTACATCTAAACGAAATAAAGAAGGATGGAAGGATGTAGCCACCGCACTCGGCAATCAACATTTTCCAGCTGTGCGACTCCATTATTTAGCAGTGCATGAACAATGGTAGGGAAAAGGTGTGGGAGAACTTGCCCTCTTGGATGCTCTTGACAGATGTATGTTTATTTCAGATTACATAGGTTTTAATTTCATTGTACTGGAAGCCTTGGATCAGGCCGTTGGGTTTTTCGGAAAATACGGCTTCAGACGTGTGAAACGGCATAATGAGTTGCTGGTCATGGCAATGAAAGTGAAAGATTTGAAAGACAGTTAACCAATATATAAGATATGTTTTCATGGAAACATATAAAATTAGCGATAGTACAGCACCTTCTTCAATAAATGATAACAAGCTTTTTCGATGACACGATGCATCGAGGAGCTTTTTTTATGTGTTTGTTCGTTATGATGAACGCATTAAATAAAAAATTTTTAATGTGTAACTCCTGTACACGCGATGATTCGCTTCTACGTTGTAACCGTCAAGTTATTTTGAACAGTTTTTGCTCATTTATTTTGAAGCTTGATTGTAAAATGAAATGCAACAACTAAAAGCATAGTTAAAGGTATAGCTAAAGCCATCGTTATTCCGTTATGATGAAAGCAACCAAACACCCAACATAACAGGAGGAATAACGATGACCACTTCTTATGATAACACAAAAGAGCAGCGTTTTACGCATCTTTCATCGTACGATCGGGGACAGATTCAAGCTCTTCGCCGGGAAGGGAAAACCGTTGAGGCTATTGCGGACGCGGTCGGGCGTCATAAATCAACGATTTCCCGGGAACTGAGGCGGGGCACCGCCACACAGCGCGCGTCGGATTTATCGGAGTACCAGATGTATTTTCCGGAAACAGGGCAGTCCGTTTATCATAAAAACCGGTCTCGCTGCGGAGCTTCCTAAAAATTGGCTTCGGCTTCTTCCTTTATTCATTTCGCCGTGGCTAAGATCCAAGCCGACCACTGGTCTCCTGACGCCGTCTGCGGATATGCCCGGATTCATCAGTTATTTGAAGGGGAGCGTGTCTCCACCAGGACGTTGTATAACTATATCGATCAAGGGCTGCTTCCCATCCAAAATATTGATCTTGCCCAGAAAGTGCGCCGCAAACCCAAAACCAAGAGGAACCGAACCAACAAAAGAGTGTATGGGACAAGCATCGAAGAACGCCCCGACCACGTGGGAAACCGCGAAACATTTGGGCACTGGGAAATCGATACGGTCCTGGGCCAACGCCGGAAAGGGGCTGCCCTCTTAACTCTGACCGAACGGCAGACACGCCGGGAACTTATCATGAAAATCGCGGCCAAAACAGCGGAAGCTGTGAATCAAGCTGTCCAGCGGCTCAAAACCAGATTTGATGATGCTTTTTCATCCATTTTTCAATCTATCACATCCGACAACGGTTCCGAATTCAGTGAGCTGACTGAGGCCGTTGACTGTGATCAGGTTAGCGTCTATTATACGCACCCCTATACCTCCAGCGAGAGAGGCACGAACGAACGCCATAACGGACTGATCCGACGGTTTATACCCAAAGGACAATCCATCGATGACCTGGACGATACCGTCATTGCCTATGTGGAGAATTGGTGCAACACCCTTCCCCGTAAAATACTGGGATACCAGTCTCCTAACGACCGATTCGAACAGGCGTTGGCATCCATTCTTTAATTACAAATAATGGAATTTATATGGCTGTTGCATTTATTGTTGCAATCTAAGCATTTATTTTGAACACTTTTTTCATCGAACAACGTTTCACGATATTCGATACGATGACTCCCACCATCCATGACGATAACACCCATATTTTTGACAACCTGCTCCCCATGCTTGCCCGGCAGCAGTGGGAGGAGCAGTGAAGGATGATTGGCCTTGTGACGACAGGGGTTTTGCCATATAATATTTAATAACTCATCATATACTGACAGCATCTATACAAAGATAGTGATTGTGTGTGATAACAAGAGGGAGCGTGACAGGATGCCCGTAGACATGAGAAAACCTCCAGTTGTGAGAGGAAAGGATGCCCGGAAATTCATAGAAAGAGTAAGGGAAAACAACAAAAAAATGCATCAGCGTCGACAAAAAAATAATGAGAACCGAGGCAGCTGTCATGACTCCTTCCACTTTTCCAACAGAGATCAACATTAGATGTCTCCCTTTCTATAAATGCTTCCGTCTGTTGGTTCGTCTTCACGAAAATTTCTCCTAAAGCATTCCGGTTTCCCGCCGATATAAGCTTTAGAACATTTTTTTATTAAGAAAATGGGGGAACGGCATCATGTCCTTTCAAAACGCACAGACGGCCTACCAACAGACGATGAAACAGGCGGAAGACTATAAAAAAACGACTGGGAAAGATACAAATAAGACGTTCACGCCGGGATCGGCGTCGTCCGGGGGCGCAGCGATCGGCAGTGTGAAACCGGGCGCGCAGCAGAAGCAGGCGGCCAATCCGTACCAGCAGAACGCGCTCGAAACCGCGTCGAGCGGCGATCTGACGCTGCTGTTGTACAATGGCTGCGTGAAATTTATCGATAAAGCGGATCAGGCGATGCAGGATAAGAACACCGAAGATAAAAATAATTTCATCAAACGGGCACAGGATATTATCCGCGAGCTGATGGTCACGCTGCGGACCGATTCGGAAGTCGGGCAGAATATGTACAGCCTCTATGATTTCATTCACCGCCGCCTGATTGACGCTAACGTCCAGAATGACCGTGACGTGCTGCAGGAAGCGCGGGATCTTGTCGTTGACTTCCGTGATACATGGAAAGAAGTCATTAAAAAAGACCGGCAGGAGCGCTTCGGCGGCGGAGGTCAGGCTTGATATGGCTGTCGTGAAAGAGCTGTATGACGTCACGAAAGCCCTGTACGATCATATGGCGGAACCGATGCCAAAACAAGTTGAAGAACGCGATACGTATGTGGAGAAACTGGAACAGTATCTGGCGCAGCGGGCGGAACTGCTGGAGAAGATGAGGGAACAGACGTCGTTTTCCGAGAAAGAACGGCAGCTCGGCGCGGAGATGTTCAAAATGAATGAAGAAATTCAGCGCTGGATGGAGGCGTCCCGCGGGGAACTGCGGCTTGGCATGCAGCAGTTGAACAAGAAAAAGCAGTCCAGCCGCCGTTATGAAAGGCCCTACACCGGAACGACGGTGGACGGCGTGTTTTTTGACAAGAAAAATTAGGAAAGGCAGCCGCGTTGGTGCGGCTGTTTTTTTATATTGCACTTGTGTTATTCTCACAACAAGAGAAGGGGTGATGACGCCTATGGCACTGGAACAGGCGGAACAAGAGTTTCTGAAGCAGTACCTTGGTTATCTGGAGACGGTGGAGGAAGGGGTGGCGTCGGTGGCGTATTTTTACCGGGAAGGGCTGGACGAAAACGGCGACCGGCTGCTCAGGCAGATGCTGGACGGCTTTTCGCCGCTCGCCGGTGGTAACGCAACGATGTCGCATCTGTTCGTGCACAAAGCGGACCGCAGCGGTGAAATGGATGCATTCCATCAAGCCCTCGAAAACGCCATGACTATCCCTGATATGGATTCTTCCAGATGGAAACTATCGGCGCTCACGACGAATTTTCTCCCGGGATTTCAGCGCTGGCGGTTGATTGTGGATCATTTTTATCGGAATCAATAGAGAAAAGCGGGGAATCGATTGATAAATTGGGAGAATTGATAGGGAAAAATAGAGAATCGATAAAGAAAACAGCGCCGAGTGCCTCGAATCGATAGAGAAATCATTGAATCAATCGATAAACCGGGAGAATGGATAGAAAAAAAACAGAGCGCTCCCATAAAAAAAGAAGCTGTCCCTTTAAAAGGACAGCTTCTTACCCGGAAGCGTCACCGGACGCGGGCTGTTCGTTCGTTTCTCCGTTTTCACCGCCGCTGTCAAGATAGTCGCTCAGGTCGAAGTCGAGCGTCGGCTCATCCGGGGATTCTGTTGTGTTATCGTCGTAAATCTGCTCCATCTCTATGCCGTCAATGGAGTCAAATTCCTCCATCTGATCAAACCCGGTAAATTCATCGAGCTCCATATCTTCGGCCTGGTTCAGAACGTCAGCCGGAATCTCGACGCGTTCTGTCTCGTTGAAATCAGAATAACGAGCGACGACAAGATGGTGCGAGGCATTCGCTTCGCCTTCCGTATTATTCATATTCATATCGAGGTTCATCTCTAGTTTTTTCGGGTAGAATGTTTCTTTGTCAATCTGCAGCTGGAATGTAAGGGACTGCAGCTCCGCCATGTACATCATGTCTTCAATGGAAGAAGAAAAGGCGGTATTGACCATGCCGATCATTTCAAGGGCGATTTCCTGGGTCTGGTCCTTACCGCCGCTGAATGTGAGCTGATAATGCCGGTTTCCTTCAATGATATGAATGTCGCTGCTGTAGGCTTCAATCATTTCAAGAATGCGGCCCGGGTTCTCATACGATTTGTCAAAAGACTTGAAGTCCTCGTTGAACTGTTCCGGAAACTGGACCCAGCGGCTTTCCGAGGAGTCATACATATAAAAGCCCCGGTCCGTAAAATAACGGTCCAGCTCCACAAAGCTGCTCTGTGTTTCCCCTGCGGCCGTCTGAATTTTTTCAATGCTGGATGATTCGTAATACCGCACCGGATCCAGATTCACGAGCGTGCTGGAGCGGTATCTGTTTTCCAGTTCCTGCTCTTCATCCAGCTCCAGATGCTGGTTCATGTTCGTTGAAATGGTGTAGCTGTCTATATTGTTCATTTTGTCAATGGATTGCTGCAGTACATCCCCTGCCGGCATGACTTTTTCAGGTTCCGGTGCTGGTTTTGTTTCATCGGAGTCATCCGGTTCTTCCTCAGGGGGGATGCCGCTGTCCCCGCTTTCATCGGTATCCGCTTCCGACATGCAGGATGCCAGAAGCAGGATGATAAGGAGACCATACATGCCTGCAAGGATTCGATGCATGATTTTTCCTCCTCCTGCGTAAGCCTGTCATTAAAATATATCATATCAAGGAGCGGTTGGATAGACTTTACAGCAGAAAAAAAGAGAGCCCGGGAAGAGAGAGGTCCAGGATTCTTATGTAGAAAAATTTGGGGGAAACCTGCATAGGAACGAGCGCACCCGGGTATGTAGTACGTATAGACATATGAAAAGGAGAGATTCTCATGGAGACGCGTCTTTTTATAAACGGCACTTGGAAAAAAGCGGCCAACGGAACATTTGCGGTGAAAAATCCAGCAAATAATGAAGAAATCGGTCAGGCCGCAGATGGCGGCGCCGATGAAACGAAAGAAGCCATCGAGGCAGCAGAAGCGGCTTTTCCTTCCTGGTCCCACCGCACGGCCGGCGACCGGGCATCATATTTAAAAGAAATACACCGCTTGATGATGGAAAAGCAGGATGAATTGGGAGAATTAATTACCCGGGAAATGGGAAAACCACTTCATGAGGCAAAAGGAGAGGTGGCCTATGCGGCTTCTTTTCTCGAATGGTTCGCCGAAGAAGGAAGACGGATCTACGGCGATACGATTCCGGCCGGTTCGCCGGACAAGCGGATGATGGTGCTGCACCAGCCGGTTGGTGTGACCGCGGCGATTACACCGTGGAATTTCCCGCAGGCAATGGTAACAAGAAAAGTAGCGCCGGCGCTTGCGGCAGGCTGCCCGGTCGTTCTGAAACCGGCGGAAGACACACCGCTTTCGGCGGTGCGGTTCGCTGAAATCTGCGAAGAAGCCGGACTGCCTGATGGTGTTTTCAACCTCATTACAGGAGAAGACGCCGCGGCCATCGGCGGAGAGCTGATGGGAAGCCAGGCGGTGCGGAAAATGACATTCACCGGATCCACCGGCGTCGGGCAGACATTGATGGAGCAGGGTGCTTCCGATATCAAGAAACTGTCGCTTGAACTCGGCGGACACGCTCCTGTTATCGTACTGGACGACGCGGACATGGAAAAAGCCGTGGACGGAACGGTGGCCTCGAAATTCCGGAACGCCGGACAGACATGCGTTTGCGGAAACCGTATCTATGTGGAAGAAGCCATTCACGACACGTTCGTTGACCGTCTCAAAGAAGAAGTCGAAAAACTCCAGGTCGGTGATGGTTTTGCCGAAGGTACGTCCGTTGGCCCGATGATCAACAAAGAAGGCTGGGACAAAGTCGACCGCCACGTGAAAGACGCACTCGATAAAGGAGCGGAACTTGTGACCGGCGGCAGAGGCTGGGAAGAAAACGGCGGCTGGTTCTATGAGCCGACCATCCTGAAAAATGTGACAAGCGACATGATTATTATGGAAGAAGAAACGTTCGGCCCTGTCGCTCCGATCCAGAAAGTATCAAGCGACGAGGAAGCCGTCCGCCATGCGAACAATTCACCTTTCGGGCTCGCCTCCTACTTTTTCACCGAAAGCATGAGCCGCGGCGTGAAAACAGCCGAAGGCCTTGAATTCGGCATCGTCGGATGGAACGATGGACGCCCATCCGCCGCCCAAGCCCCATTCGGCGGCTGGAAACAAAGCGGCATCGGACGCGAAGGCGGCCACGAAGGCATCAAACCATTCCTCGAAACAAAATATATCTCGATCGGTCTGTAAGAGTGAAGAACGAGGCTGGGACAAAAGAAAAATAGACGAAAGAGAACACGAATGGCTTGAGCCGTGCCCGCGGAAAGCGAAGTGTTTTGGCGCAGCGGTTTGTCTTAGGAGAAAAAATACCGAACGAATTGTTGATCGTTCGGTATTTTTTTATCTTATAAAGGTTTTGTTCCAGCCACTTATTTTTTATCTTTTAGGTGAGAAATTGTCAACAGCACGTATTGTAAAGATATTGTAAATAATTTTGACGAATTTTGAGTTTTAGAAAGGGATTATGAAGTGAATATAGAATTATAGAAGTAACGAAAGGAGGAGTTTACTTGATGAATTACAACATTCGAGGTGAAAACCTAGAGGTAACTCCGGCACTGAAGAGTTATGTGGAAAAGAAAGTAAGCAAACTGGATCGTTATTTTGATACAACGCCGGTAGCGGATGTCCACGTAAAGCTGCACGTGCACAACAGCAGCGGTAATAACATAGAGGTGACCATTCCGATGCCAAACCTGCTGCTGCGGGCCGAAGAGAGCCACAACGATATGTATGCGGCTATCGACCTCGTCGTGGAAAAACTGGAACGCCAAATCCGCAAGCATAAAACGAAAGTTAACCGAAAATTCCGTCAAAACGGCGGAGTAAAGCATATGTTTAAAGAAGAGGACATCGAAGCGCTCAATGAAGAGATCGCTAACGGAGGTCTTGACGGAGGGAACGGTCTCACCGAAGAAGAAGAGGAAGACGTGGATGACTACGAAATTGTCCGCACGAAACGGTTTAACCTGAAACCGATGGATACCGAAGAAGCTATTCTGCAGATGGACATGCTCGGTCACGGATTCTTTGTTTTTTCAAACTCGGTCAACGGCGACACCAACGTCGTCTACCGCCGCAAAGACGGACGCTACGGGCTGATTGAACCGGAATAAAAAAAGACAGGTAATAAACGCTCCCGATTATCTTAAACGATAGTCGGGAGTTTTTGGTATGCTGCCATCCGGCTGAAGGCAGTGGACACTAATCGTCTGAAAAAAAGGATTAGTATCCCCGGATCCGTGTTCCATGGACGCTAACGAAAGATAGCCGGCCGATAGTGGACATAGGCACTCGCCGGGAACCACTAATCGGCTGCGCCGGTGCTGTAGTGTCCACGGAACCACTCTCCGTGGACACTACCCCCATTTTCCGCCGGCATAGTGTCCATCCCCCCATTCACCTTTCCCAACCATACCAACCCGCCCCGCCCTGCACCGATTTTTCACCCGGGCGACATCTCCCCCACGTTGTAACGAGCAGAGGAAACTGATAAAATAACAATAACTGTGAAAAACGAAACCTGCGTCATACTTTATAGATTTCCTGACAAAAAGAGAGGACGATGATCGCGGCATGATCGGCTTATTAAAGAAAGTAATAGGCGATACAAACGAACGAAGTGTGAAAAAACTGGAGAAAACAGCGGAACAGATTGAACAGCAAGACGATGAGATGCAGAAGCTTTCGGATGAGGAACTGAGCGGAAAAACCGAAGTCTTCAAAGAACGCTACGAGAACGGAGAAACGCTCGAGGACCTGCTTCCGGAAGCGTACGCGGTAGTGAGGGAAGCAGCGTACCGGGTGCTTGGAATGAAACCGTTCCGCGTTCAGTTAATGGGCGGTATCGTTCTGCACCGGGGCGATATCTCGGAAATGAAGACCGGGGAAGGGAAAACCCTTGTCGCCACCATGCCTGTTTATTTGAATGCACTAACCGGCAAAGGCGTGCATGTCATCACGGTCAACGACTACCTCGCCGGGCGTGACAGTGAAGATATGGGTGAACTGTACCGCTTTCTCGGCATGACCGTCGGCCTCAACCAGAAAGGCATGTCCAAAGATGAAAAACGCGAAGCGTACGCGGCCGATATTACGTACGGAACGAACAATGAATTCGGTTTTGACTACCTTCGGGACAACATGGTGCTTTACAAAGAACGCATGGTGCAGCGTTCGCTTCATTTTGCCGTCGTCGACGAAGTGGATTCCATCCTGGTCGACGAAGCACGGACGCCGCTGATCATTTCCGGATCGGTGCAGCAGTCGACGCAGATGTATATGGCAGGAGACGCTTTTGTACGCCGCTTGAAACAGGAAGAAGACTACACGTTTGATGAGCAGACAAAGAACGTACAGCTGACCGAAGAAGGGGTCAATAAAGCGGAACAGGCTTTTGGTATCGACAACCTGTTTGACCAAAATCACGTCCAGCTTCTTCATCATATTAATCAGGCGCTGAAAGCCCACGTGACGATGAACCGGGATTCGGATTATGTGGTGGATGATGGACAGGTTGTCATCGTCGACCAGTTCACCGGACGTCTCATGAAAGGACGCCGCTACAGTGACGGTCTCCACCAGGCGATTGAAGCGAAAGAAGGACTTGAAGTTCAGAAAGAAAGCATGACGCTTGCGTCCATCACCTTCCAGAACTTTTTCCGGATGTACAACAAACTGGCCGGTATGACCGGGACAGCGAAGACCGAAGAAGAAGAATTCCGCAACATTTACGGCATGGGCGTAACTTCCATTCCGACCAATGAGCCAGTCATCCGGGATGATAAGCCGGATATGATTTACAAGACAAAAGAAGGAAAACACCGGGCGATCGCCGATACGGTGGAAGAACTTTATCAAAAAGGGCAGCCGGTTCTTGTCGGCACCGTCAGTGTGGAAATGTCCGAGCTGATTTCCCAGCTTCTCAAAAAACGGAAAGTGCCGCACAACGTTCTGAACGCCAAGCACCACGAAAATGAAGCGAAAATCATCGAAGACGCCGGCGAGCCCGGAACGGTGACGATTGCGACCAACATGGCCGGGCGCGGAACCGACATTAAACTCGGAAAAGGCGTCACCGATCTCGGCGGACTGTTTGTGATTGGGACAGAGCGTCACGAAAGCCGCCGGATCGATAATCAGCTCCGCGGACGTTCCGGTCGTCAGGGAGATCCGGGTGCGTCGCAGTTCTACCTTTCCATGGAAGATGACCTGATGCGCCGCTTTGGCACCGATAATATGCGCGGCATGATGGAAAAACTCGGCATGGAAGATGATCAGCCGATTGAAAGCAAGCTTGTCAGCCGTGCGGTGGAACAGGCGCAGAAACGGGTGGAAGGCCACAACTTTGACGCCCGGAAACAGATTCTCCAGTACGATGACGTCATGCGCGAGCAGCGTGATGTGATTTACGCGCAGCGGATGGAAGTGCTCGAATCCGAAAACCTGGAGGAGATCGTCAAACAGATGATCAAATCCGTCGTGGAACGCGCAGTCGGGCAGTATACACCGGAAGGCACCGTGCCGGAGGAATGGAACCTCGAAGGGCTCGTCAACTACTTGAAAGGAACAGTTCTCTGGGCGGACGACCTTGAGGTAAAAGATATCGATGGCATGGAGCCTGAAGAGATCAGCGAAATCGTTCTTGAAAAAGCCTATGACCATTACAGACAAAAACAGGAAGAACTGCCGGAAGAAACGATGCAGGAATTCGAACGGGTGGTGCTGCTCCGCGCTGTCGACCGTAAATGGATGAACCATATCGACCAGATGGACCAGCTCCGCGAAGGAATCCACCTGCGGGCTTACGGTCAGAACGATCCGCTTCGGGAGTATAAGTTTGAAGGCTTTAACATGTTTGAAGAAATGGTTGCATCCATCGAAGAAGAAGTGGCCATGTATATCGTGAAAGCGCAGGTCCGCAGCAACCTGGAGCGGGAAGAAGTCGCGGAAGGCAAAGCGGTTCATGGTGAGAACACCGAACGGGAGGAAAACAACAGCAAGCGCCGTCCGGTCCGCAAAACAGAAACGGTGGGACGCAACGAACCGTGTCCGTGCGGCAGCGGGAAGAAATACAAACACTGCCACGGCCGCGCAGAACAGGCGCAGTAATTTTTAGAACAGAGGTGACGCACGATGGATATGGCTGATATACAGCACGCATTGTCAAATATCCGCCAGCGTTTGGCGGACTTCAGGGGGTCTCTTTGACCTCGCTGAAAAAGAGGAACGTATAGCTGAACTCGAACAGAAAATGACCGAACCCGGTTTCTGGGACAAACCGGGTGAATCCAAGCAGGTCATTGATGAATCCAATACGCTGAAGAACACAGTGGAAGGGTACCGGGAACTCTCGGAAGCCTATGATGATCTCGTTCTCACGTATGACCTCGTGAAAGAAGAAGACGACGAAGATCTGAAAGAAGAGCTGGAAGAAGGCGTACAGACGCTGACGAAGAACGTAAATGACTTTGAACTGAACATGATGCTCAGTGAACCGTATGATAAAAACAACGCCATTCTCGAACTGCACCCCGGCGCGGGCGGAACCGAATCCCAGGACTGGGCCCAGATGCTGTTCCGCATGTATAAACGCTGGGCGGAAGGCAGAGGGTATACAGTGGATGTGCTGGATTACCTGGACGGGGACGAAGCCGGTTTGAAAAGTGCCGTCCTGCACATTAAAGGCCATAATGCCTACGGCTTTCTCAAAGCGGAAAAAGGAGTCCACCGGCTGGTCCGGATTTCACCCTTTGATTCTTCCGGCCGCCGCCACACGTCGTTTGCGTCTTGTGAAGTGATGCCGGAGATGGATGATAGCGTAGAAGTGGAAATCAACAATGAGGATCTGCGGATTGACACGTACCGCTCCAGCGGCGCAGGCGGACAGCACGTCAACACAACCGATTCGGCGGTTCGGATCACGCACCTTCCGACGAATATTATCGTGACATGCCAGAATGAGCGTTCGCAGCTGAAAAACAGGGAATCCGCCATGAAAATGCTACGCTCCAAGCTGTACCAGCGGGAACTGGAAGAGCAGCAGAAAGAAATGGACGAAATCCGCGGCGAACAGAAAGAAATCGGCTGGGGAAGCCAGATCCGTTCTTACGTGTTCCATCCGTACAATATGGTGAAAGATCACCGCACCAATAGAGAAATCGGCAACACGTCCGCCGTGATGGACGGGGACATTGATCCTTTCATTGATGATTATCTGCGGGCAAGCATGGATATATAAAAAAGCAGGGGTGCCTCTGTAGCGGGGCATCCCGGGTTTTTGTGAGCGGAAAGGGAAGGAAATGGGAATGATGAACTGGAGAAAACGACGGGAGCCGATGCCGCAAAAGCTCTGGATGGTGCTGCAGACGATTTATATTTTAGCCGGATCGACTATTCTGGCCCTGTCCTATAATCTTTTTCTGCTCCCGAACCGCATTGCCTCCGGCGGCCTCAGCGGTTTTGCCACCATCGTCTACGAGGTGTCCGGCATCGAACCGGCCGTGACGATGTGGGTGTTGAACATTCCGTTGTTCATAGCAGGCGTTCTGCTGCTTGGAGGGTGGACATACGGTGGAAAAACACTGGCCGGCACCTTGTTTCTGCCGCTTGTGATTTATGTAACGCGCCATCTGGATGCAGGTGTGGATGATCCGCTTCTGGCGGCGATATTCGGAGGCATCGGCGTGGGGGCGGGTCTTGGACTTGTGTTCCGGGCTGCGGCATCAACCGGCGGAACAGGATTGATGGCTCAAATCATACATAAGTTCAGCGGCGTATCGCTCGGAGCCTGCGTGTTTATTATGGATGGATTGATTGTTGTAATGTCGGCGTTTGTATTCAGCATCGAATACGCCCTGTATGCGCTGATTGCGCTGTTTGTGACCGGAAAAACGATTGATCTGGTGCAGACCGGCATCGGATACGCCAAAGTAGCCCTCATCATTACGCAGAAAGAAGAAGACGTCCGCAGCGTTATTTTGAACCGGGTCGACCGAGGGGTCACGTACCTGCCGGGGGAAGGCGGCTATACAAACGATGCCAGACCGGTCCTTCTCTGCGTCGTGAACCGTAACGAAGTATCCACACTCAAGCACTGGGTGCAGTCCGCGGATCGGGACGCGTTTGTCGTCGTAACAGATGCCGCCGAAGTGCTTGGGAAGGGTTTCAAAAATGAAAGTGCTGGGTATACTAACGGAACGTAATCTAATGATAAAATGAGATATTTGGGAGGTCATGAATAATGAAGAAGATGTTTATGACATTGGCAGCCTGTACCGTTTTCGCCCTCAGTGCCTGCGGTGGAGGAGGCGGCGAATCAGGAGACTCCGCCGACAACGGAAATACTGAAAATGCCGGAGGTTCTGTCGATGCGGAAGCAGCCCGCAGTGCCTACGATCAGAACTGTCTGCAGTGCCACGGCCAAAACTTGGAGGGCAAAAACGGACCAGCACTAGCGGGACGTGATTTATCGCAGGATCACGTACTTTCCATGATCCAAAATGGGGGCGCCGGCATGCCGGATGGTCTTGTGAGTGGAGAAAAAGCCGAAAACCTCGCCGCCTGGGTCGCGAATCAATAATGTAGATAGAGACAGGGACAAAATAATACCGAATCGCTGAGTATCCGAATGATGGGACGTATTGCTGCACGTGAGCATGCTGTTCCATTGTTCGGATTTTTTGTTTTTTCCGAGAGGGAGCAGCCGATTTGTTTGTTTTTCGTCCATTAGCAGGTCAGTATCTGAACATAGCGTCCGATAGAAGCTTCTATGAACCACTAGCTACTCCCCGCCGGCGTTTCAGTGTCTCTTAGGATCGTTCTACCGGACACTGCGCGTCCTATATTAGCAGCTAGCGTCCGGTAGCCTTCCTCTCCCAACTGAACATGTTGGATCCCGGGTGTAAAAGATAATCAGCTCTTCACATAAGACTTTTTCCTCATAAATAAACATGTTCGTTCCTCTATTACAATCATTTCATTTATCTATCCCCGTCATTTCAGCGTTATCCCTGGTAAGAAAAATCAAAAGCTGTTTCATTGAAATCAAAATGTAATACTTTTTTAGCATTTTTCAGCGTTTAAAGATGATATAATGTGAGGTGGAAAATGACAAAACGTACTGTCATTCAACATGATTTCCGGCATCGTCCGGGAACAATGTCTACATACGGCGGTTCTGCCGTGGCATTTGTCTCCTGGTAAGAAAGTGGACAACCATCAGGAAAAAAACAACTCAGAACATGTTTGCTTCAGGAAGTGATTGATTTGATAGAATTGAACAATGTGTCGAAAACGTATGCCAATGGCGTCAACGCACTGAACAACATCGATATCTTCATTGAAAAGGGAGAATTCGTATATGTTGTCGGACCGAGCGGCGCCGGAAAATCTTCTTTTATCAAAATGATATACCGGGAAGAAAGACCTACGGAAGGTTCCATCCAGATTCACGGGACAGATTTAATGACCCTCAAGGAAAAGCACGTTCCGTTTCTGCGGCGGAAAATTGGAGTCGTCTTTCAGGATTTCAAGCTTCTTCCGAAACTATCGGTCTTTGAAAATGTCGCGTTCGCGCTTGAAGTTATCGAAGAACCGAAGGATGTCATCCGCAGACGGGTCATGGAAGTGCTTGATATCGTCAAACTGAAAAACAAAGCCCGCTTTCTTCCGGACGAACTGTCGGGCGGCGAACAGCAGCGTGTTTCCATAGCAAGAGCAGTAGTCAACAACCCGCGGGTCGTTATTGCGGACGAGCCTACCGGAAACCTTGATCCGGACACGTCTTGGGAAATCATGGAGATTCTTGAAAACATCAATCGCAACGGCACTACCGTTCTTATGGCTACCCACAACCGCGAAATTGTAAACGCGATTAAGAAACGGGTGATTGCTATCGAAGGCGGAAGAGTAGTCCGCGATGAGCCGAAGGGGGACTACGGTTATGAAAGGTAGAACCCTCGCCCGCCACGGAAAAGAAGGCCTGAAGAATCTCGGGCGTAACAGCTGGATGAGCTTTGCCTCGATAAGCGCGGTAACGATTATGCTGTTCGTTGTGGGAGTATTTCTTCTTCTTATCGTAAATATGAACAGTTTTATTTCATCGGTGGAAGAAGATGTGGAAGTCCAGGTTTACATTGAACTTGGTACATCAGACCAGGAACAGGCTGAGCTCGAACAGCAGCTTAAGAACCTGGATCATGTAGAAAGTGTTACATATCTAAGTAAAGATGAGGGGCTGGACCGGTTGATTGACAGTCTCGGGCAGGATAGTGAAGCATTCGAATCACTCCGGGACGAAAACCCACTGAATGATGCGTTCATCGTCCAGGCTTCTGAACCCCAGCAGACCGAAGCAGTAGCAGAAGCCGCATCCGGTCTTTCCTACATTGATTCCATCGATTACGGGGAGCAGGTTGTGGAACAGCTGTTCAATGTGACCAAAATTCTCCGGATTATCGGCCTGGTACTTGTCGCAGGTTTGATGTTCACCGCGATGTTTTTGATATCCAACACGATTAAACTGACTATCGTCGCCAGACAGCAGGAAATTCAGATTATGAAACTTGTCGGCGCGACAAACAGTTTTATCCGCTGGCCCTTTTTCGTGGAAGGGCTGCTGCTTGGTGTTTTTGGCGCGGTCATTCCTATTGCAGCCATTACCGGGGGATACCACTACCTGTACACCAATTATGCGGACAAGCTGAGCATTGATTTTGCTGAGATACTTCCTGTATACCCGCTGACTCTGCAGATCTCCGCCGTTCTTATCGGAATCGGCGTTCTGGTAGGCATATGGGGAAGCATTACGTCGGTACGTAAATTTCTTAAAGTCTAGATAGATACAGCTGGAACGAGGTAGAGGAGGAACTGTTGGAATGAAAAAAGGACTGTTGAAGACGCTGGCAGCGGTGGTGACCGCTTCCGGCATCGCTTTGGCCGCTTCATCACCTGCAGCGGCGGCGGACGGAGAGGAACTCCGCACTAAAATTAATGAACTTCAGGAGAAACAGGAAAGTACCCAGGCTGATTCAGAAGAAACAAAAAAAGAAATCGAAGCTCTAAAAGAAGAGATACAGAATATCAGTGATGAAATCCGTAATCTGGATAAAAAAATAACAGAAACAAACGATAAAATCACAAAAAAAGAGGAAGAAATTAATCAGACGGAACAGCGTATCACAGAGTTGGAAAACCGGATTGATAAACTTCAGAAGCGGATTGAGGAACGGGACAAGCTGCTGAAAGAACGCGTCAATGCGATGTACAAAAACGGCGGCTCAGTCGATTATCTGGAAGTGCTGATGGGGGCCAAAAGCTTCGGTGACTTTCTGGACCGGGTTTCGGCGCTGAACAAGATTGCATCTCAGGATAAAGACATCCTGCAAGAACATATCAACGATCAGAACGAGCTTGAAGACGCGAAAAAAGAAGTGGAGAAGCAGCGCACCTCCCTTGAAGATTCGCTCGCGGAACTGGAAGATCTGAAAGCAGAACAGAAGAAGCGCCGTGATGAAAAGAGCAGCATACTCGGTGATCTGGAAAACCAGGAGCATTCCCTTCAGGAAACATTGATTTCACTGGAAGATGAAGAAAGTCTCCTCCAAAAGCAGGAAGAAGCCGCCAAACAGGAGCTGGAAAATCATAAAGAGCGTCAGGAAGCGGCTCGTCAGCAGTCCGGCGGCGGTGGAGCACAGGCGCTCGGTGAAGCGCCTTCCGACAGCGGCGGCACATTGATGCGTCCGGCGACCGGAACTTATACGTCCGAATTTGGACAGCGCTGGGGCCGCATGCATAACGGTATTGATATCGGAGGGGGAGGCCGTCCCAACGTTCCGATCGTTGCCGCAGCAGGTGGAACGGTTGTGAAAGCCGGATACATGAATGGATACGGAAACACCGTAATGATTTCCCATCAACTGAACGGTGAACAGATAACAACATTGTATGCCCATATGTCTTCTCTTAACGTGTCCAGCGGGCAGAGCGTATCCCGTGGCGAAAACATCGGTATGATGGGGAACACCGGAGCCTCTCAGGGAAAACATCTCCACTTTGAGGTTCATGAAGGACCATGGAACGGAGCCAAATCCAACGCGGTGAACCCAAGAAACTACCTGCCATAATAAAAGAGAGGGGTCGTCCTGCCGGCGGTCCCTCTTTTCTTTTTGACAGCAGCCCGTGCGGTATAAGAAAAAGGATAAACCGCCGCATTACGGAAAATATATTTTTGGAATACGGGAATTCATGCTAGAATGAAAGAGACGATAAAAACCTCTTTGGACCGGGATGATTTTAATGATGGAGCTGAGGTGTAAAAAATGAAATGGAAAGTGAAATTAGCTTCAGTGGTGACCGGTGCCGTACTTATTGCAGGAGCCGGCGGTGTGTATGCCGGCATCAATATAAACGAACAGACCGGCAATGAACCATCTGCCGTATCCGGCTCTTCCAGTCATGCTGAAAGCACAGAGCAGCAGTCCATGGAAGGAATGGAAAAAGTACAGCAGGTTTACCAGATGATACAGTCTGAATATGTAGAAGATGTCGATAAAGAAGCGCTTTGGGAAGGAGCGCTGAAAGGGATGGTCGATGAGCTGGATGACCCTCATTCCGCTTATATGGACCAGGAAACGGCTTCCCAGTTTAATCAGTCCCTTGAATCTTCGTTTGAGGGGATCGGAGCCGAAGTGAGCATGGTCGATAACACCCCGACCATCGTTTCACCGTTTGGAGGATCACCCGCCGAGGAAGCAGGACTGCAGCCGAACGACCAGATTCTCGAAGTGAACGGGGAAAGCACGGAAGGAAGCACCCTGAATGAAACTGTTCTGAAAATCCGCGGGGAAAAAGGGTCCACGGTTACACTGACTATTCAGCGCGAAGGGGCGTCTGAACCGTTTGAAGTAGATGTTACCCGTGATAAAATACCGGTCGAGACGGTCCATTCCGATGTCATCGAGCGCAACGGGCAGACGATAGGCCTGCTTGAACTTACCTCCTTTTCCGAAAATACGGCAGCGGAGTTCGAAAAACAGCTGAAGAGTTTGGAGGAGCAGGGAATCGATGGCCTGTTGATTGACGTGCGCGGCAACCCGGGAGGTTATCTGAAAAGTGTGCAGAACATTGGCGATCTTGTCATTCCGGGAGGAGAGCCGATTGTTCAGATTGAAGATCCTAACGGGAAGACGACACGGACTATTTCTTCGCTGGACGGGAAGAAAGATTATCCGATTGTCGGTTTGATTGACGAAGGCAGCGTCTCTGCTTCTGAAATTCTCGCCGCCGCACTGAAAGAAGCAGGCGGATACGATCTTGTCGGTCAGACGACGTATGGAAAAGGTACCGTGCAGCAGTCTCTGAAGCTTGGAGACGGAAGCCGACTGAAATTGTCGATGTTCAAATGGCTCACATCAGACGGCAACTGGATCAACGAAGAAGGTGTCAAACCTACGGTGAAGGTGAAACAGCCGCAATATTTCTACTCGGCGGCACTGTCTGTGGACAGTGAACTGACTCAGGAAACGAATGGAGAGCAGGTGAAAACCGCGCAGACGATGCTGAAAGCTCTTGGTTACAGCCCGGGCAGAACCGACGGATATTTTAATGAACAGACGTCGGAAGCTGTGAGCCGTTATCAGGAATCCGTAGAAGCGCTGCCGGTGACCGGTACGATTAATCAGGAAACCGCCGGCCGGCTGAATCAGGATTTAATGGAAAAGGTTCAGAGCCGGGAGAACGACAGGCAGTTGAATAAAGCCTTAGAGTTGATGAACGACAAACTGACGAACCAGTAATGGAAAGAAAAGGCCGGGTGCTGTCAGCCTGCAGGCACAGTGGTACCGGCCTCATCAATAAGCCGGCAGTTTTTATATAAAAAGAGTGTCTGCCTGAAGAAGGAGGAACCGGGAATGGATGATATCGGCTGGGAACTGTTGTATGGAATCGGGCGTTTTTTCGCTCATCCACTTACGTATCTGATTCCGGTTGTCATGTTCGTTCTTGGGTGGCGCAGAGCGGTACGGGAACGGCGCGATTTTCACACCCGTGTATTTCGAACGATATTTGACGTTACCGCGCCCCTGCTCCCGGGGCTGGCTGCAGGTCTTGCCGGATCAGCGGCAGCTGTACTCCTGGGTGTTACGGTTCCGTTTTCCTTTCTCCTGCTTCTTTCTCTTTTAACAGGTCTGATTCTGCTGATCGGAAGAGTGAAGTGGCTGTCCCCGGCATTCACGGTCAGTACGGCGGTGCTGCTGGCACTGATTCTGCCGCTGTGGGAAACGGGAAACACGCGCGTGGATTCGTGGCTGCAGGCACTGTCATCATCCAATTACCAGGCCGTGCTCATCTGGCTCGCTGTTCTGATTATTCTGGAGAGTGTGCTCGTTTTCCGGAGCGCCCGGTTTTTCACCTCACCCATGACGGTGAAAAGCAGCCGCGGCAAATGGATCGGCGCACACCGGATGCGGCGGATATGGCTGCTTCCTTCGGTCTTTTTTGTCCCGGGGGGTATGATTGATGCCGTTTCCTGGTGGCCGCTCGTTCCGATGGGAGAGGGAGGGCTGGCGCTCTTTATCTTTCCTCTTGCGGTTGGAGGGGATTACACGATTTATCACACGCTCCCGAGACCCGCTCTGCAGCAGATGGGACGCCGTCTTTTTCTCCTTGGGCTGGCTGCCGGAGCAGGTGCGGCCCTATCCTTTTATTATCCGCAGGCCGTATGGTACACCGCGGCAGCCGTCTTCGTACTCCGCGCTGTTCTTCAGGTGTGGCGGCGCATCGAAGACCGCGGGAGGACTCCGTTTTTCCAGCCTGGTTCCCGCGGAGTGAAAATTCTCGGCGTTCTTCCGGAGTCGCCGGCAGCAAAAATGGGCATGACGGCAGGGGAAATCATATGGAAAGTGAATCACATTCCGGTTCATTCCAAAAAAGAATTTTACTATGCTCTTCAGAAAAATTCCGCCCACTGCCGGTTGGAAGTGATGGATACAAACGGGGAACGCCGCCACGTCCAGTCCGCCTTGTATGATAACGAGCATCATGAAATCGGAGTACTGGCGGTAAAAGAAAACGACGATATGCCGGCGTCCGGTATACAGGGCTGACACTGGAAACATAGTTTAAAAGACGGAGTTTGGGGAATGGAGCCTACTCCGTCTTTTCTTATGGGATGCTTTGTCCCTGCAGGCTGCGACCCGTGGAAGCGCGGATGGCTGGGCTGATATTGTCCTCCACTTGACGGATAAATGGTTGTATTCGACGGATAAACGGGTACGTTCGACGGATAACGCGCCCTCCCCGCTTGAAAATGACGACACAGGACCGGAAATTGGAATGTTCTGCGTCGACAGGAACCCACCCCACTGACTTTCTGCACCGGCAGCGCCGGTTCTGCTGCTCAACAATAAATCCTATATTTTATCTAAATAAAAACGAACATATATTCGAACAAACCGTTTAATTTGATGGAAGATGTGGTATAATGTATAAGCGGTTATAGATAAGCAGCAATAAACTTGAGTGTATAAAATGGGGGATAATACCATGAATGAAACATTCGAACTCGCTTCCGGCTATGACCCCCAGGGCGACCAGCCGGAAGCGATAGAAGCTTTAACAAAGGGCATCGAAGAGGGCAGGAGACATCAGACGCTGCTTGGTGCCACCGGTACCGGAAAGACATTCACGGTATCCAATGTTATTCAGAACGTGAATAAACCCACCCTCGTGATGGCTCATAATAAAACACTGGCAGGCCAGCTGTATAATGAATTTAAAGAGATGTTCCCGGGTAATGCTGTCGAATATTTTGTCAGCTATTACGACTACTATCAGCCGGAAGCCTATGTTCCTTCCACTGATATGTTTATAGAAAAAGATGCCAGCATCAATGACGAAATAGATAAACTCCGGCACTCTGCCACGAGCGCGCTTTTTGAACGCAATGACGTGATTATCGTGGCAAGTGTTTCCTGTATTTACGGTCTTGGTTCGCCGGAGGAATACCGGGAACTTGTTGTTTCCCTTCGTAAAGACATGGAAAAGGAGCGCAATGCTCTGATGCGGGATCTGGTTGATATCCAGTATGAACGCAACGATGTGAATTTTGTACGCGGAACCTTCCGGGTGCGCGGTGACGTCGTGGAGATTTTTCCCGCATCCCGCGATGAACACTGTATCCGTGTTGAATTTTTCGGTGACGAAATCGACCGGATTACCGAAGTTGATGCGCTGACAGGGGAAGTGCTCGGAGAACGCCAGCACGCCGCTATTTTCCCGGCTTCCCACTTCGTAACCCGTGAAGAGAAGATGAAACGCGCTATCGAAAATATCGAGAAAGAGCTGGAGGAACAGCTGCAGGCATTCCGGGACAACGGCAGGGAACTTGAGGCCCAGCGGCTGGAACAGCGCACAAAATACGATCTTGAAATGATGCGGGAAATGGGTTTCTGCTCAGGCATCGAAAACTATTCCCGCCATTTGACGTTCCGAAGCGCCGGCGAATCCCCCTATACGTTAATGGACTTTTTCCCGGAGGATTTCCTGCTTATCGTTGATGAGTCGCACGTGACGCTTCCGCAGGTGAATGGCATGTACAAAGGAGACCGGGCCCGTAAGCAGGTACTTGTAGACCATGGATTCCGGCTGCCGTCCGCTATGGACAACCGTCCGCTCCAGTTTGAGGAGTTTGAAACCCGGATGCAGCAGGCGGTCTATGTGTCGGCGACCCCGGGACCGTATGAGCTGGAGCATTCACCGGGAGTGGTGGAACAGATTATCCGGCCGACCGGTCTGCTCGATCCAACGATAGAGATCAAGCCGATTGAAGGTCAGATTGACGACTTGATCGAACAGATTCATGAGCGCCGCGAACGAAAGGAAAGAGTGCTGGTCACCACACTCACGAAAAAGATGGCGGAAGACTTGACCTCTTATCTTAAAGAAGTCGGCATCAAGGTAAAATACCTGCATTCCGAAGTAAAGACGTTGGAGCGCATTGATGTCGTGCGGCAGCTGCGGCTCGGTGAATTTGATGTGCTGGTCGGTATTAACCTTCTCCGGGAAGGTCTTGACATACCGGAAGTGTCCCTCGTTGCCATTCTGGACGCCGACAAGGAAGGATTTCTGCGTGCCGAGCGGTCCCTCATTCAGACGATGGGGCGTGCCGCCAGGAATGCGAACGGGCATGTTGTTATGTACGCGGATAAGATAACCCGTTCGATGAATACGGCAATGGAGGAGACAAACCGCCGCCGCGCGATTCAGAAAGAGTTTAATGACACACATGATATTACGCCGACGACCATCCAGAAAGAAATTCCGGAATTGATCCAGGCTACGATTTCTTCCGAGGAAACGAATGACTTTGACAAACCGGCGCTCGACAAGATGAGCAAAAAAGAACGGCAGAAAGTTATTGATCAGATGGAAGAAGAAATGAAAACGGCCGCCAAAGACCTTCAGTTTGAACGGGCGGCGGAACTTCGCGACATGCTACTTGAATTAAAAGCGGAAGGATGACGTACAATGCCGGTAGAAAATCTACAGATTAAAGGAGCACGGTCCCATAACCTGAAAGACATTGATGTGACGATTCCCCGCGGCAATCTCGTTGTACTGACAGGACTGTCAGGCTCGGGGAAATCCTCTCTTGCGTTTGATACGATTTACGCGGAAGGCCAGCGCCGATACGTAGAGTCTCTGTCTGCCTACGCCCGGCAGTTTCTCGGCCAGATGGAAAAGCCGGATGTGGATTCTATTGAAGGTCTCTCTCCGGCGATCTCGATCGACCAGAAAACGACGAGCCGCAACCCGCGTTCGACGGTCGGAACCGTCACCGAAATTTATGACTACCTGCGTCTGCTGTTTGCCAGAGTGGGACGCCCGGTCTGCCCGCATCACGGCGTCGAAATCTCCTCCCAGACGGTGCAGCAGATGGTGGACCGCATGATGGAACATTCGGAGCGTACAAAGATGCAGATTCTCGCCCCGGTCGTTTCCGGCCGCAAAGGCGAGCACGTTAAACTTCTCGAAGACCTGAAGCAGAAAGGTTTCGTCCGTGTGCGCGTAGACGGGGAAATGCGTGAAGTCAGTGAAGAAATCAACCTCGAAAAGAACAAAAACCATGACATTGAAGTCGTTGTAGACCGGATTGTCATAAAAGAAGGAATCGAAACACGGCTGTCCGATTCGCTCGAAACCGCTCTTGAGTTAAGCGGCGGCAAAGTAATGGCGGATGTGATTGACGGCGGGGAACTGCACTTTAATCAGCATCATGCCTGCCCCCACTGCGGATTTACGATTGGGGAACTGGAACCCCGCCTGTTCTCCTTTAACAGCCCGTTTGGAGCATGCCCGACGTGTGATGGCATCGGCAGCCGGCTGGAAGTGGATAAAGAACTCGTTATTCCCGACTGGGACCGCACGTTGAATGATCATGCTATTGCGGCGTGGGAGCCAACGAGCTCCAATTACTATCCGCAGCTGCTGGCGTCCGCCTGCCGTCATTTCGATATTGATATGGATGTGCCGGTGAGAGATCTTCCAAAAGAAAAACGTAATATTCTGCTGCATGGCAGCAATAAAGAACGCATGGTGTTCCGTTACGAAAACGACCGAGGCGGCATCACGGAACGAAATATTTACTTTGAGGGTGTTTTGAACAATATTTCACGCCGCTATTATGGGACAGCTTCGGATTTCATCCGGGATCAGATGGAGCAGTACATGGCCCGGACGGACTGCCCGACATGTCATGGGCACCGTCTCCGGGAAGAAAGCCTGGCTGTCAAAATTGCCGGTCGGCATATCGGAGAAGTAACAGACCTTTCGATTAAAGATGCGAAACAGTTTTATGAACAGCTCGAGCTGTCGGAGAAAGAGTTGACGATTGCCCGTCTTATCCTCCGCGAAATAGAGGATCGTCTCGGTTTTCTGATTAATGTGGGTATCGATTACCTGACATTGAGCCGCTCAGCCGGAACGTTATCAGGCGGGGAAGCGCAGCGAATCCGTCTGGCTACTCAGATCGGCTCGTCCCTGATGGGTGTGCTTTACATTCTGGACGAACCTTCCATCGGACTGCACCAGCGGGATAACAACCGTCTGATTCAGACGCTGGAACGGATGAGGGATCTTGGCAATACACTGATTGTCGTGGAACATGATGAAGATACGATGCTCGCGGCCGACCATCTTGTGGATATCGGCCCGGGAGCGGGCGTCCACGGAGGTTATATTGTGTCCGAAGGACCGCCGGAAAAAGTGAAAGAGGATGAAGGTTCGCTAACCGGACAGTATCTTTCCGGGAAAAAATTCATCCCACTTCCTACCGCGCGCCGTAAATCGGATAAACGGCAGGTGAAAATCAAGGGCGCCAAAGAAAACAACCTTCAAAACGTGAACGCCTCGATTCCGCTCGGTCTTCTAACCGCCGTGACAGGAGTCTCCGGATCCGGAAAAAGTACGCTCATTAATGATATACTTTATAAAACCCTGTCCCAGAAACTCCACCGCGGTAAAGAAAAACCCGGCGCGCATAAAAAAGTGGAAGGCATTGAACAGCTGGAAAAAGTGGTGGACATCAATCAGGCACCGATCGGCCGGACGCCGCGTTCCAACCCGGCCACCTACACCGGTATGTTTGACGATATCCGGGATGTGTTCGCGATGACCAGTGAAGCAAAAACCCGTGGATACAAAAAGGGAAGGTTCAGTTTTAACGTGAAAGGCGGCCGCTGCGAAGCATGCAAGGGAGACGGTATCATCAAGATTGAGATGCACTTTCTGCCGGATGTTTACGTCACGTGCGAAGAATGCGGAGGCACGCGGTACAACCGTGATACACTCGACATACGCTACAAGGGTAAAAATATCGCCGATGTTCTGGATATGACGGTGGAAGAAGCTCTCGGCTTTTTTGAAAATATCCCGAAAATCCAGCGTAAAATCCAGACGTTGTACGATGTGGGGCTTGGATATATTAAACTCGGCCAGCAGGCGACAACCCTGTCCGGCGGCGAAGCGCAGCGGGTGAAACTGGCGAGTCAGCTGCAGCGCCGCTCCACCGGCAAGTCTCTCTATATCCTCGATGAACCGACGACAGGACTTCACGTTGATGATATTGATCGTCTGATGAACGTCCTTCAGCGTCTGGTTGATAACGGAGATACTGTTATTATCATTGAGCATAACCTTGATGTGATTAAAACCGTAGACCACATTATCGATCTCGGTCCGGAAGGAGGAGACGGCGGCGGCCGTATAATTGCGACAGGTACACCGGAACAGGTCGGTGAAGACACCGGCTCTTATACCGGTTATTATCTCAAGCCGATCCTCGAGCGGGAAAACCGCCGTATGGCCGAGCGTATGGCGGCAGCCGAGCAGATCGCCGAACCGTCTTCGACCTGAGAAAACTCATGAAAGCCGCCCCGGCGGATTCTACCCGAAAAATTGAAACGGAGCCGGGACCGTCTGCGTAAAAAGAAATAAGACAGTCTGAATGGTTGCACAGGACCCTTAAATTACTTAAAAAGGAAGGGATCAATCATGGAGGAAGAACGCAAGCTGATCTTAAAAATGGTGGAAGACGGAAAAATCTCACCTGAAGATGGATCCAAACTTCTGAAGGCCGTGAACGACGGTGACGGGGAAAAGCAGACGGAGGAAAGCAATCAATCGGTTTCCGGACCGGATACAGGCGCATCCCGGAAAGAAGAAGAGAAAACAGGGCCTTCCACGGAAACCAGTCTGCCGACCCGCGTCAGCGGCCGTCAGGAAAGCCGCTCGGACTGGAATACAGATCGGGAACAGGAAAAGCAGGAAGACCACCGCTCAGGTGCAGCAACCGGTTTCTACGATTTTATCGACAGTGCTGTACGAAAAATTAAAGAACTGGATCTGGACTTTAATTTCGGTCCTTATCAGGAAGTCCATCATATTTTCCAGCATAAAAATATAGAGCAGCCGTCTCTTGATATTTCCCTGGAAAATGGATCGCTCGAGTGGAGGCCCTGGGATGAGGCGGATGTGAAGCTGGAATGTGACGTGAAAGTATATAAGAGCCGGACCCAGGAAGAGGCACGGCAGGAATTTCTGAAAGAAACGGTGTTTGAAGTGGACGACACACACCTGCGTTTCTACACGAGAACGAAAACGATGAAAGTGGATGCGGTGCTGTACGTGCCGCGCCGGACGTATGAAAGCCTGAACCTGTATACGTTTAACGGGCACTTGAGAGGGAAAGAAGTAAAAGTGAACAGTTTGTCTGCCAAAGCCGTGAACGGCAGTCTTACAATCGAGCAGCCGGACACGATGAAGTGTCACCTGGAAACGGTGAACGGCCCGGTAAAAGTGACCGGAGGCCGTATAGACGTCGGGGACGTGAAAACCATGAACGGTACCATTGAACTGAACGCAGACATCCGGGATCTGGAAGCGGAATCGGTTAACGGCACTATTGATGCGTTAATGAGAGTCAGCCAGGATGCGAGGGCCGCGCTTTCTGCCACAACCGGGAGTATTTTTGTAACAGTTCCTCCGGAAATAAGGACAGAAGGGCACCTCCGCACCAATGTGGGCAATTACAATTATTCATTAAGGGACATGGACATTCATGAGGAGAAGAAGGATTTCATTCAGAAATCACTGCGCTTTACTTCCAACACGGAAGCGTCCCCGCGTCTCCGTTTGAATGCACAGACAAAGACCGGTTCTATTTCTGTGAAACCGGAAGACAGTTGAGGAGGCAGATAGGATGAAAAAGTTAGTCCGCAGCCGATCAAACCGAAAACTGGCGGGTGTATGCGGCGGCATTGCCGATTATTTCGGTGTGGACCCAATGCTCATCCGCATCATCACCGTTGTTCTGTTTTTTGTCACATGGTTGTTCCCTATTCCGATTGCTTACCTGGTGCTCACCTTTATTCTGCCGAATGAGGGAGACACCGCAGAATAATGGGATGTCTCGTTCCGTTTCTCGTTAACATGGTGACCCTCATGGTGGTGGCCGGCTTCTTTCCGGGTTTTGAGCTGGACGGTCTCGGCGCGGCATTTACCGCCGCGCTGCTGCTCTCCATCATTAATATGCTCATCCGGCCGCTGCTTGTTATCCTGACACTGCCTATTACGGTCGTAACTCTCGGTTTTTTCGTTTTTATCATCAATGCGGCGCTGCTCATGCTGACGTCTGAATTGATGGGTGATTTATTCTCGATTTCAAGCTTCGGCATGGCGCTGCTTGCCGCAGTGCTGATTGCCCTGTTGAACGTGCTTATCAACAATTTTATTGTGGAACCGCTGCGCAGCGACCGGTCTTAAGCGGTGAGCCCCGCGATACCTGGAAAAAAAGAGCGTTTTCGATTATCTTGCGTGATAGTCGGAAACGCTCTTTTTCATCCGGCAGTCTGTCTCCACCCATTACCATGCCCAAAGGAGGAACCAGTGCCCGTGAAACACCATAAAGCGGACACTACGGCGCTGAAACGGGAGGATAGTGGTTCCTTAAGAAAGCCGAGGAACCACTAATCGTCCGCGCCGGAGTCGCAGTGTTTCTTGATATACTTTCCGAGGACACTACATACATTATTCGACCATGTAGTGTCCACTTCCTATCCTACCTTTCACCCCGCCTCCATCCCGCCAACCCGCCACAACCATCCCCTGCCTGCCACATCCTCTTTCTCAAACCTTGATTTCCAATAGACGGTGAAAACGTGCTACAATAAGAAAAGCATAAGCAGAAAAATTCTGATGATTCCAACCGGAGCAGCACTCTCCGGAAAGGAACAAGGTAGAGGGGTATGTATGCCGAAAGTAAGCGCCAATGATTTAGTCAAACAATTCAATATGGAGGTGCTCGCCGGGAACGACGGGGTATACCGCGCTATTACAACGAGTGACATTTCGCGGCCCGGAATCGAAATGGCCGGGTTTTTCACGTATTATCCCGCCAAACGGCTGCAGCTCCTTGGACGGACGGAGCTGTCTTTTTTTCAGCAGCTGAGTGAGGAAGAGAAAAAAGAACGGATGACGAACCTTTGTACATATGACACACCGGGGATTATTATTTCGCGGGGTCTGATTGCTCCGCCGGAACTGCTGGACAGCGCAGAAAATATGGGCGTTCCGGTGATGCGCTCCGATGTTACGACGACGCGTCTGAGCAGTCAGCTTACCAACTTTCTCGAAGCACGGCTGGCCAAATCGACGGCTGTCCATGGAGTGCTCGTGGATATTTACGGCATTGGTGTGCTGTTAACGGGAGCGAGCGGCGTCGGTAAAAGTGAAACCGCCCTGGATTTGGTGCGCCGCGGCCACCGTCTTGTTGCCGATGATTCGGTTGAGATTTTCCAGCAGCACGGAGATACGCTCGTCGGAAGTGCGCCGGAATT
This sequence comes from Salibacterium halotolerans, assembly GCF_900115625.1. Lineage (GTDB taxonomy): Bacteria > Bacillota > Bacilli > Bacillales > Marinococcaceae > Salibacterium > Salibacterium halotolerans. Next base: position 30,747 of record NZ_FOXD01000017.1, on the reverse strand, counting down.
GATACGGCACCTGCTTGAAATACGGGGTCTGGGTATTATTGATGTGATGACCTTGTTTGGAGCGGGAGCGGTACGTCCGTTTAAGCGTATCGGACTGACGATCCACCTGGAACTCTGGGATGAAAACAAAGCGTACGACCGTCTCGGCCTGGAAGAAGCGACGCTTCCGATCATTGACACAGAAATACCGAAGTATACGATTCCTGTCCGCCCCGGACGTAACCTTGCTGTTATCGTCGAAGTGGCGGCGATGAATTTCCGTCTGAAGCGGATGGGCATTAACACGGCAAAGCAGTTTTCCGACCGTTTAACCGATGTTATTGAAGAGGGGAACCGGGAGGATTTTTAAGGATAGGAGAGAAGACAGATGATATATACAGCACTACCTATTGATCGTGTCGCGTTTCAAATCGGGTCCTGGCCGGTTTACTGGTACGGTATTCTAATCGGACTGGGCGCCCTTCTCGGATTTTTACTTGCAAACCGGGAATCCAAAAAACGCGGCCTGCCTAAAGATATTTTTGCGGATCTTCTTATTTTTGCTATACCGATTTCGATTTTGTGCGCCAGGCTTTATTATGTGATTTTCCGCTGGGGATATTATGCGGACAATCCAGGCGAAATACTGGCGGTGTGGGAAGGCGGCCTTGCCATTCACGGCGGGCTGATCGGCGCTGTCCTTACCGCTGTTGTATTTACAAGAATGCGGGGCGTATCGTTCTGGAAAATGGCAGACATTGCCGCGCCGAGTATTATTCTCGGACAGGCTGTCGGCCGCTGGGGAAACTTCGTGAACCAGGAAGCGCATGGCGGCCCGGTTTCACGTGCTTTTCTTGAAAACCTGCAGCTCCCCAATTTTATCATCGAGCAGATGTTCATAGACGGCACGTATTATCACCCGACCTTTCTGTATGAATCCGTCTGGAACGTGCTCGGGCTCATTCTTCTGCTCCTGCTCCGCCGCGTCAACCTGAAACGGGGCGAACTGTTCCTGAGTTACGTGATCTGGTATTCCGCCGGCCGTTTCTTTATCGAAGCGATGAGGACAGACAGCTTGATGATCGGCGATAACCTCATGGCCGCCCAGGTCATTTCGGTGGTACTGATTATCGGTTCGGCTCTGCTGTGGGCGTACCGTAGAAAGACCGGTCTTGCCTCCGCCCGTTATCTGGATGAAGATGGAAGCGGAGTGCCCAAACAAAAAACCAAATCTTCATCCAAAAAGAAAAAATAAAGACGGACCGCAAGGAGGCAGCTTATGACGATAAATACCATTTTGTTTGATTTTGATGGTACGCTTGTGAACACCAACCCACTCATTATCGCTTCGTTTGAACATGTGCTGGAGTCTTATTATCCCGGCCGGTATTCGCGGGAGGATATTATCGGGTTTATCGGGACGCCTCTTCCCGATAATTTCCGCTCGATTGATCCCGATCAGGCGGATGGGATGATCCGGATGTATCAGCAATTCACACTCGATCACCACGATGAGCTGCTGGAAGAGTACGAAGGAGTCACCGAAACGATACAGACGCTGCATGAGCAGGGGTTCCATCTCGCTGTGGTGACGACCAAGCGCAGGGAAACCGCCCTGCTTGGGCTGGAAACATCGGGTCTCGCTCCTTACTTCCCAACCGTTATTACGCTGGCCGATGTAAAACGGGCAAAGCCTGATCCGGAGCCGCTGCAGCGGGCGATGGAGCCTTTCGGATCCGGACCGGATGAAACGATGATGGTGGGGGACAGCCAGTATGACATCCTCGCCGGAAAAAACGCAGGGGTGACGACGGCTGGTGTCGCCTGGACGATTAAAGGGGAAGCGCACCTGCAGTCTTTCGAACCGGACATTATGCTGCAGACGATGCCCGGCATCCTTGGGTATGTGGGAGTGAAAGAGACATGAGGCGCACGGAGCGGTACCCGGTGGAATCCTCCAACTCCCTCTGGCAGATGTACAAAACGGTATCGTTCTGGAAGGTCGTCAAAAATTTCATCGTCATTCAGACTGCCCGCCTGACCCCTTTTCTGCCGCTGAAAAACTGGATGTACCGAACCTTTCTGCGCATGCAGGTTGGAGAAAAAACGGCATTTGCCTTAATGATGATGCCGGATGTCATGTATCCAGAAAAAATATCCATAGGAAAAAACAGCGTGATAGGATACAATACAACGATTCTCGCTCATGAATACCTGATCACCGAATACCGGCTCGGTGCTGTGGAAATCGGTGATCACGTCATGATAGGAGCCAATTCCACCATTCTGCCGGGAGTGCGGATTGGTGACGAGGCGGTGGTAGCGGCGGGCTCAGTCGTCCATAAAGACGTGGAAGCCGGGAGCGTCGTCGGCGGAAACCCGCTTCAGATCCTTCACACGTCCAGATAGCCCTTTTACCGGCGCACCCGACTGCGCCGGAAAAGGGCTTTTTTAATAGCATATTTTCCGGATTGACGGCGCTTCGGCATGGGTGTAAACTACATGATATACACTTTATCTCTCTATTACATTAGCAGACTAAAGTAAAAATTTTTTCTATTCCTGCAAGATACAGAGGGTCTTTCCCGTCCTTTTGCATACATATAACGAACCAATTCCCCCGACTCGAAAGGAGTGTCTGTTTTGACGCAGCCATTTATGTTTGAAAAACCACTGGGCATGCGGGACACACTGCCGGCTTATTACCAGACAAAACGCAGTGTTGCGGACCGCCTGGAATCTGAAATTGGAAGCTGGGGATATCTCCCTATCGAAACACCTGCTCTGGAGTATTACGATACGGTAGGCCGCGCATCGGCCATTTTGGATCAGCAGCTGTTCAAACTGCTGGATCAGCAGGGGCATACCCTTGTACTGCGCCCTGATATGACCGCGCCTATCGCAAGAGTGGCGGCATCGAGCCTGAAAGAGCAGTCTTTTCCTATCCGTCTGTCGTACCATACCAATGTTTTTCGCGCGCAGCAGCGCGAGGGCGGCCGGCCTGCGGAATTTGAGCAGATGGGTGTGGAGCTTGTTGGCGACAGCACGGCGAGTGCTGACGGCGAAGTCATCGCGTTAATGGCGGCCGCCCTGAAAGAAGCAGGACTTGAAGACTTCCAGGTGGCGGTCGGCCATATCGGCTATGTCAACGCGCTGCTGTTTGATGTGCTCGGAGACGAAGAACCGGTGGACAACCTGCGTCGCTTTTTATATGAAAAGAATCACGTTGGATTTGGACAGCACGTAAAATCGCTCGGCCTTCCAAAAGAAGAGGAAAACCGTCTGCTCGGACTGCTTCAGCTGCGGGGCGGCGCAGAGAAGCTCGATGAAGCGGACGCGCTCGTCCACAACGGGGAAGCCGGCAGGGCGCTTGAGAACCTCCGGCAGATCCGCGAAGTGCTGGAGTGCTACGGCGTAGAGCAGCACGTTACTTTTGATTTCAACCTGGTGCTCCACATGAGTTATTACACCGGTGTCGTTTTTGAAGGATATGGAAGCCGGCTCGGTTTTCCGCTTGCGGGAGGCGGCCGGTACGATGAGCTGCTGGGTAAGTTTGAACGCCCGGGACGCGCCACCGGATTCGGTATCCGCCTCGACCTTCTCGTCGAAGCGCTCGGTCTTACCGGCGAAAAACCCGCTCAGACCTGCATTTTATTCAGTCGTGAACAGAGAAGCGAAGCGGTGGAAGAAGCACGGCGGCAGCGCGGACTCGGAAAACGGGTCGTTCTCCAGGATAAAGCCGGCGTGGAGAACGTGGAGCAGCTGCAGAGCAGTTTCAGCGAATGGATTGATCTGAACAAAGCGGCGAAGGAGGACGAAGGCAGATGACAGAACCTTTGAAAATAGCGATGCCTAAGGGCCGGATCTTTGAAGAAGCGGTTGAACTTCTCCGCCGGGCCGGTTTTTCCCTGCCTCCGGAATTTGATGATTCGAGAAAATTGATTGTGGATGCTCCGGAAGCGGATATGCGTTTTATCCTGGCTAAACCGATGGACGTGCCGACCTACGTTGAACACGGGGTGGCCGATATCGGAGTAGCCGGGAAGGATACGATGCTCGAAGAAGAACGGGACGTGCATGAAGTGCTTGATCTTGGCATCAGCCCCTGCTACATGGCGGTGGCGGGGCTTCCCGGGTTTGAGAAAACAGATGTCAATCCGAAAGTAGCGTCCAAGTACCCGAATCTTGCTGCCCGTTATTTCAAGGAACAGGGGGAACAGGTGGAGATTATTAAGTTGAACGGATCAATTGAACTTGCGCCGCTTGTCGGTCTCGCCGACCGGATTGTTGATATTGTCTCAAGCGGCAGGACGCTGAAGGAAAACGGCCTGGTGGAGCTCGAGACGATTGTATCCATCACGTCGCGGCTGATTGTGAATCCCGTCAGCTACCGCCTGAAAGACAGCCGAATTGATGAGATAGCGGCGCGGCTTGCGGAAGTGATAGAGGAGGACGTGCGATGAACATCGTGGAACTCGGCCCTGAGGTAAGTCTGGAACGAAATCTGGAACAAAGCACGGAAAAGGAAAGAGAAACCGTTGGAGCGATTGTGGCAAAAATCCGGGAAAAAGGGGACGACGGCCTTCGTGAATTGACGGAATTATACGACGGAGCCCGGCTGGATTCTTTTTTTGTCACGCCGCAGGAAATGGAAGAGGCGTACCGGGATTTTTCCGACAAGTCTCTTAAGGCCCTGCGCCGGGCGATGGCCAACATTCGTTCTTTTCATGAAAAACAGATCAGACAGTCCTGGATAACAACCCAGGAAGATGGAACGATGCTCGGTCAGAAAATCACACCGCTCGACCGGGCGGGGGTGTATGTCCCCGGAGGCAAGGCTGCCTATCCATCAACGATTATGATGAATGTTATCCCGGCCCAGACCGCCGGCGTGGAAGACATTGTAATGACGTCGCCGCCGGATGCAGACGGAAAACTGACTCCCGGAGTGCTTGTGACAGCCGCGGAACTCGGTGTCAGCCGGATCTTGAAAGCAGGCGGCGCCCAGGCGGTGGCGGCTCTTGCCTACGGAACCGAAACCGTTCCACGCGTGGATAAAATCACCGGTCCCGGCAACATTTTTGTGGCCCTCGCAAAACGCGAGGTATTCGGGCAGGTGGACATTGATATGATCGCCGGCCCCAGTGAAATTGTCGTGCTGGCTGATGAAACAACGTCCCCGGATCTGGCAGCAGCGGACCTGATTTCCCAGGCCGAGCACGATGAAATGTCGTCGGCCGTGCTCGTTACGACGTCCCGCTATGTCGCGGAGCAGACAAAAGCTGAAGTCGATAAACAGCTGGAAACCCTTCCGAAAAAGGACATCGCCGCTGCATCGCTCTGTCATCACGGAGCTATTTACCTTGCCGATTCCATGACACAGGCGGTGGAGGCGGTGAATCAGCTTGCCGGAGAGCATCTCGAACTGCTCGTGGAAGATCCGCATGCCCTTCTCGGCCGTATCCGGCACGCGGGAGCTATTTTTCTCGGCCCGTACAGCTCGGAACCTGTCGGTGATTACATGGCGGGCCCCAACCATGTTCTCCCGACAAACGGCACCGCCCGCTTTTCGAGTCCGCTCAGCGTGGATGATTTCACGAAAAAATCGAGTATTATTTCCTACAGCCGCACCGCTCTTGAAGATCATGCCGGTGATATTGCACAAATTGCCCGTCTGGAAGGGCTGGAAGGTCATGCGCGCGCCGTGGAGCGCCGCGGGAAAGGAGAGAACGGATGACATCACGCAGCAGTTCCATCGAAAGAAAAACGAAGGAAACAGATATCCGCCTGAACATGGACCTGGATGGCGAAGGAAATGGTTCCATCTCGACCGGTGTTCCATTTTTGACTCATATGCTTGATCTATTCACGAAACACGGCCACTTCGATGTGACGATTGACGCAAACGGCGACACAGACGTTGATGATCATCACACGACCGAGGATATCGGCATCTGTCTCGGGCATGTTTTTCAGGAAGCGCTGGGGGACAAAAAAGGAATCCGGCGCTACGGGCAGGCACTGGTGCCGATGGATGACGCGCTCGCCCAGGTGGTCGTCGATCTAAGCAACCGCCCGCACCTGGAGTACCGTGCGCATCTCCCGGCTGCCTCGATTGGTACATTTGACACGGAGCTCGTGCATGAATTTCTTTGGAAATTTGCGGTGGAAGCAAGAATTAATCTGCATGTCATCGTCCATTACGGCCACAACACCCACCATATTGTCGAAGCCGTGTTCAAGGCGCTTGGACGTGCGCTTGATGAAGCGGTGCAGATGGATGACCGGGTAAAAGGAGTTCCCTCGACAAAAGGAATGTTGTAAGGAAGGAAGTGGGAAGGACATGATCGGAGTTATTGATTACGGGATGGGAAACCTCCACAGTGTCAGCAAAGCACTGGAACGGCTGAACGTTCCGTACTTTCTGTCGGAAGATCCGGATCGTCTGGCAGAAGCGGACGGACTGATCCTGCCGGGTGTCGGATCGTTTCACGATGCGATGAACCTGCTGCAAGAAAAAGGCCAGGAAGATTTCATCAAAAAATGGGCCGCCGACGGCAGACCACTGCTTGGCATATGCCTTGGCATGCAGCTTCTGTTCGACGGCAGTGAAGAAAACAAACATACCGAAGGACTTGGTTTTCTTCCCGGTTATGCGAAGCATTTTCCCGGTGTCACCGAAGACGGCACAGCGTACAAAGTGCCGCATATGGGCTGGAACAAGCTCTCATTCAAACAACCGCAGCATGATCTGTTGAAGGGTGTAGTAGAAGGCCACGTCTACTTTGTCCATTCTTACGTGATTCAAACCGAAGACGAAGACGTACTGATCGCGGACAGCGATTATTATGAAACGGTTCCGGCGGTTGTGGGCCGCGGGCGTGTCCTCGGCACCCAATTCCACCCGGAAAAAAGCAGCACTATCGGCATGAAGATTCTTGAAAACTTCGGCACGATTGTCGCGGAAGGGAGAAATACCTATGAGTAAGTTCGATCTCTATCCGGCCATTGATATACGCGGCGGCAGATGCGTACGCCTGCTTCAGGGAGATTACGAGAAAGAAACGGTATACGGAGATTCTCCCTCAGCGATGGCGGAACATTTCCAGGAGGCTGGCGCTTCCTGGATTCATATGGTCGACCTGGACGGCGCCAGAGACAAACAGCGTGTGAATCACGAACATATTGTGGAAGCCGCCCGGACGCTTGATGTCAACATACAGGCAGGCGGCGGGATTCGGACCGAAAACGATGTATCCTATTACCTGAATCACGGTGTGGACCGCGTCATTCTCGGAAGTGTGGCTCTTCAGAATCCCGATTTTGCCAAAGAGATGCTGGCGCGCTACGGCAGCCGGATTGCGATCGGTCTGGATGCACGGGACGGCCGCATCGCGGTCAACGGCTGGCTCGAAACCTCCGATGTGACAACGGCGGCCCTTGGCAGAAAAATGGTAGAATACGGCGCAGAGACGTTTATTTTCACCGATATCTCCAAAGACGGTATGATGGAAGGACCGAACGTCGAGGCCACCGCGGAACTGGCCCGGGAGACGGGAGCAGAAGTCATTGCTTCCGGCGGGGTGAGCCGGCTCGAAGATGTGAAAGAACTGGCCGCACGCCGAGGCGACGGCATTGCCGGCGCAATTACCGGAAAAGCCGTATACACCGGTAGGCTGAACCTGGAAGAAGCACTGCAGGAGGTGAACTGGTCGTGATTACAAAACGAATTATCCCGTGTCTGGATGTGAAAGAAGGACGTGTCGTGAAAGGGGTGCAGTTTGTCGGTCTCCGCGACGCCGGCGATCCGGTGGAACTATCTTCCTTTTATGATGAGCAGGGAGCGGATGAACTTGTATTTCTCGATATCTCCGCGTCCCATGAAGGCCGCAAAACAATGGTGGATGTGGTCCGGGAAACCGCTGGTACGCTCGCTATACCTTTTACGGTCGGAGGCGGCATTAACACGCTTGATGACATGCGCACGATTCTGCGGGCCGGCGCCGATAAAGTATCGCTCAACACCGCAGCGGTAAAACGTCCGGAACTGATCAGTGAAGGGGCGGACTATTTTGGGTCTCAGTGCATAGTGACAGCCATTGATGCCAAATTCGATGAAGAGCTTGATTCCTGGCGGATCTATACCCACGGCGGACGTACCCCGACGGAGTGGGAGGTGACGGAATGGGCCCGCGAAGTTGTCAGGCGTGGATCCGGAGAAATTCTGCTTACGAGCATGGATCAGGACGGGGCCAAAGATGGATTTGACCTGTCCCTCACCGAAACTGTCAACAACGCTGTATCCGTCCCGGTTATTGCCTCCGGCGGCGCCGGCGTGAAAGAACACTTCAGCCGGGTATTTTCTGAAACCAATGCCGACGCAGCTTTGGCGGCTTCCATTTTTCATTACAAAGAAACGTCCGTCGAAGAAGTGAAAAAGCATTTACGCGAGGAAGGAGTGCGGGTGCGATGAACATAGACGAACTTCAATTTGATGATAACGGTCTGATTCCCGCTGTCGTCCAGGATGCGGTCAGCCGCGAAGTACTGACCCTTGCCTACATGAATAAAGAATCGCTGCAAACGACTATCGAGACAAAAGAAACATGGTTTTACAGCCGCTCCAAAGACCGGCTTTGGCACAAAGGAGAGAGTTCCGGGCATACCCAGCAGGTCACCGATATCCGGTACGATTGCGATCAGGATGCTCTCGTTATCGAAGTCATTCCGAACGGACCGGCCTGTCATACCGGCTCCTACAGCTGTTTTACAGACTCCCTTCTGAAGGATACAGCCGCTCCGGCGGACGGAAACCGGTTTGAGATTTTGAATACACTGGAGCAGACGATCGCCAAACGCTCGGCCGAAATGCCGGAAGGTGCCTATACGACGTACCTGTTCACCGAAGGCGTGGACAAAATCCTGAAAAAAGTCGGCGAAGAATCAAGCGAAGTGCTGATCGCCGCCAAAAACCGGGATCCCGAAGAGCTCAGCATGGAAAGCGCCGATCTTTTGTATCACCTGTTTGTCCTGCTCCGCGAACAGCGTCTTCCATTTAACGACGTACTGCGCGTACTGAACGAACGCCATGGGAAATAATACACAGAAAAAGACGGGTTGCGGGATCATTCCCTGCGTTCCGTCTTTTTTTTGCTGTATGTGGGGCATGCAAGCCAGGGTGCGCCGGCGTGTAATTATGCCTGTTTGGCTGGTACGCGCTCTTCTCCTAACCTCTTTCCCGTGCTTTTCTTACGTTTTTGTTGATGATATACTGAACCTAATGCGTATGGTTTTTTCCCGATGGAGGGGATATAGGTGAAAACACAACAATCTCAGGGACAGGTTATCCCATTTATTCATCATAGTGATTACTTTTTCAAGCGGGGCGTTCATGCTTATCAGAAACAAGAGCTGAAACGCGCCGTTAAATATGTTCGGCGTGCTGTGGAGCTGAATCCCGAACAAGGCGTTTTTCAGTGCCAGCTGGCAGCCATTTATTCCGATATGGGCGAATATACCGCCTCAAATGAGCTATTGTCGCATGTACTCGAACATGTCGATGAAACATTGTATGAATGCTACTTTTTTTTGGCGAATAATTACGCCTATCAGGGCTTGTTCGATAAAGCCGGCGAGACAGCGGCCCAGTATCTTGTGCTGGCGCCGGAGGGGGATTTTGCCGAAGACACCAAGTATCTTCTGGAAATGCTGGAAATGGACAGTGAAGAGGAAGGTGCCCGGTCTGAAGACCCCGAAGCCGATGATGAACTGATTATAACGTATGAACGGGCGCTTCGTATGATAGAAGAGAACCGCCTGTTTGAAGCCGAGAACACACTGGAAGATCTTATTGCGGCCTATCCGTATTATCCGGCCGCCCAGAGCCGGCTTGTCCGTGTTCTTTACCTGAAAGGACATGTGGAGGAAGCGCTGGTCTATGCCAAAGAAGTGTGGCACGAGCATTATTATGTTCCGGCAGGATGTCAGCTTGCCCTCCTTTATAAAGAAGCGGGAAGGGATCAGGAATCTTTTGAAACAGCTGGGATGCTGAAACAGGTTCTTCCGCTGGACCGTGATCATTTGTACCGGACGGCCGCAACCCTTACCCTGCTTGAAGAAGGGGAGGCTGCCTTTCTCTTTTTCCGGAAATACAGGCAGCGGTCTGCTCCGGAACAAGCGGAATTTTTCTTTTACTGCGGAGCCGCCGCTTATCAGGCCGGTCACCTGCAGGAAGCACAAAAACGATGGAGTACCGCCCGTGCCAAAGGGCATACAGGAGCAGATGTTCTTCTGGATAAGATGGAGCATCATCTGTTATTCTCCAGTGATGTGATGCGTGAATTATGGTCTGCCCCGCTGCTTTAAATCTTCAGGCACATTTCTGGACGTAAGCGGGGGAATTGCTTAAGATAGCCGTAAAGCACAGCCAACTGTATGGGTATGAATGCTTAAGGAGATATTATGGAGGAGGAAGAGGAGTGATTCATCATGACAGATGAAAAAATTTATGATGTGATTATCGCCGGCGCCGGTCCGGCTGGTATGACGGCAGCTGTTTACACATCCAGAGCGGAAATGTCGACATTGATGCTCGAACGGGGGATCCCGGGAGGACAGATGGCCAATACCGAAGATGTGGAGAACTTCCCTGGTTTTGAACACATTCTTGGACCGGACCTTTCCAATAAAATGTTCAGCCACGCCAAAAAATTCGGAGCCGAGTATGCCTACGGCGACGTCAAAGAAATTGAAGATCACAAAGACTATAAAATTGTCCGGGCCGGCAAGAAAGAATACAAAGCACGTTCCGTTATTGTGGCCACCGGTGCTGTCTACAAACAGCTCGGCGTAGATGGTGAAAACGAACTCGGCGGCCGCGGTGTGTCCTACTGTGCGGTATGCGATGGTGCTTTCTTCCGTGACAAAGAAATTGTTGTCGTCGGAGGCGGTGACTCCGCTGTAGAGGAAGCGGTATACCTGACCCGTTTTGCTTCCAAAGTGACGGTGATCCACCGCCGGGATGAGCTGAGAGCACAGAAGATTCTGCAGCAGCGCGCGTTTGTGAACGACAAAATTGACTTTAAATGGAGCCACGTCGTCAAAGAAATCAATAATAAAGACGGCAAGGTCGGAAGTGTGACACTCACGGACCTGAACAGCGGCGAAGATTATGATTTCGAAACGAGCGGCGCCTTCATCTATATCGGCATGATTCCGTTGAATGATGCTGTCAACGGGCTTGGTATCACAAACGAAGAAGGCTATATTGAAACGAATGAAGAAATGGAAACAAAAATTCCGGGAGTCTACGCAGTCGGAGATCTCCGCGAAAAATCGCTGCGCCAGATTGTCACAGCTACCGGCGACGGCTCCATCGCAGCCCAGACGGCGCAGGAATATGTAGAAGAACTGAAAAGCACGGTCAATGCCTGATACTTTTCTTTACAAAAATTAAACAGATATTAATCGATCTGTAACCAGTATGAAACAGGAAACATGATAAGATAAGTACAGTAATTGACCCCCTTAAAATATTATTTGGAGCAGCACAGGTCCCGGCCTGTGCTCTTTTTTTGGTTCCGTCATACGGGATACACCTGCTGAAAAATTGAGCAGACCCCCTCCTGCATAGTATACTGAATAGAGATAGAGCGGAGGGAGAGCCATGCAGCGGGTAACAAACTGTTTTCTTCATGATACAAAAGACGTCCTCTTACTGCAGAAACCAAGCCGGAACTGGTGGGTGCCGCCCGGTGGAAAAATGGAAAGCGGGGAGTCCGTACGGGATGCTGTTGTACGCGAATACCGGGAAGAAACCGGGTTATCCCTGCTTCATCCAGCACTCCGCGGCATTTTCACCTTTTTAGTGATGGACGAAAGGCATCTGCTGTCGGAGTGGATGATGTTCAGTTTTGAAGCGCGGTCCAGCCGCGGCAGGGTGCTCGATCAGTCGCCGGAAGGAAAGCTGGAGCTGGTACCGGTGGAACGGACGGCCGGTCTGCCGATGGCCGAAGGTGACCGGGCGATTTTCCGCCACGTTCTGGAGGATACCGGAATTCTGTACGGAACGTTTCACTACGACCGGGATTTTCATCTTCTGCATTCGCGTTTTGATAAGGAGGAGCTGTAATTGGCAGAAAACCAGACGAAATATGTACAAAAGGAACAGCCGCAGGAGGATATTCATGTCGTCATTATCACCGGCATGTCTGGAGCGGGAAAAACCGTTGCCGTCCAGAGTTTTGAAGACATGGGCTACTACTGTGTGGATAATCTGCCGCCTGCGCTGATACCGACGTTTGTGGAACTGATTGAAAATTCAGGCGGACAGATGAATAAAGTGGCACTGGTTATTGATCTCAGAGGGAGGGAATTTTTTGACCACCTGTTTGAGGCGGTCGACAACCTGCGCCTGAAAACTCATTTAAGCACCCACATTCTGTTTCTGGACGCCAAAGATGATGTACTCGTGCAGCGCTATAAAGAAACGCGGCGTTCTCATCCGCTTGCGGCCGCAGAAACTCCGCTTGAGGGCATCCATCAGGAACGTGATATCCTGGAAGACCTGAAAGGACGGGCACGCCAGATTATCGACACGAGCGGACTGAATCCAAAGCAGCTGCGGGAGAGGATTATACAGTCCTTTTCGGCGCCTGAAAAAGATGGCTTTTCGGTCAACATTCTGTCATTTGGATACAAATACGGGCTGCCAATTGATGCGGATCTCGTGTTTGATGTGCGTTTTCTTCCCAATCCCCATTATATTGACCATCTCAAGCCCAAAACCGGATTGGAAGAAGAAGTCTCATCCTATGTGTTAAAATGGACGGAAACGAAGGAATTCACCGAAAAACTGCTTGATATATTAAGTTACATGCTTCCACAATATAAACGGGAAGGAAAGAGCCAGCTGATTATTGCCATCGGCTGTACCGGAGGCAAACACCGCTCGGTTACACTGGCTGAATATGTAGCTGATTATTTTGCCGGGGGATATGCCGTGCATAAAACCCACCGTGATATAGAGAAAGGGAAGGAATAATCATCGTGGAAAAACCAAATATTGTTGTCATCGGCGGGGGAACCGGACTATCCGTGCTGTTAAGAGGACTGAAGACATTTCCTGTTAATATTTCCGCTATTGTTACGGTAGCTGATGACGGCGGCAGCTCAGGAAGACTCCGTAAAGAACTTGATATTCCGCCGCCCGGGGATGTACGGAATGTACTGGTGGCGCTGGCAGAAGTGGAGCCGATGATTGAACAGATGTTTCAGCACCGGTTTGAAAACGGCAACGGACTGACTGGTCATTCGCTCGGCAATCTTCTTCTCGCCGGTATGACATCCATTACGGGTGATTTTGCAAAAGGAATCAGTGAATTAAGTACGGTGTTAAATGTAAAGGGAAATGTATTCCCGGCATCCAATCAAAGCATTGAACTGCATGCGGAAATGACAGATGGCACGATTATATCCGGGGAATCCAATATTCCGAATTCAGGTAAACGGATACGGCGGGTATACCTCTCGCCGGAAACCGTCCAGCCTCTGCCGGAGAGTCTTGACGCGATCCGGGAGGCGGATGTCATTGTATTCGGCCCTGGAAGTTTGTATACGAGCGTTATTCCAAATTTGCTTGTACCCGGCATTGCCGAAGCGGTGGAAGAAGCCGGAGCACGGAAGGTATATATCTGCAACGGAATGACCCAGGCCGGGGAAACCGATTATTTTACCGTCGCCGACCACATTGAGGCGATTCAGGAACATACCGGCCGAAGCCTGATAGAAACGGTACTCGTCAGTAATACCGAAATACCTCCTGATATACTTGCCAATTACAAGGAAGAATCGGCGTACCCGGTCACCTTTGATGAAGCCCGGGTAAAGCAGCTCGGCTGCCGCGTTGTGCAGGATGCTTTCATGCATTACCGGGACCATTTGTTCCGTCATGATGCGGTGAAAGTGTCCCAGTCGCTGCTTGCCCAGATGTGAATGCTGGATAGACAGGTGGAACGTGAAAGGCGGTGAAGATGGTACATGTCATCTTTTGCAGCTATGACAAAAAAAGAACTGACCCGGTTTGAAGAAGAGGACTACTGCGCTAAAGCGGAACTCGCAGCACTTGCGCGCATGAACGGTTCCATCTCGTTCAGCGAAGGTGAACTGATCCTTGATGTATCAACGGAAAACGCGGCTATTGCCCGCCGCATTTACCAGCTTATTAAAAGAATATATCCGGAGACGGTCATCGAATTAATGGTACGCAAAAAAATGCGGCTGAAAAAAAACAATGTCTATCTCGTCCGAGTTGTCGAGGAAGCCAGACACATGCTCCGTGATTTAAGTATTATGGAGGATGGATACCGTTTTATCCGTACGATATCCCGCGATATACTGAAAGATACCAAATGCAAACGCGCGTACCTGAGAGGCGCGTTTCTCGCAGGAGGTTCGGTTAATCATCCGGAAACATCGTCGTATCATCTTGAAATTTTTTCACTGTATGAAGAACATAACCGGTCCCTGCAGGAACTGCTTCAGGAATTTGATCTTTCGTCAAAAAGTCTGGAACGAAAAAAAGGATTTATCCTCTACATTAAAGAAAGTGAAAGAATAACAGAATTTCTCAATGTAATCGGAGCCCACCAGGCGCTTCTTTATTTTGAGGATGTCAGAATCATGAAAGACATGCGTAATTCTGTGAACCGCCTGGTGAACTGTGAAACCGCCAACCTGAACAAGACGGTGGGAGCGGCGCTGCGGCAGGTGGAAAACATTCAGCTTGTGGAAGGGCGCGTCGGTCTTGAAAATCTTCCTGAAAAAGTTAGGGAGATGGCGGAGATGCGGGTGAAGTATCAGGATGTAACCTTGAAAGAATTGGGAGAGATGGTGCCGAGCGGTCCTGTCGGCAAATCCGGAGTCAACCACAGGCTCCGCAAAATCGACCAGCTTGCTGAGAAAATCCGCAACGGCGAAGAGATTGTGCTGCCGGAAAACGGGGTACATGCCGAGTAAACAAGGAAAGGGAGGAAAACCGGTTGATTGAAAAAAAAGCAGAAGTGAAGTTAAAGACGGGCTTGCAGGCCAGGCCCGCCGCTTTATTTGTCCAGGAAGCAAACCGCTTTCAATCCAATGTGTTTATTGAAAAAGAAGATAAAAAAGTGAACGCGAAAAGCATTATGGGCATCATGAGCCTGGCCGCAAGAACCGGGGAAACGATCAAACTTTCCGTGGATGGAGAAGATGAACAGGAAGCGGTCGAAGAGCTTACCCGCTTCGTGGAAAAAGAAGAATAAAAAAACCGGCATCCTTTTACAAGGTGCCGGTTTTTTAAGCTTATTAGAAGCTTCAGCGGGTTCTTATTTGTAAAGAACATCGTCGACGAGACCGTAGTTTTTCGCTTCATCGGCTGTCATGAAGTTGTCTCGGTCGGTGTCGCGCTCGATAATCTCTTTCGGCTGGCCGGTGCGCTCGGACAGGATACTGTTCAATTTCTCGCGGATTTCAAGGATCCGGCGGGCGTGAATGTCAATATCGGTTGCCTGTCCCTGGGTACCGCCGAGCGGCTGGTGGATCATGACTTCACTGTTCGGCAGCGCATAACGCTTGCCTTCCTGTCCTGAAGCAAGCAGGAAGGATCCCATGGAAGCGGCCATTCCGACGCAGATCGTGGAAACTTCCGGTTTGATGTGCTGCATGGTGTCGTAAATAGCCATGCCTGCTGTAATGGAACCGCCCGGACTGTTAATGTAAAGGGAAATATCTTTATCCGGATCATCGGCAGCCAAAAACAGAAGCTGCGCTACGACTGAGTTGGCAATGTTATCGTCAATGCCGGAACCCAGCATGATAATGCGGTCTTTTAACAGCCTTGAATAAATGTCGTACGCGCGTTCTCCGCGGTTCGTCTGTTCAATAACTGTAGGGATCAAATTCATGTATTACATCCTCCTTTGTTAAGTGCGTGCAGCCCTTGCTCAGCTGATGTTTCCATCATACCCTAATGGTCAATAATGGTCAAACAATAAGGGCCGCACGTTTATTTATGTTTCGTCCTTCATTGTACATGATGAAAACCGAAACCTCGAACGATTTACCGGCAGGGATTTTTCTGTTTTCTTATTCGATATTAAGGAACGACAATCCTTCCGTATACTATCCGTTTTTTAAAAGATTCAAACGTCTGATAAACACCGCAGGAATCTGTAACGGCTTTTGTGCCTGTAAAGCCGGATCATCGATAAATCAGCATAAGCCACAAAAACGTAAACTTTTATTGCCTGTCAGCTTATATCTTGATATGATAAAAGAGTGAGAAGGAACTTTCTTTTTTTTACTCTGAAGCGGGACTTAAAATGTCACGCCGGGACAAATTATGTCCCGAAAGTAGATCTGGTGATGAGTACATATGCGACAATTCATTGAACTACAAAAAAAACTCCAGCCGGATGTGCTTGAGGTGATGGAAAAAAGATTCCGGATCCTTCAGTATCTGCGTCTGATGCAGCCGGTCGGCAGACGGACGCTGGCAGGGAGCCTTGAAATCTCGGAACGCATTCTCCGGAGTGAAGTGCTGTTCTTAAAAGAACAGAGCCTGATTCATATCGGATCGGGAGGCATGGTGCTGACCGAGGACGGAGAAGCGCTGCTCGAGGGCCTCGAAGAGACGATGAAATCCGTCACAGGCCTTGCGGATCTTGAGAAACAGGTGGCTGACAGGCTTCAGGTGGAGCAGGTCATTATCGTACCCGGGAATAGTGACCGTTATTCGTGGGTAAAAAAAGAGTTGGGAAGAGCCTGTATCCAGCAGATGAAACACATGCTGCATTCTGAAGATATTGTAGCTGTGGCAGGCGGCACCACCCTCGCTGATGTGGCGGAGATGATGACACCGGATGAAAAATTCAACGCTGTTACATTCGTCCCGGCCCGCGGAGGACTCGGTGAAAAAGTGGAAATCCAGGCCAATACCATCAGTTCCACGATGGCGGTGAAAGCAGAAGGAAATTACCGCCTGCTTCATGTTCCCGATCAGCTGAGCCGCGAAGCAAGAGAGTCTCTCGTTCTCGAACCGGGTATTAAAGAACTTCTGCGCCTGATCCGGCGCGCAGGTATGGTCGTTCACGGAGTCGGGGCGGCTTCCACGATGGCCCGGCGCCGCGGAGCGGAAGATGAAATTTTTGGCATCTTGGAAGAAAAAGAAGCGGTAGCCGAAGCATTCGGGTATTATTTTGACCGGCACGGACAGATTGTTCACAAGGAAAAAACCATCGGCCTTCAGCTTGATGAACTGCAGGAAAATCAGAAAGTAATTACGGTGGCAGGAGGCGCTTCCAAGGCCGAGGCAATCAGCGCCTACATGAATTACAGACCGAGTGATGTACTGATCACAGATGAAGGGGCCGCTCAGGCGGTGCTCGGGGAGTAACCCGTCCCGGATGTTGGTCATGTTCACTTTCTGCCGGCGCGTTCAAGCAAGGACGCCGGCGGAATGTAAATATAGGTATTACTATTAAAGGGAGGATTTTATTTATGGCAACAAAAATTGGTATTAACGGTTTTGGACGAATCGGACGCGTTGTATTCCGCGCCGCCCTTAAGCACGATGATGTAGAAGTTGTAGCAATCAACGACCTGACAGATGCGGACATGCTGGCACACCTTCTCCGCCATGACTCCGTACACGGCGGCCTCGAAGAAGAAGTGAAAGTAAACGGCGAAAACCTCGTTGTCGGCGGAAAAGAAATCCGCGTCACTTCCGAGAAAAATCCGGCAGAGATCAACTGGAGCGGTGCCGGAGCGGAACTGGTTGTTGAATCAACCGGTCTGTTTGTAAAACGCGACGATGCTGCCAAACACCTTGAAGCAGGTGCCAAGAAAGTCATCATCTCCGCGCCTGGTAAAGAAACAGACGCTACCTTTGTGATGGGCGTGAACGAGAATACGTACGATCCGGCTGCCCACGACGTTGTATCCAATGCGTCCTGCACGACCAACTGTCTCGCACCGGTAGCCAAAGTGCTGCATGACAAGTTCGGTGTGAAGCGCGGTCTCATGAATACCGTTCACTCCTACACAAACGACCAGCAGATTCTCGACCTGCCGCATAAAGACTACCGTCGTGCGCGCGCAGCAGCAGAAAACATCATCCCGACGTCCACCGGCGCTGCCAAAGCAGTTGCTCTCGTACTTCCTGAACTTGAAGGCAAACTCAACGGTGCGGCGATGCGTGTACCGACACCAAACGTATCCCTCGTCGACTTCGTTGCAGAGCTTGAACAGGACGTAACAGCAGAAGACGTCAACAATGCACTGAAAGAAGCATCCGAAGGAGAGCTGAAAGGTGTACTCGGCTACAGTGAAGAACCGCTCGTATCCGGCGACTACAACAGCACACCAACATCCTCCACGGTAGATGCTCTTTCCACCATGATCATGGAAGACAATATGGTCAAAGTCATTTCCTGGTATGACAATGAGTTTGGTTATTCCAGCCGTCTTGTAGACCTTGTTGCTTACATGGCTAAACAACAGTAAATACCCCGGTAATCATTGGAAAGGGAGTGGAAAGTCAATTTCCCCGCTCCCTTTCTTTTCCATGTCAAAACCCTTTTCTAAGGGGGAAGTGGAGACTTCCGGTTTTCCCCTTCCCGTTTTTTGGGAACATGGATAAAAAGTACTGAACTAAAGGAGGCTCTTTCATGAACAAGAAGTCGATCAGAGATATCGATTTAAAAGGAAAAACGGTTTTCTGCCGTGTGGATTTTAATGTGCCGATGGAACAGGCAGAAGTAACGGATGATACGCGGATCCGTGCGGCACTTCCGACCATTCAGCTAATGATGGAAAAGGGAGCGAAAATCATTCTGGCGAGCCATCTCGGGCGTCCGAAAGGCGAAGCACACGATGAACTGCGTCTCGGCCCGGTAGCTGTCCGTCTCGGCAGTCTACTTCAGAAAGATGTAAAGAAAGTCGATGAAGTATATGGCACCGAAGCGGAAAAAGCAGCATCGGAATTAGCGGAAGGTGAAGTGCTTCTGCTTGAAAACCTCCGCTTTGAAGCCGGGGAAGAAGAGAACGATGAGACGCTTTCCAAAAACCTGGCATCCCTCGCTGACGTTTACGTCAACGATGCATTCGGCGCAGCGCACCGGGCGCACGCTTCCACAGAAGGCATCGCCCGTCACCTGCCATCGGTTTCGGGTCTTTTGATGGAAAAAGAACTCGACGTGCTCGGTCAGGCGCTTGAAGACCCGGACCGTCCGTTCACAGCCATTATCGGCGGCGCGAAAGTGAAAGACAAAATCGGGGTCATCGATTACATGCTCGATAAGGTCGACAATCTGATTATCGGAGGCGGACTTGCCTACACTTTCGTGAAAGCCAAAGGCTATGAAATCGGCAAATCGCTGCTGGATGAAGACAAGCTGGAGCTTGCTAAGGAGTATATGCAGAAGGCCGAAGACAAGGGTGTCAACTTTTACATGCCACTTGATGTAACGATCGCAGACGATTTAAGCAATGAAGCCAATACGAAAATCGTCAACATCGACAACATCCCATCCGACTGGGAAGCGCTCGATATCGGACCGAAGACTATCGAAGCATACACGGATGTTATTCAGACATCGAAACTGGTATTATGGAATGGACCGATGGGTGTTTTTGAATTTGACCTGTTCTCCAAAGGAACAAGAGGCATTGGCGAAGCACTTGCGCAAGCTGAAAACACGTATTCTGTCATCGGCGGCGGCGATTCAGCAGCAGCGGTTGAAAAATTCGGTCTTGCCGATCAGATGAGCCATATTTCCACAGGCGGCGGCGCATCGCTTGAATTCATGGAAGGAAAAGTACTGCCGGGTGTCGCAGCACTGGATGACAGATAACACAAAGCGATAACAGAGAGGAGTTTTACGTGTGAGAAAGCCGATTATTGCGGGAAACTGGAAAATGAACAAAACGCATGAAGAAGCTGTGTCGTTTATCGAAGAAATCAAGGGGAATGTCCCGTCAAGCAGTGAAGTGGAAACGGTAGTATGTGCACCGGCCCTGTTTTTAAAGGAAATGAACGATAAAGCAGAAGGCTCGGATGTTCATGTCGGCGCGCAGACGATGCACTTTGAGGAAAGCGGTGCGTTCACCGGCGAAATCAGTCCGGCTGCACTGAAAGATCTCGGCATCACGTATTCCATCATCGGTCACTCCGAACGCCGTGAGATGTTCAACGAAACCGACAAAAGCGTTAATCAAAAAGTTCATGCTGCGTTTGAATACGGCATCACGCCTATTATGTGCTGCGGTGAGTCGCTGGAGCAGCGTGAAAACAATGAAACCGAACAGGTTGTACGGGAACAGGTGACTAAAGGCTTTGAAGGCATCAGTGCGGAAAAAGCGTCTGACGTTGTCGTTGCCTATGAACCAATCTGGGCTATCGGTACCGGGAAATCATCCAGCGCGGAGGATGCGGATGAAACGTGCGGCACAGTACGCAAGGTGCTGGCGGAACTGTATGACCAGGACACGGCCGAAAAGGTGCGTATCCAGTACGGCGGCAGTGTAAAGCCTGAAAACATTGACGGATACATGGCGAAAGAACATATTGACGGCGCGCTTGTTGGAGGAGCCAGCCTGAAGCCCGATGCATTTTTGAAACTTGTGGAGGCGGGAAGAAATGAGTAAGGCACCGGTTGCACTCATTATTCTGGACGGTTACGCCATGCGCGCGGAAACAAAAGGAAATGCTGTCACCCAGGCGGAGACGCCGAATTTCGACCGGTACTGGAACCAATATCCCCACACCCGCCTGGAAGCCTGCGGAACCGCTGTAGGCCTTCCGGAAGGACAGATGGGTAACTCAGAAGTCGGTCACATGAACATAGGTGCCGGCAGAGTCGTGTACCAAAGCCTGACCCGCATCAACAAAGCCATTGAAGAAAAGACGTTTCATCAGAATGAAGCGCTGAGCGGAGCGGTGGAGCATGCCAAAGAACATAACAGCAGTCTTCACCTGTACGGCCTGCTCTCCGACGGCGGTGTGCACAGCCACATCGACCACCTTTTTGCCCTGCTTGATACAGCGAAACAAAAAGGACTGGAAAACGTCTATGTGCATGCCTTTCTGGATGGCCGTGATGTCGGTCCGACGACGGCAAAGACGTATGTGGAACAGCTCCAGCAGAAAATGAAGGACATTGGTGTCGGGCGTCTGGCAAGTCTGCACGGCCGCTACTATTCGATGGACCGGGACCAGCGCTGGGAACGTCTGGAGAAGTCGTACCGGGCACTCGTGTACGGAGACGCACCTGCCTTCAACAGCCCGGAAGAAGCGATTGAAACGTCCTACAATAATGAAATCCGGGATGAATTTGTAGAGCCGTGTGTCATGAAAAATGAGGAAGGGGAACCGACGGCGCTCGTCGAAGATAACGACGCGGTCATCTTTTTCAACTTCCGTCCCGACCGTGCAATCCAGCTGTCCGAAGTGTTTACCAATGAAGACTTCGACGGATTCGACACCGGGGACAAAGCACCGCAGAATCTGCACTTTGTCACGATGACAAACTACAGTGAATCTGTACAGGCCGATGTCGCCTATCCTCCGCAGAACCTGAAGAACACGATGGGGGAAACGGCAGCTAAAGCCGGAAAAAGCCAGCTGCGGATCGCGGAGACGGAAAAGTACCCTCATGTTACGTTCTTCTTTAACGGAGGCCGACAGGAAGAATTTGAAGGAGAGAACCGTATTCTCATCGATTCGCCGAAAGTCGCCACGTATGACCTGCAGCCGGAGATGAGTGCCTATCAGGTGACGGATGCTCTTCTTAACGAAATCAACGCCGACCGCCATGACTTTATCGTCCTGAACTTTGCCAATCCGGATATGGTCGGACATTCCGGTAAACTTGACGCCACCATTCAGGCCGTGGAAGCGGTGGATGAGTGCCTAGGCAGAGTCGTGGACCTGATTACAGAAAAAGGCGGACAGGCGATCATCACCGCCGATCACGGCAATGCCGATGAAGTGGTGACACTTGACGATGAGCCGATGACATCCCACACAACGAACCAGGTGCCTGTGATTGTAACGAAACAGGGGCTGACGCTCCGGGAAGAAGGTATTCTTGCCGATCTATGCCCGACAGCGGTGGATCTTCTTCAGATCGAAAAACCCGAAGAAATGACAGGACAATCTTTAATACAATCGTAAAGGAGTAGTGCACAAAATGAGTATGATTACAGACGTTTACGCACGCGAAGTGCTGGACTCCCGCGGGAATCCTACCGTGGAAGTGGAAGTCTACACAGAAACAGGAGCCTTCGGACGCTCTCTCGTCCCAAGCGGTGCCTCGACCGGGGAACACGAAGCCGTGGAACTGCGTGACGGCGGCGACCGTTATATGGGTAAAGGTGTTCTTGCCGCAGTGGACCACGTCAATGAAGATATCGCGCCGGAAGTGATCGGCATGGAAGTAACCGATCAAACCGGTATTGATGACCTGCTGCTGGAACTTGATGGTACAGAGAATAAAGAGAACTTCGGAGCCAACGCGATTCTCGGCGTATCTTCCGCATCGGCACATGCTGCAGCGGATGACCTTGGTATTCCACTCTATGAATACCTCGGCGGGTTTAACGCCAAGACACTTCCGGTACCGATGATGAATATCTTAAACGGCGGCGAGCATGCCGACAATAACGTTGATATTCAGGAATTCATGATCATGCCGGTCGGTGCAGAGAACTTTCCGCAGGCGCTTCGTATGGGTGCGGAAATTTTCCATAACTTGAAAAAAGTACTGAAAGACAAAGGATACAACACCGGTGTGGGCGACGAAGGCGGATTCGCTCCGGACCTTGGTTCCAATGAAGAAGCGCTGCAGACCATTGTGACCGCCATTGAAAAGGCAGGATACAAGCCTGGAGAAGAAGTGCAGCTCGCCATGGATGCTGCTTCATCGGAAATATACGAAAACGGCAGCTATAACCTGAAAGGCGAAGGCGTCGTGAAATCGGCGGATGAGATGATTTCTTTCTACAAGGAGCTCATTGAGAAATATCCAATTGTTTCGATTGAGGACGGCCTGGACGAAAACGACTGGGAAGGCTGGAAGAAGCTTACCGACGCGATCGGGGACAAAGTCCAGCTTGTCGGTGATGACCTCTTTGTTACAAACACCAACAAGCTTTCCCGTGGTATTGAAGAAGGCGTCGGCAACTCCATTCTCGTTAAAGTGAATCAGATCGGTACGCTCACCGAAACCTTTGACGCGATGGAAATGGCGAAACGCGCCGGCTACACAGCCGTTGTATCGCACCGCTCGGGTGAAACAGAAGATGCGACCATTGCTGATATCGCCGTGGCGGTCAATGCCGGACAGATTAAAACCGGCGCGCCGTCCCGTACCGACCGCGTAGCAAAATACAACCAGCTGATCCGGATTGAAGACGAGCTTGGCAACACGTCCATCTATCCAGGAAAAAATGCGTTCTATAACCTGAACAAATAAGCACCCTGTCACCAGCCGCAGCATTCTCTATTGCTGCGGCTTCTGCTTTTCTTTTTAGATTAAAATGCTGAAATTCAGGCATTTCTGGATCCAGTTCCAGCGCCCAGCCGCCCGGGGTTTCTTCCCGTGCGACTTCGGGCAGCAGGCTGCCCTTCGCGCCCGGTCCAGAACCTGTCGCGACTTCCAGGGCGCTTGCACTTTTCTTAAGATCATTTGCCATTGGGACAGGGTTGTGTTACATTGGCAATAGTGTGAAATGGACGTGGAGGTGTAAGGTTTGGAAACGTTGCTTTACGTACTGCTGATTATTGTATCGCTTTCGCTGATTGCCGTTGTACTGTTGCAGTCCGGTCGGAGCGCAGGATTGTCCGGAGCTATATCCGGCGGAGCGGAACAAATGGTTGGAAAACAGAAAGCACGCGGGGTGGAGGCCTTTTTAAGCCGCGCCACCGTTGTACTGGCTGTACTGTTTTTTGTGCTGACTCTGTTACTCGGTTACTTTCTGTAAACAGAAAATATCGTATGCCGATAAACGAAAGCAGCGGGATCCACATGTTCCTGCTGTTTTTTTATGCTGTGAGAACGGATAAAATCCAGAAAACAAATAGGCTTTTTCTTTGAAAGAAACGGCTTGAATCATGCAAAACAGGGTATATTGATACCTGGGAGTAAGGAATCATAGAGAGAGAAAGGGGAACCAACGATGAAAATAGTACCACCAAAACCGTTCACTTTTGAGGGAGGAAACCGTGCTGTACTTCTGCTTCACGCCTTTACCGGCAATTCCGCGGATGTCCGGATGCTCGGCAGATATCTGCAGAAACGGGGATATACCTGCCACGCCCCGATTTTAACCGGGCATGGAACGTCTCCGGAAGAAATCATGCACGCGAATGCAGACATCTGGTGGTATGATGTGGAAAAAGCGGTCGAATACCTGCACAACGAAGGATATGACGAGATTGCCGTGGCCGGTCTTTCTCTGGGCGGCCTGATGACGTTGAAGGCGGGATACATGTTCGATTTGAAGGGTATCATACCAATGTGCGCTCCCGCCATTACAACGGACAACAAAGAACGCCTGTACCAGGGAGTGCTCCAGTATGCTCGTGACTACAAAAAAATGGAGGACAAGGACGACGAACAGGTGGAACAGGAAATGGAGTCGTTTGAAGAACTGCCGGTAGATACGCTTTATTCGATTAATGAAGCCATTGACGAAGTGAAAGATTCTCTCGACATGATTTACACGCCGGCCTTCATCGTGCAGGCGGTGCAGGACACGATGGTCCATCCGGAGAGCGCCAATGTCATTCATGACAATATAGCATCCGATGACAAAACACTGAAGTGGTACGAAGATTCGTCCCACGTTATCACCCATGGCCCGGAAAAAGATCAGCTGCATGAAGACATTTATCAGTTTCTGGAGCGTCTGGACTGGGAATCAGACAAATAGAACAATAACTATGCTTATCGAATCATACAAACATCGAAAGGAAAGGAGATGAACCAGATGGATGAGCAAAAGAAGCAGCAATTACTGCAATATATGAAAGAAGAAGCCGCAAAACCAATGGCGGTGGAAGAAATACAGCATGCCTTTGAAATGACAGACGGCGAAGAAACAAAACAGTTGATGAAAGCACTGAATGAAATGGAAGAAAACGGCGACATCGTCCGCACCCGCAGCAACCGTTACGGCATTCCCGAGAAAATGAATCTCATGAAAGGGGAAGTGCAGAGCCATCAGCGCGGCTTTGCTTTTATTCTGCCGGAAAACAAGGAAGAAGCGGATGTTTTCGTACCGGCGCATGAATTGAACGGCGCCATGAATAAAGATACCGTGCTCGTACGCGTGCAGCAGAAATCGTCCGGTTCCAAACCAGAAGGTACGATCGTCCGCATTCTTGAGCGCGGCGTCAGCCGGGTAGTCGGGACGTATATCGATAACCGGTCGTTCGGTTTTGTGGAAGTGGATGATAAACATATCAATAACGATATTTTCATTCCACAGGAAGCGGAAAACGGTGCGGTAGACGGCCATAAAGTGGTTGTCGAAATCATGAAATATCCGGAAGGACGATTTAGCGCGGAAGGAAAAGTCGTAAATATCATCGGGCATAAAAACGATCCCGGCGTCGATATTCTGACGATTATCCATAAACACGGCCTGCCCGGCGATTTCCCGCAGGAAGCGCTGGACCACGCCAATAACACCCCTGATGAAATCAAACAGGAGGAAATCGCCCAGCGCCGGGATCTGCGTGACGAAACGATTGTCACGATTGACGGCGCCGACGCGAAAGACCTCGACGATGCGGTACAGGTGAAGAAACTTGATAACGGAAACTACAAGCTCGGCGTACATATTGCCGATGTCAGCTATTACGTAGAGCAGGGTTCTCCGATTGATACCGAAGCTTACGAGCGCGCGACGAGCGTGTATCTCGTCGACCGCGTCATCCCGATGATACCGCACCGGCTCTCAAACGGCATCTGCAGTTTGAACCCGAAGGTGGATCGTCTTACCCTGTCCTGTGAAATGGAAATCAACGAGAAGGGCGAGGTCGTGGATCACGACATTTTTGAAAGTGTTATCCGTACCAATGAACGCATGACGTACAGCGACGTGCGCCTGATTCTGGAACAGCAGGACGAAGAAACGAGAGAAAAATACAGCAGCCTCGTGCCGCTTTTTGAAGACATGGAAGAACTCGCGGCTGTACTGCGGGAAAAACGGTTCGCGCGCGGAGCGATTGATTTTGATTTCAAAGAAGCGGAAGTGAAAGTCGACGAAGACGGTACACCGCAGGACGTGGAACTGATCGACCGCTCTGTGGCAGAACGGTTGATTGAAGAGTTCATGCTGGCGGCAAACGAAACGGTGGCGGAACATTTCCACTGGATGAATGTGCCGTTTATCTACCGCGTTCACGAAGATCCGGACCCGGAGAAACTCGAGAGGTTCCTCGAATTTGTGACCAACTTCGGCTACGTCGTGAAAGGCACCGCCAACACGATTCACCCAAGTGCTATGCAGAAAGTGCTTGATGAAGTGAAAGGTGAACCGGAAGAAGCGGTAATCAACACCGTCCTGCTTCGTTCCATGCAGCAGGCAAGGTACGATGCGGATAATCTCGGCCACTTCGGGCTCGCTTCGGACTTCTATACGCACTTCACGTCCCCGATACGCCGTTATCCGGACTTAATTGTCCACCGTCTGATCCGGGAATACCTCGTGAAGAAAAACCTCGACGGAAAGACGAAAGAAGCCTGGAGGGAAAAACTTCCCGATATCGCCAAGCACTCCTCGGACATGGAACGCCGCGCGGTGGACGCCGAACGGGAAGTAGACGATGTGAAGAAAGCGCAGTATATGAAAGACAAAGTGGGCGAAGAATTCACCGGCTTTATCAGCGGGGCTGCCAACTTCGGTTTGTTCGTCGAACTCGAAAACACCATCGAGGGTATGGTGCACATCAGCTACCTGACCGATGACTACTATCATTACGATGAAAAACAGTATGCGCTCATCGGCGAACGGACCGCCAATGTCTTCCGCATCGGCGACCAGGTGGATGTCCGGGTACTGCAGGTGAACCTGGATGAAGCCGATATCGATTTTGAAATCGTCGGCATGAAGCCGCCGAAAAAACGGAAGAAAAAAGACAGCCCGACTGTGATTGAAGGCGGCGACCGCTCCAAAAAAGACAACCCGAAAGCAAAAAAAGGGCGGCAGAAGGGAAAAAATAACGGTGGTGACAATAAAGCCTTTTACCAGAATGCCCCGAAAAACAAAGAGAAGAAAAAGAAAAAATAGCCGCTCTCCGCGTGGAGTCATACCCCGCGCTGTGTTGACGGTTTTCAGCCTGTTTTGCTACGATATAGAAATGACGAAGTAAAGTAGGTGAACGGGAGATGGCGGCAAAAACGGAAGGAAGAGTACTCGCGCAGAACCGCAAAGCGCGTCATGACTTTTTTATAGAAGAAACGTTTGAAGCCGGGATGGCGCTGAAAGGCACAGAGATTAAAGCAATCCGCGCCGGACGGGTCAATATTAAGGACAGCTTCGCAAAAGTGGATAACGGTGAAATGTTTCTCCATAACGCGCATATCAGTCCGTATGAACAAGGCAACCAGTTCAACCACGATCCGCTCCGGACGCGGAAGCTGCTGCTGCACCGCCGCGAAATCAACAAGCTGATCGGCAAAAGCCAGGAACCCGGTTACTCGGTCATACCGCTGAAAGTGTACATTAAGCGCGGTGTAGCTAAAGTATTAATTGGTGTTGCCAGAGGGAAGAAGAAATATGACAAACGCCAGGCCCTGAAAGAAAAAGACGCCAAACGCGAAATGGACCGGGCGGTACGGCGCCAGATGAAAGGGGAATAACCCCTTGCATCTGCGCGTGTATGTGTTATAATGAATTGTCCAAAGGAGATTTCAAGTATATCTCCTTTCTTAACAAATGGGGACGACACGGCTTCGACAGAGATAGGTCGAGGCTGAGTTGCGAGCCGAGCTGGGCAGGCCTCGAAAAAGGCCCACGCCAATAATAACTGGCAAACAAGAAGAAAACCTCGCAGTAGCTGCATAAGCAGTTTTCTGCGGATCCCGCTCTCCATCGCCCATGTGGAGTGATACGGGGTCTCACTAATAGTGGGCTACGCTGTCCAGCCACCGTCTGAGGCTGGCAGAAGAGACCAATCAGACTAGCCATGCGGCGGCTTGTCACTAAGCCAAAGCAGCGGCGAATCATAATATAGTGACTACGCTCGTAGAAGCTCAGTCAGCGATATCTCTGGACGTGGGTTCGATTAGTAATTAGTCGCCTTATGTGGCAACACATAAGTGAATAATCCGGCTTAATCGGTGAAACCTGATACTGCAGACACTGCAGGATGGCAACATCGAGCGGTGTGAGGAGCAATCCTTCAGCCGTGTATCGACTTATAGGCCGCCCACCGGGTGGTACTAGGATACGGAATACTGCATGACGCAAATTTACATTCCGTATAATACGCCGGGGAACCTGAACTTTTCAGGTTCAAGATATAGTCAGTGCCATAGCGAAAGCATGGAATTACACGTCCCACCGTCTCCACCATACATAAGAATGAACTGAATTAAAGCATAAGTGTCCCTTTTGGGATGCTTATGTTTTTTTGGTTTAGGTCAAACGGAACGTTCCCAGGAGCAACCTGGATTGCGGACGGTGCTGCATTTGTGGTGTTCATTCGCTGCAGGGATGTACCGGCAGTCAGTGGGTGCGCAAGCTTACGGAACTTGAAACGTAAAGTTTGGCGGAATATTCCACTTGCTACTAAAGAAGCACCTTTATTAGAACCAACACCATTTGGCTTGGTTGAAGGTGTATTTTCCTGCACCTTTAAAAAAGACCTATGACTTTTAGAACAATAAACAAAACGGAGAAAGAGCAGGGCAGGCCGCGCCCTGCTCTTTTTTTGCAAATCAATGAGTGTCGGATATTGTAATAGAAGTAACGAAAAAAGGTAAAAAGTATTAAATGTAAAAAGAGACAATGGTCGTGTTCCCGGTTTCACATTAGTGTTATATCGTATCCATTATTTTTACATCAAATTACAGTAACAGCCCGGTTCATGAAGGAAATGTAAGATCAAAGATTCCTGTAATTAAAATAGTTATAAAATTAAGATTATTTTAATGAAAATAAATTACTGACAGTCTTTTATTTTTATTATTTCGTAAGATGTATGTCCAATGTCTTATTTTTATCACCATGAAACATCGCTTAAAGAAAAATGAATTGAAGGAAAACCTTTCCTGTGATAAAAATATTTAATAGAAAGAATCAATTCATGACTGCTTTTTTAAGGTGACTATTTTTCGATACATATACATAAATGTGGAGATAACTTTAATGCGCTCACCGCCGGTGCATTGTATTGGGAACCGTGTTCATTCCACTAGCAGGCAAGATGGCCGGAGCACTGCTCAGCACACGGGCAGCGTTTATGTTAGGAACAAGATCCCACCTTGCGCTCAATAGGTTTGCCGGCTGGGCGATGACAAAATTATCAGCAGGCTGGTCCAAACTTTCCGGAGTTTTTGGTCTCATGAAAATGGGGCTTCTCATTGGGGGGAGGCATTCCCTCTGTTCAACACTTTGCCATTTTATTAGAAGATCCTTCAGCCTTTGACATGAAAAAAGCGGTGGTAGATATCACAGCAGGTGCTATAACTGGCGGGTCTCTGGCTGTACTGGGTAGCGGATTTATGGCTCTTGGTTTCGCGAACAAATTGAAGAGGGTATTCGCAGCTTCCGGGATAGGAGGAAGTACTACTGCACTTGGTGACTGGGCACTTGGAAATGGGTTGACCCTTTCATCATTTCTCACGGGTGCGTTAATTACAGCTATCTTCTTCCCATGGGGAGCTAATTCGACGACCATGGCCAATCAAACGATTGGAAAAACGATGACCTCAACACAAAAGAAAAAGATGAATATTGCTGTTGATGTTATGAATGGTTTCAAACAGACCGCATTTACCAACACTTTCAAAAAACCAATAATGAACGGGTTTCATAAACTGGGGGATATGTTCTCTAATGGCTGGAACCGTTTGATGGATGGGAACGTAAACAATGTAGACCACGCCGATACGGAACAGCTGCAGCATAACATCGATGAACAAACAAACAGTCGTTCACGAGGATAGGAGAGTACGTATGTTACTGAAAGTATTAAATGTATGTGTTGTTTTGTTTATTACTATGATAGTTAGTGCCTTTTCTATAGCTGGTTTCACGCCAGAGGTTGCAGAAACCCTATTTACCATTTCATGGTTGAGTGTATCCATGAGAATTTTGATATTTATAGTATGGATTGGTGCAGTGACGAATTTCATTCGCATGCATTACAAAGAAAAACAAGTTAGATTTGATCACTTTCGGATTGGCCTATTGATAACGATAGTCGGTCTTTTGTTCTTTGAATGGAAAAACGGGTGGCCGGTTATCAGTTCATTTTTCTAGTTTGTTCGTCTGTCGTGATTACTGTAAATAAGCAGAAGTAAAGCGGCAGTCTCTCCCTTTCTCCCCCTTGAAGATGTGGCCTGTGTCGATACGGAACAACTTAAGCATAACATCGATGAAAGCAAATAGCCGTTTATGAGGATAGGGAGCATTCCTGTTAGGGGAAAATGTGAGTTTTGAACAAAAAAGAGCCCCCTTGGTATAGTACGGAGTGTCCGATGAAAAATCATCGACCTCGAA
>NZ_FOXD01000042.1 GCF_900115625.1 Salibacterium halotolerans | reverse complement strand
ATTTCCTTTTTTCCTCCAAGGTAGCCTCTCTATCTCAAAAGGAGTCACACCTTATTTATTTTAAAAATGTGTCTTGACAAAGGGGTCCACTTTAGAACGAACATGCTTTCACTGTATGATCGTATCTTTTTAATTCATAATTCGATACATGTGGATATATTAAAAAGGTCTAAGTAATAGATTGATAAAGATTGCCTTTCTTTGGGAAGAATCGGCTGAAAACATGCAACTAGGAGTAATCCAGTGAAAGGGGGAATGCGTTCAGTTCGCAGGAAAAGGATTCGGCACCAAATTTCTTATCGTTTGATCAAGTTGGGGGAGTTAACTCCATTTTCTCCCTGGCTCCGTACTATGCGGTTCACCTGTCTTGAGGAAGTTGATGTATCTTTAGGTTAAACTGTTGAGCCCTCGAAGGACTATACAAACAACGATATTTCTAATTGTGAGAAAGGAAGAATAGACATGAACATCTTAAAAGTATATACCCCCGTTTTTATACAAAACGATCAGTTGGAGGAAAGCATTGCTTTTTATGAACAATTACTCGGGGAACGTAACGATTTGCGCTTCTTGTTTCGCGCGGGTGGTTTAGAGATAGCGACAGTGAGCTCGATACTACTGGTTGCAGGCTCAGAAAGTGCAATAGCGCCTGTGAAAGAGATGAAGCTTGCACTGCTTGTTGATTCGCTCAATGAGTGGAAAGAAGAACTTATCAAGAAGGGAGCGACTATTCTTTCGGAGCCTCAAGAAGTTCCGACAGGCTATAACATGTTTGTACGACATACAGATGGCTCGCTTGTTGAGTATATTGAGTGGGTAAATGAAAAGGTAGATGCTATCAACCTCATCAAGAATAAGAGGCATTGAAGTAATAATCATCCAGGGGTACGGCAACGATTTCTGCCTTTTTGGGCCATAAGACTTTTGGGTTATTTTTCGATAAGTATAAATTCATTAAATTATAGTTTTAAATGAACGAACATGCTTTCACTGTATGATCGTATCCTTTTAATCCAAAAAGGGTATGCATTTGTCATGTAAAATGTGTTCAGTTCTATAGTAGTAAATTCATTTTAAAAAAGGAGAGGGTAACAATATGTCGGAATATCGGTTAAATGTAGGGAATCGAAGCATTGTATGGGGAACTCGTATGAACATCGATTCAAAGATAGGTGATTTTACTAATACTATAACACTCCAGGATAATGGAACAGTGGATTGGGATCTTCCCGCAGGTGTATATCGAGCCAAGGATATCGTAAGAGAAGCGGACGCATTGTTGGAGGCCATACTTGTTCAGCTTGGAAAGGCGGCTGACGCAGAGGCGCTGCTGTATAACCTTAAGGTTAATCTGGCGATTTCCGGAAAAGAATCGGATCTTCCGCTCGGGCAGCTTGCTCTTAAGACAAAGTCCGGCATTGAACTAACCCGGCAGGCGAAGCGTATTGGAGAAAGCATTTCCCGCTGGGCCTGCGAGTTCAACGCTAAAAAATGGGGATCCGAAACCTACGGAAGCTCTACGATCGATCACTTGCAATTCAGAAGCCAATGCGATAACCATCTCTGGACATATCGGGTGGCTAACATGCTGATGGGATCTGCGGGCGGTCCTGTCGTGATGCAGCTGTTCAACGAATACCTGCATCAGCTCATCTTGTTAAGGGATGCGCTCCTGCCTTTTGAAAATTGGGAGGAAGTGCCGATCGAAATACCGGTGGACAACAGCCACGTCAAAGGCATGAGATTTGTGGAACGTGGCAGGGAAGCATTTTTATCCAAGTTACTGGGTAAAAAAATGTCTCACAAGGCGATTGTACAATTTTCCCAAAGCGTACTAAGTCCGGAGCTGTCTACGGTTGGATATGGATTTCAATACCGGATTGGCACCATACTTCCAGCAAGTTTGGGTACAGAACCCCTGACTGGATCCCGGTATTTGCTTCGCTGGCATCCTGTACAAACGGTGATGACTGGTAACGACGACAAGTCTGCACCCGTAGCTTTAGACTATGAACACAGCGAGTATTACGTCGCACCCCGGAGTCAGACCGCCGAAGGCAGCCAGAGCGATGGATTGCAGTTGCCTGATCAGGGACTGAAAAGCATAGATCAAGCCAGGATTATTCCATCCGGCGATCAGGAGCGGGTCGTGTTGCATTACAAGCTGCATATCAACGCTGCCGAGTATACTGTGGATCTCGGCCAGGCTTTTAGAGGCCACAGGTTTATATATCGTCCGGTGGAGCACGCAGGGTCGAATTCAGAGCGTACGGAGATCAGCAGCCACTATGCCTCTGACATTCTTAATCTGCCTGGACTGGTAACAGATGAATCGGGGACGCATTTTATTTCTGCCGATGGCAACCCTCTTGTGCAATGGGCTTTGCTGGGGAGACTCTATCCCGAAAATGTGGTTTTATTGGCCAAAGGAGATAAGGAGGAGTTGAAAGCGGCTTCTGTTTCTGGCAAGGGGTTTGGAACGCAATTTTTAGTGTTGTAAGTCCTGGGCAATAATGGCGGATCTTGATTATAGCTGTTGTGGTCAAATTAAGCTAACTCTGTATTTAGTTTTTCTTTTTTAGACGTAAAAGTAATATCCGGGTGGCACACATGTTGGTTGGAATTAAAGTTTGGTCTAAAACACTTCACAAATCCGTTTTTCGGAAATAGCGGAACTAAACTAAAATAAGTTGAACATATTTTTTATATATCGATATATGTAAATATATAAATTTATGGTTTAATTGAAGGAGAGTTGAAAATGGGCAAAAAATGGGCCATTTATTTGCTTGCTTTTGGTGGCTTTGTCATGGGATCTGCTGAAATGGGCGTATTAGGTATAATAGGAATAATTGCACAGGATACGAATGTGTCTGTAGGTGTTGCCGGGCAATTAGTAAGCGTCTATGCGATTGTATTTGCAATCGGCTCACCTATTCTTATCTCGTTGACTTCAAAAATGGAGAGAAAAAAATTACTGCTCCTGTCTTTTACGATTTTTATGATTGGTAACTTGGTTGCTTTTTTTAGTCCTAGCTTTACTGTGCTACTGATTTCCAGAATTATTCTGGCCTCAAGCCAAGGTGTGTTTACCGTAGTTGCGTTGACTGTAGGTTCCAGTCTGGTAGAAGAGGAAAAACGCGGAAGTGCTATGGGAATGATTTTAATGGGGTTTAGTTCGGCCTTGGTGCTCAGTGCCCCTCTTGGAACATTGGTAGGTGAGTATTGGGGATGGCATTGGATATTTATGTTCATCTTTATCCTGTCTGTATTTGCGATGATTGGTACTGCCATTTCCATTCCGAAATTGGAAGGACAAAATGCTGTTTCGTTGAAAAACCAATTTACGATTTTACACGATAAGCGTATCATTAGTGCGCTGCTGATTACTTTTTTTTGGATCCTCGGATATCAATTAGTCTTTACCTATATATCACCCTTTTTAAAAAGTGCTGCGTCTCTTAGCGCCGAGAAGATTAGTGTTGCACTGTTCATTTGTGGGACATTTTCAGTGATAGGTACACGATTGGGAGGTTTTGCAGCTGATAAATGGGGAATTTACCGAACGCTGCTCTG
This sequence comes from Salibacterium halotolerans, assembly GCF_900115625.1. Lineage (GTDB taxonomy): Bacteria > Bacillota > Bacilli > Bacillales > Marinococcaceae > Salibacterium > Salibacterium halotolerans. Next base: position 4,002 of record NZ_FOXD01000042.1, on the reverse strand, counting down.
TAGTCTGTTGCTCAATGCTGCTGTGTTGTTTGTACTTCCCTGGGTGCTGACTACCCTTATAGGTGCTTTGTTTATCCTTGCCATTTGGTTCGGTTCTACCTGGGCGACAACTCCGGTTCTGCAGCACTACCTTGTATCGCTTTCTCCGAACTCCTCTGATTTAGCAATTGGCTTAAATAATTCAGTTCTTCAATTCGGAATGTCGGTAGGAGCCGGTGTAGGAGGATGGGTGATCAGCCAAACATCCATCATGAGTCTGGGCTGGGCAGGAACTATTAGTGTCATAATCGGTCTGCTTGTTACATTTTACTCGTTTTCATTAAAGAATAGAAACACGGAGCAACATGCTTAAAGGCAGGGATTCCAATGGACTGGCGTATTGTTTGTTCTTGTGACAAAAACTATTTCAATCCGCCGCTATTTCCACAAGAAGTTATTCAATAATTGGGCCATATTGTTGAACAAATAATTGTCTTATCGGGAAAATTAACTATTGGCTGATCTGCAGACAACCTTCTAATATTTACATCAATTTGCATTAGAACGTTATTAGAGTGATTGAAATACTTACAAATGCTTAATTAGCGCATTAAGTATGTAGAGGCATCCAAGCACAGACTAAAATAGTCTGTGCTTGGATGCCTCCTTAGTAATTATCACCGGCTAGCTATGTGAATTGCTCGAAGTATTAACCGTCATCGGATGTGAAGCAAGCGCGGTTACCTTAATATTAGCATAGGGCTTAACGGGCAAACTTTCCAAGATTTGTTCGAGTTTATCGGCATCTGGTGCGGACCAGATGCCGATGTTGGAGCGGGTGCCGGGAAGTCGCCAAAAGTGACGTAGCACGTTCTCCTCCATTAACTCTCTACCGCGAACTCGCTCACGCTTGATTAGGTCAGCACACTCGTCGGAGGGTAGTTCATAGGCGCGTGAAGCATCGATTTCTACTAGGAAATCCATATGATTGTTATTCCTCCTTCTATTTATTAGGATGATTTAGAAGCATCATTAGATTATGACGTAATTATCATAAGCCTATATTCGCTAAATTTAAGAAAACATTATACTATCTTTTACATCATTAAGGTCATTCAAATACAGGAAACGAACTCCACTCAGATGAGGATAGTCAGTCGAATTTGTTTAAGTCATGGAATTCGCGGTCATTTCCTGCTTCATTTTTGTTGGAATGAGGACGGCCATCAAAATGACCAATATTGCAATAAAAACGGCAAAGATAAAAATGGCCCCATATAATCCGATCCATTCAGCAATGAAACCAATACCAATGACAGGCAGGCCTACCCCAGTATATATAATCACATATAAGCTCGAAACAACATCCCCTCGCCGACTTTCCGGGACGACTTCATTGACAAGCGCCATGCTCCCCATGAAGGAGAGACCTTGTCCGAGTCCGGTGATGATAGCACTGATCATTAACAATAAAACGGATTGTATGGGGACCGCGAATAAGACCCCTGCAAGGCCAATGATCAATAAACTGAGCCCAGAGATCATAGACGTCTGAAAAGCTAGATTTTTGAGCGTAAACTGCATGATGGCTGAAGCTACAAATACTAGAAATACCACCCCCCCCCGTAACGGCTAAATTATGAATCCCCATCAGTGACGAGATATACGAAGGTAAAAGGGACATGAACAAGGCCATCACCGACCATGCAGCAAAAGATGTAACAGCGCCCATTATAAAAGGCATACGAATCGTGGAGGGGACACTTGGTCGTTGCAGTCGCCAGCTTCCTGACGATTTTGATTTTATTGTTTCACTCATAATAAGGATCGCAATAAATCCTGGAATGAATAAAATGATATGAACAATATACGGCAAAACAAGGGGGCTCGGCGCATATTGGGCAAGGATTCCCCCTAAAAGCGGTCCGACGCCACTCCCACCAGCCGTTGCAATCGTAGCAACTAGCGAAGCAGTCTTTCGATGATCGGGACGTAGTTCAACCAATGCTGCTGTAGCTGTTCCACTCATCATTCCTGCTGCTAATCCCTGCAGGCCACGCGCGACAAATAACCATACTAGATTTGTAGCGAAAACAAATGTAGCAGAACCTGCAGCTGCAATCACCAGTCCTATTAGAAGCACCTTTTTTCTTCCAAACCGGTCGGATAGCTGTCCGAAAACCAACAAGGAAGGAATAAGAACGAGGGCGTATACAGCAAAAATCAACGATATTATACCCGATGAGAAACCCATTTGATGTTGATATACACTGTATAAAGGCGAAGGAATATTGGTGCCTGCCATTAATATCATGAGAGAATAACCAACTAACCAAAAAGCTGCGTTACTGTTTTTATGCATTGATAATCACCTCTGTTTGAAATGTTCATCTGAAGTAACTTTTCCTAAATTCGCGGCCATAGGTACTGCAATACAATCCAATAATACAAAGTAACATTGTTTTAAAACTATTTAACTAACATTCGAAAAAACTGACCACACTAGAGTGTAGCCAAAAACCCCGGTAAATAATGATCAAATGTTTCTTTATTTAAAGAAACATATTTTGTTACACCTTCACGTTCAATCGAAACTAATTGTGCATCAGATAAAATTTTTAAATGATATGAACTGTTGGACTTGCTGATTTCCAACCTCCCTCCAATATCCAAACACATTAGGCGATTGTTCTCGTGGAATAGTAAACGAATCATCCGTATTCTTTTTTCATCTGCCAACGCATTAAATACCTTCATACGTTGCTGGTCATTTGTTTCTTTTAAAGTCATAACATTATTGTACTATAAAGATTAAAAATGTCAACACGCGCGCACAATGAGTTTTATCCATGAATGAATATTGTGAACTTAGTTTTCTAAACAACTATATTTCAGACCCCGCCCTTACTTAGAACGGGGTTATGCATGTTTAAGGTTATAAAATTAAAAAGAATATTGTCACTTTACAAAGGCAATTGCTGAAAGGGATGCTTCTTTAGGTGCTGATATTGTAGTTAATTATACAAATAACAAAGCATCGGCCAAGATGACTGTATCCAATATACAAAAATATGGTATCAAAGCACTATTGATTCAGGCAGACATTTCAAAGTTGGGTAAAATTCGAATCATGTTCGCAACTACATTAAAGGAGCTTGAAAAAATGGACATTATAGTAGCGAACGCAGTCGTTGAGGTTGTTAACCTTCCGGCAATTGATATGATTGAGGAAGATTATGACAGATTATTTACCATCAATACAAAGGGTGCATTTTTCACGATACAAGAGGCCGCAAACACGTGGGGGTAACGGACGAATTATTTACATTTCTTCAAGCACTATCACTAATGCCCTTGAGGGCAAGGCTTTGTACAGCAGCAGTAAACTGGCGCCGATGTATCTGGTAGAGGTACCTGCAAAGGAAATTGGACAATACAAACAACTTGAAGAAATAGGAATGGATATCCAGCCCCCTCCATCTACGAATCGTTTCCGCAGCTCTTTTATCATCCTGTTGATCCTGAAACATCTTTGGAACGTCTATTTGTCTTCCCTATTCCCTTTTTCACTTTGTAACGGATTGGTTTTTCAACAAATCGCCAGGAAACGGCAGCAATCACGATAACAGCGGCCAGTTGTATAATGATCTGAAGGATGGACAGATTTTCCACTGCTGTAGCCGAGAAAGTCAACACTAGAATCGGGTAATGCCAGATATAGATGCCATAGGAACGAACACCCAGCCAACGAAGCGGCCCAAATCCCAGCACACGACCGATCCAAGTCGAAGGATGAACCGCAGCGGCGATGATGGCTGTTGTTGCGATACACTGAATCACCATTCCGCCCCTGTAAAGAAAAGTTTCATGTTGATTAATCTGCCCAAACATCCAAATCAAGCACACGACGCCAGCAATCCCAACGATATCCAAAGCGAAGCGCAAAGGTTTGTAATTAGCTATATGTCCCGTAAGTTTGTGGCTGGGCAAGCATAATGCCAGAGCTGCTCCAATCAATAAGGA
>NZ_FOXD01000041.1 GCF_900115625.1 Salibacterium halotolerans | reverse complement strand
GTCCCTTATGAAGCCCGGAGCTGTTTTCTTTCAAGTCCAGACCGGCCAGACTGATCAATTGTTTTGGATGACGATACTGATGAATATCCCCTGTTGGGATAACTCCAAGATACGTGTAAAATATACAGTTAAGAATGGATAAAACACCCATATCCAACAATTAAGATGTACTGAGAATGCTGTAGTGGTTTATTTCAGCAAAGTATCATTAATGTTAAAAGTATAAATCAATTCTGCATTTCGGCAAAATAATGGACCACAAAATCCCGAAACTTTTGCGCTGCCTTCGAAAGGTAGCGCTTTTCGTGCCATACCAATCGAAAGGTACGTTGACAGACGGGTTTTTCAATATGAAGCCGCACTAGTGATGATTCTTCATCCCCTTTACACAATCCTACAAACCCTATGCCAACCCCAGCGAGTACAAGGCTTTCTATGTCGTTACCCTCCTCAACCTCACAGATAACATTTGGGGTGAACCCTGCCTTTCGACAGAAGTCATTATTCATTTTTTGAAAAAGATAATCCTGTTTATAGCCTACGAAAGGTTCATTGGCCACTTCACTCAGACTAATGCTATGACGTTTCGCGAATCGATGTCCGGGAGGTACAGCAAGAAAGACCTCAACATTTAGGACGGGTAATTCGCGAATTCCCGGACGTTCGATAGGCATCGCTGTAAAACCAAAATCAATCTCCCCCGACTCAATCAATAGAGCCATTTCCTCCATTGAAGCCTGATTGAGGCGAAAGTTAACCTCAGGATGGGAAGAAAGAAAAGCCTCTAATGGTTCCGAGAGACGTTTCAGGTTAGAGGTGGCCAAATAAATACTGCCATTTTCCAATCCCGCGAGATCGTTGGCCTCCTTTCGGCCTTCTTCAAGTGCCCTTAACGCTATCTCCGTCTTCTTTAGAAATGCTTTTCCTATGGCATTAAGTTGAATTTTCCTTCCCCGACGGTCAAATAATGGTACCCCTATATCCTCTTCTAATCTAGCAATAGTCTTGCTAAGGGCCGGTTGAGCAACGCGAAGTTCTTCCGCAGCTTTTGTCATATGTCCCAACCTGGCAACTGTTTTAAAATAATGCAACTGCAATAATTCCATATGTGTCACCCTCTAATTCATATACTTTGAGATATGTATTATATACAATAATATATATTTTTATTTATGAAGAATCAAATTTAAAATATACCTATGCATGCCTAGCCTATTAAGGTTGTCAATAAAGAACAACCATATGGCCAAGTTTATCAATGTTATTAAATTTTTCTTGAAAGGAGAAATAAATATGCCTAGTATATATGAAAATCGGTTCTTTACGGTGATGGCTGTGTTTGAAGTTGCCCCCCAACAACAGCAGGAATTGATTGATGGTATTGCGGATCAAGTCGAAGAGCACATTAAGAAATTTCCTGGATTCGTATCAGCAAGTTTCCATGCGAGTGACGACGGACGGAAAGTTGTCAACTACGCTCAATGGCATTCGAAAGAGTCTTGGCAGAAAGCCCCCCAAGCCCCAAATAGTGACAAAGCAAAGGCTGCAATCGAGGGGGTTATTAAGCGCTGTGAAGCTAAGAGTGTCTCAGGAGATAGCTTTAGCTTTCGTGTCGCTCGAGTGGTCGAGAATGAACTATAGCTGTTAAACACCCCACTTATTAAGCCACTGGTTCGCTAGTGTTAGGAGTTTATTCGAATTGAGTGTGTAGCAAAAAGGAGATAAATCAATGCACATACAAATTATTGTCGGAAGCATCCGTGAAGGGCGGAAAGCTAAAACTGTTGGTGACTGGGCCTATCAATTCTCCGCGAAAAGAGAAAATTTTTCTGTGGAACTTATAGACTTGAAAGACTGGGACTTACCAATGTTCGATTTTTCGAAACCACCCATTATGGGAGATTACGAAAATCCATTGCAGCAACAATGGGCAGATAAAATAGCCCAAGGCGATGGCTATTTGTTTATAAGTCCGGAGTACAATCACGGCTATACACCGGTCCTGAAAAATGCGCTTGACTATATTTATGGTGAATGGGGTCACAAACCAGCAAGCTTTATTACCTATGGTGGAGCGGGTGGTGCGCGTGGCATCGAACAATTACGGCTCGTATTAATTGAGCTTAATATGGTGCCTTTGCGGGAGAGTCTGCATATATCGAACCTTTGGAATAAATTCAAAAATGGCTTTTTTGAAGGTGATAAAAGTGATGTCAAGCAGTTAAACAAAGTGTTAGAAGCTATTTTATGGTGGGGTAACGCTTTGAAAGAAGCGAGAAAAACTTTGTAATCAAGGGCATTTGGGAAGCATTTCATTAGGCTTAGTTCTAGATTCTATAGTTAAACAAGCTGCAAATTAAAGCTAAACGGAAGGAATGATAATATATGATGATGCACGACATAATGTATTCACAGCACAGTGTTATTAGTAGGTATTTAGCGAAGAGAAGGAGAGATGTTCGATGAGAGCGGCAGCATTTTCTTCGTATGGTTCTCCCAGCGTTTTTCGTATGATGGAGTTTGAAGACCCTCAGGCAAGTTCGGGTGAGGTACGGATTCGTATTAAAGCTGCAGGTGTGCTGCCTTTTGACCGCAGGGTGCGCAAAGGCTGGACCCCACCCGGCTTGTCTATTGATTTTCCAGTCATTCCCGGCAACGAATTTGCGGGCATCATTGATCAAGTTGGTGAAGGTGTTAACGGTTTTTCCGTTGGCGACCACGTGCTTGGCTTTACCGTACTGAAATCCTACGCCGAGTACTTGGTGGTCAATCCCGATCGGATTGTAATCAAGCCAGCGAACATGCCATGGGACGTAGCGGGTGGATTTTCGGGAAATGGTCAAGGAGCACACATGGCTTTGGAAGCGATTGGTGTGGGAAATGGCGATACGGTGTTGATCCACGCTGCTGCCGGTGGCTTGGGTACCTTCGCGTCACAGTTGGCTCAAGTATGGGGAGCAAGCGCTGTTATTGGCACTGCAAGCAAAGGCAACCATGACTATCTCCGCTCACTTGGCGTGATTCCGGTTACCTATGGGAATGGTCTTGTTGAACGAATTCGCGAGCTTGCCCCCGAGGGTGTGGATGCTGCCTTAGATGCCGCAGGACCGGATGCCCTAAGGGCATCCATGGAGCTTGTCAAAAATAAAGAACGTATCCGGACGATGGTGTCTTCTGATCTTGCACAAGAGCTTGGTATCCCTTCTTCTTTCGGGACACGGTCTGTTGCACGGATCTCAGAGCTCACAGATCTTTATGCCCAAGGAAAATTGCACATCCACATCAGAAAGGAGTTTCCTTTAAATCAAGCCGCAGATGCACATAGGAAGATTGAGAATGGACATGGCCGTGGAAAAGTTGTCCTTACAGTCGATTAATACTTGCTTAAGAATCGAATTAATAATGATTTTGATGTTAGTTTCACAACAATCGACAGAACTTCGCTTCCTTGCACATTTGTACACTTAGGCTGTAAGAAATATATCTTGACTTTCAATGATGTCCTATAATAACATTTAGCGGACATTAAACCTTAAAAGTAAGCTGTTGATGTCCGCTAAGGTTCATGATAGGCTTAAAATATCATGTCCGCTAAGGTAAATAGGAGATGGAGGAATAGACATGGGACAGGCCCCTTTAATTTCTTCTGACGCAGAGGATTGGATTCAGAAATTTATTTATGACCTAAAATCGAATGAAGACCTCAGTTCCAAAACATTAAAACAATATTCTGGTGATCTACGACACTTGGCGAATTGGACGGAAACGACATGGAATCGTCATCAAGATAAGGACATATCCTTTTGTCCCACTCAAATGACCACACCAACCATTGGCCGGTATCGGGAATTTATGCAGACGGTTCAGTCATTACGGCCTGCTACCATCAATCGACGCTTAAACACTGTGAAGCGATTTGTTGAATGGGCTTTCGAAAAGAAGATCATTGCGATGAATGTCGCCAAACCGATTAAACTCGTACCTGAAGAAAAAACAAGCCCAAGGCAAATGACGGATAAGGAAGAACACATCTTAATTACGACCGTACAAAATCGATCCCTTCGGGATTATACATTGATCCTTCTCATGTTACATACCGGACTTCGCTCCATGGAGCTTTGCCTTCTTCAAAGACGGGACATTATCATTGGCAAACGAAGTGGCCGGTTGATGGTCCGTTCAGGAAAAAGAAATAAACAACGTGAGGTTCCTCTTAATGCGACCATTCGGCACGGTTTAAACCACTTTTTTTCAGAAAATGATTTCTCACAGAAGGATTATCTGTTTTGTTCGAAAAAAACTGGCAATCACTTGGGGGAAAGAGCATTACGGCATATTATTCAAAAATATATGCGTTTAGCAGGACTAGAAGGATTAAGCGCCCATGACTTGCGACACCGATTTGGTTATGTCATGGCCGAACGAACGCCTCTGCACCGATTAGCGCAAATTATGGGACACGACAGTCTTGATACGACAATGACTTATATCCGAGCAACCCGTGAAGATTTACAGAAAGAAGTTGAAAAAATAGCTTGGCAATAATCTGGAGGGAGTTACATTGGCGTCCATTGAACGAACGGCTTATCCTCGTTTCAAACGAATCGTGACTCAAAAAGAATTGGATGAAGTCTATACACCCCGACCGGAAGAAGTTAATTTTATTTTCTCGATGACACGTGGCAAAAGCAACCGCTTTAATGCAACTCAATTGCTCAAGTCTTTTCAAAAGCTTGGTTATTTCCCCAAATTGAATGAAATACCGCAAGGAATTGTAAGTCATATCCAGGAAAGTTTAAGTCTATCTTCGGAAGAAATCATCGTTGGCTACGAGAAACCACGTACAATGTATACTCATCAAACGTTAATTCGTAAGTACCTCGGGATTGCTCCCTACGGTAAAAAAGCACAGGACGTTGCTATACATGCCATACAGGAATCAGCTAAGGTCAAAGATGATCCTGCTGATCTTATTAACGTAGCCATCGCTGAACTCATCAATCAATATTATGAGCTTCCTGCATTCAGCACCTTAGACCGATTGGCTCGTCGTATTCGTCGATTGGTCAATGAAACGTTTTTCCAGCAGGTATTAGATCGATTATCGAAAAATGAAATTGAACAACTGGATGTTTTGATTCAAAAAGGATCGGATCAATTTTATAGCGACTATAATCGTCTGAAGCAATTACCGAAAAAACCGCGCCTCTCTCATATCCAAGAGCAAATCGATCAGTTACATTGGCTATTAAACTTTGGTGATGTCGGTCGTCATCTAGACGGTATTCCCCCGACTAAAATTCAACACTTTGCTGCTCAAGCCAAGGTATTGGATGCTCAAGCATTACGTGACTACTCGGCCCCAAAACGCTACACATTGTTATTATCTTTCATTCATCGTACACAAATCGTCACACGTGATCATCTCGGAACTATGCTGATGAAAAGAATGGGAAACCTACATAACTCCGGAAAAGCCGAATTAGAGCGCTTAAAAGAAAAGCACAGGGAAAAGACTGAAAACCTGGTTGCGACACTGACGGATGTGCTGCAAACATTGGAGGATGAACCCCAAGATGAACAAGCCGGTCGGCTTGTAAAAAGAGCAGTCGCTGCCAAAGGGGACATTCGAAAGTTGTTAGATGATTGCCAAGCTGTGGCATCTTATCATGGTAATAACTATTTACCGCTTATTCTAAAGTTTTTTCGTCAATACCGATCGAAATTGTTTCAACTGGTGGAGAGCTTGCAATTTTCATCAACATCCGAGGAGACTTCTTTAATGTCAGCACTTGATTTCATCATGGAGAACCGATACCGCAAAAGCAATTGGTTACCTGATGAGGTCGATCTGTCATTCGCTTCTGAACTATGGAAACGAACCCTTCGAGCACGAGAAGGATCGGGGCGGAAGATTCATCGTAGACACTTGGAAGTTTGTGTGTTTTCTTATCTTGCGAAAGAATTGAAATCCGGAGACATCTGTGTACGTGATTCTGATGAATACGCAGATTATTGGGAACAGTTGTTGAGTTGGAATGAATGTCAACCGATGCTTGAAAATTATTGTAGTGAAATGGGTTTCCCTACAAATGGAGCAGATTTTGTTCATCAATTAAAAAGTTGGATGTTTCAAAAAACCAGAGAAGTGGATGAAAACTTTCCTGACAGGCAACATGCCGTGGAACTCACTGAAGAGGGGGAACCCATTCTAAAGAAAGTGAAGGCAAAAAAGTCCAGTGCTTTTTTAGAAAAATTGGAGCGTCTAATCGGGGAACGCATGCCGGAACGGAACATTATTGATATTCTTTGCAACGTTGACTATTGGGTCAATTGGAGCCGTCATTTTGGTCCTCTTTCCGGCTCCGATCCCAAACTAAGTCGCCCTAAAGAGCGATATATCTTAAATACATTTGCTTACGGCTGTAACTTAGGGCCAGCACAGGCTGCTCGTCATATGCGTGATACAATAACACCCAAGACCCTCTCCTTTGTTAATCAACGTCATGTTACAACCCATAAATTATACAAGGCGACCAAAGATATCATTAATCAATACGATAAATTTGACCTTCCGCAATTATGGGGAAGTGGAAATACCGCTGCTGCTGATGGAACGAAACATGATATTTATGAAAATAATCTGCTCGCTGAATACCATATTCGACATGGTGGTTATGGAGGCATTGCTTATCATCTTGTTTCCGATAACTACATCGCCTTGTTTAGTCACTTCATTCCCTGTGGGGTATGGGAAGCTGTCTATATTATTGAAGGACTCTTAAAGAACAAGTCCGATGTTCAACCTGATACATTATTTGCTGATACGCAAGGGCAATCAACACCCGTCTTTGCATTGTCTTACCTGTTGGGAATTAAGTTAATGCCCCGTATCCGGAAAATAAAGAACCTTACTTTTTTCCGGCCAACAAAAGACACCACCTACAAACATATCGACGAGTTGTTCACGGAGACCATCAATTGGAAAATCATTGAAACCCATTGGAAAGACCTTTTACGCGTTGTCTTGTCCATTAAAGCTGGGAAAGTGTCTTCTTCACTTCTATTAAGAAAGTTGGGAAACTACAGTCGTAAAAACCGGTTGTATCAAGCTTTTCAAGAATTGGGTCGGGTTGTACGAACTGTGTTTTTGTTGCAGTATATGACAAACATTGACTTGCGGCAGCTTATTACAGCCACTACTAATAAGGTGGAAGCTTATAATGGGTTTTCGAAATGGTTTCAATTCGGAGGGGAAGGTATTATCGCTCATAATGATCCAGAACAAATGGAAAAGGCCATCAAATACAACGATTTGGTTGCAAATGCCGTCGTATTTCAAAATGTTGTTGATCTTACTCTTGTTCTACGCTCACTTTCTTATGAGGGATATGAGATCAACAATGATGATATAGCCGACCTAAGCCCATATATAACCAGGCACATTAAAAGATTCGGCGACTACGTGATTGATTTAAATTCACCCCCAGAGCCGTTAGATGGAAAGCTTACGCTAAAACCCTCAGGTTAAGGATGGTTATTTTATCCATCCTTAACTGTATATTTTACATGTATCTTGGAGTCTCCCCCTGTTTCGGCAAAGAAGGCGGCGATCGTCATGTCACTCAGTCCTTTGATCTCCCTCATTGGTTCGGCGCCAGGGAGATGATCGACCTGGTTG
>NZ_FOXD01000034.1 GCF_900115625.1 Salibacterium halotolerans | reverse complement strand
GAAGAAGAATAATATGAAACGGGCCGGAGCCAATGGAAAAGAAGTATCGGCCCGGCCTTGTTTTTGTGTAGGTGATTTGTGGAAGCACAGGGGAGGAAAACAGCATAGTCTTTTATAACAGTAGTTGCATTATTCTGATTAAAATTCTGTGTGTTCAATCTTATCAAGCAAGAAGTGTTAACTCTCATCCAGCAGTTACAACAGCTTGTCATCGAAACAAAAGCTGCTCAAACGTTGGTATCCGCCTACTTCAAGGAGTGATTTAAAATGAAAGTAAAAACACTCAATACGAAAAAGTTCAAAAATTGGAGGAAGCGGCAAAAGGAGTATTTGCGGTTCCAAATGAAAACAAAATGAGCGATGAAGAGACAAAAAAGAGGATTGAGGCATTAAAGAAAGATCGAAATGATTATAAAAATTAACAATTAGTTCGGTGCTTGATCCCCAATACGGTAAAGTGTTAAAAAGAAGGATTCAGGAATGCAGCTTCTCATTGAACACTCGCTCCGCCGCTCGATAAAAGTCGTTCGGGACCGGGGCGAAAACATCCGCCAAATCGCTGGGTTGTTGGACAAAGAAGAATAATAACAGCCATAAACGAGCCGGGCAGCTGCTGTCCCGGCTCGTTTGTATATATTAGTGCTCATTTCAGAAGTATAGGTAAATAAGTCGGAAAATTATTAATATTTAAACGATACTAATGGATATTTCATTGTATCCACCAAAACGTCCCGAAGGCGTTAAGGTTTATAGTATACTGTATCTTGTACAACAGAGGGCTCTTAAGGGCGGTCGGCTAATCTCCCAGAGGGGAGGTGATGCCCATGGATATGTATCAGACATTATCATTAATGGTGATGTTTGGCACGCTCGTCGTGTTGATCATGTCCCAAAAGAAATAGACCGCCCCCACCAAGGATAACGGTCTATTTATTCAGACTTTCCTGAAAAGCCTTCCGCTCTTAAAGCGGCTGTTGTACAGAAGGAGCTGTATCAAAAGCCATTAAGCGTTAAGGCATCCACTGCAGGCGGACGCTTGCCGCGGGCAGCGCCTCAGCTACATCAAACGGTAAAACCGCCGTTTGATGGGATCTTCGGCCGCTGCTCTTCCCGCTGGCGTCGCCGCCTGCCGTTTCTGCCTGAGGTGAATTTTCTATATTATTGAAAAGGAGCTGTACCTTTTGATACAGCCCCTTCCTTTTTCAGTCTATGCGGTTTCTAAGCCAATATGCATCGATATTTTAAATTATAACACAAAGACCACCGGCGTAAACCTTTATCTATTCATAAGTTGGTTCTGTTCCTGATCTGGACCGTACCGACCCCGGACCGGATACTATCAATTCCACTGGTTGTTGCATTTACTATTGTAATTAAAGTTTTTATAGAAAATACTTAATCCCAACGCCAGTTTATGTTATCATGCTTTGGTTCGCATTTTTTTAGGAGGTATGTTTTGTTTAAAAAAAATATTGTATTAAGTATTTCGTTATTAGTTAGTATCTCATTTGTTATCATCGGCGTGATGTTTAACGATTGGCTGGGTCAGAAAGCACAAACTTTTCTCGACTTGGCCGTTACGTATTTTAATTGGTTTTATCTCTTAATCGGGGCGTTTTTTGTATTTCTTTGTTTCTATTTAATGTTTTCGAAATACGGAAACATCCGATTAGGAAAAGATGATGATAAACCAGCCTACAGTACACTGTCTTGGATTTCCATGCTTTTCAGTGCAGGTATGGGCGTTGGCCTTGTGTTTTGGGGCGTTACCGAACCTGTTAATCATTACACAAACCCGCCTTTAGGCGAAGGTTCCTCCTCGCAAGCTGCCAGCCTTGCAATGAAATACACCTTTTTTCACTGGGGACTGCATCCATGGGCCCTTTATGCGTTAGTAGCATTGGGACTGGCCTATTTTCAGTTCCGGAAAAATATGCCGGGTACTATAAGCTCCATCTTTCATCCCTTGTTAGGAGATAAAATCAATGGGCCTATTGGTAACACGATTGATATTCTATCGGTATTTATTACAGCAGTGGGCGTTGCAAGTACCTTCGGTTTAAGTACACTGCAAATCACCAGTGGTATGAACACCCAGTGGGACGTTCCAAATACTTTACCTATTCAGCTTTCAGTGATTGCGGTTGGTACTGTATTATTTATTATGTCCTCATGGTCAGGCTTAAACAGAGGTATCAAATATCTATCCAACCTGAATATGTCGTTGTTCTTTTTGCTCATTATTGCCGTATTGTTTATGGGGCCGACCAAGCAAATACTTGAAGTACTCATCAGCTCCACTGGCAGTTATTTCGGTGATATTATTCCGATGAGTCTTCGGATGGAGCCTTATAACAGTGATGCAAACAGCTGGATCGGTACATGGACTGTATTCTATTGGGCTTGGTGGATGACATGGGCACCATTTGTTGGATCGTTCATCGCCAGAATTTCCAAAGGCAGAACGATTAGGGAATTCATTATAGGTGTGTTATTTGTGCCTACTGGAATCTCCTTTATATGGTTTGCTGTGCTCGGTGGCAGTGGCATCCATATGATTCATAATCTTGGCAATACAGCTCTGCAGGCGGCCATTAACGCTGATGTGAATGGTGCGATATTTGCGTTTTTAAGTAACCTGCCATTGGGCCCGATTTTGAGCTTTATAACCATGATTTTAATTTTCTCTTACTTTGTTACTTCTGCAGACTCTGCCACAATGGTGCTGAGCATGCTGAGCAGCAAGGGAAATCTTGACCCTCCCAACAAGTTGAAGATAATGTGGGGAATTATTACGGCAAGTTCAGCAACCGTCTTTTTATTGGCTGGTGGGTTGGACTCCGTTAAAACAATCTCCATTGTGGTGGCTTCTCCGTTTGCTATCATATTGATCTTTATCTGTGTCGCCATTTTAAAGGAGCTAAAAAGAGAAAAGCAATAAAACTTGAGAGGGGTAGTTCCTGTGAATAGTTAATCACGGGGACTACTCCTTTTTTAGGAGTAGAGGTAAAAAGTCGGAAAGTTCATAATATTAAAACTATTATAATATAAATTTTATTGTATCAACCAAGACCGCCCCCACCAAGGATAGCCGTTGGTCAATAGTCTATCTTTTTTTGATAAATCTCAGAAGAGAGGAGTTTTGATGTGTTTCAAAATGTGTTGTTTGAATCACAATAATTTTGTATTATAAGTATAAAGATAAGGAATGCCGATATATAATAAAGAGAGGACGGAGGAAAGTGGGTGTGAATGTAATGAATGAGAAAAAGCATCCAAAGGTGAACACGAATACTTTGGACTTTTTACGTAAAAATGTGTATAGTGTTACCGAAATAACCCGTCAAACAAAGCTGTCAGAGATACTGGATTTATATTCGGGTGAAGTGACAGATGAAGTTTTTGTCATCCAAAATGGAAAGAAAAAAAATGCACAGGCTGTTATTGCTGATCTTGAATATTTTGAAGAGCTGCTGACAATAAAAGAAGAAGTAGATCAGGCATTTGATCAAATTGCATTAGAAGAAGCAGGGGCACGTGTGAATTATAAGGCTGATCTCGCATTATCAGATGTATTTGACGAAGAAGATGTCGATGTTGATTCCTTGTTAAATCAACTAAAAGAAGAGTAAGCCATGAAAACCTTAAAAGACCTGCAGGATATTATACTGGAAAAGTACCATGTTGAACTGAAATTTTCGGAGGAAGTAAAAAAGGATTTGAAATCGGTTCATCAGGGGAAAAGACAACAAATCTTATTAGAAATTTTACGCCGGGCGAAAAATGGGCCTCTTTTAAAGTCGGATGGTTTAGCGGAATCTCTTCATGGCGGTTTAAAAGGTTTCGCAAAAATAAAATCTAAATCATTAAATATCCGAATTGTCTACCGCCCGGTTGATGATGTACCAATTCGTATGGAGATTATTGCAATAGGACCACGTGATAAAAAGAAAGCATACAAATTAGCGGTAGAACGTTTGAGCAGCTTTTATAAGGACATGGACGAATAAACGTTGTCTGGTGTCTGACTTTCAACACGGTGATGAGTTTAAGAAGAAGGAGGGGTATAATCTACTAACACTATTATTAATAGTGATGCTTGGCACGCTCGTCGTGTTGATCATGTCCCAAAAGAAATAGACCGCCCTACGTGAAGGTGTGCGGTCTATTTCTAAAGGACGTACCCAAAGCCCTTCCGCTCTTAAAACGGCTGTTGTACAGGACCGCAGGTGTAACCGCACCTGCGGTTCCTTTTTCAGTCTATGCGGTTTCTAAATCAATATACATTGTTAATTGAATTATAACACAAAGCCCGCCGACGTAAACCTTTATCTGCCCAATGTTTCTTTCCTGACGGCAGAGAAAACTTTTTACGTTCTAAATGGGGGCGAAGCTGGTAGAAAGAAAGGTTAAACAGTATTATGGTATAATACAGGTAAATAATTTGGGAGGTGGCTCAAGTGAAGTGGGAAGATGTACGCCATGCTTTTCCTGAATCCTGGGTGTTGATAGAAGCTGTGCAGGCCCATACAAATGAGAAAAGCGAGCGTGTTTTAGAAGAAATTGCTCCTTTGGAAAAGTTTGCTGACTCTCCCGAAGCTATGAGATCCTATCAAGACATTCACAGGGAAGATCCTTACCGGGAACTGTATGTCCTTCATACCAGCCGCAGGGAGCCTGCCATCATAGAGAAAAAATGGGTAGGTGTAAGGCGGTAGGTAGTGAAAAAAATTAATCAATGATGGATTTGATTTGGATGGCATCATTGGATTGGATTTGTTACAACAATTAAAAGCAGTCATAAATATAGACGAATTATCATTATACACAAACAGCTGATGGCAGGTATAATACATTACTTTTATACCTGTCATTTTTGATAGATTGGTGAACCACCACTTTAGAAAGCTGCGGATGCGGTGTGTTTTCTTTATAAAAACCGGTTTGAAGGTATTGTTACAGTAATAAACGGATGAAAAGGGGCGAATTCGATTCTATTATCAACCTCTATGAATTAGGGAAAATACTCATTGCATACCGTATTTATCTGGGATGGAGCCAGCAGGAATCAGCGGATCGTTTAGGAGTATCCGCGTTCCAGGTATCCAGAGACGAACGAAACGAATATTACGGCGCCACATTAGAAAGACTCCAGCATGTTATGGAAACGATGAACATGGTATCAAAAACAGAAGTCTATGCAGATGGTGCGATGAAAATATAACCGGCGGAATGTAACAGGTACGTGAAACAATACGTTCCCCTGTCGACAACTTGAAAGGTATACGTTTTATCTGAAAAAAGGAGCTGACAGCAGCGAATATATGAGTGACTTCTTCTATATTTTTGGGTTGTGATTTACTTGGCGTTTTCGTGGAGTTTTATTGTATTTTTCCGGCTTATTGCATATAATAAAAGTAAAAGTCATAAGGAGATGAGTATTTATGACTTCACGGCATACAATCAAATCCATCGATTTGCTGCAATCTGTACGTACGCTGATAAAAGCCGGCGAACCAGAAGAAGCACACCGAATCCTTCATGTGTTTTATGCTCAGCTTAAAAGTGAAGTGGAGGACAGACACGTTGCACCGATGATGAGCAGATCACATGATTTTTTCACCATGACAGAAGAGGATGAAAAGGAATTAAGAGCCTATTACAGCAAGATAGCCGAAACAGACAGCGTTCATGAGAAAAAGAGATACTTCCATTTTTTAAAAGAGTCATTAAAAAGGATGACTGGGGATGATTCTTTTATAAAAGCGAAATACAAAATGAAGAGCCCTGTTTTAACGAAAAGGGGGAGAAAACCAAGTGGTGTCAGGCTTTCTCCTTCGGCCATTTCTCTGAGAAGAAAACGAGGGACGTCCGAAAGACTTTCTGCCAACGCCCAGCCAAATCGTTATTCTACAGGGGAGGCCGCTGAAATATTAGGGGTTTCCAGCGAAACGGTCCGAAAAATGTGTGATGCAGGCCGATTCCCGGAAGCGGAAAGAACAAATGGTGGTCACTGGAGAATCCCTGACACGTACTTCAAGGTAACGTTACAAGAGGCAAGAGAAGCGGACCAATTTATGAAACCGCTGGATGAAAAAACTGTAGACCAGCTGGGTGGCTATGCCGATGACATCGATATCAGCAGGACCTAAAGCATTATTGGATACAACAGTTATTATAAAGGCTCTCCTTGGTGCCGGAATAAATCGTGATGTACTGAAGGCAGCAAGAACTACCATCTTTTTTGAGCCTGTCATCTCTAATGTCTGCTTGCTGGAGTTTATTCGAAATGTGTCGCAGGAGCTCAAAACATCCAGGAAATTCAAACGCGAACCCTTTACCTGGGAAGAGATAGAGCAATTTTTAGAATATTATATTTATCCGATAGTAGGAAGTGAAGGACCGGTGAACAGTGCTTTCAGCCGAAATAATGCCCAGGTGGTTCGTCGGATTACGTACAATGCTACGCTGCGAAATGTTCTTACTGATTTAACAAGCTTTACAGACAGAGAGGCAGAAAAATTAGCGGCGCAGCAGGAACTGGACGAACCACTGGAACATTTTGATCTGCAGGATTTTCACGTTTGGTCTACGGCCATTGAAGCAGGCTGTGCTTATATTGTCACCGATAATACAAAACAATTTCCAAAACGAATAGGGCATATAGAGCGCGTGACACCCAGGCAGTTTCATGAACGGATCATGGTGTAAAAGAGACAACTCCAACAAAAAAGCTCCCCCGTTCTTAGATGTTGTACAGAAGCTGTAACCGTCCAGTTATAGTGAACGATTTCTGCTCATTTACGTTGAACACTGTTTCAAAAACCGGCCGATCGTTCTGCTTCGGCAGGCGGTACTGTGATATAATAATACACTGAGATAAGAGACTCTGCCCCCCGTTTCCGCGGGCGGCGGGGTCTCTTTTTTACCTTTTACAGCTTGTTAGAGAAAGGCAGTGTGGTTATCAGCCGTGATTGGAAAACAACACGAAAACATCAAAGAGTGTGTTCCTGCCGGGCGCACTGTTATCAGAAAGTTGTCCACTGCAACGGACATTTTTGAAGGAAGCGCTTTCTTTGGACTGCGTTATGATAGCAATAAGAGGGGAGGGGTGCTGTGAGTGTACAAGATCATCGCAAAGAAAAGCTGCTGCTGTTTCTTTCGAACAATCAGGATTATGTTACGGCAGATGAGTTAGCAGACATTCTTCAAACTTCTCAAAAGACCGTCTATCGTTTAATTAAAAAAATTAACGAGGAGAGCACGGATCATTCACTGATTGTCTCGGAAAAAGGGCGGGGGTACACCTTAGATTATGAAAAGTTCATGAACTATCAGAAGAGCATCAAAAATGATAAAGAAGACAATTTCTCCCCGGAAGAGAGGCGTAAACGGGTGATGGAAGAGTTACTGTTGTCTTCGCCCAAAGCTATAAACATTCACCAATTGTTCAGCGACTATTACGTCGGCGATTCGGTTATTTTCACGGACGAACAGGCTATGAGTGAAGAACTTAAAAAATTCGACTTAACTTTGGAGAGAAAAAATAGAACGCTGGCTGTATTAGGAGAAGAAACGAACATCAGAAAAGCCATCAAAGAAATCATTGAAATATTTAATATTATTGATATCGATGATTTAAAAACCAATCCGGAGCTTAATTTCAATAAGTATGATGTTTTGTTCATATTGGATCAGCTGCGAAACATTGAAAAGAACTTGAACATTACCATACCTTATCCTTACAACATCAATATTTTTTCTCACTTATATATTTTGTTAAGCCGCTCGAGAAAAAGTCCGGACTTCCCATTTGCCGAGCAGATGGATCAGGAAAAAGCAGAGATGATGAAGAAGGATGCGGATTTAAAAGAGGTCGCTGAAATGACCGTTCATCATATGGAGCGGTACTTACATCAAACGCTGCCGGACATTGAAGTGTATTTTCTTTATCAATATTTGGTGTCATCGAGGATGCAGGGAACGTTTGACGTCCCGTCCAATTTTTCTTCCAGAGTGATCCAGGTGACGGAAGTTTATATTTATGAAATGAGCACGCGGCTGGGGATTACGATAAACGATCAGTCCATCTTCAACGATCTGGCCAATCATATTAAACCGATGCTGAACAGATTAGAGCATAAAATCCGCATCAAAAACAGCCTGCTCGGTGAAATCAAAGTGACGTATGAAGAGATATTTTCCCGGGTCAAAAATGTTTCTGAATGCGTGAGTGAAACCTTTCAATTACCGGTCATCAATGACGATGAAAACGGATTTATCACGCTCTACTTTGCAAAGATGATGGAAACGAGCCAGCACCAGCCTCCTATAAAGACTCTTATTATGTGTACCACAGGGATTGGGACGTCGGAATTATTAAAAGCCAAAGCTTCAAAAAAGTTCCCGGAGCTGGAGATTGTCGACGTGGCAGCAACACGAAATACAAAAACGTTAAAAGAGACGTACTCCGATATCGAGTTGATTATAAGCACGATCCACATTGAAGACGATGTCCCTATGAAATCACTGCTGGTGAGCGCTATGTTCACCATGGATGATCAAAAGAGGCTGCAGCGGAAAATAGAGGAGATTTACCATGAACGCTGATTCTTTATTCCATATTTATTTTAACTGCGATGTAGAAACCAAAGAACAAACGTATGCCTTTCTTTCAGAAGCGGGATGTCCCCGGGCCGCTGCCGGGCAGCAAAAGGAAATCATCCAGCAGCTGGAGGAGCGGGAAAAAGCCGGTATCCCTCTCATAGCAGAACATGTCCTGCTGCCTCATATCGAAAGCGAACATGTGGAAGAAAGCAGTATTCTGCTTCTTAGTCCGGCAGAGCCCTTGCGTTGGGGGGAAACGGCCGAAGACATTCGCTTGGTTATTGCTATTTTACTGAGAAAACACGAGGAAGAAGCAGTGAAGCAGAAGATTGCCCGGTTCACCAGATCTTTAGCCGATGACGCGTTTGTCGACGAGTTAGTAACGACAGAAAACGAAGCAGATTTTCACCAGAAAATAAGGACATTTCAGGAGGAATTGTAATGAAAATAGTTGGAGTTGCAGCGTGTACCGTAGGAATTGCTCATACGTATATTGCCCAGGAAAAATTGGAAGGCGCGGCAAAGAAAGCAGGTCATGAGATTTCCATGGAAACGCAGGGGACGATTGGAACAGAGAATGAACTGTCCGCCGAACAGATTGCAGAAGCCGATATTGTTATTCTGGCAACCGATGTGAAACTGAATAACCGGGAGCGTTTTGATGGAAAACGCATAATCGAAGTAGCCACAGATATTGCGGTGAAATCCCCCAACAAGCTCGTTAAAAAAGCAGAAGAAGTATTGGCGCAGAAGCAGTAACTATTTATTAAAGCGGGGGTGCGAGGAATGGAAATAAACGAGATTCTGAATGAACGCACGATGAAAACAAACATGAATGCCGGGACGAAAGACGAAGCTTTACACGAATTGGCGGGCTTACTTCTGGAAAATGATTATATCACAGATATCGATCGTTTTATGAAAGATATTTACGCCAGAGAGGAAATCGGCCAGACAGGAATTGGGAATTACATTGCGATTCCTCACGGTAAAAGTGATTTTGTGAAAGAGATAGGAGTCGCAATCGGTATTAATCAAAGCGAAATCCCGTGGGAAACGCTGGATGATCACGGCGTCAAAGGCATTATTCTTTTTGCTGTCGGCAATGACAATGACGGAGCTGACAACCACTTAAAACTATTATCTATGTTTGCCAGAAAATTAGGAAATGATGACGTCGTTGAAAAATTGCTGCACTCTGAAAGAACCGAAGATGTAAAAGAGGCTTTTGCTGGTTAAAAGCTTTGTAGGAGGAAAAGCGATGAATAAATTAAAGGAATTAAATCTTAAAGGGCATTTATTGACAGCGATTTCTTACTTAATTCCCATTGTCTGCGGTGCCGGATTTCTCATAGCGATTGGTATGGGATTCGGCGGTGAAAGTCAGGAAGAACTAGTGCAGGGGCAGTTCTCTCTATGGGACGCGCTGGCTACTATGGGAGGCACGGCTCTGGGCTTGCTGCCGGTTGTTATAGCCGCGGGAATTTCCTATTCTATCGCAGAAAAGCCGGGAATAGCGCCGGGTTTTGTGATCGGTTTAACGGCTAATGTTATTGGTGCCGGTTTTATCGGCGGCATCCTGGGAGGGTTTCTCTCCGGTTACCTTGCGCTGGCCGTCTTAAAATACCTTAAAGTTCCAAAGTGGGCAAAAGGATTAATGCCAACGTTAATCGTTCCATTCGTTACGTCCATTATCGGCGGCTTAATTATGGTATATATCATCGGTGCGCCGGTTGCCGCTTTAACATCATTATTAACCAACTTTCTTGAAAACTTAGGATCATCTTCCCTGCTTGTTTTTGGTGGTGTTATCGGTATCTTGAGTGGTGTGGACTACGGCGGCCCTATTAATAAAACAGTATTTGCTTTTGTGCTGACCCTGCAGGCCGAAGGTATCAACGGACCGATTACCGCACTGCAGTTAGTAAACACAGCCACACCGGTTGGTTTTGGACTGGCTTACTTTTTAGCGAAATTATTCAGAAAAAATATTTATACACCAGTAGAAGTGGAAACGCTCAAATCCGCTGTGCCAATGGGCTTTGTCAATATCGTGGAGGGTGTTATTCCTATTGTGATGAATGATATTATCCGCGCTGTCGTTGCTACAGCTATCGGCGGAGCGGCCGGCGGAGCCGTGTCGATGTCTCTGGGAGCCGACGCAACGGTTCCGTTCGGCGGTGTATTAATGCTGCCGACGATGTCCAATCCATGGGCAGGCGTGGCCGGACTGCTGGTGAATATTATCGTCACAGCGCTCGTTTTAGCCTTGATTAAAAAGCATAAGTCAGAAGAACAGATCCTTGGAACAGAAGATAAGGGAGAAGAGGATGAAGAGGATATCGAACTGGATGATATTAAAGTGACGTAAGAGACGTGCACAGGAGTGACATGTTTCATAGATCAAACCAATATTGAACGTAAGGAGAATGAAGAAACGATGAAAAATGTAGAATTCTCGCCATCTCTCATGACGATGGACCTGGATAAATTCAAAGAGCAGATCACGTTTCTGGACAAGCATGCCGATTCCTATCACGTGGATATTATGGACGGGCACTATGTTCCGAACATTACATTATCCCCGTGGTTTATTGAAGAGGTCAGGAAAATAAGTAACTTACCTATTTCTGCCCATCTTATGGTGACGAATCCAAGCTTATGGGTGCAGCAGCTGATTGATATCGAATGCGAATGGATCTGCATGCACGCAGAGGTTCTGGACGGCCTGGCTTTCCGGTTGATTGACCAGATTCATGATGCCGGTCTTAAAGCTGGAGTCGTGTTAAACCCTGAAACGCCCATTGACGCCATTTATCCTTATATTGATCTCGTCGACAAGATAACCATCATGACCATTGATCCAGGGTTTGCCGGGCAGCGTTTCATTGACAGCACGTTAGATAAAATCGTCGACTTGAGAAAGCTGCGTGAAGAAAAAGGGTATCCATACGTCATTGAAATGGACGGCTCCTCCAATCGTAAATCCTTTCAGAAAATTGACGCCGCAGGTCCCGATATCTACATTTTAGGCCGGAGCGGCTTGTTCGGGCTTGATGAAGACATCGCAACGTCATGGGAAATCATGAACAAAGACTTCAAGGAAATGACAGGGAAATCCATATCTTTTTCTTAACCTATGTGGCTCGATGAAACCGCGAATTATGTGGCGAAGCAGAGATAGGATTAGAAGACAAGAGTAAAAAACATCCAAAACCGAACCGATTCGGATTAATGAGAGAAAAGTTTCAGTCCGGTTGCATTCTACATGAAAAATTATGATGAGAGACCTCGGTATCCGTAAGCGTGGCTGAAACCGGGGTCTCTTTTTTTATACGGAGATTTTTACGAATAATAACTTTGCTTAACGTTTAACAAACTTCCATTATTATTCCATTTTTTTGAGTAAATGAAAGGAAGACTTTTATTATGTAAACCCTCATAGACAAAAATATTTCCTCAAAAAGAACGAAAATCCCATAATGGCAGTATTGTGCTCTTTTTTGTGATTTTGTCACATTTCGGAGACAAATCATGCTAAACATTATAGAATGGAACAAAATGGTTAGCAAATCTTTGGGTTTATACTACAAATTTAGAAAAAGCTTGGAGAGATGCAGCAGTGAATATGACGAAAGAATTGGTAACCAAGCTCGACGATCTCGTAAACACTATAACAGATATCAGTGGTATTCCTGCCGGTTTCTATTCAAAAGATTCCAACATCATTTCATCCCCCCCTAATGAAGATATGAAAAATACCGATAATTCATTTATATTTACTTTCCTGCATGAAAATGCCGAAGCAGTAGAAACTTTATTGCATGATATAGAGAATGACTGTTATTACCTTTCCTTCTGGATTTCCGTATTACGTGGATTTCTATTGATTGGTCCGTACCAAACCCCCGATGATACCTGGCAAAAATCATATCTTTATCTTCGTAACAATTCCAATAGCTATGTCCGCAATATCATTACGGTTTCGAAGCATGAGAGCCTTCAGACGATGAGCAAGAGTTTTCTCCGCTATCATTTTTATCATTATCCCGGTGCTCTTCGTGAAGGGGACTGGGTGACAGAAGACATGCTTCCTGGTGATTGCGATGCTGTGTATTATCCCTATCAAAAGGAGAAACAGTTTTTGGAATACTTTAAGCAGGCCTCTCCTGAAAGTTTTGCGTTGTTAACGGAGGTAGAGGAAACAGTAGACATCACATTAGGATCGGAAAACCCGGTTCGGCACTTAAAGAACAAGTTGATTATTATAACTACCATTTGTACACGAGTTCTTATTGAATCAGGTGTTACCGCTTCAGAAGCGCTGACCGTATCAAATGGTTTCCTTTTTTCCATTGAAAAAACTGACTCTTTACGTGGGTTGAATGACCTGCACAGAAAAATAGTAGACTCCTTTTACTATCTTGTGCAAAGAGAAAAGAAAAATCAATACAGTCCATATATACAGGAAGTTCGGGATTTTGTGCACAGAAATCTAAGAGAACCGCTGGATGTAGGAACGGTGGTGAAACATATGCAGTTATCAAGAGGCTATCTTTCTACGGAATTTAAGAAAGAATGCTGCATTTCGCTGAAACAATACATTTTGGAGTGTAAGGTGGAAGAGGCAAAACGGTTAATCTTATATTCAGACAAAACTTTGTCGGACGTCAGTACTTTATTATGTTTTAATGATCAAACGTATTTCACAAAAGTGTTCAAAAAGTTCACTGGACTAACCC
Organism: Salibacterium halotolerans; assembly: GCF_900115625.1. Lineage (GTDB taxonomy): Bacteria > Bacillota > Bacilli > Bacillales > Marinococcaceae > Salibacterium > Salibacterium halotolerans. Next base: position 11,923 of record NZ_FOXD01000034.1, on the reverse strand, counting down.
CCCTTCAATACCAAAAACAACTACCACTCTATTCCTGAATGTTTTAAAAATTAATAGAAAAAATGTCGTTTAAATGACATTTTTTCTATTAAAAAACAAAAATACCATACATTCCGTCATTTTATTATTAAATTAAACATGTAATCAGATTCATGCACCTAACTGTCTTACTATTTTGTGAGTTTCGAATTTCGTATTTCACACTCTGAATTCCGATGATCCGATTTCGATCGTTGAGGAGTTAAGTAGTTTTTTAGGACAGTGGGTGTATGAAAATAGCATTCTATCAATAATAAGGTAGATTGCAATATCTTAGAGGAGGAATTATTCAACATGGCTTACCAACCGAAGTCTTACCGCAGATTTTTGGCATCATCCGTATCCGCCGCACTCGTAGCTTCTGCGGCAGCAGCAGTGCCTGCCGATGTGCAGCAGGCAGATGCAGCTGAATCTTTCAGTGATGTGTCCAATGATTATTGGGCGTCACAGGCTATTCAAAGGCTGACAGACGAAGGTATTATTAACGGGTATCCAGACGGAACGTTCGCTCCAGGGGAAGACATAAACCGTGGTCAGGTGGCAGAACTTCTTGTGAAAGCATTTGACCTCAATATCAATGAAGATGCAGCTTCAAGTTATGATGATCTTATAAATGAAAGTTACTACACACCTTATGCAGAAGCCGTAACGGATGCAGGATTTCTACAGGGACGCGAAGACGGCACGATGTTTGCTGCAGGTATGGATCTGACTCGTGAACAAATGGCTACCATACTCGTTCGCGCGTTTGATCTTGTGGAGATGTCAGAGTCGGACGCAGAAGTGGCCGACTTAGATGAAGCAAACGCAAGCCATCAGGAAAATATTCAAATTTTAGCGGACTATAATATTACTTCGACCGAAGATAACATGTTCCGTCCAAAAGAAACGGTCACACGCGCTCAGTTTGCGACATTCCTGGACCGTGCTTTAAATGATGAGGAAATCGGCGATGGAGACGGAAACACTGGTGACGGCAGCTCCGATGACAATGATAGTGACGATAATTCAGACGAAAGTGATAATGACGGTGGAAGCTCCGGCGGCAGTGATGATGACAACGAAGATGATAATGACGGCGGAAGCTCCGGTGGTGGCGGAAGCAGTGATGACTCCGATGATAACGACAATGATAGCGGGGGCTCCGACGGTGGAAGTGATGATGATTCATCAGAATCATCATCCCTGGAAGAAATTCGTAATGGTAACGGCGAACTTGCCGATTACGAGGATCTTGGTATAGAAGGCGTTACGGAAGATAATCTGGACGGCGTGAAGGAAGCCGTAAGTAATGCGGAACCATCCGGCGATGAACTGACGGCCGAAGACATCCAAAATGCCGTGGATGATTTCATACAAACCGCCCTAGAAGAAATCCGTAATGGTAACGGTGACGTGTCCGACTACGAAGCTGTTGGTGTGGAAGGTGTTACGGAAGATAACCTCTCCGATGTTAATGAGGCAGTAAGTAATGCGACGCCATCCGGTGAAGAATTGACTCCGGAAGAGATTCAGGACGTCGTGGACGGTGTCGAAACGGTAGCGGCCAGAGTAGAGTCATGGAACTGGAATTCCGACAACCAAGTTGAAGTAACCTTTTCCAAAGGTGTGGAAGCTGCCGAAGAACAAAATGGGAATACAGATCTAACAGCCGACGATTTCACTTATACTCCGGAGGGCAGCGACCGTGACTTCGATATAACGGATGTAGAGCATACGGCGGGGGACTCTTCAGCGACCATAACCCTTGGCGGTGACTATAGTGCCGGGGATCAAATGTCTGTTGCGGAAGGCCAAATTGTCGATGAAGACGGCAATACAGTAGGCAGTGAAGAGTCCGATACCTTCACGGAAGAGGAAGCTGCCCTTGAAGAAATCCGTAATGGTAATGGTGACGTATCCGACTATGAAAACATAGGAGCGGAAGGCGTCACAGAAGAGAACCTGGACGAGGTAAACGAAGCGGTCAGCAATACCACACCATCAGGTGACGAGCTGACGCAGGAAGAGATTCAGGATGCGGCGGATAGCGTGACTGGAGAAAATTCCGGCGATGACTCCGGCGGAAATGATGACACAACATCAGCGTTGGAAGAAATCCGTAATGGTAATGGTGACGTATCCGACTATGAAAACATAGGAGCGGAAGGCGTCACAGAAGAGAACCTGGACGAGGTAAACGAAGCGGTCAGCAATACCACACCATCAGGTGACGAGCTGACACAGCAAGAAATCCAGGATGCGGTGGACAGCGTCATCGGTCAGAATCCGGGAGACGGCTCCGATGATGAAAACAGTGAAACAGACGACATGATCGGCCAAGTCAACACTAACTTGAGTAACGACAATAACACAATCACTATCAGTGGAAGCACGCAGAACATGGCAGACGGGGAAATGGTGGATATCAGCTTCACTAACGACGCAAATAACAACCAAGTAGGGAATTCCGTGACAGCCAATGTTTATGGCAACCAATATAGCACCGATCCCGTGGATATCAGTGGCTTTGAGCCCGGTAACTATACGGTAACAGTAACCTCGAATGTCTATGGTGCTGCACAAAATAGCACAGGCTTCATGATCGAGGATGGCACACAGCCGGATCCGTCACCTGAAGCACCGGCAGCCCCCGAAGGAATAACCACAACAGCGGCGAGCGGTGATGGTGGAAACGGGGCCATCAGCGGTGTAGACGGTACGATGGAATATAAAGCGGCCGACGCTGAAACATGGACCGCGGTACCGGAAGGTCAAACTGAAATCAGTGATTTGCCAGCGGGAGACTATGAGGTGCGCGTAGCGGCGTCAGGTGATACACCAGCTGGAGAAATTACAGCGGTTACCATTGATGGAGCATCAGGCGATGGTCAGCAGTCATCTATCAGTGATGTTTCTGCATCGTTTGACAACGATGAAGTAACAGTTACCGGTAGTACGTACAACATTCCTGCAGAAGAACAGGTGGATATAAGCTTCACCGGATCTAATGGTAACAGCGTTGAAAGTCTGGCAACCACAGCTACTGTTACAGCCGACGACAGCTTCAGTACAACAACCAGCGTATACAGTGACGTGACTGCAGGAGATTATACCGCAACTGTAACGTACGGAGATATCAGCACGGAGGCACCTGCCTTCAATATTCCTTCCAACTTAGTTGCTGCACCTGAGATAAATGAGCAAATTAATGAGCAATTCCTTACTGACCTGCTAAGTGGCGGAGGAACAGTAGGCCTTGATTTAGCGAATGGCGAAAACACCCTTGGGTCTGATGTCGAATTGCAAATTGAAATGGAAACCAGCGGGGGAATAGTCGGCGCACTTAATAATATTGGTGACGCTGTGCTAAATCCAGCTTTAGAAACATTGGGACTTGATCCGGATTTTCTAAGTCCTGACCCCATTATTGTAAACGAGAGCGATGACGGCGATGTTAATTATGAAGAGGGCACCGCAAGTTATACGTTTAACGATGGGCCTCTCACTAGTATCTTGACAGGTGTTGTTGGACTACTGGACACCGTTCCACTTTTAAATGCAAGCGAAATACTTGGAACGAATATAGAGCTTACTCCGGTACTCACTAATGGTGAGCAAACTCAAAGAGGCGAGTCAAAAACTATAAACTTTGACCAAGATTTAATTGATTTAATCCGCAATAACACTTCCAGCTAAGAATTTAATTGGTACTCAACATGTCAAAACAAAGTACTCTAATACTTTCTTAGAATAAGGTTATCAAGGATTATGAAATTAAAAAACGGCAGAAAGAGTCGAATCAATGAAGGCTCTTTCTGTCCTTTTTTTAACTATGGACTTACAATAATTTGTTTATTGGAAGTAAAGACATATTTATCTATAATAAGGAGATGTGTTGATGATTAACGTTAAAACAATACCTGAAATCGAGCATGTATTTGAAACGGATATAAGTCCATATGCTGTAGAAGTCCAACGCTCAACCATAGAGTGGGCAAAAAAGCTTCATTTGTTAGATGACCCGGAGATGTTAAAGAAATATGAAAAACAAAGCATCGGTTATCTGGCATCTCGTGCACATCCCTATGATAGTTTTTCAGATGCTAAATTAACCTCAGACTATCTTTTATTGATTTGTATATTGGATGATTATAGTGATCATGTTACGGATTCTATTGAATTCAAACATTATACAGATGAGATTATTACTATTCTTAAGAATAGTAATAAATCTGCAGTTAAAGATTCTTTTCAATTAGGATGGAAACATTGGTGGGCACGTATAAGGGCCGGCACCCCTTTGGAATGGCAGCACCGTATTATTGAAACTCTTTCAAAATGTTTTGATTCTATTACTTGGGAAATAACATACCGGATAAAAAATCAAGTACCAAACGTTGATGATTATATTAGAAACCGTCAGCACAGCGGGAGTGTTTTTGTATGTTTTGATTTAATAGAAAGAGGCGGTTTTAGATTCGTACCTACAGAAGCGCGAGGTGATTTGTTCAACAATGCTGTTCATTCAGCCAGTAAAATAGCAAATTGGATGAATGATATATTATCTTTACAAAAAGAAATAAAAGATGGTGATATACACAATCTGGTCCTTTGTGTACAAGAACATAATCAAGTGTCGGTACAAGAAGCACTAGATCTTGCAACAAGGATGATTGACGATGAATTAATAAGATATAAAGAACTTAAAAATGATATATTAAGCGTAAACACTCCATATCAAGAGGAAATAGAAAATTACTTGTACTATATGGAACTCGGGGTGAGGGGAAACTACGAATGGAGTAAACGAACCAAACGGTTTTGATGTTTTAAGCTGGAAGACGAGACGGATAATCGTGGCATCGAATACAATCTTCACAACTGGTCGGATAACAGAAGCTGTTCTTCGGTCTGTTATACAGGGGATCATGAGTACAGTGAAAGAATGTGGGGAAAACCTTCCCCATATTTTTGTTGAAGAATATAATCAACGGCAGAGGGAGATGCCAGACTTCCCGGGTAGACCGGCTCTGGCATGGGGGCCGTAACGATCGGCGTTTCGATACTGCTGCATTCGCAGGTCCGGTAGCTGTAGATATGATGAACATGCTGAATGCGCTGCATTTCAGCTGGTATGACTTCCTGAATACGAATAATAAAGTTGTTTAAAAAATATTGAAGTCATTTAAAAGATAAAATAATTGTTTAAAAAATCCCCCTCTATTCATTAATCGGTCCAGTTTGTTTATCAAGAAAACAGTTATTTTTTCCATTTTTCTGTCATTCGGTTAATAAAACGGTCAAGCTTTTCTAAATCCTTTTTACCTTCGGTAAATGCATAAATAATGACAATAATAATTATAATTTGAAATGTATCAAACTCCCCCGTTTTTACATAGACAAATATACCAAGTGTTAAAAGCCATAAATCACTTAATAACCAAAGTAAAATAAGATACTTACTCAATTTCTTCATATTGAAGATGTACCTAAATAATAATGAACCAATAATGCTACTCCAAAAAATAATTTCTCCAATAATAAAAAAATACCATTTGTAATCAACAATAAAATCAGCCATTATTTGTGTTCCTCTTTTTTATTTTTACCTTTAATGATAAACACGTCAAACCCTTGGTATATAAGAAAGGCAAGCCATATGGCTGTAATAAATATTCCTGTCCCTTCATGGTAAAACCATATATTTCCATTTAAAATAGACTTTTTAATACCAGAAAAAAATTGTGGGGTCGATTCCATCCGTATCAACACATTAATAATGATGTGAACTATTATAAACAATGTTAAATGTTTAAAAAAATCCTTGTGATTGCCCATTTCTTTAGCTAAACTCATGATTTGTCTATCTCCTCTTTATTTAAGTAACCCAAAATTTTGTCAACATAGTTGATTAGCTTCTTATCTAAACCGAAGATAACTTGGTTATTTTTGTTGACTGAATCAATAAAGTTAAAATATTTTTCTTGTAGTTTTACATCCCCTTTGAACCAACTTGATATACAGTGCCTCCATTTTTTTGCAAGTTCTAGTGTAGCAGGTGAATTTGGGGGGACGTGCATTTTTTTACGGGTTTCCTTAACAAGTTCAAGCGTGCTATATATCCGTGGGTCATCACTTCCTACTAAGGGCAGTTGTTCAAGAGTTTTTACTTCATCTTCAGTAAATATATCGGACGAGAAAGTTGCTGGTATTTCACCATCAATAAAATCGGGACTATCAATTCTTTTAATCAATTGGAAAATGTGTTCTTCGTTATATTGACCAGACATTTCAATTGTTTGCGACATACTCCTTAATATAAATTGCTTTCGTTTTAATTTATCTATTTTCTTTGAGGCATAATTTAATTGTTCATTTAATGATCGCAGCCAAGCATCCTCCTGACTTATATGTGGGGATTCGCTTCTGTTAAGTAATACCTTAATTTCATCTAATGAATAATCCATTGATTTTAAAGCAAGAATGGTTTGAAGTTTTATTAAGCCGTCCTTATCGTAGTAACGATATCCATTCTCTTTGACAGTGCTTGGTTTCAACAGATTAATCTGATCATAATAATGCAATGTTCTACGACTAATATTTACTCTTTTAATGATGTCACCAATCGAGTAGATAGCATTTCAACTCCTTATCCTCTATTCTTAATTTATAATGCTTATTATTATTAATAACATTCACGTAAACGTGAAAGTCAAGTTGAAGCAAACATTTTACCAGCAAATATGAGTCCAAGACTATTCAAGAATCGGGCGCTATTCCCTAATAAGGAATAGCCTGTATGGAGATAAGGGGTGGTGATTTTTGAAATTAAATAATATGATGGAACCTTAATTGGTTTTACCGTTGCCATTCTTCTGGATTGGAATCTTGGAAAACGAATTAGATTAAGGAGTAGTATGAAATACCGGATTGATGAGATTTATACGAAGTATCCATATTTTGGACAATGGTATACATGTGAATCTGCTGTATAAATGGATTTTAAATGGTACGCTCTTTTCTGAATTATTTCTACCTGAGGATGAATATAAGCGTATTCGGATCCTTTATTTTATGGCCGAGGCAGCCTTTTTAATAATAGCAAGCTACACTTGTGCACAATAGTCTACTTGATCATGGAAACTTAACAACTTTTTTAACGCCTTCAATAGTTAAAATTATATAACTTTATTTTTATTGTGCACTTAAGTTTCATAGGATTAAAACCTTAATGGGCGTAAAAACGTGAATTGTCTTTTACCATGTTTAAGACGCTTAACTTGCTTAAAGCACTCATGCTTTATTCTTTGATTCTTATTAGAGACAATAGCGACAACGGAATTATTTAAATCAAGAATCTGATAAATATTATTAAACATCTGTTCAGTAGGGTTATTCTTCATTATTCCTTCCCAATGAGCCATGTTTCCATATGGTAAATCAGTAATAACTATATTGATGTCTCTAAAGAAAGGAGGCTTCGAACTTGTGATGTCCCACTTTAAACATTGAATATCCTTTAGAGATTTATCAGAATCGATTATCATAGATGCTAATCGATCTGCACTACACAGTGCTTCCAGTTGGGACTCTTTTCCATATTTATCATAATTGCATTGAATACTCTTTTTTCTTTGAAGTAACCCGTCCATTGTAAGAAGGTTTAAATTTCTCTTAGCATAATCAAGAGCCCTATCATCAATATCTGTACCGTATACATTATTTAAATTTGCGCTGTGAAGGAATCCAATCACAGTTAACAAATGACCGCCACCACAGCAAGGATCATAAATAGATATACCATCCGATGAGTCTATGAAGGATAAACATCTTGCCATAATTTCGCTTGCTACCCTCACAGGAAATGCAGGTGTTCTCGGGGCGTTAATTAATACTCTGTCACTGGAAAAATCACTATAATCTTTTTTAATCGTTTCAAATTCAAATTTCATGCATAGATACCTCTTTAAATAGTTTTAACCAAGTGTTTTTAATTTGGAGAGTTTCATTTATATGTTAGTAAGATTTGCTTTTTATAACTGGGATCCAGAGCTCATATCTATTGCACTCTTTCATTTCGTGAAAAAATTCAATATTATTGGCCAATTCATATCCATGTACAGGAAACCAATACATAAATAAATCATACCATGTTTTGTTAATGACATGGGGAGAAAGGGAGGCTATTTCAAAGACTGCCCATGTCTGCTTAGGGATTTCCAGTTCTACAAGAGATGGAGGGCATATTGCCGTTGTTTCAATTCCAATATAAGAATCCACTGATCGCTCCGTTTTGTTGACAGCTACATGTAACATGTTGTTTACTCTTGTATTTAATAGTTGTTCAAAAGATTGCCGAAATTCTTCCTTCGTGGATTGATTGTCGTTCGGGATAAAGACTCCCCTTTCATTGGTTTGTGCAGTTTCCATAACCCCTACGACCTTGAAGGGGGCTTTCTCTACAAATCTATATTCCAATTAATATCCACCCTTTCAAACGTACCTTTTATTAAAATTATTTTTTAAAGACATAAATTGTTGGATGTAACCCTTTAAGACTTAAGTTATAATTTTCTATCAAGGAAAAACCCAAAGTTTCAGCCACCTGTAAAATCTTGCTCCATCCCTCTGAAAGAATCACGGCTGTCCCTTGGTGTGTAAGCACTCTATATATTTCAGTTAATATCGCTTGATTTACCTCCTTTGTTTCAGATTCAAATGAAATTTGTCTTCCAAATGGAAGATTTGTTACGATTTTTGAAATAGACGTATCCGCAAATTTTAGTTCCCTGGCATCCCATTGAGTCACTTCTGCAAAAGAGTTCTTGAGATTTTTTTGAGCCGCAGCCAGAGCTTTGTTATCTATATCTCCACCTCCAACATAGGTGAAAGGGTACGATAATCGCTCGGATAAGATGGTGCCTGATCCACAACAAGGGTCAATAAAAACATCTGTTTCCTTAGGTTTTGAAAGCCATACCATTGCATGAGCAACTGTTGGCAAAAGAGAAGCCGCAGTAAAACTTCTTTGATTCTGTCTAAAACGATAGGTCGCATCTGTTAACCTTAATGAAAAAAGCGCCTGATGATCTTCAATATCCAAACGGAATTCAACGTCATGCCGGTTTGCAGTGCCTATCTTTCTATGCGGGTACCTTCTTTTAATCCCTTCCATTGCTTTTTGTGCTGCTTCAAATCGGCTATACGTATGCTGTCCTTTCCGACTTGCATTTACATAAAAACTTCCTTTTCCTCGAAAAGTTTTTAGATTCAACTGATATATTTGATCGTACAATTGTTGTAAATCTGGACGATGGATTCCAACATTAAATCGGGTAATTACTTGATATAAATTGTCCGCTAATTTTAAGGTTTTTAATTGATCTAGATTTAAATTTGTTCTTATAAACACTTTACCTCTTGTTGTTCCAATTACCTGGGTTTCTATCAGTTTGTCATTTATTTCTTCCACTAAAAGTTGTTCTAAGCCTGTTAATACAGTAGCAAAATAATTCCTCATATTTTAATCAGGATTCTGGATTTATTTAAAGTGTTAGCGTTTGGAATCCTTATGAACCCTCCATTCTTAGAACAAACTAACAAATCGAAAATAAATATTCCCGACAATTTATGCACCTTTTTTATCGGGTTCATGGAAAAATGACTTTTATGGCACATGAAATGACGTGTAAACTTTACTCGTAGAAGATACAATGTTGGATAGGTGGAAGGTGAGTGATGCAATTGGCTTTCTTAAAGGAATTAAATAAAGCGCTGACTTATATTGAAGAAAATCTTGAAAATGAAATAAATATGACGGAAGTAGCAAACATCGCACGTAGTTCGGAATACCATTTTAAAAAGATGTTTTCCTATTTATCTGGGATAACTTTATTAGAATATATTAGGAGAAGGCGTTTAACCCTGGCAGGCCTTGAATTAGGAAATCGTAATACGAAAGTAATTGATGTTGCAATGAAATACGGTTACCATTCACCTGATTCATTTGCAAAAGCATTTTACCAACTACATGGTATAAATCCTTCTAAAGTAAAAAGTGGGGAGTCTTTAAAAGCATTCCCACGTATAACGTTCCAACTGGATATCAAAGGAGGAGATGCTTTGAGTTATCGAATTGAAGAAAAAGAGGCATTTAGCATCATTGGTGTTAAAAAAAGAGTTCCTATTATTTTCAACGGAGTGAATCCGGAAATTGCCTCTATGTGGGAAAATTTAGATGATAAAGCGATAAATAAACTAAAAGAGCTTTCTAATGTTGAACCTATGGGAATGCTTAGTGCATCTACAAACTTTTCAGAAGGGCGCATGGAGGAAAAAGGGGAGCTTGATCATTATATCGGTATTGCCACAACAAATGAATGTCCTAATAACTTTACCCAACTTGATGTTCCTGTTCTAACATGGGCTGTTTTTGAATCAGTTGGACCATTTCCTGAAACATTACAGGATATCTGGGGGCGTATTTATTCCGAATGGTTCCCGTCTTCTAATTACGAGCAAGTAGAAGGTCCTGAAATTCTATGGAACGAAAATAAGGACACAAGCTCGTCGAAATTTAAGAGTGAAATATGGATACCGATCATAGAAAAATAACAATAGGATATTCGACAATCGGGCGCGATAACCGAATAAATATGGGCACGATAGGGCCATTATCTTGAATAATGTATCTTGAAGAGGAGGTAATGTAGTGGAAGTCGATTTTGTCTATATATCTTCAATCATTGTGGCGATTATGTTTGTGTCCCTTGCAATTTTTCAAGTGTTGCTTACACTCGGTTATCCTTTTGGTGAATTTACATTAGGGGGATATTATAAGATTTTACCTAAAAAATTTCGTATTGTGAGTGCTGTTAGTGCTTTGATTCTCTTATTTATGGGTCTTGTTTTCCTGAAACATTCTAATGTTTTAAATGGTTTAGACATTTTACCTACAAATATATTAGTATGGATTATTATAATTTCCCTCGGTTTAATGACTTTAGCAAACTTAATATCTCAGAGTAAGAAGGAAAGACATACTATGACACCATTGTCAGGTGTTGCTTTCATATTATGTTTATTTATTGCTTTATCATAGAGATTTTTATTTAATTCTCTTTCAACAATCGGGCGCGATTGTTGAAAGACCAAAATTTAAACGACTTTATTGTTACATCTATGAAGTGTTATTCGTTAATTGCACCAAAAATTAAACAACTTTATTTTTACACCGTCCTCATTTGAGGACGGTGTAATGCGTATTATCGGTTTCATAATTAAACAACTTTATTGTCAGTACACACTTCCAGCTTCGCATTTTTGGCTTCAAACGAGCGGGCTCGTGCTTTCCCGCCCTAAATATACTTTTTTAGCCGCGGCCGACATTAACATGATTTTAACACCCGAACGACCTCAGCCAGCATGGCGGAATCAAAGCCTGGCTGAAGGTCCACGGTGATATCGTTGATAGGAATCGACAGCGCCTTGCCGGTCGAAGGGGCGGGAGTCCTTTCGGAACCAACGTCCACTTTCACCCATGAAGTGTTACTCCTTTTCTTCATCGAGATTACTTATAGTTTGGCAGAATCTCCAATGAGACAAAAGACGGGTTCTATTTGACGCTTACATTTCTAAGGAGCATTCCTGTTAGGGGAAAATGTGAGTTTTGAACAAAAAAGAGCCCCCTTGGTATAGTACGGAGTGTCCGATGAAAAACATCGACCTCGAAATCCGGAAACCAAGGAGGACTCATCATGCATTATACGCAAAACCAAAAACTCACGCAAATCACCTCTAACACACTTATTATTGGCGTAGATATTGCTAAAAACAAACAGGTGGCTCGTGCTTTCGATGACCGCGGCTTTGAATTTGGAAAACGAACCAGCTTCTCCAATGA
>NZ_FOXD01000052.1 GCF_900115625.1 Salibacterium halotolerans | reverse complement strand
TATACTGGACCCAAGATTTCAGACACGAAAAAAGGATGTGTTAAGGTGTGGGTATGAAACGTAAACGATATACCCCAGCATTCAAAGCGCAGATTGTACTTGAAATCTTGAAGGAAGAAAAGTCCATGAGTGAATTGGCGTCGGAACATGGCATCCACGTCAATCAACTAAGCCAGTGGAAAAGTCAAGCACTGGAACAATTGCCGAATCTATTTGACAATCAGACAAAAGCAGTGGACAAGCTCAAGAAAGAACAGGATGAAGAACGAGAGGCACTATATGCGGAAGTAGGTAAGCTCACGACCCAGCTGTCGTGGCTTAAAAAAAAAATCTGGCCTCGAAAACTAGAGAAGAACGTGTGGATTTGATGGACTGGTACGATCCGGATCTGACCATCACGGAACAAGCTAATCTATTAAGTATCAATCGTACCTCTCTCTATTACAAGCCTGTACAGCCATCTCTTGAAGACGTTCACATGAAACACCGTATCGATGAAGTTTATACGAAATATCCGTTTTATGGCTCTAGACGAATTACTGTCCATTTGAATAAAAGGGGGGTAGAGATCAACCGTAAAGCCGTCCAGCGTCATATGAGAGAAATGGGCATTGCAGGTATTTCTCCTGGCCCTAACCTAAGTAAACACCGCTTGGCCCATCACACGTATCCGTATCTCCTAAGAGGGCTTGCCATTACACGCCCCAACCAAGTCTGGGCGATAGATATCACGTATATTCGGATGAAACAGAATTGGATGTATCTGGTCGCGGTGATCGACTGGTATTCGCGGTACGTGATCAGCTGGGAGCTGGATCAAGTGCTTGAAATGCCCTTTGTTCTGCATGCCATGGAACGAGCGCTGGGACAAGCCACGCCAGAGATCATGAATAGTGATCAAGGTAGTCATTTTACCAGTCCGACATACACGGATCTCCTGAAGGAGCGTGATATCAGTATTAGTATGGATGGAAAAGGTAGAGCATTGGACAACATCATTATTGAGCGTTTATGGCGAAACGTGAAGTATGAAGACATTTACTTAAAAGAGTATTCCACACCCCGCGCTGTGCGGAAAGGCGTTCGTGACTATTTTATCTTTTACAACGAAGAACGACCGCATCAATCCCTCGAAGATCATTCACCGGCTGAGATTTACCTGCCGTGATGGATCGTCTTCACCCTTTTCGCCATTATCTTTATGAGGCAAGAACCCGTCAAGGGAAAAAACCGCCCTTGACGGAACCTTCCCCCATAAAGATCGCATAGTTAAGGGTGAATAAGATCGTTCTGTGATTTCCTTTTTTCCTCCAAGGTAGCCTCTCTATCTCAAAAGGAGTCACACCTTATTTATTTTAAAAATGTGTCTTGACAAAGGGGTCCACTTTA
>NZ_FOXD01000035.1 GCF_900115625.1 Salibacterium halotolerans | reverse complement strand
CAGCTGTATAAGCTGGCTTTAAAAATACGTAAAAAACCATGGTCACCATCTGAAGATGGCGTCCATGGCTTTTTAGTTAAGGGCTTTTGATACAGCCCCTTTTATATACTTTTTCTACCTTTCTTTTTGACACTCCAACCTGAAATAGACTCGTTTAGTCATCGGTCATGACTTTACGGAAGCATACGAACGTGAACATTCCCGCGGCTGCCGCCCACAATGCTATCACTCCAAGCGGCGCCCACGTGCCGGCGCTTTGCAGTTCGATGGCCCGCATGAGAGGGAACATATCAGCAATGGTCATAACGACCGTGCCCTCTTCCATACCGAGGAGTGTAATCATTGGCGTAAAACCAAACAGAACCATAACGAGCATCAAGTATGCAGACGTTTCCGCCACTGATTTTGCAAATAATCCGACACCAATACCGAGCAGCAGAAAGAAGAGAAACAACAGGATAAGCCCCATGATTATTTTGAGTCTCAAGAAAGGCTCTATGCCGACAATCAACAGCGAAGCAGCAAGCGACAAGACAGTTACAAGTCCAGTAACCAAGCTTTTCCCGATAATGATATCCCATAACGTCGCCGGCGACTGTATCAATCCCCGCAGCGTATGTTTCTCGTTTTCTTCCGCCAGTATGGTCATGATGGAGCTGGACGTCACGACTGAAAATGTCATACCGACAATGAGATAATGCAGTGTAACAGGAAGTTCCCCATTACCGGACTGGTTGAAAAACAGTGCCATTAAAACAGGAGTCACTGGAAGCAGAGCGACCATCATGTTTTTCATGAAATCTTTCAGATCTTTTTCAAAAATCGCACTTATTCGTTGAATACGCATTATACCAGTTCCTTTCCCGTCACTTTTAGAAATATCTGCCCGAGCGTGGGATGATCCGTCTGCATTGTTTTAATGCTGCCGTCTTGGATCAACTGCTTGATGCGCTCGGCATTGTCCGGTTCATTCTCAATAACCAGCTGTTCGCCCGAGAACGTTTCGACGTGAAAAGCATGGGTGGAATAAGCGTAGCGAAGGGACGCGGGGCTGTCGACCTCCTGAAATTCTCCTTGATGCAAAAACGCCACACGGTCACATAATTCCGTTGCTTCCTCCATATTGTGTGTCGTCAAAACAATCGTCGTTCCAGCTTCATTCAGTTTCTGCAGCCCCCGGTGAATACGTGCCATGCTGGCAGGGTCGAGGGCGGATGTCGGTTCGTCCAGAAATACCAGTTCCGGTTTATGAATGAGTGCTTTTGCCAGCAGAATGCGCTGCTTCATTCCTTTGGAAAGCTTGGATACGGTTTTAACACCCTGGTCGTGCAGACCAATCTCACGCAGTATCACTTCAATTTGATTCATGGGGGTATCATACAGCTTACAAAATAATGTGAGATTGTCATAAACGGTTAACCGCTCATACAATGCGCTGTTATCTGACAATATGCCGATTTTTGTTTTGAAATCAGAGGTTCCCAGCTTTTCGTAACTAGTGCCGAGCACCTTCACATCCCCCGCACTTGGTGACAATTCCCCGGTCAGCATTTTCACGATCGTTGTTTTACCGGATCCGCTTGGACCGAGCAGCCCGAAAATCTCTCCCTGTTTCACTTGAAAATCGACATGGTGCACAGCCGTACTCCTGCCGAAAATTTTCCGCAATCCTTTCACATCTACCGCATGATTCATGAAAAAACCTCCTTTGGTCAACTGCTTTCATCCTAACCGTTTGACCGGAAGGCGGCAGCCTTACAGCAGTGAATCGTACCGCCGGAAACGTGAAATGTACCGGGTACAGGATGAAATATAGTACAAGAAAACCCGGGGGATCGCTTCTTTTACCCGAATGGTACTTACCGGAGGCTGAATTTGTCCTGAATATCGTGAAGTTTTGTCCGGGAAAGTGGAATGGTGGACTGAGTCTTGTTGTCCATTCGTAACGAGTACGCGTTTTTTGACCATGTAATGATTTCCCGTACTTTCTGAAGGTTTACGATATAAGAGCGGTGACAGCGGTAGAAGCCGTACACTTCCAGCTTGCTGCCGGCTTCTGTCAGCGTAGAATCCATCGTATAAGATTCTTCATTAATAACAATCTCCGCTTTGCCGTCCCGGCTTTCTATGTAGTCGATCTCCGGCGGGTCAAACAATATCATTTTGTCTCCCACCTTTGCCGGAATTTTAAATAGATTGGCTGTAGCGGGAGCACCGTTATGTTCCGATTCAGAAGCCGATTCCTCCTGCGTTTCCACTTCCTGCAGGCCGTTTTGATTCAACTTATAGGCCACATCCCCAAGTAGCACAGCGTGCTCCATGTTGGATACCAGAACAAGGACAGGAACGGACTCTTCCTTTAAATTGTGAAGCATGTGGAGAAACGTATTCGTGGTTCTAATGTCTACGCCGTGTACAGGCTCACGGAAAACCATCTCCCGCCCGCCGCTCATATAATATTTCGCAAAATGAATCCGGCGCATATCAGATACCGAACAGTGTTCCAGCGTCTGCCCGGCACAGCTCTGCAGATCAAACTGTACAAGTACCTCCGGCAGCGGCACCCGGCACCCAAACCATTTATGATAAAAAGAAACATTGTCTTCGACCGTAAGACGGGTGTAAAGTCCTTCCATGTGATCAAAAACAGGAAGGCCGTAATGACCGCGGAGAACCTGCAGCAGTGCCGTCTGTGTATCCGAATCACTATGCAACGCCGCTGCATGGGAATCCTCAATAGTGAGCGAAAACAACGGAAGCGTATCATGGACGGCATCTTCTTGATTTACTGTAAAATGTGACATTTCTACATCCTTTCCTAAGGTAATAAAGACCTTTTAGTCTCTATTGTAAAAATCAATAACAGACATGGCTGACGATACAATTTTGTCTGTCAGACTTTTTGGTGAAACAACTTTCATTTTGTTTGCAAATCCCAATATATACTCTGCAGCCTCCAGCTCATTATGAAATCTTAAAGTGGCTGCTATCCATTTATCACCGCGTGGTTTTTCTGTATTTATTACTTGGACAAACTTAGCTGTAAACTTCATTCTGTTCATTATTTCCGGATGTATTTCCACCTCTACATCATATGTTGGGAGGTTCTGTACAAACTCTGCTTTTGATTGTTCCCAGTATGCGCCCAGATTGAAATGGACCGGCCTTTTAAACGTTTCGTTTATAACCTTTGCATGATGTATGCGGGACACCCTGTAATTACGCATCATATCGTTTCTTGATGCCACAAGGTACCATGTATTCCCTTTTGCCACCAATCCTAATGGTTCCACCAGCCTTTCTTTTTGCTCTCCATCCGCCTGTTCGTAGTTAATGTTCAGCCGTTTACTATCCCAAACTGCCTGCAGCACCGTATGAAGAGCATCCGCATTTTCTCTGGATTGCTTCCAGGTTCCCGAATCTATATGTATTCGTTCCCACATGGCTTGTACTTCGTCGCGGTAAGCCGCCGGAACAGCTTCAACTAATTTGTGTCTCGTATCCAGCGGAGTATTATTTAATCCTAAATCTTCAAGTAATTCTTCAGACGGGAAAAGAAATAAAGACTTCATGTCATCCAGGCTTAATCCGCTTAATTTGCTCCGAAAGTTGTCTAATAAACGCCACCCTCCTTCTTTCCCCCTTTCCGAAACAACGGGGATTCCTGCATTCGTTAATGCGTCCATATCTCTAAGGATGGTTCTATCTGAAACTTCCAATTCACTGGACAATTCCTTTGCGGTCATTTTCCCTTTGTTTTGTAAAAGTATCATGATATTCATTAATCTATCTGCTCTCATAGTATCAACCTTTAATTGAGAAAAAATTGTAACTAACACGACAAAAGATGTCGTGTTTTTATTATATACTTGTAGTAACAGTAAAGAAAGGGGCGTTATCATGAATCAAAAACGATCTGTAGTGTTATTCATTGCGGCGAGTTTGGATGGATTTATTGCTGCGAAAAATGAATCTCTTGAATGGCTGTTCAAGGTTGAAGGAGAAGGGGATAACGGCTTTGCAGCGTTTTATGAAACAGTGGATACCATTTTGATGGGAAAAAGAACGTATGATTGGGTAATGAAACAGGATTTTAAAGAGTTCCCATATAAAAATAAGGAATGCTATGTGTTTACAAGCTCTCCCCATGAAAATACCGGGAATGTGCAGTTTGTTCATGATGACATAAATAATTTTGTAAACAAGCTTAAAATCAATAACGGTAAGAACATCTGGGTAGTCGGTGGAGGCGAACTGTTACATTCTTTTATTCAGGAGGGCTTAGTGGATGAATTCATTATAACCATTGCACCAACTATAATTGGCAGCGGGATCCCACTATTCAAAGAAGGAAATCACCAATTAGGCCTTTCTCTGATAGAATCAAAGACGTTTAATCAATTTATTACGTTGCATTATCAAGTTAAAAACAAATAATCCAGTTCAATCCCACTTGGGGGTGATAAATTATACCAATTCAAAACCATTAAGCAGAGTAGGGAAAATTCTCACCTCTATCATCACTTATTACGCTGATTCCTCTTCACAAACCTGGAGTCCATCGCTTAGCATAAGAAGGTGCTTATTATTACGTAAAAAGGAGTCTTTCCATGAACACCGTCCGACATATCAGCTCGTTTATGAGCCGGTATTTTGCTCTTATTGTTATTCTTGTATCCATCGCAGCCTATTTCGCACCGAATGCCTTCGTATGGCTCGGGTCATATGTGACGATTCTTCTCGGCATTATTATGTTCGGCATGGGCATGACGATGAAGCTTCGTGATTTCCGCATCGTGGCGAAGCAGCCCGTCCCCGTCGTCATCGGGCTGCTTGCGCAGTTCCTGATCATGCCGCTCGCCGCGTTTGCCATCGCAACCGTAATGGGTCTCCCGCCGGAACTTGCGGCAGGGCTTGTCCTCGTCGGCGCGTGTCCCGGCGGTACCGCCTCCAACGTCATGGTATATCTCTCCAATGGGGACGTACCTGTATCGGTCGCGATGACGTCGGTATCCACCATGCTCGCGCCGATTCTGACACCGCTGATCGTCTACCTGCTTGCCAACCAGTGGCTTCCGGTAGGCGCCGGGGATATGTTCCTCTCCATCGTGCAGGTTATTATTATTCCAATAGCGCTTGGGCTGCTGGCGGCAAAATTCCTGCCGGGCTTTACTGAAAAAGAACAGGCCGTGCTCCCGCTCGTTTCCATTACGGCCATTATCCTCATCGTAGCCGCTGTCGTCGCCGGCAATGTCGAAAATATCGCAACGTCGGGACTCGCTGTGTTTGCCGCTGTCGTACTGCATAACGGCATCGGGCTCGCGCTCGGTTATCTGGCAGCGAAATGGACCGGGCTCGATGAAACCAAACGCCGGGCGGTATCAATCGAAACGGGCATGCAGAACTCCGGGCTCGGCGCAACACTCGCCACCGCCCACTTCAGTCCGCTCGCCGCCCTGCCAAGCGCCATTTTCTCAATCTGGCACAACATCTCCGGTCCGATACTCGTCTCCTACTGGAGTACACGCGGAAAGAACAAGAAGAAAGAATAGCCAAAAAAGCTGCCCTGTTCCTATGGAGCGGGGCAGCTTTTTAATCTTAATACTTTCAATTGGAAAAATGGATACAACCTATCCATTCTCTTTTCTCCCTAAGGTTAACGCTCCAATAATCAGTGGAATCTGCAGCGGCAGACGCAGCCACAACAGCCAGGGACTTATCGGTCTATCCGGCGAGAATGATATTTTTTTCACGGCCATATACACATTGGCCGGAAACACGGCAATCATAAAGAAAGCCAGGAGCTTTCCTGTAAGACGCTGCCCTTTTTTCACCCAGAGCAATAAGGAAAATATCATTTCCATCACACCGGTGAGGAGTACAATGCCCCGCCGAAAAGGCAGAACCTTTGGAACAATACGCCGGAATCCCTGCTCGTGTACAAAATGCAGGAAACCCGCTCCAAACAAAACCATCGAATACAACGTGCGGAAGAACACTTTCATATGTGGGCCACCTTTGCTGTCTTTCTTTTTCTGACAATACTTTAAACCTTTATCATGTTTTAAAGGTGGATAAGAATATTAACGAGTCTGCCGAATGGATCTTTTACAAAAAAACGCCGTACGCCCCACGGTTCTTCCACCGGCCCGTATTCCACCGAAATGCCAGCTTCCTTCATGCGGGTAACCGCTTCGTCGAGATCGTCCACCTCAATAGAAAGGTCAGGCACAGGTGTCCCGGACCCACCTTCGGATAGAAAGTTAATCTGCGTATCCATTTTCTCATGCGAACCGTACGTCGCAATAAACCCCATATCCATCAACTGATCAAGTCCGAGCAGTTCCCCGTAAAAATACCCGGCTTCAGCAACCTCCTGTGTCTCCACATTGGCAACGATTCGTTTTACCTTCATTCCTTCACCTTCCCTCTATTTCCAACGACAAACTCCTCCGCCCGTTCCATGATTTCCTGGACAACTGAATCTTTGGCATCGGCATAGTGCTGTACATGCCGCCATTAACGTTGAGACAACTGACGCTTAACAGAAGCATATAAATCTCGGTCAGATGCATCAGCTCGAAGCCAATCCCGAAACATCAACATTCTTTCAACCTCATGTACCCCTTTACTGAACACGTGTAAATGAATATCAGTATCGGGACCTTTGAACATACGGTGCTCAAACCACTCAGGCTCCCGGATACGCAGCGTGTAGCCTGCCTGCTCCAAGTCCGGAAGGTAGGTCATCTCGTCAGCAGCATCATGTACAACCAAAACTATATCTATGATCGGCTTGGCACACAATCCCGGCACAGATGTCGAGCCAACATGCTCCACTTGCAGCCCCGTTTCGCCAAGTACAGAGCGTATCCGGGCGGCCTCCCGTTCAAACAGCGCAGGCCACCGCGGATTATATTCATGAAGAATGATGGGTGCATGGTGAGGGTTACGTTCTCCAACCGTAACCTTTTGAAGATCTTTATCACTTTTAAGTGTAGTATTCAAATAATCCTGTCCCCGTGACAATTGATCTACCTCCCTCGCTATAATTTTTGCTTATCAGTGTTTGAATATGCCACAGACCGTGCTTTCTGATGCGCTGCACTTGCGGGCGAACCCCGAATTGTTCAACTCCGCTTCTTTTAAGTCACGAATTATCCATATAATTTCTCCATTTACTCACTTTTCATTTCCTGCAGACCAGTATACATCGTTTCTTTTAGTATAATTGGTCTAAGGAAAAATAATAACGAAATCTGGCGAGATAATTTTAATCTCTTCAAATCACTGATATTACATAATATCTTGAAATAAAAAATCGTTTGTTCGTCAACTAAGCCTCTGTGGTGCGTAAACCTCAAAATTTTAATGTTTACATTCGTACGAATTCCGAGCATCAAGATTAATAATTATAAGCTAACGATAATAACCTGAAAATTTGTTCTGTCTGCTTTTCAATTAAATCGCTTCCCTCGCTCATCGCATCCCGCAAAGTCATAGGTCCGTTTGTAATACTAAATACTGCGGACAATCCCCTGTTATATAAGGTCGTCAACTCACCATCAACATTTCCGGACAGAGCCACAGTGGGCAGGCTGTATCGCTTTGCGACTTCTGCCAATCCTGCTACTACTTTTCCGGAAGCGGTCTGACTATCA
Organism: Salibacterium halotolerans; assembly: GCF_900115625.1. Taxonomy (GTDB): domain Bacteria; phylum Bacillota; class Bacilli; order Bacillales; family Marinococcaceae; genus Salibacterium; species Salibacterium halotolerans. The sequence continues at coordinate 16,497 of NZ_FOXD01000035.1, read as the reverse complement.
ATTTTTCCTTCTCCAGTTAATAGTAAATCGAAAGTTTCCTGCTGAATAAATTCCTCAAGTTGAACAGCCTCCATCACTAATTGGATTCCCGGCTTCAACTCTGCATTCAGAAATCCCATTAATCCTCCCGCAGCACCGCCTGCCGCTCCCGCTCCCGGAACGTGATGAACGGATTGCCGGGTTTTCTGTTCTATACAGTTTGCAAATACCATCATTGCATTGTCTAACTCTTGTACCATTTCAGAGTTTGCTCCTTTTTGAGGACCAAATATGGCGGCAGCGCCGTTTGAACCGACAAAAGGATTATTTACATCACAGGCAATCTGAAAAAATGCTTCTTGTACTTTCGGGGAAACCTGCGAATCGTCAATAAAGTGTAAATTTTTTAATCCGATGCCTCCTGGTTTTATTGTATCTCCATTTTTGTCTACCAACCTGTATCCAAGTGCTTTCAAAATACCAGAGCCACCATCATTTGTCGCACTGCCTCCAAGACAAATAATAAAATTACGAACTCCTTCATTTAAAGCGTGCATGATAAGTTGACCTGTGCCATATGTTGATGCAGAATAGGGGTCTAATTCGTTTTCTGTAAGTATATTTAATCCAGAGGCTGAAGACAATTCAATCACCGCAGTTTTATTGTCCTTTGTAATACCATATTGCGCACTAACAGATCGTCCTAGTGGATCTTCTACCTTACACTCATAATATGAGCCACTTGTTGCTTCAACCAGACTGTCCATAGTCCCCTCCCCACCATCTGCAATCGGAATAAGCTCTACATCCGCTCCTATTCGAACTTTTCGAATTCCCCGTTTCATAGCTGAAGCGACCTCCTTCGCAGTCAAACTTCCTTTAAATGAATCTGGTGCAATAAGTACTTTCATAGACTTTTTCCCTTTCATAGGTTAAAATTCGGTATCCAAACTAAAATTAATCTCCTCAAAATTTAAGAACGAGATGTAAAAAAAATTATCCTTTCTAGTAAAAAGGAAACATAAGAGGTAATAAAATCATGGCTACTATAATTAAAACAACAATTAAAGGCGCCCCTGCTTTCACATAATCTTTAAATTTGAAACCACCTAAACCATAAACCATTGTGTTTGCCGGCATTCCAATTGGTGTTACAAAAGCTAAAGACCCTCCAATGACTGTAGCCATAAGAACCGCTTTGGGGTCTGCCCCAATACCATTAGCAATAGAAAGGCTTATTGGAACCAAAAGAGCTGTTGTTGCAGTATTTGACATGAAATTTGTCATTAATGCTGAAAGGGTCAATATTACAAATAATAAAATATACGGCGATGGACTACTGCCCAAAGATGCTATTAATATATCTGCTATTAACGCTCCTGAACCAGATTTCTCTATTCCTTTCGCTAAAGCAAGTGAACCTACAAATAGTAGAATCGTATTCATATCTATTGATCTTATTGCATTTTTATTTGAAATAACCCCAGTTGCCACTAAAATTAATGCTCCTGTCCATGCAGAAACATGTAGTTCTACGCCAATCTGTTCCTCAAATACCATCGCTAGAACAGTTAACACAAGTACGGACACTGCCATAATCTGTTTCCATTGTGGTACATCCGAGTAATCAACAGTTTGATTGAAAACAGAGTTTGTATCCAGAGAATCATCTTCCTGTTTCGGAAGAAACCTATATCCATATAAACTAAAATATAAAATTCCAATAACCAGCATGGGTAATCCTATCTTTGCATACTCAAAAAACCCATAACTTCCACCCACATTATTAAGCGCAGACTGAGCTATTAGATTACCTGGAGCACCAATTAAACTAAGGTTTCCTCCCATAGCTGCTGCTAATACTAACGGTAAAAGTAACCTTTTGCGCGCAAATCCTGATTTGACAGCTAAACCAATAACCACTGGTATTAAAACAGCTGCAGTTCCGGTATTAGAAAGAAGTCCGGACATTAATCCTGTAATAATCATAACAGCAACAATTAATTGTCTTTCTGTTTTCGCAAATTTAGTAACAAACCCTCCTACTTTCTGAGCCATCCCAGTATCAAAAAAAGCAGCACCTACAATAAACATAGCCATAAAAAGAAGAACATTTCCATCCACAAAACCGGCAAAAGCCTCTGCAGGTTCTAGAACACCGGTTAATGTAAGTCCAATCGCGACAATCATCGCTGTAATCGCCAACGGTATTTTCTCCCATGCAAACATAACGATAGCGAATATTAGAAAAATTAAAGTGATAACTTCAGAGCTCATAATACCGCTTCTCCTCCTTCTTTTTAAATAAAGGAAAGCCCTTTTATTTTTGTTTTTTTTGAAAACGCTTTAGTGATATTGATATTACTTTAACGTATACATTATGTCAAACAAAAATCAATAATTTGATTTAAAAAAGAATATTAAACATTAAATTGACTTTTATGTATACATTAATTATAATGTGATTACATTGCACAGAAGGAGGAAAATGTATGGAAAATAAACAGCACTTTAAACTTGCAGTCATTCCAGGTGACGGGATAGGAAAAGAAGTGATTAATGAGGGTATTCGTGTGTTAGAATTTTTATCCACTCAATCAAATAGTAAATTCACTTTTGAAACCGATTACTTTCCTTGGGGTTGTGAATATTACTTAGAAAACGGAAAAATGATGGCTGATGATGGATTAGAGAAAATAGAAGATCATGATGCGATTTATTTCGGAGCAGTTGGCTTCCCGGGTGTACCCGATCATATCAGTCTATGGGGGTTACGAATAGCTATTTGTCAAAATTTTGATCAATGGGCAAATATTCGACCTGTAGAGTTTTTACCAGGCGTAAAGAGCAAGCTGAATCACCCCGAAAAAGAGAAGTTAAATTGGGTATTGATACGTGAAAATACGGAAGGCGAATATTCAGGTATCGGCGGAAGAAACTTTACAGGCAGAGGTGCTCGGAAAGAGGTTGCAGTACAATCTTCCTTATTTACGGAAGAGGGATGTGAACGTGTTATACGATATGCGTTTGAAACAGCTCTAAAAAGAGATCGAAAGAAAGTAACAAGTGTGACGAAAAGCAACGCCCAGCAATATGGTATGGTGCTTTGGGATGAAGTTTTCGCTCGAGTAAGCAAGGAATATCCTGATGTAGAAACAGATCAATGGCTTGTTGATGCTATGGCGGCTAATTTTGTTCTACGCCCGGAAGAGCTGGAAGTAGTGGTGGCCTCAAACCTATTAGCAGATATTTTATCAGACCTCGGAAGTGCGTTAGCAGGAAGTTTGGGGATTGCGGCAAGTGCAAATTTAAATCCGGATCGAAGATTTCCAAGTATGTTCGAGGCTGTACATGGTTCTGCACCAGATATAGCTGGTGAAGGCATAGCTAATCCAATCGGTGCTATCGGAAGTGCAGCTTTAATGTTAGAGCATCTAGGCTTAAAGGAAGAAGCAGTCCTTGTTAACCAAGCCATTAAAGATGCAACGCAATCGGGATTTTTAACAGCAGATATAGGCGGGAATACTTCTACGAAAGAAATGACAGACTCTATTTTACAACAATTATCAAACATTTATGAAAAAGCTTAATATAATAGCATAATTATATTTGAATAATTTTTAAATAGACATCTTTCTGGTATTATAAAGATAACTACTTACCAAGAAGGGTGTCTATTTTGTAATATCTGGATAGAACTTATTTAATAACTTTTTAAATTTTCCAATCTCCACTATACTTTGGCCACCTTTAGCACCTTACATCTAGAAGTCTCACCCCAGGAACAACATAATAAATTATATATGGTTATGTTCATTGGAATCCGGGTTAAGTTTGTGCAGTAAATGTTGAAATCATCTATACACTTTTTGTTACATTAGATGTGTTGTTTCAATTGAATACAAACGGTTATTTATATTTAAAGTAAATTGCTAACAATAAAAGTTATTATTTTAAAGGTTTTATAGAGCAAATGGAGGTTCTTTTTTATGTCCAGCAAAGATCAAATTGATTCAAAGAACAGTGCCGACTATTTAAAAAAGGATTTATCTGAAATCATGCATTATATTGAAGAACCTCGGTTACCACAACGAGCTTATCATATTATCCGAACTGCTATTAAAAACTTAAAGCTTGCTCCCGGGAAAACATTTTTAGAACGCGAAATAGCGGAAATATTAGAGATGAGTCGAACACCAGTTAGAGAGGCGTTAGTTCGTTTACAGACTGAAGGAATAATTACGTTAGTGCCGAGACGAGGATTTATTATTAACCCAATAAAAAAAGACGATTTAAAAGAAATCTACGAAGTTACGGAAAGTTTAGATGGTCTGGCAGTCGAGTTAGCCACAAATAAAATAACACACGATGAATTACAACATTTAAAAGAACTGATTGTACAACAACAAAAGTGTTTAAGTGAGAATAATCTATATCAATGGTCATTATTAGATGATCAATTTCATGCAGATATTATTAAGTACGCCAATAATAATCGTTTGAATAATATTATTGATATTCATTCTGATCAACTTCACCGTGCGCGACTATATACAATTAATGATAGACCAGTTCCATATCGCTCTGTCACTGAACATCAGGCGATAATTACATGCATAGAAGCGCAAAACGGAGAAGCCGCGAGGCTTGCTATGCAATCACACCGTAAACGTGCTTTATGGGAGATTTCAGAAGCTTTAGATAACATGGAGCTTTAGGATTTTTAGAATTTCTTTAAAATAATTTTTTCACTTTAAACTAATAAACCTCACCTGTTGATTATCCACCATTTAACATATTTATCCCGTGAGACTGCCTTCACCTTTTAGGGAAGCAGCCATTTCACTCAGCCAGTCGATCGGTAGATTTTGAGCTGGAAAATGGCGTGTGAAGGAGATAAAGGACAGCGCTTCCATCACCTCTCCTTTGGAGGTACGCTGATATAACCAACGCAGCAGAACATAAGTAATCAAGGCTGCATAAAGCTGATTAAATACGGCGTTCGGCGTCATTCCAAACAACGTCGGAATGTTCAAATACTGCTTGATCCATCAGAACACCACGCGGTGCCGCTGCTTCGGACGGACGATTTCGACATTTTCTTTCATCCGGATGACAAAGGACTGCTCCATTGCCAAAAACGAATCCATGCGCTGGATCTTAAAATAGGCGCGATCTTCCACAAGGATGGAATCCCTATGATTCAACGATGGGCCATGTTTTCGATCCCCGGTCTCCTCCACCTGAAGCGGCATTCCTGTAGAAGGCGTATAGGCCACATGAATCTTTACACCAGAACGTTTGCTGTGATAAAGCGCCCAGGGGATCCGGTTTTCCCCAACGGTGATCATGGTGGGATCGATATAACCGACGGTTTCTAAGAGCTCCTGCAGCCTATCATCGAGATTTCGTTTTTGGAGTAAGTTCGGGAATGTGATACGATGATTCAAGAGTGACATCCTTTATGGTGTGTTGTGTTGCAACTCCCTTCTAGCTAAGGATGTCTATTTTTATATACATTTTTATGGATATTTATGTAAAATAAACAGACGTGGTTTTATACATTTTCCTCTTGCCAAATACAGTTTAAGACCATCAAAACGAAGTTTGTCCACGGTTCTAGCTTCCCTAACCAATACGAACTTGACCTTGAACTATTTGATGACGTTCATTGGTTAAATCATATTCGTATTCATGGACCACTAGAGTACTCAAAACCGGCTGAACACAAGTCTAAGCACCTTTATAAATATTTGTCCAGTTTAGTGTTGACATACCAACATGCTGGAATTGAATGGAGAAGAGTGAAGTCTACGCACTGTCTCAAAATAAAGGAAGGAGGAGTTTACGTGACATTGCAGCAATTGAGATATGTGATTGAAGTGGCGAAGCAGCGATCGATTAGTAAAGCTGCGCATCGATTGTTTATTAGTCAGCCGAGTCTGTCGAATGCGATTAAAGAATTGGAGAATGAACTGGGGATTGCAATTTTTTCTCGTACGAATAAGGGGATTGTTATTACGTCAGAGGGTTCGGATTTTTTAGGTTACGCCAGGCAGGTAATTGAACAGACAGACTTGCTTGAAAACCGCTATGCCAATGCGGCTCAACCCCCGCAGCAGCATTTCTCTGTATCTGCCCAGCATTATGCCTTTGCGGTCAGTGCGTTTGTGAAGCTGTTGAAAAATTATAATCGGGATGAATATGAGTTTACGTTACGAGAGACGAGGACGTATGAAATCATTGATGATGTAAAAAACCTTCGTAGTGAAATTGGGATTTTGTATGTAAATGATTTTAACCAACAGGTCATTCGGAAGTTTCTGAGAGAAGGAAATTTAACGTTTCATGAGCTGTTTCAGGCCAGGCCGCATGTGTTCATCAGTTCAACGAATCCACTCGCGGCCGAGAAGTATGTTACCTTAGCTGATTTGGATCCTTATCCGTATTTGTCATTTGAACAAGGGGACTATAATTCGTTTCATTTTTCCGAGGAGATATTGAGCACCATCTCAAGGCGCAAAAATATTCGTGTCAGTGACCGGGCCACGTTGTTTAACCTGCTGATAGGATTGAATGGATACACGATTTCCACAGGGATAATCAGTTATGATATCAACGACGATGATATTGTGGCGGTGCCGCTTAAGGTGGATGAGAGCATTACAGTCGGTTATATTCAACATAAGAATGTGGCAAACAGCCCGCTGGCAACGATCTATATCAATTTCTTAAAGGAAACGATTGCCGAAGAAGTCACTTTGCTATAGGTTGAAGTTATGACAAAGCATAGAATTTACGTGTTATGCTATACCATTATTCAATGCTACACTGACCCTGCATTACTAAAGGAGAGGGTTAGCAGTGGGAAAAAGAAGTTTAGAACAAAGATTAAACGAAGGTACAGTCGTTGCAGCCGAAGGATATTTATTTGAAATGGAGCGCAGAGGTTATTTACAGGCAGGATCGTTTGTACCAGAAGTAGCGCTGGAGCACCCGGAGGTTTTAAAGCAGGTATATCGGGACTACATGAATGCCGGTTCAGATGTGGTTTTAGCTTTCACCTATAATGCCCACCGTGAAAAAATGAGAATTATAGGGAAAGAACATTTACATGAGCCGTTAAACCGGAGTGCGATTCGTTTGGCGAAGGAAGTGGCGAAAGAACATCCTACAGAAGAAGCGTTAGTTGCAGGCAACATTTCGAATACGAATATTTTTGATCCGGAAGATGCTGATTCTGCGGAAGAAGTAAGAAGTATATTTGCAGAAATGGCCGAATGGTGCAAAGAAGAAGGCGTCGATTTTATAAACGGGGAAACTTTTTATTACCATGAAGAGGCCGTTATTGCGCTGGAGGAAATTCAAAAGCAGGGTCTGCCGGCAGTCGTTACGTTAGGGCTGATGGGCGAAAATATACTGCGGGATGGTTATACCGTGGAAGAATCCTGCAAAATTCTTTCCGAAAAAGGTGCGTTAGTGGTTGGGATGAACTGTTTCCGCGGACCAGATACGATGCAGCCATACCTGAAGGGAATTAGGAATGAGGTAGAAGGACATGTCGGTGGACTGCCCATTCCATATCGCACGACAGAAGAACACCCGACGTTCTTCAACCTGCCTGATGGAGGATGCAGTTGTTCCCTGCCGACCGAAACCACGTTCCCGACATCCTTAGACCCGCTTTATCACAATCGGTACGAATTAGCAGAATGGGCGAAAGAAGCAAAAGATATTGGTATTAATTATATTGGTCTTTGCTGCGGGGCCTCCCCTGCGATGATCAGAGCAATAGCAGAAGCGGTAGGATACGAAACCATTAATTCCAACTATTCACCGGATATGGAGAAACACTTCTTATTCGGGAAAGATGAAACGCTGAAGGATCATAATCTAAACTACAGTAAAAAAGCATAAGTCCTAAGGGGATCATGGAAAGAGGATAAGCAGGAAAGCGATAATAAATATGGCTTTAACCAAGCGCTTCTTATTTGAACAAGATGGATGTATTCTTCATTAACTGAAGCTGCATCCATTTTTAAGACTGGTAAGGTCTCCGCAAAAGCTGGTACAAAAGATTGCATACGTGGTCGTACTCATATTGCGGTTTACTATCTTTTGAAGAGTGGAATCAGCAACCTTTCCGCCTTTGGATGTTCCGAATCTAATCTTCGTGCAACAGCATCGGCATCGATATTATTATCAATACCGATCTTGTCGATGATTAAATTGCGAAACGTACTTTTTCCACTACCGTTATTCCCTGCAAACACCAAGAATATTGGTCTACGCGAATTCATTAAGTTTTCCCGTCATTATGAAACGGAATAATTTTGCCGTCAGGAAATTCTTTTACCAGTTCTCCGTTCTGCTCATATATTATATACGTGTAGTTAACTTTGGCATCTATTCTTGCCCGTTCACCGGTCATCGCCGCCCATTTATCAACCCAGCCGTATTTTCGTTTGGATTCTACGTTTTGCCGTTCCCTCACAAGCCTCACCTCCTTAGGCAACCAACATAGAAGGCCTGCCGTTACCTACATTTTTAGAATGCCATAAACACCATTGCGGCGACAAAGGAATTTGAATGGATTGGCTCGAGCTTCAATGTTGCTAAAAACAATGTCATACAGGCGTTTTTACGCTATTAGTAAAAAGGTCAAGGCTAAACGAGACCAGAGCGTTGTGACCAATTTCGTGACCAAAAAACCTTTTTAAATAATTAAAGGTGCAAGGTTGACTTTTACCATGTATACACATATAATTAGAAACATATTATAAGAAACACAGTAACTCCACAAAGCTCAGGCTATAAAAGCGTGAATCCTTTGTGGGGTTACTTTTTTTATGAGTATTTATAAAAGTCATACAAAGATATCAGCCTTCTTAGATCACTTTGATGGTTGGGATTATACGTTACATAATGTTTATATTCTTCTTGTAAGAATTTTTTAACTTCATCTAAGTCTAAATTATCAATGTTTTTAATGACATACAGATATTTTTTTCGATAATGCTCTTTGTATGCTTGAGGCATATCATTGATTGAAGTTCCTTCAGTAACGTGATCTAAAGAGTTGATCAAATTTTTATTCAAATAATCGTTTTTGGCGTTTCGTTTATCTACATACTCTTTAACCCTTGGACATTCATCCAAAATCTCTTTTGATACATCTTTTAGATATTTGTGTATAGGTAATATCCTTTTCACCTTTAAATAGGACCCTTCGTATGTTTCCTTTACAATCCTCTCACTATCTATGCCTTTGTTATTAAATAACACATCTTCTAAGATATCTTCAATTGGCCTCAAATTATACCCATAGGTTTGATGTATTTCTTTAACATCACCAATCGCTACGGCAAATTTTTGATCATCATCGTTTAGTTTACTAACGTCATCTATCAAAATAGTAGATATGTCAGCTTTCTCTTTTGTTTCAACCGAATCAACTATTATATCTTTTAGTATTCTTTTAACTCGTTTCACTGTACTGATATTCATTGCCGGAGTTAAATTTGATAATTGCTTATACACCTTTAAATAATTGTCAGTGCTAATAACAGTTATAGGGAAAACAGTTTGGTGCTTGTCATAAGAAATCGCTTTAAAAAGATACTCTCTCTCTAATAAATCTTCTCTTCCTTTGTCATGTTCTATCAAATAAAAATGATCTTTCAATTGTTCAAGTTGCTTATGAGAGAGGCAATTAACAAGATCCGTTAAAGTTTGTTGGATGTTTGGATCATCAACAGAATAACCTATAAAAATTACAGGGTTTTCAGTGATCAATGTTAAAAGTTTTGCACTAAAGAGCTTTGCAGTTTCTTTAAAATTATTGTAATCACTTCTAGTGATGATGATATCTTTAGAGTGAGTTATGCTCCCGTGAATTTTGTATAATTCTCCTAATTCCATGGAATCAGGGTTAAAAAGCTGCGGCTGACCAACAAATACGCTTTCTTCGGGAAGACTGAATAAAGATTCTATTAAGCCATCATAATTTGTAGTAACTATAGACATAATTTTATTTTTTAATTCTTTGAATGCTTTAATTTCCTCTGTCATTTCTTTAGGTATAGACAGCCCTTCTAACATAAAAGCTACACATCTTCTAAAAGGATTTATATCTTCATCAAGCCAAGTATCAAACTCTTCTGACAATTGTTCGGAATAAAACCATTCATTAAACTCATTTTCAATTTCTTCGGCAATCAATCCATTGGCTTCACCGTTAGAAATATCTTTATTCTCAGGTTTGTTTCTTATTTTTAAACTTAGTTTTTTAAAGTCATTTTCTGACTTACCCATAAACATATAAACTTTTATCAATAGTGTTTGCCAATCTGGTGCATTTAAGTATCGTCGGCTGAATCCTGAACCTATAAATAATACGGGGAGTTTGTTCCCAGCTGTAAGATTTTCTAATGACATAGCTACCTCCAAAGGGTTACTTCTATACTATTATCTTACATTACAAACCTTTACACAAGAAAAAAGCCGGAAATAGCTATCTGCCTAAACTATCGTTTTATTATTATCGAGGATAACAGATAAGATATTAGATTTCTTAAGCGATCTTGCTGCCTTTCAATAGTGACACCACACCAGCACATCTTTTTTATTTAACTTATGCACCGTAACAATGCGCTGGCTTAACATTCCATCTTTCGCTTCATAAATCATCTGAACCCGTTCCTTTGTGTCTGCTGCCCTAACCAGTACACCTTCCATCATGAAGCCTCCCCGTTCGTTTTCTTTTATTATATACGAACGTTTGCTTCAATTCAATACTTATATGGAACATTTGTTCGTTTTATGCTATGGGAACAGGAGGGATACTATGGCGAATAAACTGACACCCGGCTCCAATATGCGCTGGGAATCGATGCGGATGATTCTGCCTGAATGGAGAGAACAATGGCTGCGGCATCAACAGGAACAGAAGAAGTCCAAAAAGCCCGTTCTCGATGAACAGCAGTGGGAGGAATTTGAGTGGATATTGAATGAGGCTATGAGGAAGAACGCTGAGCTTGTGTTCACTTATTGGGAAGATGGTTATTTTTATAACGTGGCGGCTGGTGTCATCACATCAATACAAATCAGCAGCAGTTCCACGTAAAGGATCAGTTTTCTTTTAGGAACTTCTCTGTTTAGGTTCTTATTCCATGTCCTTCGAATAAATTTTAATGGAGAAATGAAAACAATGGAGGGTTAATTCATGCAGTATTACTATGGTAACCAGATGCCTTTGCGTGTCCTGGATGAGGCTGAGTTTTGGAAACATCAAGAAGAAGAACATACTGTTGTCATTAGAGAGCTTGTAGGAGGTCTTGAACAAGAATATGTAGAGGCATTAAAGAAATGGGAAAAAGAGTTTGCTGCTGCACATCATCAAGTCATAAGGTATATTGAAACAGTAAACCGTTCAAATGGATATGTCTCTCAGGCCCTCTACCAAGATATTTTGAAGCTAACTTCCTTTTGTATGCAGCAGAGTGAAAAGTTTATTACCTTTTGTCGCACAATAATGGCAGAAAGTGAACCTATTAGTGCCAATCCAACAGCACAGGTTGTATTGAACCACATTATTGTTGAATCAGAGTACTTTATTGGAGTTGCTCAAACGATCTTATATCAACAGTAAACCTTGAACAGCATTCTATACATCTAACTAATAAAACCACGGACATTTTCGTACACAAAAATAAATAGCACTTAATATGGTTCTAAGTCAAATGCCGGGGTGGTGGATGTCGGCTTCCGCTTTGGCTTGTTCAACGCAGGAACGAAATCGTTCTTTCAACTGGAAAGCATCCGTCAGCTCATGGGATCCACTATAAATTCCAGTGCTTTTTCTCCCTCGGGGTTTCGAGGCGTTTGTGAAAGACATGCTTTATCCATTTATTCTTCTTGTAGTCGTAGTTTTGGAAGTCATTCTGGACATTTCGTCGAATCAAATCCAAGGCCCGATAAATACAGCGCTAGAAATTCTCCCCAAAATCCTCCGCCCGTTCCATAATTTCCTGAACAACTGAATCTTTGGCATCGGCATAGTGCTGTACATGCCGCCATTTACGTTGAGCCAATTGACGCTTAACACAAGCATATAATTCCCGGTCAGACGTATCAACTCGAAGCCAATCCCGAAACGTCAACATTCTTTCAACCTCAGATACACCTTTATTGAACACGTGTACATGAACATCTGTATCGGGTCCTTTGAACATACGGTGCTCAAACCACTCAGGCTCCCGGATACGCAGTGTGTAACCTGCCTGCTCCAAGTCCGGCGCGTAGGTCATTTCGTCAACAGCATCATCTACAACCAAAACTATATCTATAATCGGCTTGGCACACAATCCCGGCACAGACGTCGAGCCAATATGCTCTATTTGCAGCGCCGTATCACCAAGTACCGAACGTATACGGCCAGCTTCCCGTTCAAACAACGCAGGCCACCGTGGATTATATTCATGAAGAATGATGGGTGCATGGTGAGGGGTACGTTCTCCAACCGTAACCTTTTGAAGATCTTCATCACTTTTACATGCTGCATTCAAATAATACTGCCCCTGTGACAACTCATCCACCTCCTTCGCTGTACTTGCGAACGAAAACCATATTGCTGCCTTTCGTTTCTTTTAGTATAACTGGTAAAAGAGAAATAGTAACGAAAAAGTGTTCAATCTTATCAAGCAAAGAGTGTCAGGTCTAATCTAGCAATTACATCACACCACTGAGGAGGACGATGATAGCGATATAAATAAGGTAACGCATAAAATAAGAGAGCTCTTGAGAACCCTCTTATTAATCTCTGGGGTAGCCTTCTCCTACTATACCCATATAGTCGTAACCGTACATGCCATCATCATTTTCTCTTATTCCTGTAACGTTTGGAAGGGTTTCATAACCCACAAGTGATGTAAGAGTGCTTCCTCCTAGGTTGGCAACAACTACTTCACTAGGCTGAATGACTACCAGCTTATTATCAAAAATCTCTACACCTGTTACCTCCCCAGTGTACACCGTTTCTGTTTCACCACTAAGAAGGTCATACGTTTTCACACTGCTTCCATCTGTATAGTACACCTTTGAGCCAGTATAATCTGTATTGCCATCTGTAAGCTCTGTAACTGTGCTTGTTTCTCCTTCACTCTTTGCCATCAAGGTGTTTCCATCTGTGTAGTACAGCTTATCATTAAAATGATACTGATTGGAATGGGCTGTTTCATCAATCTGGTTAAACTCTCCATCTTGGAAAGAATATACTTGTTTATCTTGACTGTTGTTCTCCACATGAACATGAATGGAATCTCCTACAACCTGAAGGTGTTTGTTATTGTCCAACTTCATATTTTCCCCTTCAAGGGTGTAACTTTCCACTTCTTCATATTCCCCCTTATCATTTTTCTTGTAAACTTTCAACGTTTCGTGGCTTTCTCCTGCTCCATAAAGCTTGCCCTCATAAGTCACATATTCTCCGTAATCACCAGCCAGTGGCTCTACAGGTTCTCTCTCTGAATTGTCGTTACTGGCTCGGTTGAGAAATGTCACAAACTGCGCTCTGGTTGTTTCCTCAGAGGGTGCAAACGTACCGTCACCTTTGCCTCCTGTGATGCCACTGTGAGCCAGCGCACTTATACCGCTGAAGCTCCAGTAGTCAGTCGGTGAAGTAGTAATTCTGGTTGGCTTCCAAGTTGTACGCTCTGCTGAGGATAGCAGACATCTGCGCTCTGGTGACTGGCTCATAAGGTCTGAAGTTCCCTTCAGAGTCGCCACCAATGATGCCGGTTCTCTCCATAACAGAGACAACACCCTTGCTTGGGAAATCTGCTGGTATATCATTAAAGTTGTGGGTCGTATTCTGCGCTTCCAGGCCCAGCTCCTCCGCAATCATAGCACCAGCCTGAATCCGTTTGACGGGCTCGCCGGGTTTAAATGTGCCATCTGGAAAACCACTCATGATTCCTCTCTCAGACAGGGCGCTGATAGATTCCTGAGCCCAGTAGTCCTCTGAAACGTCCGGGAACGACTCAGCGGAAGCTGTAGAGGTTGCCAGCAGAGAAGCGGAAAGAACCGCTCCTGTAAGTAATGATTTTTTCATATGTTTCCCTCCTGAAAGATTACCGTTCTCAAGTCTACAAGAAATACCTTCCAGAGCATAGAGAGAATTAGTCAGGAATAACCTCAATAAGCTTACTAATGTCATCCTCCTCGAAGTATTCCATGATGGTTTCCAGCACCCGGAGGTTCACCTTATCAGAGCGTTTCATAGATGAAAGCGTGTCAGCCCTGATCCCTGTTTCCTCACAAAGGTGCTTTTGCGTGACTCCCTGCTCCTGAAGGTAATGATCCAGTGTTAATTTTAAGTGCATTATAGCTCGCTTTCTTTTCAGTTATAACGCTATTATACAACCGAAAAGAAGGGCATCAATAATACGTCACGTTCAGCCGCCTTTCCAGCTTCACATAAGTGTGGGCTGTTTTCTTTCGTACACCGAGAAGGTCACCTCAAGGGTGTCAATGGCTATATTGCCCTCGGTTATCGACTCCTCATACAGCCAGCTGGCGAATGTTCTCAGAAGCTTTACTTTTGTGTTCACCGTAGAGAGCAAGTTTTCTCTTGCCAAATACAGCGAATCCATTAAGCTTCCCCATCATTATGGAACGGAATAATTTTACCGTCAGGAAATTCTTTTACAAGCTGCCCGTGCTGCTCATATATTATATACGTGTTGTTAGCTTTGGCATCTATTCTTGCTCGTTCTCCGGTCATCGCCACCCATTTATCAACCCAGCCGTATTTTCGTTTGGATTCTACGTTTTGCCGTTCCCTCATAAGAATCACTGCCTTTGTTTCATTATATCAGATAACTCGTTTCACTATACTTTTTGCCGGCTTTGAAAACGTTGATATGATGTAATACGCCTAAGATTTTTCATTTTACTCGCCTTTCGTTTCCACCAGGCCAGCATTTATCGTTCCTTTTGGTATAGCTGGTCAGAGAAGAGTTAGTAACGAAAAAGTGTTCAATCTTATCAAGCAAAACGTGTTAACTCTAATCTAGCAGTTACACACAGCCCTGTTGAATACAGAACCGTGGCAGCCCAGGTGTTTTTTCTTGTTTCGTTTCACTGGGTCAGTGCATTTTAAAGTGGGGATTATTTGACACTTACGCTAGTTAAAACTCTTGATTGAAGCTGTATGGTGAACTTTTTAAGCATGTATTACTCATTCATCTCCGCTATTTCGTAACCCAATTCCCTTGCGTTTTTCACAAAATTTTCAATATTACCTTTGCCCCACTGGTTGGAAACTGCATATGTCGAACCGTTTATTATAATGAGTTCATCTTCGTTTAAAAAGTGTCTATTCTTTTGTTGTCTTTCGTATACGTCTAAAGCTTCTTTATATGGAACAAACATAGCACCATTCTTCCTTAGTTCGTTCGGAAAAGCTGCCAATAAATCATCCAATGTATCAGGTTCATTATCATTAACCCATGTATGAACTACTGCCAACACAAGTTTTCTTTTATTGTACAAAGTATTATTAAAACGATACTTCGTATAGTCACGAGAGGATTGTCGTGCTTGTCTTTTCTCTTTAGATTTTTCCCGCAGCCTCACTTGGTATTCTTCTGCTTCAGGCAATGGAATAACCTGTTGAACATCAATTAGTATGCTTCCATTAAAAATGTAAGGCTGCATACGTACACAACGAATATCCAAATTTCTCTCATTCAGCCACATAACCGTTGTCGTTATTTCTTTCGAAAAGTTCGATGACACCAGTATTATTCTTACATCTAACGCAAATTCCTCTTCCCTGGGTTCCTCCCATTCTAAAAATTCCAGAAGCTTATCTTCTCCACTCTCTTGAATACCTTGCTGCTCTAAATATTTTTCATATATTTCTATGATTCTTTCATATGTAAGCGTCGAGATCATAGCAGAATACCTCATGGCCTGCAATTCCATGTGTTCCCCTGTATCATCTCTTTTTAGTTCAATAACTACTAAATTAGCATTTTTATCAATGGCCAATAAGTCAATTCTTCTTCTGCTTTCATCCCATTCAGAAAACTCTTCTGCTATTACCAAACACTCCGGAGCTATTACACTTATCTTTTCTTTTAATGCGGTTTGCAAGTGCTGCCTTTCTAATATTCCTTCTGCATGAAAAGAAGTGCTTTCTATTTCATCGATATGTGCATCATTATATTTGTAAAGCATCCTGCTCCTCCCCTCTCCCATTTATATATGTAGTATAGCATGAATGAAATTATAAGTTGCATACTCTTTCCTTCTCTAGTTTATTTTTAAATATTAATTTCGTCCCCAATCCGTAGCCAAAACCCCCTGTACTACTAAAAAATGCCCTAAACTGTACCAGTCTAAGACATAATAAAAGGGGCTGTATCAAAAGCCCTTAACTAAAAAGCCATGGACGCCATCTTCAGATGGTGACCATGGTTTTTTACGTATTTTTAAAGCCAGCTTATACAGCTG
>NZ_FOXD01000032.1 GCF_900115625.1 Salibacterium halotolerans | reverse complement strand
AGTCTATCCCTCTACAATAGGAGATTTTTTTAGGCTTGTAAATGAAAAATAACCCATAAATGATACTATAAGGAAGTTGTTTGCAAGACTAGTGCAAATTCCTCGAGAATCGATAGAAAAACCAGAGAATCAATAGACAAATCCGGAGAATTGATGCCGAAAACGCCCGCTCCCTCTCACCAGAATAGGGCGCTGCAGCCTCGGACTGGATCGATGCAGCAATGCAAAAAATCGAGACAGAAATCCCGGGAATTGATAGATAAAATCCAAGAATCAATAGCAAAAAACCTAAATTCCTCGAGAATCAATCGAAAAACAAGAGAATCAATACAGAAATCGGGAGAATCAACCTGCAAATCCCGGGAATCGATACAAAAACGGCCCGGAGCACGGCCTGCTGACACAGCAGCCACCGCACCCGGACCGTCCGTAATTATTCGTTCAAATGCTCTCCCAGCTTATACAACATACTCGCAAACTGTGCGCGTGACAGGGTGCTTTCGGGGTGGAAGGTGCCGTCGTCGTAGCCGGTCACGATACCTTGCTCCGCAAGCCACGCAATCGCGCCGGCGCCGGTTGTCGCCGCGTCCACATCGCGGAACGCAGCCTCCTCGTTCTCTCCGGCAAAATTAAACGCGCGACCGAGCATCGCCGCCATCTGCCCGCGGGTGATGCTGGCATTCGGCCGGAACGTTCCGTCGGAAAATCCGGAAATGACATCCGCCTCCACAGCAGCCTTTACGTACCCGGAGGCAAAATACCCGCGGCTGACATCCGAAAATGATGTAGACGCCGGGGCGTCATTCCAGCCGATGACTCGGCCGAGCATGGTTACCGCCTGGCCGCGCCGCACTGTTTCCTCAGGTCGGAACTCACCGCCGCTGCCCTGAATGACACCGCGGGCATGCAGCTCCCGGACAGCCTCGGCCGCCCAGAACGTATCGTCAATATCGCTGAAATCGGACGGAGAAGCTGTCTCCTCAGGCCATGTGAAACTTTCGTCCTCAATCACGACTTCGACCTCGTCACTGCGCCCCGATTCCGTCTCATCCACTGAGACAGCCGCTACTTCATACGTATACGTACCAGGTGCCACGCTTTCGTCTTTAAAAAGCTTTCCGTTGTCCGTTGTACCGTGGGCTTCCCCGTTTCTATAAATCTGGTGCCGCAGCACATCCGCCTCCGGACGGTTCCAGAACACGTACACATCATGGGAGCCGTCGTCATTTTCCACGACTTCTGTCTCCACACCAGCCGGTGCGTTCAGCGGTTCCGAAGGGGTTTCAATAGGATCATCCTGAATCGGATTTTCTTCAATATCTTCTTCCACCGGTGCTTCCCGGTTATCTTCACCGAAATCTTCTTTTTCCTCTATACCGGCACCCGAAAGATCCGGAATCTGCAGAAAGCCGTAGCCGTACCGGTCATCCCGGCCCTCTGCGCCGAGATCCACCGCTTCCTCCTGCAGCATCTGCCGCAGCTCGGACGCATCTTTTTCCGGATAGGCTTCTTTTAAAAGGGCAAAGGCCCCGGAGACGAACGGGGTGGCCATGGACGTTCCGCTGAGCGGTCCGTACGAATGGCCTTTGTAGGTGCTCACGATGTCCTCGCCGGGGGCACTCAGTTCCACCGCATCGCCGGAAGCAGAGAAGTAGGCGCGTTCGTTCTTTTTATCAACCGCCCCGACAGCTACGACAGAATCATAGCGCGCCGGGAATTCGACGCGGTCCGTGTCTTCTTCTTCGCCTTCTCCGCGGTTGCCGGATGCCGCTGTTACGATGATGCCGTTCTCGTAAGCTTCATCCAGCATCTCTTTCATCGTGCTCGAATCGGTCAGCGTGCCAAAGCTCATATTGATAATGTCGACATCCTGTTCGATCGCCCATTCTAGACCGCTCAGCACCTGCGAAAGCGTCCCGCTGCCGTTCTCATCCAGCACTTTCACCGCCGACAGCTCCACATCCGGCGCCACACCCATCAGTCCCATACTGGGTTGATAAGCGCCGATAATGCCGGCGGTGTGGCTGCCGTGGCCGTTGTCATCGTTATAGGAATCGGTATAGGACACCGCCGAATAGCCGTCCGCGACATCCAGAGAGGGGTGCGACGTACTGATACCGGTGTCCACAACGGCCACCTCCACATCCGAGCCCGTGACGTTGTCATCCCAGGCCTGTGGTGTCTTAGTCCTTTCCAGCCCCCAGTTCTCAAGACCTTCCACTGCCTGGATTTTCACGTCCTGGTCCGGCTCGACATACGACACGCCGTCTTCAGACGAAAGCTGTGCCGCTTCTTCATCGGTTAACTGTGCCTCGCCTGCATCAATCTGTTCCCACATATCACCGGTCTCCCCACCAACGTCCTCGATAAGAGAAGGAGTGATTCCCTCTTCAAAACCTACCAAATATGTATGCTCCTTCTCCTCTGCCGCCGACATGCCTGCCGTCCAGGACGTGAGCACAACGCAGGCCGCCACAGCTTTCACTACCTTCCGTTTCATGCTATCCCCGCTTTCTTAGAAATAAATGCCACCTTCTTCTATCCTAAAGCAATGAACAATAGATTGATAGAAGCACCACATTATTTATAACGAAAGGAAGAAAGAAAAGTTTCAACCCCTTTTCGAAAAAAATTTAAAAAGAATGTTTAACAAGCCACCCAAGCGGTAATACCTGTAACTAGAAAGACATATTAAAGCCCCCATTTTTGGAGTGCCTGCTTTTCCGGATGGACGAATAAGCATTGGAACGAAAAAGGAAGACGGGAACAGACAGCCCTCAATGGCCACCCCCACCATTGTTATGATTCTCCCGTCTTCCATAAAAAAAGGACCCGCCATCCCCCTGGCGGATCCTCCCCATTATTTCATTGTGTGATATTACTGTTCCAGTGCGCTGTCGAGAAAAACGGAGAAGTGGGCACGTGTTGTTTCGCGGCCCGGTTCAAATTCGCCTTCCGCATTTCCAGTGGTGATGCCGGCTCCGGCAAGCGCCTGGATCTGCTTGTGATAACGATGATTGTTCCCAACATCGGTGAAAGAACCGTCATAGCTTGTCCCTTTAAGATCAAAAGCGCGGTAGAATACAACAGCCATCTGCTGGCGTGTCATAGGCTCGTCCGGCATGAATTCGTTCTGCTGGTTGCCGTTAATGTATCCTGCTTCGCTTACTGCTTTAATCGCTGTCGCGTGCGCGTTATCCGAAGAAACATCGCTGAATCCGGTATCGCCTCCGGTGCGTTCCAGATCAAGAGCTTTCATCAGGATTGTTGCAGCCTGTTCTCTTGTGATGCTGTCCGAAGGTTCGAATGTGCTGTTTTGATAACCGCTGACGATGCCTTCTTTACCAAGTTTGGTAATGCTGCCGTATGCCCAGTAGCCTTCCTCTACATCGTGGTACTCGCCTGCCGGCAGCTTTTCAAGTGTTTCCGACTTTACGGCGGATGTTGTTGCTTTTTCCCCGGACTGGTCTGAGAGTACCCGCTTCGCTCCTACATAACGGTCGCCCCAGTAGTATGGGTCATTAATGCTTGAAATCATAATGCCTCTTGAGCTGGATGCATGAATGAACTGATTGTCTCCAATGTAAATGCCGTTATGCTGAATGCCGGAACCGTGTGTGAAGAAGACAAGATCCCCTGTCTGCAGGTTCCCTTTGGATACCGACTTGCCGGCATTATACTGCGCGGCGGCTGTTCTCGGGAGATCCACTCCGTTTTTGCCGAATACATAGCTTGTAAAACCTGAGCAGTCGAATCCGGAAGGCGTGGTCCCTCCGTAGCTGTACGGTGTTCCTAAGTGTTCTCTTGCTTCCGCTTCAATATCCTCCGGTGACGCTGCGTCAGCCGCCTCAGGCTGCATCGCAAAGGAAGATAAAAGCAGAACGGTGCTGAACAATGCTGCCATCGTTTTCTTGACCAAAATGGCCACCCCTCTCATTATGTATAAATTTTTACTTTTATGTGCAATATGTTGTGTTTCGGTTTGGATGTCGTGGTCTGTCTTGAAAACACAATTCATAGTCTAGCATGTAATTGGGCACCCTGAGTTTACAGTTCAATAACAACTACAAGACACAATGATACAAAAAAACCACAAATCCTCCCTTTACAGCTCGTCTTTTTTCTCCATTATCTTCACATTGAAACAATGAAACCCCTGTTATCATAGTGTCAGAGAAGATATAATACTTTTGTAACATCTTTGTAATATAAATGGTTTTGTCACAAAAATTTCACTGGATTTCCTGCAACTTTTTGTTGAATGACATACGAAAGACCTACATTATGGACGGCCTTTGCCTTTTACCCGCAGGCGCTGTAAAATGAACAGAGGAAAACAATCATTATCAAATAACAGGAGCTAATACATATGAAAAGTTGGAAAAAAGCCGCCGGTTTGGCAGTGGGATCCGTTCTACTGCTTCTCAGCGCGTGCGGAGATCGGGAACTGCCGGAAGAAGTATATGGAGATGCGCTGGAGACCATGGAGAATCTCGACAGCGTGTACTTCACCGAATCAAACACATTGAACGCAGCAGAAGAAGGAGTGAGTACATTCACGCGGGGGGCAATCCGTTACGGTGACCCAATTCAGGGTTACATGGAATCGAGCATGAACCTGGTGGAACTTGATACCCCGGTGGAACTGGATATACGAGTGGATGGAGAGAACATTCAGACACGCCAAAACGGAGAATGGGAAGCATCCGAAACCAACACCGAACAGATTCAGTCCATGCTTCGTCCGAACGAAGACCTTTCCTTCTTTCTGGAGTTTAAGAACGAATTTCTAATGAAGGAAGTGACAGACGTTGAGGACACCGACGATTATTACGAAGTTTCCTTTAAAGGAACAGAAGAGCGGCATAAAGTACTGGCGGAAAAGAAACTGAGTTCTCTCGGCGTGATGCCGGAAGGCGGATTGAGTGAAGAGCAGCTGAACGGGATGACACTCGATGGGATTGAAATGACCGCCTTTATTGATAAGGAAACGAGACGCCTGAACGGTTATGACACACGTTTCACCTTCACAGTCGAACTAGGCGGCAAACTCCGATCCTTCGATGAACAAACGAACGTCCGCTACGAAGACCACAATAATGTAGAAGGCAATCTGGAAGAATTCATTCAGCAGAAAGTACAAGAAATTCAGCAGGAGCAGATGGAAGAACAGGAATCTGAAAACAATGCAGATGCTGCATAAAAAAGAGCCGGTCCGCGTACATATACGAGGGCCGGTTTTATTACGCCTTTTTTAACACTATGGAAATGTCTCCGTGATGCATTTGTAAAATTCATGGTGTATTATGGAAGAAAAGAGGGGTGTACTCTAGATAAAAGTCGCTGTTACACCCTGAAAACGCAAAATTCTATTAAAATGAGATTACAAACCGTGTTACAGGGTAGCCATTCTGAGGAAATTGTTGTAGAATTCTTGTAGACCGCGTCAAAAAATGAATATGATTACCTAGCGCGTTATATTATACTGCCATTTTCAGAAATTAACCACCCACGAATTGACAGCCTATGAAATGGCACGTATAATAATTTTTGCAGTTTTTTAGAAGATTTATGTAGTCCTAACGGACGGAGGCGTTTTCACAGATGATTCCGATGACCCGATGATAGATCGTCGAGGAACCAGATGACGTGCGATCGTCTCTGAAAGTTAGAAAATAGTATTCTATCAAAACTGAGGTAGAATGCTTCATACAAAAGGAGGAAATATTGCATATGGCTTATCAACCTAAGTCTTACCGCAGATTTCTAGCATCTTCCGTATCTGCAGCAGTCGTAGCGTCTGCAGCAGCGGCGGTACCTGCGGATGTACAGCAAGCGGATGCAGCTGAATCTTTCAGTGATGTATCCAACGATTACTGGGCCTCGGAATCTATTCAGCGTCTCGCTGACGAAGGTATCATCAACGGGTACCCAGATGGTACATACGGTCCGGGAGAAGACATCAACCGCGGTCAGGTAGCAGAGCTCCTTGTAAACGCGTTTGACCTCGAAGTAAGCCAAGACGCTGAAAGCAGCTACGATGACCTGACTGATGAAAGTTACTACACTCCGTACGCGGAAGCAGTAACCGAAGCAGGATACATCACAGGCCGCGAAGACGGCACAATGTTTGCTGCCGGCATGGACCTCAGCCGCGAGCAGATGGCAACTATCCTGGTTCGAGCGTTTAACCTTGAACCGAAAGAAGACGCAAGTGCAAACGTAGCAGACCTAGACGAAGCAAACGCAAGCCACCAGGAAAACATCGAAATTCTGGCACAGTATGACATCACTTCAACGGAAAACAACATGTTCCGTCCGAAAGAAACAGTCAACCGTGCACAGTTTGCAACATTTCTGGACCGTGCCCTTGAAGTACAGGAGCCGCTTGAAATTGCAAACGTAAGTACTCTTACCGGTGACGGCCATGTTCTTTCTGTTGAATTCACCAGACCGTACCGTGAAGATCTTTCCCCATCTGACATCATGATTTCGGAAAGTGACAGCGGCGAGCGCAAAGGTGTAGAGAGTGTGAGCCTTTCCTCGGATGGTCTTTCCGCGGAAGTAACACTTTATGACGACACAAGCGACAACGCTCCTGACGAAATTCCAGAAGGCGTGCAGCACGACATTCAAGTTGGCAACCTTTCCACTACGTTCACTCGTGATCAGTTCCTTAACGATGACGATAACGCCCGTGTTACAGGAGTCGACCAAGATGAGCGCACCATTACCGTTACGTACAATGAAGACAACGGTGAAGGTCAGGAAACGACCGTTCAGATTGATGTGCCGGAAGACAGCGACCTTAACTTCCAACAAGCGCTGGGGCATGAAATCAGCGTTTGGTACGATGGTGACGAGCAGCTCACAAGATATCAGCTGATTCAACATGAAGACACTGTTCATGATGCAATCGAAGTAACAGCTGATAACGAAATCGAAACTATCGACGAAGGCAATGCGCACGATCTTGCAGTAGATTCCGAGCAGTTCGAATTCATTGCCAACCCTGGCACAGACGATGAAGTTGTTGCGAATTCGGCAGAAGATATGCAGGACCTCGTAGACAACAAATACGATTACTCCAAAGCAATCTTCGGTGACAACGGAGATGTTGAGCGCGTATACGCATACGACCTTAACGCAGACCCGATCTTAGTTGACAACGTAGAGGACGGTCTTGTAACAGGTAAAGGCGGCAATGAACTTGATCTTCAGGATTATGTCATTGTGAAAAACGGCCAGCAGATCTCTGCAAGCGACCTCCAGGAAGACGATCTTCTGTTCTTTAACGAAGATGCACATGGAGACGGGTTTGCTGTCGTGAGCAACCAGACAACAAGCGGTTCCATCGAGAATGTCTTTGAAGACAGCTTCGAAGTAGATGGCACAAGCTACGATTACGTGTCCGACAACATTACGACAAGATACCTTGAAGGCGATGAGTTCAGTGAACTCGACGAAAGCGCTGCGCAGGATCTTCAGGCAGCAAACGACGAAGTCACTCTTTACAACAACTTCAGAAATGAAGTCGTGTACGTGACTGGTAATCAGGGAGACGCTCCTTCCAACGAGAATTACCTTTATCTCCAGGGAGACCTCACCCCGTATACTGATAACCTCGGTAACGGCCGTATGGAAATCGAAGGTATCAACTCCGAAGGTGAATCAGAGCTTTATGATGTAGAGCTTGGTTCTCTTGACCAAATCAACCTTCTTGAGGGTCAAAGCGGAGATGACTCCGAGACAGAATACGAAATGAACAGTGAATTCCCTGGCAACAGTGACTATGAAGTGGATGATTTCGTATTTGGTACAACACATGAATCTGCAGCTACCAGTAACAGTGCAACGGTAGAAGTAGACGGAACTACGTACTACACCGACATCTCGGATCGTTCTGCTATCGAAAACATCATTGCTGTGAATGAAGACAACAGCTACGGAGAAATCATCACTGACATCAGCGACGTAAACAACATCGCTAACATCGGCCTCGATGGCGAAGATAGCGACACTGTTAACCAAATCACACTTACCAATAACGTTGAGACGTTGAACGAAGACATCGACGAAGACAGCTCAACCGCAAACGGTTATCGTCTGCAGGATGACACAATGATTTATGACCTGTCTGACGCTGACGACATGGAAGATCCAGACGCAGACAACGTAGAAGTTACTGCTTGGAGCGATGCTTCCAACATTGACATCACAGCAGACAATGCAGATGTCTATTACGATGAAGAAGGCAATGTCACTCACATCGTAAGTAGCGACAGTGTTACTGCTAATGACGATGAAGTGAGTGCCCTTATCTCCGAAGTTTCTGTTAGTGACGGTGATGTTGAGCGTGTAACTGCATTCGTTGAAGGCGAAAAAATCCAGTTTGAGGTGGACGATTCTGACATTAACCTTGAAGAAGGATCGTTTGAAACACTGGAAGTAAACGAAGATAGAACCGTCATTACCGGCAAAGCTGACGATCAGAAACCGGTAGTTGATGGTTACGTAGAAGAAGTAAACGTTGGCGCCGGTGAAATCAAATTCTTCGGTAATGACACAACGTACGAATTGAACAACGACAATGCAGTATACGACGGCACCGATGATGACAGCGGGGAATGGGAAACTGCCAACCTTCGTGATATTGAAGAGGGAGATTCAGTAAGTATTTCCATTCCGTCTGAAGGCAGCCGTTTCGCAGATGCAGCAGTTCTCGAAGAAGAAGATTCAGTAGATCCTGACACTTATGAACCAAGTGTAAATGTTAACCAAGAAAGTGTAACATCGACTTCTGCGGAAAATGTAAGCGAAGTAAAACTTTCATTCTCTGAAGAAGCAAGTGTTCAAGAAGATGGTGAATTCACGGTTACCGATGAAGACGGTAACAGTTTCACTGTAACTGAAGACAGTTATGAGCAGGTAGGTTCCGATAATAAATTCACATATCAGACATCCGGCTCTACTGTAAGTGTTTATGTTTATGGTTACGATGAAGCAGATGATGCTAACCCATTGAACATTGACTTCAGTGGTGATAACTTCTTTGATGAATCTTATGACGTTAGTGATTCAAGCGTCAATGTAAATGTTAACGACGAATTGAATAACTAAACATTGTGATCATTAGAAAAAGAGTGAGCCTTGCGCTCACTCTTTTTTACTAAGTAAGGAGAATCGAAATGAAACGTTCCATGCTATTATTTTCCGCTTCAATTCTTATTATTTTAAGTATGGCTGCCTGCTCCAATGAGAGTGATTCTACCAATTCCGGTATTGTATTTGGAGAAGTGACGGGAAAGAATGAACTTCAAGCTGGAAACGTTTTTCAAGTCGGTGAAAAAGTTAATTTCGTCATGGAAACTGAATCTCCCATTGAACAGGATCAGCTGAATGTTATATTAAACATATTAAGTCCGAGTGATGAGTGGCAGGAGGTGACGACAAACACCCTTCAGGTTAGTCCGGATGCGACACAGGTGATGAACGGGCTGGATGCAAGCATGTTCGAACAGCTGGGACCTGGTGCATATCAGCTTGTAATTGAGTGGGGCGATCAATCTGTGAAGGGTGATTTTGTGGTCGAGCAGAGTGAGTCATAAATGTGCTTTACATAGATTGTCATCTCCTATCAATATTATTCTACCCTTTTCACCCTCATACCCATTTAGGTATGGGGGTTGATTCATTTTAACCTACCCGCAGCCGGTGACTTTCCTCCCTCTATGAGAATCTTTCCGCTCATGGTATAATTCGGTAGGAATTAAACGAATGATGGAGGCACAGCCATATGATACACTGGATTGTTTTACTTGTTACAGGTATTTCGTTTCTTCTTTCTTCATATCAACAGGGGTTGTTTTATGATAAAGATATTTATACATGGCATATAGGGGTAGCGCTCCTATGTATTGCTTACATGCTGTACGTATTTTTCAGAAAGAAAGAACAGATGCCTTCTCCCGTATATTTTACTATTTTTCTAATACCGCTTTTTTATTTGATTTCTTTCACCAACGCGGTCACACTTCAAGGTGCCTTTGATCAATTTATCCAATGGACCATGTTTGCAACGTTCTTTATTGTACTGGTAACGGTGAAGCGAAATGTGCCATCCAGCGAAAAAGGTATGCTGGTTCTCTTGCAGATATTTGGATTTTACATAGCGATACTCCCTTTTCTTCACTCCTGGGGATGGGTTGCATACAACGACGCAATTTTAAACGGTAGGTTTTCGAGTGTGTTTCAGTATCCGAATACCTATGCTGCCGTGACGATGGCAGTACTGCTTTTCAACATCGTATTTGCTTCGCAGCAGCGTAACAACATTCCTGTCATCGCTCTAAGCACTCTGCCTTTGGCATTATATGCATCCACGCTGTTTCTCTCATTATCCCGTGGAGCTATGATTCTGCTTCCAATCGTCTGGTTCATCGGCTTGCTTGCGTTGTCCACACGCCATCAATTCAAATACGTCCTGTATACAATACTCGCATTTGCCGGAGGCTTTATTTTTTTCATGACGGCCGCCAATGAATGGGGGGGGGCTGGACCAGCTATGCAGATTGTTGTGTGGTTTGCTGTCAGTGCAGTTACTACCCTAGGTGCTGTCAGCACACACCTTTTAGTGGAAAAGAAGCTGCCTGAAAAATTCATGCAGAAACGCTTCGCTTTTGTCCTTCCGGCAGCCGCTTTGCTTGCTGGTGCTGCGCTTCTCATTGATTTTGTGAAAAAGGGATGGGTATTTAGTAAACTTCCTGAAAACGTGCAGAACCGCATTCAAAATATTGGATATGAAACAATTTTTGAAGACGGTCGTTTCACGTTTTTCTTTGACGCGTTGGATATGCTGAAAGACGCCCCAATCATTGGATGGGGCGGCGACGGTTGGAGTGTTCTATATCACGGTTATCAGTCGGAGCCTTACATCAGTAATGAAGTGCACAGTGTCGTCCTGGAGCAGCTTCTTAATATCGGTATCCTCGGATTTCTAGTTGGGATGGCTGTTCTACTTTTATTTGCCTTCAACAGTATTAAGAGCTTCCGTCAACAAGGCGGGGCTCTCGTGCCGGCATCATTGATTGCACTGCTGATGCTGGTTGGACATGGGGTCATTGATTTTGACTTTTCGTTTGCGACAATATGGCTTCTGTTCATGCTCATTTTGACATTGGCGGTGCCGGAAAATCCTGCTTTCCCTGGCGTCTCTATCGATAAACGTTCTATCAAATTTGGTGCATATGGTGTGGCCGCCATCCTTATTGGGCTGTCTTCGATGTATGCCTTCCGGTTTGAAGTGGCAGAACGAAAAGTAGAGGCCGTATCTCAGACTAATGATGCTGAAGAAATACTAAATATATTGAGTGAAGCACGGCAATGGAATCCGAATGAACTGAGTTATATTACAAACCAGGTTCAGGTAGCTGTGGAACAGCAGAAAGAAGAGCTGATCCTTGAGTTGAGCAACCAGTTTATAGAGGTGGAACCAAAGAGTAGGGAAGCTTGGATGCAAAGCGGTAACAGTCATGCTTCGTTCGGTTATGTGGAAGAAGCCATGACGCGGTACAATCAAGCCTTGTCGTATGATCCGTTTAACATCAATATCTACCAACGTATGATTCGGCTCACCTCCGGGGAAGCCTCTTCGATGATGCAGAGTGGAAATCCCGATCAGGCCGCCGGAATGGCAGCTCAGGCCACAGACGCGTATGAACGCTATCAGAAGAACACACAGGAATTCCGTAAGAACCCACAGTCTAATTATAAAGACCTGACACTGACGCCGGCTGCGAACTTCCTGGCAGGACAGGCTTATATGATTGAAGGGAGCTATCAAAAAGGTATTAAAGTGCTCAAAAAGTTCAGTGAGAACGATGGAGAATTATATGTACGCGCACAGGCATTAATGATTCTTGCGCAACGTGAGCAGGGTAATCAGAAGCAGGCTGAAAAGCGGATGAACACCCTCGCTTCCAAAAATAATAAGGCACAGGCGTATGTTGACGCCTATCAGGTTTTCTTCTGACCCTGTGTTAACACGACGAAAATTGTGATAAAATGAGGAAACATGGAAGGGTATGGGAGGAACACGATGAATAACGAGCAACCTTCACAAACACAGCACAATGATGATGAAATCAGCCTGGTAGAGATTATATCAATTCTCTGGAAGTACAAGCTTCTTATTATACTGCTGCCGATTGTGCTTGCTGTGGCAGCATACATAGGATCCCAATTCCTCACTCCAAGCTACAGTTCTACGACGAAGCTCTATCTCGGCAATTACGAAAGTGAAATGTACACCAATACGAACAGCGCCCAACAGGTCATCATGAGTAACGATGTGCTGCGCGCGGTTATGAATAATCAGGAACTGAACCACGAACGCCCGCGGGATTTGCGGGAATCGGTATCCGTGGAAACCTTGAATGAAGAAGCGAAGATGTTGGAGATTACCGCAAATCACAGCGACCCAGAGCGGGCACAGCAAATCGTTGATGGAATCGCCACTCAGTTTGTGAACCAGGCCCAACCCGCATTTCAGGAACGGCAGAGCATTATAGAGGAAAGGTATCAGGCAGCACAGGAGAGTTATAGTCAAATTTCTGAAAGCTTGGAGCGGAATGAACAGACGTTGCAGGATATAGAAGACAACCAAAGCTCAAGTGAAGCAGAAACAGACTTGGCACGCGCACGGCTTATTGATTACATCGAAAAGAATCAAAGTCAATTGCTGGAACTGGAGCAGCAACTACAGAAGCAGGAGTTAAATCTGAACAACTTGAATGGACCGGAAGTGTTTGAACAGGCGGTTGTGCCTCAGGCTCCAGATTCGCCAAGCCCGATGCTGAATACGGCTATTGCCTTTGTCATTGGTGCCATGGCCGGCGTAGGACTGGCCTTTGTTATCGAGTTTTTCCGGAACAACCCGATCCGCCGAAGAAAAGCTTAGACGTCTGACAACAAGGGGAGGGATAAGGATGACTTACGGGAAACGGTTGCTATTATTAATGGTGATTGATACGGCAATTGTAACGCTTGCCGTGTATATAGGCGCATATCTACTATATGAAACCCGCTACATTGACTCGGCGATTATTTTTGCCAGCTCAGCTACTTTGGTTATTGCTCATCACACGTTTGGCCACTGGTTTAAGTTGTATAAGCGTGTGTGGCAGTATGCGAGTATCAATGAGCTCAAAGAAATCTTTAAAGCAGTCACACTCTCCATCATTGTGACGGCGGTCATGCAGCAGCTCTTTTTCGATGTCATCCATAAACGAACCCTGCTCATTACGTGGATGCTCCATATTCTTATGATTGGAGGATCACGCTTCGCGTGGCGTATGTATCGGGATCATTTCCTGAAATCACAGAAAAATAAGAAACGTACGCTTATTGTAGGATCCGGAAGCGCCGGCACGATGGTCGCCCGCCAGATGCTCCAGGGCGGCGAAAGCGAACTGACACCGGTAGGCTTTGTGGACGATGATAAAACCAAACACAGCCTTGAAATTATGGGAGTACCGGTAGAGGGACCGGTGAAGCAGATTGAACACATCGCAGCGAAACTGGACGTTGAGCACATTGTTATCGCTA
Source organism: Salibacterium halotolerans (assembly GCF_900115625.1). Taxonomy (GTDB): domain Bacteria; phylum Bacillota; class Bacilli; order Bacillales; family Marinococcaceae; genus Salibacterium; species Salibacterium halotolerans. The sequence goes on along the minus strand of NZ_FOXD01000032.1, from coordinate 17,212 downwards.
TTCCTTCGCTATCGCGCCAGGAGCTCAAACGTATTTATGAAGAATGTCAGAAAACAGGGGCACGGATTCAGATCCTGCCGATGATCGAAGACCTCCTGAGCGGTAAAGTATCCGTGAGCGAGTTCCGCGATATCGAAGTCGAAGACCTGCTCGGACGTGACCCGGTGGAACTCGATATCGACGGCATCTCAGGATCGATCACCGGAAGACGGGTTCTCATCACCGGGGCTGCTGGCTCCATCGGTTCCGAAATCTGCCGCCAGATCAGCGGTTTTCACCCGGAAGCCATGATTCTGCTCGATCACTCCGAGAACGGTGTGTACGACATTCATATGGAGCTCGAACAGCGCGGCCTCGGCATAGATTTAATAACAGAAGTGTCGGACGTCAAAGATAAAGAAAAGATGCAGACCGTCTTTGCTTCTCAATCGCCCGATGTCGTCTTTCACGCTGCCGCCCATAAGCACGTACCGCTCATGGAGAAAAACCCGGAAGAAGCGGTGAAGAATAACGTACTCGGCACGAAAAACGTCGCAGAAGCCGCCTCCGAATACAACAGCAGCACATTCGTCATGATCTCAACTGACAAAGCCGTCAACCCGACAAGCGTCATGGGCGCCACCAAACGACTCGCCGAAATGGTCATTCAGCACATGAACACCGAAAGCAGTACCCGTTTCGTCTCGGTGCGCTTCGGTAACGTGCTCGGCAGCCGCGGCAGCGTCATCCCGCTGTTCAAAAAGCAGATTCAGGCCGGCGGTCCGGTTACGGTAACCCACCCGGACATGATACGCTACTTCATGACGATTCCCGAAGCATCCAGGCTCGTCATCCAGGCAGGCGCTCTTGCAGAAGGCGGCGAAGTCTTCGTCCTTGATATGGGCGAACCAGTGAAAATCGTCGACCTCGCCGAAAACCTGATCAGACTCTCCGGCTATGACGTCGAAGACATTGGTATTGAATATACCGGCATGCGCCCCGGAGAGAAGATGTATGAAGAACTCATGAAAGACGATGAAGTGTATCCGGAGCAGATCTACCCAAAAATCCATATCGGTAGAACGCAGCCCATTGATATGACTGCGTTGCACTCCGTCCTAAACAATGGACAGCGACAAGAAGCACTGCGCCAGAACCTGCTCGACATCGCCAACTTCAGGAAAAACAATAAAAGCAGACTAACAGCAGTCAAGTAAGTTACCCAGTTAACCCCAGGGAAACCCATTTTCCTAAGTCCTTCAAACATAAATTTATTTTCGAGAGATGATAGAATAGGGTAATTAAAGATAACTTAAGTAACTAGCACTAAACAACATGATTTTTTTAATCAAAGGAGCAAATGAATGATGATAAAATTTGCTATTATCGGCTGTGGTCATATTGCAAAAAAACATATCGCTGCACTAGAAAAAATAAAAGACGCACAGTTAGTCAGCGTCTGTGATAAAATACCGGCAAACCTGCATCCCTATGAAGAACAATTAGGTGTCCGAGGCTATACGAGCCTGGATGAGATGTTTGAGGAAGAAGATATTGATGTTGTGAATATATGTACCCCTAGTGGAACACATAAAAACATCGCCATACAGGCTGCTTCCCGTGAAAAGCACGTCATCGTTGAAAAACCGATGGCTCTTCATATGGAAGATGCAGATGCAATAATCGAAGCATGTGAGCAACATAACGTAAAACTGGCAGTCGTTCACCCGAATCGCTTCCGCCCTGTGATGGTAGAAACAAAAAGGTTAATCGAAGAAGGAAGGCTTGGAAAGTTGAGTCATGTTAACGCCACGCTGAGGTGGAACCGAAACCAGGCATATTATGACCAGGCAGCCTGGCGTGGAACGAAAGAACATGATGGCGGTGTACTCATGAATCAAGCCATCCATAACCTGGATCTTATGCTCTGGTTTACCGGACAGGTGCAGGAAGTATACAGTATGGAAGCTACAAGGTTTCGGGATATTGAGGCAGAGGACGTTTCCACGGGTGTAATTCGATTTGAAGACGGTACACTTGGCGTAGTAGAAGCAGCAAGCACGATTTTTCCCGCCAACCTGGAAGAAACCATCAGTATCTTCGGCGAAAATGGTACCATAAAAGTAGGAGGCAAAACGGCAAGTTATTTTGACCACTTGGATATTGCATCGCTCGGAGAAGAGGAAATAGCACAAATTACGGATAGAGTCAAAGCAGATCCGTTAGGGAAACCTGGACAGCAAGGCATCATTGAAGATATGGTGAAATCCATTAAAAAAAATGAAACTCCAATCGTAGATGGATATGAAGGCAGAAAGGCACTTGAATTGGTTACATCAATGTATCAATCGGCTGAGGAGAAACGCCCTGTGCAGGTAAACAAACAAGAGAAAGGACAGGCCTATGTCAACCACATATAAGGAGACAACACTGCAGCCAATGGCAAAGAAACTCATAGATAAACTTCAAACCAAAGAAGCTGTCATAGGCGTGGTAGGACTCGGTTATGTCGGTCTTCCATTAGCGGTGGAAAAAGCAAAAGCCGGTTACCATGTCATTGGATTTGATGTACAGGAAGAACGGGTGAACATGGTCAATGACGGCATTAATTATATCGGCGATGTCGTGGACGAGGACCTAACGGAAATTGTAAGATCGGAAAAAATGTTTGCCACCAACGATTACAGTAGCATAAAAGATGTCGACACTGTCACTATATGCGTGCCGACCCCGTTGGATATCTATAAACAGCCGAACACAACGTACGTAGAAAATTCCTCGAAAGAAATTGCTAAATACTTACATGAAGGCACCTTAGTCGTACTGGAAAGTACAACCTACCCGGGCACAACCGAAGAAGTAGTGAAACCAATTATAGAAGAAAACGGTTTGGTCTGCGGAGAAAGTGTCTTTATCGGCTATTCCCCGGAACGAGTAGACCCTGGCAATAAATCTTTCAATACAAAAAACACTCCAAAAGTCGTCGGAGGAATCACGTCTTCCTGCACAGCAGCAGCAGCAGCTATGTATCGTAACGTATTAGACGGGGATGTACACGAAGTGTCCAGTCCCTCCGTTGCTGAGATGGAAAAGATCCTCGAAAATACCTTCCGGAACATCAACATTGGTCTTGCCAACGAAATGGCAATCCTCTGTAACAAGATGGGAATCGATGTATGGGAAGTGATTGATGCAGCCGCAACAAAGCCATATGGATTTATGCCATTTTATCCCGGACCAGGCCTCGGAGGTCACTGCATCCCAATTGATCCTTGGTATTTGACCTGGAAAGCAAAAGAATACAACTATCATACGAAATTGATAGAAACTGCTGGTGAAATAAACAACAGCATGCCGGAGTTTGTAGTTAACCGTATTATGCATATTTTAAACGAAGAAGGAAAACCGCTCAAAGGTTCCAATATTTTAGTACTTGGAGTTGCTTATAAGAAAGATATTGACGACTACAGGGAATCCCCTGTACTGCCAATACTTGAAAAGTTGGATCTAGGAGGTGCGGACTGGACTGTGGCTGACCCGCATGTTCGGGAATTCAAATATAAAAATACTATTCAAACAACTAGGTCTAATGTCACGGAACAAGATGTAAGAAATGCTGATATAGTATTGCTTGCAACAGATCATAATGATTTTGATTATGAACTAATTAGTAAGCATGCAAATGTAATATTTGATACAAAAAATAGTATGAAGCAACATAGCAGTTCCATTCCATATTATAAATTATAGATGAGGGAATATGATTGTCAACGTTTCTAAAAAATAGCGTGCTAACTGTAATTAGGCAGACTTTGAGTATTTTACTTGGTGTGATGATAATTATCCTGTTAGCCAGGGTATTGGGACCTGATGGTCAAGGGAAATATACTTTATTGATTCTGTTACCTAATATGTTAAGCACACTTCTAAATATGGGAATAAATGCAGCGAGTGTATATTATATTGGTAGAAAATTATTTTCCATAGAAACAATTTATAAAACGAATGTCATCATATCTCTGTTTTTAAGTCTTATTTCAATTCTACTCGGTATAGCTTTTGCTTTATTACTGCAAGATTCTACGTTTTCAAATATAAATATATCTATGGTTGTAGTGAGTTTAGCTGCCCTCCCATTTTTATATTTAAACAAAATTCTTCAGTCATTGTTTCAGGGAAAAGAAGATTTTCAGGCTTTTAATTTAATAGTAATAACCCGCCAGCTTACTACACTTATTTTGATGGCAGCATTAGTTTATATTGTCACTTTTGGTGTGATGGGCGCTCTTATAGCTTTTATACTGGGGCAGCTAATTACAACTGTACTTGTGTTTTATATGTTGAAAAAACGACTTGGTGTGAAATGGAATCAAGGATCTTTTTCCAACCAGTATACTAAGGATGCACTTAGATTTGGACTTAAAGCTCATCTCAGTAATGTACTAGCTTTTATAAATTACCGTGCTGATGTACTTATTATATCTTTCTTTTTAACACCAGCATTAGTCGGTATTTATACTGTTGCTGTCAATATAGCTGAAAAGCTCTGGACAGTCTCACAATCTGTATCAGCTGTGCTTTATCCCCGGATCAGCTCTATTTCAAGTGAAAATGAAAAAAATGAGCTGACTGCTGTTGTTGGAAAGACGGTATTACTATTATCCTTTATCGTTTGTGCCATACTATTTATTTTCTCAGAATCAATTGTTCATCTCTTATTTGGGCATGAATACAATTCCAGTATCGTAGTATTGAAAATATTATTACCTGGTATAGTATTATTTTCGCTCGATAAAATCCTTTCAAATGATCTGGCAGGAAGGGGGCGGCCCATAATAAATTTATACACCTCCTTACTGACTGTACTAATAAATGTGTCTCTAAATTTATACTTAATACCGCAATACGGAATTAATGGATCTGCATTTGCAACTTCTTTTTCGTATGCTCTAACTTTATTTATAAAGTTGATAGTTTATAAAAAAGAAACCAAGCTGGAAATCAAAAAAATTATATTGATTAATAAAACGGACTGGAATTTATACAAACAGTTTGTTTATAGTATACTTTCTATGAGAGGAAAGAAACAAAAACTATGAATGTATTTATTATTCCATCGTGGTATCCGACATCCACCAATAGTATAAAAGGTGTTTTTTTCAAAGAACAAGCGCAGGCCTTGCAAAAAAATGGAGTTGACGTCACAGTATTGTACCCAGATCTATGGAGCATCAAGCGATTGGGTAAAGTTGAAGAAGAAAAAGGAATTATATTCTCAGAAGAAGAGAGTTTAAATACATATCGTTATAATGGATATAACTTTTTTCCTCGAATGCCATATATGGCAGGACTCATTTTTTATAAAAGGCTGAAAAAATTATATGGACTGGCTGTTAAACAATATGGAAAACCTGATATTATTCATGCCCATTCCTGTATATGGGGAGGGGTTGCTGCCTCAAAATTATCTAGAAAAGAAAATATACCTTTAGTAATAACTGAACACTCAACCGCTTTCTCTAGAGGTATTATTAAACCTTATCAAGAGAAGTTAATACGAAATGCTGTTAACAAGACAAATAAACTCATAGCAGTAGGTCCTGGCCTGAAAGAGAATTTAGAGCAATATGCCCCTGAAAAAGATATTTCTATCATTCCTAATATTGTAGATACAGATAAGTTCACTCCTAAAGATCCGTCTAATAACAATAAATTCAGGTTTTTTTCTATGGGTATGCTGACCCATAAAAAAGGAATGGATATATTAATTAAAGCATTCGCCAATGCATTTAAAGGTGACTCAAAGGTGGAGTTAGTAATTGGCGGTGATGGAGAAGAAAGTGAGAATCTTAAAGTCCTAGCCCAGGATTTAGGTGCTCAAGATCAAGTTCATTTTTTAGGACACCTAAATAGAGAAGAAGCGGTGCATCAAATGCAGAAGTGTAATGTTTTTGCATTAGCAAGCCGTCATGAAACATTTGGTGTGGTTTTTATAGAAGCGTTGGCCTGCGGAAAACCGATTATAGCGACAAAATCAGGTGGGCCGGATATGATAGTAAACAAAAATAATGGAGTACTAACAGAGGTGAACAGCGTATCTGCATTGCAGTCTGAAATGTCACAAATAAAAACAAGCATTAACTTTTACGACCCTATAAAGATTAGAGAAGATTGTTGGCATAGGTTCAGTGAAAACGCAATTGTTTATCAATTATTTAATATTTATAAAGCATATAATAAGAAAAAGGAATGAACTTATATCTTAAGACTAAGCAAAAACAATACATTATTTTGGTTGATATTGATTTTCACCGTCTATGAATTCGTTTTTTTTAAAGTCGACGTAGGTCTTTTTACTCTAACTGTTAATCGAGGCATATTATTAATAGGTCTTATTTATATGTTTTCTAATAATAGAAACAGTAAACCACTTTTTTTTGATAAAGCGACAATTGTTTCATTTATACTTTTATACTTTTGGTTGTTGTACGGTACAATAGCAATTTATTGGTCTGCAAACAAAGAGGTTGCCATAAAAGAAATCTATTATTTACTAGTATTTTCCGTTCTTATCACCGTTATAGTATACTTATTTAGAGAAATAGACTATTTAAAAAAGTTTTGTCGATTTAATGTGATTGTGTTTTTGACGCTATTATTAGTATCCGTTTTTGAAATATTAACAGGTGTGCATCTGCCTACTTCAAGATTTGTCATAGAAGACGTTTCACAAAGTGGTTTTATTTCGAGAGCAACTGGCTTTTTTTATAATGAAAATGATCTCTCTTATTTTCTTACAATCTATGCACCTTTTTTGTTTGTGCAAACCGTACGTCAAAAAAATCGTATTATTATGCTAGCTATGTATATATTGAGCTTAATGATATGTACTATAAATGATTCTAAAATTGCTTTGATTGGTTTTATATTTCAAATAGCCTTATTTCTTATCGTTAAATTTTGGAAACAAAAAAGAGCTTTATTGTATATTGTCACCCCTATTTTGACATTAATAATCATACTTTTTGAAAGTTTAACAGGCATTTTTAGAAATCAATTTGAATTAATTTCATCTCAAATATCCGAAAAATATGGGTCTGTTTATTTAAGAATAAAATTAGCTGAAAATGGGCTTCGTAATTTATTCAATTCTTATTTGTTAGGAAATGGTCCAGGGAACTTTCAAGTTAATACGACAAAAATAATAACTAATGCAAATTTGGAAAACCCTCATAATTGGTGGATAGAAATTTTATCAAACTACGGTGTTTTAGTTTTCATAGGGTTTGTAATTGTATATCTTTATATACTATCGAGATTAATTATGGCATATAGAAACACCAAAAACACAAATTATTTTAAATTAAATAATTTTTATTTCATGGCAATACTATCTTGGAGCGTATTTTCAATTTCTTCATTATCATCAAGCAGTATCTTTTACAGCTATACATTCTGGCTGTTATGGGCAATAATATTACTCAGTATAGAAGTCTATAGTAAATCAAAGTATCTTAAGAAACCAAAATAGCTTTAATGAAAAGAGAGATACATTTTGAAAAAGAAAGTAATTATATACTATCCATTTACATTGATAAAAAATCAAACTAGTGGATCAAAAGTTCGTCCTTTAAAAATTTTAAACGCCTTTAAAAATATGGCTGAGGAATGTGGATTAGAAATAATTGAAATATCTGGCACGATCACAGAGAGAAAAAAGCAATTAAAATTAATCTACAGTTTTGAGAATCCTAATAATATCTTATTCTGCTATATGGAAAATTCAACGTTACCTATTTGGTTAACGGATCGGGATCATGTTCCTAGAGCCCCATTTATGGAACTTAATTTTTTTCGTTATTTGAATCATAATAGTATCCCTCTAGGTGTATTTTATCGCGATGCTTATTGGAAATTTGATAATGAATACGTATTTAAAGGAATAAAACGATCTATAATGAGATTGATTTATTCAGTTGAATTAAAACTATTAAGTAAATATGCATCTCACGTATTTTTGCCTAGTAAGCAGATGAATAATTATTTAAACTTAAATAACAATCTGGTAAGCTCTCTTCCGCCAGCTGCCGAAAAAAGTGCCGAAAAAAGCAGCACATACAAAGATAGCGTTACTGAAACAACAAATTTAGTTTATGTAGGTGGAATTAATGACAGATACGGATTAAAGGAAATGCTGGAAGCGGTAGATATAGTTAACAACACCAAAGTAGAAGTTTATTTACACTTAGTATGTCGAAGACATGAGTATTTGCAACAAATAAAATTAATACAAAAGTATTTAAATAAAGAATGGCTTAAAATTTATCATGCATTCGAAAATGAACTTGAAGAAATATATATCAAAGCTGACTTTGGAATCATAGGTTTAAAAAAGAATATTTATAATGATTTTGCAGTACCTGTTAAACTGTTCGAGTATATAAGTTACTGTCTACCTGTTGTGGCTACGAGTTGCAATGCACAAGCAGAAATAATTCGGAACGAACAATTGGGGATTGTGACAGAAGATAATAGTGATTCGCTTGCCGAGGGTATTTTAGAAATGTTAGATCCAGACAAACGAAAAGAGTATAAAAAGAATGTAGAGGATGCATTATTGAAACATCATTTATGGGAACATAGAGTTGAACAAATATATTCAACACTAGTAAAGGATTGATTACATGAAGATATGTTTTCTAGCTGGTGCTTCCAGTATTCATACTGTACGGTGGGTAAATGCAATGGCGGAACGTGGGCATGAAGTGTTTTTAATTACCATGCATCCTCCGGAACTTGATAAAATCGATGCTGCTGTAAAGTTGTATCTATTACGGTTTAAATCAACAATAGGCTATTACATAAATGATTATAAAGTGAAACGGTTATTACGACGAATTAAGCCCGATTTGGTTAACACACACTACGCCAGTGGGTATGGAACAATCTCCCGTTTTGTCCATTACTATCCTACCTTACTATCCGTTTGGGGAAGTGATGTTTATGATTTTCCTTATCAGAGTCAGACTAAAAAGACAATCCTTGTAAAGAATTTAAAGGCTGCAACGCAAATTGCCTCGACAAGCTGGGCTATGAAAAAACAGACGGAGACGCTTTTAGATCCTGAGTTGCCCATAGAAGTGACACCATTTGGAATTGATACGGATGTTTTTAAACCTGCTGCCGAGAAAGCAAATGATAATATTGTAACCATTGGTACCGTAAAAAAATTGGAAGAAAAATATGGGGGGCGTTATATTCTATATTCAGCAGCCCAATTAATAGAGCGGTTGAAAAAAGATGCTAATGACAATATTGCTGATAAAATCAGAGTTTTAATTGTGGGTGACGGTAGTCAAGAACAAGAACTAAAGAAATTGGCACAAACACTGGGTATCGATAATATAACATCATTCACTGGTGCAGTACCACATTATGAAGTTCCAAATTACCTGAACGAACTAGACATATATTGTGCTCCAAGCACAAATGAAAGTTTTGGTGTTGCTGTTATTGAAGCTTCTGCATGCGGTGTGCCTGTAATCGTATCTGATGTAGGAGGACTACCAGAAGTTGTACAAAATGGAGACACAGGGTATGTTATACCCAGTAAAGATACACAAGCTTTAGCTGAAAAGTTAGAATTGTTAACAGGGAACGGCGAATTAAGAAAGTCGCTTGGAGAAAACGGACGGCAGCATGTAGTTAAGTATTATAATTGGGAAGACAATGTCACGAAGATGGAAAATGTGTATAAAAATTTAATGAATAAAACGGTGGGATTTGAATGAACGTTCCAATGCTTGATTTGACAGAACAATACGATGCTTTGAAATCTGAAATACACAATAAACTAGAAGAAGTAATGACCTCGTCTCAATTTATTTTAGGACCCAATGTAAAAATACTGGAACAATCTTTAGCTGCTTATAGTAATGCGGAGGATGGTATCGGTGTAGCAAGCGGGAGTGATGCACTGCACCTTTCTCTCCTAGCGGCTGGTGTGGAAGAAGGAGATGAAGTTATTCTTCCTGCATTTACGTTTTTTGCTACAGCTGGGGCAGTTGCACGTATAGGAGCTGTTCCAAAATTTGTGGATATTGAGCCGGAGGGTTACAATATCGATCCTGATGAAATTGAAGAAGTTATTTCTGTCAGAACAAAAGCAATCATTCCTGTTCACTTATATGGACAGACAGCAGATATGGATTCTATTCTCAAAACTGCAAGCAAATATAATATTGCTGTTATTGAAGATGCTGCTCAGGCCATAGGGGCAGAGTACAAAGGTAAGAAGTCCGGTGAATTTGGTGATACCTGTTGTTTCAGTTTTTTTCCTACAAAAAATCTGGGAGCTTATGGCGATGCCGGCATGGTTGTAACGAACAATGACGATTTGGCAGAAAAAATCAAAGTACTTCGTGTACATGGAAGTAAGCCGAAGTATCATCACCATGTCCTTGGTTACAACAGCCGGCTGGATGAGATTCAGGCGGCTGTTCTGAACGTGAAGAACAAATATTTGGAAACATGGAACGATAAACGACAGGAAAAAGCAGCGATTTATGATGAGTTGTTAAAGGAATATAATATTTTAGAAGTTATCCCCCCAAAAGTATTCGGCGATCGCCGGCACGTTTTTCATCAATATACAATCAGAGCAGAGCAACGCGATGACCTTCAGACTTATTTGAAGGAGCAGGGCGTAAGCTCTATGATCTATTATCCAATCCCATTACATCTTCAGCCGGTTTTTTCGGATTTGGGTTATGAAGAAGGAGATTTGCCGGTAACGGAACAGGCGTGTAAAGAAGTATTATCCTTGCCAATGTTTCCTGAATTAACCGAAGAGCAACAAAGATATGTAATACATCAAATAAGCAACTTCTATAAAAATAATTAGAACCTATCCTATTTAATTGGGAAGTCGACAACACTATGCCAAGAAAGTGGGTAACCATGAATATTTGGATTTTTAATCATTATGCTAAAGCTCCCGGTTCCTCGGGCGGAAGCAGGCACTATGATTTAGCAAAATACCTAAAGAAAAATGGACATAATGTAACAATTTTTGCTGCTTCTTTTCATCACCAACAAAAAGAAGAAATGCTGGATGAAAAGGAAAGCTATAGAGTGGAAGATTATGATGGTGTACAGTTTGTATGGATAAAAACGTTGTCTTATTATAATAACGGATTAAAACGTGCCATGAACATGGTGAATTATTTTACAAATTCTCTTAAAGTATACAAACTTATAGATGAAACGCCTAACATTGTTATAGGTTCATTAGTGCATCCTTTAGCTGCTTACTTGGGTTACCATGTAGCAAAAAATAAGAATTGTCTATTCTATTTTGAAGAGAGGGATTTGTGGCCTCAGACCCTCATAGATTTAGGCAAATTTTCAAAGAAAAATCCCGCTGTAATGATTCTTGATAAGCTGGAATTATTTCTTTATAAAAGGGCTCAAAGAATTATTGTTTTATTTGATAAGGCCCCTGATTATGTGAAAAGCAGAGGTATAAAAGAAAACAAGATATTGTATCTGCCTAATGGGATTGACTTAGAACGATTTGCAAATACAATGGACAATGCACCTCAAGACATAGAAGACCTATATGCAGAGATAGAAAATAAGTTTATTGTAGTATACGTTGGTTCACATGGAATTCCAAATCACTTGGATCCTATAGTTGATACTGCAAAACTGCTCTTGAATAATGAAAATGTGCATTTTGTTTTTATAGGGACGGGTTCGGAAAAAGAAAGGTTGCAGAATCGTTCACAACAAGAAGGAATCAACAATATAACTTTCACTTCACCCATATCAAAAGATTATATCCCTTATGTTTTAGAAAAGTCCAGCCTCGGTATTATTTCAATGAAAGACTCTCCACTTTATAAGTGGGGATTTAGCATGAATAAATTATATGATTATATGGCAGCGGGATTGCCTGTCATCTTACACTATAACGGCCCATTCAATGTCATTGAACAATCCAGAGGTATTAATAAAGTAATTAATTCTGATGAAGCTGCAACTACAATAGAACATATAAGTGAGGGTAATTATGATTATCCCATCATGAGTCAAGGATCAAGGGACTATGTTGAGAAATATCATTCGTGGGAGAGACTGGCAGAATACCTGGAGAAAGTAATGTTTGAAGATTTGAAGGTGAAGTGAATGCGGGAGAGTATTAATTTAAAAAGAAAAGTAGACTTGTTCTTTTCGATGATATTAATTTACTTTTTACTACCCTTTGGTATTATTATTGCGCTATTTTTAAAACTGGAATCTAGAGGACCGGTTTTCTTTAAACAAAAACGGGTAGGAATAGATGGGAAACTGTTTAAAATGTACAAATTTCGCTCAATGACAAAAGGAGATCATTCTGCTCATTATCGAATACAGGATGTACAGATTAAACAACACATTACTAAAGTGGGATCTGTTCTTAGAAAAACAAGTTTGGATGAACTTCCACAGTTAATTAATATTTTGAAGGGGGACATGAGTTTTATTGGTCCCCGTCCTGTTCTGCCTGCTCACCTTGAACAGTATAACAGTTACCATATGCAGCGGTTGTATATGAAACCGGGTGTTACAGGCTTGGCTCAAGTTAAAGGTAGAAACACTCTGCCTTGGTCAAAACGGATTGAATACGATGTTCAGTACGTGAACAATTATTCCATTTGGCTTGATATTAAAATTATCTTGAAGACGATAAAAGTAGTTTTAATGAGAGAGGGCGTTGCAACCAATCAAACTATGGGGGAAATGGAAGACTTTCATATTCGTAAGAGTGGGGAGGACAAGAAATGAAAAACGTTATTTCCATACACGGGGCTCCTCGTTCCGGCACTTCATGGCTGGGCCAGTTGTTTGACAGCTCGCCGGAGACACGATATAAATTTCAGCCTCTTTTTTCTTACACATTCAAAGATTATATAAATTTGCATAGCAGTCCTCAAGATATCGAACATTTTTTTCAGTCTGTCTACTCGACAGATGATCATTTTTTGGATCAGCAGGATAAAAAGGAAAAGGGGTACTATCCTGTGTTTGAAAATAAGGACAATGATCCTGATTTCCTGGTAATGAAAATGGTACGCTATCATTACTTGATTCAATATCTATTAACCAATTCACCTGAATTGCAAGTAATAGGAATCGTTCGTAACCCCTGCGGTGTAATGAATTCATGGAGAAAAGCTCCAAGAGAGTTTTTACAGGAATGGGATTTTAACGAGGAGTGGTATTTTGGCACTTCCAAAAACAAATTTCGTCCTGAAGAGTATTATGGGTTTCATCGGTGGAAAGAACAGGCTCACATGTTTTTATGGTTACAAAAGAACTTTCCTCAACAATTCAAGCTGATTAGATACGAGGATTTAGTTGGTCATACCGAAGATGTAGTGAAAGATTTGTTTTCTTTCGTAGAACTGCCAATGAATGATCAAACACAACGCTTTATTGAAAAATCTAAATCAGTCCATCAAGACGATGTCTATAGTGTGTACAAAGGAAACAAGGAAGTAGATGATTGGAAAAATGAGTTGGATATCTCCATCATCAATAAAATTAAATCAGAGTTACTTCAGACTGAATTAGAACATTTTATCACTTAACGGAGTGTTAGACTTGCTGAAAATTATTAAGAGCAGTGAAGAATGGAAAGAAATACTGACGAATTTCCACCATATCGATGTGTATTATACATTTGAGTATGGAGCTTTGTTTGCAGAAGTAGAGCAGGGAGAATTGCAGGGAGCCTTTTTTGAATATAAGGATTGCCGGTTATTTTATTCTTACATTATAAGAGAAATTCCTGATACAGACAGCAAATTTTATGATATTGTCACTCCGTATGGCTATGGCGGCCCCTACGTTGAAGGAAATTCGAAAGAGGAATGTGTAGAGCAGTTTTATGAACATTTTAGTGAATACTGTAGAGAAAATAACATAGTTTCAGAAATTATAAGATTCCATCCGTTGCTTAATAATGTACAATACTGTGCTGCAAGTGTTAATACTCGTTATATCAGAAAGACGACCGGCCTGGATTTATCAAATAGTTATGAAGTGATTAAAACAAATTATTCTTCAATGAGTCGTCGTAATGTAAGAAAAGCGGAAAGACAAGGGCTCTATTGTAGAGTAGTTGAAAAAACACCTGAAAATATACACACATTCATGCAAATGTATCATGAAACGATGGACCGTAACCACGCATCATCATATTATTACTTTGATTATGACTTTTTCAAAAAGCAGCTGAAGGATTCCGTGTTTCATTCTAATGAACTTATATTCGCTTTCTCTGAAGAAACAGTAATAGGGGCTGTCATTTTGATGATGGGGAGGGACTATTCCCATTATCACCTCGGTTGCTCTTCAACGTCTTACCTTAAATTACGGCCTAACAACATACTGTTTGATTACATGATTTCACGCTCTAAAGATAAAAACCTGACTTATCTGCATTTAGGCGGAGGATATAGTGAGGATGATGGATTATTTCGTTTTAAAACTTCGTTCACTAATAATGAAGTTTTTGATTATTATTTAGGAACTAATGTATTTAATGAAGAAAAATATAATGATTTAGTTCACTATATGAAAAGCCAGTACACATTAGATGAAAATTTCTTTCCTCAATATAGGGGTGTCGTTAAATACTAATAACGTTTGAAGGTGGCTTAATTTGTCTTATTTTATTCATGAGTCCTCATATAAGGATGAGGGGGTAACAGTCGGAGAAGGCACAAAGGTATGGCATTTCTCACACATCATGCCAAATGCTATTATCGGTGAAAACTGTAATCTAGGACAGAATGTGTTTGTGGGCAAAAACGTAACGATAGGGTCAAACGTGAAAATCCAAAATAATGTTTCTGTTTATGAGGGTGTAACGTTGGAAGATGACGTTTTTTGCGGCCCGAGCATGGTTTTTACGAATGACATGAATCCACGTGCTGCTTTTCCTAAGTCTTCAGAAGAAGGTTATCTGCCGACACTTGTGCAGAGAGGGGCAAGTATCGGAGCAAATGCAACAGTTATCTGTGGTACAACGTTAGGAGCCTGGGCATTTATTGCAGCAGGGGCGGTTATTCGTTATGATGTGCCTGCCTATGCCATTATGGCAGGAGCTCCGGCGAAACAAATCGGATGGATGTGCCGCTGCGGTGAAAAAATGGACGACAATACTCTTTCATGTGAATCCTGTCATCGAAAATACGTTAAAGCGAATAAAGGATTGCAGTTGAAGGAATGAGGTGGAAGTGTGACAAGTGAAAAGAAACGAATTTTTTTATCGTCCCCGCATATGACAGGAAACGAGCAGGAGTATATAAAGGAAGCCTTTGATTTAAACTGGATTGCGCCGCTAGGGAATCATGTCGGTGCGTTTGAACAGGAGTTGTCGGACTATGTCGGAATGGATCATGCGGCTGCTGTGAGCTCTGGTACGGCTGCGATTCATTTGGCACTGCGGTTATTGGATGTGGAGCAGGGAGATACGGTGTTTTGTTCCTCGTTGACGTTTGTGGCTAGCGCCAATCCTATTTTGTACGAAAAAGCGGAACCGGTGTTGATCGATTCCGAGCGGGATACCTGGAACATGGCACCGGAAGCATTGGAACGGGCGATGCGTGATGCTGACAAAACAGGTCATCTTCCGAAAGCTGTTATTGTCGTGAATCTGTACGGGCAGTGTGCGAAAATGAAGGAATTGGTCGATCTGTGTAACGCCTATGATGTACCGATGATTGAAGATGCCGCGGAATCTCTTGGTTCCGAATACGATGGACGCAAAAGCGGATCCTTCGGTACGTTCGGTATTTTTTCTTTTAACGGCAATAAGATCATTACAACATCCGGCGGCGGAATGCTGACAAGTAATGATGAAGCAATGATTCAGAAAGCCCGGTTTTTATCGACCCAGGCGCGGGATCCAGCACTCCATTATCAGCACAGTGAAGTTGGCTTCAACTACCGGATGAGTAACATTGTCGCCGGTATCGGCCGTGCGCAGCTCGAGGCGATTGAGCTGCGCGTTCAGCAGCGCCGGGAAGTGTTCCATCGTTATCAAAAAGCTTTCGGAGATATTGATGGTATAGAGTTTATGCCTGAACTACCCGGCACACACAGCAACCGCTGGCTTACCGCACTTACTGTGGATCCTGACAAAACCGGAATAGACCGTACAGCCATCATTCAAGCATTGGCAGAGGAAAACATTGAAGCACGCCCCGTGTGGAAGCCGTTGCATCGTCAGCCTTTGTTTGAAGAATACAGATATTATCCATTTCAGGAGCATCACAGTGTTTCCGATACATCGTTTGAATACGGCATGTGTCTGCCATCTGGTTCGAATATGGATGCAGAAGATCAAGAACGAGTTATAGATATAATGCTCACTGAATTGAAGGTTTAATAAGGAGAGAATAAGTTACATTCTCTTTACCGACCGGGAAGTAAACGTATCCTGCGGTAACGTGCTGACAACTGCAAAGGATCTGCACGTGGCGGATATGTTTACTGCGATGATTCTGTGGACGGATGACACCGAACTCGTTCCGGGACGGAATTACTTCGTCAAAATGGGTACGGACACGAAACCGGGCACCGTGATGAACATTAAACATAAAATAGATATCAACACGGGCGAAGAATTGAAGCCGGGGCGTATTTTCAAAAACGAGCTCGTTGTGTGTGATATTTCTCTCTCGGAAAACATGGTATTCGATACGTTTGACCGGAACGAAGCGCTCGGCGGTTTCATTCTCATCGACCGCGTCTCAAACATGACATCGGCAAGCGACGTCACCGACCACCCGCTCCGCCGCTCGGAGAATGTTGTCTGGGAGGAAACCGACATCACTCGCGATTTCCGCGCTCGGCAGAAAGCCCAGCAGCCGGTCACACTTTGGTTCACCGGCCTCTCCGGCTCCGGCAAGTCCACACTCGCCAATGCTGTCGAGAAAAAGCTGGTCGCAGGCAGGCGGCATACGATGCTGCTGGACGGAGACAATGTCCGTCACGGGCTGAACAAGGATCTCAGCTTCAAAGAATCCGACCGGGTCGAAAACATCCGCCGGATCGCCGAAGTCGCGTCCCTGATGAACGAAGCTGGACTGATCACGCTGACGTCCTTCATTTCGCCGTACGCCAGAGACCGCAGCAACGCCAAAGAAATCATCGGCGATTCCTTTGTCGAGATACACGT
>NZ_FOXD01000013.1 GCF_900115625.1 Salibacterium halotolerans | reverse complement strand
TCCCACCCGTTCCCATGCCGAACACGGAAGTTAAGCTCTCCAGCGCCGATGATAATGAAGGGGCAACCCTTTGTGAAAGTAGGACGCCGCCAGGCTGGACATTTCTCTTTTGAAATGTTATAATTCTCAAGTGTCACTTAATAAGAGTGAAACACTACATATTACATTCCACAGTAGCTCAGTGGTAGAGCTATCGGCTGTTAACCGATCGGTCGCAGGTTCGAATCCTGCCTGTGGAGCCAATCTGGAGAGCTGTCCGAGTGGCCGAAGGAGCACGATTGGAAATCGTGTAGGCGGTGTTGAGCCGCCTCGAGGGTTCGAATCCCTCGCTCTCCGCCATTTTGATTACATATGAAAGGCCCGTTGGTCAAGTGGTTAAGACACCGCCCTTTCACGGCGGTAACACGGGTTCGAATCCCGTACGGGTCACCATTTACATACGGAGGGTTAGCTCAGCTGGGAGAGCATCTGCCTTACAAGCAGGAGGTCGGCGGTTCGATCCCGTCACCCTCCACCATGAATCATTCATATCGCGGGGTGGAGCAGTTCGGTAGCTCGTCGGGCTCATAACCCGGAGGTCGCAGGTTCGAATCCTGCCCCCGCAACCAATTTTTTAATAAACATAATTTGAACGTAAACGAAAAAAGTGTAAAAAGAAGCGTACAACAGTATGCAACCTGGAGACACTATTTCAGCTGACGAGACGAATGCAGCTGACGAAGAGATTCACCTCCTTGCTTTTGGAAAGAAGAAGCAAGAAGGTCGAGGAAACAAGAAAGTGGAGGAGGGAATGTACATCAGTACATGACCTGACGACACGAACGCAGTTGACGAAGAGATTCGCAGCTTATTCTTTTCAAAAGGGCCTGTGGTGTAGCGGTTAACATGCCTGCCTGTCACGCAGGAGATCGCGGGTTCGATTCCCGTCAGGCCCGCCATTTACTCAATTTTATATCTTTGATATGATATAAACAATATCAAAAGCTTCAACACATGGCTCGATAGCTCAGTCGGTAGAGCAGTGGACTGAAAATCCTCGTGTCGGCGGTTCGATTCCGTCTCGAGCCACCATTTTTGTGCCGGTCTAGCTCAATTGGCAGAGCAACTGACTTGTAATCAGTAGGTTGGGGGTTCGATTCCTCTGGCCGGCACCATTTAAAAAATGGAGGGGTAGCGAAGTTGGCCAAACGCGGCGGACTGTAAATCCGCTCCTTCGGGTTCGGCGGTTCGAATCCGTCCCCCTCCACCATGTTAAACAGGGGTATAGTTCAAAGGCAGAACAGCGGTCTCCAAAACCGCCAATGTGGGTTCGATTCCTACTACCCCTGCCATTTTTATCTTTGTTAAAATGGCGGTTGTGGCGAAGTGGTTAACGCACCGGATTGTGGCTCCGGCACGCATGGGTTCGACTCCCATCAATCGCCCCATTCTACAATTTGGGCTATAGCCAAGCGGTAAGGCATCGGATTTTGATTCCGTGATGCGCTGGTTCGAATCCAGCTAGCCCAGCCACATGCGGAAGTAGTTCAGTGGTAGAACACCACCTTGCCAAGGTGGGGGTCGCGGGTTCGAATCCCGTCTTCCGCTCCAGTTATCACACTATGTGCATGGGTATCATATGGTACCACATGGCGGTATAGCCAAGTGGTAAGGCACGGGTCTGCAAAACCCTTATTCCCCGGTTCGAATCCGGGTACCGCCTCCACTTCACATCTACCTCTGCCGGGGTGGTGGAATGGGCAGACACACAGGACTTAAAATCCTGCGGTTGGTCTACCAACCGTGCCGGTTCAAGTCCGGCCCTCGGCACCAATTTTAACTTGGTCCTTATCAGGATGGCGGTGTGGCGGAACTGGCAGACGCGCGCGACTCAAAATCGCGTTCTTCGGAGTGTGGGTTCGAGTCCCACCACCGCTACCATGAATAGACGATAATACAGCCGGAGTTTGCAGCATTGCATACTTCGGTTTTTTGCATATTATTACCGCGATTGACCGTCAAATGGTCACGTGTACAGAAAGCGTCAAATAGAACCCACCTTTTGCTTCACTGGAGATTCTGCCACACTATAGGTAATCTTGCTGAAGAAAAGGAGGAACAGCTTTTGGATCCGGTTGAATATCGGGAAAAGCAGCGCCGCCGTATCGCAGCATTTCGGGAAGGTTATTTGAGCGTTTTCCAGTGGTGAGTGGTGTGCCACCCGGAAAACAACACCATTCTGCAAGCGGAGCAGGCAGATCTTCATATGTCGTTATGATTTTTAAAAAGCGACGTTGGCCATATAATCTTTGGACTCAAACGTCACGAAGCGTCTGGAAAGGACCGCATTTCTGATGCAGCGGCTGCACGTTTTGTCCGGAAGCCACTCCTAATAGCTCTAAGTTGCGTTTATTCCGGAAAAAAAGAGACAAACGCAACAGAGAAGGGTTCATGGTGACGTTTACGGATGCACGAAAGGGAGAAACGTAACTATGGCTGGTTCATAGTTACGTTTACACACTCTGGAGCGGCTGCAAACGTCGTTATGAGTTTTTTGTGGCTTGCATAAAAAGTTACATAATCATGTCTGAATTATTCTGAATGCGTATCGATTTCCGGCACGTCCCGGTGAAGCAGGTAGGTGCGGGCTGTGCCGCTGTGAAGCTGCAAAAACATGCTGGAACTGGCCTGGAGAAGCTGATCTGCCTCCGACACGGAAAGGGACGGGCGCAGATAAAAGATCTGTACGGCGTCTGTCGTTTCCATCGTCGTTTTCGTCCGGCCGGCATCTACGATCGGGCTGCCGAAGGGGCCTGTACTGTCAATAGCCGCTAATTTTCCTTCCATGTTGTTCAAGCGCCCGTTCAACCCTTCCATTGCGTCCTCTTCCTGTCCCCGCGTGATTTTGATATAATCAGTCAAGGCACGACTGTCATAAATACCGACCGGCATGTCGTACTGAAGTGAAAAGAAATTATTAATATCCGCCGCGGAGTGAATAAAGGGCAGGTCTTTTCCACTGCTGATTCGTTTTAAAAGGGCTTCGTGGGAAGGACGGTACCGCTTAGGGTCGATTCCAAGCTTCCGGAAGATCTCCCGCCATTCGCGGACGCCTTCGTATTCATCGACAGGGCGTTCATCGAGCTCGGTCCGTACCGTTTCCTGAAAGTACTCGAGTCGGCCTTTCAGCAAGTTCGGCGAATCCCCTGTCACAATATTTTTATATACAACGATACCGATTTTAAATTCCGGTATATGTTCAAACAGGCTTTTTTCAAGTGAAAAGATCATATGTTCCACCTCTACTGCAATGTGCTGCGTAAAGTGTACCATATCGAATCCTGCTATTAAACGATAAAGGAAAGGAGAGCTATGTTGACAGGAGTAGAGCTTAAGGAAAAAATCATTGCCTACAGCAAAGAGATCGGAATTGATAAAATAGGTTTTGCCTCGACAGATCCTTTTCTCACACTAAAGGACAGGTTGATTGAGCAGCAGCGTCTTCAGTATCAGTCTGGTTTTGAAGAACCGGATATTGAAAAGCGGACGGAGCCGGAGCGGCTGCTGCCGGAGGCGAAAACGATCATTTCGATTGCCCTGGCTTATCCGTCTAAAATGAAAAATGAACCGAAAAGCAGGAAAGGAGACAGGCGCGGCTTGTTCTGCCGGGCCTCCTGGGGTCAGGATTATCACAATGTGTTAAAAGACCGCCTGCAGAAACTGGAAGATTACATCGCTGACATTGCCCCGGAGGCGCGCAATCAATCGATGGTGGACACCGGAGAACTTTCGGACCGGGCGGTGGCCGAACGCGCCGGCATCGGCTGGAGCGGAAAAAACTGTGCGATTATCACCCCGGAATTCGGGTCGTATGTGTATCTTGGAGAGATGATCACCACGCTCTCGCTTGAGCCGGATAAAGAGATTACCGATCAATGCGGAACGTGCAATAAATGTGTGGACGCTTGTCCCACCGGTGCCCTCGTTCAGGGAGGGCAGCTTGATTCTAGTAAATGCATCGCCTTTTTGACGCAGACGAAAGGATCTCTTCCGGAGCGGTTTCGTAAAAAAATCGGAAATCGTATTTACGGCTGTGACACGTGCCAGACCGTATGTCCGGAAAACAAGGGCATGGATCACCACCAGAACGAAGAATTTGAACCGGATCCGGAGGTCGTGAAGCCGCGGCTTGAACCACTGCTTACGATAAGCAACCGCGAATTCAAAGAAGTGTACGGGCCGATGGCCGGATCATGGCGCGGCAAAAAGCCGATACAGCGCAACGCGGTTCTGGCCCTTGGCACATATAAAGCCGAAGAAGCACTGGATTCGCTCACGCACGTGCTTCACCGGGACCCGCGCCCGGTTATCCGTGGATCGGCTGCCTGGTCTCTTGGACAGATCGGCACAGAAGAAGCCTTGCAGGCGCTGTATGAGGCAGAACAGCATGAAACGGACGAAAGTGTGCAGGAGGAAATTGCAAATGCCAAAGCCCCTCACTTTGTTCCATAAGGAGATGGTAGGATGAGCATCCAGAGCCCTTTGTTGTACCAGGAAATAGAGAGCCCGGTCGGCTGGATTACGACCGCAGCCACATCATCAGGGTTGTGTGTGCTGCATTACGGCCGGGTGGATGATGTCAAAGCGGCTCTCACTCCGTGGTTGAAGCAGTACGGCCTCGCGTCAGCCTGGGATAACGATACAGCGGATACACACGGCATCATGAAACAACTCCGTGAATATTTTGACGGAAACCGCCGGCAGTTCAATCTCCCACTGGATTTATACGGGACAGCCTTTCAAATAGCGGTATGGAACGCGCTGTACGATATTCCGTACGGGGAGACGAGATCCTATAAAGACATCGCCGAAGTGGTACAGTCTCCGAAAGCGGTCCGCGCTGTCGGCATGGCCAACAACAAAAATCCAGTATCTCTTGTCATTCCGTGCCACCGTGTGATTGGCAGCAACGGCAAAATGGTAGGATACGGATCCGGCGTTGATAAAAAAGAATATCTGCTTCAGATGGAGGGAGCGGTTTCCGCTTCTTCCTAAAAACACGGGAAGGCACGCGCATAAGGCGGGTGTCTTTCTATTTTACTGCGGCCAAAAGGAATGACAGCCTCTCTTCTTAAATAGAATGTGACGATGGCACGATAAGAAGGAGGGGTGTGTCGATGACCAGAAGTTGGATGGAAGCGTGGAAAGAGCACATACAGCAGTGGGTGTCTTTTCAACTCCAGCATCGTCCGGTGAAACCGTCTAAAACGATTCCGCAGGAAACGGAGATGCTCCGGCGTTTTAAGCGGACACTGGAACGGAGACAGGCGGATCTTCTGAAAATCAGGATTACATGTCATCCATACCGGCTGCAGCGGTTTGAAAAGCAGGAACATATCTACTATCAGCTGCGTCTTAGGCGGATGTTAAAAATCAACGGCCGGTATCATATGGAAGAACAATGGATACCAAGAATAATGAAAAGCCATGACGGCTATGTCATTATTGATCAGGAGCAGCCGCAGCCGATGCAGATAAAGCCCCGCGCAGGGCAGCCGATTTACCCGGAGCGGCACTCTTTTATGTATGACCGCCGAAAAGCGGTGCAGTATGCAGAAGCGTGGTGGAATAATTATAATCCTGATTATCAGGCGTTTTCGGATAACTGTACGAATTTTATATCACAATGCCTGCGGGCGGGAGATGCTCCGATGCGGGGACAGCCGGACCGGGGGAGCGGCTGGTGGTACAGCGGCACGAACTGGAGTTACAGCTGGGCGGTGGCGCATTCGTTCCGATGGTATTTAAGCAGCTCTGACAGCGGATTGACGGCAGTGGAGACGGAAAAACCGGAGAAGCTTGGACTGGGGGATGTCATCTGTTACGACTTCAACGGCGATGATAACTGGCAGCATTCCACCATTGTCACCGGATTCGACGGCAACGGGGAACCGCTTGTCAATGCGCAGACGTCAAACAGCAGATCCCGTTATTGGACGTATGAAGATTCGACCGCCTGGACGCCTGCCATCCGCTATAAATTTTTTCAGATTGGACAAGGATGAAGCGGGCACGCCGGAAAAAGATATGCTATAATAATTCAGGTTTCAGCTCGAAGCCGGCTGACCAGACGTAAAATATGACAGGAATGAAAGTTTATTTTTATCGAGTAGACGAGGTGCACGTTTTATGAGTATTCATATTGTGTTATATCATCCGGAGATACCGGCAAATACAGGGAACATTGCCCGTACCTGCGCCGGGACGGGGGTGTTTCTGCATTTAGTCCGGCCGCTTGGTTTTTCGACCGATGATAAAATGTTGAAACGGGCCGGCTGTGACTACTGGCCGGACGTGCAGATTTATTATCATGATTCGCTGGATGAGGTGAATGAACAGTGGCCGCAGGCTGAGTTCTATCTAATTGAAACAAACGGCAGCTGCCGGCACACCGACTTCTCTTATGAGGATCCGGACAAAGACTATTTCTTCGTGTTCGGCAGTGAAACGACCGGACTTCCCGAATCCATCGTCGAGTGTCATGAAGAGACGTGTCTGAGAATCCCGCAGAACGAAGCGGTTCGTTCCTTTAACCTATCCAACTCCGCGGCAATCATCGTCTTTGAAGCCCTCCGCCAGCAGCAGTTTCCGGGTTTAAGCTGACCAATCAGCACGGGATGAGAAAAAGGGGCGGTTCTATAAGCCGCCCCTTTTCTTCATCATGTATTAGTGTTTATGAGGCTTGTCTTCAAATCCTGCCGAAAGGATGGAGACCATAAACGCGATGCAAAGACCAATCAAAAGTACCAGTTTCATGTGTGAACCTCCCCGTTTGTGTTTGCTGAATTCCATTATACCTTAGAACGAGCCGTCTGTGAATGAAGGAAAAAGGCGTTTTCATGTTTTTGGTAAAAAACGCGGTTCCTGATATAATGAAAGCAGTCTTTAGCTTCCTCCGTCTGGCGGAAGTTGATTCAGAAAGGGTGATTGGAATGTATGTCGTTATGAACGAGCTTCATGTTCCGGATGAGGCAAAGGAAACGATGCAGGAAAGGTTCGCCAAAAGTGTGGAACATATGAAAAACACGCCGGGATGCATTGATTTTATGTTTCTTGAGCAAAACGAAGAAAATGGAAATCAGGTCGTCTTTACAAAATGGGAGTCGAAGCAGCATTATGAAGACTGGGTGAACAGCGATGCGTTCAAGAAGGCGCACCAGCATTCCGATGGGTCTGAAAAGAAAAGTGCCGCGACAGGGAGCACATTGAAAGCATTCGATGTCATCCACCATTTCTAGCGGCCCATGCAGAAGCTGCAGCCCTTTATTCTGCAGCTTTTTCTGTGCGACACAAATACGGAGATGGTGGTAACTTATGAAAAATACATATTTGACGAGTCATTTTCCGTTGTTTTCGATTTTACTGTTCAGTCTGTCTTTATCTCTGTACACTGAACGCCTGATTTCAGGCTGGCTGAAAGAGGTTGGACTGTACGCCGGCATGCTGGAGTTTTTCAGTGCAGGCGGCATACAGCTGACTCTTCTTTTCTTTCTGCTCCTGTTTTTCTTTATGATTTTTTCTGCATTGAAACTGATTGCTGATACGTTAATGGAGCTGTCTCTGCTGTTTTTCTCCAAAGATGTGGAAGGAGTCGAACTTGCGAATCTGCGCAAAGGCACCTGGATTTATCTTGCCGGCAGTGCCGCCTCCCTTTTATTTATATGGATGCCTCTTGGGATCACGGTTTGTTTTCTCGGGGCGACCTTCGTTTATTTCGTGTTTGTCGTATACCGCATTTCCGATTCTTTGAGCGGTGCCGGCCTGTTTGGTTTGATATTTTTCCATATCGCGTTCTGGTGCACAGCCGCTGCTGCCACGTCGTATGCAGGCTTCAGGCTGTACAACAGCCTGATGAAGAGCCTGCCGGTCTAAAGGTCGGTTACTTGGCTGCTGCTGTGCCTGCGATGTCTCTCCAAAGATTCAGATGGGTGCCGCGGAGACCAGCGCCCAAAGATTCCGGTTGATCTCTGCCGATCCAGACGCCGGCTGTGTAGCGGCTGTTATATCCAACAAACCAAAGGTCCTGATAATTATTGGTCGTTCCCGTTTTCCCTCTCCATTCCCCGGTCCCGGGATCTGCTCTGCGGCCGGTTCCTTCTGTTATCACACTTCTCATCATGTGGCGGAGTTCCTGATTGGTCTCATCATTCCAGACAGGACGCTGTGTATCGTCCCATTCATACAGTACCGTTTTGCTGCCGTCCGTTACTTTCTTTATGGCACGTGCCGGTTTGTACTGCCCGCCGTTTGAAAACGTGGTATACGCTCTGCTCAGTTCAAGCAGAGATACCCCCCGGGAAAGCCCTCCGAGCGCCGCTGCATAATAATGATCCTTCGCACCAACCCGGTCAAATCCAAACGATTCCAGGTAGGAAAATGAAGGCTGTATCCCGCTTGCTTCAAATAAACGCATGGCAGCTGTATTATACGACCGGGCAAGTGCTGTTTCCAGTGTGACCTGCCCGGGATAACTCCCTCCGGCGTTGGAGGGGCAGTAGTCACCTTTGCAGTACCGTCCGGCATCCACAAAATCATGTCTGTCCGCTCCGGTCAAATCCATGTAAGGTCCGTAAACAAGCAGCGGTTTAATGGAAGACCCCGGCTGGCGGTAAGCTTGAAACGCTCTGTTGAAAGAATAGGGTTCATAGTTTTTGCCGCCGCTTAACGCTTTAACCCCCGAGGTACGGTGATCCAGTACCACCGCGGCGCCGTTTCCGTTTTTCCCCCGGAGCCTGCGGTCGACCGCATTTGTCACCTCCTGCTGCAGGTCCGGGTCCAGGGATGTTTCAATGTGAACGCCGGACGAGAGTACTTCCCGGACACGTTTCTCCAGTTCTTTCTCGATGGCTGCTGCTTCTTCTCCGCCGGCGTTTTTCATACGGCGGGCAAACCCTTCTTCTTTGCGGATCAACTCTTTTAATTCCTTCTCCACATAAAATGTATAATCCGGGTAGAGGTTCCTTGTTTCGCTGACATGAAGGTTAATCGGGGCTTTTCTTGCTTCAGCAGCCCGGGATGTTGAAACGGCGCCGGTCTCCTGCATCTTGGTCAAAATCCATTCCTGCCGTTTTTTTGTATTTTCCTTTTTTGTCAGCGGATCATAGTGGGACGGATTGGCAGGAACAGCTGCAAGAAAAGCTGTTTCAGCGAGCGTGAGTCCGCTGCTTGGCTTTCCGAAATAAAAGTGCGCGGCCGTTTCAAAACCGTATACTCCATTTTGAAAGTAAATGGAGTTGATATAAAACTCCAGAATTTTCTCTTTGGAATACTCCTGCTCCATTTGATACGCATAAAGCACTTCGGTCAACTTCCGGTTGTACGACTGTTCATGTGACAAAAACAGGTTCCGCACGGTCTGCTGGGTGATGGTGCTTCCCCCTTCTTCGATACTCCCGGCTTTTGCATTCACAGCAAGCGCCCGGGCGACGGCCGTCATGTCGACACCTTCATGTTCGAAAAAATGCCTGTCTTCCGTCGAAAGAAAAGCCTGTTTCACGCGGCGCGGGATGTCTTCTATATCCAGATAACGACGATTCTGCCCTTTAGATAACTCGGAAACAACAGCTCCTGTTTCATCATAAATATAGCTGTTCTGATCAATGTCCGGTTTCTTAATGTCTGTATCTTCCAGCGTCTTTTCAAACGAGACGGCTTTCTTTTCTTCGTCCAGAACACCAAGCAGAAATACAGAAAACATTACCATAAACAATGCAATAAACAAGTATCCGGCTGACATTCTCATGTTGATTCCCTCTTTTTTTCGGACAAATTTTTCTTCTATCTTTATATCGGCAGAAGACCCGGTTATGTTCCACCTGTTTTCGCATAGAAATAGAAGTAATACGCGGACAAAGCTGTCAGGCATTTCTGCTGATTGGAACTATTTACTATGCATCGAAAGGGGAGGCTCGCACGTTGGAGATTATTAATAAAATACGGGAGCACCAGGAAAAAGAAAAGCAGCTGGAGTGGAGAGGTACATTTAAAGAATACCTGGAACTGGTGAAAAAGCATCCTCATATCGCGCAGCATTCGCACTCCCGGGTTTACAATATGATCAAAGACGCAGGGGTGCTTGAAAAAGATAATCAAAAAATGTACCGTTTTTTCGGCGAAGACATATACGGACTCGAAGAACCTCTGGAAAAGCTGGTGGAGGAGTACTTTCATTCTGCGGCCCGGAGGCTCGATGTAAAAAAAAGAATACTAATGTTAATGGGCCCAGTGAGCGGCGGTAAATCAACGATTGTAACAATGCTGAAGCGGGGTCTTGAAGAGTATTCCAGAACAGATGCCGGTGCGGTGTATGCCATCGAAGGCTGCCCGATGCAGGAAGACCCTCTTCATCTGATTCCGCCGCACCTCCGCGACGAATTTTATGACGAATACGGGATTCATATCGAAGGCCGTCTGTCGCCTCTAAACATGATGCGCCTGGAAAAAGAGTACGGGGGAAATATTGAAGATGTTATGGTCGAGCGGATTTTCTTCTCGGAAGACAAACGTGTGGGGATCGGAACGTTCAGCCCATCCGACCCGAAATCGCAGGATATTGCGGACCTTACCGGAAGTATCGATTTTTCCACGATCGCCGAATACGGCTCCGAGTCCGACCCAAGGGCGTATCGGTTTGACGGGGAACTGAATAAAGCGAACCGCGGGATTATGGAATTTCAGGAAATGCTGAAGTGTGATGAAAAGTTTCTCTGGCATCTGCTTTCCCTGAGTGAGGAAGGAAACTTCAAGGCCGGACGTTTTGCGCTCATCAGCGCGGATGAACTGATCGTTGCCCATACCAACGAAGCGGAGTATCAGGCGTTTATCAACAATAAAAAGAATGAAGCACTGCACTCAAGAATTATCGTCATGAACATTCCGTACAATTTGAAGGTAAGTGAAGAAGAGCGTATTTATGAAAAAATGATCGCCGGGAGTGATATGGCGGATGTTCATATTGCGCCTCATGCCCTCCGGACGGCTGCGATTTTTTCCATTTTAACAAGGTTGAAAGTGCCGAAGAATCAAACGGTCGATCTGGTGAAGAAAATGAAACTGTACGACGGAGAAGAGCTTGAAGGCTTTAAGGATCAGGATGTGGAAGAGCTGAAAAAAGAATACCAGGATGAGGGGATGGATGGTATTGATCCGCGTTATGTGATCAACCGGATATCGTCCGCGATTATCCGCAAAGACGTGGAATCCATTAATGCGCTCGATGTGCTGCGGTCTCTGAAAGAAGGTCTCGACCAGCATGCGTCCATTTCGGATGAAGATAAAGAAAGATACCTTGATTTCATCGCGGCAGCCCGAAAAGAATACGATGAAGCGGCTAAAAAAGAAGTACAGAAGGCGTTTGTGTACTCCTACGAAGAATCCGCCAAAACGTTAATGGACAATTATCTGGATAACGTAGAGGCCTACTGTAATAAAAACAAGCTGAAAGATCCGCTCACCGGAGAGGAGATGAGTCCGGATGAGAAGCTGATGCGCTCCATTGAAGAACAGATTGGTATCTCTGAAAACGCCAAACGCGCCTTTCGGGAAGAAATTCTGATCCGCATCTCCGCGTATGCGCGAAAAGGTAAAAAATTCGATTACAATTCCCATGAACATCTCCGGGAAGCTATCCAGCAGAAACTGTTTGCCGACCTGAAAGATGTAGTGAAAATAACGACATCCACCAAAACGCCGGATGAATCGCAGCTGAAGAAAATCAATGAAGTGACAGCGCGTCTGATAGATGAACATGGTTACAATTCCGTTTCCGCCAACGAACTGCTCCGCTATGTAGGAAGCCTGTTAAACCGCTGAATAAAAGAGAGAATGCCGTACCCTGTGGCCGATTTTGTCCACAGGGTTTTCTTGTGTCCACTTTTCTATCAATTGCTCATAACGTTGAAGCATGATACATTATGAAAAGAGATAGGATGGTGGACAGAACATGAATACGATAGCCAGAGAAGTATGGGACTGGATCAAAACATTTGCCGTGGTCGTCATCATTGTTTTCATAATCCGAACGTTTTTCTTTGCCAATTATATGGTACACGGTGAATCGATGATGCCGACCATTGAAAATGGGGAACGGCTCATTATAAATAAAATCGGGTATGAATTTTCCAAGCCCGATCGTTTTGATTTAGTCGTCTTTCATGCCAATGAAGAGAGTGATTATATCAAACGGGTCATCGGACTGCCGGGAGACCGTATCCGCTATGAAGATGACACCTTGTATGTAAATGGAGAGGCCGTGAAGGAAGAATACCTGGCTCCTTACCGCAGCGAGGCGGAGCGGGGACCGTTCACCTCGGATTTCACACTGGAAGAAGTGACAGGCCGGGAAACCGTCCCCGAAGGCCACATTTTTGTACTGGGAGACAACAGACGCAACAGCATGGACAGCCGGCGGATTGGCTTTGTCGATATGGACGAGGTTGTAGGCGAAGCAAATCTCCGGTACTGGCCGGTTGACGAATTTAGAGTGATGGGATAGGGGACTGCCAAATGGCGGTCCTTTTTTTGGACAAAAATACCGGGTGCGGCAGTGGAAGTTTTGTTTTATTCAGAATAATGCTGCAAATGCATCTTTCCCCCCGCATAGGATATACCAGTAAGTTGATTCATAGAATACAGGGGAAAGGGGACCCTACTATGTCAGAGAAAGCGAACCGAAGTTTTGTCATTTCAAAGGAAAACTGGTCCCTTCACCGGAAAGGTCATCAGGATCAGCGCCGCCATCAGGAGAAAGTCCAGGAAGCTATCCGGAACAATCTTCCTGATCTGATTACCGAAGAAGACATTGTAATGTCAAACGGGCGTGATGTCGTACGGATACCGATACGTTCCATGGACGAATACAAGATTCGTTATAATACCGAAAATAATAAATACACCGGGCAGGGTGACGGAAGCAGCGAAGAAGGGGATGTCATCGCCCGGGAGCCCGGAAAGAAAGGACCGGGAAAAGAATCCCGTCCGGGAGATCAGGCCGGCTCCGACTACTACGAAGCCGAGGTTACGATGGCAGAGCTGGAAAAACTGCTGTTCCACGAAATGGAGCTTCCGAATTTAAGGCAGAAACAACAGGATGATCTCATTGTAGAAGATATTGAATTTGATGATATCCGTAAAAAAGGCTTGATGGGTAACATTGATAAGCGTAAAACCATTCTGTCCGCCATTAAACGCAATGCGCTGGATGGAAAAGCTAAGATTAACCCGATTTCGGAGAACGACCTTCGTTTTAAAACATGGAATGAAAAAATAAAACCGGAATCCAAAGCGGTTATTCTTGCTATGATGGACACGTCCGGCTCGATGGGACGCTGGGAAAAATTTATGGCGCGCAGTTTTTTCTTCTGGATGATACGATTTCTGCGGACGAAATATGAGACCGTTGATATTGAATTTATTGCGCATCATACGGAAGCGAAGCGGGTCAGTGAAGAACAGTTTTTCTCCAAAGGCGAAAGCGGAGGCACCATCTGCTCGTCCGCGTACGAAAAGGCGCTGGAGACGATTGAAAAGGATTATCCCCCGGAGCGGTATAATATCTATCCCTTTCATTTTTCAGACGGGGACAATTTAACGTCTGATAACAAGAAATGCCTGCGTCTGCTCGAGGAACTGATGGATGTATCGAGCATGGTCGGTTATGCCGAAGTCAATCAGTTCCGTCGTCATTCCACGTTGCTGCACTCTTACCGGAACATTCAGGACGAACGCTTTCGTTACTATATCCTGCAAAACAAAACGGACGTATTTGAAGCACTGCTATGGTTTTTTTCCAACCATAATGCGGAGACGGCCTGAGGCGGTGATACTATTGCCGGAAGGAAACCGTATACGTGGCAGAACAGAGCATAAAAAAGGAGAATGAGCATGATTATCGTTTCTACAGAATATGTTCCAGGGTATGAAGTTGTCGAAGCGATGGGGGTTGTGAAAGGAAATACCGTCCGCGCCAAGCATATCGGGAAAGATATACTCGGTAATTTCCGGTCGATGGTCGGCGGGAAAATGAAAGAATACGAAGAAATGTTTCTGGAGGCACGGGATAATGCAGAAAGAGAAATGGTGGACAGAGCCCGGGAAAAGAACGCAGATGCTGTAATCGGTATCCGCTATTCCTCCTCTTCGATTATGAGCGGCACCTCCGAAGTGATGGTGTTCGGCACCGCGGTGAAGCTGCAGAAGAAAGAATAACAGCACGAAAACGGCAGATCTGATGAAAACCCGGACGATGGTCTTCCAAACTGTTTATGGAAGGCGGTACCGTCCGGGTTCTTTCGATTGTTTCCATAAGGGGTCTAATCGCATGGTTTTCGCGCGGACATAAAAAAAGCCGGCTTCAGAGTAGTGCTCCTCCAGCGGCTTCGTGTGCTGCAGTATATGGTTCGATTCAGTCAACTAAAAAACTGGTCGGGATGACAGGAGTTGAACCTGCGACCCCAGGCACCCCATGCCTGTGCTCTACCAAGCTGAGCTACATCCCGTATCGACTTGGACAATACATATTGTATTATAATAAGCAATGTATTTCAATCCTTTTGTTTATATGTTTTTTCCGGCAGTGGAAAACACCGGCGCGTTCTCTTAACGCCAGTGTTTCTCAATAAACTCATCCCGGCCGGATTTTTGGCGGTCTTCGAGGTATGCTTTTTCCTGTTTTTTGTAGAAGTCCTGGTGATACGCCTCCGCCGGGTAAAACGTTGAAGCAGGCACGATTTCGGTTACAATCGGTTCTTTAAAGCGGCCGCTGTCTGCTATCTCCTGTCTCGTCTTTTCGGCGAGCTGCCGCTGCGTATCGTTATGGTAAAAGACAGCTGTCCGGTACTGCGGTCCGCGGTCGTGAAACTGTCCGCCGTCATCCGTTGGATCCACCTGCGGCCAGTACAGCGAGAGCAGTTTTTCGTACGGGAATACTTCCGGGTCAAATAGAATCTGAACGGCTTCGCGGTGGCCGGTTTCCCCGGTTTTGACATCTTCATACGCCGGGTTTTCGGTATGACCGCCGGTGTAGCCGGACGTGATGCCGTGAATGCCCTCCATTTGATCAAAAGGTTTGACCATGCACCAGAAACAGCCTCCGGCAAACGTTGCTTTCTCGATTGTGTTACGTTCGCTCAATTTTTCTCCCTCCCCGTGGATGCGGTACGGAAAAATTATAGCAGAGAGAAAAGACAAAAAACAAACAAAGGAAATTTTCGTTCAAAGTGGAAAAGTGCCCGCATTTTTTTTATGATGGAATCAGACATTGTTCACAGAAAGGAATCCGCCGATGTTTCAGGATGAAAAAATAATTCCCGCTGCCCGCACGGAAAAAGAGTTTGAGAAAATACTGGAGAGCCCGTCGACTTACGTCGTCCTGTTGAACTCCAGGCTGGCGCAGTTAAAAAGCATGACACAGATGGCTTCGCGTGCCGGAAAAAAACTGATCGTGCATGCTGATTTAATCCAGGGGCTCGGCCATGATGAATCCGCAGCACAGTTTCTCTGTCAACAGATAAGGCCCCACGGATTGATATCAACGAGAAAACAGGTGCTGACCACTGCTAAAAAACACGGGCTGTTGTCCGTGCAGCGGTTGTTTCTGATTGATTCGAGCGCGCTTGAAACGAGTTATAAGATTGTAGAAGAAGTAGAACCGGATGTCATTGAAGTTCTTCCGGGAAGAATGCCGGCCATTGTCAGTGAAGTAGCGGAGAAGACCGGGATTCCCTTGATCGCCGGTGGTTTTCTCCGCAGCAGACAAGACGTGGAAGAAGCTTTTGAGGCCGGAGCGGAGGCCGTTACAACGACGAAACGTGCGTTGTGGACGGAACAATTTTCCGGACGGAAGCAGTAGATACAAGGCAGACAGTAACTATCCGAAAAAGGATGTGACAGCAATGGACTGGAGAGAGAACTGGAAACGATGGAAGGAAGCTGTAGGTCTCGAGAAAGATCTGAAAGAGCAGCTCGAAAACGTGGAAGAAAACGAAAAAGAACTGGAAGACCATTTTTACAAATACCTGGAATTTGGTACAGGCGGCATGCGCGGGGAAATAGGTCCCGGCACGAACCGGATGAACCGATATACAATCCGGAGAGCGGCTGAAGGACTGGCACGGTACATAGAAGAACATGGAAGCCAGGCCAAGGCGGAAGGTGTTGTCATCGCATATGATTCGAGGCACCGCTCGCCTGAGTTTGCGCTCGAGGCCGCTCTGACACTTGGAGCTCATGACATTCAGACCTACATATTTCAGGAGCTGCGCCCGACGCCGGAATTATCCTATGCGGTCCGGCATCTTGATGCATTTGCCGGCATTGTTGTGACCGCCAGCCATAATCCACCTGAATACAACGGGTTTAAAGTGTACGGGAAAGACGGAGGCCAGATGCCGCCGGAGCCGGCCGAATCCTTGATGGAGAAAGTGGATTCGGTGGAAAATGAGTTTGAGGTCGACACGGCCGATGAGAACGAAATGAAAGCGTCCCGTCTTTTGAAAGTGATTGGAGAAGACATTGATCATGCGTACAATGATGATCTGCAGACGATTATGTTAAATCCTGATATGGTGCAGACAGAGGGGGACCGTCTCTCGATTGTGTTCACCCCGCTCCACGGAACAGCGAATATTCCAGTGACCCGGCTTCTTGAAACGAGCGGGTTTTCAAACGTCCATGTGGTACAAGATCAGGCGCTTCCGGACCCGGAATTTTCCACTGTGAAAAGTCCCAATCCCGAAGAAGAAGAAGCGTTTGATGCGGCGGGAATCGAAGGGGAGAAAGAGGGAGCAGATATTCTGATTGCAACAGATCCGGATGCTGACCGGATAGGGATTGCAGCCCGCAATGGAAATGGAAGGTATGAATTGTTGAGCGGCAATCAGACCGGGGCCCTGATGCTTGAGTACCTTCTTTCCGAGCGGCAGAGGCAGGGTGTACTTCCCGAAAATGGTGTCGTCATGAAGACGATTGTTACGTCAGAGCTTGGACGGGCGGTAGCAGAACATTACGGCCAGACCACGCTCGATACCCTGACTGGTTTCAAATTCATCGGAGAAAAAATCAAACAGTTTGAAGAAGATGGCACCTATGCGTTCCAATTCGGTTATGAAGAGTCTTACGGTTATCTGATCAGCAGTGTCGTCCGCGACAAAGATGCGGTCCAGGCGGCTCTCACTGTGTCAGAAATGGCGCTCTGGCATAAAAGAGAAGGCAGGACGCTTCACGATGCGCTCCGGAATGTGTACGAAACATACGGCTTCTACAAAGAAGACCTCGATTCGATGACACTAAAAGGCATGGAAGGAATCGAAAGAATTGAAGCCCTTCTTCAGACATTCCGGCAAACGCCCCCGATGTCTCTCAACAACAAACCAACAGCGGTTATCGAGGACTATCAGACACAGGAGAGAACCATCGTTCAAAATGGGCATAAAGAAACGATCGAACTACCGGTTTCCAACGTGTTAAAATATATTTTCGACGATGGTTCCTGGTGCTGCATTCGTCCGTCTGGTACAGAGCCCAAAATGAAATTTTATTTCGGCGTATGCAAAGAAACCGAACACGAGGCAGAAGAAGCGCTGTCCCGTCTGAAAAACGACATGATGAAAATGGTGCATGATACCATCTGACAACTAACGACAATGAAACACCTTTTGTGCGGAAGTACGGGACGTGGATCAAACGGATGCTCCACGCACCCGGCCGGTATACACCAGCAAACTCCGGGAACCGCTGTTTTCCGGAGTTTTTTTCAGCGCATGAGTACACCAGTAAAACCCTGTTACAAAGAGGAAAAGGAGAAGACCATGTCACGTGACTGGCTTGAACGCTATTTAACTATTCTTCGATTAAAGCAGCAGCCGCCTTCCCGGAAATTTTTAAAACGAATCATCCGCGCCCACGTCCGTACGTTTCCGTTTGAGAATGTCAGCAAGCTCCTGCTGGCACGGGACGGAGAAACGTTGGAACGCGTCACGGACGTGCATGCCTTTCTTGCGTCCCACGAGACGAATCAGAGCGGAGGAACGTGTTTCACCCTTAATGCGTGTCTGTTCCAGCTTCTGGAGGCTCTCGGCTTTGAAGGATGGTTGATTCGTCCCGGCGAGGAACATATGGCTGTGATCATAAAAGATCCGGGGTCGGCGAACCGGCTGCTGTATGTAGACGTGGGAACAACCGCCCCGTTATTTGAACCAATCCCTTTCCAGGGAAGAAAACGTGCCATTCCACCCTTTGCCGGAGAGCAGTTGTTTTTCCTTCCCGGGGAAGGAAAAGGCGTGTATTCCTACATACGAACGAGAAATGGTCAGATTACCCATAAAAAATGGACGTTTTCGATCTATGAAGCAATGAGCTATGCCGATTTTGCGCCCTGGATTGCCGCCACATTCCAGCAGGAGGCATCGTTTATGAACATGCTCCGCTGTCAGCTGTGGGAACCGGATCAAAGAAGGGGTTTATCCCTTATAAACAGAACGTTCACGATTCGTCACGGCAACGGGTCGGTTATGACCAAAGATCTTCCGGATGAGGAAGCCGTCCGGGACGTACTGGTCCGGGAATTCAGAATGCCGGACCTTCCAGTATACGAAGCCCTGCAGCAGCTCGAGCAGCGGGGAGCGGGCATTTTCAGCCGGACGTAACCGGATTTGCTGCAGGCAAAAGTGCATCGAAAAAACCGGGACGGCATGGAAGACCATTCGTCCCGGTTTTCTATACTGTCTGCCTTTTTATTAATAAAGGACGGTGAAGGAGCCTTTATGTTCGACGTTGTCGGCCGGGGAAATATCGACATCCGTCACAGATGCAAAACGGTGGCCGGCTTTAATGGCTTCCACAAAGGTGTTCATCGCTTCTTCGCTTCCTTCCGCTTTTATCTCCACCGTGCCTTCCATCCGGTTTCTCACCCAGCCGTTGACGCCTGCTTTTTTCGCTTCTGTCACCGTGAACTGCCGGAATCCGACTCCCTGCACGGTTCCGTGAACAATAACATGACGTTTCAGCATCGTAACACCTCCTAAAGGAGTTATACCTTTTTGAAATACAGCTCAAACCAGGGGTCATCATCCACCTGTTCCGGAGCTTCGGAGATCACATGAGCTTCCCCTTCTTCATCGGCAGCCAGCCACGTTCCGTATTGATCCTGAAAGGCAGGATAAAAATAATCAGCCTTAAACAGAATCTTCGGCGGATCGATTTCCACAAAATCATGACCAAGCTTTTTGACGACATCTTTTTTGCATCGAACCAGTTCCACAGTTATCACCCGGTTTTTCGTCATACCTCAAATACATCAAGGTTTTTCCCTATTATACCCCGACTTCTCTTCTCCCTTCAATCCATAGCAGTCCGTATCCGGAGGCATGCTTTGGCGCTTGTTTCATATAGTGGAATTAACAGGGGAGGAGGGACACGATGCAGACTTCTGAAGAAAAAGAACTGCGAAAAGCGATTGACCGTATAACGGAAACAGCGGAACATTTCGGTCTCGATTTTTACCCGATGCGTTATGAAATCTGTCCGGCTGATATCATCTATACGTTCGGTGCTTACGGCATGCCGACCCGTTTCCCGCATTGGACGTTCGGGAAAAACTTCCACAAAATGAAAGTGCATTACGACCTGGGCTTAAGTAAGATATATGAACTAGTCATCAATTCCAATCCGTGTTATGCGTTTCTGCTTGATAACAATTCGCTCGTGCAGAATAAATTGATTGTCGCGCATGTGCTTGCTCACAGTGATTTTTTTAAAAATAATATCCGTTTTGCCGGAACACGCAAAGATAT
Source organism: Salibacterium halotolerans (assembly GCF_900115625.1). Lineage (GTDB taxonomy): Bacteria > Bacillota > Bacilli > Bacillales > Marinococcaceae > Salibacterium > Salibacterium halotolerans. The sequence goes on along the minus strand of NZ_FOXD01000013.1, from coordinate 84,876 downwards.
GGTGGAGAGTATGGCGGCCGCGGCGGAGCGTATTTCCCGGTACGAAGAATTGTACGGGCGCCGCCGGGTGGAGGCTTTTCTGGATGCCGTACTTTCGGTGCAGGAGCATATTGATCCCAGTCTGATACGCCGGGAGGGGGAAGAAGAGGAAGCGGCAGAAAGTGTGAAGGAATTTACCGGTGGTCCGTATGATGATCTTCTCGAGCTCGGAGAAAGGCCGGAACCAGAAGAAGCTCCATCCGAAAAGAAAAAGTTTCCGGTACAGGAGGAAAAGGATCTGCTTCTGTTCATTGAAGAACACAGCCGTGAACTGGAGGACTGGCAGCGCGATGTGCTGACGATGATACGGGAGGAAATGCTGTATTTCTGGCCGCAGCTGGAAACCAAAATCATGAACGAAGGCTGGGCGTCTTTTTGGCACGCGAGGATTATGAGAGAACTTGATCTTGCACCGGAAGAGAGCATTGAATTTGCGAAACTGAACGCGGGCGTTATCCAGCCTTCCCGTACTTCCGTCAATCCGTATCATCTCGGCCTGAGAATTTTTGAGACCATTGAAAAGAGATGGGATCATCCCGATGAATCACTGCAGCGGGCCGGAGTGAAACCCGGAAGCGGGAGAGATAAATTGTTTGAAGTGAGAGAGCTTGAGACGGATACGTCCTTTATCCGCAACTATGTAACGAAAGAGTTGGTGCAGCAGGAAGACATGTATGTGTTCCAGAAACAGGGACGCGATTACACCATTGTGGATAAAGAGTGGCAGCAGGTGAAAGACCAATTGATCCGTTCCAGAGTAAATGGAGGCTTTCCTTATCTTGTCGTGTCAGACGGGGATTATGAAAAAAGAGGGGAATTGTATATTACCCACCGTTATGAGGAAGAAGAGCTCGATGTGACGTACCTGGAGAAAACACTTCCTTACCTATACCAGTTATGGGGAAGAAGTGTTCATGTGGAAACCGTCCTGGACAACAAACCGACCCTGTTCACGTACAACGGAACCAGGGTTTTTCGAAAAGGGCTGTAAAAAAACCGGGGAGCTTCTCTTTAAGATCAGAGAGCTCTCCGGTTTTGTTGGTTCTACTAATCAGCCCATTCACCACTGCGCATGACGGGTTCGGAGGTACCATCCGGCAGGATACCGTCAATGTCCATCTCTCTGCTGCCGATCATAAAGTCGACGTGGGTGATGCTTGAGTTGAGACCGTGTTTTTCTTTTTCTTCTTTCGTCATATCGGCGCCGTTTTCAAGACAAAACGCATAGGCGCTTCCGATAGCGAGGTGGTTTGAAGCATTTTCGTCAAACAGGGTGTTGTAAAACAAGTCCCCGGATTGTGAAATCGGTGAACTGTGGGGAACAAGCGCGGCTTCTCCAAGGAAATGGGAGCCTTCATCGGTTTCAATCAGATTTTTCAATGTTTCTTCCCCTTCGTCGGCACTGTAGTCAGTGATTCTCCCTTCTTTAAAGTGAATGGTGAAATCGTCAATAATCTTGCCGCCGTAGTTCAATGGTTTTGTATTCGTAACATACCCGTTCACGCCGGTTTTTTCCGGTACTGTAAACACTTCTTCGGTCGGCATGTTGGCGATGAAATGGACGCCGTCTGTATTAGGTCCGCCGCCGCCGACCCAGATATGTCCTTCCGGCAGTTTGACGGTAAGGTCGGTGCCGGGCGCTTTATAGTGAAGTTCACTGTAACGTCTTTCATTTAAGACAGCAGCTTTATTACGGAGTTTTTGGTCGTGGGATTCCCACGCCTCCACCGGGTTCTCAAGATCCGCACGTACGGCCTTGAAGATGGCGTTCCACAGTTTTTCTTCCGCTTCTTCTTCCGTGTCTTCCGGATACACTTTTTTGGCCCAGCCTGGAGATGGGGATGCAATTACAAGCCAGCTTACTTTGTCGGACTGGATGTAGGAGCGGAATGTTTCCATAGCTTCGCCGGCAGCCTTGTTCGCATCGGCGATTTTCTCTTGATCGACGCCCTTGAGCAGATCGGGATCGGTCGACTTGACCGTAATAAAGGCAGCTCCGTTTTCAGCCAATTCTTCGCGGCCTCTGGCAATCCACTGCGGGAACTCCTGAAAGGCTTCGCGGGGGGCTTTGTCATATTTGATTCTTGTGAGTGATTCATCGACCCAGTCAACGTGCACGTTTTTAGCGCCGGCATCGTACGCTTTTTCAGCGATAAGCCGGACAAAGGACGCGGACGTGATCGGGGCGGAAATAAACAGCGTCTGGCCTTCCTGGAGATTCACTCCTTTACGGACAGCCAGATCCGCATAGTTATGCAGTTTTTCATCAAATGTTGTCATCGTAATCCACCTTCTCTGACGGAATTTTTGGTAAGTTACTATTGTAACATATCTTTACCACGGTATTGGTATGGAAGGCATTTATAGGATAAACCGGACCATAAGAAAAAATCACCGTTCTGTGAAAAGAAGGGTGATTTTTCTCAGGAGGACAGTTTCACGTCTTTGGACGCGCCGTCTGGAACATTGAGCTGCTGCCTTTCCTGAAAGCTATGGATGTCAGCGACAAAATTGACCGGCATCGAATGTATCTTTGTATTATATTTTTGAACAGTGTTATTATAAATTAAAACAAAGCGGTGGATTTTCTCCTCCGTGTCCTTGAGGTCATCTTCCAGTTGCTGAAATTCTTCGTGCTGATGGAGCTCCGGGTGCTCTTCTTTGACAGCAAACAGGATATGAAGATTTTTGGTCAGTTCTTCATTAATCTGCAGCTGTTCCCGCCGGGAGGTGTTCGGTGAAGTCAGACTGCTCCGCAGCTCCACGATTTTTTCCAGAGTATGCTGCTCCTGTTTGGCATACGGCTGAGCGATGTCAATTAATGATGGAACGGCCTGAACGCGGCGGTTTAACTGCGTTTCGATCTGCGCCCAGGACTCCTCCACCCACTGCAGAAATTTAATAAGGGCATTGTAACCGACAATCCAGCATATTAAAGCCGCAATGATAACGATTCCGAGAACGGTACCGAAGATGGACAAGAGGCTCCCTCCTTTCTACCTTATATACCCAGTCTGATTCAATATGTAACAGGTGATACTGTAATAATATTCTTCCTGTCAGTATATCATGCTTGGATGATATTAGTAAGCAAGACCGGCTCTTCTGCGGTAAAAGGATTCCTCCCCGGCAGCAAGCTGGTACAGAAAAAGAGCTGTGTCTCCGGTTGTAATGTTTTTTCCGTCCTTTGGCAGGACATCGGCAGCTGTGCGGAATTCGCCGGTGGCTTCTCCTTCAGGCAAATACGTCGGACAGGCAATGGTCCAATCGAGCGAAGACTGCCGCAGCAGCTCATAGGCATTGGCATGATCTCTGGCGGCTGTTGTGCTGCGTCGTTTGGATTCATCGGTTTCAAAGCGGAATGCGTCAGGGTTCTGACGCGCATTTAAAATGCCTGCTGTACCGGTGGAAATGATGCGCTGCACGTTTTCCTGTATCATGGCTTCGATGATGACCGGAAAGGCACGCTGCAATGTATTTTGTTTGTCCGTTCCGAGCGCGCTGACAACGATATCCGCACCGGAAATCGTCGTTTGTACGTCCTGATCCGTCAGAACATTGCCCTGGATAACCTGCATAGCAGGATGTGTTCCGGCTTTTTCCGGAGAGCGCGTCAAAGCGCGTACGTTGTATCCACCGTTTAACAGCATGACAAGCAGTCTGCTTCCAACCCTTCCCGTTGCTCCGAATACAGCAATGTTCATTATGTCATCTGTCCTTTCCTTTCTTCACTCAAACATCTTTTCTTTATAGAAACATACTTCCGTATTCGTTACAAATGATTCAGCGGCCGTGCGCAAGATTGCTGTTATCACCGCTCAGCTTATTACCTGAATTTACTATAACATTCACAGCATAGTGTTTCTGATTCGTAACAAACTAGAGGTACAAAGAGGAGGTGAGACACATGGCCAACAACAACAATTCAAACCAACTGGTCGTGCCTGGCGTACAGCAGGCAATGGACCAAATGAAGTATGAAATTGCGCAGGAATTCGGTGTTCAGCTTAGTCCGGATGCGACATCCCGTTCCAACGGCTCCGTTGGTGGAGAGATCACTAAGCGTCTTGTACAAATGGCTGAACAGCAAATGGGCGGCCAAGGTCCGCAGCAGTAATTAAATATCATGGCTCGCGGGGTTGTCCAGAGGTGCTGCATTGCAGCACCAGGGGCAGCCCCCTTTTTTATCAAACATAACACGAAAAAAGCCTGGTAAAGACCAGGCTGCAACACTTATCAGCGGCGGGGTGGTTGTTCTTTCCTGATATCCCGTGCTTCTTCGATCTGCGTATTGTCCGCAGAAGGATGGACGGTGCCTCCAGCGAGTCCTTCATTGATCATACGGTCTTCATCGAACTGTAGATTTTCGTTTTTCTTCTCACGGCTCATGCTGACGCCCTCCTTTCGTTATCAGCTTTCCCTTCGGTTTTTGGATTATGTACATCAAGAAAAGCAGGGCAGTCACCTGTCTTACCCGCTTTTTATTGCTTGCTCCACGGGGGACAAATTGATAAAGTGATATTGGCTGAAACATGGAACGACACATTTTTATGCTCTCCGGCATATGACGGCGGAATCAAGGCAGATAAAGGAGTTTATACATGGAAACGTTGGTAATGATTGTGGTGATGGCAGCGGTGGGATCTCTTATTGGCGGCGTGACAAATTCGCTTGCGATTCGGATGCTGTTCCGCCCTTTTCAACCCGCCTACATCGGGAATCTGCGGCTGCCGTTCACTCCGGGGCTGATTCCAAAACGCAGACACGAAATGGCGGAACAGATTGGAAAAATGGTCGTTACCCATCTTCTCACTCCCGAGAGCCTGCGGCAGAAACTGAAAAAATCGGACTTTCACGACAGCCTGCAGAACTGGCTGGCAGAAGAGGTATCCACGTTTCTTCATCAATCTTCCACTCTGAGGGATATAGCGGAAAAAACGGCAGGAAGAAAGCTTCACCTGGAAGACAAGGGCCGGGTTTACGCCAAACGTTCCATGGATGAATGGCTTGAAAAAAATAAAAACAAGCCTTTGCAGGACGTTATTCCTGATGCCGTGACGGCAAAAGGGGATCATCTGATTCCTGTCTTTGCCGCTCGGATAACAGCAAAAGGGGCGGATTATTTCCGTGGAGACGAAGGAGCTCTGCAGCTTGAACGACTTTTGAATAAATTTCTGCAGGGCAAAGGGTCGATGATGAATTTTTTGGGTTCGATGTTCGGAAGTGACAGAATCGTTGAGAAGCTGCAGCCTGAAATTGTGCGTTTTCTGGAAGATGATACGTCAAAGAAGTTTGTGGAAAATATGCTTCAACAGGAATGGACAAAATGGAAACAAAAGCCTTTATCTTCGATTCAATCCTACATTGATACAAATACGGTCTCTTCGGAACTGGTATCGTTTTTGATCCGGGAACTGCCTGCGCTGGAGTATCTGGACCGCCCGTTATCCGAATGGGCGCCGTCCTATAAAGACGTAATTGCGGGCCGCTGGCTCCCTGCTGCAGTAGGCCGAATACAGTCCTTTCTGATTGACCGGCTGCCCGGTCTTTTGGAAAGATTGAATCTGGACGAGGTCGTGACAGAGCAGGTTAATACGTTTTCGGTGGAAAGACTGGAAGAAATGGTGCTTTCCATATCGAGGCGGGAGTTTAAAATGATCACGTACCTCGGCGCCGTGCTCGGAGGTATCGTCGGGTTGTTCCAGGGTGTGATTGTGGTTCTTTTTTCCATTGGATAAAAAGAAGAAAGAATCAGGAGGAAACGGATGATTTCTGCATTTCATTCATGTTATGCTCGGTTAAGATTGTAAAAAGGAGGACTATGTTATGTCCAATGTATACGACAAAGCACGAGAATTATCCCAGGAATTAAGAGATAGCGATGAATTTCAAAATCTAAAAAACCTTCACGAAGAAGTGGAGCAGGACGAAGTAGCGAAACGCATGCTTGATAACTTCCGTTCCCTGCAGCTTGATCTGCAGCAAAAGCAGATGCAGGGCGAGCAGCCGACGGAAGAAGAAATTACACAGGCACAGAAACAGTTTGAAATGGTGCAGCAGCACGAAGTGATTTCCAAACTGATGGAAGTGGAACAGCAGATGAGCACCACCATCCAGGATTTGAACAAAATCATCACCGAGCCTCTCGAGGATCTTTACGGTAACCCGGAAGAACAAGTGGGAGAGCAGGAATAAAGATAAAAACGGAGTTGTATCGGAAGGTACAGCTCTTTTTTTTATGCCGTCTTTTTGTTCCGGTGGGCAGTGTCCGCTTCCACTGCATACAGGGTATTTTAACGGGGAGGCTCCTTAAGCTCATCCGTTCGTGTACACTACCATCGAAAAAGAAGCACGTAGTGTCTACGGATTACTGTTTGGTGATACTACGCCGCTGGATTCAGAAATTAGTGGGTGCCGGCAGAAATCAGTGGACACTAACAGCAGGAGCTGAAGTTATAATGTCTCCTGACCTTACTTGCGTGGACACTAAGTATGCTTCGCGGCGGTTTAGTGTCCAAAGAACCGCTCCGTTCCGGGACGACCGCACCCCGGCTCCAGATGACGAACTTTTCTTTTGTAAAAAAAGAAACAAAAACCCCGCCGAAGGCAGAGAAATCCTTCTATATTTCACCGGCTGCGCCATGTTCTAAGGGGAGAAACCCCTGCATAGGATGACGGTAGATCAGGCCAGGTGCCAAGGAGGGACATGACGTGGGATATCGACTGCTAGCCATGAGCATTGATGGAGTCCTGTTGAAATCCAATGACCGTATGAGCCGGGAAACGAAGGACGCTGTGGATTTTGTCCGTAATAAAGGAGTGTATACGCTTCTTGTCACGAACCGCAGTTTTGGTTCAGCAAAAAAAGTGGCCCGGCATTTGAAGATGGAGCATGAAATGATCTGCCACGGCGGTGCGCTCACAGCCGGCCAATCGGGTACGCCGATTCTTGAAGCACGCATGCCGGTGGAGATGGTGTATGACGCGGCGGCGTGCATGGAATTGTATCCGTGCCGCATCCAACTCGAAAGTCAGGATTACGAATGGGAAAACAAAGAGCCGGCCTCGAAAAATGTGCTCGGTAAAATCCAGTTCAGCCTGGGAGAGGGGTTGTTTCAACCGAAAACATACACAGACAGAGTGTCGGCAGCGGCAGCGGAAAAGCAGCTGAGTGCGCTTCGTCTGTTCGGACATTTCGAAAGCAGCCGCGATGCCGAGCACTGCCGGGGAATGCTTCAGGAAAAAATACCGGGCATACGAGTACACCAGCAGGAGAACAGTTTGACGATAAAAAAAGAGGAAGCATCCAAGGAGCACACCTTAAGCTGGCTCATGTCCGAATTAGGTATTGAACAGGAAGAAATGATCTATATCGGCTCCGGTACCGCCGACATCTCTGTCCTTGATATGGCGGAGATCGGTGTGGCAATGGGACAGAGTCCGGATGAGGTAAAGCAGCACGCGGGCTGGATTACAAGATCCAATGATCAAAACGGTCTTGCCTATATGGTGAAAGAAGTATTCCGAAAGCAGATGAAAGTGGAAGTGTAGATGGACGAAAAGGTTGGGGGACAAATACATGTCTGCTGATCATCCGGACGATGGTGCAGAATGCTGCGCTTTGGTATTCTGTTCCCGCGTTCGGATTTTTTGATTAAACCGGCTTTGCTTCTATCATGTTCTTTTTGCACCGGTTCTTCGTTATGGATCAGCAGGCGGCGTTTACAGGTCCTTCACAAGCTGCTTTGTTTAAAATGTTCACGAAACGGCCGTTGGATACCTCCCTGGAAGTTGTTTAAGATGGAAACGGGAGGTATAAAATATGGCGGCAGTCAGGCAGCGAAAACGACTTCCTTATGCAATGGTTCTTTTTATCACGATATGTCTTGCGGCAGTTGTATTATGGAACGTATTTCCAGAAGAGCAATCTCCTATTAAAGAAAGCAATGATCCGTCTTTTGCCGAAAATGAAGTGCCCGCAGCGTATCTTTCTGTCTATAGAGAAGCAGAAGAAGCATACGGTGTATCCTGGGAAGTACTGGCGGCCGTGCACCGGGTGGAGACGGTATTTTCCACGATGGACGAGCTGGAAAGCCCGGTTGGTGCTGTGGGTCATACCCAGTTCATGCCCTGTTCCTTTATCGGATGGAGTTATGAAGGCTGTCAGGGCAAAGGCGATATCAACATTTCCCGTGAAGCACTGACAGATACGGAGGCCATAGAAGAACATGGCGGTTACGGTGTGGACGCGGACAACAGCGGGGAAGCCGATCCCTACAATGTTAAAGACGCTGTTTTTTCGACGGCCAACTATCTCGCCGCTAACGGTGCATCCGATGGGAAGCTGCGGAAGGCACTGTTTCAATACAACCAGGCAGACTGGTATGTGGAAAAAGTACTTTCTTTCTCCTCGGCGTATGAGAACAACCATGAAACGGTTCCCCTGCCGGAAAAATAATCACATCACACAGGCTGTCCGCCGCTGCACATCCTTCCGCGCTCCTGAATAAGATGCTTGTGAAAAAGGAGGCGGATGCTGAAATGAACCCTATGCAGATGCATGAATTGTGCAGACAGAATATTGGACGCTACGTGATGGTGCAGATGAACAACAACGAACAGATTGAAGGATATATGGAAAACGTGGATAACAACCATGTTTACATGTTGGTCCCGGAAAATAATCAACCTCCCATGGCTGGTCCGGACACGCAGGGGATGTCGAATCCCGGTATGATGGGGCAGGGAGGAAATCATTCACCCTGGGGAGCGAAAAACCAGGATATGAACCGGCAGTACTTTGGCGGTTATGGCGGTTACGGCGGTTATGGCGGTTATGGGGGATACGGCGGATACGGCCAGGGCGAGCGCTTCCGCCGGCTTGTTTTGCCGTTGACCGGCCTCGTTGCGCTTTCCACGCTGTTTTAAGTAAACGCATAGCAGGATATGACTCAAAACCATGAACGGGATAAAAAATTCCGGACGATTTCTTCGTGGATCGTTCGGAATTTTTTTGGATCGTATAACGCTTCGTTAAAAAACTTCGCTCTTATTTGAGGAAGATCGACGTTCATGGTGACGTTTAGGGTACCCGCACCCCTCTAAACGTAATCATGACGTTCCCATACTTACGTTTGGCTTCTTTTTTCTCGTACAAACGTCATCGAAACGTGCGCATAACGACGTTTGAACCGAAAACCGGTACTTAAACGCCGCTTCCCTTTTACCCGCTTCGCATTCTTCGGTGGCCCGGAACTCGTCCTGTTCTATGCAGGTAGTCTTCCTGTCATTTATGAATTATACGACCGTATGTTCACGTTTTCGTGATATAATGGCATAGTAAAGGATACAGGAAAGGCTGGAATACACGATGAAACTGCGGTTTATCCATACCGCCGATCTCCATCTCGGGTCAGCTGTCCCGGCTGGAGCAGGGGCGGACCCACGATTGAAGGAGCAGCTGGAAAACAGTATCGACCGGGCGGTGGAACATATGATTCAGGATGCAGCAGCCCTCCAGGTTGATTTTCTGATTATCGCCGGAGACTTGTTTGACCAGGAGAACCGCAGCCTGAAACACCAGATTTTTTTGAAGCAGCAGTTTGAAATGCTGAAGCAGCAAAATATCAAGGTGTATCTGATTTACGGCAATCACGATCCGGTGGACCGGCGGTATGCGCCGTCCGGCTGGCCGGACAACGTTCACGTGTTCGATACGGAGCCGGAAGTAAAAGTATTTCATAAGCACGGGACGCCTGCTGCCCATCTTTACGGCTGCAGCTACAAAGGAAAAACGCAGCACAATGTTGCATCGGAATTTGTGAAGCAGCCGGGAGCTTCTTTTCATATCGGACTGCTGCACGGGGAGGAAGAAAAGAACGGCACCCATTCCTACGCCCCGTTTCTCAAAGAAGAACTGGAAGCGAAGCGTTTTGACTACTGGGCGCTTGGTCACATACATACAAGACAATTTTTGTCGGAACGAATCAGCTATCCCGGAAACATTCAGGGACGGCATCGGAATGAAACCGGGGAGAAAGGGTATTCTCTCGTGGAGCTCGATGAAGATGACGCAGCGGTGACGTTTTGCCCAGTGTCTCAGGTTGTGTTTGCGGCACTGGAGATTTCGATTGAAGACTGCACAGGTTTTGATGACCTGACAGACAAAGTGCTGCGGGATATATCAGAGCGGACATTCACCGGCGCGTCCGGACTCTGGCTTGACATAACGCTGACCGGAAAGGGTATGTTAAGCGATTACCTGGAAGAGGAAAGAGAAGCCTTGCAGGATGCCTTGAACAGAATCGGGGAGGCGGAGCGTCCGTTCTTTTATGTGTACCGGATGGAGGATGCGACCATGGCTGACTTGCAGCAGGAAGAACTGGAAAAGGAGAACCATTTTCTCGGAGACGTCGCAAGGGCAGCCGCTGAGCTGAAACAGGATCCAAAGCAGCTCGAGAATGCATGGAGTGTGTTATATCAACCGACAGGACCCGGAATGTATCTTTCATCCGGCGGGGAAGAAGAGACGAAGGAAGTGCTGGAAGATGCAGAACGGCTGCTGTGGCAGCTGTGGGGAAAGGAGACAGCCGATGAAGATTGAAGCTCTCCACATTTACGGGTTCGGCAGGTTCCACGATGAGAAGATAACCGTGGATTCCTCTTTTCATATTTTTCAGGGAAAGAATGAGACGGGAAAATCCACGATACGCGCGTTTATCCAGGCTGTGCTGTTTGGTTTTCCAAGCAAAAAAGAACTTGCCGGCCGCCATGAGCCGAAAGAAGGAAGCCGCCACGGCGGGAGCATCACCATACGGCTGGAGGATGGAGCGCAGGCTGTCGTGGAGCGGACAGCCGGCAGAAAATCAGCCGGAGACGTTCTCGTTTACACCGGTGATGGCAGAGAGCACGGCGCAGAGTGGCTGGAAGGTCTTTTGGGAAGCCTCGACCGCGGCATGTTTCAGGGCATTTTCTGTTTTGGTCTGGAAGGACTGGGAGAAATTCAGCAGTTAAAAGGGAGCGACTTAAACCAGTACATTTACGAAGCGGGCATGACAGGCACGAAACATATTGCTTCCATTGAAAAAAAGCTGCAGCAGCGTCTAGATCAACTGTACAAACCCAGAGGGCAGAAGCCTGAAATGAACACCCTTTTGCAGGAACTTCATGAAAAAAAGAAAGAACTGCGGGAATGGGAAGCAAGATTCGATATGTATGACCATCTTGTCCGTCAAAAGAATGAGGTAGAAGAAAAACAGGCCGGTCTTAAACAGAAAAAGGCGGATTTGCACGCCCGTAAAGAACAGCTGCAGCGCAGACAGACGCTGTTGTTGGTGTATCGCGATTTACAGGAGGTCTATCATCATTTAGAGACACTGAAGCCGTTTGAACACGTATCGCTCGACTGGGAAGAACAGAGTACGGCTTATCATGAGCAGCGAAAAGAAGCAGGCTCCCAGGAAGAAGAGCAGGCGCTTGCTGAGCAGCAGATTGCCGCGCGGAGTGAGGGGGCTGATTTGAACCGGCGGATATGGTCTGTCCGGGACAGCGTCTATGCCCTGAAAGAGAAGCTCCCCTTGTACCGCAAATACAGCGATGATTATAACCGGCTGCAGCAGGAAGCCGCTCAGCACAAAAAACGTCTGGCAGAGAAACAGCACCGGCTTGGCATCAGGGAAGAGACGGCATTGACTAAAGCTCAGACATCAATGAATGCTGAAGAAGAACTGCATGATCTCAGCGGCAGAGCAAAAGGACTGCAGGAGCGGATCCGGCTGCTTGAGGAACAGATTCAAGAGCATCAGGATCAGCTTGCGCTGCAGAAAAAAGATTTGGATACGCATGACGGGCACCGCCGTTCTGAAGAGGAGAAACAGCGCAGTGCGGAAGTTGTCGAAAAACAGCGGAAAGAAAACAGAGACGGGCGTCCGGTATGGCAGCAGCCGGTGCTTCTGCTGCAGCTCGCCTCGGTTATATTTTTTACTCTAGGTATGCGGGAAATGATAAGCGGACATTGGCTGATGGGACTCATTATGTTCGGCGCCGGATTTTCAGCTGCCATCCTCTGGATCCTGCAGCAGCAGTTCCGCGCTGTGAACCGTCAGGCTGCTGAAGCTGACAACGATGCAGCCGGGCACACAGCGGAACTTGACGCAGATCAGCGTCTGGAGACATCCATCCGTGAGAAACAATGGGAGTACGACCGGGAAGCCAATACGTATCAGGCGGCACTCGACAAAAAACAGAAAGCCGATGAACAGTGGCAGGAACTGCTGGACTCGATGGAGAAATGGACCGGCACGTATTATTTCCCGTCTCCCGGATCGCTTCTGCAGGCACCGAGTTTTTTCACCGCCGTACAGGAATGGCAGAAAGAAAAGAAGCAGCAGGAAGCCGTGGAACAGGAAATGAAGACGCTCGAGGTGTATCTGTTTGGAATCGAACAGGAAGCAGAAAAAGCGGCTGCCGCCATCGGCATTCCCGAAGATTCAGTGGAAAGTACCATCCAAGCGGCATGGAACATAGTCGAAAAAGAAGAAGCAAAAGAAAAGCAGTATGAGCAGGATCTCCGGGACTGGGAAACAGTAAGAAGCCGAAGACACTACTACAGAAAAAGAAGAGAACAGGCAGAACGTTCGATTCAGAATTTGTATCATCTATGCGGCGTAGAGTCCGGGGAAGAATTTAAGCAGGCGGCTGCGGCGAAAAGACAGTACAATGACTGGAAAACGAAAGAAAACTGGCTGCTGGACAGGATGCGTCAATCCCTGGCAGAGGGTGAAACGACGTCTTTGTGGTTCGAGACTTTTGAAACAGATGACAGTGACCCGGATGACGCTATACAAAACATGGAAGAAGCAGAAAAGGACCTGGAACATGAAGAAGACCAGTACCGAAATGAGCTGGCTTCCATAAATCAGGAAATCCGTACTGTGGAAGAAGGCGGGACGTATGAACAGATTTTGCAGCAGTACGAAGAGAAAAAGGGCGAGCTGCAGCGCCTGTCTCGAAACTGGAAGACATACAGGGCGGCCCGGGAGGTATTGAACAAGGCAAAATCCATGTATGAAAAAGAGCGGCAGCCGGAAGTGATTCAAAATGCGTCCTCCTATTTCTCCTATCTGACTGCATCGCAGTATGAACGATTGTTTGCGCCTATCGGGGAAGAAACGTTTATCGTCGAAGACAACCGCGGATTTCGTTTTACACCGGAGGAGCTGAGCCGTGGTACCGCTGAACAGCTGTATTTGTCTCTTCGTCTCGCTCTGGCAGAGAGTTATCATCACAACCAGACACTGCCGTTTATTTTGGACGATCCATTTGTTAACTTTGACAGGGAGCGGCAGAGTATGGTTTTTTCTCTTTTAACAACCTTGTCGCCGCATAGACAGATTTTATATTTTACGTGTGATCACATTCCTGCATCGTCGTCCGGAGTCAGCAGTGCCGATGTTTATTCTGAAGACATTACGGTGGCCGTCCGGGGTTCATTCACCCGTACGCTGCTCTGAGCAGAGGGCGGACGTGATCCGGGGACAGAATGATGAACGAAATTCTTGTCGGGAAAGGAATCGGATGAATGAATAATTATCACGTGTATTTAGTGGAAGATGAATCGAATTTGTCAGAAGTGCTGAAAGCCTATATGGAAAAAGAAGGATGGGAGGTGACGGTGTTTGACAATGGAGCCGATGCATTGGAAGCCGTCCAGAACCCGCCTCATTTGTGGGTGCTTGATATCATGCTTCCCGGCACAGACGGTTATCAGGTGCTGAAAGGAATCCGCGGAGAGGAAGGTGATGTGCCGGTTATTTTTATTTCTGCGAGGGATCAGGACCTTGACCGGGTTCTGGGCCTTGAAATGGGAAGTGATGATTATCTGGCTAAACCGTTTCTTCCGCAGGAACTTCTTATCCGGGCGAAAAAACTTCTCTCCCGTGTCTACGATTCCAGCAGTCAGGAGAGCAAAAAGATTGAATTGAACGATTATTTGATTGACCCCGAGGCCCGCATTATAACAGATCAGGAGAACCTGGAAGAGCCGGTCGATTTAACCACAAAAGAAATGGATCTTGTTCTCCTTCTGACAGAAGATATAGGCAAAGCTCTTTCAAGAGAAGCCATTATCGAGAGCGTATGGGGGGAGAATTACGTAGGATCAGAGCGGGCGGTGGATGATGTCGTGCGCAGAGTCCGCAAAAAAATGCCCCGCGTTCATCTTGAAACACTCTACGGTTATGGATACCGTATTTTATCCTCATGATGAAAGTAAATCTGACCCGGCGTATCTGGTTTTCATTTATCGCTCTCGTTGTTCTGGTAGGACTGACCGTCGTTATCGTTTATCCCATTTCCATAAAAGGAACGCTGACCGAAGAAACGTATCGGATCATTGAACAGGAGCAGGCACGTATGGCCAATCCTTTCAGTGAGCATTTTTCGCTGCCGCAGTCGGAAATGAATTTTATCGAACGAAGAGAAGCGGAACGTTCGGTCGGGCACGTCTTTCTTCTGGACGGTGAACAGCGGGGAGAACCGATTCCACCGGACGATGTGCTGAAAGAAATGGTGCAGAATGCAGGAGATCAGGAGAAGCAGAGAGCAAGGTATGAGCTGACTTATAATGACGCGACCTTATTTTATGTGATTACCCGCATTCAATCCGACGGGGAAGAGGCGTATCAGATATCTTTTATGTGGGACACGTACCGGGACCTAATGGTGAACCGGCTGTGGGAGCGTCTGATTTATCTTCTTGTTATTGCCAGTTTACTTAGTCTGCTGCCGGCTTTCTGGTTGAAAAGGTACCTGCGGCAGCCATTTCGCGAACTCGGCAACCGGTTTGAACAGATTGCCCAGCGGAACTGGAAAGAGCCCATCCGCTGGGAAGGGGATGAAGACTTCCAGAAGCTCTCCGATCAATTCGAGAAGATGCGCCAGAACCTTATACGTTACGACCGGTCGCAGAAAACGTTTATCCAGCATGCCTCCCACGAACTGAAGACGCCGATTATGGTCGTGAAAACATACGCCCATTCAGTGAAAGACGGAGTACTGCCAAAGGACAATCTCGAAGATACGATGAATGTCATTCTTGATGAAACGGACCGGATGGATAAACGGGTCAAAGACATGCTGTATTTCACCAAACTTGACACCCTGCAGAAAGAAACCATCAATCTCGAGGAGAAAGTATTCGGATCCATTGCTTACCGGATCGAAGAACGATTCCGGATGCAGCGGGAAGATCTGACATTTGTCATTCAAGGGGCGGATGTGACCTTGACGGCCGATCCCGAACATCTTCAGGTCCTCATGGAAAATCTCGTGGAAAATGCGATGCGGTACGCCCGTGACAAGGTTTGGATGTCGGCGGAAGACAGCGGCGGTGATCATGTTTTGATTCGTGTCCGCAATAACGGAGAACAGATTCAGGAAGAAGATATGAACGCGCTGTTTGCACCGTTTCGTAAAGGAAACAAAGGCCAGTTTGGTCTTGGTCTTGCTATTGTCAGCCGTATTGCCGAACTTCATCAAGGGCATGCCGGCGTTGAAAATCTCGAGGACGGGGTGGAATTTCAAATTTATCTGCCGAAATCCTGACATGAATGAAAACAAACACGCATACACATGAGAACACAACCGGACAAGAACAGGAGGTCTTTATGAATCAACGACCGAAAAAAGTACTGCTTACTCTCATTGGTTTGTTCGTTCTGCTTGTTGTGTGGCAGCGTTTCGCAGGAATAACCGCCGTTCCATCCTGGGTTCTTTTGAGCGGCCTCGGCATTGTATTCAGTGGTTTCATGTGGTGGAAGACAAGCCAAAGCGAAAAAGAAGAAGAAGACCGCTGGATTGAACAAGAAGGCCGGGTTTTCATCCGCAGAATGGAAGAAGAACGGGAGAAAAAGCGCGCCTCCTCCTGAATGCTTTTTCCAAAGCTTAAAACAAAGCAAAAAACTGTTTTTCACCCGGCCAAAGGATCACTCATCCAGCCAAAGTCAAAAGATGCTCCCGGTTACCGTCTAAAGACAACCGGGAGTTTTTCTGTTTTATTTCGTCTGCATGCATCTTTTTCATTCCGGAGGATTACTCTTTTTGAAGCTGTATCCAATCGTCGTACATGGAATCTTTTATCTGGATATCCGCATCATTCATCAGCTGCTGCATCCATTCCTGTTGCGAAGGAATACGAGCGCTGCGGGCTGCTTTGGCAACGTCTTCCTCGAGCTCTTCATATGTTGTTTTACGGTCGAGAACTTCAATGATATGATAGCCGAATTCAGTTTCCACCGGTTCGCTGATACTGCCGGGACTCATGGAAAACGCTGCTTTTTCAAAAGGTTCAACCATCTGTCCGTGTTTGAAAAAGCCCAATTCGCCGCCGTTTGATGCGGAACCGTCCGTTGAATACTCAGCGGCCAGCTCTTCAAAAGAACCGCCGTCTGCGAGTTTATCCTTCACTGTTGCAGCCGTCTCTTCATCCTCGACCAGGATATGACGGGCCGAGACGGATTCAAGTTCTTCTTGATGCTCCTCAAAATAAGCCTGTTTTTCTTCGTCTGACAGCTCTACCGATTCGTTCATCTGCCGGCGCACAAGCTGTGGTTTCAATACGCTGTTTTTCAGGGATTCCATCGACTGCACCGGAAGCTGGAACTGAGACTGAAGCAATGTAAGCAGTTCTTCATCCGTTTCCACGCCGTATTGTTGTTTGAGAGACTGTAATTCCTGCTCCACCTGCTCAGACCCTATCTCCAGCTGCCGGGCTTTATCATCCATGATTCTTCCCTGCACCATATCCTGAAGGACCTGCCGGCCGTAACGCTTCCTCAATTCCGCTGTCAACGCTTCTTCGGTGATGGCTGTGTCATTGACCTGCACAATTTCTTTGGATGCACCACCATGTTCCCCGCCTGTGCAGGAAGCCAGACATAACACAGCTGCCACCGCCGTTCCCATCTTAAGAAATGATAAATACAAAAGCCTCCACCTCCTCATGGTATATCCCGTTTTCAGACAATCTACATCATACCACAAACGATAAAAAAAGAAAAAACGGGTGAAAAGCCTAAACAAAGAGCGGGGTTCTGACATAACATATCCCAGAAAGCGTGTTAGGAGGTGGTCACATGTCAAAAGGGTATTACGGCGGCTTCGCTTTGGTTGTCGTCCTTTTCATTCTGCTGATTATCGTAGGTGCCGCCTGGTACTAAATTCTGAGGAAAGGAGGAAATATAATGGGATATGAGTATGGTTCGCAGTTTGCGCTGATTGTGGTGCTTTTCATTCTGCTTGTGATCGTAGGCGCTGCCTGGATCTACTAAAAGCCGTTAAAAAAAGCTTTCCCGATTGTTTCGGGAAAGCTTCTTATACATACAGGAACCGCTTTAGCGGTTTAGGTAAACCACAATTCAACGAATGTGGATGTTAGAAGAATGGTCAGCAGAATATTAATGGTTCTGAAAATTTTCGGCTGTCGTTCTGCCGGTATCTCCTTCTGGACACAGAGGGCATTAGTCATTGAATTTATTACAAATAAATAGGTCAGCGAAAATAATCCGAACAATGCGATCAGCATCTTTTTACCCCCAATACCATGTATCTATTATACCTTAACAAAAGATGGTGTAAAAAGATAGTTTTTTTCTAGTACAATATAAGAGAAAATATGATAGGAAATGAGGTTATCAGGAAAGCAGGTGGAAAGATGCACAACCGCAGTATAAATGGTTGGAAATGGGCGTTTCTCACATTAGCAGGTGGTCTGGTATTTGGTTCTGCCCTATTATTCTTCTTGTTAAGCTCGCCGGCGGAAGACAGCGGGGAGAACGGGTCTCCAGGCGGCAGCTCGGACGGAGAGTTTCAGGAATATTTCACGGTACAAGCCACAACCGGGCAGTTGAATCAACTGCTGCAGGAAGAAGCAGCATCTGAAAAGGTGAATATTCAGTTTAACGGATCAACAGCAGAGGTGACGGCCGGTATCGATTTTCTCGGGCGGACCATCGAAGCTGCGATGCAGTTCGAAACAGAAGCAGTCGAAAATGGGAACATTCTGCTGACACTCGAACGCGTATCTGTCGGAGCGTTCAATCTGCCCAGTCAGCAGGCGATGGCGCTGCTGGCATCGCAGGCTGATTTTCCCGAAGCAGTGGAGATCGATACAGAAAATCAGCAGATTCATATCCATATGAACCAGATTACAATTGGGGAAGATTATTCTCTGCGGGTGGAACGTTTTCAGCCCGAAAATGATGACATTGTGTTCAACGTAGGCAAATAAAAAAAGCAGCCGTTATACCGGCTGCTTTACTAATATATCCAGTCCATTTCTGTTTTGTTCAATATAGCAGTGACGCGGAGCGCCGAGAAGTTGTTTGACATAAATGAAATCATATACCGCAAGACCGGAGTTGAAGGAAAAGATCAGTACAAAGTAATGCATGAGCGATGGAAACAAAAACGCCCCTGCAACGGCACTGATGTTAATAAAGCATGCTGGAAAAAGCATGGCACCGATATAGTAATTGCGGCTGACCGGTCTCGTGAATTTGAGAAACAGCATGGCTTTTCTTTTTCGTCTGAAGAATAACCGGTTCCAGTCGACGTGGACCCCCGCAAACCGAAGTGGTACAACATGAAGAAAGGAATGAACCGGAAACAGTAATATCAGAAACAAAAGGGTATGAAGCATACTAAGTTCTGTGTATGCTTGATTTCTGTGATACAGACTTAAGCCAAGGTAACCTAGAATGAACGTGACGATAATCATGCTGAAAGAAAAAATCATCAACCTTGAAGGATGATAGTCTCTCTTTACATTAATGGATTTCCAGCAGTTCACGGGAGATCCCCCCTTTCATATCTTACGTGAATAATATAGGGCTTGCATCTGCAAAAATCAATAGGCACGGCAAAATCCATGAAAAGAAAAAGAATTTCGACAATTCCTTAAGCGGGTAAAGCGTATTCAAGCCTGATTCCATCGGAAATCGTCTCTTTTTTTCATTTTATAAAAAGGCCGGCCCTGCATTGATTTCTGTCACGTAAGCTTGCAAGTGGGGGGGGCTGCTGTCCGTTATATTTTTATGGTCCTACACATGCGGCCCGGAGGTTGTTTTTTCTTCCGGGATCAATAAGCCGTTTTCTTCGGTGAACTCTTCATCGAACGTGTTGATCGTTTCTTCGAATATCCGCATGAAATCCTCGCCGTACACGTACCGGATGATAGTGAGCAACTCGGTAAAATCAGGAAACTTTCCATACAACTCTTTCATGGGAAGGGCACCGTCATACACGTTATACGTGTCGGGTTCATACGCTTCAATGGTTTGTAGAAACAGACGGTCCCCTTCTTCTGTCAGTTCAATGTACGTGTTCCGCTTATCATCTGCGTTTTTGGAAAAAGATAAAAGGCCCCTTTCCTCCAGCTTTTTTGAGAAGTTAAATGCGGTAGACACGTGCATCACGCCGAATTTGGCAATATCAGAAATGGAGGCACCTTCCAGATGATAGGCAATCCACAAAATTTGATGTTCATTAATATTAAGGTTATAAGGTTTTATCCACTGCTGCCAGTCTTTTTCCACTGACTTCCATAGTGCTTTGGTCAACTGGGCAAATTTGTGGCAGAACAAAATGGATTGTTTCGTAGATGCTGGGGTATATTCCAATCGTCTGCCTCCTTCCAACTATTATTGTAATAAAAAGTTATTGTTCATTCTTACATAAAGATAAAACGACAATATGTGAGGAATTATTCAGATTCTTTACGAATTCGTTCATTCAGTTCCGTGATGGAATCGGATATTTCTTTAATCTGTTCCTGGATGCTTTCCACTTCCGGTTCCACTTCCTGCTTGTAGCGGCTGTAAGTTTTTTTCATCTCCTGGGTGAGGCCGTCTACTGCTTCGAGACCTTCTGTGGCGGCATAGCGCCAATCATAAACGGCTGCCTGCCCTTTTCGGGAAAGAAGACGGTTCACGTTTCTCCAATTGTACTGTTTCATATATTGTCTTGTTTCATCCCCGGACGCCGGTGCAGAAAGCAGCGAAATAATGCCTCCTGTCATCAAACCTGTTAAAAGTCCGGAAATTAATGATTTCGAATTCATGATACCACCTGTCCTTTCTCCTGTTCACTCTCTCTGTTTATAAATATTATTCTCTGATAACAGTATAGAGAAAAATCAAAAAAATGAAAAGGACAATCTGCTTTTATTAATTAGAAAAATAGCCGCACGACGAAAGTAAGCGTTTTCTTTAAAGTTTTTGGGAGTTATTATTTCGTGTACACGTCACGAAGCGTCTTGGAAATAAAAAAACGCCGACAGCGCTGCCGGCGTTTACAGGGAGATATTTCAGGATTAACCGTGGTTTTTGTGGAAGTCCAGCATAAAGGTGCGCAGGGCTTCGCAGGATTCGAGTGATACGGCATTGTACAGCGAAGCCCGGCATCCGCCTACGGAGCGGTGGCCGTTCAAACCGACAAATCCAGCCTCTTTCGCTTTTTCAAGAAATGTTTGGTTCAATTCTTCGGTTGGCAGATTAAAGGTGACGTTCATGTTCGAACGGCTGTCTTTCTCTGCGTGCCCTTTATAAAATCCGCCGCTGTGATCAATTGTGTCATACAAGAGAGAGGCTTTTTCGTCGTTGTGCTTTTGCATTCCTTCGGCACCACCGCGGTTTTGGATCCAGTCCAGCACATGATTCAGCATATAAATGCCGAAGGTCGGCGGCGTGTGATACAGAGAGTTTTTATCCGCATGGGTATCATAGCGCAGGAATGTTGGAATGGACTGCGGTATTTTTTCCATCATTTCTTTTTCTATGATGACAATGGTAACGCCGGAAGGGCCGAGATTTTTTTGGGCACCGGCATAAATAAGCGAGAACTGATCCACCGGAACCGGTCTGCTCAGGATGTCACTGGACATGTCGGCGATAAGAGGCGCTTTCCAGTCAGGGAGGGTCTGCCACTGGGTACCGAAAATCGTGTTATTGGACGTGATGTGCACGTAAGCATCCGCTGGGTCGACGTCCATAGTATTAATATCCGGGATGTAGGTGTGATTATGTTCGGCAGAAGATGCCCCGATTTTCGTCTGACCGAGAAGCTGAGCCTCTTTTAACGCTTTTTCAGACCAGGAACCGGTCAGAATGTAGTTGGCTTTCTCTCCGTCAGGCAGAAAGTTCATGGGGATCATGGGAAACTGCAGACTCGCCCCTCCCTGCAGGAATAAAACGTCGTGTGTGTCCGGGACCTGCAGCAGTTCTTTTATACCGGCTTTTGCTTCGTTGTGAACCTGTTCATAATCTTTGCTGCGATGGCTTAATTCCATAACCGACATTCCCGTGCCGTTAAAATCAAGCATTTCCTCTCCGGCCTGTTTCAATACTTTCTCCGGAAGGGCAGCCGGACCTGCGTTAAAATTGTGAGCTCTAGTCAATGTATTTGCACTCCTTCGATGTATGTTGGAACGATATGATTGGTACCCTGAAGCCGAAAGTCGGCGTATCAAGAGCGGATCGTTCTATAAATGGTTGTTGATGCTTTTGGCGATGGCCTGTAGATCCTCCGACGTGTATTGGGAGCTGTTATCCTCAAATGAAGGCTGGAAACCATCGTCCGCTCCGTACCGCGGAATGAAATGCAGATGATAATGGAAGACTGACTGGGAAGCAGCGGTGCCATTGTTATTGATAATGTTCATTCCCGCAGGCTGAAATTCCTTTTTAATGGCGTTTGCGATTTTCGGCGCGGTCTTAAACAAATGAGCGGCCGTATCTTCTTCAAGCTCAAAGATATTTTCCTGATGGTCCTTCGGGATTAACAGGGTATGTCCTTTTGTGGCCTGTCCAAGATCTGCAAATGCCAGGCAGATATCGTCTTCATAAATGACCGCAGCAGGTATAGCGCCGGATACAATCTTGCAGAAAATGCAGTTGCTGTCGTAAGTCATAAGCAGTGCCCCTTTATCTTGAATGTATACCTTCATTCTATCAGTCCGCACATGCATCGGCAAAAACAACTCTGGATTGTTACAAAAATGAAGCGGTAATGCTATAATCTGTTTAGCACAAATTTGAAAAAGGAGGACTTCGATGTTTGTCCCCCTGCTTTTAACAGATTTTCTGGACCGTGCGGTATTGTTGTACGGGAATAGAACGGCAGTCATAGATGGGTCAAGAGAAGTAACATACGCGGAATTAAATCATAACGTTAATCAGCTTTCCCGGGCATTGAATGATCTTGGTATTAAAAAAGGGGATAAGGCGGCTTATTTAACAAGGAACTGCCTGGAGTTGGTAGAAGGATACTACGGGGTATTTCAGACCGGAGCGGTGATGACCCCTCTCGGCACAAGTCTGAGCGCAGAAGAATATGTATTTATTCTGAATCACAGTGAAAGCAGGGTACTGATTGTAGAAGAAGCCTTATATTCTCGTATTTCCTCCATAACAGACCGCCTTGAAACGGTGGAACATATCATCGTCATCGGAGAATCTCCGGCGCCGGATAAATGTATTCATTACCATTCATGGAGGGACCAGTTTCCGGGGCACCCGTATGATCGTGTGGAACTGGAAGAGGAAGATATTGCCACGCTGCAGTACACCCGGGGAACGACCGGCCAGCCGAAAGGCGTGCTGACCACCCACCGCAGCAACTACCTTCATGCTTTGTCAGCCATGCACCATCTCCGGGTGAGCGACAGGGACCGGCTTTTACATGTGCTCCCGATGCATCATGCAAACGGATGGGGAGCGCCGTTTATTTACACCGCCAACGGAGCTGTTCAGGTCATGCAGCAGGACATGGAAGCCCCCGTTACAGCGCAGCATATCGATGCCTATCATATTACGGTGGTTCATATGACACCGCCTGTTCTGCAAACGCTGCTGGATTACTACAAAACCCAATCCATTTCGCCGGTCAACCGGGATGTACGTCTTGTCGTTTCCGGAGAAATTCCTCCGCAGGACTTCGTGCACCAGGTGGAAACGGAACTGGACTGGGAGTTTGTGCAGGTTTACGGCATGACCGAAACGTCTCCGCTTGTAGCCGTATCAAAAGTGCGTCCCCAGCATCAGCATCTGACAGGCGGGCAGAAAGAAAAAGTGAAAGCGAAAACGGGATTTCCGATGATCGGCGCCAATGTAAAAGTCGTTGACGAAGAAGGCGAAGAAATCCCGCGTGACGGAACGGCGGTCGGCGAAATCATAATACGTTCCAATCATGTCATGGAAAGCTACCTGAAAAACCCGGAAGAAACGTCACAGTCCATTAAGAACGGCTGGCTTCATACAGGGGACCGTGCTGTTATTGATCCGGACGGATACATTGAAATCAAGGAACGGAAAAGAAAAACGGCGTATTCATCTTCTTATATGGATACGATGCCTTAGAAGGAGGAAGAGTCATGACCGAACTTCTTGAACTGAATCAGGTCAGCGGGGGCTATAATATTCATAAACCGGTCCTGCATGAACTTAACTTTCATGTACGCTCAGGCGAAATGGTGGGCCTGATTGGTCTGAACGGAGCAGGCAAAAGTACAACTATTAAACATATTCTCGGTCTGATGGAACCGACAAACGGGGATATCCGTATACACGGAGTGCAGTGCCGGGACGAACCGGAAGCGTACCGGCGGACATTCACGTATATCCCTGAAACGCCGATTCTCTATGAAGAACTGACGCTCTGGGAGCATTTAAGGCTGACGGCGGCTGCATATGGCGTGGACAATAACTTATTTGAAGAACGCGCCGCCCGCCTGCTGAAAGAATACCGGATGGAAAAGATGAAACACTGGTTTCCAAGTCACTTTTCTAAAGGGATGCGTCAGAAAGTCATGATTATGTGCGCGTTTCTGGTACAGCCCAGCCTGTATGTCGTGGACGAACCATTTGTCGGCCTTGATCCGGTGGCGATCAAGTCGCTTCTGGATATGATGGAAGAGAAAAAACAGGAGGGTGCCGGCATTATGATGTCGACCCACATTCTGGCAACAGCAGAGCGGTACTGCGACCGGTTCATCCTTCTTCATGAAGGACGGATCAGGCATCAGGGGACACTTGCTGAACTGCGGGAGCAGACAGGCATGCCGGAGGCGGATCTTGATGATTTATACATAGAAGTGACTAAAGGAGAAGTCTGATGAATATCGAATCGCTTTGGAAAGACCGTGTCCAGACGTTCTGGAACCAGGCTGTAAGCTATCTGCGGCTGATCGGCAACAGCGGCTTTATGTTCAGTCTGTACGCCCTGTTTCTGGCGGGAGGATATTTTTACCCCTCCTTTATGGAATGGCTCCCTTCCTCGGTTCCGGTGCCGCTTCTATTCACCCTGCTTTTTGCATATCTGTTAACGAGATGCCCGCTCCGCACGTTTCTGAAAGAGGGAGACCTTGTCTTTTTGCTGCCGCTTGAAAGCCGCCTGAAATCCTATTTCACAAAATCAGTGGTTTACTCGTATGCGTTCCAGTCGGCCGCTGTGGTCATCGTGTTTTTGCTGCTTGGTCCATTATTTCGAGACCGCGTCGTGGATGACAATCTGTACATGTATACGTCTCTTTTTCTTCTTCTTCTTATAAATGGGTGGAATTATGCTTCGTTCTGGGTGGAGACGCGGTTCCAGGAAGAAACCATCCGTTATAAACATACGGCGGGCCGTGCGGTATTAAACGCTGCTGCAGCCTACCTTCTGTTTCAGGGAGCCGCCCTTTGGTTTCCAGCCGCTGTGCTTCTTGTATGCGCGTTTGTGTACATTTTTTATTATTACCCGCTGCTCGGCCGTCACCTGCTGAAATGGGAAGTGCTTCTGCAGCAGGAGGAAAAGCGGGTATCCGCGTTCTACCGGTTTGTGCGTTCCTTCACCGATGTCGGGCACGTGAAGGCGGGGGTGAAGCGCCGACGATGGCTGAATGCGCCCGTAGACCAGTGGATCTGGAGAAAAGGGTCGGTATTTATGGTCCTGTTTGGAAAGTCGTTCATGCGCTCGGGGGAGTACCTGGGCATGTATGTCCGGTTAATAGTGGCTGCGGGACTCGTCATGTATGCTTTTCCAAACGACTGGTTCCGTATGGCGGCTGCGTTTTTGTTTCTTTACATGACCAGTGTGCAGCTTCGTACGCTCTGGCATCATCTCGATGTTACCATCTGGCCGGATCTTTATCCCGTGGGGCATGTGCATAAGCAGCATGATTTTAAAGCACTCGTGAAAACCCTTCTCGCCGCCCAGACGATACTGCTGACACTCGTTTATCTGCTGACTTCAGGGTCATTCCTTCCCGGTATGGTTTTGTTTGGTGCCGGCCTGCTGCTGTGCCTGATGTACCCATTGTCCCAAAAAGATAAAGCGATGATTCAGAACGGCCGGGAGGCGTGATCATGAATAATTACGAGAAACAAGCGCTCGAGGAAGCCGAAGTGTGGCTGAGACAGCTGAAAAAACCGCAGAGCATGACACGAACCGCAGCCGCGAAAGTGCAGGGGCGGCTCAATCATTTGATGCCCGGTGCTTTCCACCGCTCGATGGGGAAGGCGGTCCAGCAGATGACAGCCGGCGTACTGACGGGATCGGATTATCTGCCGAATAAAAAGCTGTCCCCGGCGCAGACGCTTGAGGAAGCGGATGAAAAACTGGAAGAGCTGATCCCGTTCTACCAGAGAGGGGCGGCTGTGGAAGGAGCCGGAACCGGGGCCGGCGGGATTCTCCTTGGAGCAGCGGACTTTCCGCTTCTGCTCGGTTTCAAGATGCGCTTTCTTTTTTCCGCTGCGATGATTTACGGTTTGGATATCCACGATTTCCGGAACCGGCTGTATCTGCTTCATCTCTTTCAGGCGGCTTTTTCCAGTCCGGAAAAACGAAAAGAAACAGCTGAGCACCTCGAAACATGGGACGAATATGTAAAGGAGAAACCGAGAAAACTCAAAATAGCGGAAGAATGGGACTGGACAACGTTTCAGCAGGAATACAGAGATCATATTGATCTGGTGAAAATGCTGCAGTTGATGCCGGGACTGGGCGCCGTCATCGGGGCGGCAGCCAATCACCAGCTCCTGGCGCAGCTCGGAGAAGCCGCAAAGCAGGGTTACCGCTGGAAGTGGCTGCTGGATAAGGAAAGGTGAAAGAAACAGCCTGGGACAAAAGAAAAATGTATAAAACAAAACACGAACGTCTTTTGTTTCTGTTTAGAATTCGCATGGCAGCGGAGCCAAAATGCTTCGACTCCTGCTCAGAACAGCACGAGTCTCAAGACCCCGCAGGAAGTGATTTTCTTCCGAAGGCCCGCAGGATGCGGGTCAGGTCGGCGTTGGCACAGGACGTGCCGGTTTTAGCCGATCATCCTCTATTTGAGCCGTGCCCGCGGCAAAGAAGACACGATGAGCCCCAGCGAATCGATGTCGCCCTTGTACTCCGGAGTGCAAAGAAGACACGATGAGCCCCAGCGAATCGATGCCGCCCTTGTGCTCTGGAGTGAAAGCGAAGCATTTTGGCGCAGCGGTTTGTCTCAGTAACGAAAAATGCCGAACGACTTTTTAAAATCGTTCGGCATTTTTCTATCTTATAGAGGTTTTGGCCCAGCCTCATTCTTCTGTCCTATAAAGGTTTTGTCCCAGTCTCCTTTTTTGGTTGGATTGGCAGCGTGGTGTAATGGACACTACATTGTCCGGGAGCACGTGTAGTATCCATGGAAGTCGTGTTGGGTGACACCAGCACTTCACGTCCCTGCAGCTAGTGTCCATTGATTTCTGCCGGCGGATACTAATTCCTGATTTGGTCGGCGCAGTGTCCATCAATCGGTGATCGGAAGACACTACGTGCTTATTTTTCGGTGGTAGTGTCCACACCCTGGTCGGATGAAGGAAGCGACAGCCAAAAGCAGCCATCTTCTGAACCTGCCTGAAACTGCATTCTTTATTTCCAAAAAAGAACTGTACCTTTTGATACAGTCCCTTATTTCATACGGTTTCCTTCATCAGGCTGATTTGTAATCGAGGACGGCTTTGCCGAGGATTTTGGCGGCAATAAGCATGGCGCGTTCATCGATGTCGAATTTTGGATGGTGATGGGGGTATGGTGTTTCCCATTCCGGATTGGCCGCGCCGGTGAAGAAATAGGAGCCTTTCACATGATGAAGGTAGTAGGCGAAATCTTCTCCTGTCATCTGCGGTTTCATGTATTCTGTTTCGGTCACACCCGGCACTTCGGCTGCGCAGGAAGCAAGAAATTCCGCTTCCCGGGTATGGTTCACAACCGTCGGATATCCTCGGAAGTAACGGAAATCAGCTTCCGCTCCGGCGCTGTCGCACACACCCTTTGTCATGCGGTTCAGCTCCTCTTCAATGGTATCCCGCACATCATCGTTGAAAGTGCGGACGGTGCCGACGAGACGCGCCTGATCGGCAATGACGTTAAACGCGTTCGCTGCTTCAAACGAACCGACCGAGACGACGGCGGAATCCTGCGGATCAATACGGCGGCTGACGAGCTGCTGTATCGTCGTGACAAGCTGGGAGCCGATGACGATCGCATCTTTTGTCAGGTGCGGTGTGGCACCGTGGCCGCCCTGGCCGATAATATTTATTTCAAAACTGTCAGCCGCGGCCATCATGGGCCCGTCTTTATACTGCATCACCCCGTATGGTACCGTTGCCCAAAGGTGGGTGCCGAATACGGCATCGACACCGTCCAGGCATCCATCTTCAATCATGGCCTGCGCACCGCCGGGAGCCAGTTCCTCCGCATGTTGATGAATAAAAACAATAGAGCCGGAAAGCTCGTTCTGCAGCTGGTTCAGTGCTTTGGCAAGCACGAGCATTTCGGCTGTATGTCCGTCGTGACCGCAGGCGTGCATGACGCCGTCACGTTTTGAAGCAAACGGCAGACCGGTTTCTTCCTGAATCGGAAGCGCATCAAAGTCTGCGCGCAGCGCGATGACAGGACCGGGCTGTGCGCCTTCAAGCCGGGCGGTGACACCGCGGCCTCCGACGCCTGTATGTACCTCGTGCCCGAGCCGGCGGTGATAGTCCGCGATGTAGGCGGGCGTTTCTTCCTCTTCAAAAGACAGCTCCGGGTATTGATGAAGATACCGCCGAATCTCGACCATTTCATCATAGCCCTGGTCGAGCAGTTCAAATAACTTCTGTTCCATAATAGACCTCCTCTGTATTAAATGCTGAACGGATTGAATTGGGCGAAATACGCCGACAGCATCTGAAAATAACCGGTAAACAGCAGGATGCCGAGTGCAATCATAATGACGCCGCTTCCTCTTTGGATACGCGGGAGCCATTTATTCAGCCGTTTTAATTTATGCAGCGATTTCGAATAAAGCAGACCGACGATCAGAAAAGGGATGCCAAGCCCCATGGAGTAGATGAACAGCATAAACAAACCGGTGTACATGGTTTCAGCTGAACCTGCCAGAGTTAGAATACCGCCGAGGACGAGTCCGATACAGGGCGTCCAGCCGGCGGCAAACACCAGTCCGAAAAAAACAGAGCCGGCAAAGCTGGTTGATTTTTTCGGCGTCCGGTGCAGTTTCTTGTCGGTCATTAATGCTTTAATGGATATGATTCCGGTCATCTGCAGACCGAACAGAATAATAACAATACCGCCCACCTGCTGAATGACTTTCTGGTTATTTTCAATTAAGGAACCGAGTGCGGTGGAAGTGAGGCCGAGCACCATAAATATTAACGTAAACCCAAGGATAAACCCCAGGCTCCGGGATAAGACGATTCTTCTTCCCACCTGTATTTCTCCGTCGGCGACCGTCGAGCCTGTCAACTGGGCCAGATAGGCCGGGACGAGTGGAAAGATGCAGGGCGATAAAAAAGAAACAATCCCCGCCCCGAAAGCGAGCCAGATGCTGACTTCATTCAACGAAATCCCTCCTGTTTTTCACTCTGCGGTGATCATTCAAAAACGTTTGACATCTGCATGAAACAATGCGGCTGTATGATAGTGTACGAGCTGAAATGTTCGTACATGCCAAGCAATGCGGGTAATGTACATTTTATCATATCATGACGGCGTTGTGCGGGGAAATGGAATGGGAGGAAGCCGTTGGACAAGGTTTGATAAAAGTTGTTAAAATCACGCAGAATAACAAAAGCTGTGAAAAAAGATGCCGAATCACGGCGGATACTTTATAATAGCAGGCAGACAACTCTATTATGTAGAAATCACCGTGCACAATGAAGGAGCCGCTGTTTTAAATGAAAAATAAATGGGTGAAATGGGGGCTGCTGCTCATCGGTTTTATGCTGGTCAGTGCCGGCATATATCTGTCGTCTGTTGTCATAGGGGCGGCCGCTATCGATGAGAAACAGCTCGTCATGAAAGAAACATCTGTCCTCTATGACGAAGAAGGAACAAAACTGGCAGAACTGCATCAGGAAGATCGTAATGTCGTAGAAATTGAATCGCTTCCCGACCACGTGAAGCAGGCGTTTGTTGCGATTGAAGATATGCGTTTTTATGAACACCAGGGTATAGATCCGCGCGGCATTCTGCGTGCGCTTTACCGCGATATTCTGGCAGGCAGTATTGTGGAAGGCGGGAGCACCATTACGCAGCAGCTCGCGAAGAATTCTTTTTTAACGAATGATCAGACCCTGCTGCGCAAAACAAAAGAAGTGTTAATTGCGATGGGGCTCGAACGCAAATTCAGCAAAGACCAGATTCTCGAATATTATCTGAACCAGATTTACTTCGGGCACGGAGCATACGGCGTGCAGTCGGCGGCCCAGCTGTATTTCAACAAAGACGCGTCGGAACTGACGGTGGACGAGGCTGCAATGCTTGCCGGTATCCCGAAAGCACCATCGAATTATTCCCCGGTCGATAATGCCGAACAGGCCCGGGAACGGCGGAACACGGTCATCTCACTGATGGAAGAACAAGGGTATGTAGGGGCCGAAAAGGCTGTTGCCCTGCAGGGAAAAACGCTGCCCGACCAGCTCCATGAAACAGAAAACAGTCCCGCTTATTATACATATATTGATATGGTATTAAACGAAGCGGAAACGAAGTATAACTTGTCAGCGGAACAAATATACCGCGGAGGATACGACATTGTCGTACCGATGAATAAAGAAATGCAGCAGGCCTCCTATAACTTGTTTCAACAGGATTCTTATTTTCCGGAAGGATCAAAGAATGTACAGGGAGCCTTTTTCATGATGGATCATCAGAGCGGCGGTGTTGCGGCTGTACAGGGAGGCAGGGATTACGTGCGTCAGGGGCTGAACCGTGTGACAGCGAAACGGCAGCCCGGATCGGTGATGAAGCCGCTGGCAGTTTATGCTCCTGCTCTGGAATCCGGTGATTATCAGCCGTATTCTATCCTTCAGAATGAAAAAACAAGTTACAACGGATATACGCCTAAAAATTACAACGGCGAGTATTCAGGTGATATTACGATGAACAAAGCGCTGACAGAGTCCACCAATGCGGCGGCCGTCTGGCTTTATGATCAGCTGGACCGGAGCACGACGTCCGAATGGATGCAGTCTGCGGGACTGGACATTGAGTCCGAAGGTCTGGCCGTGGCGCTTGGCGGTTTATCGGAAGGGTTGTCCCCGTATCAGATAGCATCCTCTTATACTGCCTTTGCCAATAACGGAAAGAAGACCGAGCCATATTTTATTTCAAAAATAGAGAACCGGGACGGCGATGTCATCGCAGAAGCACAAACGTCAACGAAGCAGATCATGACTCCTCAAAATTCATGGTATATGACAAGAATGCTGCAGAATGTTGTGCAGGAAGGAACCGGAACAAAAGGGTCCACCACCTATCCGCTGGCCGGCAAGACCGGTACGACGTCCTTTGTGGAAGTAGAAGGAGCAACAAGGGATGCCTGGTTCGCAGGATTCACTCCGCAGTGGACCGGCGCGCTTTGGATGGGGTACGACCAGACGACAGAAGAGCAGTATCTTCAGGCCGGGAGCTCTTTTCCGACCAGGCTTTTTAAAGATATTTTAAATCAAGTGCCGGAAGAATCGGATGTCCGCACCACGTTTGAACAGCCCGACGGCGTACAGGATCTTGAAGCACCGGTGGAAATGAACAGCGTGAATGATTTATCGGCTTCCCTCAGCCTCCGCGGCGGCGGTCTTTTCAATGTGCAGCTGGAATGGACGGCGGCGGACGATGAACGCGTTATCTACAAAATTTACGAAGTTACCGACGGTGCCAGCGAGAAAGTCGCAGAAGTACAGGGAACAGGAGAATACACGATCGAAGGGGTCAACATCTTCAACATGAAAGAATATATGGTCGTTCCCTACAACCCGCAGACCGAAAAAGAAGGAGAAGCCTCCAACGTGGCAGAAGCCTCCATGGGCTCCATATTCGGAGGTTGATAGAAGAAGGCTGTCCATCCAGGGGGCAGCCTCTTTTATTAAAGGATGCAGATCCGTTCGGCGCTGCCGCGCGACGTGGCGTTCTCAGCCGAACTTCAGTGATTCAGGGCGCTTTAGCTTTTTATTATCCATTTTATGAACATTGGCGTGAAGTGCTGTACATGACAATGCTTGTGGAGTATGGTAAAAAGGGTATGGAACGATAGACGAACGAGGAAAAGCTGGAGGATGAAGAGGGTTACAGGAACAGGAGGAAATGCCGATGGCCCAACAGAATAAAAACATGACGTTTCTGCAGGCTGCAAGAAAAGAACCTGTGGACCATGTCCCGGTCTGGTATATGCGCCAGGCGGGCCGTTCACAGCCGGAGTACCGCAGACTGAAAGAAAAATATTCTTTATTTGAGATAACAAGAGATCCGGAATTGTGCGCCTACGTAACAAAACTTCCGGTTGACCAGTACAATACCGATGCTGCCATTTTGTACAAAGATATTATGACACCACTCCCTTCTATGGGAGTGGAGGTTGATATTAAGCCGGGGGTTGGTCCGGTTATTCATAATCCGATCAAGCACCACGACGACGTTGACAAGCTCGGCATGATCGAACCGGAGCAGGAAGTTCCGTTTGTCCTCGACACGATAAGCCTGCTCCGCGAACAGCTTCATGTTCCGCTGATTACGTTCAGCGGAGCACCGTTTACGCTCGCAAGCTATATGATTGAAGGCGGACCATCCAAAAATTACTACCACACGAAAGCCTTCATGCACGCCCGGCCCGAAGCCTGGCAGGCACTCATGGACAAGCTCGGCGATATGACAATCCGCTACGTGAAAGCCCAGATCCGGGCAGGAGCGGAAACTATCCAGATTTTTGATTCATGGGTCGGGGCATTAAATGCTTCGGACTACCGCCGTTATGTAAAACCTGTGATGAGGCGGATATTCGAAGAACTGCAGGGGGAACAGGTTCCGATTATCATGTTCGGCGTAGGCGCGGGGCATCTGCTGCAGGAATGGAACGACCTTCCTCTTGAAATTATCGGTCTGGACTGGCGGACCCCGGTCTCGGAAGCAAGAAATCAGGGAATCACCAAAGCACTGCAGGGTAATCTTGACCCGGCTCTGCTCCTGGCACCGTGGAATGCCATTGAAGAACAGGTGAAACCGATCCTCGACCAGGGCATGCAGGAAAACGGGTTTATTTTCAACCTGGGTCACGGTGTATTTCCGGATGTGGATCCGGACACGCTGAAACGGCTGACAGCTTTTGTACATGAATATACACAGAAATAAAAAAAGGGGGTCATCCAAATGGCAGAAAAAATCGGACTGCTTGTGATGGCATACGGAACACCTCGGAGTCTGGATGAGGTGGAGTCCTACTATACGCATATCCGACGCGGCAGAAAACCGTCGGAAGAAGCGCTTCAGGACCTGATTTCCAGGTATGAGGCGATAGGCGGCGTGTCTCCTCTTGCCAACATTACAAACAACCAGGGCCGAAGCCTGGAGGAACGTCTGAATGAGCGGACAGACGAGGTGGAATTTCACTGGTATCTTGGATTGAAACATATTGATCCATTCATTGAAGATGCCGTAGCTCAAATGAAAGAAGATGGTATTGAGAAAGCGTACAGTATTGTACTTGCGCCGCATTTTTCGACGTTCAGTATTAAATCGTATAACGGCCGGGCGCACGAAGAAGCCTTGCGCATCGATGGCCCGGCCATTCATTCCGTGGAAAACTGGCATGATGAACCGAAATTTATTGAATACTGGGTCGATCAGGTGAAACGTACGATGGAACAGACAAGACCGGAAGAAAAGACGTGTGTGATTTTTTCGGCACACAGCCTTCCGGAAAAAATTATACAGGCGGGCGACCCGTATCCTGAGCAGCTGGAAGAAACAGCGAAATGGATTGCGGAAGGAGCCGGTATCTCCGATTATGCCATCGGCTGGCAGAGTGAAGGGAACACACCGGATCCATGGCTCGGTCCTGACGTCCAGGATTTAACGAAAGATCTTCATTCCAACTATGGATACAACGCTTTTATATACTGTCCGGTCGGCTTTGTGGCGGATCATCTTGAAGTTCTGTTTGACAATGACGTGGAGTGCCGTCAGGCCTGCGATGAAGTTGGCGCGTCCTATTATCGTCCCGCCATGCCGAATGCGGAGCCCGAATTTATTGATGCACTTGCGGATGCCATTCTAAGAATAAGGCAGACAGGGGCAGAAAGTAAGTGAGGGATGGATAATGAAAACAGCTATTATCGGCGGAGGGATCACCGGACTCGCCGCCGCCTACTATCTGCAGAAAGAAATAATGACCAATTCACTGGATATGGAGTACCACCTTTTTGAGAAAGAGGAGCGCCTGGGCGGAAAAATAAAGACGGACTACTACAACGGTTTTGTGATTGAGCAGGGTCCCGATTCCTTTCTCGCCCGGAAAGAAAGTGCTTCCATTCTTGCTAAAGAAGTCGGCCTGGAAGAAGAATTGATTACGAATAACGCAAGCGGGGCTTATATTCTGAAAGGACGTTCTCTGCATCCGATTCCGGAAGGTTCTGTCATGGGAATTCCGACAAAACTTGGTCCTTTTTTAACGACGGGTCTGTTTTCCATCCGCGGAAAACTGCGGGCGGCGGCTGATTTCATCCTGCCCCGTTCCAAATCAGACTCGGATCAGGGACTGGGCGTGTTTTTCCGGAGACGGCTTGGCAGCGAAGTGGTGGATCACTTGATTGATCCGCTCTTGTCCGGTATTTATGCCGGGAACATGGACCGTTTAAGCCTTCAGGCTACGTTTCCGCGTTTTTTTGAAGTAGAACGGCAGTACCGCAGTCTTATCCTGGGTATGCGGGAAGAACGTCCTTCTTCCGGAGGAGGACGGAAAAAAGCGGGTTTTTACAGCTTAACAAAAGGACTTCAATCGTTTGTGGAAGGTATTGAGAATCATCTGGATGAAGATGCGGTCCATAAAAATTCCGGTCTCCAGTCCATCCGCAAAAAAGAAGGACAGTATGAGCTTGCCTTCAGTGATGGGAGTACTTCGCTGTTTGACCGGGTGATCATGACAACGCCTCATGATATTACAGCATCGCTCCTGGATTCAGACATTTTGAAAGAAGAACTCGCTTCCATTCCGGCTACTTCCGTTGCGACCGTCGCTATGGCATTTGATGAAAATCAGCTCAGCGGTGATTTTGACGGTACCGGCTTTGTCGTTTCCAAAAAAAGCGGCTACACCATCACCGCCTGCACTTGGACGCATCGTAAATGGGAACACGCCGCACCTCCGGGCAAGGCGCTTCTCCGCTGTTACGTCGGGAAGCCCGGCGGCGAAGATGTGGTGGAAAAACCGGACGAAGAGATTGTGGATATTGTTCTGAAAGACCTGAATCACGTTATGGCTGTGGAAGGGAAACCGGAATATTTCAATGTTACACGCTGGCGGCATGCCATGCCCCAATACGAGGTGGGACATTTTGAGAAAATGGAACGTATATCGAGTCACATGAAAGAAAAATTTCCAGGTATCTATACGGCGGGTGCTGCATTTGAAGGTGTAGGTCTTCCGGACTGCATCAGCCAGGGAGAACAGGCCGTCCGCCGTATGATGGAGCAGCAATAGTGGTGTGCAAGCATAAAACGCTTCCAGCCTGTTTTAAGGACGGCCGGAAGCGTTTTTGTCTTATGTACGCGCATCAGATGGATGGGACATGAAGAAGACCTTCCCCGGACAGGGAAGGTCTTCTTCATCTACCGGGAGTCAACCCGGTTTTTTGTTTTCCACTTCTCATGCGGCTGTCATGCGGGCGAACCTTATATTATTGACCCTGCTGGTTCTGCTGCACCTGCTGCAAATCCTGCTGTGCCTGCTGGAGATCCTGCTGGGCCTGTTGGAACTGCGGCTGGCCTGACATGCTTGTCTGCTGCTGCTGTGCCTGCTGCAACTGCTGCTCCGCCTGCTGGAGCTGCTGCTGGCACTGCTGCAATTTCTGCGGGTCATTGCCGGCATTCTGCATGTTTTGTTTAGCCTGTTGAATAGCCTGCTGTGCCTGCTGCATCTGTTGATTCTGGTTTTGATGTGTCATCTTAAATCCCTCCATGATTGTGGATTTAGTGGAGCATTACGTAGTGTGACCGCTTCTGTTCAAATTATGCATAATGATGCTGAAAGAAACTCGGTATGATACAATAAACTATACCTTCGACTACGGCAGAGCAGGAGTGTAAAA
The DNA here is from genome assembly GCF_900115625.1 of Salibacterium halotolerans. GTDB lineage: Bacteria > Bacillota > Bacilli > Bacillales > Marinococcaceae > Salibacterium > Salibacterium halotolerans. The sequence goes on along the minus strand of NZ_FOXD01000013.1, from coordinate 49,201 downwards.
CGATTGGATGAACGCAGGCAATTGGATATTCTAAGGCATGCAAGACATGACTGGGTGAATATTATTCAGATTATAAAAGGAAATCTTTCCCTGAACCGGACGGACCGGGTGGAGGAAATACTAAATGAAACGATACAGAGATCCGAGCACGCCAGCCGGCTGACGCGCCTGCAGGTACCGAAGACGGCTCTTTTTCTGCTGTCGTTCAACTGGGAACCACACCGGTTTTCTCTCGACATGGAAGTTGCCGGAGAAGCCCGGAATTGTTCAGACCTGGAGGAATGCTGGCACGAAATTATCTCCTCGTTTACACGTGAACTCGATGCGGCTGCCTGTCCGGGCCGGGACAATCATCTGCTGATTACGATTCATACAGAACAAGACCCCTATATTGAATTTGACTTTCAGGGCAGTATGGACCACAGTACTGATCTTGGGAACTGGCTTTCGATGTATGCAGAAACCGGCCGGTGCCGCATTGACCACGTTATCTGGAATGAAAAGGAATTAGTCTTCGTATTGAAAAGTAAATGAGGTGACATGATGTTTATAGATAAAGTGAAAATATACGTGAAAGCTGGTGACGGCGGAGACGGAATGGTGGCATTCCGTCGTGAAGCCTACGTCCCGGACGGCGGACCGGCCGGCGGGGACGGCGGCAGAGGTGGCGACATTGTTTTTGAAGTGGATGAAGGACTTCGGACACTGATGGATTTCAGGTATCAAAAGCATTTTAAAGCAAAACGGGGAGAAGACGGCCGTTCCAAAAACCAGCATGGAAAAAACGCAGAAGACCTTGTTATATATGTACCTCCGGGTACGACGTTACGAGACAGTGACACCGGGGATGTCATCGCCGACTTAACAACACACAAGGAACGTTTCACTGCTGTCCGCGGAGGAAGAGGCGGTAAAGGGAATACCCGGTTTACTACTCCGGCCAATCCCGCGCCGGAAATTAAAGAAAACGGAGAACCGGCACTGGAGCGCAACATTGAACTGGAGCTGAAGCTGCTTGCCGATGCCGGCCTTGTCGGATTTCCAAGTGTCGGTAAATCCACGCTGCTGTCGGTCGTTTCGGCGGCCAAACCTAAAATCGGGGATTACCATTTTACTACGATTCAGCCCAACCTCGGTGTGGTGGAAAGTGACAATGGAAGCAGCTTTGTCATGGCCGATCTTCCGGGACTCATTGAAGGAGCGCATGAAGGAACAGGGCTCGGGCAGCAGTTTCTCCGTCATATTGAACGGACGAGAGTCATTATCCACGTCGTCGATATGTCCGGGTTCGAAGGAAGAGACCCGTTTGAGGATTATGAGACGATTAACGAAGAGTTGAGACAGTACAATATGCGCCTGCTGGAACGTCCACAGATTATCGCGGCCAATAAGATGGACATGCCGGGTGCGGACGAGAATCTTGCTGCGTTCCGGGAAAAGGTGCCTGACGACGTAAGTGTGTACCCTGTGTCTTCCCTCACAAAAGGGGGATTGACCAATATGCTGAGAGAAACAGCCGAATTTCTGGAACAGACACCGGAGTTTCCGTTGTATGAAGAACAGGAAGAATCAAAAGTGGTGTACCGTTATCAAAAGCCGGAATCACCATTTACGATTACCCGTGCCGATGACGGGGCATTTGAGATCTCCGGAGCCGAAATTGAGAAAATCTTTAAAATGACGGATATGTCAAAGGATGATTCAATTAATCGATTCTCCCGGAAGATGCGGCAGATGGGAATCGATGAAGCGCTGCGGAAGAGAGGGGCCGAAGACGGCGACACGGTTCGTCTGCTTGATTTCGAATTTGAGTTTATTGAATAAAGGATAACAGAAGACCGGTTATGTTACTTTTAATCCGGCTGGTGGTGAACGGATGACAGAGAAAATCGACAACTTTTATTTGGTCAGACAGGATATGCTGACGGATGCGATGCAGAAAACACTGGAGGCTAAATCGCTGCTTGAAAGCGGGAAAAAGCAGAAAGTGGCAGATGCAGTCCAGTCTGTTAATTTAAGCAGAAGTGCGTTTTACAAATACAGAGACGCTATTTTTCCTTTTCACACCGTCATTAAAGAAGAGATCATTACGCTTTCGATTCAACTGACAGACATATCCGGTTCGCTTTCCAATCTGCTGCAGGAAGTGGCTCATGCAAAGTCCAACGTGCTGACGATCAATCAGACGATCCCGCTGCAGGGAAGAGCGAATGTAACGCTCACGATCGACACGTCAGCTCTTCGGATGGAAATCCGGTCGCTCGTGCAGCGTCTGGAGAGAATGGACGCGGTGGAGCATGTGGAAATTGTCGGTTCTGGATCGTTATAGAAATAAGTTCAGTTCACAGTAAGGAGTGGGGAGTTCGATATGACAATGAAGGTTGGCTATCTTGGTCCGCAAGGGTCGTTTACGGAAGCAGCGGCAAAGGCAGTGATGCCGGACAGTGAGCGCAACTCTTTTCCGACAATACCTTCCTGTATGGAAGCGGCTGCGGAGCATGAGGTGGACGCAGCGGTCGTTCCACTTGAAAATGCGATTGAAGGATCCGTTAATATGACACTCGATCATTTGATTCACAAACATGAACTGCCGATTACAGCAGAGGTGACGGTGCCGATTGAACAGCATTTGCTCGTTCATCCGGACCAGGAAATAAATCTGGAGCAGATAACCGATGTTTATTCCCATCCGCAGGCGATCGCGCAGTGTCATGAGTTTATTCGGCGTGAGCTGCCGAACGCAGCCATTCACTACACGAATTCGACAAGTGCGGCCGCTCAGGAATTGCAGGAACATCCGGAATGGCGTGCTGCCGCTGTGGCCAACCTTCTGGCCGCCGAGACGTACGAATTGATTCCGGCTAGAAAGAATATTCACGATTACGGCAACAATCATACCCGCTTTGTATTAGTCTCCGATTTAAAAAATGTTCTGGAACGAAAAGAAGCGGCAAAACATAAGACGACGATGGTCATCACACTGCCATCGGATTATTCCGGCGCTCTTCATCAAGTGTTGTCGGCGTTTTCCTGGAGAAAGCTCAATTTGACGAAAATCGAATCGAGACCGATGAAGACCGGTATCGGGAATTACTTTTTCGTCATTGATGTAGAAAAAGAGATGGATGATGTGCTGCTGCCCGGGGTCATTGCTGAAGTGGAAGCACTCGGCTGCGGCGTCCGGGTGCTTGGAAGCTACCCATGCCTCGTCTCTTCTGAAACAGAAAATACCGAAAACAAAGAGCTGTCCCCAAAATAAGGGACAGCTCTTTGCATGCCGTCAACCGCCGGAGATGAGAGGGGAAGGGCTATACGAGTAAGAAGCCGCTTTGATGAAGCGCCTGCTTGATTTCTTCGATAACAGTATCTGATCCTGCTTCTACTGTATGCAGATGCGTCCCATCGGTTAATTCAGAGAGCAGCGGGGCGTTGGTATCGTTGAGACTTTCAACAAATTTTTTTACATCGCGGCGGCTGGAGAGCATCAGCGGGGCGGAGATGTCGCCGTAGAAAGGATGCTCAATCGATACATCGATCACCCGGGCGCCGTGGTCGACCATAATGTTCAGCTCTTCTTCGGTCCTGTCTAAATCCGAAGAATGAAAGCAGGCAATCTGCCGCCGGATTTGATCCTGCTCTGGCTCTGAAAAGATGACATACCCCTGCGATGTCGCAAGGATGGGGTGATTCTTCGCTTTCAGCAGGGATATATCCTGAACAATGACCTGCCGGCTGACGTTGGTCCGCTCCGCCAGATCTTTTCCTGTTATTGGTTTTGACGTCTCCTGCAGCCACTCTAAAATCAGGGACCTGCGCTTTTGGCCCGGTATTTTATCGGATTGATTTCCCATTGCCGTTTCCTCCATTACGTCAATCTGGCTCTCATTTTACAGCAAAGACGGCGGTATGAACAGCCGCGCCCGGTATTTGTGCATAACCGTTATTTTTGCGGCATATGCTTGCTGTAGATAAGACGTTCGAAAAAAGCTTTAAACATGCGGAAGAGGAAGCAGAGCAACATTTTTGGATGAAAAGTGAAGGAGGAAAAACATGCAGATTTATATTGCACAAAAAGGGGATACCTTGTGGAAGCTGGCGCAGCAGTATAATGTTTCTTTCGAAGAAATTAAACAGGTGAATCATCATTTGGCGGACCCGGATCAAATCATGCCAGGAATGAAAATAAAAATACCGGCAAAAAGTGTACACGTGAAAAAGGAAAGCCCTAAGTCCGGTCAGCCTAAAGAAACCCAGCAAAAAGAAGAGACGATGAAAGAAAACACGAAGCAGCCTGCAAGCGGGGAATCGAATGTTCCACCCATGTATCAGCCCGCTCCGATGCCAAGTTATCCCAACGTCCCTTCGTCGGAAGAAAATCATTACAACATGAATGTCCATTTTTACCAGCAGGCGGAAAAAGAAAAACAGAATGAACAACAGAAAAAAGCGGAATCCCCCTCATCGAAGAGCGGTCCGAAAAAACCGGAAGACGTCATGCCGTCCCAGACGAAGCCGCCCAAAATGCAGCCTGATCCAGCTGCAGCAAACACTCATATGGCAAAAGGAAACATGGAGGGCATGATGCCGCAGGGGCCGTGCAGCTATGTTCCGGTTGTCCCGGTTATGGCGCCTTGTCCTCCGCCCGGACCGGTACATTCCCATTCTTTCTCTCCTGTTATGTCATCCCCGTGCTCCGGTCCGGACATGCAGCAGATGCCACAGCAGATGCCGCCTATGGGACCCTCCCAGCAGATGCCGGGTATGCCCATGCCACCTTCGTCAAATGGTATGGAAATGGGATGGATGCCGCAGCACAGTCCGGCGAATGGGATGCCGCCGGCCGGCATGATGCCCGCTGCAAATGAAAACAGCCCCGGTAAAAAACGGGATGCAGAAGACAGAAATCAATATACCGAAAGCCCTTCAGGTTATGAAGAAGGACCGGAATCATTCGGCAGCGGCCCGTATTCACCGTGGATGAATCCTTTTGTGCCGCATCAATAAAAAAGTGCGGTAAAGTACTGCCGTTATTACCTCTAAATGACAGTGTAAAATCGCCTCCTTGAACCAAACTAACGGGTGAAAGGAGGTTTTTTCATGAAGAAAACAGCGATAACATTGACAGCCTGCGCGATTATCGCCGGTGGTTTCACCGGATGCGGCAATGCCGAAGAGAACCAGGGTGCTGCACCAAACCGGTACAACACAAACTACGACCAAACCGGGTACAATGACCAGGCCGGCCGCCGCGGAGAAGGGCCGATGACGGATATGATGACCGAAGATGACCAGATGCGGCGTGGTGCCGGAACGTATGGACGTAACAACAACAATAATAATAACGGGTACCGTGGTCAGATCGGGGACCGCCCCGGCATGGTAGGCGAACGCGGCATGCTTAATTCCCAGAATGTCAATGATGGCGGCGCTGATAACACTGCTGATAATCAAAACATGAATAATAACGGCAGTGCAGATGGAAACAACGGACAGGCATCGAACATTGAGAAACAGGTGGAAGGCATGGAAGGTATCGATGACGCCCGTGCGATTGTTCGTGGACAAGACGTTGTACTTGGCATTGACACACCGGAAGAAGGCAAAAAAGCAGAACAGCTTGCCGGTAAAGTCAAAAGCCGTGTGAAATCCAAAATGCAGAATAAAAATGTACACGTCACGTTCGACTCCGAGAAATTCGGCGACATCCAGCAGCTCGCAAATGATATGGAAAATGGTACCGGACTTAATGAAGCCGGGGACACCATCAACAACATGATCAACGACATCGGCAATGCAGCAAGAAGACCTTTTGAAAACAGCTGACAGAATACAGAGCGTTCCACCGTTTCTACAGGTGGAGCGCTTTGTTTATATTATGGAAACCGTCTAAACACATAAGCACAACAGGAATGAATATGTTTTGCGATGCCTCCTTCCTTCAATGTTTGCGCTGAATATGCTATATTTTATAAATGGATAGAAAGAGGAGGAATGAACAATGGCAGGACATTCCAAATGGCATAACATAAAACGAAGAAAAGAAAGCCAGGATGCCAAACGCGCAAAAGTATTTACGAAGCTGTCGAAGGAAATATTCGCCGCGGTTCGGGAGAGCGGAGATGATCCCGATACGAACCTTCGTCTGCGTATGGCCCTCACGAAAGCAAGAGCAGAAAACGTGCCGTCGGACAATATTGAACGTACGATTAAAAAGGCTTCCGGGGAAGGCGGCGCCGTAGATTACGAGGCATTCACGTATGAAGGCTACGGTCCTGGCGGTGCAGCGGTACTCGTTCAGACGCTGACCGAAAATAAAAACAGAACCGTATCGGAAGTCCGGCACGCTTTTTCCAAGCATGGCGGTAATCTTGGAGAAAACGGCTGTGTGTCGTTCATGTTCAACCGCAAAGGGCAGCTGATCATTGAACGGGACACAGAAATGGATGAAGAAGCCTTTACGCTCGAAGCCATTGAAGCGGGAGGCGAAGAAATTGATTCCGACGAAAGCTGGTTCTATATTCAGACAGAACCGGATGATTTCGAGGAAGTGAAAAAAGCGCTCGAAGATAAAGGGTATACATTCTCGAAAGCGGAGATCATTTTGTTTCCGGATGTGAATACCGCCTTAAACGATGAGCATGCGGAGAAGATGATGAAACTTATCGATGCGCTCGAAGATAACGATGACGTGCAGAATGTGTACCACAATTTTGAAGTGGAAGAAGAACAGCTGGAACGTCTTTCCTGACACGTGGAATAAACCCCTTTTTGAACGGGCACGCTGTCCAGTAAAAAAGGGGTGGATTTGTCTTGAATAAAAAAACAGCAGGGGCGGCGTTGTGTTTCCTTTTACTGTTTGTCACAGCCGCAGCCGGTTTCCACGAAGCGCCGTTTTCCTCATCTGACAGCAAAGCGGGACCGGCCCGCTACACCTTGATTCTAGAGCAGGAAATGCCGGATGGAAAGATAGTTACTGAAAAGAAAATGGAAACGGTTTGGTCGATGCCGGATTTCTGGATGAAATACAAAGACTGGAAGGTTGTGGACCAGAACCAGGAAGAGATCACACTGCGCCGGTCCGAACACGGCAAATGAACTGGTTTCTATGCGGCAGCAATTCTGCTATGATAGAAGGAAAGCATGTTCGGCAGGAGAAGAGGGAATGACAGTTGATTGAATTTTTGCGGGGAACTATCGTACACACAGAGCGCGAAACCTTAACGCTTGAAGTAGGGAATACCGGCTATCTGATATATTGTGCCAATCCTTTTGTGTTTGACAGACAGGAAGAGGAAGTCACCATATACACTTATCAATATGTAAAAGAAGATGTACTGCGGCTCTACGGCTTTCCGACAAGAAGAGAGCGGGGTCTGTTTGAACAGCTTCTGCAGGTGTCCGGCATCGGGCCCAAAGGTGCACTGGCAGTGCTGGCTGCCGGTGCGCCGGCTCAGGTTGTGCAGGCGGTGGAAGAAGAAAACGAGACCTTTCTTGTGAAATTCCCCGGCGTGGGAAGGAAAACAGCCAGGCAGATCATTCTCGATCTGAAAGGCAAACTGACGGACGTGATGAACGATGATACATCAGGCACCCTCTTCTACGCGCAGACGGAAGAAGAATTCAATGAAGCGCTTGAGGAAGCCCTTGAAGCATTGAAAGCCCTCGGTTACGGTGAAAAAGAAATTGAGAAAGTAAAACCGGCGCTGCAGCAGGAACAGTTAACGTCGGATGAATATGTCAAAAAAGCATTGCAGTGGATGCTTTCCTAAACTGATAAGCAGCAGGTGGTGCTTCAATCATGGAAGAACGAGTCGTATCCCAATCGGCATACGCGGAAGACGATGCCGCCGAAAACAGCATACGGCCGCTTGATTTCAGCCAATACATCGGCCAGAAAAAAGTGAAAGACAACCTGGAAGTATTCATTGAAGCGGCGAAAATGCGGGAGGAAAGTCTGGACCATGTCCTTCTATACGGACCTCCGGGTCTTGGAAAAACCACCTTGGCCATGATTATTGCACAGGAAATGGGGGTGCACATCCGTACGACTTCCGGGCCGGCAGTGGAAAAACCGGGTGATCTGGCTGCTGTTTTGACCGCCCTGGAACCGGGGGATGTTCTGTTTATTGACGAAATCCACCGGCTTCCACGCTCGGTGGAGGAAGTGCTGTACCCGGCGATGGAGGATTTCTGTATTGATATTATTATCGGAAAAGAGTCAACGGCGCGGTCTGTCCGGCTCGACCTTCCCCCTTTTACATTAATCGGAGCGACGACGAGAGCGGGGATGCTTTCTTCTCCGCTTCGTGATCGTTTCGGCGTGCACTCCAGACTCGAATATTACAATGAAGAGGACTTATCACGCATTGTAACCCGCAGCGGTGATATGATGGGGGTTGCCGTAGAAGAACAGGCCGCTCTTGAAATGGCGAGACGGTCCCGCGGGACACCGAGAGTGGCAAACCGTCTGCTGCGCCGGGTCCGCGACTTTGCACAGGTGAAAGGAGCAGATTCGATATCGCTTGAAGAAGCGGACTCAGCACTTGAGAACCTGCAGGTGGACAGACTCGGTCTCGATGACATTGACCACCAGCTTCTTCACACCATTATTACGAAATTCCGCGGCGGCCCGGTGGGGGTTGAAGCTGTCGCCGCCTCCATCGGGGAGGAAGCGAGCACGCTCGAAGATGTATACGAGCCCTACTTAATGCAGATTGGTTTTCTCGTCCGCACCCCGAGAGGCCGGATGGTGACAAACCTGGTCTATGAACATCTCCAGCTGGAGGTGCCGGACCGTGAATGATATCCCCAAACTCCTTATCGGCCTCGGGATCGTGCTCGTTCTTACAGGTCTGATCTGGCAGGTAGGTGGAAAGTATATTCCGCTTGGCAGACTGCCGGGCGATATTATTATAAAAAACGAAAACACGAGCTTTTACTTCCCGATCGTCACGTGTATCGTCGTAAGCATCATTCTGTCCCTGGTGTTTTATATCATTGGACGTTTTCGGTAGACCAGTGCTGTTCAAGCCGTGTATGGAGAGACAAAAGTGAGGTATGAAAGAAAATGAATGTGGAGGACTTTAATTTTTCGCTTCCGGAAGAACTGATTGCCCAGACGCCGCTTGAAAAGCGGGATGCTTCCCGGCTGATGGTGCTGGATCCGAAAGCGGAGAAAACGCACCATGACTCGTTTCGGAGTATCCTGGATTATCTGGATGCGGGTGACTGTCTCGTGCTCAATGATACCCGGGTGCTGCCCGCGCGGTTGTTTGGAGAAAAAGAAACAGGCGGCCGGGTCGAAGTGCTTTTACTGAAACAGGAAGAACAGGATGTCTGGGAAACGTTGATCAAGCCGGCTAAGCGGGTGAAACCGGGCACCGTTTTGTATTTTGGAGGAACGAAGCTGAAAGCTGAGTGCCTGGATACGATGGAGCACGGCGGCCGGCTGCTCCGGTTCAGCTATGACGGAGTCTTTCTCGAAATTCTTGAGGAACTGGGTGAAATGCCGCTTCCTCCGTATATCAAAGAAAAACTGGATGATCAGGAGCGCTACCAGACCGTATTTGCAAGAGAAGAAGGTTCCGCCGCCGCCCCGACAGCCGGTCTTCATTTTACGGATAACCTGCTTGCCGAGGCGAAACATAAAGGAGTGCACGTGACAACTATTACGCTGCACGTCGGTCTCGGTACGTTCCGGCCGGTCGAGGCAGAAACGGTCGAGGACCATCACATGCACGCGGAATTTTATCAAATCAGTGAAGGAACGGCCCTTCTTTTGAATGAAACAAGGGAAAACGGCGGGAAAATTGCTGCTGTAGGCACCACGTCCGCCCGTACGCTGGAGACGGCGGCTGATGGTAACGGCAGATTTGAAAAGATATCGGGGTGGACGGATATCTTTATTTATCCGGGGTACACCTTCCGGGGCATAGACGCGCTGCTCACCAATTTTCACCTGCCGAAGTCCACGCTCGTCATGATGGTGAGCGCTCTGGCGGGAAGAGAATTTTTGATGCAGGCATATCAGGAAGCTGTCGGGCACCGTTACCGCTTTTTCAGCTTCGGGGATGCGATGTTTATTATGAAGGGAAGTCAGCATAGATGGCAGCAATAACCTATGAACTAAAAAAAACGTGTAAACAGAGCGGAGCGAGACTCGGTACAATCCATACCCCGCACGGCGCCATCGATACCCCGATGTTCATGCCGGTCGGCACCCTTGCCACCGTGAAGACGCTGAGCCCGGAAGAGTTGGAGGATATGAACGCCCAGATTATTTTGAGTAATACGTATCATTTGTGGCTCCGGCCGGGCGAGGATATCGTGCAGGAAGCAGGCGGACTGCATTCGTTCATGAACTGGGACCGCCCCATTTTAACTGATTCCGGAGGGTTTCAGGTGTTCAGTCTCAGTGATTTCCGGAATATTAAAGAAGAAGGTGTTCATTTCCGGAATCACATCAGCGGGGAGAAACTGTTTTTGTCTCCGGAGAAAGCGATGCAGATTCAAAATGCACTCGGCCCCGACATTATGATGGCGCTTGATGAATGCCCGCCTTATCCGGCGGAAGAGTCTTACATGAAAGCGTCGGTGGAACGGACGTCCCGCTGGGCGGAACGTTGTCTTGAGGCTCACCGGAACAAGGACAGCCAGGGGTTGTTTGGTATCATTCAAGGCGGAGAATATGAACATTTGCGTAAACAATCCGCAAATGATTTGATTTCTCTAGATTTTCCGGGTTATGCTATAGGCGGACTATCCGTGGGAGAACCGAAAGATGTGATGAACCGGGTGCTTGAATTTACGAGCCCGCTGCTTCCGATTCATAAGCCGAGATACCTGATGGGAGTCGGTTCAGCGGATTCTCTGATCGATGGAGCCATCCGTGGAGTGGACATGTTTGACTGCGTGCTGCCGACCCGTATCGCACGTAATGGAGCCTGTATGACAAGCCGCGGCCGTCTTGTTGTGCGTAATGCGGCATATGCCAGGGACTTCAGCCCGATTGACAGTGATTGCGGCTGTCATGTGTGCCGGAACTATTCCCGCGCTTACATCAGACACCTCATCAAATCCAATGAAACATTCGGTTTCCGCCTCACGTCCTATCATAATTTGTACTTTCTGCTCGACTTGATGAAAAAGGTGCGGGAAGCGATTATGGAAGACAGACTTCTGGATTTCCGGGACGATTTTTTTGAGCAGTATGGTTTCAACCGCCCGGATGCGAAAAACTTTTAGCTTATCCTTCAGGTTTTGTGTTAGCCTGTTTTATAGGGAAGTAATGGAAGGAGGGGAATAATGGGATCACTATCACCAATAATTATGCTCATATTGATGGCCGCGATTTTCTATTTCCTGCTGATTCGTCCGCAGCAGAAGCGGCAGAAGCAGATTAAGGAAATGCATGCGAATATGCAGAAAGGCGACCGTATTATTACGATCGGCGGGATGCATGGTACAATCGACGCCATTGATGAAAATAAAATCGTGATTGCCGTGGACGATGACAATAAACTGACGTTTGACCGCAACTCCGTCAGAGAAGTCGTCAATGAAGATTAGCGGCCGCTTACATAAGCGACAGCTTTTGTAATACGCATAGGCTTCATAAAGAAAGAGACGGTGACATAGCAGTCTCCGGCCAAAAAAGAACGCTTCCGACTATCATACATGATAGTCGGAAGCGTTCTTATTTACGTGGAGGGTCCGTCCGGTATGTCCATCTTTGTCACCGGGAAGCGGAATGAACGCCGATCACTCCCCCGAAAGCAGCACATGCCGCGAATGCAGCGAAATACAGAAGCTGCCCGCCGCTGATGGTACTGTCAAACCCCAGATATTCAAGCAGGGTAAACAGCAGCAGCATACCGGCCGCGGAAATGGCTCCGGTCATCATTCCTTTCTCTTTTGTTTTTCTTCCTGCAAAAAGCCCGCCTGTAAAAAAACTGATCATAGCGGTTATCAATAGAAGCCAGCGTACAGAGTCCTCAGACACCGATGTGAAGCGAAGGATGGTGGCCGTCACCAAACCTGAGACGAGCAGCATGCCGACAATAATCATCATGCCGGTTCCGGCTCCACGGATCTTCCCTGTTCCTTCCATTTTCCTCTCCTCCTTTGCTTTGTTTCATGCTTATGGAAAACGTGGCGGAAATAGAAGACAAACATATCAAAAAAACAGAATTCGGATTTTTGTGTTCAAACTGCAGGAGGTGTTTCATAAACTTGTACAAACCGTGAAAAAGGTGGTCGCTCTCGTGGAAGACGTTCTCCCTGCCGTAACGATTTTTATCATCAGTTATGCTCTGCTCATGGCGGAGAAAGGAGACCGTGTGCTGGTGGCATGTTCAGGCGGTCTTTTGATGGTCGTCTTCGGGATACTGGATTTGCAGCTTGTTTTCTTCCGCTACATAGACTGGCACACGATTATTCTTCTCCTGTCGATGATGATCATCGTCTCCATTACAAGCCAGAGCGGCATGTTTGAGTACGCCTCTGTCAAAACGGCACAGCTTGTACAGGGAAAACCAATGCCGCTGCTCTTTCTGTTGTCTGTGCTGACAGCGGTTGGTTCGGCGTTTTTAAATAATGTAACGACCGTTCTGCTCGTGACACCGGTTGTCTTTACGCTTACGAATATGCTGCAGCTGAAGCCGGTTCCTTTTTTAATGGCGGTTATCGTCACGTCCAACATCGGCGGCACCGCTACATTGATAGGAGATCCGCCGAATCTGATGATCGGACAGGCGGCCGCGGGATTGACGTTCAATGATTTTCTGCTGCACCTCGGACCGCCGGCATTGGTTATTTTTCTGCTTGTTACGGCCGGACTCATTTATTATTACCGGAGCGAGTGGAAAGCACAAAGACGATCAGAGATCCGGCAGCAGCTGCAGAAACTGGATGCCTCCGATTATGTGACCGATAAAAACCTGCTGTATAAATCCGGAGCCGTGCTTGTCCTCACGATCTGTGCTTTTATGATGCAGCCGCTGCTACGGATGGAAATTACGGCGATTGCGATGGCCGGCGCTCTGCTGCTGCTTTTTTTAACAAGAGAAGAGGCAGATCCTGAGAAGGTGTTTCAGCGGATGGAATGGACGACCGTTTTCTTTTTCGGCGGGCTTTTTATGCTCGTCGGCGGCCTCGAAGAAACAGGTCTGCTGGAAGAGCTCGCACGTGGTCTGATTTTTATGACGGAAGGGGAGATGACAGCCACCTCTTTATCCATGCTGTGGATTTCAGGGATTGTTTCCGGCTTTGTGGACAACATTCCGTTTGTGGCAGCCATGATTCCTGTCATTTTGGAAATGGAAGGGTACGGCATCGGTGATCTGCGGCCGATCTGGTGGGCACTCGCTCTTGGTGCGTGTCTCGGGGGAAATGCCACCCTGATCGGGGCGACAGCGAATGTGATCGTAGCCGGACTGGCTAAAAAGGCCGGACATGGGTTCAGTTATATGGACTTCCTGAAAATCGGCATGCCCGCCGCCATTGTCTCTCTCGTCGTTTCCACGATTTATATCTACTTCCGCTATCTATTGTTTTATTAACACATACATGGAAAAAAAAGTACAGGCTATACTAAAGGAGGCACAGTCAAGCAAAGGTGGATGAATAGCGTGGAAATATGGACGATGGTGCTTCGGACAATCGTCGTTTACTTTTTTCTTCTGATTGTCCTTCGAATGATGGGAAAACGCGAGATCGGTGAATTGTCGGTGCTTGATTTTGTCATTTCAATCATGATTGCCGAACTTGCCGTTGTTTCGGTGGAAGATACGGATGTTTCCTATATCAAGGCATTTGCCCCGATAATCGTGTTGTCCCTCCTGCAGATCGTTCTTGCGTGGTGGTCTCTCAAAAGCGAACGGATGCGCCACATTCTGGACGGCCGTCCGACGGTCCTTATCCGGGATGGGAACATAGACGAAAAAGCGATGAAAAAGCAGCGCTACAATTTTGATGATCTGTTGATGCAGATCCGGCAGAAAGACATAAAGGACGTTTCCGACGTGGAATTTGCCATTCTGGAACCGTCGGGGGAATTGTCTGTGTTTGAAAAAAACGAAGAAGCGGAAGAGTTGTCCTATCCGCTTCCTTTTATCATTGACGGCCATATTCATTGGGAACATCTCATGAAATCCGGAAAAGATGAAATGTGGCTGCGGCGCGAACTTCATAAAGCGGGAATTGACTATGTGAAAAATGTTTCCTACTGCGTGCTTCAGGAAAACGGTGTGTTGTATATTGATGAGAAAAATGACTAACGCATGGAAGAAATTTTTCTCCAGTACGACCACTTGAAAAATCCAGCTGTCCATAACAGAATCGCAAAAATCAGTCCGGCTCCCGCGGTCGCGGTGGTTAACTGAATAATTTGTGGATGTGTCTGCTCAAACGGCGTAAGAAGAGCGTTGATTCCAAATACGGAGCATGCGGCCGCAGCCGGGATGAAAAGCACTGCTTTTCCTTCCAGAATCAATCCGGCGGCTTTTGTTACGACCCTGAAATGGAGCAGGGTCACAAGGACCATGTTGACAGCAATAGCAAGAGCGGCACCGCTGATGCCCAGTGCAGGCTGCGACGTAAAAAGAAACAGCAGACTCATTTTGATGATTGCACCGGACAACGTATTGAACATGGCAGTTCTGGCAAGGTTCAATCCCTGCAGTACAGCCTGCAGCGGTCCCTGCATGTACAAAAACAAGCTGAAAGGCGCCATGATCTGCAGCAGGTAAGCACTCTCCGGGGAATCATACATAACATCCATGATCGGCCGGGCAAAGACAAACAGAAAACAGGCGCAGAAACTCCCTGCTATCAGCCCCGTGCGCAGTGTCTGCCGGAGTCTTCTTTGTATCATACCGTAATCTTTTGCAGCAGCTGCCTCACTGACGGCGGGAACGAGTGACACAGAAAACGAGTGTGTGATAAACGTTGGAAGCAGCAGCAGGGGAATGACAAACCCGCTCAGCTCCCCGTACTGGGCTGTGGCAGCAGCGGTGGCGTATCCAGCGAGGGCAAGACTGTGGGCGATGATGATCGGTTCCATAAACAGCGTTACAGAACCGACGAGCCGGCTGCCGGTAGCAGGCAGGGCGACGGTCATCAAATCCTGAAAGACGGGACCTCCACTTTTCAGGGAGTGGAAAAAACGACGCCGCAGCGGAAGTGGTTTATCATAGGTGAAGCGCCGCATTAAATACAAAAGAGAGGCACCTTCACCGGCAGCAACCGAAAGCATCGCTCCTGCCGCAGCAAATTCCAGGCCGTAAGGAAGAAGAGCATTCGTACACACAGCCACTAAAGAAATCCGCACGATCTGCTCAATCACCTGGGACATCGCGGTCGGTTTCATATTCTGTTTTCCCTGGAAATACCCGCGCAGTACTGCCGAAACGGCTGCTGCCGGTATGATGGGAGTAATCGCAAGAAGAGAATAAAGCGCCCGTTCATCGGTGACGAAGTATTCGGCAAAGAACGAAGCGCTCCATACTAAAAGAATCGTAAACAACACACTCAACACACCGGTGACGGTCAGGGAAATGACGAGAATCTGCTTCATTTTCCGGGTGTCTTTTTTTGGAACGGCCTCTGCTGTTAATTTAGAGATCGCCACAGGAAGCCCGAGTTGTGTTAAAGTTATAATTAAAAGCAGCGTAGGAAAGGCCATGTTATACAACCCGATTCCTTCCGCACCGAGAATGTTCGCGGTGACAATGCGGTTAATAAAACCGAGGATACGGGTCGCGAGCCCTGCTGCTATTAATATAATAGTCCCTTTAATGAAAGTACGTGTCTGCATGTGCTGCCCTGCCTTCCGAGAAAATCAAGCTGCTGTAAAAACCAATACGTGCTTTCATTTATATGCAAAGCCCTGGGACGAGCATGACAACTTTGCAAAACAGGAGGAACAAAAAGATGAATACCGGGCCGTTTGAAGTGTGGAAAGAAGATGTAGAGCCGGCGCTGATAAGCAAAATGGAAGAGTTTCACCAGTTTGGATATACGAGTGTGAAGAAAGAGGATATATGGGCCCTTGCTATGAAAAAACTGCAGAAACAGGAAGTCAGTCTCCGGATACACGCGCTCGTTCAGGCGGTGATGCATTTATCCATTCGTGACTACATGAATGATGTCACCATTGCTTCCTATAAAGAAAGTGCATCGCTGTATTCTTCAGAAACGGCTTTGGGAGAGCTTTTGGAGGATATAGAGACAGGCAGTTCATCGGACCGTCATTTGACATGACAGAAAATGCATCAGTATAATTAACCTGTTGCTGACGCGACACATGGTAAATTTGTACATAATCAGCCGTATTCCCTGGCAGCGCCCGGCTGCTGAAGCTGCAGTATCCGCCCGGCAGCTGCTTTTTTCCTGCGCTCCAGGCTGCCCGCGCTGCCGGGAAAATGGGAGAGGTCCGCTTATCTGTAAAAGGATGACGGCTGAAGGAGGATGGAGCGTTCATGATAAAGAAGTGGAGAATTGTCACGTTTTTTGTGATTATCCTTGGACTGGCCGGCGTGATTTCGCAGACCGTCATGGGAACCGCCAAAGGAATCAATCTTGGGCTTGATTTACAGGGCGGTTTTGAAGTGTTGTATGAAGTTTCGCCTGCTGAGGAAGGGGAAGAAGAAATCACAGATGAAACAATGCAGGCCACCGTCAGTGCGTTGAACCAAAGGGTAAACGTTCTCGGTGTATCGCAGCCCAACATCACGATCGAAGGAGAGAACCGGATACGGGTGCAGCTTGCCGGTGTGGAAAATCAGCAGGAAGCAAGGGAACTCCTCTCCACGCAGGCGGAACTGAGCTTCCGGGACGTAGATGATAACGTCAGACTGACCGGTCAGGCTCTGCAGGAAAACGGAGCAAGTGTCGGTTTTACCCAGGCAAATAACCCGGTTGTTACACTCTCCCTGAAAGATTCCAATAAGTTCGGAAAGGTTACAGAAAATATCATCAACGAATACGATTCCCCGAATAACCGGCTTGTCATCTGGCTCGACTATGAAAAAGGAGACTCCTTCAGAGAAGAAGTTCAGAAAGAGGATCCGAAGTATCTGTCTGCTCCAGTAGTTGACGACCCGCTTTACAGGCAGAACATTCAAATCGAAGGGAATTTCGATGTGCAGGAAGCGGAATTTCTGGCGGAGGTTCTGAACTCCGGATCGCTTCCGGTGGATATGGAAGAGATTTCTTCGAATGCCGTCAGTGCCTCCCTTGGGGAGCAGGCCATGGATAACACGATTTTTGCCGGATTTATCGGTATCGGCTTGATTCTTGCGTATATGATTGCTTACTACCGATTTATGGGAATCATAGCGGCTGTTACGTTGTCCGCCTATATTTACATTGTGCTGCTCATCTTCAACTGGATGCAGGGTGTGCTCACGCTTCCGGGTATCGCGGCCTTGATTCTCGGTGTCGGGATGGCGGTTGACGCCAATATCATCACCTACGAACGAATCAAGGAAGAGATCAAGACCGGCAAAACGATTTTATCCGCCTTTAAAGCGGGAAGTAGACGGTCGCTGTCTACGATACTGGACGCCAACATCACAACGATTCTTGCCGCCGGCGTTCTCTTTTATTACGGAACAAGTTCGGTGCAGGGTTTTGCCGTTATGCTGATTGTCAGCATTCTGACAAGCTTTCTTACGGCAGTGTTCGGCTCAAGACTGCTGCTCGGCCTGTGGGTGCAGAGCAGAATCTTTAACAAGAAACCGCGGGTGTTCGGTGTAAAGGAGAATCAAATCCATGAATCCCAGTGAAAATAAACGATCCATTCCATTTGTCAAACACAGGAAAAAGTTTTTTACCTTTTCTGTGGTATTCCTTTTAGCCGGTATTATCCTGCTTTTCACTGCCGGTCTGAATCTCGGCATCGATTTTCAAAGCGGTTCGAAAGTGGAAGTGCTTGCCAACGATACGTTGACCGCAGACGAAGTGGAGCAGCAGTTCGCCTCCATCGGAGACGGTTATGAACCGGATGAGATCACACTTGCCGGGGATAATAACGAGTTGGCTTATGCCAGTTTTATCGGAACGCTGTCCCAGGATGAAATCGCGGAAATCCAGACGTATTTCGGCGAGCAGTACGGGCAGCAGCCAAACGTAAGCACGGTCTCCCCGCAGGTTGGAGAGGAACTTGCGATGAACGCGCTCGTTTCGGTTCTGATTGCTTCTTTGGGCATTATACTGTACGTTACGATACGGTTTGAATTCTGGTACGGGCTTGCTTCGATCGCTGCGCTGATGCATGACGCGTTTTTCATTATTGTCGTGTTTTCGATCGTGCAGTTTGAAGTGAACGTTCCATTCATTGCAGCTGTTCTCACGATTGTCGGTTACTCTATCAATGATACGATAGTGACGTTTGACCGGATACGCGAGAACATGAGCTTTAAGGAAGAAATCACGTCGTTCGACGACCTTGCCGAAGTGGTTGATCTCAGCCTGAATCAGACACTTGTCCGCTCGATTAATACCGTGCTGACGGTCGTATTCGCCGCGGGAGCCATCTTCCTGTTCGGCGGCGAAGCCATTCGGTCGTTTTCGTTTGCGCTTGTTGTCGGTCTTGTAGCGGGAACGTATTCTTCCCTGTTCCTTGCGTCCCAGCTCTGGCTCTCCTGGAAATGGAAAAGCATCCAGCGCAACTGGAACAAACCGAAGAAAGAAGATACGGAAGATATGGAACCGGAAGTGTAAGTCATGGTATACCACCATGACTTTTTCCTTGTTATAATACATGTACACTCTACCAGAAATGGGAGGCCGTGCCGGTGAAAACTGAAGAAAAACGATATCAAATGGTACGATTCGGAGCCGTCATCGGCATTGCCGGGAATATTCTTCTTGCTATCTTTAAAGGGCTTACCGGAATCATGACGGACAGCCGGGCGCTGACGGCGGACGCGGTGCATTCAGCTTCCGATGTAGTCGGATCTGTCGCGGTATTAATTGGAGTACGGGCAGCGAACCTTCCGCCTGACCGTGACCACCCATACGGACACGGCAAAGCGGAGACGGTAACAGCTATTATTGTGGCCGTTCTGTTGTTTGTCGTTGGAGTGGAAATTGGTCTGAATGCTCTTCAGGATCTGGATAAACCGGTATCCATTCCGGGAACGGCAGCGCTGTATGCCATTATCTTTTCGATTATAGTAAAAGAAGGAATGTTTCGTTACAAACATTTCCTGGGAAATAAATATAACAGTGAAGCGCTCATCACGGACGCCTGGCATCACCGTTCTGATGTTTTTTCTTCAGCGGCAGCTCTTGCCGGGGTAGGGGCTTCGATAGCCGGAAATCAGCTGGATATTACATGGATGCTGTATGGTGATCTTGCGGCCGGCCTGTTTGTATCCATTTTAATTATGAGAATGGCCTGGACACTCGGTAAAACGTCGATTCATAATGCTCTCGACCATGTTCTTCACGCCGAAGATACGAAGGAGATGCGGAAGCAGGTGAGTGGTGTGGACGGTGTGCTGCACGTGGATGAGTTTTTTGCAAGAGAACATGGTCATTACGTCATCATTGATATCAAGATTGCCGTTGATCCTTCCATCACCGTACAGGAGGGCCATGACATCGGCAAAAGAGTGAAAGAACATCTGCTGGTGGATGAAAAAGTGAAAGACGTGTTTGTACACATCAATCCGCACGAAGAGGAAAACTGAAAGGATGGTTTCCATGAGAGGGCAGTCTGTATTAATACTTGGTGCTGCCGCGGCTCTTATTATTGCTGTTTTTGCTGTGATTAACGTAGATGGAGTGGAAGTAAATTATATTTTCGGGACGGCGGAGTGGCCGCTCATTCTTGTCATACTCGGATCTGTTTTGATGGGGGCTGTCATTACAGGTTCGCTCGGCATTATTAAAGTATACCGGCTGCAGCAGGAAATTAAACGCCTGACACAGGGGAAAAGCGAAGACAAAGAGAAACCTTCATCCCTCGCGGAGGATGAAGGTTCCGACGAAGATGACACGACTGATTCACGGCCGTCAAAATAACGAGCCGTCTGAATCCGAAGCCACCAATTGTAACCCCTGCCCTGCTTTAGTATAATGAGTAGGTCAGGGGTGGTTTTTGTCATGTTAAGACCAAAAACACGCTGGATGATGGAAGAGGCTGATTTTTCCGGGAAAAAACAGCTGGAACAGGAACTGAACGTCTCCTCCATGACCGCAGCGTTGTTGTCCAAAAGAGGATACCGTACGATCAAAGAAGCATCTGAATTTCTAAAAAAACCCATGGACGGCCTTCATGATCCGTTTCTGCTGGACGGCATGCAGGAAGCTGTGGAGCGAATACATCAGGCAGTGGACAATAAAGAAAAAATACTTATATTCGGAGATTATGATGCGGACGGTGTGTCAAGCACCATCATCATGATGCATGTATTGAAAGAACTGAATGCCGATTTCGGCTGGTATATTCCGAACCGTTTCACCGAAGGATACGGGCCGAATATCCCCGCCCTCGAGCAGGCGGCAAAAGAGGGAGCGTCGCTTGTCATTACGGTTGATACCGGGATAGCAGCTGTGCCGGAAGTGAAGGCGGCAAATGAGATGGGACTGGACGTTATTGTGACGGACCACCATGAGCCGGCGCCGGAACTTCCGGATGCGTACTGCATTATCAACCCGAAAAAACCGGGCTGTTCCTATCCGTTCAAAGAACTCGCCGGAGCCGGTGTGGCGCTGAAAACCGCCGAAGCAGCACTGGGTTCATTCCCGTCCCACCTGCTGGATATTTTTACAATAGGAACGATCAGCGACCTTGTACCGCTGCTCGATGAAAACAGAATTCTGGTCTCCCGCGGCCTGCAGGCTCTGGCTGTATCCAAAAAGCCGGGCATTGAGGCACTGAAACGTATCTGCGGCATTGAAGAGGGAGCGATGGAAGAAGACCATGTTGGTTTTGCCATGGGACCACGTATCAACGCGGCAGGGCGGATGGAAGCGGCCGACCCCGCGGTCCATCTGCTTGCTTCCAAAGACAAGGAAGAAGCCGGGGAGTGGGCCAAAATGATAGACGGCCTGAACAGGGAACGGCAGAAAATTGTAAATGATATGACGAAAGAAGCGGTGGAAGAGGTCGAGAACCACTATCCGCCCTCCCAAAACAGGGCACTTGTTATTGCGCGCAAGGGGTGGAGCCCCGGCGTTATCGGAATCGTTGCTTCCAGACTGATTGAACAGTTTTACAGACCGGTGATTGTTCTCGGAATTGACGAAGAAACCGGGGAAGCAAAAGGTTCCGCCCGCAGTATTCAAGGATTTGATATGTTCAGCGAGCTTTCTCAAAGCCGGGATATTCTGCCGCATTTCGGTGGTCATACGATGGCAGCCGGACTGACGATGGATCCGGGTGATATTGATGAATTAAGAAGGCGGCTGGAAGAGCAGGCTGCCGTGTCTCTTGAGGAAGATGATTTTATTCCGTCCACCACCGTTGATATGAAAGTTGCTGTGAGTGATGTGACAACAACGGCTTTGGAAGAATTGCAGAAACTGGGCCCGTTTGGGGTCGGCAATCCGAAACCGGTGTTTATGCTGCAGGATGTAACACTGGCATCCAAACGGAAAATCGGGAGCGCAAAAAATCATCTGAAACTGGAACTCGAACAGGACGGAAAGCGTCTCGACGGCGTAGGCTTTCATCTTGGAAGTCTGGATGATTATACGACCGAGAATGCTTCTGTGCGCGCCGTCGGAGAACTTTCCATCAACGAATGGAACGGCTGGCGCAAGCCGCAGCTTTTCCTGAAAGATCTGGCGGTGGACCAGTGGCAGCTTTTCGATAAGCGTCAGCAGAAGGATATAAAAGAGACAGTGGGCCGGCTTCCTGACGCGGCTGCGGTGGTCGTTTCTTTTCACGAAGAGAACGTCCGCCGTCTTGCTTCGATGTTTCCGGAAAAAAACGTTCTTTCGGCACAGGATGTGTGTTCTTCTCCAAGGCAGGCTCCCAACCTCATATTTGCCGATATGCCCATCCAGATGAGCGATCTAAATGACTGCCTTGCACAGCTTCGGGATGTGGAGAACGTATATGTGTTTTTCCGGTCCGACGATGTTCTTTATTTTCAGAAGGATCCCGGCAGAGAAGATTTTAAATGGTATTACGGTTTTTTGAAAAAACGGGGAAGTTTTAACCTGGAAAAACACGGCGAAGAACTGGCGCAGAGGAAAGGCTGGACATACAATACTGTTTCTTTTATGAGTCATGTGTTTTTTGAGCTTGACTTTGTTACAATGGAAAGCGGTATTGTCCAAACGAAAGAAGCTCCAGCCAAACGTGATCTGCTTGACTCTGTTTCCTATCAGAAACACAGGGATAAACGGGAAGCAGAGCAGGTGCTGCTGTATTCTACATACACGGAACTGAAAGAAAGATTGGCGCTGTTTATCCAGGCAGCCGGCGGTAATAATGAAACAAAGGAGAAGGTAGGCCATGGATTTTAAAGATTATATCACTATTATTGAAGATTACCCGCAGGAAGGTATCCGCTTCAAAGATATTACGACGTTGATGCAGAACGGCCCGGTTTATAAACAGGCGGTGGATGAAATGGCCGCGTTTGCCGCGGACCGCCGGATTGATGTTGTTGTCGGACCGGAGGCCAGAGGATTTGTCGTCGGCTGTCCCATTGCTTATACGCTTGAAAAAGCATTTGTGCCGGTGCGCAAAAAAGGAAAGCTCCCGCGTGAAACCGTGGATGCAGACTACGGTCTGGAATACGGGGAATCCAGTCTTTCCATTCATAGAGACGCGATTCTCCCCGGTCAAAATGTGTTGATCACCGATGATCTGCTCGCAACTGGAGGAACAGTAAACGCCACCATCCAGCTGGTCGAAGAACTGGGCGGAAACGTGGCAGGCATGGCTTTCATGATCGAACTGTCGTACTTAAACGGACGGGACAATCTGAACGGCTATGATATCTTTTCCCTCGTCACATTCGAATAAAAGTCCGGAAAGTGCTCTTTGACAGGAGCACTTTTTACTATTACAGCGTTGGGGATGCTTCATTTTTCTTCATTTTTCGACAAAATTCTTTATCCTTTACAGAAAAGAAAATTTTCAAGATAATATACTATACGAATCATTTTAGAAAGGCTTGCAGGGTGATTGAATGACCATCGATGAAGTGCTCGAAAAATCCAGAGAATTTTTGACGGAAAATGACGTTTCTTTTCTGCAGCGTGCTTATCATTATGCTGAAGAAGCTCATAAGGACCAGTACCGCAAGTCCGGCGAACCTTACATTCTGCACCCGATTCAGGTTGTTGGGATTCTGGTCGAACTTCAGATGGATCCGAATACGTTGGCTGCAGCCTTTCTGCACGACGTTGTGGAAGATACGGAAGTGACAGTCGAGGATATCGAAGAAGCGTTTAATGAAGAAGTGGCCATGCTGGTGGATGGCGTCACCAAGCTGAAAAAAATAAAATATAAATCCAAAGAAGAACAACAGGCGGAAAATCACCGCAAAATGGTCGTGGCAATGGCCAAAGACATCAGGGTGATTCTAATCAAGCTTGCCGACCGTCTGCACAACATGCGCACCCTGAAACATCTTCCGCCGGACAAGCAGCGCAGAATTTCAAATGAGACGCTGGAAATATTTGCGCCGCTGGCCCACCGGCTCGGTATATCCACGATAAAATGGGAGCTCGAAGACACGGCGCTCCGTTACCTGGACCCGCAGCAGTATTACCGCATTGTAAACCTGATGAAGCAAAAACGTGCCGAGCGGGAGCAGTATATTGATGAAGTGATCCATGAAATAAAGAAAAATATGGATCAGACGAGTCTCGAGGCTTCGGAACTATACGGACGGCCGAAGCATATCTACAGCATTTACCGGAAAATGGTGAAAGAGAAGAAACAGTTTAACGAGATATATGATCTCCTGGCCGTGCGCATCATTGTCCGAAGCATTAAAGACTGCTATGCGGTGCTCGGTATCATTCATACGTGCTGGAAACCGATGCCGGGACGTTTCAAAGATTACATTGCGATGCCTAAAGCCAACATGTATCAGTCCCTGCATACGACGGTGATCGGGCCGAAAGGAGAACCTTTGGAGGTGCAGATCCGCTCGGAGGATATGCATCGTGTGGCGGAATTTGGTGTGGCCGCCCACTGGGCCTACAAAGAAGGAAAAACAGCATCAGGTACGTCTCTTGAAGACAAGCTGACCTGGTTCCGTGAGATTATTGAATGGCAGAACGAAACGGCGGATGCCCAGGACTTCATGGAATCCTTGAAAATGGACCTTTTTTCCGACATGGTCTTTGTTTTTTCGCCGAAAGGAGACGTTATCGAACTTCCGCGCGGATCGGTGCCGATTGATTTTGCGTACCGGATTCATACCGAAATCGGCAACCGGACGATCGGTGCGAAGGTGAACGGCAAGATGGTTCCCCTCGATTATCAGCTCAATACCGGGGACATCGTCGAAATGCTGACGTCCAAGCATTCCTACGGCCCGAGCCAGGACTGGCTGAAACTGACTCAGAGTTCCCATGCCAAAAACAAAATCAAGCAGTTCTACAAGAAAGAACGGCGGGAAGAAAATATATCCAAAGGCAGGGACATGGTCGAAAAGGAACTAAAGAACCAGGGTTTTGATACAAAACAGGTGATGACAGAAGACACGAAACAGGAAACAGCGGAGAAGTTCAGTTTCTCAAGCGAAGAGGATATGTTCGCTGCCGTCGGCTATAATGGTCTCAGCCCGAAACAGGTTGTGACGAGACTCACCGATAAAATCCGCCAGCAGCTGGAGCAGGAAGAAGAACAAAAGCCGGTTGCAGAAGCGGTGAAAGAAGTAACGACACAGACCGAGTCCAAAAATACAAGCGCCGGCGTGAACGTCAAAGGGATGGACAACCTGCTCATCCGGCTTTCCAAATGCTGCAATCCCGTTCCGGGCGATGAAATCATCGGCTTTATCACCAAGGGGCGCGGGGTGTCGGTACACCGCGCAGACTGTCCAAACGTGAAAAATGTAGAGGAGACATCCCGTCTTCTCGAAGTGGAATGGGAAGCAGTAAACGATAAACGTAAAAATTACAGCGTCGATCTCGAGATCACCGGGTACGACCGCCGTGGTCTGTTAAATGAAGTGCTGCAGGCCGTAACTGAAACGAAAACCAACATTACGGCTGTCAACGGACGTTCCGATAAAAACAAAGTGGCAGTCATTGATGTAACGATTTCGATAGCCAACATCGGCCACCTTCACCGGGTGGTGGAAAAAGTGAAAAAACTGTCCGATATTTATTCCGTACGGCGCAGGGTTCAGTAAGGTGGAAAAGAAAGGACGAGAACAATGAGAGTAATCATTCAGCGCTCAAGCGGCGGAAGCTGTGAAGTGGATGGAGCCGTTACCGGTTCTATTGAGCACGGTCTGGTGGCACTCGTTGGATTCACGCACGAAGACACCAACGACGATATCAGCTGGATGGCCGAAAAAATCGTGAACCTGCGTATCTTTGAAGATGACGCGGGAAAAATGAATGAGTCTCTTCTGGACCAGGGCGGAAAAATTCTGTCTATCCCTCAGTTCACGCTTTACGGGGACTGCAGAAAAGGGAGACGGCCGAACTTTATGCAGGCTGCAGCGCCGGAGGAGGCCCAATCCCTGTTCCAGCGGTTTAACGGGAGGCTTGCTGAAAAAGGAGCGGAAGTCGAAACCGGCCGGTTCGGAGCCGAAATGAACATTTCCCTCACGAATCACGGTCCGGTCACCTTCGTTCTCGATTCCCCGTCCTGAGCATCCCTTGACAATCGGGCTGGAGATTCGTAAGATATATATCAGTTATGAAAAATGCAGAAGGCTGAAGACAGAGAAAGTAAACAGGAGTAAGACGTTGCAGAGAGGAACTGCCGCAGCTGAAAACAGTTCCACGTCTCCCTCGTTGAAAGACACTCTCGAGGCTCCGTTTCGAAGGCACACGGCGTTGGTAGGGACGGACGTATTCAGGCGTTAACGTGAAAGAAGCGGAAACATGGAGAATATGTTTCAAGCAGGGTGGCACCACGGGAATAACTCGTCCCTCGTATGTTAATGCGGAGGGGACGGGTTTTTTTATTGCCGGAGTTACATGGAGAAAGGAGCCGTAGATATGAATATACGAATCCCGAGAGGAACGCAGGATATTCTGCCGGGACGGTCGCAGGAGTGGCAGTATGTGGAAAGCATCTGGCACAATATCTGCCGCCGTTACAATTACGCCGAAATCCGCACTCCTATTTTTGAGCAGACCGAACTGTTTCAGCGCGGCGTTGGTGATACGACCGACATTGTACAGAAAGAAATGTACACATTTGAAGACCGTTCCGGCCGCAGTCTGACGCTTAGGCCCGAAGGCACCGCCTCGGTCGTACGCTCATACGTCGAAAACAAACGGTTCGGTCTCCCGGACCAGCCGGACAAACTGTATTACACGGGACCAATGTTTCGTTATGAGCGCCCGCAGTCCGGAAGAATGCGGCAGTTTGTACAGTTCGGCGTGGAAGCGATCGGCAGTGACGATCCGGCGGTCGATGCGGAGGTCATTTCGCTTGCGATGGAGTTTTACCGGGAAGCCGGACTGAAGGGATTGAAACTTGTTCTGAACAGCCTTGGCGATCACGAAAGCAGAAACGCCCACCGTGAGGCGCTGATCAGTCATTTCAGCCCGCGCATCGGCGAATTCTGCAGCGACTGTCAGAGCCGTCTGGAAACAAATCCGCTCCGCATTCTCGACTGCAAAGAAGACAAAGATCATCCGCTCATGCAGCATGCACCGTCTATACTGGACTATCTGAATGACTATTCGACCCGGTATTTTGAAACGGTAAAAGAACTGCTGGATAAAATGGACATTTCTTATGTAGTGGATTCCAATCTTGTGCGAGGTCTTGATTATTACAACCACACCGCCTTTGAGATCATGATTGAAGGAGAGGGATTTGGTGCAATTTCCACCCTGATGGGCGGAGGACGTTACAACGGTCTGGTAGAAGAGCTCGGAGGCCCGGAATCCCCCGGCATCGGCTTTGCGCTGAGCGTGGAACGGCTTTTGATGGCACTGGACGCACAAAACGTGGAGATTCCGATGCAGCGGGGTCTGGATTGTTATCTTGTCACACAGGGAGACGAACCGGATAAGGCCGGGACAGCGCTGTTGACAAAACTCCGCCGTGCGGGGATATCTGCGGATAAAGATTACATGAATAAAAAAATGAAAGGACAGTTCAAAGCCGCCGACCGGCACCAGGCTCTCTTCACTGCAGTGCTTGGAGAGGAAGAATGGAATGCCGGCATTATCAATCTGAAAAACATGCAGAGCGGCGGCCAGGAGGAAGTTGCGGTAAGTGAGCTTCCAGCCCGTTTGTACGAGCGATTGAAGGAGGAAAAACAATGATAGGTCGAACACACTACTGTACAGACATTACGGAATCGGCAATTGGTTCCATCGTTGAATTAAAAGGATGGGCCCAGACGAGACGGGACCTCGGGCAGGTCATATTTATCGACCTGCGCGACCGCAGCGGCATCGTACAGATCGTTGCAAACCCGGAAATATCGAATGAAGCCCTCGAAACGATGGATAAAGTGAGAAATGAGTATGTGCTGCATGTAAAAGGAACTGTCGTGAAGCGGGATGAGGAAACATTTAACGAAAAAATCCCGACCGGTACCGTCGAAGTCCAGGTGGAGGAAGTAACGATCCTGAATGACGCGAAGCCGCTGCCGTTTCAGGTGGAAGACGAAACCGACGTGTCCGAAGATGTGCGTCTGAAATACCGTTATCTCGATCTCCGCCGCGCGGGAATGCGTGAAACATTTAAGATGCGCCACCGCACGACAAAGATAATCCGGGACTTTCTGGATGAACAGGATTTTCTCGAGATGGAGACCCCGATGCTCACAAAGAGCACACCGGAAGGCGCACGTGACTATCTTGTGCCGAGCCGGGTGCACCACGGGCAGTTCTATGCGCTGCCGCAGTCCCCGCAGTTGTTTAAACAGCTGCTGATGGTGTCTGGTTTTGAAAAATACTATCAGATCGTGCGCTGCTTCCGCGACGAGGATCTGCGTGCCGACCGCCAGCCGGAATTTACGCAGGTCGACATCGAAGCGTCGTTCATGAATACAGAAGATTTCCTTCCGATGATGGAAAACATGATGCGCCGGGTGATGAAAGACATTCACGACGTCGATATCGAGGCGCCGTTTAAACGCTTGACGTATGAAGAGGCGATGCACCGTTTCGGATCTGACAAGCCGGATACCCGCTTCGGCATGGAACTGGTGGAACTGAGCGATATCGTCAAAGAAAGCGGCTTTAAAGTATTCACCGACGCTGTTAAAAACGGCGGTATTGTCAAAGGATTAAACGTTAAGGGAGTGGCCGATTCGATGTCCCGCAAGGAAATCGATGATCAAGCCGAATTCGTGGCCATTTACGGCGCGAAAGGACTGGCGTGGCTGAAAGTGGAGGAAGACCAGCTGAAAGGCCCGATCGCCAAATTCTTTACCAATGAAGAAACAGCCGCGCTCCGCCAGGCGATGGATGCCGAAGCCGGCGACCTTCTGTTTTTCGGCGCGGATCAGCATCAGATTGTATTCGACGCGCTCGGAGCGCTTCGTCTGAAGTTTGGAAAAGAACTCGGACTTATTGACGAGAATGCCTTTCACTTCCTGTGGGTGACAGAATTCCCGCTGATGGAATACGATCCGGATACAGGAAAGTACTCAGCGATGCATCATCCATTCACAAGACCCATGCCGGAAGATATCGATAAACTCGACGACCGTCCGGAAGAAGTAAAAGCGGAAGCTTACGACCTCGTGCTGAACGGCTACGAGCTCGGGGGCGGTTCACAGCGTATTTTCGAAAGAGATCTGCAGGAGAAAATGTTCAAAGCACTCGGCTTCAGCCGCGAAGAAGCAGAAGAGCAGTTCGGATTTCTGCTGAATGCTTTTGACTACGGCACTCCGCCGCACGGAGGCATTGCACTCGGGCTGGACCGTCTGATCATGATTCTGGCCGGCAGCAATAATCTGCGGGATACAATAGCCTTCCCGAAAACCGCCAGTGCGAGCGATCCATTGACCGGAGCTCCCGGAGAGGTGAACGACAGCCAGCTCGATGAACTCGATCTGAAAGTGATTCCCCGGGAAGAAGAGTAAGTATGGATTAAATGTGGTCGGTCTGCCGGAAAGCGTCAATAAAGGGAGAAGGATCCGTTTTGATCTGAAAGGTGCGTACGCCGCTGGTTGTATGCAGGTAGAGAAATCCTATCTGACCGGGTTCCCAGCGGAAGGAGATATCAAATACATCGCGCAGCGGATAATGGTGGATATGGCTTTCGAGCCTGTCTTCAAATAAATAAAGCCAGCCGCTGTACTCCTTCTGTTTTTTTTCGAGCCATTCAATTGTCTGTTCCACGTGAATGACTTCCTGTCTGGCAATCCAGTCTGTGTTTGTATGTTCGTTATTCATGAAAAGCAGACGTTCCTTTCTACTGAATAGGGTTTTGGGCCTGAAGGAAAACTATACCCTGATTAGCTGTTTGTTAATCCTGTTTCTCTGAAATGAAGGGGCTTTTATTTGTTTTTCAGGGACATCAGCCGGTGAAATACACATTCTTGACCGCCGCATCGATCCATGCTATGATGTAATCAATCATTTGAAGAGTCCTGAGGTGTACGTGGGACACAAATCGTTTTGAGCCAACAGTTTTACATTGGGAGCCCGGAAGTTTCAATTGGAATGGCATGCCTCTTCCAAGTGGAAGTCTGAACAATTGAACAGGGCACCCACCTGCCGGAAGCAGGCTTCAAAACTATGTCAGTTTAACGGCACATCGGGACTCTTCTATTGTTAAAAGCAGTAACCCCAGGGGATTACATCCTCTGGGGTTTTGTATGTTTTTAAGAGATGATAATCAGGAATTTCTTCATTCCTGCCGGCAACTGTGAGATAATGAGGGGCGTGATTCTTAAGAGTTCTCTACTTTTTCCAGGTTTCCATTCCGGTCCATACGGAACAAGTTGGAAAGCTGATTCGTCTCTTCAGTCACGGCCATTTCTCTGGCCCGGTTCATCATACTTACAATGGTTTCATAATCCTGCTTTACCGCCTGGTAGTCGCTGTTCATTCTGTCGAGTTCCTGCTGAAGTTCATGATGACGGGATTCCAGCCGCGCAATGGTATCTTCAGATGTCTCCGTCAGGGAATACTCCAGCCGTTCGAGAGTTTTGATGATAGATTCCAGCGGCAGCCGGGAAGATTGGCCGTTGTTTTTAAAGCTGGAGGCGGCATGGCGGGCTGTGTTTTTTAATTTCTGTTTGCGTTCCCGTTTGGCTTCTCTGATGTCTTCCTGATACCTTGCCCGGACGATGGCATTCCAGCGGAACCCGCATGCAGCGGATGTTCTGTCCAGTTCATCTCCTGCTTCATCAAAGGCATGCAGCTGCGTACTTCCGTCCCGGATGTGCTGCAGAATGGTATCAGCGAGAAAACGATCATCCCGGTCGGACCACGCATCCTGTCTTACATTCACAGCTCGATCTCTCCTTTCGATTTTCTGTCCATAGATTGACAGGTTCTAGTGTAGCCGGAGGGAAGACGATGTATACGTAGGGCAAAAGTGAAATAATACGTTCGTACAGCACGAGGCAGGTGAAAAAGATGAAAACACTGCGTTCAAAACTTTTACTTATATTTTTAGTGATCACCTGTGTTCCGCTTACGGTGGCAGGCATCATCTCCTATCAGACGCAGAAAAATGATTTAACGGACCGCATTGAACAGACGTTATTCATTTATTCGGATAATCTCTCGCTGGCGATCGAAGATATTATACGGGAACGGCTCTCTGATCTTGAACAATTATCGGACAACCCTGTTTTAATGAATGACCAGGCAGAAGATGAAGAGATTCAGCAGGAATTTATGAAATTTATACATAACCACGAACTGTACTACGGTCTTATCTTTGTCAATCCAGAAGGGGAGGTTACCGTCGATACAGACGGCACAGTAGTGGGAAACAATGTCGCAGACAGAGAATGGTTTCAGCAGGCGCAGGAAGGCGGTTTGTTTCTGTCGGACATATTCAGATCTCCTGTCGTGGACAGTCCGATTCTTGCCATGGCTTCTTCTGTCGAGAATGAAGAGGGGGAGGTTATCGGTGTCATCTCTCCTTCCTTTGATCTTGAAAAACTCTGGTCGTTCTTGTGGGAACGAGTCGGTGAGTATTCGCAGCAGCAGGAAAACATGAGTGCTTCGGCGGATACATTTATCCTGAATCAATCCGGGGATTATATTGCCCATCCGAATCAGGATTATATTCTGGAAAAGAACTTTCTTGAACAGACAAACAAAAGTATGAAGTCGATGGAAGAGTTCGGAAATCAGCCCGGTCTGATTCGTAATGAAGAGGGGCAGAGTGTCAGCGCCATTGCCCCCGTCGGAAAGATGGAAGGATTCAGCAATGAGTGGTATGTCGGGGTATCGGTTCCTGAAAATGAAGTATACGCACCGCTTCGTGGTTTACTGTGGAAGTATATCGCTCTGTTCAGTGTTGTCCTGTTAATCACGGTGACTGCTGCATTTAGACTGTCGCGCTACATTACAGGACCGGTGGAAAACCTGGTCTCCGCTGCGAGTGCTTTTGCAGAAGGCAAAAAAGTCCCACCACTCCACTCTAACGCCTATGAAGAGGTCAACAAGCTGAACCGTACATTCAATGATATGACAGAACGCCTGGACGAGCGGGAAAAAGCCCACCGTAAATCAACCCTGATTTTGGAAGCAACGGATAACGGCGTTATTTCCATCAACCGGGAGGATCTGACCATCACGACATTCAACCGGACATGCGAGAATCTGTTTGGATGCAAAAAAGAGAATGTATTAGGCCGTCCGCTTCATAAAGTGAAGGAAGAATGTCCGGAATTCGCCGCTTTTATCAAGCATGTTCAGCTGTCTGACGACAGGGACCACCGTTCATCCATTTTTGAATTTGACTGCTCGATTCAAGGATGGACGCACTCTTTTTTCCTCAGCAATACACCACTTCCGTCTTCTGAAAAGGATGGAAGGGTGGAAGACTATCTGTTGGTGTTTAAAGAAATCACGGAAAAAAGGGAAATGGAACGGGAACTGCTGCGAAGTGAAAAGCTGAAAGTAATTGGACGGCTGTCGGCTGGTTTTGCTCATGAGATCAGAAATCCGTTGACTACCATTCACGGGTTTATGCAGTTGTTTAAGGAATCGCCGGATACAGGCGGGGTGAGCAGCTATCACTACCAAATTATCATCTCGGAAATTGAGCGGGTGAACAGTATCGTGGAGGATCTTTTAACTATCGCCAGACCGGAAAAAGTGGAGGATAAAGATTATCTTGACCTGAACGAAATTCTTACCCACACGCTGTATTTATTCCAGGCACGTACTGACCACCATAATATTTCGGTAGTGCAGGCACTGGATACAGAACTTCCGAAGATATACGGGGAAGAGAAGAAACTGAAACAGGTGTTTATGAATCTGATCAAAAACGCGGTCGAAGCACTCGAGCAGGATGGCTCTATTATGGTGGAGACAACGCGCCGCTCTGATTACTCCAGACAGGGTGTACGCATTCGCATTATCGATGACGGCTGCGGCATGGATGCGGAAACGCTTGATAAATTGGGAAGTCCATTTTATACAACAAAGGCTGATGGTACCGGGCTTGGGCTGATGACATGCTTTCAGATTATTGAAGAGGCCGGCGGCAGTATGGATGTCAGTAGTGAGGAAGGAAGTGGCTCCGAATTTGATATTTGGCTGCCGGTCGAGTAAAAAAGACAGAAGAGCCTTTTTAGGTTCTTCTGTCTTTTTCCATATTATAATAAACGTCAGCCAGCGCACGCTCGAATCTGCCGGTCGTTTTCGGTACATAATACTGCTCATGTTTCAGGACGTCCGGGAGATACTGCTGGGGAACCCAGCCTCTCACGTCATCGTGGGGGTATTGATAGGTGCTGCCGCGTCCCAGTTTTTCGGCTCCTTTGTAGTGGGCATCTTTCAGATGAAGCGGAATGTCCGGCGTTCCGTACTTCAGAAGAGATTCCCGCGCTTGATCAAAAGCTTGATAAGCACTGTTTGATTTAGGGGAAAGGCATAGTTCTACAACGGCATCGGCAAGCGGAATTCTCGCTTCCGGAAATCCGAGGCGCTCCGCTGCTTCCACAGCCGCAAGCGCTCTCGGTCCGGCCTGCGGACTCGCCAGGCCGATATCTTCATAGGCAGTGACAACAAGGCGTCTGCCGATGCTGACGAGATCCCCTGCTTCTACAAGCCGGGCCAGGTAGTGAAGAGCCGCGTCTGCATCGCTTCCGCGGATGGATTTCTGGAACGCCGAGAGTACATCATAGTGGGCATCCCCGTCCTTGTCATGCTGGAAGCTTTTTTTCTGAATGCATTCTTCTGCTGTGGCAAGGTCAATGGTGACGGTATCATCTTCATCTGCAGGCGTGGATAGTACTGCCAGTTCCAGAGCGCCTAAAGCCGTCCGGAGATCTCCGCCGCCTGCTTCAGCTAGATGACGGGCGGCATCTTCATTCAGTACGGCCTCGTAGTTCCCTAGCCCCCGCTCTTTATCCAGAAGAGCATAGTGAAGCGCGTCGATGACGTCATCGATAGAAAGGCGCTGCAGCTCAAAGATCTGGCAGCGGCTCCGGATGGCGGGATTAATGGCATGGTAAGGGTTGGCCGTCGTCGCGCCGATCATAATAATTAATCCCTTTTCCAGGTGGGGAAGCAGAAAATCCTGTTTCGTTTTATCAAGACGGTGCACTTCGTCCATAATAACAATCAGCTGGTTGGAAATCTTCGCTTCTTCCACCACGATCTCCATGTCTTTTTTATTATGTTCTACCGCATTCATCATTTTAAACGGAATATCAGTGCTTCCCGCCACGGCCGAAGCGATGGATGTTTTTCCTGTACCCGGCGGACCGTAGAGAATCATGGAAGACAGTTTTCTCGTCTGAATCATACGCTGCAGCAGTCTGCCTTCACTGAGCAGGTGATCCTGCCCGATCACTTCATCAATGGTCCGCGGACGCATGCGGTACGCGAGTGGCTGCTGTTTATTCATAAGAAAGGCTCCTTTTATGCAAGAACATTAGTTCTAATATAACACAAAAAGCCTTTCGTAAACAGAGAAAGAACAGAGAAAGATGACCGATATCATTCAGCTTTTATGCAAAAGGTAGTCTGTTCATGCTATAATGACCAAGGATTCAATCGAAATAAGCAAAAACCGGATACCGGGTGTTCTTGATGGGAGTTGTAAGATAGTATGGAGAGAGAGTTTGCAAAACATGAACACCTTATCGCAAGGTGGCTTATATTTACGGTCGGTATTATCATCATGTCATTCGGCATTGCGCTGATGATTAAAGCCAGGCTTGGAAGTGCCCCGTGGGATGTGCTTCATGTCGGTCTTCAGCATCAGTTTGGTCTGACTGTCGGCACCTGGAGTATCATCATTGGTATTGGTATCATCGCGGTGTCCTCATGGATGGAACGTCGTATGCCGCAGGCCGGCAGTGTCGTGAATATGCTTGTCGTCGGCGTATTTATCGACTTGTTTTTATGGATGTTGTCCACACCTGATTCCTACATCTTAAGATTGCTCATGCTTCTTGCGGGAATCATAGTGATAGGCTGGGGAATCGGTACGTATATTGCACCCGGATGCGGAGCGGGGCCCAGAGACAGTTTAATGCTGGCGCTGCAGAAACGGACGGGTTGGAAAGTGTCCCGGGTACGCGGCTTGATGGAAGTACTTGTCCTTATTATTGGATGGGTTCTCGGCGGTCCCGTCTTTATTGGGACAATCCTGTTTTCCTTTGGAATCGGCCAGGTAGTGGGATTTACCCTCCCTCAATGCGAAAAGATGGTGAACCGACTGTTAGGAAGAGGTGGAACACATGAAAATATCGACGAAAGGTCGTTACGGACTTACGATTATGATGGCACTGGCTGAAAAATACGGTGAAGGACCCGTGTCGTTAAAATCTATCGCGAAGGAACATGAGTTATCAGAACATTACCTGGAACAGCTGATCGCCCCTCTCCGCAACGCCATGCTCGTCAAAAGTGTCCGGGGGGCGCATGGCGGCTATATGCTGACTAAAAACGCAGCCGACATCACTGCCGGCGACATCATCCGGGTGCTTGAAGGGCCGATCAGCCCTGTGGAAGTGCTTGATGATGAGGAACCGGCGAAACGGGATTTATGGATTAAAATCCGGGATGCGGTCAAAGATGTACTGGATAACACAACCCTTGAAGATCTCTCTTCATATAAAGGAGACGACGACCACGAGTATTATATGTTTTATATTTAATTCAACAGGCGGGAGGAGAAACCAATGTCCGCTATTTATGTAGACCATGCGGCAGCCACTCCTGTATCGACAGAAGCTGCGGCTGCCATGATGGATGTGATGCAGTCTGATTTCGGCAATCCATCAAGCATTCATACCCACGGCAGACAGGCGCGCAAGCAGCTGGATGAAGCACGCCGGAAGCTCGCGGCGACCATCCATGCCGCTCCGGAGGAAATAGTATTTACCGGAACCGGTACAGAAGCCGACAATCTGGCTGTTACCGGGTACGCGCATGCTCATCAGCATAAAGGAAACCACATTGTGACGTCCGCGATCGAACACCATGCTGTGCTGCACACATGCCGGAAACTGGAGACAGAAGGGTTTGACGTGACGTACCTGGCGGTGGATGAAGAGGGCCGGGTGCATAAAGAGCAGGTAAAAGAGGCGGTAACAGAGCAGACGATACTGATTACGATCATGCACGGCAACAACGAGGTCGGCACGTTGCAGCCGATTCAGGACATCGCAGCTGCCGCGGCAGAAGAGAAGATCGCTTTTCATACCGATGCCGTTCAGTCTTACGGGATCGAGAAACTCGATGTCCAGGAGCTGCCGGTGACGATGCTTACCGCGTCTTCCCACAAAATCAACGGTCCTAAAGGAGCGGCATTTCTGTATGTGAGAAAAGGGACGTCTCTCACACCGGGTGTGACCGGCGGAGAACAGGAGCGTAAAAGACGTGCAGGCACGGAAAATGTGCCTGCGGCCGCCGGTTTTGCAGCTGCAGCCGAAGCGGCGGTAACAGACAGGCAGAGCCGCCGGAAGCATGCGGAGGCGCTCAGAAGCTGTTTTCTTGCCTGCTTACAGGAACATGAGGTATCGTTTACGTTAAATGGTCCAAAGGATCATTATCTGCCTCATATCGTCAATATTCATTTTCCGGGGATTGAAGTGGAATCCTTCCTCGTACGTCTTGATATGGAAGGTGTGTCCGCATCGAGCGGATCTGCCTGTACCGCCGGATCGGTCGAACCATCCCACGTTCTGCAGGCCATGTATCAGGATGATAACAGGGCAGAGGCATCTGTCCGATTCAGTTTTGGACCGGAAAACACGAAAGAAGAGATGGAGGAGCTTGCTGCCGTTATTAAAAAAATTACCGGCAGCATGCAGGCAGACATCTTTTAACATGGAGGTGAAACAAGTGACCAGCAGCAATAAACGGCCGGAAGATACAAAAGTAGTGGTCGGCATGTCCGGAGGTGTGGATTCCTCTGTCACCGCAGCCCTTTTGAAAGATGAAGGCTATGATGTCATTGGAATTTTTATGAAAAACTGGGACGACACTGATGAGAACGGCGTCTGCACCGCAACAGAAGATTACGACGATGTCATTACCGTCTGCAATCAGCTGGATATCCCGTACTATGCGGTGAACTTTGAGAAAAAGTACTGGGACACGGTGTTCACTTATTTTCTTGATGAATATCAGGCCGGACGCACCCCGAATCCCGACATTGTATGTAACAAGGAAATTAAATTCAAGGCTTTCCTGCAGCACGCTCTGACCCTCGGTGCCGATTACGTGGCAACAGGCCACTATGCACAGGTCCGCACGGAAGAGGACGGTACGGTATCCATGCTTCGCGGAGTGGACTGGAACAAGGATCAGACGTATTTTCTGAATCAGCTCAGCCAAAAGCAGCTCTCACGCGTGATGTTTCCTCTCGGCGGCCTGCAGAAGCAGGAGGTGCGGAATATTGCACGGGAAAAGAACCTGAGCACAGCGGATAAAAAAGACAGCACCGGCATCTGTTTTATCGGCGAGCGCAACTTCAAGGAATTTCTGCAATCCTATCTGCCGGCCCAGCCGGGGAATATGGTGACGCCGGACGGTACCGTAAAAGGGATGCACGAAGGGCTGATGTATTACACCCTCGGACAGCGCCAGGGTCTTGGCATCGGCGGGCCCGGTGAACCGTGGTTTGTTATCGACAAAAACCTTAACGAAAATGAATTGATCGTCGGACAGGGATATCATCATGACGGATTGTATTCCGAAGGGCTGTACGCCTCGGGATTCAACTGGATTGATCACACAGAACGCACAGAAGCGTTTACCAGCACGGCGAAATTCCGTTACCGCCAGTCTGATCAGGAGGTTACTGTGTATCCAAAAGCGGATGGCAGCGCCTATGTGGCGTTTCATGAACCGCAGCGCGCCATTACGCCGGGACAGGCTGTCGTATTGTACGACGGGGATGTATGCCTTGGAGGCGCGACAATTGAAGAAGCGGTGAAAACGGGGGAAAGCGTGGGATCGTAACCGCGTTTTCCCTTTTTACTATGCACGAAAAAGGGGAATCAAGATGGATGAAAATGAACAGGCCGTAAAGGCGATAGCAGAGGGAGAACTCGAAAAAGCACTGGAACTGCTGAACCAGGCGATTGAAAAAAATCCGGATGATGCGACGGCCTATATTAATTTCGGTAATATACTGGCTGAAGCCGGGGAACCGGAACGGGCACTGTCATTTTACGACCGGGCGCTGAAAATCGATCCACAGGCGGCAGCGGCTTATTACGGGGCAGGAAATATATCCTACAACGCAGAAGAATACGATAAAGCGCGGCAGATGTATCAGAATGCGCATAAAGCGGGCCTTGATGACGCGAGTCTGCACTATATGACAGGCCTCACGTATTATCAGACGGAGGAAGTCCCTCATGCGCTGGCATGTTTTCAGCGGGCTCTCGAATGCGACGAAACCGACACTGAAGCACGCTTTTACTACGGCATGTGCCTTGCGCAGACCGAACAGGTGGAAGAAGCAGCGGTTGAGCTCGGCCG
The DNA here is from genome assembly GCF_900115625.1 of Salibacterium halotolerans. GTDB lineage: Bacteria > Bacillota > Bacilli > Bacillales > Marinococcaceae > Salibacterium > Salibacterium halotolerans. Next base: position 10,930 of record NZ_FOXD01000013.1, on the reverse strand, counting down.
GGTGGTAAAAGAAGATGAGACGCATGCGGATGCATGGTATAATCTCGGGGTGGCGCGTCTTATGAATGATGAAGTGGACTCAGCCATCACTTGTTTTGATAAAGCCGTCGAAGCACAGCCGGATCATATGCTGGCGCTTAACGGACGGGAACAGGCGGAGAATCTGCGGGAAGAATAAGCCTCGGAAGGTGGTTGCCATGACGAATGTTTCCATGGCCGGAGAGTCTTATATCAGCGGTACGGTCATACATATCATTTTTCGTAATGAAGAGAACGGCTACACCGTGCTGCTCGTGAAAGTTCAGGAAGCATCGGAGGACTGTCAGGAGAAAAAAGTGACAGCGGTCGGCCATTTTCCGGTCATTGAAACGGATGAGCGGTACCGCTTTGAAGGACAGTTCAAGGAACACCCCCGATTCGGGCGGCAGTATCACGTACAGACGTTTCAAAAAGAACTGCCGACCGAACGGGATGCTTTTATTCAATATCTTGCGAGTGACCGGTTTCCCGGCATTGGAGAGAAAACAGCAGAAAAAATGGTGGATACGTTTGGGGAAAATGTCATCACCACCATCCTGGACGATAAAGAAAAGCTGAAAAAAATAAAAGGCCTGAATGACAAAACAAGACAGAAGATTTATGAAGCGATGCTTGAGAACCAAGGGATGGAACGGGCCATGACGATGCTCACCCGGTACGGGTTTGGAATGGATCTTGCTGTCAAAATCTATCATGTCTACCGTGAGACGACATTTGATGTTATTCAGGAAACGCCGTACAAGCTTGTATGGGATGTGGAGGGCATCGGATTTGTAAAAGCGGACCGGCTCGGCCGCAGCTTAGGTATAGGCCGGGACGACCCGGAACGGTTGAAAGCGGGTCTATTATATGTTTTGTTTGAGCAAACAATGCAGGGTGGCCACGTCTATGTACCGTACGAATTTCTGCTCGAAAACGCCGGAGCGCTCTTAAGCGGAGAGGATTTTCAGGTGGACGCAGAGCTGCTCCAACCGCCGCTTCTGCAATTGATAGAAGAGGATAAAATGGTGGAAGAACAGCACCGGATCTATCTTCCGTCGCTGTACTTCGCGGAAAAAGGGTTTGTGACAAATGTCAAAAACATGACCGCTTTGGTGGAAGAAACAGAGGCGGCCTACTCGGAAGCTGATTTTCTGACAGCACTCGGTGAAACCGAAGAGGAATTCGGCATTGAGTATGCAGAGCAGCAGAAAGAGGCAATTAGACAGGCACTTTCGTCCCAGCTCATGATTTTGACCGGAGGGCCGGGAACCGGTAAAACGACGGTCATACGCGCTATTGTACAGATGTTTTCCAAACTGCATGAGTTTTCCCTCGACCGCTCGCAGTATAAAAAAGATGAACCGTTTCCGGTGCTGCTGGCGGCACCGACCGGCCGGGCGGCGAAACGGATGAAAGAATCGACCGGCCTGGAAGCTTCCACGATTCATAAATTACTGGGGTACAGCGGAGAAGGAGAAGAAGACGTATTTGAAAAAGATGAGGATGAACCGCTGGAAGGAAAAGTGCTCGTCGTGGATGAAGTGTCGATGGTTGATATGTGGCTGGCCAACCAGTTGTTCCGCTCGATCCCCGAAGGCATGCAGGTGATACTTGTCGGGGATGAAGACCAGCTTCCATCCGTCGGTCCCGGCCAGGTCCTGACCGATCTCATGGATTCCGGCATCGTCCTGGTTACCGCTCTGTCTGTCGTATACCGCCAGGCGGAAGGCTCGTCCATTATCCAGCTGGCCCACTCCATCAAACAGGGAATGCTGCCAACAGATCTGCCGGCAGCCTACGAAGACCGGCGCTTTTTTCCGTGCGGCAGAGATAACGCGGCTGACTTGATTGAGCAGGTGTGTGCCGGTGCGTTTAAAAAAGGATATCCGCCCATGGACATTCAGGTACTGGCCCCGATGTACAAAGGTCCTGCCGGTGTGCATGAACTGAACCGGAGGCTGCAGCAGCTGTTCAATCCCCCGGAGAATAAATCACGGAAAGTGACCTTCGGTGATGCCGTCTACTCGAAGGGAGATGTCATCCTGCAGCTCGTCAATAATCCGGAGGAGCAGGTGTACAACGGAGATCGGGGCGTCGTGGAAGCGATCTTTGAAGCCAGGGAAACGGTGGATAAACAAATGCAGATCGTTCTCTCCTTTGAAGGGAAGGAAGTTACTTATTCCCGTCAGGATCTGAACCAGATTATGCTGGCCTACTGTTCGTCGATCCATAAGGCACAAGGCAGCGAATTTCCGATTGTTGTGGCCCCCGTTCTGATGTCCTACCGGCGGATGCTGAAACGCAACCTGCTGTATACCGCGGTAACGAGGGCCCGGGATTACCTGATTATGGCCGGAGAAGAACGTGCCATTCAATATGCGATCGAAAATGACAGCAAAGATGAACGGTATACGATGCTGAAAGAAAAATTGACAGGAACAGAAGAAATGGAAGACACATAAAAGACACGGTTTGTTTTCCATGTATAGACATAAGCGCAGCAGGGCAGGATGGATACTGTTTTCATTAAATCACAACGTAAAGGAGCGGTATGCCTGATGCACTGCCCTTACTGCAAATCAAAATTAACCGGAAAACTTGGAGCAAATCATTATTACTGCTGGGACTGTTTCGTCGAATGGACGATAGAAGACGGGGAATACACGCTGTATCAGGTCGAGGAAGACGGTTCACTGTGCTGCTTGGATGATCTGTTTGGAAAGCACTGGTACCTTGAAGAAAGAGGCTGAGATATTTTCTGGTGTGCTGCCGAACCTGATGTGACGGTCCAAGCTGTCTGTATTCATAAAGCGTGTGGTTTTGTTCCATCCTAATCAAAAAAGGGGTGGGACGCATTATGACGCGTGAAGAGGGACAAATATGGACGCAGCGTCTGGTCATTCTGCTGTTAATCTTTGTACTGATATATTTCCTTTACCTGCTGCACCCGGTCTGGATACCGGTACTCGGAATGGCCGGAAGGGTACTTCTGCCTTTTTTGGCGGCATCTGTGATTGCCTACCTGCTTCATCCACTGATTGATGTGCTGCATAAATGGCACGTTCCCCGCCCGCTTGCTATCTTATCCGTCTATATACTTTTTTTCGGCGGAGGGATTTGGCTTGTCTGGTATTACAGTCCGGTCATGATTCAGGAAATGCAGCGGTTTGTCCGAAGCATTCCGTTTTATATGGATCAGGTGTATGAATGGACGACGATGCTGCACCGCCGTGTAGATATGCTTCCTCCCGGTGTTCATGATCATATTGAGATGTCGTTTCAGGAAACGCAGAAGAGAGCAGTCGATTCGATCCGCGGGCTGGCAGGACGGTGGAAAGACGTACTGGACGCGGCCATCATGATGATACTTCTGCCTTTTCTCGTATTTTATTTCGTAAAAGACTACCGTGCCTTTCAGAAATTTGTGAAGCGGGTAACGCCCGTCCGGTGGCGCGATGAAGCTCATCTTTTGGCTGTATCTATCGATGAAGCGTTAGGAAGTTATATCCGCGGCCAGTTCATCGTTGCCGGTACGGTCGGTCTTCTGTCGACGCTTGCGCTGTTCTGGATGGACGTTCCCAGTGCTCTTATTCTCGGACTGTTTATCGGTTTAACCGATATTATTCCGTATTTCGGCCCCATACTGGGAGCGATCCCCGCTGTCATTGCGGCTGGTACCGTATCCGTTAACAAAGCGGTACTGACGGCAGCTGTCCTTTTTATTATCCAACAGATTGAAGGTAATCTGCTGTCGCCCTATATTGTCGGCAGAAATGTACACATACATCCACTGATGATTGTGTTTGCCCTGCTTCTCGGCTTTGAAGCAGCCGGTGTAATCGGCCTTCTTCTGGCAGTTCCGCTCTTTGTTGTCGTCCATCACGTGATCGCTGTGTTTCATTCCCACAGAAACAGAAAAAAGAATGAAGATTGACATATAACGTGATATCTTATATAACTAAAGAAGCATGAAAATACCAAACGTGAAGATGGGAAAAGTAAGCGAAAAAACCCCGTTCAGAGACCGTTTTAGGACGCTGTGATAAAACGGCGGGACGTTTCGCCGAAAAGCTGCCCCGGAGTGCAGAAAAATACTGCCGTACGCTGCGTTAAAGCGCAAAAGTTGACAGGCTCCCGCGGGGAGTCTGTAAACAGGGTGGTAACGCGATACATCTCGTCCCTGCATGGAGCGGGGCGGGATTTTTTTCGTACATACATAGGAAGAACAGGAGGAATGATGGTATGACGGTTCATACGTCTGCGGAAGTAAGACAGCAGTTTCTTGATTTTTTCAAACAGAAAGGACATGATGTGGAGCCGAGTGCATCGCTTGTCCCGCGCGAAGATCCGACCCTTCTATGGATCAACAGCGGTGTGGCTACACTCAAAAAATACTTTGACGGCCGGGTGATCCCGGAGAATCCGAGAATCGTGAACGTCCAGAAGTCCATCCGTACCAACGACATAGAGAATGTCGGCAAAACAGCAAGGCACCATACCTTTTTTGAAATGCTCGGCAATTTCTCCATCGGAGACTATTTTAAAAAAGAAGCGATAGAATTTGCATGGGAATTTCTGACGAGTGATCGCTGGATCGGATTTGAACAGGAGCGGCTTTCCGTCACTGTTCATCCGGAAGATGAAGAAGCTTATGAGTACTGGAAGAACGATATCGGTATTCCGGAAGAGAGAATTATTCGTCTTGAGGAGAATTTCTGGGATATCGGCGAAGGACCAAGCGGACCGAATACGGAGATTTTTTATGACCGGGGCCCTGCGTACGGCGATGATCCTAAGGACCCGGAACTTTATCCGGGCGGGGAGAATGAGCGGTACCTTGAAATATGGAATCTCGTATTTTCCCAGTTCAACCATAACCCGGATGGAACGTACACGCCGCTTCCTAAGAAAAATATCGATACCGGTATGGGTCTGGAGCGGATTGTGTCTGTCATTCAGGAAGCACCTACGAACTATGATACGGATCTGTTTCTCCCGATTATCCGCCGGACTGAAGAGATCGCAGGAGTAACATACGGGGCGGCAGACGATAATGATACAGCGCTGAAAGTGATCGCCGACCACATCCGTACCGTCAGTTTTGCCATCGGCGACGGCGCGCTTCCATCCAATGAGGGACGGGGATACGTGCTCCGCCGTCTGCTCCGCCGCGCCGTCCGGTATGCCAAAATGATAGGCCTTGAGCGGGCATTTATGTACGAACTGGTTCCCATTGTCGGAGAGATTATGAAGGATCACTATCCGGAAGTAAAAGAAAAAGAGGCGTTCGTTCAGAAAGTCATAAAAAACGAAGAAGAACGGTTTCATGAAAGACTGAGCGAAGGTCTTGCCATTCTCTCGGATATTATGAAAAAAGAAAAAGAAAACAACAGCAGTGTCATCTCCGGTAAAGATGTGTTCCGCCTCTACGATACATACGGCTTCCCGGCAGATTTGACAGAAGAATATGTGACGGAGGAAGGTTTCTCCATCAACGAGCAGGAATTCGAAGAAGAGATGCAGGCTCAGCGCGACCGCGCCCGCGCGGCGAGAAAGGACAGCGGGTCCATGCAGACGCAGGATGCGGTGCTGACGGATGTGACGGCTGAAAGTGAATTCGTCGGGTATGACGTGCTGCAGACGAAAGCAGAGATTCAAGTGATGCTGCATGAGAGGGAACTTATTGACACCGTGCCGGAAGGGATGACAGCGCACGTCATTCTGGACCGTACCCCGTTTTATGCGGAAAGCGGCGGCCAGGTTGCAGACAAAGGCGTTCTGTACCACGATCAGGCAGAAGCGGATGTGGTCGATGTCCAAAGAGCGCCGAACGGCCAGAATCTCCATACTATCACTGTAACAAAAGGTGCGCTGCGAACCGGTGCCGCAGTAAATGCTGCAGTGGAAGAACGGAGCCGGGTTGACATTGTGAAAAACCATACGGCGACCCATCTTCTGCATCAGGCGCTGAAAGATGTACTCGGCGAACATGTGAATCAGTCCGGTTCTCTTGTGGAACAGGATTATCTCCGCTTCGACTTTTCTCATTTCGGCCAGGTCACGACAGAGGAAATCGAACAGATCGAGCGTATCGTGAACGATAAAGCGGCCCAGGCCGTTCCGGTTGTTATAGAAGAAATGAAGCTCGAAGAAGCGAAGGATATGGGTGCGATGGCGCTGTTTGGAGAAAAATACGGCGAAGATGTCCGCGTCGTGCAGGTTGACGATTACAGCATTGAACTGTGCGGGGGCTGTCACGTCAACAACACAGCGGAGGTCGGCATCTTTAAAATTACGTCCGAAGCCGGCATTGGTGCAGGCGTCCGACGTATAGAAGCCGTAACCGGCAGAAAAGCGTTTGACTATATCAACAATCAGCTGTCTCTGTTAAAGGAAACAGGGGAAATGTTGAAAGCAAAAACAGTACAGGATGTACCTCAGCGCGCAGAAGCGCTGCAGCAGCAGGTACGGGAACTGCAGCGTGAAAACGAATCACTGTCATCCAAACTCGGCAATATCGAAGCGGGGAATCTGATGAATCAGGGAACGACTGTTAACGGTGTGTATGTCGTTGCCAAACAGGTGGAAGCACCAGATATGGATGGACTGCGCAACACGGTGGATGAATTGAAACAGCAGTTGGATTCCGGTATTATTGTGCTCGGCACGATTAATGACGGCAAAGTCAATATCGTTGCAGGCGTAACGAAAGACCTGATTGAACAGGGATATAAAGCGGGAGAAATTGTGAAACAGACCGCCTCCATCTGTGGCGGCGGAGGCGGCGGCCGGCCGGATATGGCACAGGCCGGCGGCAAAAATCCGGATAAACTTCCGGAGGCTCTGGCAGCTGTTGAAGAGATTGTGAGCCGTTTCTAGCATACAAATGCCGGTGTGTGTTCATATCCAGCTTCGACTCCCGAACGCTTGAAGGAATGACACCTTGGAATCCGTGCGGCACCTGCACAACACGTGGTGTGATCAGCCGGACTTTTGCTGTCAGGAACGTCTGCACTTTTCTTAAATCCATTTCCTAAACAGGAATAATTAGTGTACAATGAGGACAGGCTTAAAAACGGCTGTTACGGTGGAGGCCGTTCGGATCGAGAGCGGAAGTATGTAGGAAGAGGAGGTGTATGGAATGGATTATAATGACAGCACCATGAAGTTTAATGTCCAGGACGAAACGACGGACAAAGATGCGGGAGATGTATTACTGGCGGTATATGACGCCCTGGAGGAAAAAGGGTATAATCCCATCAATCAGATTGTAGGTTATCTGTTGTCCGGTGATCCTGCATACATTCCAAGATACAAAGAGGCAAGGACGCTTATCCGTAAATTGGAACGTGATGAAATGATAGAAGAACTGGTACGTTCTTATTTAACGGCGCACAGGAAGGAGAATGAATGAAGGTACTGGGGATCGATGTTGGAAACAAGCGTATAGGAGTGGCAGTCTCCGATGCGCTTAGATGGACCGCACAGGGACTGGAGACGATTCATATCAAGGGGGAGGACCCTCTGGAATCGTTCCCCCGTATTTATGAACTTCTCGTGGAACATGAAGCACATGAAATTGTCGTCGGACTTCCAAAAAATATGAACGGAACAATAGGACCGCGCGGAGAACAGTGCCTGGACTTTGCGGAAAAACTGAAAAAAAAATATGACGTGCAGGTTTCCATGTATGATGAAAGACTAACCACCCGGGCCGCAGAACGGACACTGATAGAAGCGGATGTAAGCCGGAAAAAAAGAAAAAAAGTAGTCGATAAAATGGCTGCCGTCATGATACTGCAGGGATACTTAGATCAGGAACAGTCAGGTTCCATATAACGGAGGTATAAAAATGGCCGAAGAAGAAAATGAGCGGATTGTGATTCCGGACGAAGACGGAAATGAACACTTATTTGACCTGCTTTTTACGTTTGATGTGAATGAGACAGGTTACTCCTACATGGTACTCACCGCTGCCGGAGATCAGGAGAGCGAAGAAGAAGAAATCGAAGTGTTTGCTTTCCGGTATGAAGAAGGCGAAGAAGAGGGCGAAGAATTGTCCCTTTTTCCGATTGAAAGCGATGAAGAATGGGAAATGGTCGAAGAAATGGTTGAAACGTTCAGTGAAGGGGAAGACGAAGAATAAGTCCTATTCATTCCGAAGTCTTGCGGGGCATCGCTCCGCAGGGCTTTTTTAGTATCCGGGCCAATATTGACGGATACTGTATAATGGAATCGATAGGAGGGGAAGACTGCAATGTTTGGACGAACGAAGAAAGAGGGCTTGACAGAGAAAGAGAAGCAGGCCGGTATTGTCAGAAAAATCATTCTAATCACCCTTGCCATCCTTGTTCTGCTGGCTGCAGCAGCTGCGGTCGGGGGATGGCTTTACATATCATCTGCTCTGGAGCCGGTGGACGAAAACTCTGAGGAGCAGGTGACGGTGGAAATACCGATTGGTTCGAGCGCATCCGACATCGGTTCTATTCTGGAAGATGCGGGTGTGATTCATAACGGCACGGTATTTCAGTATTATGTGCGCTATAAAAATGAACAGGGGCTGCAGGCCGGAACGTACGAATTATCGCCATCGATGGAGATAGATACCATTATTGACCGGCTGAAAGAAGGAACCGTAATGAAGGAGCCGGCGTTTTCTTTTACGATTCCGGAAGGAACATGGTATGAAGACATTGTTCAGACGATTGCCGAAGCTGGACCGCATGACGCGGAAGCTATCAGGTCGAAACTGTCGGATGAAGAATATCTTAATCAGCTGATTGAAGAATATGATGTACTGACGGATACAGTGCTGAACGAAGAAATACGTTATCCGCTGGAAGGGTATCTTTTCCCTGCTACGTATGAATTTGTTGACGAAAATGCGTCCATTGAAAAAATCACGGCACGGATGATTGAACAAACAGAGGAAATTATGGTAGAATTTTCGGAACAAGTGGAGGAGTCGGACTATACGTTCCATGAACTTCTGACACTTGCTTCCATTGTTGAACGTGAAGCCCGCAAGCAGGAAGACCGTCCGAAAATTGCCGGCGTCCTGTTCAACAGACTGGAAGAAGGAATGCGTCTGGAAGTGGATCCAACGGTTTCTTATGCGATGGGAGAGCATAATTACATGACGTCATCAGAAGATCTGCAAACGGATTCTCCATTTAACACGTATCAACATACCGGAATTCCGCCGGGGCCTATAGCAAGTCCGGGACGTTCTTCTATTCAAGCTGTCATGAACCCGGAAGATAATGATTATCTCTTTTTCTATGCACGGCCGGGTGGTGAAGTGATTTATAATGAGAATTATGAAGAGCACCGCCAGGTTCAGGAAAAATACCGGCATGAATGGGTGGAAGCCCGGGAGGAATAGGCGTAACAAGGCGGATTTGAGGTCATATATGAATCCGCAGAACGGCTTCTCCGATTCATACAGGGGGAGGCCTTATTTTGTAATGAACCAAAAAGAAAATCTCTGTAAAACGCAGGGGAACCGAATTCCATTTCAAAATCAAAGATATAGAGGACAGCGTATGAAAGATCAATCCGCCATTCAAACGTACATGGAATGTCTGAACAAAAAAGATCATACACTTTTTCGTAACATGGAAGCCTTTGCGCGGGACGAAGGTGTTCCCATTATGGAAAAAGATGCGATGGAAGTCGTGCTGCAGCTTTTACAAGTGCATGACAGCCGCCGTATTCTGGAAATAGGAACGGCAATCGGCTATTCCGCTCTTCGTATGGCATCAGCCCTGCCTGAAGCACATGTCATATCAGTAGAAAAAGATGAAACCTCTTACGAGCGGGCGCTTGAATTCAGAGAAAAAAGCGGTCTCGCCTCCCGCACATCTTTTCATAAAGGTGATGCACTGGAAAGGGTGCCGATTCTTGACGAAGAGGATGCATTTGATGTACTCTTTATTGATGCTGCAAAGGGAAAGTACAGGAATTTTTTTGATACGTACTTCCCTTATGTGAAGCATAATGGACTGGTTATCAGTGACAATGTGTTCTTTAAGGGGCTGGCCGCGGAGCCGGAGAAAGCGTCCGGAAGACTTCGGCCGATGGTGGATAAAATCCGCTCTTTTAATGAATACCTCTGCAGCCATCCGGAAGTGGAGACGTCATTTCTTCCTGTAGGAGACGGGGTGGCCGTCAGCAGAAAAACGTAAAAGAGTATTTGAAATGCAGCTGGAAGATGCGTATGATAATGGCAGTATAACCCAAATGGTGTACGCTTTTTCCGGTGTTCATAAAATATGATAATGCAGGAGCATTGATTGGAAAGAGGAGTGACAGTGATATGGCAGAAGAAAAACAGCATTACATGACTGAAGAAGGGAAACGTAAACTCGAAGAAGAATTTGAACAATTAAAAACAGAAAAGCGCCAGGAAGTGGTTGAACGAATTAAAATCGCCCGCAGTTTCGGTGATCTTTCGGAGAACTCGGAATATGATGCTGCCAAAGATGAACAGGCGTTTGTAGAAGGGCGCATCAGCCAGATCGAGCAGATGCTGAAAAACGCTGTTATTATAGAAGAAGATACCTCCAATAATTCAGAAGTCGCACTTGGGAAATCAGTGAGATTCAAGGAAATTCCGGATGGGGATGAAGAAGTATACACCATTGTCGGCAGTGCCGAATCCGATCCGCTGGAAGGAAAAATATCAAACGATTCTCCAATGGCCCAAAGTCTCCTCGGCCGCAAAGTAGGCGATCATGTAACAGTCAATACGCCGGGTGGAGAATTCGACGTTGAAATTCTGGAAGTAATGTAACATCAGCTTTCAAAGAGAGGGGGCTGTATCAAAAGGTTGTGAAAAAATGACCTTTTACAGCTCCTTTTTCTATTTCATATACAAAAAAATCGCCTCTTTCGGTATAATGAAGTC
>NZ_FOXD01000040.1 GCF_900115625.1 Salibacterium halotolerans | reverse complement strand
AGGTCGATGATTTTTCATCGGACACTCCGTACTATACCAAGGGGGCTCTTTTTTGTTCAAAACTCACATTTTCCCCTAACAGGAATGCTCCTTATGCTTTTTTTATCCAGAATTTTAGAATATCGTTCTCTTCGTCCTGCTGTACAAGTTCGTGGCCCGAGGACTTCGTCCAAGCTGGGATGTCGGATGCTGCCCCTTTATCGGTAGCGTGTATTTCAAGAATCTCGCCGTCATTCAGGTTATCGATTTCTTTCTTGGCTTTGACAACCGGCATTGGGCAGGCAAGACCTTGGGCGTTTAATACTTTATTACTTTCCATGAAAAATCTCTCCTTGTTAGAAATAATTGTGTTTTCAAATGTTCACCGTTACGCTGCTAGGATACAGCGCAGCGGTTCGGGCCGATTTCCATTTCGGTTTTTTCTTCTTCAGACGGTGCCGCCTGACCCATGTTGGTCTGCCGGATCGTTTCGTAAGAGTTCGGCTGCGGCGGAAGGTTTTCGGTTACCTTTTTGCGGAAGGCGCCTTCCTCCTCGATATTTAACCCTTGATTGCGGGCGTACAGCTCATCAAGTTTTGCCATGACACGGCCGTTTTCGTCGAGCTCTTCTTTTTTCGAAAAGTGGGCCGGCAGCACAATCAGGTTTCGATCCAGATTGGCATAACGGCGGTACAGCGTTTCGCGCAGATCCCCGACCCAGTCTTCGGCTTTTCCGGCAAGATCCGGGCGGCCGATGGAGTCTACAAACAGAATGTCCCCGGTGAACAGATACTGATTGTCTACAATGAATGAAGTGCTGCCAATCGTATGCCCCGGGGAGTACATGGCTTGAATGTCAATCGAGGCGCGCCCTACGGTCAGTGTTCGCCCGTCTTCAAGTGGATCATAGGAGAACGTCACACTGCCGGCATCGGCAGATGGAAGCAGATACGAAGCACCAAAACGCTCAGCAAGTTCCCGGCCTCCGGAAATATGATCGGCGTGCAGGTGTGTATCAATGGCGTATTTCAAAACGACCTGTTTCTCTTCCAGAAAAGCTGCAAACGCATCCGTCAATCGAACCGGATCTATGAGTACCGCTTCGCCGTCCGAAAGAACAGCGTACGAAAGACAGCCTTTTCCGATCCGGACAAATTGGTAAAGTTCGCCTCCATCGCTCAAATCCGCGACTTTAACAGGCTCAATGTGTTCACTCCATGTCTTCATGCCGCCCTGGAGGTATAAATAATCTCCTCCGGTCGCTTCCGCGAGCATATCCGCGACAAACTGGGAAGATCCCTCTTTTGCACAAACGACAAGAACTTCTTTGTCCGATGGAATCTGATCCAGAATCTCCTCTACCCCGTCCAGCATCTCGAAATACGGCTTATTGATGATCTCTACATTTTTTCCTTCTACTTTCCAGTCTTTAAATTCGTCTTCATTCCGAACATCCAGGATAAATAACGGCTCCTGGCGGATTACTTTTTTTGCTAGTGCTGCGGCTGTTATGGCTTGAATTCCCATTTATTAAATACCTCCTGTTTATTGATCGTTCTCGGTGGGGCCGTCCCATTCCGACATGCCCGGTTTCACGTTAATAACATGGTCAAAACCATTCTCTTGGAGCATATGAGCCGCTGTGCTGCTCCGGTTGCCGGTGCGGCATACGACATGAATGGTGTGAGAGGTGTCGAGCTCTTTCATTCTATCTTCGAGTTCACCGAGCGGAATGGATACCGCTCCCGGAATACGTGCAAACGCATATTCCGCCGGCTCCCGTACATCAAGAACCGTAACTCCGGCCTGGTCCTTAACTTCGTTTAACTCTTTGTTGGTAACTTCGTGGGGAAACGTAGTCTCTTCTTTCGTTTCCTCAGGATTGGCTTTGCGAACGTAATGGTACAGCACGTCATTTGCTTCTTTACTGCCGACGTATTCATGCCCTGTCGTCTTAGCCCACCCTTGCAGATCAGCAAGCGAACCGCGGTCGGTGGCCTGAACTTCCAATACTTCCCCGGGCTCGATGGTTTCGATCGCTTTTTTTGTTTTGACTATCGGCATTGGACAGGCAAGCCCTTTGGCATCTACGCTTTCATTCACTTTCATACTCATTTAATTTCCCTCCTATATACATATACGGTATGGGGTATTCAAAAACTTTAAAAAAATAACCTACCAATACCTGTAGGGGTATATTATAATAGAATGAGTTTCTTGTCAACCTTTCCTAATTTCTTTATTTTCTTCATCAACACTTAACATTTACGTTGTATCATCTGTTACGGCAGGCAAGACAGGAAAGGAAGATGATCATGCCCCACGCTTTAGATATCGGCCCGCTTCTCATTCAAACCGAATGGATCGCAGCCGGAGCAGCTTTACTGCCTGCTTATATTATCCTTTTTTATGTTCTTTTTCGTGAAGAAAAAAAACATTACAGCCCGGTTCTTTCTAATGGCTTTATCTTGTTTTTATTAACGTATCAGGGGAGCACTCTCCTATTTCACCCAAGCGTGGCGTTGACTGATCCACTGGCGATGCTGGCTTTCCCGGCGGATTGGAAAGGATGGCTGTTCAGCTGGGTGATACTGCTTGTGTTTTTGTTCTACTCCGCAAAAAAACAATCATTATCCTTTCAAAAGTTACTGCGGCTGAGTGCAGCGTTGTACGTTTTAAGTTTTTTTCTGTTTGGATTTCTGCTTCGTTTTACTGGGTTTGAGCCATCCACCGCCTTTCTTTTCTACATGCTTCTTCATGTACTCGGCTTTTGGGGAATGGTTCTGAAAATCCGGCTTCGTGCCCTTTGTATCGTGTTATTCTTTTTCAGTCTGAGCGCCGGTATATTAAATGAGCTATATACCTTGCGAACCTTTTTTGTTTATCTTCCTGCATGGCCTTTTTACATAACAGCAGCCGCCTGCCTGACAGGTGCTGCCGTGACTTTTTTTACAAAGGAGGCGGATCGCAGTCATGGATCCTGAAAATATTACCTTATGGGTGGCGTTATCAGCCGGAGTGATTTCCTTTCTCTCCCCTTGTACGCTGCCGCTTTTCCCGGCTTATTTATCCTATATCACCGGCATGAGTGTGAAAGATTTACAGTCCCCGCAGAGTAAAGATATCCGAGTGAAAATTTTTGTTTATTCGCTGCTGTTTTTAGCAGGAGTATCTACCGTGTTTCTGGGACTTGGATTAGGAGCATCATACGCCGGGCAAATGATCAACGGTCTGCTCCGAGGGGACAGCGGACTTCTTCTGCAACGCATCAGCGGCGTATTTATAATCTTCATGGGGCTGTATTTAACAGGAATCATTTCCGTGAAAATGTTTGCTCGAACAAAGTATCTTACTTTTTCTTCTAAACCCGCTGGATGGATTGGCACTTTTTTTACCGGCCTTGGCTTTGCTGCGGGTTGGACACCTTGTATCGGACCGATTTTTGCTTCCATTTTAACCATGGCCGCCTCGAATCCTTCCTCCGGTTTATTGTACTCCGGAATGTACGCCACCGGTTTTGCCCTGCCCTTTCTGTTTTTTGGATTTTTTGCCGGGCAGACCAAAATTATTCTGAAATACTCGTCTGTCATCATGAAAGGTGGCGGTATCGTTTTAATCATCATGGGAGTACTTCTATTTACAGGAGAACTTACCGCTTTATCCGCCTGGCTGCTTCGACTTGTAGAAGGAACCTGGTTTGAAAATTTGGGTTAAAGAAAGGAGAATATTATAATGATAAAAATAGCAGTAATCGGCATTCTCTTAGCCGGCATGCTCGGGTGGGCTTTTTATGACGCTATGAGCACGGAGGAGGCCGCCCCTGAAGAAGAGACCACAACCTCTGCCCCGCCGTCAGATGAAGATTTTCAATCCAAGGAAGAGCAGGCTGAAACACAGGGAGGAACCCTTGAAGAAGGGGATCCCGCTCCAGATTTTGAACTCGATACATTAGATGGAGGAACGATGTCCTTGTCAGAGATGGAAGGTACCCCTGTACTCATTAATTTCTGGGCAACGTGGTGTCCTCCGTGCCGGGCGGAAATGCCGGACATGCAGACCTTTTATGAAGAAAATGATATAGAAGTTCTGGCTGTGAATTTAACCGATACGGAATCAGGGCAAAGTGCGATTTCCTCTTTTGTTGAAGAGATGGATCTCTCCTTTCCCATTCTTCTTGATAAAGATGTCAGCGTAGCCGGAAAATATAATATTCAGCCGGTCCCGACTTCCTTTTTCATTGATTCAGAAGGAACGGTTCAGCATATTAACATCGGCGCGATGAATGAAGATATGATGAAAAGCGAGTTAGAAAAGCTTAAATAAGGTGGAGTGGCAAATGGAACAGACCATTTTAGTGGTTGAAGACGACCCCATGATTCAGAATTTAGTACGCATGTATCTCGAGAACGATGGACATGAAGTCTATACCTGTTCGGACGGAAACGAGGCTGTCGAGTTGGTTATAGAACATGAACCCTGCCTACTTGTGCTTGATTTGATGCTTCCTAAAAAATCCGGAGAAGAAGTGTGCCAATGGATGAGACATAACGGGTATGAGGCCGCCGTTCTGATGTTGACCGCCAAAGTAAGCAGCGAGGAAAAAATTGAAGCACTGAAAATGGGAGCGGATGATTATATGATTAAACCATTCAGTCCGGAAGAACTCGCCGCGCGTGTGCAGTCCATCCTGCGCCGTACCGGTCATACCTGCCAGAAAATCACCTACAGCGGCTTAACCATCAAACCGAGAAAAGGAGAAGTTTCCCTGCACGGGGAACCTAAGACGTTAACAAAAATTGAATTCACCCTGTTATATCATTTTATGCGCCATCCCCACACGATCTGTAGCAGAGACCTTCTCACCGAACAAATCTATCCGAATGACGAATCGGTGATCATGGACCGCACCATTGACGTGCATATCAAACATCTTCGGGAAAAGCTCGGAGCCGGCCGCTTTCTGACCGTTCGGGGAATGGGGTATAAATTTGTTCCGTAAAGAAAAAAAGAAACCACGTCTTTCCTTAGCGGTGAAGTTAACAGCTGCCAATGTTTTATTGACTGCCCTCTTATTTATCGTTGGAGGGTTTACGGTGTATCAGTATGCGTGCAGTCTGGTGAACTCCCTCTCTGGAGTAGAAACCTCTGATCAGCAGTTTTTCAGTGAAACTTTTCTGGAATATATGCTGCTGGTTTTTCTCGTACTATTTGTTTCAGGAGCCTTCTTTTATTCTTATATTACGAAAAAAATCATGGAACCGATCCGGGATTTAGCCGCATCCACCGAAGAACTGACCCAGGGACGTTTTCCTGAAAAGCTGGACGTACAGCAAACGAGAGATGAACTGTTCATTCTTGCTCAAAACTTCAACCGCCTCTCGCTACAGCTGAAAGAGACAGAGGATGCCCGAAGCAAAATGGTCTCCGATATGGCCCATGAGTTCCGGACGCCGTTATCGAATATTAACGGCTATTTGGAAGGCCTGAAAAAAGGCGTTATTCCGCCGGACCCTTCTATTTTTGAATCACTGCATCAGGAATCAGCGCGGCTGACAGATATGGTAAATAATCTGTATCAATTATCAGAATGGAATATGCAGAGCCCTGTCCTGAAAAAAGAAACCGTGCCGGTCGACGAGCTTCTCCATAATGCCGCTTCATTATTTGAATGGCAGATGGCAGATAAAAACATGAAACTGCACCTCGATATAGAACCTTGTCAAATTCAAGCGGATGCCGGGTCCATCCGGCAGATGGTCAGCAACCTCCTGCAAAACGCTGTAGAGCATCGAAAAAACGAGGACCCTGTATATTTGCACGGATTCAGAAAAGGAACGGTTTATGTCGTGGAAGTTCAAAATACCGGAGCCTGGATAGAACCCGAGACCAAACACCGCCTTTTTGAAAGGTTTCACCGGGAAGATTCGTCCCGCCAGCGGCAGACGGGCGGATCCGGCCTGGGGCTTGCCATTGTCAAAGAACTCGCTGAGCAGCACAACGGAGGAGCCGGCATTGAAACTGACGGTTGGAACCATCATTTTTGGTTCAGCTTTCCACTATGAACGGTGGATAACTTTAGAGAGGAATGAAATTCTGGTACTGTCATCGTTTTAGCATATTTTCCAAAACCACCCTCCCCTTAAGTTTAGGCCTTAACATTTTTGGGAAGTTCTTTTGAAAAAGGAGGAAAATAAATGATTAGTCATACCGACAATAATCACTCGACCGTTACGAACGGCAAACGGAATATATGAGCTGGTGTTCTATTCGGAATAGGACTGCCCGCCTTATTAGACGAAACCCTTTTTCATCAATTATTACGTTGGCATCATTTTACGATAGTAGTCAAAATCAATCACATGCCGTCCTGAAGCTTCTAATTTTTTCTCGGGATAAAGAAAGTCTTCAATCCATGGATCCGTCATCTCCTCATCTAATGGACACTTCAACCCTCGTTTTTCCGCAAGTCGGATAACTTCCGTCACCTTTTGCCGGGAGTGATGAGTCATAGCGGCAATGCTTCGTAAACTTCTTTCTTCTTCACCTTGTAATTCCAGTATTAGACGATAAGGAAACATAAAAAACCTCCTGTATTTAATGTCATGCCGTAAGGCATGCCCACTAAGTATACAGAAGGCAGTGGAATGGTAAAGACAAATGCAGAGAGTGGTAAAATACGCTGCATTCGATGGTAAAAAAGATTGCATTGGTGGTACAAATCAAATGCCGTACTCACGGCATCTCTCCTTAATATAGGGGGGCTTTGGTTATTGTATACCACAGACCTTTATTCCTTGATGCATGAGTATCTCCTTCTACATCTTGCGATGCACGGTTATGTTTTTCTTGCCGGACACCTATTTACCATAGCAATGATCTATATAGATCCGGCGCCTCACAGAATTTCTTTTCTATACCGTGCCATCGTATTGGTCCTTGCGTTAGCAGGACACGGGATTTTATCAAAATATATTTATGCTCATCCGCCTAATAGCGTCCCCTCAGGACAAGCCGAAAGCGGAGGATTGTTGATGTATTACGGCGGAGATGCTATCGACGTCATCATCATTTTCATCCTTTGTTTGCAATGGTTTTGAGTGGCATGTTCTTGAACAAGCGTTCTTGCATCATGGTAAGGTGTGATTCTTCCTGGCCAACAGTCACTTTGGTCCTGAATGAAAAGTGGGAACTCTTTTCCTTTTTCACCTAAAGAAAGGCAGCATCAATGGAAGAAGATGCTGCCTTTTCTTATTATGAGTTTCGGCTGACTTTATCCATGCAGCTGGCCATACGCTTCTCAATATCTGCGGCAAATTCGTTCAACGATTCATCTCCTATCATATCCATTAGCACAGTCGGTTTCGGCATGCCTACTTGAGTTTCCCCATTTTCTTCATAAATTACCACTTTACAAGGGAGAAAATAGCCGACCATATGATTGAGGGTGAGTGCTTCTTTGGCAGCCTGAGGGTTACATACTTCGAGAATCCGGTAGTTCCGGTTATAATCGATGCCTTTCCCTTTGAGTGTATCTTTGACATCAAAATCCCATAATACCCCGAATCCTTCGTCTTGCAAGACTTCACTTAAAGCCTGGACCGTATGATCCACTGTTTGGTCCGTAGTTACTGTATAATGAAACATAACATTCACTCCTATCTGTATTATCCAAGAATATCAAACCACATTTTGATGGCTGTCGCCAGTATCAACAAGGCTAGAATGCCTTGTAGTATTTTTGTATTGACCTTTTTCCCAAATTTCACACCCAGGGATGCTGCTAATAGACTGGCTATTACCATCACGATAGCTGGAATGAGCAGCACCTGACCAGTCGCAATTTTGCCGACCGTTGCCCCGATCGAAGAAATAAAGGTAATCGCAAGGGAGGTGGCAATTGCCATCCGTGTTGGTATTTTTAATACAACAAGTAAAATAGGGACAAGAATAAAAGCTCCGGCAGCTCCAACAATACCAGCACCGATTCCGACAATAAAGGCAGAACCAGCTGCAATCCCTCGGTTAAAGGTAACTTCTTCGTTAAGAGTATCTTCCCTGCCCTTCTTTGGAATAAACATCATGATGACAGCAATTGTCGCAAGGATCGCATAAACCATGTTTACGCCATCATCTGTCATCAGATTGGAGCCCAGGGCCCCG
Source organism: Salibacterium halotolerans (assembly GCF_900115625.1). Lineage (GTDB taxonomy): Bacteria > Bacillota > Bacilli > Bacillales > Marinococcaceae > Salibacterium > Salibacterium halotolerans. The sequence goes on along the minus strand of NZ_FOXD01000040.1, from coordinate 6,169 downwards.
ATCAAACTGCCGAGCAAAATGCTGACACCCATATATAAAATTAGCGATTTATTTAAATACCCACCTTTACGGTAGGCCCATACCCCGCCAATCGTGGCAAAAAACACCTGCACGGCGCTGATGCCCGCCACTTCATGGGACGTGAAGGCGGAAAAGCCCAGTAAAGGCGGGATATATAGGAGCATAGGATACTTGATAATGGACCCTCCGATGCCGACCATTCCGGAAACGAAAGATCCAGCAAACCCAATAAGAAATAAAACAATAATAAATAAGATACTGTACTCCATCATGCTTTGTTTCCCCTCCTTTCTTACGCCTCGATATCTCCTTGCCATTTCATCATGCCGCCGGTCATATTTTTTACATGGAACCCGTTTTGATGCAGATGTTTCGCTGCTTTTGCGCTCCGGTTTCCGGAACGGCACACCATAACATACTCCTCGTATCTATCCAGTTCTTCCATCCTTTCCGGTAGCTCATCCAAGGGAATATTTTCTGCTGCCGGTATTTTTCCCTGTCTGACTTCGTCCCGGGAGCGTACATCAATAACCTGTACCGATTCATGATGCATCTGCTGCTCCAATTCTTTTGGTGTTATCTTTGAAATAGACGAAAACATAATAACAACCTCCTTTTATACTTATACCCCTATGGGTATAAAATACATTAAAAAAATTTATTTTTTACCTGCTTTTACCGAGCAGTTCGATTGCTTCCTGGACATATTCCGACGTGTCTCCGCCTGTTTCTATCTGTTCGCGAATGCATTCCTCTAGATTCTCGGCAACGATATAGGCCATCGCGCGATCAAGCGCGGTCCTTGCCGCCGACATTTGATAGACAACATCCTTGCAGTCCTTGCTTTCTTCCATCATTTTCTGGACACCGCGGACTTGTCCTTCGACGCGCTTCAGTCTATTTTTCATCTCGTCTGTATATTGCATGTTTCCCTCCCCTTCACATACCATACGGGGTATATTCTACACCGGTGTTCATCAGCTGTCAACATTCCCATGTAAATGGATTAGAGAAGGCCCTCTTAAGAGCCTTCAACATCCGATTTTACGCTGTCTCGAGGTTCTCGTTTTTCCATTTCATCATGCCACCCAGCATATTTTTGACGTCATACCCTTTGTTAAGAAGAATACTGGCAGCAATAGCGGACCGCTTACCGGAACCGCAGTGCACGGCTACCGGTTTATCCTTCGGCGGCAGGTCCTGGTCCGATGTGGAAGGCAGACGACCGAGCATAATATGCTCCGCTCCCGGAATATGCTCCCGTTCTCGTTCGTCCTGAAACCGAACGTCAAGCACACGGAGGTTGCCTGCTTCCTGTTCCTCTTTCGTTTCTTTCGGAGTGATGTTCTCATACGTGCGCAGATGTTCGGCCTGTTCCACGACACTTGTTGAAATCAGGCCGGCGATGCGGTCGATACCGATACCGTACAGGGCGTCCTTCATGGCTTCGTGATCCTTATCGTCTCCGATCAGATAGACATCGGAGTCATAATCCGTAAGCCATCCCATCCATTCCGTAAAAGCTTCCGGGTACGTAATATTGATCGTCCCGGGGATGTGACCACGGGCATAGGCAGCCGTTTTTCTTGTATCCACCACCATTTTGGTACTTTCTTCTGCCAGCTTTTCCATCTCTTCAGCGTCGATGGACAGACGAACTGGAGGACGGACCTCGGATAATAACGCCGCACCGTATTTATTCATTTCTTTCATGTTCGCAAAATAGGCAGGAGGTTCCGGCTGTCCATCCAGCAGAAAATCAACAAACTCCTGTTCATGTTCTGGCTGGAAGGCGGGGTTGAACATTTTTTCATAGCCGACCGTCGATGTCGGCACTGCCCCAAGCGCTTTACCACAGGAGCTACCGGCACCATGTCCAGGCCAGATTTGCAGATAATCCTCATACTGCTTAAATGCTTGAATGGACGCAAACATCTGCCGTGCTCCTGCATCTGCGGAGTCTTCCACACCGACGGACTTTTCCAGAAGATCGGGGCGTCCGACGTCTCCGACAAACACAAAATCGCCGGTAAATACCCCGATTGGTTTCTCTGGGTTGGCTCCGTCCGTAAGCAGATATGAAACGTGTTCTGGGGTGTGCCCCGGAGTATGAAGCACATCGATCCACACATTGCCGATCTGGATACGGTCCTGATCCCGCACTCCTTTTATATTCAGCGAGGAAGAAAGGGCATAGCCGCCGTTTTCCGCTCCCTCTACAGAATGATAAATGACCGCACCCGTGCGGGCAGCCAGTTCCACTGTACCGGATACAAAGTCGGCGTGGATATGTGTTTCCAATCCCCCGGTTATGGTGAATCCTTGTTCTTCGGCAACATTCAGGTATTCCTGAACATGCCGGGACGGATCGATGACTACTGCTTCTCCGGTCTTTTGACAGCCGACCATATAAGACGCCTGCGCCAATTCGTTATCGTAAAAATATTTTAAATACACAAATTGATCTCCTTTCTTAAGTAATTTATTTAACAATACCCTGTACAGTATATAGGAAAACATAAAATATTATTTTTCATTCACTCTGTATTTTGTGTTACCTAACATTTTTATATTAATTTTAAATATATCTCTTTTTTTCGAATTTCTAATACATAAAGTGTTCCAACATACATTTTTTTATTCTTCAAAATACACCTCTTTGCAAACCTTCCTTAAAAATACTTGGAAATGCATTGAGCATTGTATTCATTTCTTTCTCAGTTAAAAAAACTACACAACTTGGTAAGTTTGATTTCTATTAATCTCAAAACTAAACACCTCCCACTACTTTATGTTTGCCATATGAACATTTTTTAATCCAAATAAATAAGAATAAAAAAAGGAACCAGCAGTTTGGTTCCTTGTTGTTTTTTTAATATCTGTATTGATTGTGTTCGGCAGCCATGGCGTCTGCTTTTGTATTATGAATCGTTCCAAATGGGTGTTCCGGCGGCGCATAAATAGTATACAATTTAAGCGGTTTATATCCTGCATTAATTAGATTATGCCATTTTCCGGCCGGCACCATAATAGCATCATCACCAAATACATTGCGCTGGAAATACAAATGGTCTTCTGTATCCCCCATTTGAACATGCCCATGACCGTCTTCTATACGTAAAAATTGATCCACATCCGGATGTATTTCCAAGCCGATATCTTTTCCCGGCGGAATACTCATCACCGTGACTTGTAGATGATTCCCCGTCCATATTGCCGTTCGAAAGGTTTCATTCTGTTTCGAAGCTTCATTGATGTTTACAACATAGGGATTCGATCCATAATCCTTCCATTCTTTTGTATCCTGAATAGGTTGAGGCCTATATCCTCTTTCCGGCGAAAACGTTTCTTGTACTGGCTGAATTCCATAGTGGAATGTAGGAATATTTACGAAATATGGATAAGGGTACATACAATAGTACATTTTAGCTCACTCCCCTTTATCAATTTTTATATTTTATGCTTCGAGCCCAGAAAATGTACCTTGGTTAATGGTGGTTATTTAATAACCGGTAATTAAGAGAGTGAAGCTTCGTTCTTATGTTAAAAATTGCGTTTCTATGAAGGGGCTAGTTTACTAGACAAAAACTTATTCAGTCGGACTGCTTCACACTAAGTACGGTAATCGTAACCAGGATGAGCACCATTTCAAGAAGTTGAATGATAGTCAAATATTCTCCGATAAGTAGAACGCCAAATAATGAAGCTGTCAGGGGCTCTACCATGGCGACCATCGAAGCAGTTGTGGGGCAGTCGCAGTCCGTCGAATACCAATCACATAAAATATAAATGAAATTCCGGCACCCAAGATCCCTAATAGAAGAAACCATCCTATGTCGCTTGACGTCCCCACAGCAGCTGCTTCATCCTTGTCCGCGAAAAGAAAAAGGATGAGACAAAATGAAAAAAAGGCGATGGTTAACGTAGTCTGCGGTTTTCCGATAGAAGAGGCATTTTTAAACCCGAATATAAACAACGCATAGGAAAGACCAGCAGCAAGCCCTGCTGCCGCTCCTAGAAAACTCACTGAAATCGATGTAGTTTATCCATTTGTTGCATAGCATGTTGAATTCCGTCACTTCTTTGAAGGTCCATTGAAATATCAATTAAATTTCCGAGTCGCTCCAAGGCTTCCTCAGCTGGGAGGTCAAACAAATTATCTTTTTCTTTTAATTTCTTAAAATCCATCCATATATCTTCCATAATGTCACCACTTTACCGTGTTTTAATCCTTAATAGTATTTGTGCTTTAAGATTCCATGCACAAACATGCCGAAAAAAGAGTTGTTTAAATGCTGTTTCGTATTTCTCAATTCTTTATTCACCTTCATATTTACTAGCACTTTCCTTTGGAGTCGCATCAACAAGGATTAAAAGCGGGCACTTCTTTTTCTCTTTATTTTCTGAATAATGCTTCATTAATTCCTCAATTCTTTTGTTAGGTCCTCCATTATGTATCACTAAATAAATAAGATTTGCAGTTTTTTCAGCTTTTGCATACTCTTGAATTTGTGTTTTCATTCCGTGAACTAAATTGTGATTTGAGGTTAATTTAATTTCAACCAGAGTCCTATCTAAATAACTATCACTAAATTTAAAATCAACAGGTCCTCTACCACTATCTGTTTCAGGACTTATATCAAGTTTAAAAGCGCTGCAGTAACTATCAGCTACACAAAAAAATGCACGTTGAACTATTTTTTCACTTCTTGGTTTACCATTTATATATAAAAGATCATTTACTTTATTATTCTCTACTAAATCCTTGAACTTATGACACAATAACTTAGCAATTTTATGTGTAGTTTCGCCTTCCTCAGGTATTTCAATCGGATATTCATTTGGCAAGACATTGGCAATTTTAGCAACTCTATATTCACCATTGGGATCATTATTGAAGTCATATATGGGGATGGATGTCTCCCTATATTTCTTTATGATTTTCATAAATACCTCTGGATTATTAATTATATAGTCCTTTAAAAACTCTTTTTTATAACTTGATGATGATTTCGTCCACTCTTTACCGATCACCTCATTAATTTCTCTCCGTATTTCTTCAATCTCATTACAAACTCTATCAATGTCTTCCCAATCTTTTGCAATAGGTAATTCATGCAAAACCTCTTTTGGTAACAATAATACTGGTGAATTTTTAAATGGATTAATAATTAACCCGTTTTGGAATTGAAAATCTGGATAATTTGTTTCATTAATACCTAATTGTTTATTAATTCTTTTCGTGTATATTTCAATGTCGGACTTTACTATACACGCTATCATATCACTTATACGATCAGGACCTACATTTTTTTCAAATAAACCAACTAGATGAAATATTTCTGGTTCTTTTACTCCAGAATCGATTATCTGTTTTGAATCACTGATTATCTGTTCTCTAAGATATTCACCAAACCCTGACCCATGTTTACTGTTTGAATATCCAAGACATATTCCATTCACTTCTGGAAAATCAAAGCGCTTTAATGCTGCCTTGTATAATTTATGTTTCCTCTCAGATGAATTAGCTAGTAGTAATCCAATTTCCCTAAACAATGCATTGATTTTCTCGTATGCATCTTCAAATTCTGGTGTTTTTGCTTCCTTGAGTCTTTTTATATTAATAAAATAATTTGAATCGATGTCTAACAACGGATCAAAAACACCAATATCATCAACTTCATTGCCTAGATTTAAAACTGTAGATAAAAAATTAAGCATGCAAATTCACGCCTTTCAAGAATTTCCGATAAAGTTCGTTACATTTACGAACTCTATGAGAGCGCTGCCTACCTGGTTCGCAACTCTTAAATGACTGGGGCGCCCCAGTGAGCATTTAAAATTTCGTATATATAAATACTAACAAGTTTTGTAATTATTCACCATAATTAAACCGATGTAGTATAATTTCATCGCCTTTGTCCTCAATTACGTAATTAAACGGATAGGAAAAGTGTTGTTTTTTGTTTTGTTCCGTTAATAATAAATTATGAAATTTATTGATCAGTAAATCGCAATAGATTTTTAAAATGATCCATTTTACTTGAGAAGAACACTAGTCTTGCAAACAACTTCCTTATAGTATCATTTATGGGTTATTTTTCATTTACAAGCCTAAAAAAATCTCCTATTGTAGAGGGATAGACTT
>NZ_FOXD01000027.1 GCF_900115625.1 Salibacterium halotolerans | reverse complement strand
ATTAGCTCCGGTTTCCCGGGGTTATCCCGGACTTTCAGGCAGGTTGCCCACGTGTTACTCACCCGTCCGCCGCTCGTTCCACAGGTTTCACCCCGGAGGGATCTGCCTGCTTCCCGCGCTCGACTTGCATGTATTAGGCACGCCGCCAGCGTTCGTCCTGAGCCAGGATCAAACTCTCCAATAAAAAAGTTTGATGCTGCGCTGTGTTTCTTATCTGTATGACCGAAAAACGGTCATTTGAATTGACAGACGCTTGACTTTCATTCAATTTTCAAAGGGCAGTTTGTATGCCGCCTTTCAAAGCGACAATCACAATAATACCAACTCATTTAAGCAGAGTCAATACTTTTTTTATATCTTTTTGAATGGTGGGCCTGAGTGGACTTGAACCACCGACCTCACGCTTATCAGGCGTGCGCTCTGACCGACTGAGCTACAGGCCCCGGTTTTTAATGCCGGGCATAAAAAAAGACAATCCCGTATTTATTCAGTTGAAGAATAATATGGAGCGGGTGATGGGAATCGAACCCACGACATCAGCTTGGAAGGCTGAGGTTTTACCACTAAACTACACCCGCAAAAAGATGGTCGGGAAGACAGGATTCGAACCTGCGACCCCTTGGTCCCAAACCAAGTGCTCTGCCAAGCTGAGCTACTTCCCGTTCTTTGAAAGAATAAGCTGCAAATCTCTTCGTAAACTGCATTCGTGCCGCCAGGTCACGTACGGAAGTACGTTTCCTCCTCCACGCGTTTGTTTCCCCGGCCTTTTTGCTTCTTCTTTCAAAAGCCGGTCGGTATAAACTGCGGATCTTTACGCCTGACGTATCGTATTGTTAATTACAAAGAGAAATGGATTTTTAGTGTTATGTTCAGTCAAAATGGTGCGCCCGAGAGGAGTCGAACCCCTAACCTTCTGATCCGTAGTCAGACGCTCTGTCCAATTGAGCTACGGGCGCTTATGGTGCGGTCGAGAGGACTTGAACCTCCACGGGATTACTCCCACTAGGCCCTCAACCTAGCGCGTCTGCCGATTCCGCCACGACCGCGAAATATGGTGAAAAAATGGTGCGGGCGGAGGGACTTGAACCCTCACGTCAAAGACACTAGATCCTAAATCTAGCGCGTCTGCCGATTCCGCCACACCCGCATAGATGGCTGGGCTAGCTGGATTCGAACCAGCGCATCACGGAATCAAAATCCGATGCCTTACCGCTTGGCTATAGCCCAATCTGTTATAGAAATTTAAATGGCGGGCCTGACGGGAATCGAACCCGCGATCTCCTGCGTGACAGGCAGGCATGTTAACCGCTACACCACAGGCCCCTTTTGAAAAGAATAAGCTGCGAATCTCTTCGTCAACTGCGTTCGTGTCGTCAGGTCACGTACTGGAGTACGTTCCCTCCTTCACTCTCTTGTTTCCTCGACCTTCTTGCTTCTTCTTTCCAAAAGCAAGGAGGCGAATCTCTTCGTCAACTGCGTTCGTGTCGTCAGGTCACGTACTGGAGTACGTTCCCTCCTTCACTCTCTTGCTTCTTCAACCTTTTTGCTTCTTCTTTCAAAAGCGATCAGGCGAACCTCTGCGTCAGATGCGTTCATGTTGTCAGGTCATGTAGAGACGTATATCCCTTCTCGCCCTTCCCGCTGGTTCAAAGAACAGAGTGACGATCCGCTTTGTTAATTCTTTATTTTCCGTTCCATTTGTTTTAAATGGTGGAGGGTGACGGGATCGAACCGCCGACCTCCTGCTTGTAAGGCAGATGCTCTCCCAGCTGAGCTAACCCTCCGGATGGTGACCCGTACGGGATTCGAACCCGTGTTACCGCCGTGAAAGGGCGGTGTCTTAACCACTTGACCAACGGGCCGTTGTAGATGGCGGAGAAGGAGGGATTTGAACCCTCGCGCCGCTTTCGCGACCTGCACCCTTAGCAGGGGTGTCCCTTCAGCCACTTGGGTACTTCTCCATGGCTCCACAGGCAGGATTCGAACCTGCGACCGATCGGTTAACAGCCGATAGCTCTACCACTGAGCTACTGTGGAATGTTTAATAAAGTGCTGTCTTTCAGCGACAAAACTCATTGTATCGAATCCATTATGTAATGTCAATGAGTTATTTTTAATCGTTTTTTTATCGATTGTCTTCAATAATTCATTGATGTGTACGCTCCTGTGTGAAGCGACTTTTATAATGTAACACGGGGTCTCAAACCCGGTCAAGGGATTCTTCTATTTTTTTTAATGTTCCGCCGCAGCGGCCGCAAACAAACTTTTCGGTATTCACCCTCCGTTTTCTTTCAAACGCCGCACCGCAGGACGAGCATTCATAATAGTGACGGGTACGGGTCTGGTTTTTCTGATCAGGCATCGCCGTGCAGTACCTGGCTCCTCCCACCTTTTCGAGCAGTTGTTTAAAATCTTTGTCCTTATGCCGGTATCCCTTTCCTTCTATATGAAGATGGTAATGACAAAGTTCATGCTTAATAATGGCTTTAAGCTCTTCTTCTCCAAATCGTTCATAGTGTTTCGGGTTTAATTCAATATGATGGGTTCCGAGCATATAGCGTCCACCAGTCGTGCGCAGTCTGTTGTTAAATACAACGCGATGCTTGAATGGACGCTGAAAGAAAGTCATCGATATGTCTTCTGTCAACCGCTGCAGCCTGGATGGATTCATGTTCTGTACCTCTTTCCTGTAAATGTTGACAAACCCTCTCTCATATAATGAAAAGACCAGTCGTACTGTTTTTATTTTACGTGCCGAAAGGGGAAATCCGCAATGCCTGCCTGGTTTATGAAACAGATGAAAAAAGCGTTTCTCGAAAAAAACAGGCACGAAGTTCGCATCCTGAATCAGTGCTGGTTCCATTATCAATGGAAACAGAAAAACACAGCGGGAGACCATTCAAATTATTGAATGTTCCCGCTGTGCTTCCTTTTACGTTTCGGTCTGCCGGGCCGGCTTAATCATCGTAAGCGCAATCCGGCCCTTTTTCTGGTCAACCTCTTCCACCCAAACGGTAACAACATCTCCAACAGAGACTTCTTCCATCGGATGTTTGATGAAGCGGGAGGCAAGTTTTGAAATGTGGACAAGGCCGTCCTGTTTCACCCCTATATCCACAAATGCACCGAAGTCCACGACATTCCGAACCGTTCCCTGCAGCTCCATTCCCTTCGCAAGGTCATCCATGGTCATGACGCTTTTCTTCAAGATAGGTGCTGCTAATTGGTCACGAGGGTCACGGTTCGGGCGTTTCAGGTCTTCTATAATATCCCGGAGAGTCGGCACTCCTGCATGCAGCTTTTCCGCTGCTTCCCTCACATTCAAATAGTCCAGCTTTTCCTTCATTTCGGCTGAACCGGCTTCTTTTGTTTCTGCATCTATCTCATCGAGCAGCTTCCAGGCTGTGCTGTAACTTTCCGGATGGATAGCCGTCCGGTCGAGTGGTTCGGTTCCGCCTTGAATACGCAGAAAACCGGCCGCCTGTTCAAATGTTTTCGCACCCAGCCGCGGCACCTTCTGCAGCTCTTTCCGGTTTGAAAACGAACCTTTTTCATCCCTTGCCAGGATAATATTATCAGCCACCGCTTTGGACAAGCCGGATACATACTGCAAAAGGCTGGAGGACGCACTGTTTACATCGACTCCGACTTGGTTAACCGCTGTTTCCACTACAAATTTCAAAGATTCCTGCAGCCTGCTTTGGGAAACATCATGCTGGTACTGTCCGACTCCGACAGACTGCGGATCAATCTTCACCAGCTCAGCCAGGGGATCCTGCACCCGCCTTGCAATCGACACCGCACTGCGTTCTTCCACTTCAAGTTCCGGAAACTCTTCCCGCGCAAGCGTCGATGCGGAATAAACACTGGCTCCCGCTTCGTTTACAATCATGTAGGAGACATCTGTTTCAAGCTCCGGAATGACATCAGCGATAAACTGTTCTGTTTCGCGCGAAGCCGTGCCATTCCCTACTACAATGATTTCAATCCCATAACGTTTCACGAGCTCCTGTACTTTCGCCTTCGCTTTCTGTACTTCATTTTTTGGCGGAACCGGATAAATAACACCCACTTCCATCATTTTGCCTGTTTCATTGACAACAGCCAATTTACTGCCGGTCCGGTAAGCCGGATCGACACCAAGAACGACTTTTCCTTTCAAAGGCGGCTGGAGAAGCAGATTTTTCAGGTTTTCCGAAAAAATGTGAATCGCCTGTTCTTCTGCTTTTTCTGTTAATTCCTTGCGGAGCTCACGTTCGATGGCAGGAGCAATAAGACGTTTATACGCATCTTCATAGGCTTCTTTCAGATAAGGCACAGCAGGTGAGCCGAAACGCTGAATCACATGCTTTTCAAGGAATGAAAAAACCGGATCTTCGGTCATCTGAAGAGATACCTTCAGAACATCTTCCTTCTCTCCGCGGTTCATTGCAAGCACTCGGTGGGAAGGAACTTTCCGGATCGGTTCTTCATACTCATAATACATTTCATAAATGCCCTGCTCATCTTCGGCTTTGGCTTTTTTCCCTGCGGCGATACGGCCCTGCCGGGAAGTAAGTTCCCGTATTTTCTTCCGGACTTCCGCATTATCGGACACCCATTCCGCAATGATGTCGCGGGCTCCCTGCAGTGCTTCTTCGGCGGAGTGGACTTCCTGCTCCAGTGAGATAAACGATGCCGCTTCTGCCTCGATATCCCCTTCCCGCGGCTGTGAATATATGTATTCAGCAAACGGTTCGAGTCCTTTTTCTCTGGCTTTCACCGCTCTTGTTCTCCGCTTTTGGCGGTACGGGCGGTAAAGATCTTCCACCTCCTGCAGTTTCGCCGATGCCTCAATCGAACCGCGCAGATCTTCTGTCAATTTTCCCTGTTCATCAATCAAACGGAGCACTTCCTGCTTCCGGTCATCCAACTGTCTGCCGTACTGCCATGCTTCCTGTGCATCACGAATCTGTATTTCATCGGCACCGCCGCTCTGTTCTTTCCGGTAACGCGCGATAAACGGTACGGTATTGCCTTCTTCAAGAAGTTCGATAATGTTATGCACCGCGACTTTCGGAAGCTTCACCTCCTTTGTAATATGTTCAAGTAAAACCTTCTGCGTCTCGTCCGACATTGTCATATATGTGCTGCTCCTTTCCTTCCCTGCAATCGTGTTCCTTCCTGATTATCATAACATGAACGTAAAACCATTCGTCCTCATAAAAAAAGAGCCGCTCCAGGCGGGCTCTCCTCATGTAATATGTCCTACAACAACGGTAATATCATCATTTTGTTCCTGTGCTTTTTCCGCAAAGTACTGAATAGGCGTACGCGGAGAGCCGGCATGTTTCATTTTCTCCCGGTCGGACTTTGAAAATTTGATGCCGTCGGAGTGCATGACAAAATGAGTTCCCTGCTCTATCGGGTACTGCTGCATCCGGTATTTAAACGGCCGTCCCGACAAATAACCCGACATCGGCATCGGCCGGTTCATTACCCCGTCCTGGTTAAACAGATACGTTTCCACATTCCCAATGTTTCCGTAAATGATCTCATTGAACGCAAAATCAACTTTCAGTATCGTAATTACGACACCACGCTCATGAAAAAGAGCCCGGTTGCATTGGTGCAGCATGGTTTCAATACTCTGATCATGATATTTGCGGACCATATCCATCGCAACAGACGAAGACCGGTATGCCGGTTCCCCGCTGCCAAGTCCGTCCGCGAGAGCGCAGAGAAAATAGGAGTCGGTTTCAACCGTCACATAGTCGTCCCCGCAGCAGTTGGCACCTTCTTTTTCCTGCTGGAAGGCTGCGATTTCTACTTTTGCATGGGTTTGATTTTCAATCATCATAGACACTCCGATGGTTCCACTCTGATGGAATCTCTCAATTTCTGCAGGGCTCTGCGCTGCAGCCGCGATACGTGCATCTGCGAGATACCCAGCTGCTCTCCTGTTTCTTTCTGGCTGAGATTGTCAAAATAGGTGCATTGAAGTATCTCTTTTTCCCGGTCGGTAAGTACGGTAAAAGCTTTTTCGAGAAGCAGGTGCTGATCCGTCTTTTCGTACCCTTCTTCGGTCGAACCGACAAGATCAAGCAGCGTGACGGCACTGCCTTCCTGATCTGCTTCAATGGAACGGTCCACAGAAAGTGCTTGATAACTTTTGCCCATCTCCATTGTTTCCAGCACTTCTTCTTCGCTTACATCAAGATAAGAAGCAATCTCCTCGACCTGAGGGGAGCGCTGCAGGTCACTGGTCAGATCTTCCACAGCCTTCTTGATCCGCGGGCCGAGCTCCTTAATTCTTCTTGGAACATGGACACTCCACGTCTTGTCTCGGATAAATCGTTTAATTTCCCCGACGATCGTGGGGACAGCAAAGGATTCAAAGCTGCGGTTGTAGGAGTCATCAAAACGACGAAGTGCTGCCAGCAGTCCGATCATCCCCACCTGGTACAAATCATCATCATGATCCTGACCGCGGGAGAATTTGCGCGCCAGCGACTGAACCAGCTGTTCAAAGTGCTCTACCAGCCTGGTCTGAATTTCTTCAGTGGGGTCTTCCTGAAACTGGCGTATCCATTCGTATACTTTTTCATTATCCTGCTCACTGCTGCTTTTGTGCATTTGTTTCTGGGATTCCGTTGACATTCTGTTCCCTCCCATCTCTTTGCAGGAACTTCGTCATCACAATGGCGACTCCCTTGTCCCCGTTGATTTCTACTTCGTCCATCAAGGAGTCTATCAGAAAGAGTCCGAGACCCCCTTCCCTCATGTCTTCAATCGGTTTGGCTGCGTCAACCGGACCAAGTCCTTTTTTCATATCTTCCAGATCAAAGCTCTGTCCGCGGTCTGCAATGACAATCTCGATTTTGTCCCGGTATATGTCACAGATCATGCGGATAAAACCGTCTTCCTCATAAGCGTGGTCGACCACGTTCGTGCAGGCTTCGGCCACTGCCACTTTCAAATCTTCAATGTCATCATAGGAATAGCCGGCGCGGCTGGCGACTCCGGAAACTGTCAGTCTGGCCACACCTACATATTCCGCACGGGCCGGAATTTTCATTTCAATGTGGTCCAATACGTTCTTATCCATCACTGGGCTTCCTCCTCTTCTTCGATGTCCATCACTTCATCTAAACCAGTAATAGAAAACAGTCGTTTTACCCGGTCATTCAGTCCCGTCAAGCGCAGCGAACTGCCATTGCTGTTGGCTGATTTCAGCGCACCGATAAAAATGCCGAGGCCGGTGCTGTCGATGTAATTCACATCTGTTAAATCCACTACGATGACGGCTCCTTCCTTTTCTGTAAGCGGCAGAAGGGATTCACGGAGCTGCGAAGCTGTGTAGGCGTCTATTTCTCCGCCGACAAACAGCACGGTCTCTCCATCCAGCTCTTCTGTTCGGATATCAAGGTTCATAAAGGTACCTCCTATAATCAAACGACATGATGATATTCGTTTATTTAAACGTCTTGAAGCAGGTTAAAAAGGTTAGACAAGCGAATCTGCGGCACTCTAGCTCATGTCTTTCCCCTGTGTTTTTATGTTTAAACCTTTCTTCTTAAAATGATCAGGGAAAAATCATCACGCAGGCGGAATCCCTGCAGTCTTTCAAGCTGGTAGAACACGTTGTTGACAATTTCCTGTGCGGAAAGATGGCTGTATTCCCGGATCATCCGTGTCAATTCTTCCCTTTCAATGAAGCCTTCATCGGTACGGCATTCCGTGACACCGTCAGAAAGCAGAACAATAAAGTCACCGGCTTCCACTTTCTTATGATATTCCCGGAATTTAGTGTCCCTGTCCAGACCAAGTACAAGTCCTTTAGCATAGAGATCTTCAAACCGGTCCTCTGCGTAGTTGTAAAACAGTCCTGGTTCATGCCCGGCACCTGAATAATAAAAATGATGTACACGCGGATCATAGGACCCATACATCATTGTAATAAACATATTGGAAGCGACGTTCTGTTCCACCACTCTGTTGAGATTTTCCAAAAGAGCACCCGGCTGGAGTCTCTGTTCGGGAAGACTGTCCATTCCATACTTAATCATAGACATGCAGAGCGCCGCCGGAACTCCTTTTCCGATAATATCGGCAATAGCGACGCCGAGAGAGTCGTTATCATCTTTAATAAAGTGGTAGTAATCGCCGCTCATCTTCGAGGCGGGAACACTGATGACACCGATGTCCAGTTCGTCCATCTCCGGTATCTCATCAGGCAGAAACGTCTGCTGCATGTTCGCCGCTACGTTGATTTCAGATTCCAGTTCTTTCTGTTTGTCTCTCAGTATCTGATGTTCACGGTACGCCATACCATACCCCATCATAATTTCAATTAAAAAATCGAAAGAATCACGGGCTCCCTGTGGAAGATTCGGATAAAACTGCTCAAGGGCTTCAATGTGGAGACTGACTACTTCTTCCGGGGAAATCTGGTTTTCCAGAACTTTTTTACTGAACTGCTGCGCCTGGTATAATCCTGTTTCATTTTTTTCCTGCAGATAGGTCTCTAATATCTTTACATACTGTTCCTGCATTAAACGGTAAGCATCAGCCAAAACCTAATTCCCCCCAACATTAACGGAGCCATTTTATCGTTGTTATTTCTGTTCCTTCCCCGGTAATCGAGTCAATATCAAATTCATCCATAAGCCGCTTCACACCCGGAAGTCCGGCACCCAGTCCACCTGACGTGGTGTATCCGTCTTCCATCACTTCCCGGATACTTTTAATACCGGGACCCTGGTCTTTTGCGACGATTTTAAGCCCCCGCTTAACGCCTCCGGCTTCTTTTCCTTCAATACCTTCGAGCACAATTTCACCTTTTTCCGCGTACAGGTATATGTTCCGGGCAAGTTCTGAGATAGCCGTTGTAATTCTTGCCTGATCCACTCCTGCAAATCCCAGTTCTTTTGCTAAATTCCGTCCCGCCTGCCTAGCCGAAACGATGCCCCATTCACTGTGTACTTCAACGTTGGATTGAACACTCATTGTCATGCCTCCAATTCCTGTTGAAGTTTGTCCAGACCCTGTTCGAGGTCAAGAGCTGTCGGAACCTCTTCAAGCATAATCCCCATGTCTATCAACGTAATGGCAACTCCGGGCTGGATACCGGTAAGTACGACTTTGGCCCCCATTAGATTGGACATTTCCACCACATCACCAAGTACTTTGGCGATGAAAGAATCAATCATATCAACCGACGTCAGGTCAATGACTACACCCGCCGATCCTTCCTGATGGATTTTATTTAATAGATCTTCCTGGAATTGAAGAGCGGTTTGGTCATCCAGGTCCACTTGTACGGAAATCAGTAAATATCGTTTCAGTTTTAAAATAGGAATGCGCACGACTTCACCCCTCCGATCTTCCTCTTTTGCAATTCGTGTGTGTTATAGGTTGACAATCTGCCGGTTCGTCCGCTCCAGGCCTGACTCAATCCCTTTGCGGAGCGTGCTTTTTGTCGGGAATTTCCCCAGATCAATGCCTAGATTGACAATAGTCTGGGCGATTTCCGGGCGGATTCCTACAAGAATGCACTCCGCCCCAACCAGCCGGACAGCCTCTGCCGCCTGTATGATATGATGGGCGACCATCGTATCCACTACCGGAACCCCGGTTATATCGATCAACACCACCTGCGACCGGTGTTCAATAATGCCCTCCAGCAGATTTTCCATAACCAGTTTCGCGCGCTCTGTATCGATGGTTCCAATCAGAGGCATGACACTGATATTTTCAAAGACCGGTATAAGAGGCGCGGATAATTCTTTCAGTGCCAGCTTCTGAAGCTCAAGTGTATGTTCCCAGGAACCTGTGTATTCATCCACCAGTTGATTCACTATACCGTCCATCCAGTTTTCCACTTCCTGAAACGTTTCAAAAACCTTGCTGGAAGGTATCGTATCATTAGTAGTCATGAAACGGAGAAGGACACGCCGGAATAACTGCAGTCCTTTTGTGAAATAACTGAGCGGCCATCCGGAATACATCAGGCGTTCCGAAAAAGAGCGCAGCCGCAGCCGTGCTTCTTCTTTATCCATTTCAAGGGTATCGATGATCAGTGCGGCAAATTCGTCATTTGTACGTGTGACTGCTGCCTGTGCAGCTCCGTTTGTAAATTCACCCTCCTGAATGTTAATCATTTCTTCTTTCCACTGTTCTATCACTTCGTGTCGGTGGGTATAGACCATTTCAATGACAGATGACTGCATAAATAAACTCCTCCACAATCCTACTTGCACTGCGCTTAAAACATGGGACATCGCTTTCCTTTTCGTTGCATACTTGTGACTCTATTATTTCATGACTTTCTGCCGGGCGCAAACAAATCCTTCTTATTTTCGACGAAATATTTTGCATAACAGATGGAAACAAAAAAAACTGTGCGCCCGTAACGAGGCACAGCAGTTTTTGTTCGTCCCTTTATTAATGTAGAAGAAAGAAATAATGCCGGGGCAGACAGATGTCCTGCCGCACGCAAGCATCCGTTTATACTCCGCTCACAAGCCTGTTGTCTACAGAATTCTCCGCTTCTTCTTCAGCAAGAAAGGATTCCGAGGCGATATGCAGATTGATGTTGGCCATTTCCAGATACCCCTGCTGCATCGATTCCCGATTTCTGCGTTTCCGGCGCTCTCTGAGGTAAAATTCCGCGGCCTGATAGATAAAATCATGGCGGTCTGTATTGTCCTCTTCCACCATTTGATCCAATTCGTTCAGCAGATACTCAGGGAGACTGACTTTGATTTGCTTGGTGCTACTTTGATGCACGCCACATACACCTCCAGCTTACGCCTTACTTCTCTTTTCAGCTAAATTTATAATAGCATTTCACCCTGTAGTTTGCAAAGGTCTTTTGGGCTTCAGGCATTTAACCCTCAGGCGTTGTATTCATCCTTTGCATACGTGCGGGGAACCCGGCTGCTGATCATGCATGGGATTTCATAGGTGATGGTCCCTATCCGCTCAGCTGCCTCCAGCACGCTGATGTATTCGGACTGCTGGGTTCCTATCAATGTCACTTTCGTTCCAACCGGCACATGTGCCGGAACCCGGATCATCATCTGATCCATGCAGATCCGCCCGACAATAGGCACCCGCTCTCCATTCACAAGAACTTCCCCGCCCCCGGAAGAGTGATACCGGTACCAGCCGTCCGCATACCCAATCGGTACTGTCGCAATCCACTCTCTGGCTTTTGTTGTATATACAGCACCGTAACTGATACTTTCTCCGGGTTCTGTCTGCTTAATATGAACAATGCGGCTGTGCAGGGAAAAGGCCTCTTTCAATGGAAAAGGAAGTTCCTCCACAATTTCCGAAGAAGGAGTCAGACCGTACATGGATATGCCAAAACGCACCATGTTAAAACAATGACCTGGAAAACGAAGGGCCGTGGCACTGTTTCCGCAGTGCACATAAGGAAGCGGACCTATACCTGCATTCAACAGTCCGAGAATCTGGAGAAAACGCCTGTACTGCGCGTTCCAGTATGTTGTATCGAGTTCATCAGCTGTCGCGAAGTGCGTGTATACCCCCTCTGCCTGAATCGAAGGGATACCCTCCAGAACGGTGATAAAAGACAGAATTTCTTCGTCGTCTTTCATGCCGATGCGCCCCATTCCTGTGTCTACTTTTATATGAATGAAAAGAGGAGGCAGATCCTCTGATACATAGGCCTCTGCCGTCAGCAGCCACTCGTTTTGAAATACGGTTAAACGGATATGGTGCTGCTGGGCTTTTACCACATCCTCGGGATTAATACGACCAAGCACCAGAATCGGAGCATCAATTCCTGCTTCCCGCAGCTCCAGCGCTTCTTCTAAAAGAGCCGTTCCCAAAAACTGCGCCCCCGCCTCAAGTGCCGCTTTCGCGCTTTCCACCGCTCCGTGTCCGTAGCCGTCTGCTTTCACAACAGCCATGACATCCACCGGCTGCTCGAACAATTTCGTCACTTCGTTTACGTTGTATTTTATATTCTCAAGATTAATTTCCGCCCACGTATCCCGGTAGGAAGTTTGTTTAAATGCCATGCTGTTATCGTCCCCTGTTATATGTTTTACAAGATACCCTGCTTTGATTATTATAGCGGACACTGAATCTGTCAATTCCACGGCCGCTATCATGCCAAAGGACTGCCTTTTATATCGACAGTCCTTTCTTCCGGGCTGCATGAACACCCCTGCTTATCCTCTTTATTTCACAGCCTGGGCAGGCTCTGTCATAGACCGGGCCACAGCTGCCATCTCTTCGGCATTCAAATGTTTCGAAGCGAGCAGAAACTCCACTCCGCCGCTGCTCCAGGTCAGCGAATTTTCGGTGCGCGCCCCGATGGCCGTATGCAGGTTCACCGGTCCTCCTTTTCCCATATTAATATCTGCTGTCACCGCTTCTGCTGCCGCTGGTGTCTCCACAATCGTAAACGGCTTGTCGCCTCCGTACGTCAGCACCACTTTTCTGCCGGCGGCGGTGTTTGTTTCATTCGTATCTTCCAGTACGGCTCCCTGTGGCTCAAAAGTCGGGTACACCACTTCAAACGAATCTTTGCGGCTCTGTTGTTCTTCGTTATTTTTTTCATTGCCGGCTGAAGCTGAAACTTCCATATTGGCAGCGGTCATATTCCGCTCTGTATCAAAATCACTCTGTTCAAACTCGGCGTTTTCTTCGAAGTCGGAGAATTCCACCGAAACCAGTTCTTTGTAATCCGCATCATAGATTTTCACCGAACGCGGGGCCAGCGTCTTCGTATCCAGCACGATCTCCTGATGGTGCAGGTTTTTATTCTGGTAATTGGTCTTCGTTTCAAACACGTACGTGTCTTCGTGGATGGAGAATGTGCGCTCTGCGTCCATTAGAATATCGGAAATCAAAGACTCGTACAAATAAACCTGGCTGTTGTTATTCGGCCAGTCACTTTGGAAACGGAAACTTTTATTCAGCGAAGGTGTGAGCACAAAAACCCCATCATCGTTGCGGATAATCATCTGATTCTGTTCTTCGTTTTCGTTCTTAAGATCCACTTTATAATATTTGTTCTGCTCATTCTGCATGTAAGAAACGCCGACGTCATACGTTCTCGGCTCGTCACCGGTCTCAAGTGTCATGGACGCTGATGTCTTATACCCATTCATGTCCTGCAGCTTCTGATCCAGATCCTGCATCACTTCGTCCTGTGATTTTTCCCCGCAGGCTGCAAGCATCATCAGCAGCAGCAGGAAAAAGCATACATACATTAATCTTCGCACAATAGCATTTCTCCTTTGTCTGTAAAATAACGACAAAGGAGGGAACCTTACCTAGAGGAAATAATAGAACGAAATGCAGGCGGCAGGTAAGAAATGATATCGGTTGATGCCATGGCATAGGAAGTAAAATCGTGTTCGACAGCAAGATCCGCTGCCAGGCCGTGCAGATACACGGCATTGCTGACTGCCGGCTGTATTTTCTGTTTGGCGAGGAGCATTCCAAGCATGATTCCCGTCAGAATATCTCCGGTACCTCCTCTTGCCAGCGCTTCATTGCCCGTCGTATTCACCACTTGGCTGCCGTCCGGCATGGTGACGAGCGTGTTCGGACCTTTCAGGACAATACAGCAGTTATAACGCGCCGCCGTCTCTCTGGATAGACTGAAGCGCTTTTGAATCACTTCTTTTGTGGACACGCCGGCAAGCCGTGCCATTTCCCCGGGGTGCGGGGTTAATACTACCGGCTGGCGGCGCTGCTGCAGGGCCTTGATGTTTTCCGGCAGAAAATAGAGTGCATCCGCATCGAAGAGCAGCGGACCGTCTACCTGGTCTATCAATTGTTTTACCAGCACTTTTGCGCCTTTGCCACGGCCCATGCCGGGTCCGGCTGCCACCGCATCATACGCATGAATCGATAAGTCATCCACCCGGACTTCAGGAGAGATATATCCATTTTCATCCTGAAGCGGCATCATCATGACCTCCGGCGGTGCTGCTGCCACTGCAGCGACAGCCGAAGAAGGGTAAGCCGCTGTAAGAAGTCCGGCACCACTGTAAAGGCAAGCCTCGGCTGCCATGCGGATTGCTCCAGGCATCACCGCGGATCCACCGATGAGCAGCCCTCTTCCGTGATCCCCTTTATGAGCGGCCGTCGACCGCTTTGAAAGCGTGCCGGCTGCATCCTGACGCAGCCAAAGCTGCTTTCTCTCTTTCTGTTTCTTTAGAGCTGCCCCCGGCAGTCCGATATCAACGACTTCCACTTCTCCGAAAAAATGCGCAGCCGGCTGCAGATAAGCACTGATCTTCGGGCACTGCAGGGTGATGGTAAAATCAGCCTGTACGACTGTCTCCGGTACAGGGTCTTCGCCGGAAGGCACACCGCTCGGGATATCCACCGCCGCAACGGTTCCCTCCGCTTCATTCAGTACATCAGCCGCCTGCCTGAACGGCTCCCGAAGTCCACCCTTCACGCCGGTGCCGAGCATCGCATCGACAATCAGAACGTATTCGGTCCGGAGCCGGCCGGATTCACTCCCTGACCAGTACTTCCATGTGAAACCAGAGCGTTCATAAAGCCCCTTGTGATACGACGCCGCCCCCTGAAAGGCATCCGCATCCGATAAAAGGAAGGTTTTTACATTCCAACCCTGTTCCTGGAGTACCCGTGACACGACAAATCCGTCTCCACCGTTATTGCCTTTGCCGATCAGAACGGCTGTCTTCTGGCCGGAGGCAGGCCCGGCTTTCTTCATAAGAGCATGCGCCGCGGCCCGTCCGGCATTTTCCATTAACAGTTCTTCCTTCATGCCTGCATCGTCCATGGCATAACGATCCATCGCTCTCATTTCTTCACCTGTAACCACCTGCATGTCAGGTCCCTCCCAACCGCACTTTATTTCTATGAGACAACCTCTCAGGTTATGCAAACAAGCCGTCTCTTCCTTCGAGAACCACCTGGGCGGCAGCATAATCTCTGCTGTGGGTGATAGACACATGAGCATAGTCTTCGATTCCCGCAAGGATAGAAGGTTTCCCCCGTTCGTCCGGAAGAACCTCTATATCCTGAAAACCAAAACATCCTGAAATGCCGGTGCCTGCCGCTTTAACAAATGCCTCTTTGGCAGCGAAACGTCCGGCTGCAAATTCGACTCTGCGCCGGCTTTCGTATCTTTTCATCCGCTCCCGTTCGGCGGGTGTCAGAATACGCGCTTCAAAACGTTCTGATTTGGCCATAAGACGTTTAATCCGCTCCATCTCCACGATGTCCATACCGATTCCTTTTATCATTGTTGATCCTCCATCGCCGCTGTCCTTCATTCGCCCCGCCCCTGCCTCCTGTGCTAAAATAAAGAAAACGCACCGCCATTTTAGCTGAAAAGGAGTGGCCGTATGTTCATCCGGAATGAAACCTTTTATTCCTTCCGTAAAAATTATCCTGTCATCACGTGGCTGACAGCCGTACATCTCATTTTGTTTCTATGGATCAATCTTTCCATCATAACTGGCGGCCTGATTCCGCTGGGCGGCTGGATACTGCAGAACGGCGCGGGTGTTACCGGCGCCATTACATTCAACGGCGAATACTGGCGGCTCTTCACTCCTATTTTCCTGCACCAGGGTATAGAACACGTTCTGTTTAATTCCATTTCCCTGATTCTGTTCGGGCCGGCGCTCGAACGGATGCTCGGCAAAGTGAAGTTCATCGTTGTCTATCTTGCTGCCGGCGTCATCGCCAATATCGCCACTACACTCCTTACCGGTATCTCGTATTCCCACATCGGAGCATCAGGGGCGATTTTCGGGCTGTTTGGTATTTACCTCTATATGGTATTATACCGCAAAGATTTAATTGATGCCATGAACGCCCGGATTATCATGGTCATTACCGTACTTGGCGTTGTGATGACCTTTTTAAGCCCGAACATTAATATTCTCGGCCACCTATTCGGCTTGATTGCCGGTGCCGCCCTTGCACCGCCGTTCTTAATAAAAGCAAGGCCGTTTAACGTGATGCAGGTGCGGCGCAGGGTTCCTCGTGATAATGAGATCGGCTTTAATCCCGATCGCTGGAAGAAGCGGCGCATTCTGAGCGGCCGCAGGCTGTCACGCATCGCAGGCTGGGCATTTGTTGCCCTTGTCATCATCGGCATCATTTCAAGCCTTTTCCGCTGAATAAGAAAAAACGGGCGTTTTCTCTATCCATGAGAGCGCCCGTTTTTTTGTATTTTGTTTATTCCACCAGGTTCGGTGCCTGTGGAATATCAACCGGCTGTCCGATGTTGTAGCCGCCGGCGTTTTCCGGTGAAAGACCTTCAAACATGACCTGTTCGTACCCAAAATCCGCGGCTGTAAACAGGATCGATTCGATCATCCAGCGGAGATTGGTGTTCTCCCCGAAACTGCTCTCTTCGGAAAAGACGACTTCCGCTGTCGTGTTTTCTCCCCCGGCCGATTCAATCGACGCCTCTTTTGGAATAGAAGGACCAACAGGACTGTTGTCCGGCACGCTTTTCATCTGCTCGAGCGTCTCTTTCAGGGTGAACAGTTCCCCGTTTTCACGGCTGTTCGTCATGCCGGCTGCCTGTTGGCTGACGAGAAACTGATCATTTGTTTCACTCGTGTAAATATAGTACCCGCGGTTATTTTCCTTCTGCCGGTAATTTTGGACAATGCCATAGGCGCCCAGATCCACTCCGGCTTCCCCGTCATCGGTCAGGAGAACCTGGTTTTCCTCTGTATACCGCAGCATTTCATCCAAACTCTTCACAATCATTTCACTTTGAGCGCTGCTGTACGGAGTTGCAGCTTCTGAAAAGTCAGCTTCCAATAAGCTGTTGTTACCACCATTTATCCAATCCGCGCCTTCAAAAGACGGGGCGGCCAGACCGACCTGTACCGGATTCCAGTTTTCGCTTTTTTCATCCATCAGCGTGGCTTTACTGCCTGTGGAGGCGGTAAACGTCACCGGCACAACAAGTTTGGCCTCGGGATCAGGCACCGCTATCGTGGCAGCTGTCTCTGAATCATCCAGCTGATTTTCGGTCAGTGCGTTCGTATACTGATCGTATGACAGGTTGGTTTCTCCGGTATTCACCGCAGGTTCTTCCTCTATTTCCGTCTGCTGCTGCGGCTGCTCGTTTGACTCCGCCGCTCTTTCCTCTCTTCCTGCCCCGTTGTCCGGGCTGCTGTCTGAGCCGGAATCGGAAGCAGGCGGAGCATCGCTGTCAGCCTCTGACCCTTCCTGAATATTCATTTCTGCATTTTCTTCAGAAGAGGAGCTGTTGTCTGTCGAAGATCCGGATTGGTTGTTCAGCGTCATCATATTGGGAATCAATACGAGAAGAAGCACAAGGGCTGCGACGGCGGAAAAAGCAGGCATCACCCATTTTTTCCCTGGTTTCTGTTTTGACGTCCGCGAACGCTGTACAATATTTTGATAAATTTCTTCTTTCGGCCGCTTGTCCTTCACGCGTGGCAGCTGTTCGAGCGACTGCTTAATTCTCTCTTCTGAGAAATGATCGTTTTGTTTCACTGTCCCGCCCTCCTTTCTGACATCCTTTCTGTGCGGCCGAGCACATCCTGGAGTTTTTTTACCGCCCGGTGCTGGGTGGTTTTCACCTTACTTTCCGACCATCCGAGCACGTCCGCCGTCTCCTTGATGGACAGCGAATCAATGTAACGGAGCACCAGCACCTGGCGCTGATCCGGCGTACAGTGTTCCATCCCTTCAAACACTTCCCGCGCGTCTTCACGGGCTGATACTACCTCCTCCGGGAGAGGAGCCGGATCGCGCACCTCTTCTTTGGTAAGAGGACCGAGCATACCGAGCCACTTTCGTTTTTTGCGGTTCTGCTTTCGTATCCAGTCGATTCCCACATGACGGGCAATGGAATACAGCCACGTTTTTTCCGTGCTTTTCCCTTCAAACGAATCAAAGGAATGAAATACTTTGATATATACCTCCTGCACCAGTTCTTCCGCCGTTTCCTTATCCCGTACCATATAGAATAAATATTGAAAGAGAGCGTGGTGATAGGTTTCGTATAACCGTTCAAATTCCTCTTTCACGAGTAACACTCCCGTATCTTTAGTCGTTCCTATATCCTCAAAGTTACAAAAAAAAGACAATACAGCCGCCCTTTTTCGTTACATAAGGACGGATATCCAGTAAATCGCTGCATATAACACAATAAAAACAAGAAGCACTCCTGCCACCTGTTTGTTCGATTTTTTACGCACATTACCACCTGCTGTTATAACGTATCGAAATCTATTATATCATTTTTTTGCTCCATGGTAGATTCCAAAAGAGTGAAAAAATATGGGATGTACAACAGGAGAAAAGGCCTTTGACATTCCTTTTTACTTTTTCTACACTTTCTGTAACTGTTTCTTTGTACATAACGACTATGAAGTAGACAGACATACAAAGAGAAAGGAATGGTATAAACATGAAACGATTGTTGTTATTGTTTGTTACCACTGTGCTGGCACTGGGTGTGCTTGCTGCCTGCGGTCAGGGAGGACAAAGCGGACAAGACGGTACAGAAGGTACTTCTGAAGATACGACACAGAATGAAGAAAACATGCAGGAAGGGTCCGACTCCGAAGGAAACACTTCTGACCAGGAAGAAACCGAAAACAGCGGGGATCAGAATGATAACCAGAGTCAAAATGAAGAAGACACCGGATCCAATACCGATGTAGAACAGGAAGATTCAGTGAACGCCGGTGAATCGGGAGAAACGGTTACAGAAACCGTGACCCTTTACTTTTCTGATAATCAGCTTCTTGAGAAATATACAGAAGAACAGGAAGTAGAAGCTTCTTCTGAAGAAGCACTGCCGGCTGCGGCACTTCAGGCCTGGATTGACGGCCCTGACTCTGAGCAGCTCACATCCCACTTTCCGGAAGACAGCAGCGTGGAAGTTCAATCCGTAGAAGGGGTGGATGGCACAGCAGAAGTATCGTTCAACAGTGCCTTTCTGGATGTTAATGCCGGTTCCAGCGCGGAACAGGCGATGACCGAACAAATCGCCCTTATCATGCAGCAGTTCGGGTATGACCAGGCGAAAATTCTGGTTGACGGTGAAGAACAATCCTCCCTGTTCGGCCACATGGACGCCACGCAGGCCTTTTCAGCTGAGAACGGCGATGAATACAGCCCGGTTGAATAACTCCTTTCTATCTACACATTATCCCGCCGGAACTCCGGCGGGATTTTCTATATGTTAAACGGTATGTACCACTCCATTAGAAGAAATACTCAGAATGTGATAAACTAAAGAAACCACGTAACGAAGATGAAAGGGGCAGATACACGACAATGACGGATGCTTACACCTTTTCTCGTAAAGAAGAAATCGCCAATGCCGCCACCCACGCCGTCGGAATCGCTTTAAGTCTGGCCGCCACTACACTTCTTGTCGTCTTTGCCGCCATGCATGCCACCGCTTTTCACATTGTCAGTGTATCCATTTACGGGGGCACCATGCTTTTGCTCTACGTCTCTTCCACTCTTCTTCACAGCTTCCGGCATGGCAAAACGAAAGACATCTTCGAAATATTTGATCATGCTTCTATTTACCTGTTTATTGCGGGCACCTATACTCCGTTTCTCTTTCATGCGCTCGATGGCGCTCTGAGCTGGACGTTGTTTGGTATTGTGTGGGGAATCGCTCTTTTCGGCGTTGGATTTAAAGCATTTTTCGTGAAAAAATTTGTTGTGCTGTCCACCCTGTTTTATGTATTGATGGGCTGGATTATCGTTGTCGCATGGCAGCCGCTGACCGATTCTCTCGCGCCCGGCGGAACAGCTTTTCTCGTCGGAGGAGGACTCTTGTATACCGTCGGAACCATTTTTTATGTCTGGCGTCACTTTCCCTATCACCACGCCGTCTGGCACGTCTTTGTGCTGGGAGGTACGGTGCTGCATTTTTTTGCCGTGTTCCTCTATGTGCTTCCTCTTTCGTCATAACAACTCCGGAAAAAAGGTTTGTCCTCCGGTGCCGGGCTGCGGTTGTTCGGGGCCGGATTGGTTCCGTGAACACTAAATCTCCCGGCAGCATACGCAGCGTCCACGGAAGTGGAGTCAGTGGACACTACGACTCGCTGCACCGCTCGTTAGTGTCCATTGATTTCCGCCGAATCCCTGATTTCAGCAACGTAGTGCACACAAAACAGTGACCCATGGACACTGCATCCTTATTTTGCGATAACAGTGTCCATATGTCCGGCTGGATGACGCACGGGATGACTGCAGGCGCACGTCTTCCGCTCCCGCCACCCGCCAAATGAAGGGGGTTGTATCCAAAGATACAACCCCCTTCATTTATCACATATTATTATGGTTCCTGACGTTTTTCTTTATTTTGTTACGAACATCTGCGTCCAGTAATGGCCGTAGCTTCCCCCTTCGGCATGACCGACACCGATGTGGGTGAAATCTTCATTTAGAATGTTTTCGCGGTGGCCTTTGGAATTCATCCAGCCTTCCACCACCTGTTCAGGGGAGCGCTGTCCGGCAGCGATGTTTTCGCCGGCACCTTGGTAATCAATCCCGTAGGAGTCCATCATGTCAAACGGACTGCCGTAATTCGGGCTGTTATGGGAGAAATACCCGGCATCGCGCATATCCTTCGATTTATCACGAGCGACATCCGATAGTTCGCTGTATGGCTTGAGAGGGGCCAGGCCGGCTTTTTCTCTTTCCTCGTTCGTCAATGCAATAACCTGCTGTTCAAATTCACTTTCGCTCTCGACATCCGATGTATTCTGCTGTGCTGTCTGTTCCTCTGAAGCATTTTCCTGCGGGGCTGCTTCTGCGGCAGGCGCATCCGTTGTCGTTTCTTTCTGAGCATCACGGTTCTCTGCAGCATCAGATTCATTTTCTTTTTGATCCGCTTCAGGTTTCTGCTCTTCTTGTTGAGCGTTCTCCTGTTGTTGCTGCGGCTGTTCCATGGTGTACTGACCGGCATTTTCCTCAAAGAATTCTTTCAGGGATATATCCAGACTGCCGGATTCTTTTGCGGATATATCGCCTTTTTCCACTGTTATACAGTTTTGTGCCTGTGCGGCTGCTGGAAACATAAGTAGTACAGCCGAAGCAATGATGATTTTTTTCATGCTGAACACCTCCAGCTGTTATTATGAGCGAATCTCTTGATCTATGAAAGGGGGTTAGGGATTTTATGGAAAACATCACGCTTCATTTCCATCACCCTTCACTCCTTATTTCCTTCTATAAAATGGTTAAATAAGTACATCTTCCGACTCTTTTACACTTTATTTGAAACAAAAGACTTATTTAATTGAACGGAATCGACCAACTTCGTACTCACCATTCCTAATAAAATCGTAAAGAAATGTAATGAAGATGAAATCGACACAGAATGACAAATAGATGTTTTATACTACATGAAAAAGGGTAAGAGCTTTGGTATCGTTTTATATACATAACTCTTTAGAACAGGAGCTGGATAACATGGAGCACCGGCACGAAACATTTAAAAAAATCGGTTTGGATATCGCAGAACATGCCCGCGATTTGAAAAATCAGGTACAGGAAATCCAGCATGCAGATGACAGGTTTCATTTTTCCCGCAA
Source organism: Salibacterium halotolerans (assembly GCF_900115625.1). GTDB lineage: Bacteria > Bacillota > Bacilli > Bacillales > Marinococcaceae > Salibacterium > Salibacterium halotolerans. Next base: position 22,737 of record NZ_FOXD01000027.1, on the reverse strand, counting down.
TGACGAGTATTTCCTGACGTTGATTGATGAACTGTTCCAGACAATGGGGCGGGGAATCACAGACGACCACCCCGAATCCCCCGAACTGAAAGAAAATATCCGTTCATGGGGGGAAAAGGCCGCTGATTACTGCCTGAAAAAAGAAATTTCCCTGGGCACCGCCTTAACGATTATTCCGCAGATCCGGGAAGTGCTGACAAATACGATCGAACGGGAATGTCTGGAGTTTGAATTATCACTGCATGACTCATTTGTCATTTACAGTACGTTTGAATCGCTGCTTGATAATGCCGCACATGCTTTCAGCCATACGTTTGTCAATCATCACATTGAAGCCCTCGAACGTGCGAAACAGGAAATGCAGGAAATTTCCGTTCCTGTTGTTCCAATTACCCAGGGTACAGCTGTCCTTCCCCTTATCGGTGACATGGATGATGAGCGTTCTGAATTTCTACAGGAACGTACGCTGGAGCGTGCCACAGAACTGGAGCTTTCCTATCTGATTATTGACCTGTCCGGCATCAATACGATTAACACGTGGTTTGCCCAGCACCTGAATCAGATGATTGAAGCCCTTCAGCTTCTCGGGATCGATACCAGTATTTCAGGCATGCGTCCGGAGCTTTCCCAAACCATCGTCCATCTTGGCATCAACTTCAAACATGTCGCCAAGTATTTAACACTTGAACAGGCCCTGCAGCAGCATACGGCCTATTTCAGTCTGTAAAATCAAGTAATGGGTTTGGCAGCAGGCGTCCGCCGGGGCACCTGCTTCTTTTTTCATTCGCTGCATCTATTGTTTCGGCACAGGAAATCCTTTATGATGAAAGGGTTGAATGATATACGCAGAAAGGATTCATTATGAGTACATTACATGAGGAAATCACCTCCCGCAAAACGTTTGCGATTATTTCCCATCCGGATGCCGGAAAGACGACCCTGACCGAAAAACTGTTGTACTTCGGGGGCGCTATCCGCGAAGCCGGCACTGTAAAAGGGAAGAAAAATACAAAACAGGCCACAAGCGACTGGATGGAAATCGAAAGACAGCGCGGAATTTCCGTTACAAGCTCTGTCTTGGAGTTTCACTATAACGGTCATCACATTAATATCCTTGATACACCCGGGCACGAAGATTTCAGTGAAGATACATACCGCACGCTCACAGCAGCCGACTCGGCAACGATGCTGATTGATGCCGCCAAAGGGGTCGAGGACCAGACGGAAAAGCTGTTCAAAGTATGCAGCATGCGCGGCATTCCCATTTTCACGTTTATCAACAAAATGGACCGCGAAGTCCGGGACCCGTTCGAACTGATGGAGGAAATGGAGGACGTGCTCGGCATCCGTTCCTACCCGATGAACTGGCCGATCGGCATGGGTCAGAATTTTTACGGTATCTATGACCGCCACTCCAAAAAAGTGGAACTCTTCAATCCTGATAATCCTTCTGATGTAGAAGTAAAGGAAGTATCAGGCCCACAAGACCCGGTACTGGATGAACTGGTTGATCCGTCCTTTTTGTCCCAGTTCCGGGAAGAGATGGAACTGCTTGATGTGGCAGGAGATCCGTATGATGAAGATAAGATCTTCCGCGGCGAACTGACACCGGTGTTTTTCGGCAGCGCCATCTCCAACTTCGGGGTGCAGAACTTTCTTGAACACTTTCTTTACTTCGCCCCGTCCCCGGTCGGCCGGCAGAGTGATCAGGGATTTGTGGAGCCGGTGCAGGATCTGTTTTCAGGCTTCATCTTTAAAATTCAGGCGAACATGAACCCAAAACACCGGGACAGGATCGCCTTTATGCGTATTACTTCCGGAAAATACACCCAGGGTATGACGGTCAATCACCCACGTCTGAACAAATCGATGCGTCTCGCCCAGCCGACGCAGTTTCTGGCACGCGACCGCAGTATTGTCGAGGAGGCTTATGCCGGGGATATCATCGGGCTGTTCGATCCCGGTACATTCCGAATCGGGGATACGCTCGCAGGCAAAGGAAACTTTCAGTTTGCGGAGATGCCGCATTTCTCCCCGGAACAGTTTGCTGCCATCAGCGTAAAGGATGCCATGAAGCATAAGTCGTTTGAAAAGGGGACTCAGCAGCTGACCGAAGAAGGACTGATTCAGCTGTTCCAGACGTACAACCGCTATCCGGAACAGCAGATTATCGGTGTCGTCGGCGGCCTTCAGTTTGAAGTGCTCGAACACCGCCTGAAAAACGAATACAACTCCGATATCCGTCTCGAACACCTTCCGCTTTCGATCGCGCGCTGGGTGAGCGGAGATGAAAAAGAACTCGAAACGTTCCGGAATAAACAGCGTAACCTCGCCGTAGACCGGGACAATAAACTCGTTGCCCTGTTCGAAAACGAATTTCAGATGAACATGGCCAAGGACAAATACCCAAACCTCGTCTTCCACGAAAACTCATTTACCGATTAAAGACAGAGACCCGGCACAAAGCAAAAAGCCGAACGATTCATGTAAGAATCGTTCGGCTTTTATTTTTACAACCCGGCGAGCAGGACGTAGTTCAGGAGAAACAGCCCGGAAAAGAATGAAAAGGCTGTCTCCCCAAAATAGGGAGAGCATTTGTCCAAATTTTAAGAAGTTAATCCAAGTTATTTAAAATTTCTTTGACTTTTTTCGAGGATTCAGGACTTGGAACATATACATCTTCTTCATGGCCAATAAACATTAGTGTTAATTCTCCGTTTTTTTTCTGAGATAAATGTAAACCTCTGTTCGTGTCATCTTCATATTTAATCTGCATATCATAAATTGGCCTATTAACTTTAATATCCTCTTTTTCAGCACTCTCCATCAACGCTTGGAAATCCTCTAATTTATTACTATCCTCAATATTCATAATAAAATTTTCATTTAAACCTCCAAAGCCAGAAGATTCTGCTATATTGACACGTTTTATATCTTGATCAACTGGCAATCCTTCGGCTTTACACCCAAATAAACTTATTATAGATACCAAAACTAAAAGTGAAACATTTTTTCCCATTCCAACCTCCCCTCAACTCAATAATTATCATCGTCAACACTATAATATTAATCTATGGCCCTAATTCCAATGATAAACACTTAAGAAAAACGAATCCTCAAGCTTACATTAATTTCATTCTCAGTGATTGAGATATAAGAGCTTTATTTCATTGCATTACCCATAATACTTGTCACCTAGAAGAAATGGCAGCTTACTGCTCTTTACAAATAGGTCATGAAACACTATATCACAAGCATTAATTCCCAACTAACCCACGGTGGATATAGCTTTGTTGCTTATTAGCCGTGGGTTTTTGAATACGATGGACGACTTTTACCACTTAAGCCATCCAAGTAGGATAAAAGGGCAGAAGCCTATAGCCTCCACCCTAACCATTCTTCTATCTTATAAAGATTCTGTTCCAGCCTCTTTATTTTTACAACCCGGCGAGCAGGACGTAGTTCAGGAGAAACAGCCCGGAAATGACATACATAATCGGCGATACGGCCTTCGGACTTCCGAGCGCAAGCTTAAGCAGCGGATAGGCGATAAAGCCGAATGCGATACCGTCGGCGATGGATGATGTCAGTGGAATCAAGCCGATAATCAGATAGGCCGGAAACCATTCCGACATGTCATCAAACGAGATGTGGCGGATCTCCTGCACCATCAACCCTCCGACAATAACGAGAACCGGGGCAATGGCAGCTTCGGGAATGCTCGTGAACAGCGGCGTGAAAAACAGGGACAAGGCAAACAACACCGCCGTCACAATCGCTGTCACACCGGTCCTTCCACCTTCGGAAATACCCGATGCGCTCTCCACCGTCGGAATCGTCGGCGATGTTCCCAGAAAACCCGAGGACAGTGCCGAAACAGCAGAAGCCTGATAGGATCTGGAGAATTTCTCTTTATTGGGCAGCATCCCCTGCAGGAGCCCCATGCTTTCAAACATGATAATAATCGTTAACGAAAAGACCGACAGCAGAAAAGGAAGCTCCAGCACCGCGCTGAAATCAAGAGAGCGCCACATTGATTCATACCCGGAAAACGAAAGCGATGTTCCAGCCCGCTCGCCTTGTAATCCGGCAAACCACCCTGCCGCACTCGTAACAGCCATGCCAATCAGAAAACTTCCTTTCACCCCGCGGACGAGCAGTCCGAGCGTCAGCAGAAGACCAAAAATGGTCACTAACGCCGCAGGCGAAGAAAGCGAACCAAGCGTAACAAACCGGTCCTCATCCGCTGCTATCAACCCACCTTTCTGCAAACCGATGAACGACAAAAAGATGCCGATTCCGACCGTTATGCCGAGTTTTAAAGACTGTGGAACGGCGGTGGTCAATTTTCCTGCAAGCGGCGTGACCGCTGCAATCACAAATAGACAACCGGCCATCACCGCAGCGGCCAATCCCTGCTGCCAGGTCAAACCGAGTCCCTGTACGATTGTATACGTAAAAAAGGCATTAATACCCATGCCCGGAGTCAACACAATCGGAGCATCCGCCCAGAATCCAATCAGCATACATCCAATCACCGTAACAAAAACGGTACCAAGCAGGGCGTATGAATAAGGCATACCGGCATCCGACAAAATGGCCGGATTCACGACAAGAATATAGGCAATCGTAAAAAACGACGTCAGACCGGCCGTTATTTCCTGCTTCCAAGTTGTATTCTCAGCGTTCAGCGAAAACATATCTATCTTCTCTCCTTTGTCCCATGCCATAAAAAAAAGCTACAAGTCTCCTGCGCGTAAGAGACTCGTAGCCGGAAATTTATCGGTTTCCTGTAGAAACCCCGGCCCCCTGTCGACCGGGATATACGAGTAATCATTCTGTTTTCCATAGAAGATTATAGCCGATTCCCCCTCCTTCGTCAATAACGAAAAACGACGGACAGTGATAGAAATTACGGGCTGAATCCGCAGATATATGATAAAATGAGAATCGACAATACGCTGAAAGAAATAGGTGACAAATCATGAAACTAACCGCAATCGATATGGACGGTACGCTTCTCCACAGTAGCGGGTATGTCACGGCGGGAAATGCCGATGCCCTCCAACGCCTGCAGCAGGAAGGCCACAAAGTCGTTATCTCCACCGGACGGGATATATCCGATGTCAAACGCCTTCTCGGCGAAGTAAATGTCGTTCCGGACGGCATTGTGTCTCTGAACGGCGGACTGGTCACCTGGCATGACCAACACGTTCACACGTCTTACATGAATCCGGATGACGTCATCGAACTGGCGGAGTGGCTGGATGAGCATCAGTTTTATTATCACATCAACACCGATGACGGCATATACAGCCCTCCCCGCTCCCGCGATTTTTTTCTGCACGATCTGGACGTGTATGCTGAGGATAAGGAAAAAGGGGAGGAAATCAAGGAAGCCATCCGCCGGCGTGCCGACGAGCACCACGGCCTTTATAACATCAAGGAACTTCCTTCTCCTTCTATGGTGAAAGAGCGTGGATTGACTGTTTACAAATTTCTCATTCTTTCCATGCTGGAGCCAAAACTCCAGCGCTGTGCCGATCACTGGAACGGCAGCCCGGGGATTTCCATCACGTCTTCGAGCCGTGATAACCTCGAAATGCTCCACCCGGACACGGAGAAAGGAAAAGGGTTGAATCACCTTCTCTCTTATGCGGGTCTTGAAGACATCGAAACGTTTGCGATCGGCGACAACTTCAATGATCTTTCGATGTTTGCCACCGCCTCCACCGCGATTGCGATGGGCAATGCAGAAGACGGCGTGAAACAAAAAGCGGATGTCACAACTGCTCCGCACGATGACGACGGCGTAGCACTGGCTGTTGACTCCCATATTCTTGATTCTTCCGCTTCCCCGCAGTGACTCCCATATTGCCTGCCAATCTTGACACTGGTATAATTTCTATGTTTGCTGCAATACCATCATTGACTTGAAAACGACCTGACTGGTGTTCTGCCGGCCAGGTTTTTTCTATGCACTGACATCTTGGAAAGGAGTATACATCATGGAAGGTGTAACTGCGTTATCATTGCTGCCACCGGCACTCGCGCTCGCTATGATTATTGTGACCCGACGGGTGCTGCCATCACTTGGGGCGGGCATTCTGACAGGGGCTCTTATTTTGAATGACTGGGGCGTTCTTTCTGCACTGTCCGATATATGGGACTCTTTTGCCGTCCTTTTCGTTACGGACGGCGCATTAAATGACTGGGAATTGTTTATTATTTTATTTCTGCTGCTTCTCGGTATCACGGCGTCTTTGATCAGCTTTTCTGGAGGAAGCCGGGCGTTTGGGAACTGGGCCCTCCACCGGATCAAAACCAGAACGGGCGCCCAGATTGCCACGTTTGTTTTCGGCATTCTTATCTTTATTGATGATTATTTTAACAGCTTAACCGTTGGACAGGTAAGCCGCCCGGTTACCGACCGGCACCGGATTTCCAGAGCCAAACTGGCCTATATTGTCGACTCAGCCGCCGCGCCAATCTGCGTACTTGCACCGCTGTCGAGCTGGGGAGCTTATATTATTACACTGCTCGATGACATTACGAGTGAATACAGTGACGTATCCATGAGCGGATTCCAGACATTTCTTGCAGTGCTCCCGATGAATTTCTACGCGCTGTCGGCGATTACGCTGTTGTTCTTTGTAATCCTGTGGAATATTGATATCGGCCCGATGCGCAGGCATGAAGAACGGGCCCTGCTCCATCACCAACTGCTTGATCCGAACCGCTCCCATATTCCGGGGGAGCAGGTTTCGAACCTGGACGAGCATAACGGGCGCGTGCGCGATCTTGTTATTCCTATTGCTGCTCTTATCGTCAGCACGGTGATATTTATGGTGTATACCGGTGTCCGTGCCGCTGAAACCGTCACTCCGATCACTATCTTTGCAGAGACGGATGTCGCCTTATCCCTCGTGCTCGGTGGTTGTACCGGACTTATCGTTTCGGTGCTATTCACATTTGGCAAACGTCCGGCAGCCGGAGCTTTTCTGCAGGCTGTATGGAACGGTGCCCGATCCATGCTGCCGGCGATCTATATTTTAATCCTTGCCTGGATGATCGTATCGTTTATCGAAGAGCTGCAGACAGGAGAATACATTGCCTGGTTAATAGATGGAAACGTATCAGCTTCGTTACTTCCGGCTATCCTGTTTATCACAGCCGGTCTTATTGCCTTTTCGACCGGAACGTCCTGGGGAACCTTCACGATTCTGCTTCCCATCGCGGCAGATACAGCTTCTGTTATTGATATCACAATGCTGCTGCCATTTCTGGCTGCGGTCATTGCAGGCGCCATTTTGGGCGATCATATTTCTCCAATTTCGGATACGACGATCCTGTCTTCCACTGGAGCCGGAAGCCATCACATCGACCATGTGATCACACAGCTGCCCTATGCCATCATCGCCGCGGCTGTCTCCTTCGTCGGATTTATCGTGCTTGGCGTTACCGGAAGTACGACAGCCGGCCTGGCTGTATCGCTTGTGCTGCTTCTACTGACAGCCCTTTATTTGAAGAACACAATTGAAACGCTTCACGACGGAAAAGAAGTCGTATCCAAACCGGAATAAACGTGAAGAATAACCCTTCCCATAGAGAAATCTTGTTTAAAGAGGAACAGAAAAGGAAAAAAGAATAGTATAAGACGTTCGTTATGGAAAAAGGGAAGGGTGTTCGTATGGAAGTATTGATTGTTATTATCGCCATTATCATCGCAGCCGTCTACTTCTCTCCGTTTTTTCTGGAAAACCTGCAGGCGTCATTCCCCTATTTTAATTCGTTGATGCGGATCCGCTACACGATTATTTTCGGAGGAATTGGTCTGCTGTACGGACTGGCTGAAGGGCAGATGAACATCCAGCATCTGTTTCTCGGTATGATTGCAGGCAGTTTCGTTGATTTTCAGCTCCGCAGCACACAGAAATATTAGATCCGTAAAAGAAACAGGCAAACAATGAAAAAAGGCTTCCGCTTATCCGAATGAAATGGACAAGCGGAAGCTTTTCGTTTATCTAAAAAAACGCCCGCCCTCTTTGAGTTGAGGCGGGCGGCAATACGTGTTTATACCGTTTTCGGCACCTGGTGGAAACAGCGCTTGTAGATCCATTCATAATCCGGGATGCTGAGGTCGCGTGGATTGCCTTCGGTCTGTGGGTCTTCCATTGCCGCTTTACTAAGACGCTCATTCATCTCCGGATCCACACCCTGTTCTTCCAGGCTTGGGATGCCGAGATCTTCGGCGAGCTCATACATCCAGTTCACAGCGGCTTTGGCTGCTTCTTCCGTGGACAGGCAAGCCGTATCGATGCCAAACGCCTGAGCCATGCGGGCGAAACGTTCCGGCACAGCTTTCCAGTTGTATTCCATAACCGGGCCCATCATAGCCGCAACACATTGACCGTGAGCGACCGGCAGCAGACCGCCGAGTGTCTGGCTCATCGCGTGAGCGGCGCCGGCGGACTCACTGCCATAGGCGAGACCGGCAAGCATCGCACTCTGGGCCATGCCGTAGCGGGCTTCAAGGTCCGTGCCATCAGCGTAGGCACGACGGATATACACGGCAGCGTACTCCATCGCAAGAAGAGCGACCGCATCCGTTACCGGCTGGGCATATTTCATCGTATAACACTCCACCGCGTGGGCGATAGCATCAATTCCTGTCATCGCCGTCACGTGCGGAGGCATGGAGACGTGGAGCTCCGGATCAATGATTGTCAAGTGCGGCGCAATCAACGGACCCCCAGTGTTAAACTTAATCCGGCGGTCTTCATCAGTGATAACCGCCCACTGTGTTACTTCCGAGCCGGTACCAGCCGTTGTAGGCACCGTGACAAGCGGCGGAATCCGTGTCTCCAGCGGCTTTTTTCCTTCCGCATCTTCATAGTCCGGCACACTGCCTTCATGCGCTGCTTCCACTCCGATGGCTTTCGCTGTGTCCATCGGGCTTCCGCCACCGACTGCTACCAGACCGTCACATCCTTCCCGCTCATACACACCAGTCCCCTTTTCGATCAAACGGACCGGAGGATTCGGCTCTATATCACTGAAAACTACAACATGTACGCCGGCTTTCTCCAGGTTATCTATCACCGGATCCGCCACCCCTGCTTGATAAAGACCGGGTCCTGTTACGAGAAGCACCCTGCCCGCACCGAGGTTCTGCATTTCCTTCCCAATGTGCCGGGCAGCACCGATACCATGTTTGATAGCTGTAGGCATCTCAAAAGAGTGGTATCCAAGCATGTGCTCCACTTTCATATTAAGACTCATTCTTATACCTCCCGCGGTGCAGCAAACATGGTGACATTATTCCCGGGTCGTGCCATTATTTAAACCAATGGAGAGGTTCCGGTTTCTTGTTGCGGAAAATGTGTTTTGTTTCCGTATATTCTTCCAATCCCGGTTTGCCAAGTTCACGGCCGATGCCGGACTGCTTGAATCCGCCCCACGGAGCCTGTGCAAAATAAGGGTGGAAATCATTGATCCAGACGGTCCCAAGACGCAGTGCAGCGGCCATCTCCTCCGCTTTGGCAATATCAGTCGTAAATACTGCGCCGGCCAGACCGTAAATGGTGTCATTAGCTTTAGCTGCGGCTTCTTCCCGGCCTGTGAATGTTTCCACGGTCAGTACCGGACCAAATACTTCTTCCTGAACAATGTTCATATCAGACGTGCAGTTGCTGAAGACCGTCGGCAGATAGAAAAAACCATCCTGCAGTTCCGGGTCTTCCGGACGGCTGCCGCCGACTTCCAGTTTGGCGCCTTCTTTCTTTGCGATTTCGACATACTTTTCCACTTTATCCCGGTGTTCGGCCGAAATCACGGGACCAGACTGGGTATTTTCGTTAAATCCACTGCCGAGCTTGATATTCCCGGCGCGCTTTACGAGTTCTTCGACAAATTCATCATGAATGCTGTCTTCTACAAGAAGACGTGCGCCGGCAGAACATACCTGTCCGGCGTGGAAAAAGGCGGCATTCAGTGCCTGATCGACAGCCAGTTCAAAATCGGCGTCGGCGAACACAATATTAGGGTTCTTGCCGCCGAGCTCCAGCGCAATCTTTTTCACATTGACGCTGGCGGACTGCATGATTTTCTTCCCCGTTTCGATTCCTCCTGTAAAGGAGATCAAATCGACATCAGTGTTTTCGGATAATTCAGCTCCCGCGTCAGCACCTTTACCAAGGATCAGGTTGGCGGCACCTTTTGGTGTGCCGGCTTCTTCTATCAGTTCAAATACTTTCACTGTCGTAAGCGGCGTGATTTCACTCGGCTTCACGACAATCGTGTTTCCTGCCGCAAGAGCCGGCGCAATCTTCCAGGCAGCCTGCAGCAGCGGGTAGTTCCACGGTGTAATCTGACCACAGACACCGACCGGTTCATGTACAACTTTACTGTCGGAATCCGGAATCGGTGAAGGAATCACTTCGCCGCCATCTTTGTCTGCAAGAGCTGCGAAATATTGAAATACGCCGGCAATATCATCCATATCCTCGCGGCTTTCATCCAATGTTTTTCCTGTATCAAGGGTTTCCAGTTCTGCCAGCTCTTCTTTGTCCCGGCGGATAAAATCCGCGATTTTTTGTACGATATCTCCCCGTTCTCCTGCAGGAAGCGCCGGCCAGTCTCCCTGGTCAAATGCCTTACGCGCGGCCTGAATGGCCGCTTTTGCGTCTTCACGGTTTCCTTCCGCGGCCTCAGCCGCCTTTTCCCGGTTGTACGGGTTGATAATCGTTCTAGTTTCTCCCGACGCCGCCTCTACCCAGGCACCGTCAATGTACATTTTTTTCAGCATCGAATCGTCCCCTCCTCATCTGTAACCGAAACATTTAATATGTTAAGAAACTTTTTAACGTTTGGAATGTATTTAATTTATCACCCTGTATTTTTATTGTCAAACGGAGGGGAGGATATCTTTTAATGGATTTTTTCTTTGATATTCACTCGTTTTGCGTTATGATATGAAAGCAAATAATATATTTAACAAATTAAACAGGAAGATGAAGGAGGATGGGATTGGGTTACTCATCAGATGAAAAAGCCCGGGAATCCCTCGATCATGCCAAGGAAATCGTTGTGGATTCCATTGCTGAAACGATGGATTTGTACGGCGTTACCCGGAGTGCCGGAACACTGTATGGAACGATGTATCTTGAAGGTGATATGACACTGGATGAGATGCGCGAAAAACTTGGAATGAGCAAACCGAGTATGAGCACCGGGGTCAAAAAACTGCAGGAATTCAATGTCGTTAAGAAAACATTCCGCAAAGGAAAAAGAAAGCAGACCTATGTTGCGGAGCATGACTTTTTCCAGTTTTTCTCCAACTTTTTCACTCAGAAATGGGAAAGAGAGGCGAAAGTCAACCTCCACTCCATTAAAGAAGCGCAGCATATACTCTCAAGTATTATACAGGATGATAACGTCTCCCCGGAACTGAAAGAAGAAGCACAGGAAGCATATCATATCATGGAGAACTCCAAAACGTACTACAAATGGCTGAATAAATTGGTAGAAAAAATCGAAACCGGTGAAATTTTTGATTTGATTCCGATCGACCCCGAACAAGAGGATAAAACGTGACGAAGGAGAGAGCAACCCGTTAGAGGAAGCTCTCTCTTGTTTATTTGATAATCAGGACGGGGCATTCCACCCGTTTTGCGACTTTATGGCTGACACTGCCAAGCACCATCGTCTGCAGCTGGTTCAGTCCCCTGCTTCCAAGGACGACGCAGTCATACGTTCCTTCATTGGCAAATTTCACGATAGAGGGGCCGGGCTCCCCGTGTTTCAGATGAATCTCATAAGGAATGTTTTTTTCCTTTAACACGTCTTCCACCGGCATCAGCTGTTCTTTGCGCTTCGTCTGAATGACATCTGTATTTCCGTAATGGAGCACGTCCGTCTTTGATTTCTCACCGTCCACTACGTAGACAACATCAATGTGCGGCTTTTCTTCCCCTTTGACAAGACCGATCGCGTGCCGGACTGCGCGGAGTGAATGATCAGACCCATCCGCAGCCAGCAAAATAGTTTGATACATCCAGATCTTCCCCTTTTTTTGTCTTTTTTCTATCATACCTTTTTCCATAAGTGAAAAAAAGTGCGCTGTAAAAGCGCACCTTTCTTAATGTCCTGAGGACAGACCGTCGAGCTGTTTTAACAGTCTGGAGCTTTCCTGGTTTATCCCGCTCAGCACCACTTCGGTTCCTTTCTGCCGGAATTTCGCTTTCACCTTCTCGAGGGCTTCGACCGCGGAATCATCCCATATATGTGCCTTGGATAAATCGATTTCCACCGTATCAGCCTGCTCGTCATAATGGAAGCTCTTCGTAAAATCCGTGACAGAGGCAAAGAATAATTGACCATCCACGTGAAAAATTTTATAGGAAGCTGAGCTTTCCATCGCTTCAGTTACGTTGATCCGCGAAATCTTTGCAGCAAAGAAAATGGCACTCAACACGACACCGGCAAGGACTCCTTTGGATAAATCGTGGGTAACGACGACAGTCGCAACTGTTACAACCATAACGGTCGAATCGCTTTTTGGCATTTTGGGAATCAATTTCAGCGAATTCCAGTCGAACGTGCTGATAGAGACCATGATCATCACTCCTGCCAACGCGGCAATCGGTATCTGTACCACAAGATCACCAAGAACCAAAATCAAAAACATCAAAAACACACCTGCCGTTAAGGAGGATAATCGCCCTCTCCCACCGGATTTCATGTTAATCATGGACTGTCCGATCATGGCACATCCGGCCATACCGCCGAAAAATCCGGTCACGACGTTGGCATATCCCTGACCGCGCGATTCCTTGTCCTTATCGCTTTCAGTATCAGTCATGTCATCCACAATCGACGCTGTCAGCATCGATTCCAGCAGACCGACAGCCGACAGTGCAAGCGCATAGGGAAAGATAATCTGGAGGGTTTCAAACGTAAACGGAATATCCGGGATCAGAAATACCGGCAGGGTGTCCGGCAGTGCCCCCATGTCTCCCACTGTCTTCACGTCTGCTCCGATGGATACAACCAGTACCGTTACCGCAATGATGGCGATAAGCGGAGATGGCACTGATTTGGATACTTTCGGAAATAAATAAATAATAAAGAGCGTCACAGCAACCATAGCGTACATGAACCAGCCAGCTCCCTGAAAATGTTCGACCTGGGATAAGAAAATGAGAATGGCCAGTGCGTTTACAAATCCGACCATGACCGACCTGGGCACAAACTTCATCAGGCGGGAAAGTCCGCTCCATCCGAAAATAATCTGGAGGATGCCTGTCAGAATCGTGGCGGCTAGCAGGTACTCCAATCCATAGTCAGCAACGAGACCTACCATAATAAGCGCCATTGCTCCCGTTGCAGCGGAAATCATACCGGGGCGGCCGCCAACGATTGCAATGACAACCGCGATGCAAAACGAGGCATACAGCCCGACCATGGGGTCAAGACCTGCCACGAGCGAAAATGCGATGGCTTCCGGAATCAGGGCCAGGGCGACGACCATACCGGAAAGAATGTCACCGCGGACATTCCCGAGCCACTCCTGTTTCATTTTTGTTAGATTCAATAGTTCCTGTCTCCTTTTTTATTATATTGGGCAGTACCCTTTGCTGAGCTTTTGTCCCGTACAAAAGCAACCGTTGTAAACGAACAGAGTCTACCATATAACAAGACAGAAACCAATCTTCATGTAAGCGTTTGACATCGGCCGTTTTCTCAATCAGAAATTCTATTTCCGCCTTCATACTTCTTTTTTCGCATAATTCATTAACGTTTGTTCCGCTTAAAGATGAAAGAGAGGGACTCAGGCTTTATTCTCCCATTCACTGTAAAACTGTTCCAGGTAGCCGATCATAAATTTCTGCCGTTCGGCCGCAATATCCGCTGCGGTGCGGGTGTTCATCAGAGACTTCAGCCGGAGCAGTTTATTGTAGAAATGGCCGATGGCGGTGTTTTGTTTTTCCGCACCCGGAAGATCCGGGCGGTGCAGCGTTTCCCCGATTTCTCCGGCGTAGGCAAAGGTTCTTGCAATACCGATAGCTCCAACCGCGTCCAAACGGTCCGCATCCTGCACCACCTGTCCTTCCAGCGTATGCATCACAGCATCTCCCCCGTTTCGAAAGGAGATTGTGCTTATGATATCCATCACTCGATTCTCTGTTTCCCTGTCATCCACATGTTTCTGAAGCCACTCCTGCACGTGTCTTCGGCCTTCTTCCTCCGATTCGTTCAATTTCTTATCGGCCACGTCATGCAGCCAGGCTGCGAGTTCACAAATAAAAGCATCAGCGTTTTCTTCTCCCGCCAGATACACCGACCGGGACACTACACGCTCTGTGTGCCAGTAATCATGGGAAGGACCCGCCTGTTCAAAAAAGGATGCAGCTTCTTTCTGTGCCTCTTCGAGTATCCACGATGTATTCATGGCACCACCTCCGCTGTTTTCTTCTATTTTTCACCAGATGGCACCGCCTTGTAAAGCATTCATTTTCCTTCTTCTTCCCCTGCCCCGTCTATGTAGAGATTATGTTATAATGACTGGTACGGTTTTTTTACGAAAAGGAGGGCTCTGGGTGCGCCATTTGACCAAATCATACATCCGGGAACTTGCCGGTTCAACCATATATAACAGAGGGCTGACCTATTGGAAGAAGAACCAGGTTACCCCTGTCAGCGAAAATACCGCAGGATCTTTCACAAAAATGAAAGTGGTCGTTTCCGGCACCGAGGATTATACGGTGGATATACTATTTCATGAAGACGGAGAAGTGCAGGAAGCGGCCTGCAGCTGTCCGGCATTTGAAGGGGGCATGGACATCTGTAAACATATAGCCGCGGCGCTTCTCACTAAAGCCGTCCCGGAAGAATCCGGTCCTTTGGCAAAGCAGAAAATGTCTCCTCGGACGAATGTCCGTCCGAAAGAAACGGAACAGGAAGCAACTGCCTCATTGAAAAAACTTTTTGTTGATTATTTTGCAGGGCGTATGCATTCGGTCGAATCCGTCGGCGAAGCGCTGCATACCGAGTTCACTCTTTCCTTTCATAAAGATAGAATGCACACGCAGGAACAGTATTTCTCCGTTCAGATGAAGATTGGTACCGACAAACTGTACGTCGTCAAAGATATAGAATCCCTGCTGTCCGCTATGCGGGAGCGTTCCCTGCTGCCATTTACGAAAAAGTTTACGTTTGACCCGACGTATCATTATTTTGAAGAAACTGATTTTCACGTCATTCAAAAACTGGAACAGATTATCCATAACCAGAAATGGACCGATCGTCAGACGAGTTTGATGTTCGGCGAACGTTCAGGACGTTCCGAAATCACCATCCCGCCCGTTGCCGCTGCGGATGTTCTCCAAGCGCTGCTTGCATGCAGTAATGTACTCATCCGCCCGTCCATTGGTTCTATGGTTCCGCTCACCGTGAAAGAGCAGTGGCCCGGAACCTTTCAGCTGCATCAGGAAAACGGGCAGTATTATTTGTCGTATTCGTCCTTCGACCATCCACCCGGAAAAGTGAGCCAGACTTCCTACTATATCTGGAACGACCGGCTGTATGAAATGAATGACGAGAACGACCGCCACACGGAACTGCTGTTTCACATGCTGATGGACACCCCCAATGGAAGGCTTCCATTGGATCACCATGATCTGGAGCAGGTGTATGCGGCTGTCGCTTCGTCGCTTCAGGAAGAGAACCGGTTAACAGTGGAGCCGGAGGTCAAAGATACAGTGGAATCCCATCCGCTCGAGGCGAAAATCTACCTGGACGGAGACGTCAGTGCCATACAAGCGGATCCGTTGTTCTGCTACGGTCCGCATTCGCTGCACGCAGTCACCGAGAAACGCGACGCCGCGGCGGAATCATCCCTTTTAATCCGGGATTCCCAAAAAGAAGAAGAGATTCTGCAGGACATTGAATCCGCGGGATTCCACTGGAACGGCCGGACATTATCCCTCAGCGGTGACACGTCCATTTATCATTTTTTGACCAGCTTTCTGCCGTCTCTTAAAGAAAAAGCAGCTATTTTCATGAGCCGGGACATCGAGGGCATGCTTATTTCCCCGGAACGTTTTTCGGTGGATTCGGAGCTCGATGAATCGTTCGGATGGCTCGATATCTCGTTTCAGACCGACGATCTAAACGATGAACAACTGTATGAACTGATGCAGAGTCTGAAAGAAAAACGCACGTATCATAAAACCTCCGACGGTCGGTTCGTGCCGCTGGACAATGACATGCTGCAGGGCATGCAGGAGTTTCTCGACGACACCGGTTCTTCCGCGGAAGATTTGAAAGAAGGTACGCTCCGCCTCCCCGCCTACCGGGCCTTTCAGGCGGAAAAACACTTCAACACCGGCATGCACTGGCAGAAAAGCAGCAGTGTGGAAAAACTGCTTCAGGACATTCAGACACCGGAACAGTTTAAATATCCATTTCCGGAAGGTATCCCGGCTGAGATCCGCGAGTACCAGGAGAACGGGTTTCAGTGGCTGAAAGCCTTATCGACTTACGGATTCGGCGGTATCCTGGCCGATGATATGGGACTCGGAAAAACGCTGCAGACGCTCAGCTATATTCTGTCGGAACGCCGCGAACGTCCGGATGCGCCGCCGTTTCTCGTGGCTGCGCCGTCTTCTCTTGTCTACAACTGGAAAAACGAAGCGGATACGTTCACGCCGGAGCTGACCGTCCGTCTCGTGGAAGGGAGTAAAACCGCACGGCGGAAGCAGCTTGAAACAGCGGACCAGGCTGACATCCTTATTACGTCCTATCCACTGCTGCGACGTGACGTTGACCTGTATGAAGAAAAGACGTGGCACGGATTGATTCTCGATGAAGCGCAGGCTCTGAAAAACAACACATCCAAGACATTCCGATCCGTCCGGCAGCTACGGACGGAAAAGACATTTGCACTGAGCGGCACGCCGATTGAAAATAAAATCGATGAATTATGGTCGTTGTTCGCGATTCTGATGCCCGGCCTCTTTCCGGAAATTCAGTCGTTTAAAAACATGGAAGTGGAAAACGTGCGGCACCGGGTTTCTCCTTTCATCCTGAGACGAACGAAATCCGATGTGCTCACCGAACTTCCGGACAAAATAGAAACCACCATGCACTGTGAACTCACCAAAACACAGCGTGAAACGTATGTCGCCTACCTGAACCGGATCAAGGAAGAAACAGCCGGCCAGCTGAGGCAGGGGAATTTTCAGCAGAACCGGATGAATATTCTCGCCAACCTGACGAGACTGCGCCAGCTCTGCTGTCATCCCGGCATGTTTCTCGAGGAGTACCACGGCGGCTCCGGTAAACTCGAAGAATTGATGAGTGTCATGGAGAACGCGCGGGAAAACGGAAACCGTGTGCTCATATTTTCACAGTTCACGTCGATGCTCACCTTTATTAAAAGCGCGTTTGATGAAAAGGGCTACTCCTATTTTTACCTGGATGGCAGCACACCTGGGAAACAGCGGGTGCAGATGACTGATGAGTTTAACAATGGCGGGAAAGAGGCATTTCTTATTTCCCTCAAAGCAGGCGGTACCGGGCTGAATCTTACCGGCGCAGACACCGTCATTCTGTTTGATCTATGGTGGAACCCGGCGGTGGAAACACAGGCTGCCGACCGCGCGCACCGTATCGGGCAGGAGAAGGCCGTTCAGGTCATCAAGTTGATTTCCCAGGGTACCATTGAAGAAAAAATACAACAGCTGCAGGACAGAAAAAAGGCATTGTTTGATCAGGTCATTCAGTCCGGCGAAACAAACTTGTCCTCTTTATCCGAAGAAGACGTACGAGAGCTGCTTAATCTTTAAGCGGCTCTCTTTTTTGTGGGTAAAATCAAGAAATTGAGCCACACTATAAAAAAGCTTTCCTGTAAGTGCCTGCAGGAATAAAAACATAGACAACGGAGGGTGGCTCATGCTTTACGTTAATATCATACTACTCATTTTTCTCATTCTTTTAACCGCATTTTTTGTCGCAACCGAATTCGCCATCGTCAAAGCACGCAGTTCAAAAATCGAGCAGCTGAAGGATGATGGAAACACGAAAGCGGACGCGGCTATCAAAGTGATGGACGGCCTCGATGAATACCTTTCCGCCTGTCAGCTCGGGATCACCATCACCGCTTTGGGACTTGGCTGGCTCGGGGAACCGACCGTGGAGCGGATCCTCCATCCAGTTCTCGCCTTCCTCCCTCTTCCGGAAGCAGCCGCGTCCATTATCAGCTTCGTTCTGGCCTTTATCCTTGTCACTTACCTGCACGTTGTTATCGGGGAACTGGCTCCGAAAACCTTCGCGATTCAAAAGGCAGAAGCACTCGCCTTAACGTTTGCCAAACCGATTATCTGGTTTTACAAAATCATGTACCCGTTTATCTGGCTTCTGAACGGATCCGCCCGCATGCTCACCCGGCTCTTTGGCATCCGCCCGGCATCTGAACATCAGACCGCGCACACAGAAGAGGAACTCCGTATCATTCTGTCGCAAAGCCTTGAAAAGGGTGAAATCAACAAAGCTGAATACGACTTCGTCAACCGGATTTTCGCCTTTGACAACCGCTCTGCCGGGGAAATCATGATTCCACGTACCGAGATGATAACCGTATCTCTGGAGGATTCCATCGAGGAGACGGTCCGGCTGCTGTCAGAAAAACCTTTTACCCGCTACCCTGTTATCCGGGAAGATAAGGACGACGTGATCGGTTTGATTCATGCCAAAGAAGTTCTTGGTGCACGCGCTTCGTCCCCGAGTGAACCGCTCACCCTTTCTGCCTGCGTGCGTCCAATGGTCCAGGTCATTCAATCCACCCCCCTCACGGAACTGCTCGTTACGATGCGCAAAGAAGAAACCCATATGGCCGTGCTTCTCGATGAGTACGGGGGAACCGCCGGTATTATTACGGTGGAGGATATTCTGGAGGAAATCGTCGGCGAGATGCGGGACGAACTGGATATTCACGAAGAGGCACTGATTCAGCCGATAAACGAGCAGAAGTCCCGGTATTTACTGGATGGAAAAGTGCTTCTTGAGGAAGTGAACAAGAAACTGGAACTCGACATCGAAGAAAAGCCGGTCGACACCCTTGGAGGATGGCTGCTTTCTGTGAAACCCGATATTCAAAAAGACGAAACCGTCACCCACCGCGATTGGACCTTTATCCCAAGAAAGCTGATAGGCCGGCAGATTAAATCGATCGAAGCCGCAAAAAAAGAAAGCCCTTCAACGTAAGAAGGCTTTCTTTTTTTCTTCCCATTCTGTTTCCATACTCATTTCATAAATGGACCTATACTCTCCTCGTACTATGCGAATATCTCTTTTCCGTCCTTCATGGACAATCCCTGCCCGTTCAAAATACTCCCAGCCAAATGGTAAATTCCACACCCTGCCTAAAATTACCAATTTATTCCAAATATACTACGACAGACTCTATACAAATTCAATTTCTTCCCAGCGCTCTCTGAAGTTTTTCCTTTAAAGCCTCCAAAGCTCTTCTTGAAGATATGTCCTCTTCCAGAAGAGGCAGATATATACGGCGTTTTTGCGAAAATTTTTCTTCAATTTGTTCTTTGTATACCTCTTCCTGCTTTTGTCTACTGGTGAAAAAATACCCCGTTTCTTCTGTTTCCGGAATACATTTATTCACGATGAGCGTGCCGACTTCCAGTTTCGCATGCTCGAGAAGTTCAAGCGCCCTTTCTGTTTCTGCGATAGGCAGCTTTTCAGGAGTCAGCACATATACGTATCCGGTCTTTTTTTGATCGAGTAATGTATGTCTCGCTTGGGAGAAACGGTCTTTTCGTTCCATCAATGTACGGTAAATCGGATCATCCACTGGTTCGCCGTCGTGCAGCCACTGGGAATAGTTTTCGTTTACGGCCTGCCGCCGCTCAAGCATTCCCTCCACCCAGGATTCCATCAGTTCGGGAAGAGTGAGAAGGCGGACCGTATGGCCGGTAGGAGCAGTGTCAAAAACAATTAGATCATACTCTCTGCTTTCTTCCAGTACTATTTTTACCATTCGGTCAAACAACGCCGCTTCCTCCGCTCCGGGAGATAACGCTGCCATGTCAATCTGACGGTTCACTTCTTCGGCCATGTGGGACTTCACGAGGCCTTTCAGGTTGTCTTTCACTTCATTAATATACCGTTTGGCTTCCTGCCCGGAGCTGATTTCCAGTCCCCAGAGCCGCGGGGAGAGCCGCAGGGCTTCATCACCGATGGATGTATCAAAAAGATCACCAAGGTTATGAGCGGGATCTGTCGATACGAGCAGGGTGTTCTTCCCTTGTTCCGCGGCTGACAGGGCGAAAGCGGAGGCAGACGTTGATTTCCCTACACCTCCCTTTCCACCGAAAAATACAATATGATGCCGGTACAGTTTATCCACCTGTTTCACCTCCTTAACAGCAGCGGACTCCATTTAACGGCGATTTTTCCATTCCCATCCGCAGATGCCAGTCATGAAACCGTTCAATCATTTCCGGGTAAAGTTCCATCGTATAATAGGAAACGGGGTTGGGAATGCCGAGCAGTTCGGAAAAACAAAGCAGTAGAAACAGGTCATCTTCATCCCGGATTTCCCGCTTTATTTCCGAGCGGTGCGGAAGACTGAGCACCTCTTCATAAAACGACAGCAATTCTTTCAGTCCTTTTTTCTTATCTGTCAATGCGCCACACTCCTTCCTGCATCATTTTTGGTCCGATTCACTGCGGGATCTGTCTTTTTGAAAGAGTGTCACTGCTTCACATAGAATCCAGACAGCAAATCCCAGTATCAATGCTCCAAAACCAAACAGTACGAGCTGCGCATCACCCTGTCCGAGCCAGGACCATTCGAATACGACCTGGCTGACCATGGCCCAGATTGTCATAAACAGCAGGAAAATCATAGGAATTAACGTATAAAGGAAATTCCGCCCCTTCCAGCGCAGCCAGATAGAGACAAGCATTAAACTAATCGCAGCCAGAAGCTGGTTGGTTGTGCCGAATAACGGCCACAGCAGATAACCGCCGGAACCAAAACCCCGGTCCCCTGGAAGCAGTACCAAAAGGGCACTTCCTCCGACGGCAGCACTGGTTGCGACGTGCTTTTTCGTCAAAAGGCGCGCTTTGTACTCCTGTCCCAGCTCGGAAATGATATAACGCATCAGCCGTACCGATGTATCCAGGGTAGTCGCCGCGAAGCTGACCACTATTACTGCCACAATCGTTCGGGCCGTTCCTTCCGGCAGACCGAGAGCGGTTCCGAGCTGGCCGGCGCCGCTTACAAAGAAATTCAATCCTTCCGCGTTAGCAGCATCAAAGCTTCCGTAATTGGACAGAAAATCGCCCTGAGTCGCGAAGAATGTCGTCACTGCCAAAATAGTAATTAAAGCAAGGGTGCCTTCTCCGACTGCCCCAAAATAACCGACCAATCGTGCGTCCGTCTCTTTGTTCAACTGTTTCGAAGAAGTGCCGGAAGCCACAAGACCGTGAAATCCCGAAATAGCTCCGCAGGCAATGGTGATAAACAGCAGAGGGAACCATGATACATCCGCTGTTTCCCGCACAGCAGGCGCCGTTACTTCCGCCGGCGGCCAGCTGAACAACAGACCGAGATACAAAATCGCAAGTCCCACCACTAATTGATGGGAATTTATATAGTCCCGCGGCTGCAGAAGTTTCCATACAGGAACAATAGATGCGATATACACATACACCATCAAAATGGCAATCCAGATCAGGAAGGCTGTAGAAACCGCTCCCAAACCAAACAGTCCATCAGAACCCTCCCCTCCGAAATAGGAAACAAGATCAATCTGCAAGGCAGGTACGTTGCTTGCCGCAACTGCGGTCACATACATCACCGCTAGTGCAATCAATGACGGAACGAGCATCTTTTTTCGTTTTTTGTTAATGGTATACCCAATCCAGATTGCAAGTGGAATCTGGATGAAAACAGCCGGCACACTTGCCGGAAACGATATGAACAAGTTGGAAATCACCCAGGCAAAGACAGCATTCACCATTAATAATAGAATTAAAATAATGAACAGAAATAATAGTTTCGCCCGGCGTCCTATAATATTTTCAGCCAGTGTTCCTATGGATTTTCCCTTATTACGGACGGACAATACAAGCGTCCCGAAATCATGCACACCAGCTGCGAATACAGTACCAAGCACCACCCACAAAAACGCAGGAAGCCATCCCCAGTATACAGCCACCGCAGGACCTACAATCGGAGCGGCTCCTGCAACAGATGTGAAGTGGTGACCCCAGACAACCCATTTATTCGTTGGTACAAAGTCTACCCCGTCCCTAAACCGATGAGCCGGAGTCTGAAAATCAGGGTCCAGACGGTAAATCCGCTCCGCGATGAATTTGGAATAATAACGATAGCCCAAAGCGAAGACGAGCAGCCCCAGTACAGCCAACACGATAGCCGGCATCTTACACTTCCTCCTTTTTCTCCTTTATTGTCAGCGGTTTCAAAACAAACAAAAAATATGTAACTCATCAAGCACACATTCATTATAAGAAAAAACAAAGTCCCACTCGATAGTTTATTGAAAATTATTACATAAGTCCTATACACTTACATTCAATTAAAAAACATCCGGGGCTGTATCAAAAGCCCTTAACTAAAAAGCCATGGACGCCATCTTCAGATGGTGACCATGGTTTTTTACGTATTTTTAAAGCCAGCTTATACAGCTG
>NZ_FOXD01000026.1 GCF_900115625.1 Salibacterium halotolerans | reverse complement strand
GAGGTGGGAACACGCGTATCTGGTTATCATTGATAGGATAGAAATTCGGAGAAAACAAGAGCATGTGGAAGAATAATTAATTACAAAGAGGGAGGAATGGCTGTTGTGTTTAGTCTGATCGCTGTTGTAACGGCGGGGCTGGCCGCGGCTGGAGGAATGGTGGAGTCCCAGGAAGAAGCGAAGCCATCTTTCACTGGCGAATACAGCGTGGCGTCGGACGGACGCATCGCGTATGTGATGGAATCAAGCGGCACACAGACGCTGTATGTCAAAGAACGCGGAGCGGAACGTTCAGGCATTTACACGGCGGAAGAATCAAAGAAGCTGTGGAGTCCGGCGTTCAATGAAAACGGGGATGTGTCTGTGATTGAAACGACCGGGTATCCGGAAGGAGGGCCGGGTGAACAGGAATTTCAACTTGCACACAGCGATGTTCTCAGGGTTTCTGCGGAAGGCGGAAAGAAAGAAACTGTGCTCCAGGCGAGGGGGGTTCTTACAGTCCTCAAGAAAGACCCCGCCCATGAGCGCTTGATCGTCAAAGGTATTCACGTCAGCACGCAGGGGAAGCCCGAAGAAGGCTTCAAGCCAATGGAGTCCGGGTTATATACGCTGAAACCGGACGGCGCCTTTGAAGAAATACGAACGTTTGATACGTACAGCCCGGGTTCGCTGAGTATATCAAGCGATGGCAGCAAGATGCTCATGATATTGCCGGACGATTACAAAAACGCCACCCCGGAGTCGATGTTTGAGTCCGTCCAGCGGATTTACGAAATGAACATCGCCGAACCCGGACAGTTAAGCCTTGTTCCGCTTAAGCACAATGATATACCGGTCAGTGAAGTCGTGCAGCTGGAGAAAGAAAACAAACTGCTCGTCCAAACGATTATGAACTACGGCGAAGGGGACCCGTTGTTCCAGTACGACATGGTAACCTTTGACCGCGCCGCCGGAGAAAAAGGGGAGCGTCTCGGCATCAACGAATCCGTGCAGCATGCGCAGCTGAATCAGGGAGAAAGCGGCATGTATTATATTAAAGAGAAAGACCGGCAGACCCAGCAGCAGCGTTATGAACTTTACCATTATCATCTGGAAAGCGGCGAAGAAGAAAAAATCGAGCTCACCCCGCAGAGTTCCTGACCCTTTGGCAGGTTGTGCAAGGGGTTTCTCTGCAAGCTGTTCATCGGGCTGTTCACTAGTGAACAGCCCGGTATTCGTATATGGTACAGCATGTATTGGTAAGATACCTTATCAGCATCGGAGGTTATCCAAATGCGGGAACCGTCGGCTTTTTTTATTGTCTATTGGATGTTGTTTTTTCTTGGTCTTGTTCCCTACATAATGATCGCGGGGCTGGGTTCTAACTTCAGCACCGCCATAGTTTACACGACGGTGAACAGTGCTGGTGCTGTTGTCATTGCTGTCACCGCAATCAAAAACAAACGTCTCGTTCTGTTGAGTGCTCTGCTGTTTCTAAGCCCGTTTTTACTTCTTATTATAATGTAGGTGAACGGACGTTTCATAAACTGTCAAAGGAGACCCTCTTAATGAACAAACAGGTAGTTTTTCAAACCATGTATTGGATCGCGTTTATAATCGGCTCGGGTTCCTGGTATTATGTTTTTACGATGGATTATGGTATTGTATATACAATAATTATCACTTTTTTTACTGGTATATGGGCTGTTCTCGTTGCTGCAGCCGCTCTTAAAAACAAACTTCTCATCGTATTAAGTGTTTTAATGTTCTTAAGTCCCTATCTACTATTTGCGTTCACCCTCTTGTTTTTAAATTAACGTAACTTATTGGTTCCGGTACAGTCTGAAAAACGGGAAAGAAGAGGAATCGAGCCTGCCCCGTACCACTTCTGAGCGCTTCCGTCCGCAGCAGTTAAACCTGTGGGTGTTATGGTATAATGAACAAAAAGGAAAGGAAGATATTCGATGGAGCATTATTCTGCCGGCCGTGATGCCATTCTTTCTTCTTTAAAAAAGGTTGTTACACAAGAGTTGGACTCCCGTCATGTCCGTGTTTATCTTTTCGGTTCATGGGCGAAAGGAACAGAGAAACAGAGCTCGGATATAGACTTGGCGGTTGAAACAGAAAAAGATCTGGATGCTTCAGCATGGAATCGTCTGCTTGAGGCGATCGAGGAGTCTACAGTTCCTTATCATGTGGATGTCGTTGATTTACAATCTGCCGATCCGGCGTTCACCCGGCAGGTGAAAAGGGAGGGTTTGGTATGGAAAGATTTCACCAACGTCTGATATCAGCGGAAAAAGCGGTTTCTTCTTTCGGACAAATTGCTGGGTTAAAGGAACCATCCGACATTGAAAGGGACGCGGCGATACAGCGCTTTGAGTATTCTTTTGAAGCCTGCTGGAAAACGGCCAAACAATATTTATACGATATAGAAGGACTAGATATCGGCTCCCCCAAAGGTGTTATCCGCGGCTGCCGCGATGTCAAACTATTCAATGATAAAGAAACAGTCACCGCTCTGAATATGGTTAACGACCGCAATTTAACCACGCACACGTATAATGAAAGCGTGGCAGAAAAAATCTATGCTGATATAGAAACCTACTATCACTTATTAAAGCAGTGGGTGGAGCGGATGAAGCAGAAAGTAAATGAAAACTAGTACGATCCAGTATATTCCATTCTGGGATTACGTAAAGTAGTCCAGTGAGGCTTCTGGAAAATAAGACGCAATATAAGAACCGATGGTGTCTTTCATGTCTTCCTGCTCCTCATTCGTATACACGTATTTCCCTATGCCGTAGCGGCCCCATTTCCATTTCCGCTTCGATTCATCGAGCTCGAGTTTTGTCATAGGATAGTTTTTCTGGATAACCCGCTTAGCCGGTTTCGTGAACCGGTGCTGAATCATTTCAAACGTAAGGTCCTTTCTCGCGTCAGCGGGGAGGGCCTTGTTTAGTTTCTCCATCATCTCCCGGTATCCTTCTTTCCATCCCTCGTGCAAGTAGATGGGAGCGATGATGAAGCCGAGGGGATAACCCGCCCGGGCGGCTTTCACAGCAGCTTCGATTCTCTCATGCAGCCGCGACGTTCCGGGTTCAAAGTATTTAATGACATAATCGCTGTTGATGCTGAAGCGAAACCGGGTTCGGCCGTTATGCTCGGCATCGAGAAGATGGTCGATGTGGGCAAATTTCGTCACAAACCGGAGCTGCCCGTGCTCGGTTTTTCCAAAGTACT
Organism: Salibacterium halotolerans; assembly: GCF_900115625.1. Classification (GTDB taxonomy): domain Bacteria; phylum Bacillota; class Bacilli; order Bacillales; family Marinococcaceae; genus Salibacterium; species Salibacterium halotolerans. The sequence continues at coordinate 42,543 of NZ_FOXD01000026.1, read as the reverse complement.
CAATCGCCTGTTTCAGTGTGTGTGTCAGGTGATCCACCCCGACGACATCCGAGGTGCAGGACGCTTCGAATCTCGTCGGCTCGGGGGCACGCTGCTGCATATACTCTTCGGCGGATTCAAGAATTTCATCCACGTTCACGTACGTCCGAATATACGGCTTATCTCCCATCGTCGTCTGGAGGTAACAGTAGTGGCAATGGCCCATACAGCCTGTGACGAAAGGAATCGCGTATTCTGCAGATGGTTTCGATGTATCGAATTTCAACGTTTTCCGGATGCCTATAACGAGTGTCGATTTGGCTGTACGGTACCGCTGAAAATGATTGTCGCCCGGAAGGTTGCGGACCTGATTGTGGGATGTCGTATGCCTGATTTCAATTCCCATATTCTCAAACTTTTGCTTGAGCTCTTTTCCGAGAGGATACTCCAGGGCACGCGGTTCGACATAAACGAGTTCCGGTACAAAAGGTTTAACCATAATACGTCGTATCTTCCGGCGTTCCGAATGCTTCCATGTAATCCTGCTGCGCTTCTTCCATTGTTCCATACACCGCAATGTCCTCCGTCAGCGGATAATACGTCTCATATAGAAAAAGCGCAAGCTCCCCCGGCGCTTCCGGGTTCTCCACCACCGCTGCTTCCTGCACATTGGCGACTCCCTGAACGTGGGGGTTGCGGATCATGACATAAACAATATCGCCTGGTACGGCTGATTCAAAAACGGACATGCGTATCACCTGCTTTGGATTAGTTAGGGATATTGTTACCGACAAAAGGCGGTATTATGTACAAAATAATAGGGAGGAGGTGAAAGGGCGTTCGTAGAAAAAGAAAGGGTACAGAAAACAACAGCAGGGAGGAAACTTCTATGTATTATGGAGCTATAGAGGCCGGTGGAACAAAGTTCGTCTGCGCGGTCAGCAGAGGCGGTGCCGGAATTGAAGCCCGCACGAGTATTCCGACAACGACCCCGGAGGAAACACTGAAGCATGTCTTTGCTTTTTTTGATTCTTACACTCTGACTTCCATGGGGATCGGTTCATTCGGTCCGATCGATGTGAACACGGATTCCGATACATATGGCTCTATCACCAGTACGCCGAAACCGGGCTGGGGATTTTTTGACTTTCTCGGAGAAATAAAGGACAGATACAACGTCCCGACCGCCTGGACGACCGACGTAAATGCCTCGGCATACGGGGAATTTAGAGCAGGGGAAGCGGAAAAGTCGGGAAGTTGTGTGTACCTGACAGTCGGGACCGGTATCGGCGGCGGTGCGGTCGTGGACGGGAAAGTGCTGGAAGGCTTCGGACATCCCGAGATGGGGCATATTCTCGTGCGGCGGCATCCGGACGATAAATACGAAGGAAACTGCCCGTACCACGCCGACTGTCTCGAAGGAATGGCAGCCGGCCCGGCCATTGAAAAACGGCACGGGCAGACAGGGGACAGGCTCGCCGCCGACGAGAAAGTGTGGGAGATTGAAGCTTATTATCTCGCGCAGGCCCTCGTTCAGTACACCCTCATTCTGCGCCCGGAAGTGTTTATTCTCGGCGGCGGTGTCATGAAGCAGACTCAGCTGTTCCCGCTCATCCGCCAGGAGTATAAGCGCCTTTTGAACAGCTACGTAGACACACCGGACCCCGAAACCATGATCACAGCCCCCGCGCTCGGCGATGACGCCGCTGTGACAGGTTGTCTGCTGCTCGCAGCCGAAGCAAAAGCGTAGTGTCCTTCCTTTTATTCTCGGAAGTAAGGGCACGCCGTGGTTTTATCTTTTCAGATTCCCATATTTATCGAAGAACCGCTCGATGTGTTTTTCGACCTCGGAATCCGGAATGAGCGGCGGGGCGTGGTGCGGTTTGATGCGGGCGTCGATAATCATCGTGTCGCAGCCCCAGTGCTTGTTTTCATAAAAACTGTTCACCCCGTGGATGTCGTGGGACGGGTTGCTGCGGGTGAAGGCTGCCCAGAGAAAATTCCGAAGCGATGCGGTGAGAAAGTCACTGTCGTCACAGATAACAATCATCGGGCACGATGGCAGTCCGCCTTCTGCTTCCACCGCCTCCGCCAGTCTTCGGCACTCCGCCGCGGCGGTTTCTTCATCCCTGTAGGCAGGACCTTCTACCGCGACAGCCCCCGGCATGATCAGCGCAGGACTCATAAAACCTTCCGCTTCCGCGGCAACAGCAGGGACCTGGGTGCAGAGGTCCCGTTTTTTATCGCCGTACGCCGCGATAACGACTTTGCTTCCGCGGTTCAGCCCTTCGCCGGAATAATCGAGCGTGTCGATGGTGGTTTTCGTTTGAAAATGAAGATCCCGGTGCAGGTCGATCCGCTCCAGAATATAGGTGAGAAAGTCGACCTCGTCATGGGTATCCAGTTCCCGTTCCAGTTCTGCTGTAATGAACAGGTATTTCGCGAGGCTCAGCTGCCCGGTGCCTAAGATGCGGTTCGCGATGGTGAGCAGTTCAGTCGGCTGCTGCACGTCTTCAAACGGCAGATACCGTTCACTCCCTATCGCAAACAACAGAGGATGCACGCCGGCCGCATCGACGGCGTGTACTTCCTTCACGCCCGGGATTTCCTGTTTGACCGCGTCTCCCGTGATCTGGTGAATAATGTCGCCGAACGTCGTATCTTCCTGCGGCGGCCGGCCGACGACGGTGAACGGCAGGATGGCGTCCTGTTTCGCGTAAACTTTGTGAACGTGAAGGACCGGGAACTCATGCGTGAGGCTGTAGTAGCCGAGGTGGTCTCCAAACGGCCCTTCCGGTTTTGTCTCCCCGGGGTACACATCACCGGTGATGACAAAATCAGCGTCATGGCTGATGCAGTACCCGTCGATGTAGCTGTATTGAAAACGCCGCCCCGAAAGCAGCCCCGCGAACGTCATCTCCGGCAGTTCTTCCGGAAGCGGCATGACGGCGGACAAGGTGTGCGCCGGCGGTCCGCCGATGAAGATGCTGACTTTGAGCGGTTCGCCGCGCCGGACCGCTTTATCCTGATGGATGCCGATGCCGCGGTGAATCTGGTAATGCAGACCGGCTTCTTCGTTGACGCGGTAGTCGTTGCCGTCCAGTTGAATCCGGTACATGCCGAGATTGGAGTTCATAATGCCCGGGTTGTCCGGATCTTCGGTGTACACCTGGGGCAGCGTAATGAACGCTCCGCCGTCTCCCGGCCAGTGCTGGATAAACGGGAGATCCGTCAGCTGAATTTCTTCGAACCCGGGGTTCTGCCTCTTTTTGGACGGAAGCGCATTTACCGCTGCCAGTCCGCTCTGTATGTTCCGCAGCGGATGCTTCAGCGCTTTCATCGGATCATTGCGGAGAGCGACGACATTCTGCGCCCGGTCCCAGGTTTTTCGGAAAATGAACCGGCTCCGTTCCACCGATCCGAACAGATTCGACAGCGCCTGGTAGGAGGACCCTTTTACATTTTCAAAAAGAAGGGCAGGGCCGCCTTGTTCGTACACATGCAGGTGAACCGCCGCCATCTCAAGGTATGGGTCGACTTCTTCGGTAATCCGTATCAAATGACCGTGTTTTTCAAGATCTTCCACACATTCTTTCATATTCTGGTACATACGCCGCCTGCTCCTATCGTTATGTATTTGCCCTCTGTCTTCATTCTAATGGAAACGGTCTCTGAAAAAAACAGGGCAGGCTTTATGCCCCTCAGATATGATAAGATAATAGTATCCATTTTGCAGAAAGCAGGTACATTATGACGGCAGAACGAGAAAACGTGACACGGATTCACGTAGATAATAAAGAAGTGGTGCTTGTTGGTACCGCCCACGTATCAAGACAGAGCGCTGAGCAGGTGAAAGAAGTCATCGAGGAAGAACAGCCGGATTCGGTTTGTGTAGAGCTGGATGAGAAACGGTACGAGTCAATGTCCAACCGGGATGAATGGAAGAACATGGACATCTTTAAAGTAATCAAGGAAAAAAGATCTTCGCTTCTTCTTATGAACCTCGCCATCTCCTCTTTTCAGAAGCGTACCGCCAAGCAGTTCGGCATCCAGTCCGGACAGGAAATGAAGCAGGGCATTGAATCCGCCCGGGAAAGCGGAGCGGACCTTGTGCTTGCCGACCGTGACATTCAGATTACGTTCGCAAGAATCTGGCAGAAAGTTGGTTTCTTTGGCAAAGCGAAGCTCTTAATGATGATTATCTTCAGTATATTCAACAACGAGAGCATAACCGAAGAAGAACTGGAAAAAATGAAAAATCAGGACATGCTGCAGTCGATGCTGCAGGAACTCACGCGTAGTTTTCCAAGGCTGAAAAAACCGTTAATTGATGAACGGGATCAATATTTATCCCACAGAATAAAAAACGCACCGGGGGAGAAAGTGGTCGCGGTGCTCGGCGCCGCCCATGTCCCGGGGATAAAAGAAGAGATATATAATGAGCAGGACCTCGGGGAACTCGAGCACCGCCCTGTCAGCAAGGCGCCGAAAATCATTGCCTGGGCCATCCCGCTTCTCGTTATTGCCGTTATTGCCTACACGTTCTATGCCAACCCATCAGCGGGGCTCCAGCAGACGGTAAGCTGGCTTGTTTGGAACGGATTGTTTTCGGCTCTTGGTGCGATTGCGGCTTTAGGCCATCCGCTTACGATTCTCACCGCCTTTATTGCAGCGCCGCTCACGTCGCTCAACCCGCTTATCGCAGCAGGATGGTTCGCGGGGCTGATGCAGGCCTACATCCGCCGGCCGAACGTGGCGGACTTTGAACGACTTTCCGACGATGTGCACAGCGCCAAAGGATTCTGGAGCAACAAAGTAACCCGGATTCTGCTCATCGTCGTACTGGCCAATGTCGGCAGCACCATCGGAACCATGATCGGCGGCGCCGACGTCCTGCGCCTGTTTTTTGAGAATCTATAATAAGGGAGGAGCTGTGTCCTGAAGGATGCAGCTCCTTTTTTGCATGCAAAAAGCCGGCATACGCCACCTATGCCGGCATAACGTCCAATATAGAGTGATACATAAAACGACAAAAGCCCTTCCTTCTCTTTCGTCCTTGCGGTCCTTAAACCGCTCCAGTGTGAATTGATCTACTGCTGTATCTTCTGTTTTCGTTTCATTCATCATTGGGTTATCAGCATGTTGAAATGAATGAGGAGAGGGTGTGTAGATGAGGGAATCTACATTTTTTGTAGAGTAGGTATGAGGAACAGTATTAAATTATACCTTCTCCTCGCACCGACGTCAACAACTTTTTAATACCCGACGGAAGCGGCCCCTAAACCTACATGGACCGGGAAGAAGAGCAGGAGAAATAGTAATGGATTTCTTCTTTGTCGTCATGCGGCACCACTTTTCCCTGGATGTGCTTCGGTTTGTTGATACCGGTCAAAAGTATCGTCGTGTCACCGGGCTGTGATAGGTCCATACAGGTCTGAATGGCGTGCTTTCTGCTTAGCGCGGTATTCACATTGTGCAGATCGACCGAAGGAGGTAAGGCGTAGTACATCGTGTCGACGACATCGCCGGGATCCTGCCATCCCACCTGCTCGGCACCCAAAACGATGTGATCGCTCGAAGCATCGAGAGCCGCACTCATGCGTGCCGCTTTTTCAAGCCCGTGCAGTCCAATCCCGTTCACCATCGTAATAAGACGGTCTTCTGCAATAAACTGCGAATTGTTTTTTCGGGCGGACTTGTGTCGAAAGCGGGCGGAAATTTGTCGATTACGGGCGAAACAGCATTAAATACAAGCGGAAACCAGTCGAAAACGAGCGAACGCGGCTCAGGCCGTCTTCGGTTTCCGCAGCAGAAACATCAATCCTGCGACAAAATAGAGCAGGGCGGGCAGAAACGGCACAATCAGCCACCAGAAAATGAGCACGGTGAGCCCTGTACCTGCGAGAAGAAAAATGCCGGACATGATGTCACCCGTACGCCTGAGCAGGGCAATCACCCCAACAGCGGCAACGAGCAGCATCAACCCGGTGTGCATCCCGTAGTTAATGGACTGAGCCTGTTCAAAGAACGTTTGAAATTGCTGCTCCGGAATATCCTGTGCCGGGTTTTGCTGCATGGATTGATTGAGAAACGTTTCGAAATCGGTATTGGTAATAACTGTCCCAAATAGAAAAACAAGCCCCGACCCTATGACAAATAAGACGATGCCGCAGATCGTAAGAATTTTTTCCGGTTTTCTATGTTTCAATCGTCATTCCTCCCAGTTCATTGATGATATACCTGTATCATATCATCTGCTCCGTGTCGTTTCGAGATAGACCTCTGCAGTGATGCGGCGGGAATGAAATTGGTGTATAATAGCGGGTGATAGAATCATGACGGAAAGAAGGACAATCATGAGATTAAGTATTCTGGACCAGTCTCCGGTCCTGCCGGGCAGAACGTCAAAACAGGCGCTCGAGGATACGGTAGAGCTGGCACGGATGGCTGATCAGTGGGGGTTTGCCCGCTTTTGGATAACCGAACATCACGATATCACCGGCATTGCAGGATCCGTTCCGGAAGTGCTGCTTCCTCTCATCGGATCCCGGACAAGCACCATCCGAATCGGCACAGGAGCTTTGCTGCTGCCGCATTATAAACCATTTAAAGTTGCCGAAATACATAATATGCTGGCGACGCTTTTTCCAGAACGGGTGGATATCGGCATTGGACGGGCTCCCGGCGGATCCGCGGAAGCCGCGGGTGCGTTATCCGACAACTTTTTACAGAATGTTGGCAGGATGCATGAGTTGACGCAGGAGCTGCTCCAGTTCCTGGAAGACGATTATCCTTCACCGAATCCTTATGCGCCCCTGTCCGCTTCTCCGGTGCCGGACACAGCTCCGGTGCCGTGGATGCTCGGTACGAGTAAAAAGAGTGCGGTACTTGCAGCTGAACTCGGTACGGCTTACGCCTTTGCCGCCTTTATGAGCGACAATGATGCTCGAGAGATTATTCTCAAGTACCGGGAGCACTTCACTCCCGGACGCCTGGTGGAGAGGCCGGACGTGATTACGGCGGTATCGGCGGTATGTGCGCCGGATGCGGAACAGGCGGAACGGACGGCCGATGAAACGTGCCGCTGGAATGTGAAGAAGGATAATGCCGCTCCGGTGACGAAAGAGGAAGAGAGACAGATGGAAGCCATGAAGGCAGACATGATCATTGGAGACCCCGGCACGGTTAAGGAACAGCTGGAGGATTGCCGGCAGAAATACGGAGCAGACGAAATCATGTTATTTTCGTCCATTCCATCTTGGGAGAAACGAAAACAGTCCTTCCAGTTGATTGCGGAAGCGACGGGGTAATACGTAAGAAAGAAGGGACTCATATGAAAACGAAAAAAATGGCAGGGGCAGCCGTACTGACGACTACTGTGGCATTCTCCATTCCCGCTGTCGCAGAAGCTGCTTCTTTTTCCGATGTTTCCGAAGGATTCTGGGCCCAGGAGGAAATCAGCTATCTGGCGGGTGAAAATGTAATGAACGGCTACCAGAACGGGGCGTTCGGAGTGAACGATGCCATCACCCGTTCCCAGGCTGCCCGCACGCTGGCTCGGATTCATAGTCTGGATACAGCTGATCCGGAGTCTGTTTCATTCAGCGACGTAGAAAAGTCGGACAGCGCGTACCCGGCCATTGCCGCGGCGGTGGAAGCAGGCTATTTCGCGGACACGGAGGCGTTTCATCCGAATGAACCGCTCACACGCGCGCAGATGGCCGCCATTTTGACCCGGTCATATGATCTGCAGGGAATGAAATCGGTGGATTATAGAGATGTGCCTCAAGGATACTGGGCAGAAGGGCAGATCAGCGCCATCGCCGCACACCGCCTCACCACAGGATACGACGATCTGACATTCCGGCCGTCCGAGACCGTTACGCGTGCCCAGTTCGGAGTGTTCCTCGCCAGGGCGGAAGACGAGTCATTCCGCGCGCCTTATGCTGTGCTGCCGCAGAAAGAAGCAGATGGTGTGTATTATCCAAAGGTTAACGGCTTGAGTGTTGACGTGGAAGAAACCATAAATCAAACGTTTGAAGAGCAGGCAGAGCAGGCTGCCGAGCGCCGCCGGGAAGTAGTGAGGCTTTCAGAACAGGAGCCGGATAAACACCTGGCAGAAGCCTATGAATACCGGCAGGACTACCGGGTGGAGAATAACAGCGGTGACTATCTGAGTGTCGTGTTTGAATCGTATGAATTCACCGGAGGCGCACATGGAATGAGTCATCAGACAGCCTACACCTTTGATCCCGGGACAGGGGAACGCGTGCAGCTGCAGGATCTCTTTGATGCAGAAACAAACTACGCTGTTGTATTCAACGAAAGAATACGCTCCGGGGCGCCGGATAACGGAGAATCCTTCGAATTGATTGTCGATTTTGAAGGCGTTGACCCTGCCACGGATCAATTTTATGTGACAGAAGAAGGTCCGGCTGTATATTTTCAGCCTTATGAAATAGGGCCTTACGCTGCTGGCATCCCGACATACACGGTCCCCTGGGAAAACTTCGGAACAGGTGGTGAAAACAGCACGGCCCGCCCTGAAACCCAGATGTTCTCTTTCGACATCGAAGGTATGCAGGAAGAAGAAATGTTTACGTTGATGGATGAAGCCGGTATGCCGTTTACAACGTACGTGCCGCAGTACTTTGATGTAGAAAACACCTCCTCTGGTGCTGCAGACGGTGTAGTTGTTTCGGCTGCATTTACAGAAGAGGCGGAACCGACAAACGAACCGGTTTGGCGTTTCATCTCTTCTTCTTATGGTAAAAAAGAAGGAACATCACTGGAAGACATGATTCAAAGTGTCCGCGATTACGCAGACCAGGAGGGCGTAAATCTGCAGCTCGTGGATGAAAACGATAATCCTGATTTCGGGGAATACGAGCTTCGTTTTGAGAACGAGCAGGGTGGCACGTACCGAATTACTATATTGGAACACAACGGAACATTTATGGAGTGGCACCGCCGGTATCCGGTGGAAATGGAAGAAGGCATCGGTGCGCGTGCAGAAGTGCTGAAAGAACAATGGCAGTGGCGCGGATAAAAACGCCTGCCACAGCGTTAAAAGATACATGAAGTTTGGACATATGATACCCGGACAATCCGCGCATGGATTGTCCGGGTTTTTCTGTTTTATGCCTTTTTCAAGACGAGGTGGAACGTTTCGGTTTCAGCATATCTGATTTAAAGTAATGATAATTTACGTGATTCAGCATATTTACACCGAAGAAATTTTTGAGCGCTACGGAAGCACCCCCGAGAGCGCAGGCATCTTCCCCAAGATACGAAGCGCGGATTTCGAGGTAGTTATTGAACTTGGACACAAGTTTTTGTTCCAGGTTTTCAATGAACGCCGTGTTTCCGTTAATGATAGTGCCGTTTAAAACGATTTTTTCCGGGTTGAAGATGTTGATGATATTGTTCAGACCGACAGCGAAATAATCCAGGTATTGTTCCATCACTTCATGATCCGGATTGGTTTGGAGTAGATGCTGCACGGTTTCAAGCGGCGCGTCATCAGGATACCATTCCTTGAGGTGCTGCTGTAACGCTTTTTCTGACGCATACCGTTCCCAGCATCCGTGGTTTCCGCACGGACAGGGGAGGCCTCCCGGTTCGACAATCATATGACCGATTTCCCCGGCGAACCCCTGATATCCGCGGTAGATCTGATAGTTGTTCATGATACCAAGGCCGATTCCTGAATAAAACGTGATACAGAAAAGGTCGGGGATATGTTCATAGTACACTTGTTCAGCGAACACACTTAAATTGGCGTTATTGTCTACATAGACCGGTGTGTCAAAATGTTCTTTCAGCAGGTTTGTAATATGATAATGGGACCACTGCTGTTTCGGCGTATAGACAATTTGATTTTCGTTGCTTACGATACCGTGAATTCCCACTCCTATGCCTACCAGTCCGATAGGTTCAAATTGTCCATTAAACGTCGAGACGGCAGGGGACAGGTAATCCAGTAACTGCTTCATTACCTCATCAAAATCAACTGTTTTCAAAGAAATGCCTTCTTTATGAAACAATTCACCTTTTAAATTACAGAAAACAAAGTGAAGGTTATGTTCGTCAATATCTATACCAACACTGTAACCAGCGCCGCCGTTAATTTCCAGAAGAATCGGTTTGCGTCCGCGTGTTACTGACTCACCTTCTGTCTTTTCGACGACAATTTGTTCATTGATCAACTCACTGACCTGGGCCGAGATCGTTGCTTTATTGAGTCCGGTCTTCCGTGATAGATCACTTCTCGATAACGAGATATTCTTAATGATTTCTTCGATTAGAATTCTCCTGTTCAGCTGTTTAATGTACGTTGCATCACCTGTATCCAAATCGGTTCCTCCTAATCTATTCCTACAGTACTATTATAACAAAAAATGGATGTGAAGGTTTTCGAAAAAATTTTTAAAAATGTCTTGAAAAATGTACCGCTTACATATAGTATAAAATTAATAATTTGTTTAGTAAACAAATAATTTTTGAGCTCGTGATCGGAGAGTGTCTGTATTTATGAAAACGTTTATATCCGACGATTTTCTGCTGGAAGGTGAAACGGCAAAGGAATTGTATCACAACTACGCCAAACAGATGCCGATTATTGATTACCATAACCATTTAGTACCGGAAGAAATTCTGGAAAATAAACATTATAACGACATCGCTGAAATCTGGCTCGCCGGTGATCACTATAAATGGCGGGCGATGAGAGCAAACGGCATCGACGAAGCGTATATCACAGGAAATAAAAGCAGCTATGAAAAGTTTCAGGCATGGGCGGCCACCGTTCCCAAGCTTCTTGGGAATCCGCTTTATCACTGGACCCATCTGGAGCTGCAGCGCTACTTCGGAATAGATCAGCTTCTTGATGAAACGACAGCGCCGGAAATCTGGAAAGAAGCCAATGAAAAGCTGCAGCAGCCTGAGTTTTCTGCACGGTCTCTCTTAAAGCGCAACAATGTGGTGTTCGTCGGTACAACAGACGATCCAGCCGATGATCTGGCGTCGCATAAAAAGCTTCATGACGAACATTTTGATGTCACAGTCTCGCCCTCGTTCCGTCCGGATAAAGGATTACAGATTGAAAAAGATGAGTTTGAAGACTGGCTGACATCGATGGAATCCGCTGCCGGTTTCCGGATCAAGACAATGGATGATCTGCTTCAGGCTTTCTCGGACCGGATCGACTACTTTGATTCTCTCGGCTGCCGCAGCGCAGACCACGGTATTACCGCCATGTTTTTTGAACCTTCCGTGAAAACGGATGCAGAAGCGGTGTTTCAAAAGAAACGCGAGGGCAGGCCGATTGATGAAAAAGAAATACAGCAGTATAAGACATACACCCTGCTCAGTCTGGCTGAGATGTATGCGGCGAAAAACTGGGTGATGCAGCTTCACATCGGCGCTCAGCGTAACAACAACTCGAAAATGTTTGAAAAGCTGGGGGGCGACAGCGGTTTTGATTCCATCGGCGATGATCTGCTTGCCAGACCGCTTTCTCTCTTCCTGGATGCATTGGAAGCAAAAGATGTCCTGCCGAAAACCGTGCTCTACAGCCTGGATGCCCGTGATAATTACATTCTGGCAACCGCTGCAGGTAACTACCAGAATGCTGAAATTCCCGGCAAAGTCCAGTTCGGCACAGCCTGGTGGTTTAATGACCATATCGACGGCATGGAAAACCAAATGAAGATTCTCGCCAATACCGGCCTGATCAGCCAATTTATCGGAATGCTCACAGACTCGAGAAGTTTTCTTTCTTTCTCGCGGCATGAATACTTCCGCCGTATTCTGTGCAATCTGATCGGCAGCTGGGTGGACCGCGGCCGGGCGCCGAAAGATATGGAACTGTTAAAAACGTACGTGCAGGACATCTGCTATTACAATGCGAAACGCTATTTCAACCTGTAAACGGGAAGGAGGGAGAAACGTATGGAAATGAGTTTCCGGTGGTACGGGGAAGACGACCCGGTCACCCTTGAACAGATCCGGCAGATTCCGGATACGCGCGGGATTGTCTCCGCGGTGTATGACATCCCGCCAGGCGAAATCTGGCCTTTGGAGAAAATCGAACAACTAAAGCAGACGGTGGAAGCCCACGAATTAAAACTGAACGTCATTGAAAGTGTCCCTGTTCATGAGGACATTAAAATGGGAGCGCCTTCCCGGGACAAATGGATTGAGAACTATAAAGAGACACTGCGCAACCTTTCCCGGGCCGGCATCCGCACCGTCTGTTACAATTTTATGCCGGTATTTGACTGGACCCGGTCGGAACTCGGTGCATCGCTGCCGGACGGATCGAACTCCCTGAAGTACGATGAAAAGACAGTCGAGCATCTAGATCCGCTCAGCGGGGAATTGACTCTCCCCGGGTGGGACTTGTCCTATCAAACAGAGGATTTGAGAAAAATCATGGATGCCTACCAGTCGATTTCCGAAGAGCAGCTCATGGAAAACCTGATTTATTTTCTGGAACAGGTTGTTCCGACAGCGGAGGAAGAAGGCGTACTGCTTGCGATTCATCCGGACGATCCGCCGTGGTCCATTTTCGGACTTCCCCGTGTCGTAACGAACAAAGAAAATGTGGAATACATGCTGCGCCGGGTCGACAGCCCAAGTAACGGCATTACTTTCTGCACCGGCTCTTACGGCGCCAATCCTGACAATGACTTAAACGGCATTATTGAAGCAGCAAAAGGACGGATTCATTTCGTCCATGCCCGGAATGTGAAGTGGACAGGCTCACGGTCGTTCCAGGAAACTTCTCATTCTATCAAAGATGGATCGCTCGATATGACGGCGCTGCTGCAGAAACTGCATGAAGCCGGATTTTCCGGACCCATCCGCCCCGATCACGGGAGAATGATATGGGGAGAAACCGGACGGCCCGGTTACGGTCTTTACGACAGAGCACTCGGCGCTGCCTATCTAAACGGCATTATCGATACACTTCATGAACAGACAGGAGAATGACACATGGAATTACCTTTTCACGTAGATTTAACAAACAAAACAGCAGTAGTGACAGGGGGCAGCGGCGTACTTGGTTCTGTATTCAGTGAAGCACTCGCTGCCGCAGGCGCAAACGTTGTGGTTCTTGCAAGAAACCAGGAAAAAGTGGATAACGTGACAGCCCGCATCAGGAATCAAGGAGGTGAATGTCTCGGATACAGTGTAGACGTACTGGATAAAAAGGCAATGGAAAAGGTATACGAAGAGGTCAAGGAAACGTTCGGCCCCTGTAATATCTTAATCAATGGAGCAGGCGGCAACCATCCGAAGGCAACAACAACAGGGGAGAGGTTTGCACCGGAAGATCTGCAGGATGAAAACAACCAGACCTTTTTTGATCTGGACCCGCAGGCAGTGAATGAATTGTTTCAGCTGAATTACCTCGGCACACTGGTTCCAACACAGGTTTTTGCACGCGACATGGCTGTTCTGGATGAGGAATCCGCTATCATCAATATTTCGTCCATGAATGCTGTACAGCCGTTAACTAAAATACCGGCATACAGCGGGGCAAAATCGGCGATTAGTAATTTCACCCAGTGGCTTGCGGTTCACTTCTCTGCAGCTGGTGTACGGGTGAACGCGATGGCACCGGGATTCTTCCAGACAGAACAGAACCGGGACTTATTATTTGATAAAGACGGACGCCCAAGCGAGCGTGCCGGTAAAATCCTGTCTCAGACACCGATGGAACGGTTCGGGACGCCCCAGGACCTCGTCGGCACACTGCTGTGGCTGGTGGACGAACGCGCATCCGGATTTGTAAATGGCATTGTCGTACCGGTGGACGGCGGATTCTCCGCTTACTCCGGCGTTTAAGAGAATCAAATCAATCTTATGAAAAGGATTTCAAAAAGGGGAGAGTAAACATGAAAAAGTATATCAAAGCAATTGGTATGGGCAGTCTGCTTCTATTTGGCGCAGCATGTGGAAACAGCGGCGGAGAGACGTCAGGCAGTTCAGGAGAAAGCAGCGGAAGCGGATCATCGTCAGGCAGCGAACAGAACCTGCGTCTGGCTCACAATCTTGGCGAAGATCATCCGGTGCACAAAGGCCTGGTGGATTTCAAAGAGCGGGTGGAAGAGAATTCGGACAATATGAGCGTTCAGATCTTCCCGAACGGCACCCTTGGTTCTGAAAATGAAGTGCTGGAACAGGTGCAGAACGGCGGTATTGATATGACGAAAGTATCAGCCGGAGCTCTTGAAAACTTCGCTTCGGAATATGCTGTGTTCAGTCTTCCTTATATCTTCGAAGACCAGGAACATTTCTATAAAAGCATGGAGTCCGATGCGGTACAGGAGTTGTATCAAAGTACAGAAGATCAGGGATTTGTCGGTCTGACGTATTATGATTCCGGCGCCCGCAGCTTCTATACGAAAGATACGCCTATTAAACATCCGGACGACCTCCAAGGGCTCAAAATCCGCGTGATGGACAGCCAAACCCAGATTGATATGGTGGAGCAGATGGGAGGTTCTCCGACACCAATGCCGTACGGAGATATCTACACCGGCCTGCAGCAGGGAGTCATTGACGGAGCGGAAAGTAACCCGACAGCATTGACGAACGGAAACCACGGAGAAGTGGCAAAAACGTTCTCCTACGATCAGCACACTCGTATTCCGGACATTGTCGTAATGAGCGCAGATACGTGGAACGGTCTTTCCTCCGAACAGCAGGACATTATCAAAACCGCAGCGGAACAATCTACGGAAACCCAGAAGGAAATTTGGGCTGAAACCGTAGAAGAGGCAAAGGCCCAAGCGAAAGAAATGGGTGTAGAGTTCTATGAAGTGGACAAAGAGCCTTTCCGTAAAGCGGTTCAGCCGATGATTGAAGAATACCGTCAGGATGAAGCCGTTGCAAACCTTCTCGATGAGTTTGAAGCACTGCGTGAATAGGACGTTTCCCGAATTCATTGTCCCCGCTTCCGGGGGCAGTGAATTCTCCATTGGTTAACAAAAAAGTTACGTTAGGCTTGAAAACAGACATATCAGAAGTCAAAGGTGAAAACCGGTCTTCCTGCAATTTTTGAAAAGCTCTGCATAAACAGCCTCCTGTCATGTTCGTCGAAAATGTCAGGTCGCATGCCGTAAAAACCTGTTATCAAACATTGGAGGAATCCGGCCGGCTGATCGGAGAACATGTTTAAAATGCTGAAGGCATCATGACAAAAGAAGGCATGGTACGTGTTAAGGAGAACGAAAATGGTATATTAAAACGAAAACCGGCAAGTGCCTCATTTTTTAAAACAGCGATGAAACAGTAAGAATGAAGGAGGTTCTTTATGCTGACCAACATAAAGAAATTCGTGGCCCGTATCGTCATGATTGTTGCTGCGGCTTTAACCGTAGTCATGGTCGCCGGCGCATTTTGGCAGGTATTTACCCGCTACGTGCTGGGAGATCCAAGCACCTATACAACAGAACTGCTGAAATTTATGCTGATGTGGGTGGCGATGCTTGGTGCTGCCTATGCATTCAGCAAAAATGAACACCTGGCGATCGTATTCTTAAAAAATAAGCTCAAAAATAATAAGGCCGTTACTCTGCAATGGCTGATAGATGGATTGGTTATCGCGTTTACGTTAGCTGTTCTTATTATCGGGGGCTGGGATTTGGCCACTTCGACGATGGGGCAGCGCACACCAATTCTTAACATTCCTATGGGGTGGGTATATATGATACTACCTTTGTCAGGAACACTCATTATCTTTTTTCAGCTTATCAATATCAGCGAGCGGAAAAAGGAAATGGCAGAACAGCAGGATAGCAGCGAATCAGACGGAGAAGTCATTAGAGAGTAGGTGAAGGAAGAATGGCCTTACAAGCTGCGATAGCACTATTTGCAACGTTTTTTGTATTATTGGGAATCGGGGTGCCGATTTCGGTCAGTATCGGTATCGCCTCTCTGGCTGCGGGCTTGATTGCAGTGCCTGCTGATATTGTATTGTTTACAGCAGCTCAGAATCTAATAGGTGGCATGAACAGTTTCGCACTTCTTGCCATTTTATTCTTTATTTTAGCCGGAAGTATTATGAATAACGGAGGCATTGCGATCCGTCTTATCAATCTGGCAAAACTGATTGCTGGACGGCTGCCGGGTTCGCTTGCCCATACCAACGTCGTCGGAAATATGCTGTTTGGTTCCATATCAGGGTCGGCGGTGGCAGCAGCTGCTGCGATTGGCAGTGTTATGTCTCCACTTCAGGCCCAGGAAGGGTATAAACGAAGTTATTCCGCAGCAGTCAATATTGCTTCTTCACCTACCGGCTTTTTGATTCCTCCAAGCAGCGCATTGATTATTTTCTCTCTTGTGAGCGGGGGTACATCGATTTCAGCCCTCTTTATTGCCGGTTATCTTCCCGGTATTCTGATGGGACTGTCCATCATGATTGTCGCTTACATTATTGCGAAAAAAGAACAGTATCCGGTAGCGGATCCGATTCCTTTTAGAGAAAAAATCAAAGTAGTACTGGATGCCATCCCTAGTCTATTAATGATTGTCGTGGTTATCGGAGGAATCGTAGGCGGCATTTTCACCGCGACGGAAGGGGCGGCAATTGCTGTTATCTACGCTGCTTTGCTGGCGCTTGTTTACCGCTCCATAAGCTGGAGGGACATTCCTAAAATATTGACAGAAACCGTCTCGATGACCGGTATTGTTCTATTTCTTGTCGGAGCGTCCTCCATTATGTCGTGGGCGATGACGATTACCGGCATACCGGCCGAAATCAGTAATGCCATGCTGAGTATTTCAGAAAATAAATTTATTGTTCTGTTTATGATGATGGTTATTCTGCTGATTATTGGAACATTTATGGATATTACGCCGGCGGTTCTGATCTTCACGCCGATTTTCATGCCTATTGCCACACAGATGGGAGTAGATCCTGTTCACTTCGGTATTATCCTCATCTTCAACCTGGCAATCGGGATTATGACACCGCCTGTTGGAAGTGCCTTGTTCATAGGAAGCAGTGTTGGAAAAGTTTCTATAGAGGAAGTCATTCCGACGCTCGTGAAATTCTTTATTGCCCTTATTATCGCGCTGCTGCTGGTGGTCTACATTCCGCAGATCAGTCTATTCCTGCCGCAGCTGTTGAATCTATTGTAAAGGAGTAGGAGAGCATGAATAAGAAGGCGCATCGTTTCCATTGGCAGTTGGGAGAGGAGACTTCCTCTCTCCGTCTGATGAACGCAGCAGAAGATACAGAAATCCTGATCTGGATCCTGGAAGAAAATATCTTTCGAATATACATCAAAGACCTGAATGAAGAACCGCTGCCAACGTGGAGTGTGGCTCCAGGTATGGAAGATGTTCCTTATGAAGGGCGTAGACGTCTGGACGTCTCGCCGTTCACTAATCCGGTGTATTCCATCAATCAGGTGAATGATGACGAATATGAAGTGCTGACGTCCCGTCTGAAACTGAATATGAAACTGGATTCCCTGCAGTTCATCTGGTATGAAAAACAGAATGGCGTTTGGAGTGAAATCGCGCGCGACCGGGACACCCAAAGCTATAATCTGGATGAAACCCTTGGCAGCGGCAGGTTCCACTACATGAAACGCAAATCGGAGGACATGTTTTTCGGACTCGGAGAAAAGGCCGGTCCGTTAAACCGCCACGGACACCGGTACCGCATGCAGAATATGGATCCGATGGGGTATGACCCTTATTTAACGGATCCGCTGTATAAACACATTCCCTTCTTTATGACAAGAACAAAAGACAGACAGTGGTACGGCATATTTTACGACAATCTATCCACCAGCGTTTTTGACATGGGGAAAGAACTCGATAACTATCACGGATATTACCGTTATTATCATGCAGAGTCCGGACCGCTCGATTATTACATGATCAGTGGACGCGACGCGGCAGAAGTGGTCGAAACATACTCCTGGCTGACAGGGCAGACCGCCTTTTTCCCGAAATGGAGTCTTGGCTATTCCGGGTCGACGATGACTTACACCGATGCTCCTGATGCGCAGGTGCAGATGAACCAGTTTATCCGGGACGCGGAAGCTTATGAAATTCCGTGCCAATCCTTTCAACTTTCGTCCGGTTATACATCGATCGACGGCAAACGATACGTCTTCAACTGGAATACATCCAAATTTCCAGATCCTGCTGCGTTTGCGTCGCATTACAAGGAACACGGCGTGAATCTCTGTGCCAACATTAAACCGGCTCTGCTGCAGGACCATCCGCTTTATGAAGAGCTGCGCGAAAAGGGTTACTTCGTGAAAAACCGCGAAGGCGGTGAAGAAGAACTCGTTCAGTTCTGGGACGATCTCGGCGCTTACATCGATTTTACGAACCCGGACGCGGCAGCGTGGTGGAAAGAAAAAGTGAAAGAGCAGCTGCTTTCCTACGGGATCGAGTCCACATGGAACGACAACAATGAATTCGAGATATGGGACGGTGAATCAAAACTCCACGGGTTCGGAAACGGGATGAAGATGAAAGATGCGCGTCCGGTTCTGTCACTTCTCATGACGAAAACATCCCTCGATGCGCAGAAAGAATACACCCCGTCCGCGCGTCCGTATGCGATCACAAGATCCGGCGGCCCCGGTCTGCAGCGCTACGCCCAGACGTGGTCGGGTGATAACTACACGAGCTGGGATTCACTGAAATACAACGTGCTGACCGGTGTCGGCCTGAGTCTTTCCGGTGTGTACAATTTTGGTCATGATGTCGGAGGGTTTGCCGGCGGTGCTCCGGAACCGGAACTGTTTATCCGCTGGATTCAAAACGGCATCGTTCATCCGAGATTTACCATTCACTCCTGGAATGACGACGGCTCGGTCAACGTCCCATGGATGTATCCGGAGTACATTGAACCAATCAAACGTTTGATGGACTTCCGCGAAACCCTCATTCCTTATTTGTATCAGCTTATGAAAGAGGCGCACGATCACTATAAGCCGATGATCCGTCCGATGTTTTATTCATTCAGTCACGATGAAAAGACATTCGAGGAATCGTATCAGTTTATGCTGGGAAAAGACGTGCTCGTGGCACCTGTTGTTGAAAAAGGAATGGAGACGATTGGTGTGTACCTGCCCGTCAACGGGAAAGGCTGGTACGACTGGCATACAGGAGCGTATTACAACGGTGGACAGACGATAACCGTAGACGCTCCGATGGATCGTGTTCCGTTGTTCGCCCAGGCCGGTTCCATTATCCCGGTCGATTCGAAAGAAGATAAAATGCAGGAGGGCGAGCAGCGCGGCTACCTCTGCTTTCCGCTTCAGGAAAGCGGTGCTGTGCAGCTACGGCATTATGAAGACGATGGCGCGTCGAATGACTATAAAGAAGATGTGTATACCATCAATGAGGTGAATGTACAGACGAGTGGTGCGGACGTCGAAGTGAAGCTGCACTCAAATGGCTCCTACAACCTGTCGTACCGTGACGTCACACTGTATTTCCCGGGTTATATAAGTGGGGAGATCACACTGAACGGCGAGAAGCAAAGCACAAGCGCAGGAGAATATACAATACCTATCAAGTAAACAGAAAGGGCATTATGATTTGATCATAATGCCCTTTTTAAGGTTATGTTATACCGCTGGATGGAGGAGAAACTGCATCATTCGAGTTCTTTCAGCAGCCGGCATCAAAAAACTATTTCCCGGGAAATAGTGTCGAATATTTAAAGACGGGCCATTTATCTTTGAAGTAAACGGGTGAAATACGGAGTGAACGAGAAATAATAAGTGATGCATTTATTTGCATATTAATTGATTAAGTTTTGATTAATTATGATTTTTAATTTCACTATAACATCAACAGTTGACAATAATATGAAAGCGGTTTATTATGAGGTGACAGTAAGCTTTTACTAAAAAGGAGGAGCGTTTAATGAAGAAAGGTATAGGGCTTGCGGCATTACTATTGATTGTTTTTCTTACGGCATGTGGCAATTCTGGAAGTAGCTCAGATAATTCCATTGAATTTTTAGTTTCTGGAGACAGCGTGGAAGGAAATGCGATATCAACAATGGCGAAGAAATACAATGAAGAAAATGATGCTAATGTCAAAGTCGTTGATGTGCCTTATGAAGACATGGCAACCAGGGTTACAAATATGGTCAGAGACGGGAACCCGCCTGAATTAATCAGAACTACAAAATTTTCACCGCTATGGCAGGATCAATTGTTGAATTTAGGGGAAATAGGAAAAGAGAGAAACGTAGATGAAAGTCTTTTTATAAAAGTAGAAAATGAAGTGAAAGCGTTACCATTAGATCTTACAGCCGTTGGAATGTTTGTGAATAAAGACTTGTTTGAAGAAGCTGGAGTTGAATATCCAACAAGTGAAGATGATATATGGACCTGGGAAAAATTCACTTCTTCCGTTAAAAAAGTAACAGAAAACACCAACGCGGAATATGGCTTTGTAATGGACCAATCAGAGCACCGTTTATTAACCATGTTGTATCAATTCGGAAGCGAAGGCATAAGACCTAATGGTAATGGTGAATATCAAGTGAATCAAGAAACCAACGAAGGAATAGAATTTTTCACGCAGCTTAATAACGAAGGTGTAATGCCTAAAAACGTATGGACTTCAGGAGCTAATGCAGCTTCATTGTTCAAAAGCGGAAGAGTAGCAGCATATATGTCAGGCAATTGGCAACTTCAAGATTTTTCTGAAAATATAACCAATTTTGAATGGGCTTCTGTTTATATGCCCAAAGAAGACACCAGAGCGACTAATTTAGGTGGAAACTATATTGTAGCTTTTGATGGTACAGGGAACGAAAAAGCAACCAATAATTTCATCAGCTGGCTTTACAAGAAAGAAAATCATGAACAAATGTCTCGAATTGGTGGGTACTTACCTGTTGTTGAGAATGCTGAAGTGAATTATCAGTTTGCACAGGAGAGTTTTGAAATATATCAAAATGAAATTGATGCATCGGCGGAAGTATCCTCATATATGCAGACAGAAATTGTTGCAAAGCAATTAATAGCTGAAGAAAGTACTAATAACGTATTACGTGAAGAAGTGATTGGTGTCTTAAATAACGATAAATCAATAGAAGAAGCTCTTAATAATACGACTGATGCCTATACAGAAGCATATGGTAACAATTAATTTGGATTGAACTGACCTAAGTCTCCACGAACCAACTGTAACATAATAATAGATGTTTGAAGTTGGTTCGTGGATTTATTTGGAGGAATTATTATGTTGAATTATTACCATTTTAATATTAATAACGGGGACAAGTTAAACAGGTGGATGTACTCGGGTCCATACAATATTCCTTTTGATTCTGATCCTGCCGTTTTTTATGAACCAGTAAATCTAACGGAAGAATATAGACAAGTCGAATATCCATTGCGAAGTCAGTATCTTCAACAGAGAAAGGAAAAAGAATATCCTGAAACGGAGGGATTTGAAAATGTTTATTTTCCATTTGAGAGTTCGAGGTTTGATTTTTCCTCTTTTATTACAACTCCTCATGTTTTAAAAACTTACGCTAAAACATTTATTAAAACGAATGAAGAACAAACCCTTTCATTTAGAGTAATTACCTGTGGGAGTGTCGATATATGGGTGAATAAGAAGCATCAAGTGAAATTCTCTCCCTTCACAAGAAATATTCCTTCAACCGAAAATATAAACTTATCCCTTCAAGCAGGAGAAAACGAAATCGTTGTATTGCTGGAAGATTTAGCAGAGCGCGATGTAAATTATTACTTTGAACTAATATATAAGGATCATAGAGAATTAGAAAATTACTTATTGGTGAATGAAGATCCAATTAAAATAAGAATGGCAGAAGAGTATTTGGACCAGCTGCATTTTGAAAAGGACATATATATAAACGAAGAATTAACATTAATATCTCCCTCTTCTCCGGATGCATCTCTGGATTCCAATATGGTAGTGGAAATAAATAAAAACAAACTGATTAATCCAGTGTTCACAACAAACCAATCTTCTCCTAAATTCGGCATTAAGTTGGACGATAACAAAGTAATAAATATGGGGAAAAGTCAAGATTATAATTTGTCAGGTTTGAATGAATTCACTTTCGGAATTCGAGTTTCAGATAATTTATATGTGTATAGAACTCTCGCTGTATCGTTGTTTATGGAAAGAGAAATGGTGATGGAACCACATTGGAAGTTGGACACAAGGAAAAGAAAAGCTCTTAAATACTTTGCAAATTTAGACCAAAAGGATTTAAATGTTGGAATAGCAAAATTAATGTATTTTAACTATTTGGATAACAGTACAGAACAAGCTTTACGAAGCTGTTTTGAAGAAGTTGAGCAGAAAGAAGATTGTGCAGATTTTAGATTAGCTCCGTTACTAGCTGTTTTTCAAATGAAAAACTCTCTTTTTCCTAAGCAGTTACAAGAGGATATCAAGCGTTTATCTTTAAATTTCAGATATTGGATAGATGAGCCCGGTAATGATGTCATGTGGTATTTCAGCGAAAATCACGCATTTTTATTTCACGTTTCTCAATATTTAGCTGGACACTTATTTGCTGAAGATGTGTTTCAAGTAAGTAAGAGAATGGGATGGGAACAGCGCGTGCTTGGAAGAACACGCTTGCTGCATTGGTTCGATAACTTTTTTGAATACGGTTTCGCAGAGTGGAATTCAACTACGTATCTTCCAATTGATTTAATTGGTTTTTACAGCCTTTACGAATCTGCCCCTGATAAGGATATTCAGGAATTAGCAAAAAAAGCTTTGGATAAAACGTTCAAAGTGATAGCTATTAATATGCACGGAAAAACGATGGCGTCTACTTATGGGAGAGTCTATGAGCATGACTTAAAAGCAATGGAAAATAGTGAAATTTCTAACATTTCCTGCATCCTTTGGGGAGAAGGTTATTTCAATCACTCTTTGCGCGCGCCGGTTTGGTTCTGCCTGTCAGAGTATACCCCGCCGGAATATCAGGACATTGTCCGAATGGAAGACAATCAAGCAATGCTTGCCGAATATACACAGGGTATAAAGCAGATATATTCATATGTATACAAAACTAAAGAATATTCATTAGCTGGAGCCATGAATATTTCGCCGAATGAGAAAGGTCATCAGCAGCATGTAATGAACGTCTCCCTTGAAAATGAAAACACTACGATGTGGATTAATAATCCTGGAGAAACAGCATTCAGTGGGAAGAATCGCCCAAGTTTCTGGGCTGGTAACGGGCGTTGCCCAATCATTAGACAACATAAAAATATAATGATAATGAAGTACAAATTTCAAGATGATGATTATAAATTCACCCACGTATATTTACCTGCATGGGATATGGACGAAGCGAATTTATCTGAAAATTGGTTATTTGTGCGTAAAGGAGATGCTTATGTCGGCATGTATTCAGAGACAGGATTTGTGCCTGTAAAGGAAAAAGCCACTAGTTGTCGTGAAGTACGATCTTATGGTTCAGAGCAGCATTATGTAATTAAATGCTCGTCACATAAAGAAGCAGGGGCTTTCAAAGATTTTATGGAGAAACTTTCAAACAGCAGAATCAAACACAATTCAAACGAATTCTCCATCGAAGACTTCCAGTATGGTGATCTGAAGTTAAGTGAAGAAAATGAGCTTTATATCAATAGACTATTAAAAAAGTATTCTTCAAATCAAGATGTTGAATACAAAAAGTTAAACATAGACAGTGAAGGGGGTGAAAAAGTTGATTAAAAATCAAAAAGCTCTATGGGCCTTAGCCTTTATAGGCACTAACTTAATTTTATTTATCATTTTCTTTTTAGGTCCTGCCCTTTTAGGGTTATATTATTCTTTCACTGATTATTCAGGTATCAGCGCATCATTTATCGGACTGAATAATTATATTCAATTATTCCAGGATGGAAGCTTCTATGGTGCATTGTTCAGAACTATAGTTTATGCCGGTATAGGTGTTCCACTGATTTACTGTGTATCACTAGGAGTTTCTTTGTTGCTGACAAGTTATAAAACAAGGGGAAAAGGATTGGCCAAAATTGCTTTTTTCTTTCCATGGCTGATTTCTCCTATTATTGCAGGTGTAATATGGCGTTGGTTATTTGGTGAAAGCTTTGGCTTCGTGAATTTCATTTTAGAAAATTTGGGTTTGAGCACAGTGTCATGGTTTTCGAATGGAATTATGGCTTTTGCCGTTTTGTTTTTTGCATCGGTTTGGATTGGTACAGCTTTTAATATGCTTTTGTTTATGAGTGCGTTGGTTAATATTCCTGGCACATATTATGATGCTGCGAAAATCGATGGTGCAAATACTATACAAAAGTTTTGGCATATTACACTGCCGGCTTTAAGACCTACTTCATTTATGGTGATTTTGCTCTCTGTCTTTAATTTAATGAAGGAGTTTCCCCTGGTTCAATCCCTTACTAACGGCGGACCAGGCTCCGATACAACACTGTTGGTTCAATATATTTATGAAACGGGTTTCAACAAATTGGATATAGGATACGCCAGTGCGGCTTCTATGATTTTATTTGTACTATTATTGGTGTTTTCTCTACTGCAACTTCGAAGTGAAAAAAGGTGGCAAAACTAATGTTGAAATTTAAAGAAAATCAATCTTCCATTTTTCTCACCGTTTTGATGTATGTCATGGTTTTTCTTTTTATATTTCCGATACTATGGCTTTTGTTAAGTTCCTTTAAACCCGGCGGGGAATTATTTGATTATCCTTTAAGTTTTCTGCCGGAAAATCCTACTGTTGAGAACTATGAATATGCCTGGACAACTATGAATTTTGTCCGTTACTTTGTGAATACCGCTATTGTGACTGTCGTGACGACAGTACTCACTATTTTAGCGAGTGCGTCATGTGGATTTGCACTTGCAAAATATAAGTACAAATGGTTGAGTGTGTTTTTTATATGCATATTGGCTACAACTATGCTTCCAACAGAAGTGATTATGAATCCGACCTTTACTGTTATTCAAACTTTGGGGTTGTATGACAGCCTAGCTGGATTAATTGTTCCATCGATTAGTACAGCAACTGGAATATTTATGTTTCGCCAATTCTTCTTGACCGTGCCGGATGATTTACTTGAATCTGCCAGGATAGACGGAGCAAGTGAAGGTAAAACATTTTTCCGATTAATGCTCCCCATCTCAAAACCTATAATCATCACATTAGCAATTTTCTCCTTCCAGTGGCGTTGGAATGATTATATATGGCCACTTATAGTGATAAGCAGTCCTGAGAAATATACACTGCAGATAGCATTGAGAAATATAGTCGGTGCCAACAGTATTGATTGGCCACTGCTGTTATCTGCATCTGTTATTTCCATCCTGCCAATGGTTATTTTATTCTTTGTGTTTCAACGTTACATTATGGATAGTCAAGCGACCTCAGGTTTAAAAGATTAGTCTCAACCAAGCAGCATAACATATTGT
The DNA here is from genome assembly GCF_900115625.1 of Salibacterium halotolerans. Lineage (GTDB taxonomy): Bacteria > Bacillota > Bacilli > Bacillales > Marinococcaceae > Salibacterium > Salibacterium halotolerans. The sequence continues at coordinate 17,109 of NZ_FOXD01000026.1, read as the reverse complement.
TAAGTGAAGGAGATTGACTATGCTGAGAGATTGGGAAAGCATGACAACGTTGCAGCGAAACCGTCGACCGTCGCGTGCTTCATTTGTGTCCAAAGATAATGCCGGTGATAGAAAGAATATCAAGTCGTTGAATGGAGAGTGGAAATTTTATTATGCGTTATCACCGGAGCAGGCACCGGAACATTTTTTTCAACCTGACTTCACCGATATAGACTGGGATACACTTATGGTACCTTCACATTGGCAGCTCCATGGTTACGGTACACCACATTACACAAATATTGTTTATCCGTTTCCAATTGATCCCCCGCACATCCCGTCCAATAATCCAACTGGGTGTTATCGGCTAACGTTTACTATGGAACGTGTTCCTGGAGACCACCATGTATTTTTAACGTTTGAGGGCGTGGACAGTGCTTTTCACATCTGGATGAATGGAGAAGAAGTCGGGTACAGCCAGGGCAGTAGAATGCCAAGTGAATTTGATATTACATCTTTCGTGAAGGAAGGTGAAAATTGCTTAGCAGTACAGGTTTATCAGTGGTCAGACGGAAGTTATATTGAAGACCAGGATATGTGGTGGCTCAGTGGTATTTTTCGTGATGTTTATATTCAAGTAAAGCCTTCAATTTATATAAACGATTTCTTTGTACGCACTTTTCTTGATGATGAATATAAAGATGCTGTTTGTAAAATAAATGTACAAACCAATGACAAAGATCAAGAGCATGACGTTGAACTCTATTTATATGATGGTCACAGCGAAATAGGTTTTACAAAACTTCCAGTCAGTCAAACAGGAGAAGATGCAGAAATTGAAGTGAAAAATCCCCGGAAATGGTCAGCTGAAATTCCTTATCTATATCAATTGGTTATAGTCATTAAGAATAGGAATAATACAGAAGTGGACAGGGTTGTGCAGTATGTTGGTTTCCGTTCTGTAGAATTAAAAGATGGACTTTTTCTCGTTAATGGTGCTGCAATCACTTTAAAAGGGGTGAATCGTCATGATCACGACCCTGAAACTGGGCGCGCAGTAAGTGAAGCGCGCATGGAAGAAGATGTACGTTTGATGAAACAGTATAATATTAATGCCGTGCGTACTGCGCATTATCCAAACTCTCCGGCATTTTACGATTTATGTAATCGCTATGGGCTGTACGTGATAGACGAAGCGGATTTAGAATGCCACGGATTTAATATAATTAGTAATTGGGGTAAGCTGAGTCAGGAGCACCAATGGGAACCTGCTTTTATTGATCGGATAGAACGCATGATTGAACGTGATAAGAACCACCCATCTATTATCATGTGGTCACTTGGAAATGAGTCCGGTTTTGGTTCGAATCATAAGGCTATGGCAGAATGGGCCAAAAAGCGCGATCCGGACCGTCTCCTTCACTACGAAGGTGAGATCAGAAAATTGATGGATGAAGCATCTGCTGAGGAAAAAGCAACCATTGAACCAACTGTTTCTGATGTGTTCACCACCATGTATACAAATGTTGAAGATTTGGCATTAATCGGTTCACAAAAGGATTACAACAAACCTCATATTTTATGTGAATATGCTCATGCAATGGGTAATGGACCAGGGGGACTTAGAGAATACTGGGATACGATTCAAAGATACGATAGACTGCAGGGAGGATTCGTGTGGGAATGGATAGATCAGGGGATTTTAAGCGATGCCGGTGACGGTAGTGATTATTTTGCTTACGGCGGTGATTTCGGGGAGTATCCACATGACGGAAACTTTATTATTGATGGCCTGATATTCCCGGACCGTACGCCTTCACCAGCCCTTCGGGAATATAAAAAAAATATTGAGCCGGTACGGGTTGAGAAGGATAAAGATGAACAGTTTTGGTTTGTGAACGAGTATGATTTTCTTGGTACGGGTCATTTAATATTTCGATGGCAGGTTAACATTAATGGAATGATTGTCGAATCCGGTGACATAAAAAATGTGTACGTTCCTCCTCATTCATCGCAGTTGATCAGCATACCTTTCAAAACGAAAGAAGCAGCTGCAGCACAAGAGGTAGTGATGATAGTGGAATGTATGCTGAAAGAAGGTACATCATGGGCTGAAGAAGGTCATATTGTGGCGTGGAGTGAACATGTGCTGCAGGAAGCATCTATACCTGAAGAAACAGGGGTAACACCTGCAGGGAATGAGAAGCTTGAAGTGACTGAAACATCCTCAGAATGGGAGATAAGTAATCACGTTGTACATTTTAAATTTTGTAAACAGACAGGAATGATGATTCACTGGAAACAAAATGACGAGATATTAATGGAGCGGGGTCTTAAACTAAACTTATGGAGGGCGCTGACAGATAATGATTACTTGGCGCAGAATAACTGGGGGACACAAGGGTTAAATTATTTGCATACCCGCTGTAAAAGCGTAGAGCTGACCAGGATTGATGCAGCAGTACAAATGACAGTAAAAGAAACTGTCGCTGCCCCGGGATTGGATTGGGCTATGGACGTATTATGGAAATATTACATAAATGCGATAGGAATTATTGATGTAGACATTACGATTGAACCACGGGGGAATTATCCTAAAACAATCCCGAGGGTCGGTGTTGAATTCATTGTACCTAAAGCACTCCAACAGATAACCTGGCTTGGTCTGGGACCAGGGGAAGCTTACCCAGACAGCCGTGAGTCTGTTCGAAGAGGTGCGTGGACTGCGATTCCTTCTGACCTGTCAACACCTTACGTTTATCCACAGGAGAACGGAAATCGTCATCAAGTAAGACAAATGGTAATGCAATTTGATTTGTACTCTTTAACTGTTCAGGCACTGGAGGAAAACTTTGACTTCACCATACAGGAGTATACCCAGAAAAATATAGAGCAGGCTAAGCATCAGTACGAGTTGATAAAACAGGACCACTTTATCGTTAATATAGACCATAGAAAGCATGGATTAGGATCCGCTAGTTGTGGACCAGATGTACTTGAAAAATATCAGTTATACACACAGCCGTTCCATTTTAGATTTCGTCTGTCTTCCGGCAAAAAATAGCGTATAACTGCATTTCTAATTGATTTTGCCGCTTTAATTGACATGATACAAAACAAACTATACATTTGAAGGTGATAAACTAGCTCAAGGAGGAATTAGATTGAAGGATATTATTGTTGTATGTGAGGCAGGCATCACAACAAGTTTAATGGTTAAAAAATTAAATGAGCTGGTGGAAGAAAATCAAAAAGATTTCAGCATCCGCTCAAAAAGCACAGAAGAAAGTCAGAATTATGTTAAAGGTGAACAGGTAGATGCTGTACTGCTCGGTCCGCAGGTTCATCACAAAATAGATGAATACAGAAATGCGACGAATGCTCAAGTTCTCACAATATCAGTCCAGGATTATAATAATATGGACGTTTACAGTATCTTCAATCAATTGACGAAAGCTTTATCGTAATTATCATGGATACAGCTTTATTTATGCCCTTAATAACAGAATCTGCCCAATCCAAAAGCTGTGCATTCCAAGCGTTGACATATGCCAAAAATGACGATGAATCCGGATACCATGAACATTTGAAAAATGCTCAGCAGCATCTGATTAATGCACATAAGAATCAGACAGATATTTTGAGTTTAAATGCGCGCGAAACAGCAACAGAAGTTGATGTGTATCTTGTTCACGCTATGGATCATGTATCTAATGCACAAATGATCTATGATTTGATTCAGGAACTGGCAGATATTCATTTGAAAAAATAAATCCATGCTCTGCTGCACAGTGCATGGATTTATTTTTTTGAATATCTAATGTAAATCCCCCGTTAAAAAGTGGGCTTTTCCCTCTCCGAAGCTCCAATGTTCATCTTCATTGGTTGTGATAGAGACCATCACATCGTTTGGCAGAATAGCACAGTGGTTCTCAAGAGCTGAAACTAAATGGCGGTAAAAGGAAGTGATTTCATGTTCAGTGCGTTTTCTGGTGAAAACGTGAATAAGTACGAAATCTTCCGTTCTATCCAGGTCCAAACCTGTATCCTGCATAATCATATGACTTGTTTTGTGTTCATGTACAATTTGGTAGCGGTCCCGTTCGGGTACCTGGAAAGCATCGATCATGACACTGTGGGTCACGTCTAAAATATTTCTTATATCTTCAGGCGATCTTCCTTCATACAAGTGAAATTTTAACAATGGCATTATATTTACACCTCGCTCCTTACAAAATCAATTTAACCATGCTTCAGACTGTGATTAGTGTTTTGTCTGCATTCACAATATAATCGGCAAATCCCTGTTCAATATCAGCATCTGTAATAATAGCTGAAATGTGTTCCAAATAACAATAAGTGAACAAAGAGTTTTTTCCGAATTTAGACGAATCGATCAATAAATACACCTCATTTGCCCGTTCACAAACGATTTTTTTGATACGATTTTCCATAAAGTCTGAGTTGGAGGCGCCATTGTGGGCAGAAAAGGCAGTGGCGGACATAAATGCTTTATTGATATTGAATTTCGTAATGGTTTCATCATCAGTTATGCCTGTAAAAGACTTTGTCGATCTTTTGTACGTTTCTCCTATGACCATCAAGTGGATATTAGGATATGCAATGGCTTTATTAATAACCTCCAGGCTGTTAGTGATTAACGTAAATTCAATCTCCTGTGGCAGCGAGTCCAGAATGGAATGGGTTGTGGTGCCTGAGTCGATGTAGATAATATCATATTCTTCGATAAAGTCTGTACAATATTGACCGATTTTCTTTTTCTCCGCGTAATGGCTGATATTTCTTTTTTCATATGAAGTTGTGACAGAGGTGTTATTATTATAAACGACTCCACCATAAACTTTTTTTACAATATCCAATTTTGCCAGTTCATTAATGTCACGTCTTATCGTATTAATCGAAACATTAAAATGATTTTTTAGTTCTTCTAAAGAGGCCTGATGATTTTCTTCCAAATAATCTTCAATTTGATTTAGACGTCTTACTTTGATACAAACATCCCCCTTATCTAACGCGTTATTAATGTTCATATATATAGTATTCTACCATAGAATGATAGCTTATACATAATTAATCTAAAAAGTTAATCAAAAGTTACCCAAAATATAATAAACAGTTGACTTTTTATTATATTTTTTATAATATATACTCACAAATTAATCATAAAATTGTAAGCGATTGCTTAAAAGGAGGCTGTTTAATGGAAAAAATAAAAGTATTGAGAAATTATGTGAACGGAGAGTGGGTGGAAAGCAGCAGTAAGGAAACAGAAAATGTTTATGATCCAGCCACGAAAGAAGTAATGGCTGAGGTCCCGCTTTCTTCGAAAGATGAATTAAATCAAGCAGCTGAGGCAGCACAGAATGCCTTTGAAGATTGGAAAAACACAGCTGTACCTAAGCGTGCACGAATTTTGTTTAAATTTCAACAACTTCTGATGGAACATAAGCAGGAGTTAGCAGAAATTATTACAAAAGAGAATGGGAAAAGTGTAAATGAATCGCTGGGTGAAGTGCAGCGGGGGATAGAAAATGTTGAATTCGCTGCCGGTGCGCCGACGTTAATGATGGGGGACTCTCTTTCATCCATTGCTTCGAACATTGAGGGAACCAATTATCGTTACCCGGTAGGAGTGGTTGGTGGAATCACGCCTTTCAACTTTCCGATGATGGTTCCCTGCTGGATGTTTCCGATGGCACTGGCGACAGGAAATACGTTTGTAATGAAGCCTTCTGAAAAAACGCCATTATTAATGGAAAAGTTGGTGGAACTGCTTGAGGCTTCCGGTCTTCCAAACGGAGTGTTTAACGTTGTGAACGGAGCGCATGATGTGGTGGACGGTATTCTGGAGAATGAAAATATCAAAGCTGTTTCATTTGTGGGCTCGAAACCGGTTGGTGAGCATGTTTATAAGAAAGGCACAGATAACTTAAAGAGAGTACAGGCACTGACCGGCGCGAAAAACCATACCATCATCCTAAATGATGCGGATGTAAATCAAGCTGTCAAAGAAGTAATAGGAGCTGCGTTTGGATCTGCCGGGGAAAGATGCATGGCAGCGGCGGTTGTAGCAGTAGAAGACGGAATTTATGATGAGTTTGTACAAAAACTTAAAACGGAATCTGAAAATATTAAAATGGGACATGGACTGGATGAAGGTGTTTTTCTAGGTCCGGTGATCAGAGAGCAGAATAAAGAGAAAACAATCCACTATATTGAAAAAGGTGAAGAAGAAGGAGCCAGCTTGTTGTTGGATGGCAGAGAAAATCAGTCAGACGACGGTTACTTCATCGGCCCTACTATTTTTGAAGATGTGAAAACAAATATGACGATTTGGAAAGATGAAATCTTTGCACCTCTTTTATCTATTGTAAGAGTAAAAGACTTAAAAGAAGGAATAAAGACAGCAAATGAGTCGGAATTTGCAAACGGTGCATGCTTGTTTACGGACAGCGCATCGAGTGTTCGTTATTTTCGTGAAAATATTGACGCCGGCATGCTGGGTATTAACCTTGGTGTACCAGCCCCAATGGCGATTTTCCCGTTTTCCGGTTGGAAATCTTCTTTCTTTGGGTCGCTGCATACGAATGGAAAAGATGGTGTGGAGTTTTACACCCGCAAAAAAGTTGTTACAGCCAGACACCTTGAACCTACTTTTTCCGAGGAGGAATAAACATGGCAGAGTTATTGTATAAAAAGCAAAATAGTATCATCGCTGATGGTGTAACGTTGGTTCAGGATCTCAATCCATCTAACTCCGACTTGGAGTATGTACAATTTAAGCTTATTGAAATGGAAGAAGGGTCGAGCTTTCAGGAGAGCTTGAGTAACACGGAATTATGCGCAGTTATTCTTACAGGAAACGTAGATGTTGTTATAGACGGACAAACCTACAGCAATCTCGGAACAAGACAATCTGTATTTGAGAAAAAACCAACAGACAGTATTTATATACCATCTTCTAAAGAATATCAAATCCGGGCTGGTAAAAACGTTAGAGTAGCACTGTGCTATGCTGTTTCCAACGCTGGAGGTGAACCTGCCGTCATCAGTGCGGATACGATTGAAAAAGAGCACAGAGGAAAATATTCAAATAAGCGTCATGTACACAACATCCTTCCGGATAATGTGGACATACCAGAGAAGCTGCTGGTAGTGGAAGTATATACAGACAGCGGTAATTTTTCAAGTTATCCACCGCATAAGCACGACCAGGATAATCTACCTGAAGAGTCGCTGCTGGAAGAAACGTATTATCATGAGATTAACCCACAGCAGGGCTTTGTTTTCCAACGCGTATACACGGACGACCGATCATTGGATGAAACGATGGCAGTCGAGCACCAAAACAGCGTAGCAGTTCCAAAAGGGTATCATCCAGTGGGAGTACCGGATGGATATGATCTTTACTATCTTAATGTAATGGCAGGCCCGAAGAGAAAGTGGAAGTTTCATAATGATAAAGATCATGAATGGATCTTGGAAAGGGACTAGAAATGATGAAAAAAAATTTGATTACATTTGGCAGAGCAGCTGTAGACCTTAATGCAACAGAATATAACCAAACGATGGAAGAAACCATGACATTTTCAAAGTATGTAGGTGGTTCCCCGGCCAATGTCGCTATTGGTACTGCCAAGTTAGGTTTAAATGTAGGTATGATTGCAAAAGTTTCGGATGATCAACATGGAAATTTTGTATTAGATTATATGGTCAAAGCTGGTGTGGACACACAATATATCACAAGGGATACGGAGGGCCGGAAAATCGGCTTAACATTCACAGAGATTAAAAGTCCGCAGGAAAGCAGCATCTTGATGTACCGTGACAATGTGGCAGATCTTTACTTGGATGTGAATGATTTTGATGATGAATATATTCAATCAGCGGAAACTCTGCTTGTTTCCGGAACATCGTTAAGCCGGTCCCCTTCCCGGGAAGCAGCTTTACACGCTATAGAAACCGCCAAACAGAATAATGTAGAAGTAATAGTTGAACTGGACTACCGCCCCTATACATGGAAAAGCGATGTAGAAACGTCTATTTACATGACCATGGCAGCCAGACGGGCAGATGTAGTGATTGGCACGAGAGATGAATTTGATGTTTTGGAGAATAAAGATAATCAGTCTGATGAAGAATCGGTTAAAAATTTGTTCCAATATGATCCTAAGCTGATTGTCGTAAAACATGGAGTGAAAGGGTCCAAGGCGTTCACAAAAGAAGGAGAAGTTATAGAAGGCGATGTTTATAAAACTAAGGTGTTAAAAACTTTTGGTGCAGGAGATTCCTTTGCATCAGGCTTCATTTACGCCTTGAAGAAAAATAAAAGTATTCAGGAAGCGCTTAAATATGGAAGCGCTGCTGCCTCTATTGTAGTATCCAGACATAGTTCGTCTGATGCAATGCCAACGGTTGAAGATATTGAAACATTGATTCAAAAGCATGAGGAGTGAGGCGGTATGTCAAAAACCATAAAGTTAACCACTTCCCAGGCACTCGTCAAATTTTTAAGGAACCAATATATTAATTTTGACGGTGAAGAAATGCCATTTGTCGAAGGAATATTCAATATTTTTGGACACGGAAATGTACTCGGGATAGGTCAGGCCATGCAGGAAGAAGCCGGAGATCTTAAAGTCATTCAGGGAAAAAATGAACAGGGAATGGCGCAGGCAGCGGCAGCATTTGCAAAAGAAAATTTCCGTAGAAAGATTTTTGCGGTTACTACATCCATAGGCCCGGGATCTGCAAACTTAGTAACAGCAGGTGCAACGGCACTAGCGAACAATTTACCTGTACTGTTTCTGCCTGCAGATACATTTGCCAACCGTCAACCTGACCCCGTGCTTCAGCAGATTGAACAGCACCACAGTCAGAAAATTACAACGAATGATGCCTTAAAACCTGTATCCCGTTACTGGGATAGAATTGAGCGTCCTGAACAGTTAATGAGCGCTCTTCTTAGAGCATTTGAAGTACTGACAAACCCTGAAACGGCAGGACCTGTGACATTGTCTATCGCGCAGGATGTGGAGGGAGAAGCATTTGAGTTTGATGCTACGTTTTTCAACAAACGTGTGCACTATATAGATCGTGTTGTCCCCTCTGACGATGCCGTACTTCGCGCTGCTTCGACTTTGAAAAAGGCTGAAAAACCTTTAATAGTTATTGGGGGAGGGGCGAAATACTCATTGGCAGGTGAGGAGATTGCTGCCTTTTCACATGAGCGTGGTATAGGAATTGTCGAAACACAGGCTGGAAAATCCACGGTGTCCAGCAGTCATCCATATAATCTGGGCGGGGTTGGAGTAACCGGAACCCTGGCAGCGAATAAAGCGGCACAGCAGGCAGATGTCATTATAGGAATTGGGACGCGCTATACAGACTTTGTTACATCCTCCAAGACGGCATTTAACTTTGAGGAAGCGTCGTTTATTAATATTAATGTGAGCCGGATGCAAACATATAAGATGGATGCCGTACAAATTGTTGGTGATGCGAAAGTATCGATTCAAAAGCTGCACAATATGCTGGGTGACTATGAGAGTGCTTTCAGTGATGAATTGATGGAATACAAAAACGAATGGGATACGGAAAGAAAGCGGTTAGCCGGCATTCAAGTGAATCTGGATGATGATCATTATCAACCTGAAGTCTCTGATTCATTGAGTCGTGAGCAGTTAAAAAAATATGCAGAAACGTTGGAGACCTCTTACGCTCAGTCAACCGCGTTAATCAAAGTAAACAAAACTGTCGATCCGTCAAGCTACGTCGTAACATCTGCTGGTTCACTTCCGGGTGATATGCACCGCATTTGGAACCCAACTGTTAAGAACACGTACCACGTTGAGTATGGATACTCTGCTATGGGATATGAAATTGCCGGAGGTCTGGGAGTGAAATTAGCACACCCCGATAAAGAAGTATACAGCATGGTCGGGGATGGAAGCTTTTTAATGCTTCACTCTGAACTTGTTACTGCTCTTCAATATAATGTAAAACTAAATATTGTCTTATTTGATAATGCTGGGTATGGCTGCATCAACAACCTTCAAATGGGGCATGGCAGTGACAGCTTCTGCACGGAATTCACCGGGGAAGACGGAGCAGTACTGAATATTGACTACGCTGCAGTCGCGGCAGGATACGGAATGAATACATTCACAGCCAAAAACAATGCAGAGCTTGAGCAGGCGTTGAAACAGGCGGAAAGCAGTGAAAAATCCACGCTCATCCAAATCAAGGTACTTCCTAAAACAATGACCGATGGGTATGAAGATTTTTGGAATGTAGGTATTGCAGAACATTCAAACAATCCAAATGTAATGCAAAAACTTGAAGAAGTAAAAGAGATGAGAAGCCGTGCCAGACAATACTAATAACTTAAAGAGGGATCACGTGTGGACACAATCAAAATAGGTGTAGCGGGGTTAGGCCGGCTCGGCCTGATCCATGCTCACAACATTGCCGGTATGAAGGGTGTCGAATTAACGGCTGTTTCAAATTTGGATAATACCGTAAATCAACAGACTAAGGAAAAATATGATATTTCTTATACTTATACAGCGTATGAGGATATGATTCAAAACGAGGAACTGGATGCGGTATGCATCGTCACTCCTTCGGGTTTTCATCCTGATCATATCTATAAAGCATTAAGGAAAAATCTCCATGTTTTCTGTGAAAAACCTATTGGGTTGGATATCAATGAAGTAAGAAATATGATACCGGTCATAGAGCAAAGTAATAAGGTATTTCACTTAGGGTTTATGAGAAGATATGATGCTGATTATATGTACGCCAAGGATATGATTGATAGAGGAGACATCGGTGAAATATCTATTATCCGATCATATGGGCTTGATCCCATAGAAGGGCTGGATTCCTTTGTAAAGTACGCTGCAAAAAATACCAGCGGGGGTATTTTTTCAGATATGAGCATTCATGATATAGATATTATCCGCTGGTACACTGGTTCTGAAATAAAACAAGTGTGGGCGATGGGGAACAATAAGGCGGCACCGTCATTATCAGAACTTAACGAAGTAGATATTGGAACCGCCACAATGAAGCTTGAAAATGGAGCTATAGCTTTTGTAGCCGCGGGTCGTACGGCTAATCATGGATATCATGTCGAAACGGAAGTGATAGGGACAGAGGGAATGCTGCGTATTGCTGCTACGCCGGATAAAAACAAGGTAACAGTTTTTGATAATAATGGTGTGATCCGCCCGACTTCACAAAACTTTGCCGAACGATTTAGAGAATCGTATGTGAAAGAGATAGAAGAATTTGTTCGATGTATCCGGAACAACGATAAACCGGAAGTCAATGCCTGGGACGGACTGCGGAGTACAGAGGTTGCAGCAGCCTGCCAAACGTCATTGGAAGAAGAGAGACTTGTTGAAATCCAATATGAAAGGTGATGCTGAGATGGGATCCATTCAGCTGGGATGTGCACCAATAGCATGGACTAATGATGATATACCTGAACTGGGAAAAGAAAACACGTTTGAACAATGCATCAGTGAAATGGCACTGGCAGGATATGAAGGGACAGAAATAGGAAACAAATATCCTGAAAATGCAGATATGTTGAAGGAGTATCTGGATTTAAGAAATCTTCGGACAGCAAGTGCATGGTTCAGCTCGTTTCTAACTACAAAGCCGTTTGAGGAAGTCAAAACAGAATTTATTAAACATAGGAATTTCCTCCATGCGCTGGGAGCTAAAGTAATTGTTGTTTCTGAGCAGGGACAAAGTATCCAAAAGGAGGACCTTCCGTTGTTTGAATATAAACCAGTTTTTTCTATAGAAGAATGGAAGCGCTTAATAGATGGGCTGCAGCATTTAGGAGAATTAGCTGGAGAAAAAAATATGTCCATTGTTTATCACCACCATATGGGGACTGGTATCCAAACAACAGAGGAAATCATTCAACTTATGGAGGAAACAGATCCATCTAAAGTAAGTCTACTTTATGATACCGGGCATCTGGCGCTTTCTGGAGAAGATCCGCTATATATATTGAAACGATATTTTAAACGGATTAAGCACGTTCACTTCAAAGATGTCAGACGTGATGTAGCAAATGAAATCATTAAAAAAAATGACTGCTTTCTCTCCGCTGTTAAAAAAGGAGTCTTCACGGTTCCTGGTGACGGATATATTGATTTTCATCCGATTATGGATTACTTGCGTGAACATGATTATTACGGATGGGTGATAGTGGAAGCTGAGCAGGATCCAGCGAAGTATAATGCGTATGAATATGCACTAAAAGCTAAGAACTATATTGATAATTTGGAAGTGAAGGGAGGACTATAATTGAATTGGTTTTCGATCTTAAGCTTTGTCCTCATTTTACTGGCTATTTACTTTTATTCTTACACTAAAAGTAAAAACGTGGACAAAAAAGATACAGAAGGATATTTTCTCGGTGGAAGATCTCTTGTAGGGACGACAGTTGGTATGTCCATTATCATGACCAATCTTTCAACGGAACAACTTGTTGGGCAGAATGGACAAAGTTATGTCGCTGGTATGGAGGTTATGGCGTGGGAAGTAACGGCAGCAATAGCTATTGTTTTATGTGCCTGGGTTTTTCTTCCTAAGTATTTTAAATATGGTGTGAACACCATATCTGATTTTATTGAAGTTCGTTACGATACAACGACAAAACGCATTGTGTCCATACTGTTTATGTTTACTTATGTGGTAAGTTTCATGCCGGTAGTACTTTATTCAGGATCACTGATCTTTAATAATATTTTTAATATAGAAGAATATCTTGGTGTAAGTTCTATGACTTCCACTGTTATAATTTCTTCCTGCATCGGTTTGATTGGTGTTATATACCTGTTTGCCGGCGGTCTATCGTTGATTGCTCACAGCGATGCTATTTATGGAGTAGGGCTTATCGTAGGAGGACTGGCTATTACGGTGTTAGGGTTTATCACCATCGGAGATAATAACTTTCTTAATGGTGTTGACCGATTTGTTACAGAATCCTCCAATAAATTGAATGCATGGGGAGATATAACTTCAGATATTGTTCCATGGCCGACGCTTTTCTTTGGGATGCTTTTCAATAACTTGTACTTCTGGTGCACAAACCAAATGATTGTGCAAAAAGCCCTTGCTGCGAAGGATTTAAAGGAAGCGCAGAAAGGAACAATGTTGGTTGGATTTTTTAAAGTATGTGGAGCCTTTTTCTTAGTGCTGCCCGGGATTATTGCTTATAACTTGTTCGGCAGCGGTATGGAAATGGACCTGGCCTATCCGGCATTGGTGAATGAAGTGCTTCCCACCTGGTCCTACGGAATTTTTGGAGCTGTTGTATTTGGAGCGATTATGAGCTCTTTTATAGGATCGCTGAACGCTACCGTTACATTGTTCAGTCTTGATTTCTATAAACCTATCATAAATAAACGGGCTGACAACCGTGAAACAGCGAGGATGGGACGTACTTTAACCATAGTAATCGGTGTTATGGTAACTGCGATTGCTCCTTTTATTTCATTGTTCCCGCAAGGACTGTTTGCTGTTATTCAGGAATTTAACGGCTTGTACAGCATGCCGCTTCTTGCGATTATTCTGATAGGGTTTTACTCTAAGAAAACCTCAGCTTTTGGAGCAAAAGCAGCGTTTGTGTTTCATGTTATCACGTATTCGTTATCGAAAGTACTTATCCCGGAAATACATTATCTGTACGTTTGGAGTGTGCTGTTTTTTGTTGACTTGGCTATTATCTACATCTTTAGTGTGGCCAGGCCTGAAAAACTGGATTTCGAATTTGATAAATATACCAGCAAAACCGATTTAACGCCATGGAAGCATTCTAAATGGATTGGTGCTTTGATTTTACTAACTGTTGTTGTTATGTATACGGTATTCTCACCACTTGTATTAGCAAAATAAAGGAGAAATGAAAGATGGATAAAGCAGTAGTAGGGGTTATTGGGGCCGGCCGCATTGGTAAACTCCATATGAACAATCTGAAAAGGAATCCTGATGTGAGATTGAAAATGGTTTCGGATCTGTACGCTGATCATCTTCACGAATGGTTTCAAACGAGCGGAGTGGAAGAAATCACAACCAATTATGAAGACATTTTGGAAGATGAGGAGATCAATACGATATTTATATGCTCGCCAACGAGCACACATGCAGATTTGATAAAAAAAGCCGCCGATAAGAAAAAGCATATTTTTTGTGAAAAGCCAATTAGTTTCAGTGAGGACGAAACACTTGAGGCCTATGAAAGAGTGAAGCAGGCGGGCGTTATTTTTCAGATAGGTTTCAACCGGCGTTTTGATAAAAACTTTTCTGAAATGAGAAGTAGAGTGTCGGACCAGAAAATCGGGGATATGCATATTCTGAAAATTACTTCAAGAGATCCCAATCCCCCCCATCCAGACTATATACAGTCTTCCGGCGGATTATTTATGGATATGTCCATACACGATTTTGATATGTCCAGGTATCTATCCGGTTCTGAAATAGTGGAAGTATCTGCCCGCGGTGCGAATTTGGTCGATCCAGCTATTGGAGAGAAGGGTGACATCGATACAGCAGTAATAACACTGACGTTTGAAAATGGAGCATTGGGAGTCATCGATAACAGCAGAGAAGCTGTGTACGGTTATGACCAGCGTATAGAGGTATTCGGTAACAGCGGAGCTCTGGTAGCTGATAATGAAACTTCGACAAACTTGAAATACTACCATAATCAAACCGTAGAAGCGGATCTGCCTCTGCATTTCTTTCTGGAACGATACAATGACTCTTTTATTGTTGAAACCAATCAGTTCATTGATTGTATTCTGGGAGGCAGAGAAGCAAGTGTTTCATTTAAGGATGGCATCATGGCGCAACGCATCGCGCAAGCCTGCCAGGAATCTTTGGATACACAAAGACCGGTAAAAGTTAATCGGGAAATTGGGTGATAAAATGTATAATATACTTGATGAAGCGTTTGAAAAAAGATACGCCGTCCCACAATTCAATATGAATGGTTTAATATGGATGGAAGCAATACTGAAAACTGCAGAAAAATGCCGTGCCCCGGTTATTGTAGGCACCACCGATAAAATTGTCGACCAGCTGGGAGGCTTTCGTCTGCTTGCTCACACTTTTCATGTTATGAAAGAGGAGCTCGGAATAACAGTACCTGCTGTTTTGCATCTGGACCATGGTCAGGCAGTAGAGCGGTGTTATGCAGCAATCGATGCAGGTTATGACTCTGTCATGTTTGATGGTTCAAAGATGCCAATCGAAGACAATATAGCGTATACACAGAAAGTAGTAGAATACGCTCATGCAAATGATGTAACCGTCGAGGCGGAAGTAGGAAGTGTCGGCGGTAGTGAAGATGGAATATCGAGTGAACTTCTTTACGCAGATCCGAATGAATGTATTCGGCTTGCAGATGAAACAGGTGTCGACAGTTTGGCTCCAGCCCTCGGATCTGTACATGGTAAGTATCAGGGTGAACCGAATTTGGGATTTCTCCAAATGGAAGAGTTAAGAAAAGCAATTGATATTCCTTTTGTGCTTCACGGTGCATCTGGTATTTCGAATGATGAACTGGAGCAAACAATTTCTTACGGACACGCCAAAATTAATTATAATACCGAGTTGAATATTGCATGGTCCAACGCATTGCGTCATAAACTCATGGAAGAAAGAGAATTATATAATCCTATGGAAATTTTAAAGCCAAGCAAAGAGGCATTGAATCAGACCACTGAAAAAGTTTTGAAACGAACAGGTGCATATCAGCGGGCATAGGTCCAAAGTACGATCTGTTTCGTGGAGTCGTTGTACTGTTCGAGGAAGATGAAATGCAAGCACAACGAAAGTGTAAAAAGACGTCTGCTTCGTTACTAATGCAGGCGTCTTTTTTGGATTTTGCCTTACAAAACAATATATCCTTTAGGTAGAACGCGCAAAAGGAGGCTGCTTTGCGCGCTCTTCGTCCCATGCGGCCAAATTAAGGAGCAAAAACACTGTAAACGTAAGTATGAATGGTTCATAGGACAGTTTGGCCGGCTGCGTCCTCAGTCAAACGCAACTTACAACACTTCATAACGACGTTTATCGTACATGCGAACTGGCTAAACGTAACTAGGAGCAGAAAATGATACTATTCAGGAGTTTTGACAGCAGAAAAGAAGTACCCAGGCCGACTCCATCATTCCAATCGGCCGCAGACGAATATACAATAGACTTCAAATAAGCAGAAAGGGCATTATGATTTGTTCATAATGCCCTTTTTAAGGCAATGCGGATGGACGGAGGGAGGCTGCGCCATTCGAGTTCTTTCAGCAGGCGGAAAGTGTGGAGTATTTTCGGCAATGACAGAAGCTTGTGTCATTTATTCTGCAGCTTTTGGTTTATACGCTCCGGGAACATTGTTATTTGAGATCGCCAGGCGGTTCCAGCTGTTGATAGTGATGATGAGAAAGACCAGGTCTATATATGCTGTTTCGCTGTAATGTTGTAGTACTTCTTCATACACTGCATCCGGTACCCCGTCTTCAGAAATGAGTGTTACGGCTTCGGTGAGTGCTAACACGGCTCTTTCTGCTTCACTGTAAAAAGGGGATTCCCTCCAGGCGTTCAGGCAGTAGATTCTCTGTTCCGTTTCCCCGGCAGCCCGGGCATCTTTGGTGTGCATGTCGAGACAGAAGGCGCAGCCATTGATCTGCGAGGTTCGTATTTTGATCAATTCAATCAACGTTTGATCAAATCCGGTTGTGTCTTTGTAATCCTCCATCTGCTTCATCGCCTTCAGTATCCCCGGGTTTGTTTTGGCATAATTCACTCGTGCTTTCATTAACAATTCCTCCTTCAAAATGATAGGCGTTCACCTATAAAGACAAAATAGAGAAGGAATGTGTGACAGGCATAGGCATTTTTTATAACATGTCGATATTTTCGTGATTCAGGTCTGTCCAGCGGCGGTTTTGCACTTTTCGTCATACGGACGGAAAGAGGGGGAAGCACACACTAGTCTTGCAAACAACTTCCTTATAGTATCATTTATGGGTTATTTTTCATTTACAAGCCTAAAAAAATCTCCTATTGTAGAGGGATAGACTT
>NZ_FOXD01000025.1 GCF_900115625.1 Salibacterium halotolerans | reverse complement strand
CAGCTGTATAAGCTGGCTTTAAAAATACGTAAAAAACCATGGTCACCATCTGAAGATGGCGTCCATGGCTTTTTAGTTAAGGGCTTTTGATACAGCCCCTTTTCATAGGAGAAAATCTTAAGGGTAACGACACCCGTTTCGAAAGAGAAATGTAACCCTTAGAAAGAGCTCAAGGATCACTTTTTCAGGAGGGAAGGCAAAAAGATGGGCTTAGAAGTGTACCGACCGCCACATAGGAACCCGGAAGCAGCAATTGTGACCCTTAGACGCGGGAACGTCCTGCGTGTCCATCTTTTTTCGAAAAACAAACCGGATGTGGTATGCTTTAGAGAAGAGGTGATCGGTATGACTCATGATATCAAGGAATGGCAGACGTCTCTGCAGGCCTGCCTGGATGCGCTGCGGGAACGGATCACGCTTGACGAGGACCGGCTGCTTGTGATTGGCGCCAGTACGAGCGAAGTGACCGGCGGCCGTATCGGGACGGCGGGATCGGAGGAAGCCGCCGAAGCATTGTATGATGTACTGGCTTTTTTTCAACAGGATACCGGCGTTCATCTCGCCTATCAAGGGTGTGAACACATTAACCGCGCACTGGTGATGGAACGCGCCGCGGCCGCCCGGTTCGGAGGGGAGGAAGTGGCTGTTGTCCCGCACCGCCGGGCCGGGGGTGCCATGGCGTCGCACGCTTACGTGTCGTTAACCGATCCGGTGGTGGTGGAGCATATCCGCGCGGATGCCGGCATCGACATCGGGGATACGTTCATAGGCATGCATCTGAAACATGTGGCTGTGCCCATCCGCGGCTCCGTGGATCGGGTGGGAAACGCACACGTCACGATGGCCGTCACCCGGCCGAAACTCATAGGTGGAGCGCGGGCCCTTTATCCTGAATCTGAATGATTGTATGATTTTTTTAAAAAAATTACGGATTCAGCGTAAAAATTCATGTTACAATACGGCAGGAAATCATAATAAATAACGAAACACGAATGAGAGAGCACAAGGAGAGAAAGGGGTAACGAAAAATGGAAACAGTAAAAAACCAGGATCCAGCCGTTTACGCTGCGATGCAGGATGAACTGCAGCGCCAGCGCGACAAAATTGAACTCATCGCATCCGAAAACTTCGTGAGTGAGGCCGTCATGGAAGCGCAGGGCTCGGTACTCACGAATAAATACGCGGAAGGCTATCCCGGACGCCGCTACTACGGCGGCTGTGAGCACGTGGATGTCGTGGAGGATCTCGCGCGCGACCGTGCCAAAGAACTGTTCGGCGCGGAACACGTAAACGTGCAGGCCCATTCCGGCGCGCAGGCGAACATGGCTGTCTACTACACGGCGCTTGAGCAGGGAGATACCGTGCTAGGCATGAACCTCTCCCACGGCGGCCACCTGACCCACGGCAGTCCGGTGAACTTCAGCGGCGTCCAGTACAATTTCGTCGAGTACGGCGTTACCGAGGAAGATCAGGTTATCAACTATGAAGCGGTGCGCCAGGCAGCCAAAAAACATCAGCCGAAAATGATTGTTGCCGGCGCCAGCGCATATCCGCGCGAAATTGATTTTGCGGCGTTCCGTGAAATCGCTGATGAAGTCGGCGCGTACTTAATGGTCGACATGGCCCACATCGCCGGACTCATTGCCGCCGGTGTCCATCAGAATCCGGTGCCGCATGCGCACTTTGTAACGACCACCACACACAAAACCCTGCGCGGCCCGCGCGGCGGCATGATTTTCTGCGGGGAGGATTTTGCCAAAAAGATTGACAAGGCTATCTTCCCGGGACTGCAGGGCGGCCCGCTCATGCACGTCATCGCAGCCAAAGCCGTTGCTTTCGGTGAAGCGCTGCAGGATTCGTTCCAAACGTATTCGGAAGATATCGTAAAAAATGCGAAACGTCTCGCGTCTGCCCTTCAGGATAACGGCATCGACATCGTATCCGGCGGAACGGACAACCACCTGCTTCTTCTGGATCTGAGGAGCCTTGGCATCACCGGAAAAATTGGGGAAAAAGCGCTCGATGAAGTCGGACTCACCACGAACAAAAACACGATTCCGTTCGACCCGGAAGGCCCGTTTGTCACAAGCGGCATCCGCATCGGAACCGCCGCTGTCACCTCCCGCGGCTTCGGTGAAAAAGAAATGGACGAAATTGGAGCCATCATGGCGCACACACTGAAAAACCACGACGACGATGCAGCCCTGAAAGAATCGGCACGCCGCGTAGACGCCCTGACCGCTCAGTTTCCGATGTATCCGGAACTGTAAGAAAAGAAATGCAAAGAGGCTGGGACAAAACCTTTATAAGATAGAAGCATGCCGAACGATTTTTTTTAATCGTTCGGCATGCTTCGTTTCTGAGATACACTGCTGCGCCAAAATGCTTTGCTTTTACTCCAGAGCACAAGGGCGGCATCGATTCGCCGGGGCTCATCGTGTCTTCTATGCCATGGGCACGGCTCGCGGCCGCGGTCCTACCGGATCACCTGCTTGTCGTAACCGATGGACTCCGGCCGTTCCAGGACCCGTTTGCCGGAATCGAAACCGCACCTGAGCTGCTCCGCGATGTGATCACGACGCCAACCGGTATAACGGAGGAAAAGGGAGCAGTTCCGGCAGTACAGATGCAGAAAAATGCAGGCGTTTGTTTGTTGCGTTCAGGTTGGGTGGAAAGCAGGTGGACGGACGTTCGTTGGGAATGGGTCCAAAGGCACTTTAGGGGGTACAAGGCCCCCTTAAACGTCGTTAGAAATGGCTCATGAGACACTTTAGAGTGTCCGGTGCACCCTTAAACGTCACTATGAATGATTCATAAAGCACTTTAGAGGTTTTCGTGCCCCGGTAAACGTCATCATGAACGAATCGAGGTTGCGTCAGCGGGAAAATGAACGGGCCGACGCAACAAAGAGCGCCTGCCGCTGCGTGAAATGAGGGATGAATAGTCATAAGGCAATCAACGCCCCGTAAACGTCATTATCCTGTGGAAGTACGTCACGTGCGGGCGCCGACCCTGACCGAACATCCTGCGGGGTACCCGCGACTCGTGCTGTTCTGAGCAGGAGTCGAAGCATTTTGGCTCCGCTGCTATACGACTGATGAACAACGCCGCAAGACATTCGTGTTTTCCTCCGCCTATTTTACTTTTGTCCCGGACTCTTTTTACGTTGGATGCAGGATGGATGGATCCCGGCGGCACGGCGGGGTTGGCGGGTAAACCTGCTTATTTGGCAGGTAAAGCGTTGATCTTGGCTGGTAACGGGTCCTGTTCGGCCGGTAATGCATCATTTGGCTGGTATTATGATTCCATTGGCAGGTATTGGATGGGAATCGGCGGGTAAACCGGAACATACAGCGGGTATCTATATGTTTTCACCCCATCAGCACATCTTTTATCTAAACGGAAAGTATTCTTTTACACAAAAAATCTGAATCGCAGCTCTATTTGCAAGCCCTTGAAGGGGAAAAGCTTTTTCTGTAGAATTTCATAAGAATGAAGTTGTATGCCTGCTGCCGCGCCATACATAGAACCCGGGGAACCCCCGTATAAAGGAGCTGTGCACGATATGGGAAACGTACACGTATTTGATCATCCGCTGATTCAGCATAAGCTGACGTATATCAGGGATGTTTCCACAGGGACGAAGGAATTCCGCGAGCTGGTCGATGAAGTAGCTACGTTGATGGCGTTTGAAATCACCCGCCATCTGCAGCTGCAGGAAGTGACGGTGGAAACACCGGTCGGGCCTTCCAAATCACACGCGCTTGCCGGCAAAAAACTGGGTGTCGTACCGATTCTGCGCGCAGGAATCGGTATGTCGGATGGTATTTTGAAACTGATTCCGGCCGCGAAAGTAGGACACGTCGGCATGTACCGTGATCCTGAAACGCTGAAGCCGGTCGAATATTATGTGAAGCTTCCAAGTGACGTCGAGGAGCGCGAATTCATCGTCGTCGACCCGATGCTTGCCACCGGCGGATCAGCTGTGGATGCCATTTCCAGTCTGAAACAGCGCGGGGCCACCAATATTAAGCTAATGTGCCTGATCGGCGCGCCGGAGGGTGTGGAAGAAGTGCATAAACAGCACCCGGAAGTAGACATCTACCTTGCAGCCCTCGATGAAAAACTCGACGACAAAGGCTATATCGTACCAGGACTTGGAGACGCAGGAGACCGCCTCTTCGGTACCAAGTAATGAAAAGCTTCAGCTGCGCGCTGAAGCTTTTTTGCAATGTCCGTGATCTGAATTTCAGGGCGGTCCGGCTCTGTGGACACTAAATCGCCAGGCAGCATACTTAGTTTCCACGGAAGGGGGATCGAGGGACACTAAGAATCCAGGCACCGGCAGCCAGTGTCCATTGATTTCGGCCGGGGACCACTAATGTAAGATTTCCTTAGCATAGTGTCCGCTAAAAGGTGATCCGAGGACACTACCCGCTGATTTTCAGAATGTAGTATCCATACACAGTCTGCAGATAAGACACAGAAGGCATCCCTGTATAAATCCGGCTGTCTGCTGCAACCTAAGGAAAGAACAGGAGGAACAGCGATGACAGCCGAAATGGGGAAAAAAATCTTAAACGTCTGCTGCGCTTTGGTGCTCGCAGCGGCGGTATGGACAATGGAAGCACGAACGCTTCAAGCGGCAGATGAACCCACATTTATTGTGGCAGCGGAGGATCAAACACCGCTGGACGCATTGCGCGTCAGTATGGAAAACAGCATCCCCGGTCTGCGTGTGGAAGAAACGTACGAAAAGGGATTCCGCGGATTTGCGGTACAAATGCCGGCAGACCAAGTGGAGTCCCTGAATCGTTTGGACGGCATTAAGCGGACGGATGAAGCGGCTGTGTATCAAACAGAGATCGACGAAAGTGTTCCCTTTATCGGAGCGGAGGCGGTCCGCAGCGAACGGGACAAAAACGGTGAGCCGCTTACCGGCAAGGGGGTAAAAGTCGGCATTATTGATACCGGTATCGATTATCATCACCCTGATCTAAAAAATAACTATAAAGGTGGCTATGATTTTGTCGATCAGGACGGGGATCCGTTGGAAGGAAAGCCGGAGAAAAATGGACAGCCGACGATGCACGGCACCCACGTCGCCGGAATTATCGCGGCGGACGGGGCTGTCCGGGGCGTCGCGCCGGAAGCTGATATTTACATGTACCGAGCGCTTGGTCCTGGAGGCCAGGGGTCAACAGAGCAGATTCTGGCAGCGGTGGAGAAGGCGATTGAAGATGAGGTGGATGTATTAAATCTTTCGCTCGGAAGTCCCATCAACGGAGCGGACTGGCCGACGAGCCGCGCTCTCGATAAAGCGGTGGAAGAAGGGATTACGGCTGTTACATCGAGCGGAAACAGCGGACCGGAGATGTGGAGTGTCGGATCCCCCGGCACATCGGAGAAAGCAATATCGGTCGGAGCCTCTATTCCCCCCTTGCGCATGCCGAAGCTGGCGCTGGTGGATGATCCGGAATTATCCATTGATCTGCAGCCGGTGAAAGGAACGGCATCGTGGGAATTCCGACGGGATCTGCCGCTTACATTCGCCGGGCTGGGACGCAAAGAAGACCTTCAAGGTGTAAAAGGCAGGGCGGTTCTCATCGAACGCGGGGGTATCCCGCTCGTTCGGAAAATGGCCAACGCAAAGAGAGCAGGCGCTGATGCTGTTATACTTTACAATAATGTAGCGGGAGGTTTTACAGCGGTATCGCAAAAAGAGCTCCCTCTTCCTGTTATTACTATTTCAAAAGAAGACGGCGAACATTTAAAGAAAGCTGTACAGGAAAATGAAAACGACGCTCCCCCCGCCCTGCGTACGATTCTGGAAGAAGAAACAGATCATATGGCATTTTTCAGTTCAAGGGGACCGGTGACACAGTCCTGGACCGTAAAGCCCGACATTGTCGCACCCGGCGTTGACATTAACAGCACCGTGCCGGAAGGTTATTTGTCACTCAATGGTACGAGTATGGCTGCTCCCCATGTTGCCGGAGCGGCGGCTCTTGTGAAACAGGCAAGGCCGGAGTGGACCCCGGAGCAGATTAAAACGGTGCTCATGAATGCAGCTGTTCCGTTGACCGATGAGAGCGGGAGCATGTATCCGGCGTTTGTACAGGGCGCGGGACGGGTGGATATCGCGGAAGCATTAAAGACCAAAACGCTCGTCAGCCCTGGAACGCTCTCTTTCGGTGTCCGTCCGCTCGGGCGGGAACAGGCTGTATATGAACAGACACTGCGAATCGAAAATCACTCCAAGCAGAAACGGACGTATACGTTAGACGCTGAAAATAAACCATTTTTCGGTATTAAATGGGATATTCCGGATGAAATTACTGTACCGCCGGGTGAAGCAGAGGAAGTAAACGTTGAGGCAGAACTGGAGCCTGGTGTGGTGGAAACAGATGAACTTCACGGTACGATTACAGTAACAGGCGGAAAGAATCCGGTTACACTGCCCTATCTGATGCTGATTAATGAACCACAGTATCCGCGAATCAGTGCATTTGAACTGCAGCCGGATCCAAAGGCGTCCTCTTTTCAGTACGAAGTCTATATGCCGGGTGGTGCTGACACATTTCAGATCAGGCTGTATGATCCGGATACCTTTGCCTTTGCCGGCGTATTGGACGAAAAAGAGAACGTCAAGCCGGGCCTTCTCAGGGAAACATTGAAAAAAGAGGAGCTTTCTGTCGCCCCGGGTGTTTACAGAGCGGTCATCCATGCTGTATCAGGGACGAAAGCAGAGACGCTTGAAACGCTCGTCCACCTGCGCCGGCAGAGAGTGGAGAAGACCCCGGAACCGAGAACGTAAACGAAAGATACAAAAGCGCTGCCGGCAGAGTTGAAAACCTCAGCCGGCACCTTTTTTATTTCTGTCTGGGATTGTCACTTAATCGACACAATCGATGATTCGGAGAACCCTGCTGTGACAAGGATTTTTTCCTTGTGGAGGATTGACAGAAAGGGGGTGCTGTTGTACGATGACAGAGGGTATGTGAGAGGGTTTACATATTTCGGTGACGGCTGCACGATGATGGAAGGACACAAAGGCCGAAGTCGATTTCTGTTGAATTGTCAGAAAGATTCGGCTGTCCATCGAAAAAGCGCCGTCCCTTTTTTCGGCGCAGTTAGGAAACATCGCGAATGGAGGGTAACATGGCGGACAAGCATAAGTCTCCAAAACCGTTCCAGTCTGCGGCTTTAACATCAGCCGTGCTCTCTTATTTAGTCGGACCCCTGTTGATCGGCATATTCGCAGGAAGGTGGCTGGATGATAAATGGGGAACATCCCCTTTTTTGATGATCATCGGCCTTCTGGCAGGACTTGCCGCCGGAGTATACGGAGTGACCCGTCTGCTCGAGCACTATCTTAAAGACGGAGACGACCGGAAATGAACCAGATTTTTCAGAGAGAGACAAGGCGTCATGTCCAGTATACGTTTTATGCGCTGGCACTGTACGTCATCGGGTGGGGAATGAGCCCGTACCAGATGTTTTTTATAAGTGCCGTGCTCGGAACGGGACTCGGTCTCTTTAACTTCTGGAGCATGTACCGGGACGTTAAAAAGCTCGGAAAGGCAGCAGAGGAGAACAGATCGGCATTTTCCGCAGGGATGGTGTCGCGGCTTGCGTCAGGAGCGCTTGCTGCCGTTCTTTTCCTTCAGTTCCCCGGGCATTTTCATCTGTTGGGCCTTGTTACCGGCATAATGACACCCTACATTATCATTCTTCTTCACTCCTTGTTTAAAAAAAACCCGAACAACCCGGAAGAAACGTAACACACGCACAAAACAAAGGGCGAAGAAGCGGCAACAGGGAACCAGGGAACCATTAACGAAGAGTAAGGGGGGAAGCAAATGCAACACGAATCTCCGATTTATTATGATATTTTTGGGATTCCGGGATTCCACGTAAATCTGTCGAATATTATAATGCTGACCGTCGCTGCGCTGATTGTGTTCTGTATTGGGTTTTTTAGTGCGAGAAATCTGAAAATGAAACCGTCCGGGATGCAGAACGCGTTCGAATGGATTATTGATTTTATCAAAAACACCATTTCAAGCACGATGGACTGGAAAACCGGAGAACGGTTTTTCGGACTCGGCATTACGATCTTTCTGCTTATCTTCGTGTCGAATATGCTCGGTATTCCATTTATGATCGTTAACCATGAGACGCATGAGCTTTGGTGGAAATCACCGACAGCAGATCCAGTTATTACGATGACGTTTGCAGTCATGGTCATTGTGCTTACGCATTTTTACGGCATCAAGATGAAAGGAATCAAAGAGTACGGGAAAGACTATCTGCGCCCGGTACCGTTCCTTTTACCGCTCAACATCATTGAGGAATTCGCCAACACGCTGACACTTGGAATGCGGCTGTTCGGTAACCTGTACGCAAAGGAAATTCTTCTGACACTCTTAACCGGTATCGGGGGAGCCAGTATTCTTGGAGCCGCAGGAGCCGGCATACCGATGATCGCGTGGCAGGGTTTCAGTATATTTATCGGAGCTATCCAGGCCTTTATTTTCCTCATGCTGACAATGGTTTATCTGTCACATAAAGTGCTGGACGAACACTAAACGCATTATACAGATCTTTCAGAAACAAACAATCATTTATTATATTTAAGGAGGACTTTTAAATGGGAGCATTAGCAGCAGCTATCGCAGCAGGACTGGCAGCAATCGGGGCAGGTATTGGTAACGGACTTATCGTGAAATCGACACTCGAAGGGGTTGCCCGCCAGCCGGAACTCCGCGGCACATTGCAGACGATCATGTTCACAGGTATCGCGCTTGTTGAGGCCCTGCCGATCATTGCGATTGTTATCGCGTTCATCGTTATGTAGCAGCGGGTACATATACCGCTGGGATTAATGGCGGAGTCCATCAAGCGACACTTCGCCATTCCTTTTGTATCAATCACCGAAAGGAGTGAATTCCGTGCCGGAAGTTATTACTTGGGGAGACGTGGTTTTCTCGATTGTTACTTTCATTATTCTTCTGCTTCTCCTGCGCAGATTTGCCTGGGGACCAATCATGAATGTAATGAAAGAGCGGGAGGAACACATTTCCTCTGAAATCGAAAATGCCGAAAAACACCGCAAAGATGCGGAAAAATATGTGGAAGAACAGCGCCTGGAAGTGGAACGTGCCAAAGAAGAGGCACAGACCATCATCGAAAATGCGAAAAAGACCAGTGAAAAACAGGGAGAGGATATCATCAATCAGTCCCGCGCGGAAGCCGAGCGCCTGAAAGAAAGCGCCCAGGCTGATATTGCACGGGAAAAGGAACAGGCCATCGCCGAGCTGCGTGAAGAAGTCGGCTCGCTGTCTGTGATGATCGCTTCCAAAATTATCGAAAAAGAGCTGGATGAAAAAGAACAGCAGCAGCTCATTGAAGATTACGTCAAAGAGGCAGGCGGACGGCTATGACAAGAGCAGCAGCCAACCGGTATGCCCAGGCCCTGTTTGAACTTTCAAAAGACCAAAACATGCTGGAGCAGGTACGCGTTGAACTCGACACAGTAAAAGAGGTGTTTGCGGGTAACAGGGAACTCCCTGAAACGCTCGAACATCCGAAAGTGCCGAAAGAGCAGAAGGAGAACCTGCTGAAGAATGGTTTCTCCGGCATGAGTGACATGGTGCAGCGGACGCTGCTTCTCATGCTTGAAAAGAACAGAATTGATTCTGTCGTTTACATGATTGAACAATTCCAGCATCTCGTGGATGAAGAATGGAAAGTGGGACATGCGCTCGTTACGACCGTCAAGCCGCTTTCTGATGAAGAACGCAGCATGATTTCGGAAACTTTTGCTGAAAAAACCGGTAGAAATACCCTCTATATCAGGAATGAAATTGATTCCGAGCTGATCGGCGGACTGAAAGTTGATCTTGGGAATCTGGTTTTTGACGGCAGCATAAAAGGTCAGCTTAACAGAATGGAACGCAGGCTGGTCTCCGGAAAATGATAGAGGATAGGGGTGAACGTTAATGAGCATTAAATCGGACGAAATTAGCTCTCTTCTGAAACAGCAGATTGAAAATTTTCAGTCTGATGTACAGGCGAATGAAATAGGAACTGTCATCCAGGTAGGGGACGGTATTGCGCGTGCCCACGGCCTGGAAAACGTCATGGCCGGCGAGCTTCTTGAGTTTGCCAACGGCGTGATGGGAATGGCGCAGAACCTGGAAGAAAACAACGTTGGTATTATTATTATGGGATCGGACTCCGGTATCCGCGAAGGGGACGAAGTCAAGCGAACCGGCCGGATTATGGAGGTGCCCGTCGGTGAAGAAATGATCGGACGTGTCGTAAACCCGCTCGGTCAGCCGATTGACGGGCAGGGTCCACATGAAGCAGCGAAATCACGGCCGATTGAGGGCGCCGCACCGGGTGTCATGGACCGTAAATCTGTTCATGAACCGCTTCAGACCGGAATCAAGGCCATTGATTCGATGATTCCCATCGGCCGCGGACAGCGTGAGCTCGTTGTCGGTGACCGTCAGATCGGGAAGACATCGATTGCGGTCGACACGATTTTGAACCAGAAAGATGAAGATATCATCTGCATTTACGTAGCCATCGGTCAGAAGGAATCGACCGTTGCAGGAACTGTGGAAACGTTCCGCCAAAAAGGTGCCCTTGATTACACGATTGTCGTGAACGCAGGCGCAGCCGATCCAGCACCGCTTCTGTATCTGGCGCCATATGCCGGGGTGACCATGGGTGAAGAGTTCATGTACAACGGAAAACACGTCCTCGTCATTTACGACGACCTGACGAAGCAGGCGGCCGCGTACCGTGAACTGTCACTACTGCTCCGCCGCCCGCCGGGACGTGAAGCCTATCCGGGGGATGTATTCTACCTGCACTCCCGTCTGCTGGAGCGTGCCGCTAAACTCAGTGATGATATGGGAGCCGGCTCGCTGACCGCTCTGCCGTTTATCGAAACGCAGGCCGGTGACGTCGGTGCCTATATTCCGACGAACGTCATCTCGATCACGGACGGACAGATCTTTCTGCAGTCGAACCTGTTCCACTCCGGTGTACGTCCTGCCGTTAACCCGGGGATATCCGTATCCCGTGTCGGCGGTTCCGCACAGATCAAAGCGATGAAAAAAGTGGCGGGTACACTGCGTCTCGACCTGGCATCATTCCGTGAGCTCGAGGCTTTCGCACAGTTCGGCTCGGATCTTGATGAAGCAACCAAGGCGAAACTGTCACGCGGGGAACGCACCGTGGAACTCCTGAAACAGGACCTTCACCAGCCGATGGCGGTTGAAAACCAGGTAGCAGTTCTTTACGCCCTGACAAGCGGTTTTATGGATGATATTCCAGTCGGCGACATTCGGCGCTTTGAGTCTGAACTTCTTGCCTATCTGGATTCGAATCACAAAGAACTGCTGCAGTCCATCCGTGAAACTGGACAACTGCCGGAATCCGAAGACTTCAACAGTGCCATCGACGGCTTCAAGAAGACCTTCAACGTTTCCAAATAAGCCAGGCACCGGCAAAGGCTTTGCACCGGTGTGAAGAAAAGGTGGTGAACCCAAGTGGCCTCTTTACGTGAGATAAAAAACCGTATCGGCTCGACGAGAAAGACGAAACAGATTACCAAGGCGATGGAAATGGTCTCTGCTTCGAAGTTAAACCGGGCCCAGACTAATTCGCAGTCTTACGAACCCTATACAAGAAAGATCCGGGAAGTGGTGGCAGGTATCGCCTCCGGGAATTCCGGCGCTACCCACCCGATGCTCGAGGAACGTCCGGTGAAAAAAACAGCCTATATCATGATTTTTTCTGACCAGGGGCTTGCCGGTGGATATAATGCCAACCTCCTGCGCTCCTTTATGGACCAGGTCGCCGCCCGTCACAGCTCGAGTGACGAGTACGGCGTTATCGTTCTCGGCAGAATCGGCAGAGATCTGCTGAAGCGCCGCGGTATTCCCGTTATGGATGAAATAACCGGACTTCCGGACGAACCCGATTTTCAGGATATCAAGAACATTACACGGCTCGCCGTGAACATGTACAAAGAAGAAGAAATCGACCAGCTGTACATTTGGTACAACCATTTCATCAGCGCCATCCAGCAGGAAGTCAAAGAGACGAAACTGCTGCCGCTGACCGATATCGGCGAAGGCAGAGACGCAGCGGCTCAGAGTTATGAATACGAACCATCCGAGGAAGCTATCCTGGAACAGCTTCTCCCGCAGTACGCGGAAAGTTTGATTTTCGGAGCGCTGCTTGATGCCAAGGCAAGTGAATTCGGCGCCAGAATGACAGCAATGAGCGCGGCAAGCGACAACGCTGATGACATTATTGACGATCTGACATTGTCCTACAACCGGGCCAGACAGGCTGCGGTCACGCAGGAAATCAGTGAAATTGTCGGCGGCGCTGCGGCTCTGGAATAATTCGAATGTAGCTTGAGACACAGTTTAGGAGGGAAAAATATGAGCAATGGACGCGTCACCCAGGTTATGGGTCCGGTAGTTGACGTTTCGTTTCCAAGCGGTGAACTGCCGGAATTGAACCACGCGCTCACGGTTTCCCAGAAAGGGCATGAAGACAACATCATGGATGTGGAAGTCGCCCTTGAAGTTGCGCTGCATCTGGGAAATGATACGGTCCGCACCGTCGCCATGGGTTCGACGGACGGATTGATCCGGGGAGCGGAAGTTATTGATAAAGGCGGTCCGATTTCTGTTCCCGTCGGCGAAGAAACCCTGGGACGTGTATTCAACGTTCTCGGCGAGACGATCGACCAGAGGGAGCCGATTGGACCGGAAGTGAAGCAGGACCCTATTCACCGCGAAGCTCCGGCATTTGATGAACTTTCAACCGAAACGGAAATTCTTGAAACAGGCATTAAAGTCGTTGATCTTCTTGCCCCTTACGTAAAAGGCGGAAAGATCGGCCTATTCGGCGGTGCCGGTGTCGGAAAAACCGTATTGATTCAGGAATTGATTAACAATATCGCGCAGGAACACGGTGGTATTTCTGTATTTGCCGGAGTCGGCGAACGGACACGGGAAGGGAACGACCTGTACTTTGAAATGCAGGATTCCGGTGTGATCAATAAAGCAACCATGGTGTTCGGTCAGATGAACGAGCCGCCTGGAGCGCGGATGCGTGTAGCATTGACCGGTCTCACTCTCGCGGAACATTTCCGTGATGTAGACGGCCAGGACGTGCTGCTGTTTATCGACAACATCTACCGTTTCACCCAGGCCGGTTCCGAAGTATCCGCGCTTCTCGGCCGGATGCCGTCGGCCGTTGGGTATCAGCCGACACTTGCCACCGAGATGGGGCAGCTGCAGGAACGGATTACGTCTACGAAGAAAGGCTCGGTTACATCGATCCAGGCGATTTATGTGCCAGCCGACGACTATACCGATCCGGCTCCTGCCACAACGTTTGCGCACCTTGATGCGACAACCAACCTGGAACGCCGCCTGACGGAAATGGGTATTTATCCGGCAGTGGATCCGCTGGACTCCACCTCCCGCGCGCTTGCGCCTGAGTATGTCGGGGAAGACCATTACGCCGTGGCCCAGGAAGTACAGCAGACGCTGCAGAAATACCGTGAACTTCAGGATATCATTGCGATTCTCGGTATGGATGAACTGTCCGAAGAAGACAAAATGGTCGTGCACCGCGCACGCCGGATTCAGTTCTTCCTGTCACAGAACTTCCACGTGGCTGAGCAGTTCACCGGTCAGCCGGGCTCCTATGTGCCGGTAAAAGATACGGTAAGCGGGTTCCGTGAGATTCTTGACGGCAAACACGACGATGTTCCGGAAGATGCCTTCCGACTCTGTGGTCCGATTGAAGATGTCACCGAAAAAGCGAAGGCCATGTCCTAAGCGGATTGCGGTAAGGAGGAGGAATCATGTCGACGATCAATGTCAATGTTGTCACTCCTGATGGCGCGGTTTATGAAGGGGATGTGGAAATGGTCAGCGCCCGTTCCCAGAGCGGGGAGCTGGGTATTCTGCCTGGACACATTCCGTTGGTAGCACCGCTTTCAGTCGGCGCTGTCCGCCTCAATTATGAATCCAGGGTTCATCTTGTCGCGGTCAACGGAGGCTTTGTTGAAGTTCGTCCCGACAGTGTTACGATTCTCGCTGAATCGGCGGAGACACCGTCCCAGATCGATGTCGACCGTGCCCGTCGAGCAAAGGAACGGGCGGAGGACCGCATCGAGCGTGCCAAACAGGAAGAAATCAATTATAAGCGGGCACAGCTCGCTTTACAACGCGCCGTTACCCGGATCGAGGTAGCAGGCGAGTAATAAAAAGGCTGTTCTCACGCGGGGAGCCCCGCTGTAGAACAGCCTTTTTTGTGTGATCAGAGTGGAACTGATGCATAATTTCAGAGAATTGATACAGAAATGCAGAGAATCAATACAGAAATCGAGAGAATCGATAGAGAAAAACGCGAAAAGGAGGAGAATCGATCGATAAAAAAGAGAAACGATTCGATTCTG
Organism: Salibacterium halotolerans; assembly: GCF_900115625.1. Taxonomy (GTDB): domain Bacteria; phylum Bacillota; class Bacilli; order Bacillales; family Marinococcaceae; genus Salibacterium; species Salibacterium halotolerans. The sequence continues at coordinate 31,408 of NZ_FOXD01000025.1, read as the reverse complement.
CTTTAAATCGATACAGAAACACTGGGGCATTCGCGCCTTCACACATCGAACCGGATTCATGAAAAAGACTGTCTTCCAGCCCAGATTCCGGATGAAATGCCGTGACTGACATCTGGCAGCATGCTTCCCGAATCCTCCGCTCAGTTTATCTTCCACAACATGTCATCTGACAACATGAACGTTCCTTTCCGGTTATGAAGGATGTAGTATGGAGTGTCCGGAAACAAAATGATGCTCTCGAGCAGATAATCTTTCGCATACTTTTTCGATAAGCGGCAAAGCAGCAGGCGGGTTTGTTCCATGGCCCCGCGCCATTCATAAAAATGGCTGTACGGCAGCTTCCCCGCTTCGCTCAGCAAATGCTGAAATGTTTCTTTTTCTTCGGATCCCGCGTCTTTTTTTACATATCCCCACATATGCTCCAATGTATTGATACAGCCCCTGCGGTCATAAGGTCTGCCGGAAACGATGCGCAGACTATGAAAAAAAGTGTGTACGTCGGACAAACCGTGAAGCCGTCCTGCCTGTTTGGATAACGATTTATAGTGCTGGTACCCCCTGGCCATGACATCATATTTTGCGGCTGCCCATATTCTTTCAGTGCTGCTCCGTGCGATTCGGAGATTTTCAACAGGTTCCAACAAAAGTCCTCCTCGTTTTCTGTGTCCCGTTTTTTGCATAAAAACCCTGAAACAAAGGGGCTGACATATTCTTTCTTGTCTTCTGATTCTTACATTTATGTTACAACATTATTATCGAATGTAATGTAATTTTAAAAAATGTACAATTTTTATACAAAAATCAGTTTTTTTTTATTATAATTGAGGTATATCTTCTATGTCATGATAATAGTGGCCATTATTTTGCTGAACAAGCCGTTATGAAAATGTCTTATATCGGCAGATGCTGTCGAGAGTGGTCGGATATGTTACAATAAAGTGATGTGTTTGAATGAGAGAAAGGACTCTTTTTCCTTTCAGCAAAATGCCCTAACATACACCTTGGATTGTGAAGAGGGCTGTTAAGGAGTTTTCAGCGATGAATCCTGAAGGGCAGGACGCGATCTTACATATTACTGTCAACCTCATTTTTTTGGTTATTGTATGGTGGAGTTTACAGTCCTTTCGTTTCGATGTTTTTCTCCGAAATCCGGAAGGACCGAAAGCGAAACTGCTCATGGTGCTTGTGACGATTGCGCTGAGCCACCTTGTCAGTTCGTTTTTTATTGCATACTTAGAAGGGTCCTTGACGCTTAGGTATATTTTCTAAAAAGGCTCCCTCCATCTTCCACGTATGACCGTGCTTCCTCCGGTGAAAATGAGAAATAGGGTCCTGCGTCCGGGAGTTGTTTTTGGGTGTCGTGTTCCGCCGATGCATGAGGACAGTCAATTTGTCGAAAAAACAGATGAAAAAGGAGAACAGCCGGGAAATGGGTCGTCTGATCTTCCCAAACCGGCGTTTTTTTGGGTAATCTGTAACCTGGATGCCTGTGACGACGACTAAACGCAGCAGGAAAAGTAAATGAACACGCACACCAGACGAGAATGGGCACCCGTTTCTTTACTGGACAGGGCACGCCTAAATGGACGAATGAATATCCATAATAAAAAGATGATTAATTCTGTCTGCGTGAAAACAGACGGGAACGTCATGGCTCATGCAGAAACAAATACGAACTATAACGGACGCGGAGGGGAAAACGTTGGAAAAAATATTAGTAAGAGGAGGAAAGCGGCTGAAGGGTAACGTGAAAGCAGAAGGCGCGAAAAATTCTGTACTTCCGGTTATAGCCGCTTCCCTGCTCGCTGAAGAAGGAACGAGCACTATATATGATGTCCCGACTTTAGCTGATGTATTTACAATGAAAAATGTACTGAATTATATGGATGCGGACGTCCATTTTGAAGACGGGGTGTTTACGTCCAACGCAGCCGGAGAACTGACGACGGAAGCTCCATTTGAATATGTCCGCAAAATGCGGGCATCCTTCCTGGTTATGGGACCGCTGCTTGCGAGAAAGGGATGTGCCAACATTGCACTGCCCGGCGGCTGCGCCATCGGGTCTCGTCCGATTGATCAGCATCTTAAAGGTTTTGAAGCCATGGGAGCTGAAGTGGAAATCGGCAACGGCTATATCGAAGCAAAAGTAGAGGGCCGCCTGCAGGGAGCCCGGATTTACCTCGACTTCCCAAGTGTGGGAGCGACAGAAAACATTATGATGGCGGCCACCCTCGCTGAAGGAACGACCATCCTTGAGAATGTCGCGGAAGAACCGGAAATCGTCGATCTCGCGAATTACCTCAATGCCATGGGAGCCAAAGTCCGTGGTGCCGGTACCGGTACGATCCGGATCGAAGGCGTCAAGCAGATGAAAGGGGCCGTACATTCCATCATTCCCGACCGCATTGAAGCGGGATCGCTGATGATTGCCTCCGCCATCACCGGCGGCGACGTCTTTGTCGAAGGGGCCATCCACGAGCATATCCGTCCGCTTGTCGCGAAGCTTCGTGAAATGGGCGTGATTATTGAAGAAGAGGATAATGGCATGAGAGTCATCGGACCTGATATTCTCCGGCCGGTAGATTTAAAAACAATGCCTCATCCCGGTTTTCCAACAGACATGCAGGCTCAGTTCATGGCGCTTCTGACGCAGGCAAAAGGTACGGCTGTCATCACAGAAACCGTATTTGAGAACCGCTTCATGCATGTGGAAGAATTCCGACGTATGAATGCGGATGTGAAAATCGAAGGAAAGGCGGCCATCGTCAGCGGACCGACCCGCCTGCAGGGAGCCGAAGTGGCAGCAACCGATCTGCGCGCCGGCGCCGCATTAATTATCGCCGGACTCGTGGCCGATGGGGAAACGACATTGACCGAACTGCGTCATCTCGACCGTGGTTACGTCGATTTCCACAAGAAGCTGCAGGAACTTGGAGCGCGTGTGGAACGTGTCGAAGTGACAGAAATGGAAACGAAGCCTGCTAACGAAGAAAACGTACTACGAACCGTCAATCATTAAATCCAGAGGGGTTGTATCATAAAGATACAGCTCCTTTTTTATGAAAGAGGATGTAACTTCGGATAAGAGTGGAGGGCGGCGGCTTTTGATGCTGCCCTTTTACTATGGAGAAAAAGCGCCCGCCTGCAGCGCATGCTGGTTATTTCAGCGGGGTCCTTACGGCTGCCCGTCATCCGGCCCGGCCATGGATACTACGATCGAAAAATGAGAGTTTAGTGTCCATGGATCACCGTTTGGCGGGCACTAGGATGCGGAAACCAGGAATTAGTGTACATCGATGGAATTAAATGGACACTACCTGCCGGTGCCGGAGTCTTAGTTTCCGCGGATCCCCGGTCCGTGAACACTACGTAAGCTGTCAGGCGGTTTAGTGTCCACGGAACTGCTCGGGTTCGGAACAACCGCATGCCCGGACTCCCTTTTTTGATCACTGGTGAAAACCCCCCGCTGCCGTAAAAACCAATCATACCCTGTGGATGCGCGGCATACTTATGGAAAGTGTGTTGTGCACAATGAAAGAAAGCAGGAGGCGGTGAATGGATGAAAAGAGGAGTCGTGGTCTCCGTTTTTCTTTTCGGATTGTTTTTTCTGATTCCGGTGGTATTCATCAGTGTATGGGGGTCATCTGGTTCACCAGGCACACAAACAACGGAAACCGCGTCAGACCAGAACGAACAACAGCCGCTGACCCGGCCCGCTGAAAGATCAGAGCAGACCATTCCCGTATTCCGCAGTGAAACCGAAACCGTGGAGCAAACCGGCCTGGAGGAATATGTGGCGGGCGTGGTCGCCTCCGAGATGCCGGCTTCTTTTGACATAGAAGCTTTGAAAGCCCAGGCGCTGACAGCACGGACGTATGCGGCGAAACAGATTGCCTCTCCCTCAGAAATCAACCTGCCGGATGGAGCGCTCGTCACCGATACGACCATGCACCAGGTATATCAGAATGAAGAGGAGCTCAAGGAAGAATGGGGCAGCGATTTTGAATGGAAGATGGAGAAGGTCAACAAAGCGGTTCGTGCTACGGAGGGACAGGTTTTAACGTATGAGGGAAAGCCGATTACCGCTGCCTTTTTTTCCACGAGCAACGGTCATACAGAGAACGCAGAGGACTATTGGCAGAACTCGGAGCCCTATCTGCAAAGTGTGGAAAGCCCGTGGGATACATCCTCCCCCCGCTATTCCAATGAAATAACCATTCCCGTCGCAGAAGTAGAACAGGCGTTGGGAATTTCGCTTTCCAAAGGTGCAGCCGGAACGGTGTTGAGCCACACAGAAAGCAGCCGGGTGGAAGAGATGGAGTTCGGCGGTGAGACATTTTCGGGCCGGGAAATCCGGGAGAAGCTGGAGCTTGATTCCACCGATTTCACCGTGAGCCGCCAGGGAAATGACATGGTTTTTTCCACGAAAGGCTGGGGACACGGCGTCGGCATGAGCCAGTACGGTGCCGATGGAATGGCTGACGAGGGAAAAACCTATAAGGAGATTGTGAAGCACTATTATAAGGGCGTAGAGATAACAGGACTGTCTTGATCCCATACTTTTAAAAAAAATTATCGATGCAGTGTATAATTTTCCTCACTCCTGATCAGAATGGGAGCTGAGGTGATAATCATGAAAAATAAGGAAAATCAACAAGCCGCAGCCAGAGAACGCAGAGGAATGAAAGACAGACTGCGCGCGTGGTCCAAACAAAAATGGTTCTGGCCCGCCGCTTACTTGAGTGCCTGCGCCTTTCTGCTCGGCACGTACTTTCTCATCCAGAGTCCGGCCGGCACCGATCAGGCCGAAGAAGAACAGGCTCCAGAGGAAGAGCAGAATGCACAGGAAGATGAAGGAACGATGGAAGGCGGAGACAGCTTACCTGCCGCTTCCGGAGATGAAACGCTGCAGATGCCGGTAATGAATGAAGATAATGTAGATATTATTGGGTATTATTACGATCATGACGCTTCAGCTGAAGAACAGCAGGATTCTCTAGTATACTACAATAATATGTATTATCAGAACAAAGGCATCGACATTGCCGGCCAGGAAGGCGAACCGTTCGAAGTGACAGCGGCCGCTACGGGTGAAGTCGTAAATGTAGAAGACGATGAAATTCTTGGACAGGTGGTGGATGTGAAACACACCGATAACATCGTAACATCCTACAGCAGCCTGAATGATGTGACAGTCTCCGAAGGCGATACCATCACACAGGGCTCCGTTATCGGAACAGCTGCAAAAAATCTCTATAACAAAGATGCAGGGGTCCATGCCCACTTTGAAGTCCGTAAAAACGGGGAACCGCTTGATCCGGACGAAGCATTCCATCAACAACTGACGGCGTTGAGCAGTGAAAATGGAAATGAAAATGGAAATGGTGAAGAAGAGCAGACAGCCCGCGATGACGAGGGAGATGACTCGGACAATGAAGAAGACTCTTCCGGTCTTGAGGAATTCCCGATTCTGGAAGGCGATGACAATAACAATAACGAAGAAAATGCAGAGAACAATGGATAACAGGGGATAGGCTGCCTGGCAGAACCCGGACGATGATCGTCGAGACATCGTCCGGGTTTTTTATACTGCAGCGGGTATGGTGAAGTGCTATGGACACTAGACCGCACAATCCTGTCTGTAGTGTCCACGGAAGGTGATTCCATGGACACTACAAAACCGGCGCTGGTGATTAGTAGTTCCGGACATCTGCCGGAGGACACTATCCTTTCTTTTCAGCGCTTCAGTGTCCACGCAGGATGTATCGGTGGACATTATTTCTGTTTTCCGCGTTGTTAGTATACACATCACGCAGCACCCCTTGATCAGGCATTGGTGAAATGTCACAATTTGTTGAAAAATATTTGAACATTTTGTGAAAAATAAATTGACTGATATGCAGAATATTTGAAATAATGTGTACTATAACAATATAAAAGCTGGGGTCAAACAGGTCATATTACCGGCCTCTCGGAGTACTCATAAGTAAAGGAAGGAGGGGAAGAGGATGATGGCCATTCTTATTGCGTTCTGGATTCTCGCCATTGCTGCGATTGCCGGGATGCTGAAATGGAAAAAACCGATTCTATTGGCCGCACCATTTGCTGCGATGGGCCTGTACGTTGCTGTTCAGATTATCCTGGTGCCGCTTCCGTTGTGGGAAACCATTCAGATGATTATGGGAATGCGGTAACATCCACGACTTTTTTGAAAACGATTACATTAAAAAGGAGGTAGATACAGTATTTTTCAGGATTAACCGTCCACTTGGCATAAAGACATACAAAACGGAGGTGGGTACATTGAAAAAAGTAGATAAGAAGACAGCAGAGGCCTATTTCAGGATGCGCACAAGACTGATTATTATCTTTTTAAGTATAGGGTTTATCGTATCGTTCGGGGTGGCGGCATTTGCAGAATTCTTTTCCCAATTCAAATTCCTGGGCGTGGAATTTCACTATTACATGGGTTCGCAGGGAGCAGTTATTGTCTTTATTCTATGTCTGTTTCTGAACGCTGTATTAAGTGACCGGATTGACAAAAAGTATGGAATCGATGATACAGCCAATGCTGCTGTCAGTGACCGGAACACACGCAGGAATAATACACAGCATGTTACAGAAGAGAGGGGAATGTAAAAGATGGAATCACAAATGCTTGTGTCACTTGGACTTATTTTAGCAACATTTGCTCTTTATATTGTTATATCTGTATACAACAGGGCCAGAGCGACATCGGACTTTTATGTCGCGAGCCGTGGGATTCCTCCAATGTGGAACGGGATGGCGATCGGCGGCGACTGGATGAGTGCTGCCTCGTTTATCGGCATGGCCGGCACGGTGATGGCTCTTGGCTATGATGGACTGCCTTACATTATGGGCTGGACGGGAGGTTTTCTGCTTCTAACCTTTCTGCTTGCCCCGCAGCTGCGCAAATACGGCCGCTTCACGGTACCTGAATTTATCGGGGACCGGTTTGAAAGTAATACAGCCCAGCTGATTGCCGCCATAGCAACAGTCATTATCAGTTTTACTTACATTATCGGTCAGTTATCGGGCTCGGGCGTCGTCATAGGCAGACTGTTTAACATACCTTCTGTTTACGGTACGATGATTGGCGTGGTGATCATTGCCATCTATGCGACGCTCGGCGGGATGAAAGGGGTGACCTGGACGCAGGTCGCACAATACATGATTCTGATTGTGGCCTATATTATTCCCATTGTTTTCATATCCCTGCAGATAACCAGTAATCCAATTCCGTGGCTGACGTATGGCGGCATTGTTGATCGGATAGGGCAGATAGACCGGGAGCTTGGGTTATCGGAATATTTTGCTCCCTTCACAGAAAGTGACAAAAGCCAGTTTCTTGCCTTGATGTTCACGTTAATGGTTGGTACTTCGGCACTGCCACACGTTATTGTCCGCTTTTTTACTGTCAGTACGATGAAAGCGGCGCGCTGGAGCGGAGCCTTTGCCCTGCTTTTTATTGGTATTCTTTATTTGTCGGCACCGGCCTATGCCGCCTTTTCGCGCTTCATCCTGATGACGCAGGTAGCCGGCAGCCCGATGAATGAACTACCGGCCTGGACCCAAAGCTGGATGGATACCGGACTTCTGCAGACGGCCGACCAAAATGGAGACGGCATCCTGCAGTGGACCGAGCTGTCTGTAGGGGAGGATATCGTTGTGATGGCAACGCCGGAAATCGCCCAGCTTGGCATGTTTGTAATCGGTCTCGTCGCGGCCGGCGCGATGGCTGCTGCCCTGTCGACAGCGGGAGGCCTGCTCATTACGATTTCTTCTTCCTTTGCCCACGATATCTATTACCGTTTGATAAAGCCGGATGCCTCCGATGCAAAAAGACTCCGTGCCGGGCGGATCGCGATTGTCCTTTCAACGGTTATCGCCGGGCTTGTCGCGCTCGACCCACCTGGTGTGATTACGCAAATTGTAGCGTGGGCATTTGCCCTTGCCGGCGGAACGTTCTTCCCAGTTCTGTTTCTCGGCATATGGTGGAAGCGGATGAACACCCAGGGGGCTGTAGCAGGAATGATCACCGGGCTTGCCTGTACCCTCAGCTATATATTCCTTGCGATGAGCGGCATAACGCTTTTGGGGATTCAGGACACTGGAGCCGGCTTGATTGGAGTTCCGATCAATTTCCTCGTCTGCATCCTCGTATCGAAAAACACGCCGGCACCACCGCAGCACCTGCAGGATGATGTCATCGATCTGCGTTACCCCGAGCAGATGACATACAAGGACGGGGAAGTATGGATCAACGATGGTACACAAAATTAAAACCGCACCCTTTCGACTGAGCTGAAATCAGCGGCGTAACGGCCGCTGATTTTTTACATTCATCCATATACGCACCGAATTATTTCCCGGGAAATGACACGTTTCGAGTGACTGTAGCCGGCAAGACGCCACCCTTTGCTGCTTTTTCACGTTGCAGCCTGAAAAAAATACTTACCGCAGGTGCCGGGTTCCGGACTGCCTGCCGTTTTTTATCCTGCTTTAACCCTTGTCCTATCAGACTTTTTGGTATATCCGCCGATCCTCTTTAATAAACTGTACTAATTCACCAAGATTGCGGTAGGAGGCGAGTGGTGTGCATGACTACATCAAAGAACGAACGATCAGGATGGCACGGTATGTTGTCGAAACGCGCAAGACAGTGCGGGTGATAGCAAAAGAGTTCGGCGTTTCCAAAAGCACGGTCCATAAAGATTTAACCGAACGGCTCGAAACAATCAATCCGGAGCTTGCCGAAGACGTGAAGTATGTCTTGAATTATCACAAATCGATCCGCCACCTGCGCGGCGGGGAAGCCACCCGTACGAAATACGAGAATGACCGGAAAAGTGTGGAGACAGAGCTGACCCTTTAGTCATTTTCTCAAAAGGCTGTCTGAAAAGAACAAGCTTTTTCGTTTTTAGACAGTCTTCGAAAAACAAATTTGGAAGAAGCGGGGTGATATATTCCGCTGGCCGATAAAATATGATAAAATCATACAATAGAGACTAACGTTTGATATAAGAAAGCATGGACTATGTCTTTTGATGTTATACTAATGGGTAAGAGCATCCATATGTAAAGACCGGCTTAGAATCGATGAGGAGGAATATACGCCATGTTTGGCAGGGATATCGGTATAGACTTGGGAACAGCAAACGTATTGATACATATTAAAGGACAGGGCATTGTACTGGATGAGCCTTCGGTCGTAGCCATGGACCGGAAGAGCGGCAGCGTGATGGCTGTGGGGGAGGAAGCCTTTCGTATGGTGGGGCGCACCCCGGGAAACATTATCGCAACGAGACCGATGAAAGACGGTGTGATTGCCGACTTTGATCAGACGGAAGCCATGCTGAACCACTTTCTCGTGAAAGTGAACGCTAAAAGCATGATGTCCAAGCCGAGGATATTAATCTGCTGTCCGACCAATATAACATCCGTTGAGCAGAAAGCAATCATTGAAGCCGCCGAAAAAAGCGGCAGTAAGAATGTATTTATTGAAGAAGAACCGAAAGTGGCAGCGGTCGGCGCCGGCATGGATATTTTCCAGCCGAGCGGTAATATGGTCGTCGACATCGGCGGCGGTACGACGGATGTCGCGGTTCTCTCGATGGGGTCCGTTGTTACGGCGGACTCCATCAAAATCGCGGGTGATCAGTTTGATCTCGACATTTTAAATTATATCAAAAAGGCATACAAGCTTTTGATCGGTGACCGCACGGCGGAAACAGTGAAAAAAGAAGTGGCCACGGTCGCGCCAAACGGTTCCAACCGTGAGCTCGAAATCCGCGGACGGGATATGGTGAACGGACTCCCCCGCACTATCACGATTAACTCAAAGGAAATATACGAGGCGTTAACCGAATCGGTGAACCACATTGTTCACGCGGCGAAGAATGTCCTGGAGCAGACACCGCCGGAACTGTCGGCGGATATTATCGACCGCGGCGTGATTCTCACCGGCGGCGGAGCCCTTCTGCATGGTATAGATGAACTTCTCGGTGATGAACTCGGCGTACCCGTCATCATCGCGGAAGAACCGATGAATTGTGTGGCAAACGGAACAGGCATCATTCTCGAAAACCTTGACAAAATGGCAAACAAAAAAGTCAAGATCTAGGAAGGAGCCCGACATATGCTGAGAGGTTTTTACGGCGCGGCATCCGGTATGCTAGCCCAGCAGCGGCAGACACAGATGCTTTCAGAAAACTTGTCGAACCTTAACACCCCGGGATTCAAAGCAGATCAAGGATCCAACCGGACCTTTCCCGAAATGCTGGTTCAGGCGCAGAACGCAGAAAACTTTCCCGGAAGCCGTCCGGCGCCGATTGGGGAGCTGGCGACGGGTGTCTATATGCAGGAACGCACACCGGATTTCAGTCAAGGGAATCTTCGTGAGACCGGCAATACAGCGGACGCGGCCATTTGGCAGCAGGAAATGCCCGAAGGTGAAGACGGGGAGCAGGGTTCCCTCTTTTTCCGTGTATCGAACGCGGACGGGGAAGAACGCTATACCCGCAATGGGAACTGGACCGTGGACGGTGAAGGCTTTCTGACAACGAGTCAGGGAAACTATGTCCTGGGGCAGGATGATGAACCCATACAGGTCGGCAATGAAAATTTCAGCATCGATAAGAATGGCGTGATCACCGATGATGCTGGAGCCGAAGCCGGTCAACTGGGTGTCGCCTACGCTGATAACGCCAATAACCTTGTAAAAGAGGGGAACGGCCTTTTCCGCCTGGAAACCGAAGACGGGGCAGAAGCTCTTCCTACGGCTATAGGAGCGGATGGAGTTGGCTACACCATTAACCAGGGATCTCTGGAACGTTCCAACGTGGATCCGGGTGAAACGATGACAGAACTCATGAATTCTTACCGGATTTTTGAATCCAACCAGCGTATGCTGCGGACGTACGATCAAAGTATGCAGCGCGCGGCAAATGAAATCGGCAGTCTGAGATAACCAGGTGAAAGGAGAAGAGGCATCATGTACGGATCGGTATTGTCCTCGGCAAATACGCTGGGTCAGCTGCAGCACAAGCTTAACGGCATTTCAAGCAACCTTGCAAACAGTAATACAACGGGCTATAAGCGGACCGAAACGACGTTTTCCGATATGTTATATCAACAGACGAACAATCTGCAGGATGAGCGTAATGAAGCCGGCCGTCTAACGCCGGCCGGCCTGCGCACGGGTGCCGGAGCCGGTGTCGCGCAGACTGCGCTGCGGATGGAACAGGGTGCGCTTAAGAACACAGGCCGTGAACTGGATTTTGCCATTACGGAAAAAGATCAGTTTTTCCAGGTGGAATCGATGACCGGTGGAGAGCCGGAAACACAGTACACCCGGGATGGTTCGTTTTACTTGTCGGAGAACCCGGAAGAACCGGGAGGATGGACTCTCGTTAATAACCAGGGGGATTATCTTCTTGGAGCAGATGGGGAGAGGATGGAAGTTCCGGCGGGAGCCAGTGATTTTTCTCTGCAGGAAGATGGAACGCTTAATGCGGTAAATCAGGCGGGAGAAGAGATTGAAATCGGACAGATGGAACTCGCGGAGGTGACCAAACCCCAGCTTCTTGACCGGGTCAATGGTAATAACTACGCTTTCCCGGATCTTGGTGAACTCGGACTGGAAGAAGATGATGTACTCGAGTTTGTCCCAGGGGCTGAAGAAGCATTGAAACAGGGATCGCTCGAACAGTCCAACGTCGATGTCGGTCAGGCTATGACGGACATGATGATGACACAACGCCAGTATTCCTTTAACGCACGTGCGATTTCGCAGGGAGACCAGATGATGGGTCTCATTAACAGCCTGCGCGGCTGATTATGATCCGCGTAAGACAGAGTATAACGTTACGGAGTTAAAATCATGACTTATAATGAAGAAACAACACAAAGCCAATCCAGGCAGGAGCGAAGGCAGGAAAAAGAGCAGGAGGGAAAAGACAGCACTGCGGCCTCCAAGAAAGAGCGCAGGCGGGAACGTATCCGGATGGTTCCAATCTGGGCCAGACTTCTGATTGTCCTTGCTGTTTTCGTTTTAAGTCTTCTTGCCGGCCTTGTAACAGGTTATACTATCGTAGGAGAAGGAAACGGTCTCGATGTGCTGAAATGGGGCAGCTGGGAACGCCTGCTTGAATTTATCCGTGGAAATTAATCTGCAGCCGTCTGTTTTTGTATTGTATGTGTAAAGACGGCAGGGAGGAAAACATGCTCTCCAGTGAAGAAATCAAAGACATTATTCCGCACCGCTACCCGTTTCTTTTGGTGGACCGGATTACGGAGCTGAAAGAAGGGGAGCGGGCTGTCGGATTGAAAAACGTATCAGCGAATGAAGAATTTTTTAACGGTCATTTTCCGGATTATCCTGTCATGCCCGGGGTACTGATTATCGAAGCGCTCGCCCAGACCGGCGCCGTCGCTATCTTAAAAAAAGAGGAAAACCAGGGGAAACTGGCTTTCTTTGCCGGCGTCGAGAACTGCCGCTTTAAATCCCAGGTGAAACCCGGGGACCAGCTCGTTCTGGAAACGGAAATTACGAGACTGCGTGGCAAAATCGGAAAAGGAAAAGGCACCGCGAAAGTGGACGATACGGTGGTATGCGAACTGGATCTGATGTTTGCGATTCAGGATCCGGAAGAATAAAGGAGGTCCTTATTGTGAAAGCAGTATGGATTGGAGCCGCTGTACTGGTCGTTATTACGCTCGTAGCTTCCATGATCGGCGCAACGACGAAGCTTGGTAATATTATAGGGCCGGTTGTAGGATGCATCATAAGCAGTGCGATACTGATCGGACTGATGACGTGGGAAAACAAAAAAGGAGCTGTATCAAAAGCCATTAAGCGTTAAGGCATCCACTGCAGGCGGACGCTTGCCGCGGGCAGCGCCTCAGCTACATCAAACGGTAAAACCGCCGTTTGATGGGATCTTCGGCCGCTGCTCTTCCCGCTGGCGTCGCCGCCTTCCGTTTCTGCCTGAGGTGAATTTTCTATATTATTGAAAAGGAGCTGTACCTTTTGATACAGCCCCTTTTTTTGGAAAAGACTTTGCGGTGACTGCGCTTTTGGCATTGATACTCTCATTTCTTGATTGATTCCCGGCTAATTAAGATTTTTCTGTATCGATTCTCCGGAAAATGGTCTCGATTCTCTCGTTTCTGTATTGATTCTTCGCATTTCAGCGAATTTCTCAATCGATTCTCCGATTTTCTGTATCGATTCTCCCAATATATCAATCACAACGCCGGATTTCTGTCTCGATCCGGACTGAAACGGCATCAATGCAGCAGGGGGTGAAGCGGAGCGGGTATCAGCTCAATTTGCCCGGATTTTCCCTATCGATTCTCCGGAAAATGGTCTCGATTCTCTCGTTTCTGTATTGATTCTTCGCATTTCAGCAAATTTCTCAATCGATTCTCAGCATTTCCTTATCGATTCTCCGATTTTCTTTATCGATTCTCCCAATATATCAATCACAACGCCGGATTTCCGTCTCGATCCAGGCCAACACCCCATCATGTCGCTCAACTATTGCGTCCGCAGGAGCCGCATGCTGTTGAGTATAACAAGCAGGGCCGCGCCGGTGTCGCTCAACACCGCCATCCACAGCGTCAAAAATCCCGGAAAGATGAGCACGAGGGCGGCGGCTTTCGTCAGCAGCGAAAACCAGATATTCTGCTTAATGATCGCTAAAGCTTTGCGGCTGAGACGAATCGTGCGTGGCAGCTGCTCGAGATTATCGGCCATCAGCACGATATCGGCGGTTTCCATCGCGGTATCGGTGCCCGCGCCTCCCATCGCGATGCCAAGATCAGCCGATGCCAGAGCGGGAGCATCATTGATCCCGTCCCCGACCATCGCGACACGTTTTCCCTCCTGCTGCAGTGCGCGCACAGCGGTTACTTTGTCTGCGGGAAGCAATTCATCAAAGGAGCGGTCGACGCCGGCTTCTTCGGCGATTCGTTTTGCCGTGCCGCGGTTGTCGCCGGTCAGCATCGCCGTCTCCGGCAGACCTGTCTGTTTCAGTGCCTGAATGGACTGGGCGGTATGGGCACGGATCGTATCCCGGACGGCAATGATGCCGAGAACGCGGGACCGCGTACCGACTACGACGAGGGTACTTCCGTCCTCCTGCAGGGTCTGCATACGCTGCCCGGCTTCCTGGAGAAAAACATCCATCTCCTGAAACCACGCGGGGCTTCCGGCAAAATAGTCAATGCCGTCGATAGAAGCTGCGGCCCCTTTGCCGGCCATCGTCTGAAAATGACTGCCATTTTCCGCAGGTATTCCGCGTTCTTCGGCATACGCGGTGACAGCCAGGGCGATCGGGTGGGTGGAATGTTCTTCAATGGTCCGCGCCGCAGCAAGCAGCCCTTCTTCGCTGCCGTGCAGCGCCGTCGCTTCGATCACGTTCGGCTTTCCTTCCGTTAAGGTTCCTGTTTTATCGAAAGCCATGGCTTCTATCCGTCCCGCTTTTTCCAGAAAGGTGCCGCCCTTGATTAACACGCCGTTCTTTGCGGCATTTCCTATGGCTGACACAATGGCCACCGGCGTGGAGATGACGAGGGCACACGGGCAGGCAACAACGAGTAATGCCAGACCTTTATAGAGCCATTCCCCCCAGGTTCCGAAGCCAAAGAGAGGAGGGAGCACCATGACAGACACGGCGAGAGCGAAGACGACTGGCGTGTACACCGCGGCGAAGCGGTCGATAAAGGCCTCGGTCGGTGCTTTTTTCTCCTGGGCTTCTTCCACAAGGTGTATGATGCCGGCAATCGTCGTGTCCTCGGCGAGTGTAGTTACCTTGATTTCGAGCGAACCGTTTTCGTTGACAGTACCGGCGTACACGGTGCTTCCCTCCTGTTTGTCTACAGGCAGGGACTCTCCGGTGATCGGAGCCTGGTTAACGCTGGAGGAACCGTTTATCACTTCACCATCGAGAGGAATCTTTTCTCCGGGTTTGACGATAAGAACGTCCCCGATGCCGACCTCTTCCACCGCTTTACGGACCTGCTTTCCGCCCTCGAGAACGACGGCTTCGGGAGGAGCAAGATCCATCAGGCTGCGGATGGATGCCCTCGTGCGTTCCATGGAACGATTCTGAAGCGTAGTACCGAGCGCAAAAAGCCACACCACCATCGCCCCTTCAAACCATTCGCCGATCAATGCAGCGCCGATCGCGGCGGACGCCATCAGCACATTCATATCGAGCGAACCGCTTTTTAGAGCATAAAACGCGGCTTTAGCCGGCTTAAATCCTCCAGTTACAACAGCCGCGGCATAAAGAACTGTAACCAGAAAACCGGGAAGAGCGGTAAACGATCCAGCAAAACCAAGCATAAGAAAAATTCCTGACAACGTCGTGGTCGAGATCCGGATTTTCTTCTTTTCTTCCTGGGAATGTTCACGCGTTCCCCGGTCCAGAGATGCGTCGAAACCCGCTTTCTTTACTTCTTTTCTAATAGTATCCGGATGGGAGACGTGCTCGATCTGCATTTTTCCGGTGGAGAAATGCACCTGGACGTCCTGCACGTCCGGCAGGCTGCTGAGATGTTTCTCAATCGTCATCGCGCACGTGCCGCAGTCCATGCCCTGCACGTTGTACGTTTCCCTGCTTTTCCCCTCCTGCAGGGGTGCTGCTTCAAATCCCAGTTTTCGTACCTGTTTTGGAATGGCATCGTGAACGGCGGCATCATCCGCACCGACGGCCATTTTTCCCGTAGCGTAATGCACCTCGACGGATTGAATGCCGTCTGTCTTCTTTAAGCTTTTCTCAATGGTTGCCGCGCAGGACGGGCAGTCCATCCCGTCCACCCTGTATTCCAGCACGCTGCTGTCCGGGTGACTCTCCGTTGTTTCCCTGCTCCTATCGCGGGTATCGCAGCATCCGGTTTGCACGGGAATCTCCTGTGACAGCCTGTCATTAGAGCAGCAGGCTGCTTCTCTCTCCTTTTGCTCCTGATTCATATGCCTTCCTCCTATAACTACATTCAAATATCCGTTTGATTGTTTCCTTTTAGTGTATGATTCAAGTATAAAAAAGTCAATATTCAAAAATATATTTGAATGATAGAGCCGTCGGAATGGCTGGTAATGGTGCAGTTATGGCAGGTAAATCCTTTGATTTGGCTTGTAAAAAGAATAATCTGGCTGGTAACCACGCATTCAGCAGGTATTCCCGCCGGTTTGGCTGGTAAAGGACCAACTTTGGCATGTAAATGAACGCATTTGGCTGGTAACGGCGCCGGGACGGGAGGAAAACATAATAAAAGACAGCGCCCGGAATGGCCAGGCTGCTGTCTTTGGAATATAAAAAAAGCCGGTCTCCGAGTGTTGGAGACCGGCGGAAGACACCCGAATTACTGTACGGTTTCGAGATCTCCCTGCTCAATTTCTTCAAAGTTCTGCATCTGCTCTTCCTGCCAGTTCATGAGCTCATCATACGTGATGATGTTTTCTTCGCTTTCCGGAAGGCCGTATTCGAACGTGACGTCTTCGTTGAAGTTGCTTGACGTCAAGCCGTAGTCCACGCCGAAGGACATTTCACCCTGCTGTTCGTCGGTGTAGCTTACTTCGATCTCGCCGGTATCATAGACAACCTGGTTGTTTTCGTTGATGGCCTGATGCATTTCAAAGGTTTCAAGCGTCAGGCTTTCGAGAACCTGGTTGATATCCTCTTCGCTCATACCGCCTTCGGTCATAGTTCCGTCCTCATTCAATGCCTGGAAGCTGGAGCCTGTGACGCTTGCAAGGGCGGAGGCAGCGCCTGGATTCTCAAGAATCGGTTCCAGTTCCGGAATGACGTCTTCTTCAAGAATAGTCATAACATCGCTGAGATCGTCATGGGTCAGTTCAAAGCTGATCACCTGATCGTACTCGACACTGTCCGGAATGGACGCGTGGCTTTCTGTGAGCTCAAAGTACTCGGTGCCGAAGTTTTCGATGAACACGTCATAGATTTCCTGAGCCATTTCCTGCTGCTGTTCCATATCGAAAGGAACGTCTGATGAGGAACCGCCCAGAATATCCTCGTAGTTCATTTCAATATATTTGTCCTGCCAGTCTTCCGGGTATCCCATCATGGCAGCATCATTGATATACTGATAGCTTGCTTCGTTTGTGGAAAGAGATACATTCTCCATCGTTTCGTCAAACTGCGGAATGTTCTGCTCCACGATCACTTCGGTAATCATTGGATCTTTCTGGAATGTGCCGCGCATTTCCATGTTCATGTTCATGGATTCTTCAAGAGCCTGCTGCTCTTCTTCCGTAAGGTCCTGCTCTCCCATCGGTACATCTATGTTGATGCCGATATTGCCGTCAAATGTATAACTTTCGAGGTTCTGCTGGGTTTCCATCACATCTTCGAGCACGGTGGTGATTTCTTCATCCGTCTCCGGTGCCTCCGGAGTCTGTTCGCTTTCCCCGGTCGTGTTCCACAGGAATGTGGCGAACTGAGCTCTTGTTGTCGAAGCGCCCGGCTTAAAGGAACCGTCTTCATAACCGGTGGTAATGCCATTTGAGGCCAGGGCGTCGATGTGATCATAAGCCCAGAAATCTTCGCTCACATCGGAGAAATCAGCACTGTTGTCTCCGCTCAAGTCGTAAGCTTTTGCCAGCACTTTGGACATCTGAGCGCGGGTCAGATCCTCATTTGGCTGGAATTCTTCCTCGTAGCCTTCGATAATTCCTTCATCCGCAACAGCTGCTACGGCTGCGGAAAGCTCGGTGCCGTCTTCAATATCCGAAAAACCAGGGTCCGGACGGTCTGACGTGTCAAGATCCAGTGCCGATGCCAGCATTAAGGCAGCCTGGCCGCGGGTCACTTCATTGTTTGGTCCAAAGGTGCCATCCTCGTACCCTGAAATAATTCCCTGCTCCTCAAGATGGCTGATCGCATCTCCAGCCCAGAAATCTTCCCCGATATCACTGAAAGAACTCTGTGCCCCGGCTGCGGCCGGAAATGTCAGCGAAGCAGCAAGTGCCGCTGATAAAGCAATGCCGTAGAACTTTTTCATATTGTACCCTCCTGAAAAAATGGAAATAATGTTGTGTGCCATTGTTAGTATACTATGAAACTCACTTGGATTTCCATAAGCTACTAACAAATTCCACAAAAATTATCTACGGGACAGCATTCGTTTTCGATTCAGTGATTTAAAAAATTTTTCCGTCTGATAGAATAAAAGAAAGAGAGTCATTCCACATAAAGGAGAGGACGATTATTTTTTCTAAACATATCATGGCGCTGACACTCACCGGATTCATGCTGCCGGCGGCGTTTGCCGGAGAGGCGGAAGCGATGCAGGGAGCAGCGGATTCAAAGGACTATTCGCATTACGTAGATGTGTCGGTTCTGTCGGTCTGGGCGTCCCCGGAGGCACCGAGAAACATGGACGCGCCGGCGCTTCAGAATCCGGTGCAGCCGCGGCAGTGGACCGAGTCGATGTCGGCCGCGGATAAACGCGGACTGCTTGGCAATCTCGATACCCAGGCGTTATACGGCATGGAAGTGGAGGTGCTGCAGGAGGAAGGAAACTGGGCAAAAATTGCGGTGGAAGAACAGCAGACGCCAAAGCTTGCGGCCGGCTATCCCGGTTGGGTACCGAAAGAGCAGATCACCGAAAGTCCTAGATTTGAACTGCTGCAGCACGCCGAAACAGCTCAGGTAACCGACCCGACCGCATTCCTGTATGACGACCGCAGCCTGGAAACGAAAAGCCTTGAAATCAGTTTTAATACAAGACTCCCGGTCGTTTTTGAAGGAGAGAACAAACTGCTCGTGGCCACGCCGTCGGACGGCAATAAGTGGATCGATTCGGGGGATGTAACAGTGTATGAAGACGAGAGCACTATCCCCGAGCCGGAAGCTTCCGATCTGCAGGCCACCGCGGAACAGTTCATGAATCTGCCGTACTTATGGGCGGGCACGTCCGGGTTTGGGTTTGACTGCTCCGGCTTCACTCATACCATTTATAAAGCCCACGGCATCAACATTCCGCGGGACTCGAAGGATCAGGCGCGCAGCGGAACAGCGGTGGAACGAAGCAATCTCCAGAAAGGCGACCTTGTCTTTTTCGCCTATAATGGCGGAACCGGGAACATCCACCACGTCGGCATGTACATCGGAGACGGCCGCATGATCCATTCTCCGAATTCAGACAGCACCGTGGAAAAAGTGACGATCGCAGCATCCGAATACGCCGGCAGCTTCCACAACGCCAGACGCTATCTCGATTAAACTCCGCGGTTTGGATAAAAAATCCCGAACCATCTGCACAGATGGTTCGGGATTTTTTACCATTTTATTACTGCATCGCCGGAGCAGCTCCGTGGACACTAAGTATACTGCCCAACGATTTAGTGTCCATGGGAGTGAAGTCGGTGGACACTAAAACTTGGTGCACCATCAGATAGTGTCCATTGATTTACGCCGGGGGATACTGGTTCCCGTTTTCAGCAGTATAGTGTCCACGAAATGTTGCTCCGTGGATACTACGTATTTATTTTTCGATGGTAGTGTCCACGCGTAGCATCAAACGCCGCCGTTTTAATCCCGCCCCGATATATGAAACGTACATTTTAAACTTGGTATACATGGTCTTCTCCTTCAAGTTCCACTTCGAAGCGGCGGAGCCGTTCCTGCCAGTAATCATAGTCCCACTGGCTCAGCTTGTCCTCATCAATGGCTTCTTTCATGTAATCGAAAAATGAACGAAGATCGTCATGAACCGTGTTCCGGCCGGTTTGCGCGACAACGGTCAGCGCATCGATACAGCCGCCGATGACAGATACGTCGTCTTTGCCGTACATACGGATCTGAAAGAAGTTGCCGTGCAGGTAACTGCGGAACGATATCGGATAGAGAATGAAACGAAGTTCACCGTCGTTATCGGCGAAATACGTCAGCGATTCGTGACGGATGCTTATTTCAGCGAGCAGGGCGGCCTGACGGTTAATGCAGTTGAGTGCCGTGTGCGGGTCATTCACAGACGGAGAAATCGCGCGCACCGCGATATCCACAAGTTTCTGCATGGAGAACTCAATATCCTGGGCGTTGCTCCGCTCGTTGCCGACAAGCAGAAATTCCCGCAGCTGTGCCACATCCGGCTCGGCATCGCCAGGCCAGAACCGGAAAATCGGCTCCCCCTTGTGTACGTAATGCCCGACCTGGATCAGGCTTTCCACACGCAGGTCATAACGCGACGCCCAGTTCACGATATTCTGAAGTTCAAGCAGCTGCGTATAGCCGGATTTCTGCGCATACACGACGTTTGGCTCTTCCTCGGGAATAGGATTTTCCCATTCGGAGTAAGCGTTCAGGTGCGGGAGGTGATACGCCTCTTCAATCGCCTGCGATGCATCATTTCGTATTTTTCCAATCAAATGGTTGACCTGCACATACTTTGTCGAGTGATAAATAAACAGAATGAAAGCGCCAAGGCAGACAATAGAGACCATCACCATAATAAGCGGCATGAACAAGTGGTTTGAGTCCGTCGGTGAAAGAAGGATGAGATTCACCAGGGAGAAAATAAAACCGAACGTGAACACACCAAGCACATGCTGGGTGATCCGGCTCTGCATGAAGTCCTGCAGCGCCCGTGGGGTGAACTGGGTCGAATAGGTAGTCAGAACGACCATCACGGAGGAAAAGCTCACACTGGTCATCGTCAGCAGGGCCGTAATGAGGGAACTGTACAAATAATTCGCCGTTGAGATGGTGATGGGAAGAAAGCCCGGAGCCTGAATATACCATCCCGGCGGTACAAGACTGATAAGATAAGAGATTAAAGAAATCGCCAGCAGCGAAAAGACAGCATATATCGAAGGGACAAACCAGAATTTCTCCCGTAAATGCACGTACCATTTTTGTTGTCTCATAAAAAATTCCTCTCTACTTTATTAGATGACGGACACAACAATACATGATACCTTTTTTTACAACATTTTAATCTTCAAATCACAAAAAGGATGGAAGAATACGAGAGAAGCATGTACAATAAAAGATAGAAAATTCAATCGGAATGTCAGTTTATGCAGAAGCAGGGGGGATTTCATAGTGTTTGACACGACAATGGACACGAAGAAGCTCGCAGCGGCTTCGGCAGCTGCTGTGGGAGCCTTGGCCGCCGTGCCGTCCGTGGCAGACGGCGAGGTCGGCGACACGATGTTGTCCTACGGAATGGAGAACGAGGATGTCCAGGAACTGCAGGAACGTTTAAGAGACCGCGGGCACTATACATACGAAACAGTGAGCGGCGTGTATGACACATCGACAGTGGAAGCGGTGAAATCCTTTCAGCGTGCCCATCAGCTGACGGTCGACGGCATCGCTGGTCCGGAAACGTTCGGCGTGCTGCTTCAGCGCAAAACAGAACCAACCGCCCGGACGTCCGGCGCGTTTGACCGGGAGGATAAAAAAGAAGAGCTCGGGTCGACAACGGTGATGCGGACCGGCGAAGAAAGCTCCGCGGTCCGGGAACTGCAGCGCCGTCTGCAGAACCTCGGCCTTTTTGAAGGCGGACAGCATGGGTATTACGGACGCCGCACCGCAAATGCCGTGAAAAGCTTTCAGAGGGATGCAGGAATCGTGGTGGACGGCATCGCCGGACCGCAGACATTTGCGGCGATGCGGGGCGTCATCGGCTCTGTATCATCGGCGCTTCAGACAGAGCCGGCATCGGAATCCACCTTTCGGATTCTCGAAAGCGGAGATAAGGGCAGTGAAGTATCGCTCCTGCAGCGTCAGCTGAAAGACCTCGGTTTTTACAATAAGGACGTGACCGGTGTGTACGGACCGATGACCGAAGAATCGGTGCGTCGTTTCCAGCAGAAGCAGGGTCTTACAACAGACGGACTCGCCGGACCAAAGACGTTCAATGCTCTCAAGAACAATCCGGAACCCGCTTCGGAGTCCCGCGGAGAAACACAAAAAGAAGCATCTGCCGTCGGCTCGTCATCCATGCTTCGATACGAGGACAGCGGAGAAGAGGTAACGGGTCTTCAAGAACGCCTGCGCGACCTCGATTATATGAAGATGGAGCCAAGCGGAGTCTTCAGCGGCGTGACAGAAAAAGCGGTAAAATCTTTTCAGAAAGAACAGGGACTTGTCGTAGACGGCATCGCCGGTCCAAGAACACAGGAGAAGATGGACGAGATGCTCGAGACCGGGGAAGAGAGGGAAGAGCCGGACGCTGCGGTAGCCTCCTCCGATTCGGATTTCAACGCGGTGAATCTTGTTGCCGATGCTTCCGAACATATCGGAACACCATACGTATGGGGCGGCACATCGGAATCCGGATTCGACTGCAGCGGCTTTCTCCAGTATGTTTTCAATGAAAACGGGGTGGAACTCCCGCGCACCGTCGCCGACATTTACAACGAGGGAACGTCGGTCGAAAAGCCGAAAGTGGGCGACATCATCTTTTTCAAAACATACAATGACGGACCATCCCATGCCGGCATCTACACCGGAAACGACCAGTTCATCCACGCCGGCACATCCACCGGCGTCACGGTGAGCGATAAAACAGATGACTATTGGGCGAAGCGCTACATTGGCGCAAAACGCTACTAGACGAGTCATAGACGATAAAATCCTCCCGTGCGGCGGGAGGTTTTTTAATGGGTGACAGGTATGGACACTATCCGCAGATTTCAGTCTGATAGTGTCCATAAGTCCCCTTTTGCAGCAAAGTCTACCTCCAATCATAAACGCTCCGGGCTGCTCTTTATAATCGGCGGGAGCGTTTTTTGATTCAGAGACGGTTATGCCAGAGCTGTGTTTCATTGAATAAAATGTCATTTTTTCTGATAAATATTAGTATTTCTGTGTTCTTACAGTGAACAATGTTATATAATAATAGACATGAGCATGACTTTGGACGCAGGAGGGAACGATATGGGACCGAATTCTTCGTTTGAACTGGAAGCCCTGGAAGTGTATCTGAAGCCGGATTTCATTACGCAGCAGGAATGGACAAAGCTGTACGAAAATATCTGCCGGTACGTACAGGCTGCACAATGCCGTGACATGGTCCGTTACCCCGAAAAATCGGAGGTCCTGCGGAAAACCGGGTCTTCCCACTTCCATATTCAGATTAAACGCACGTTCACAACAGATGTCATCCTTCTGTATTTGGAGTTATCCTGCTACAGGAACCAAAACGAGGTCTTGATTATGCTCGGTGTCAGCAATGACTACGGGCGGATAGCCACTCCGCTCATCATTGATTTAATCGTGCTGATTCATACGCATAAGCCTGGCTTAATCCAGCTGAAAGGTTATCTTCATCCTGAAGACTGGGACATATCGTTGTCCCGACTTCAGGAAAAAGGGCTGTTGGTAAAATAGGGGAAGATCCCTGTTACTTAGAATCGAACGCGGCATAAAGGATAGCTATGATTCTCTCTTTGTCCGCTTCATCCAGAGGGATGTTGTCCAGAACGAGGGCTTCACCGTTCAGCAGATCCCTGAGGTTTTTGGGGCGCGGGAAGGAAGGTTCGAATACATTTGGATCATGAACGGCGCCGGCAAGATAATCAGGGGTCACATGAAACAACGCCGCCAGTTTATAAAGGCTGATGATGTCCGGTGATTGGGATGAGGAAGTCTGATAGATTCCGGGATGAAGCCACCCATGCAGCTCATTTTTATTTATGTTGGTCCGCACTGCCAGCGCTTCCACCTTCCAGTCATTGCCGCTCATAAGCTCCTCCAGCCTCAAAGCGAAGAGCTCCATATCAATGGCATCGGCTAGATCCACCGTCCGCTGGGCGGGCAGGTAACCGCCAAGCCGCAGCATTTCATCCGGGAGGGCTCCCTTCAACCCATTGGCAAGAGACGCTGCTATTTCGCGGGAAGGCGTCACCCGGTCACTTTCGATAGCATGAATGTAAGAATAGCTGATATCTGTTTCATTAGCAAGATCGCGTAAGGAAAAATTGTTCCGCAGCCGGAGATCTCTGACATAATTGCCCAATGTTCGTTTTTCCATTGCTGTATCACCTGCTGTTATTTTACATAGTAGAAAAGAATTAAAACAGACTAGGGCTCTATCTTGTTCATCAAAAATAAACATTGTTTATTTTTGATGAACAGAACAATATCACTTTTGATTGAATCATGGAATAAGAAAATAAGAAATTCTCGTTGACTCTACTATTGTTATCGCTTACAATTTAATCAAACGCAACAAAACCGGTTTACTAAATCGATTTATTATTGAAGGGGAAGCAAATGAAAAACGGAAGAAGGCCCACGATCTCAGATGTTGCAAATCATGCCGGTATTTCAAAAAGTACGGTATCCCAGTATTTAAACGAGCGGTTTGAATACATGGGGGAAGAAACGAAAAAAAGAATAAGGGAAAGTATCAAGGAGTTGGAGTACTCGCCGAACTTTCTGGCAAAAAGCTTAAAACAGAAAAAGACATATACTATAGGTATTATCGTTGCTAATATTCTTCACGGATTTTCAACACGGGTAATCCGTACTATTGAAGATGTCTGCAATGAGCAGAATATCCATGTCATTGTGTGCAATACAGATGAGGATGTAAACAAAGAACAAAAATACGTAGAGATGCTGCAGGCAAAGCAGGTTGATGGTTTTATTATTTTTCCGGCCGGTGACAATAACGAACTGTACCGGGAATTATTGAATCAGGAGATCCCGCTTGTGTTTGTGGACAGAATTATTCCCGAACTGCAGGTCAGCACAGTGTTAACAGATAATGAACAAGCGGCGGAAATGGCTGTCTCTCATTTTGTGGAATACGGTCATAAGGATATAGGGTTTGTACTCCCGCCGATGAAGAGCACCATGACTCCCCGGACGGAGAGGCTGTCGGGTTTTCGCAAATCGATGCACAGGCATAGTCTCTCTGTGAATGAAGACTTTATTTATTCCGCTCCATTAACAGATATGGTTGGTTATTTGAAATCCAGGTTCCAAACTGCTCGAAAGCCAACGGCACTTGTGACAAGTAATGATTTGACCCTGGTGGAAGTACTGAGATTTTGTAAAGAGCAGGCAATAGTCATTCCGGACGAATTAAGCATCGTGAGTATTGACGACATGCCTTTAGCCAGTGTGTATAATCCGGCGATTACAGCTATAGATCAACCTGCCTTTACTATAGGAGCCAAAGCCGCTTCCTTATTGTTAGATGAAATTAATGAAAGGGAGAAAACACCGGGCATTTATAGATTTTCTCCAACATTTTTAAAAAGGGAAACGGTGAACCGCACATGATAAATGCAGTTTTGAAAGCGTTTTAAAACGATAAGGGGAATGTTACGGATTAATGCTTAATACTAAATCGGTTTATCGGGATGAACTTATCTATCGGTTTGGGTGGCTGTTCTGATAACGGTCACGTTCTGGGGTGACTTTGTCATGTGGCTTCCGAGTGTAGTAGGTAACTGATTGTATGATAAAGGAAAGGAAGGATACGCATGAAAGAACCGATTATTCATATTCATGAACGGGATAACGTGGCGGTGGCGATTGAGGAAGCGGCCGGGGGAGAGGAAATCGTATCCGGCGGCATCCGCATTACACCGCTTGAATCCATTCCGGCAGGGCATAAGGTGGCGCTTCAGCCGATTAAGGAAGGGGAGGACATTCTCAAATACGGCAACCCGATTGGTCACGCGGTACGGGACATCGAGAGAGGCGAATGGGTGCATTCCCATAACACGAAGACGAATTTAAGCGGGAAACTCGACTACACGTATGAGCCGCGGGAGGAGCCGGCTGCCCAAGCCCCGGTTGATGAGCTTACGTTTCAGGGCTACCGCCGGCCGAACGGGGAAGTCGGCATCCGCAATGAAATCTGGATCATCAATACGGTCGGCTGTATTAATAAATCGGCGGAACTGCTCGCCGATATGGCGTCCAAAGAGCTTGAGGACAGTGATGAAGTGGACGGCGTATTCCATTTTCCGCACCCCTTCGGCTGTTCACAGCTCGGCGATGACCTTACGAACACACAGCGCGTCCTCTCGAGCCTCGTTCTGCACCCGAATGCGGTCGGTGTCGTCGTCATGGGGCTCGGCTGTGAAAATAATACCATCAAATCGTTCCAGGAAATGATCGGGGAGAAAACGAACGGCAAAGTGGTGTATCTCGGCGCGCAGGACGTGGATGATGAGATTGAAGAAGGAATGGAACTGATCGGAGAACTCACCGCTTACGCCAACAGCTTCAAGCGCGAACCGGTTCCGGTCTCCGAATTGAAAGTGGGCTTAAAATGCGGCGGCTCCGACGGCCTTTCCGGCATTACGGGGAATCCGCTCGTGGGCTCGTTTTCGAATCGATTGATTGCCCATGGCGGCACGACGATTCTTACCGAAGTACCGGAAATGTTCGGCGCGGAGAAACTGCTGATGAGCCGCGCGCAGAACGAGGAGGTGTTTGATAACACGGTCAAGCTCGTCAACAATTTTAAGCAGTATTTTCTCGACCACGACCAGAACGTCTATGAAAATCCATCGCCGGGCAATAAGGACGGCGGTATCACGACACTCGAAGAGAAGTCGCTCGGCTGCGTGCAGAAAGGCGGCAGCGCGACGGTTGTGGATGTACTCGAATACGCCGGCCGTGCAACAACGAAAGGGCTGAATCTGCTGCAGGGACCCGGCAACGATCTCGTATCGGTGACCAACCTGGCGGCAGCGGGTGCCCACATCATTCTTTTCACCACAGGACGCGGCACCCCGTTCGGCGGACCGGTTCCGACGGTGAAAATTTCAACCAACACGGCGCTTGCCGAGAAGAAGAAGCGCTGGATTGACTTTAATGCCGGAGAATTTGTCGAAGGCAAGCCGCTCGAGACGCTGACCGATGAGTTCATGGATGACATGATTGCCTGGGCGTCCGGCACGAAACAGACACAGAATGAGAAATATAATTTCAAAGAGATCGCGATTTTCAAAGACGGAGTTATTTTGTAAAGGAGGGCGAACATGGAGCGGTTATCCTATGATTATTTGAAAAAAAACAACCCGGATCAGTTAAAGAACAATGCGGATCTTCCGGTCAAAGTACTGCAGATCGGCGAAGGAAATTTTATGCGCGGCTTTTTGGACTGGATGATCGAGCATATGAACCGGCAGGGGCTCTTTAACGGTAGTGTGGCAGCCCTTCAGCCGACCCCGCATGGCCGCAAGATTCCGGACCTGCACGCTCAGGATAACGCCTACACCGTGCAGCTCCGGGGACGGCTCGACGGCAGAACCATCGACCGCGCCGATCTCGTGACGGCTATTTCCACTTCCATCAATCCGTACGAGGAATGGGAGAAGGCGGTGGCGGTTGCACGCGCGCCGGGGCTTGAAGTCCTTACTTCCAATACGACGGAAGCGGGAATCGTGTATCAGGAAGAAGACTGGAACCGGGACGCGGCGCCGCTTTCTTTTCCGGGAAAAACAACGCAGCTTCTGTATGAACGGTACACGGCGTTTGATGGGGACCCGGATAAGGGACTCGTCCTGCTGCCGTGTGAACTCGTTGAGCGGAACGGGGACGTGCTGAAAGACATCGTTCTGCGCAAAATCGAGGACTGGTCGCTCAGCGGGGACTTCCGGAAATGGGTGACAGAGCACAATGAATTCTGTCAGACTCTTGTGGACCGAATTGTGACGGGCTATCCCGCGGGTATCGAAGAATATCAGGAAAAGCTCGGTTACGAGGACCGCCTGCTCACCGTGGCGGAACCGTATCATCTGTTTGTCATTGAAGGTGGGGAGCGGGCGCGCCGCGTGCTGCCGCTCGAGGATGCCGGACTGAACGCCGTCTTCGGTCCGGTTGAGGATTACGCGGAACTGAAAATCCGACTCCTGAACGCGCCGCATACGATGATGTTCGCGCCTGCTTTCCTATACGGGGTGGACACGGTTTACGAAGCAATGCAGAATCCGGATATCCGCGCCTTTGTCGAGGGTGCCATGGATCACGCTATCAAGCCTGTGCTGCCGTACGACAAGGAGGAAAAAGACCGGTTTGCCCGGGATGTGCTCGAACGTTTTGACAACCCGTACCAGCGGCACATGCTCACCGACCTCGGCCAGAATGGGATGCAGAAATTCGGCACCCGTGTGCAGCCGATATGGGAGAAATGGGACAGCCGTGATCCGGCAAACCAGTATTTCACATTGGCGCTGGCGGCGCTGCTTGTGTATTATCAGCCGCAGGAAAAAGGACAGGAGAAAGTACAGGGGTATGCGCTCGGCCGGGATATGCTGCTGCGCGATTCCGAGGAAAAGGTAAACAAAATGTATGACTTGTGGCGCCGACACGAAAGGCAGGAACTTTCTACGGCCGCGCTCGTGGAGGAGTGTACGGACGATTCCGTCCATGCACCGCTTGTTGGTGAGTATATCGATGCATTGCTTGAAAACGGTGCCGTTTCGGTGCTTCAGCAGTTTCATATTGACGCAAAGGAGGAGATTCAATGATTCTTACAACAGAAAAAGGAATCCGTAACACAGTGGAAGAGGCCATCGAAAATCAGGAAATTACCGACATTCATACGCATCTTTTTTCCCCGAATTTCGGTGATATTCTGCTCTGGGACATCGACGAACTGCTCACCTATCACTATCTCGTCGCCGAAGTCATGCGCTGGACCGACATGGACCCGGCTCTCTTCTGGCGGATGGAGGAAAAAGAACAGGCCGAACTCATCTGGCAGAAGCTGTTCGTCGAACGCACCCCTGTCAGCGAAGCGGCCCGCGGCGTGCTGACGACGCTGAAAGAAATGGGCATTGACCCGAAAACGAAAAATCTGGATACGTACCGTGCCGAATTCGCCGGGCGCACCGCAGAAGCCCAGGTCGGTGCCGTCATGAAACAGGCGAATGTTTCCAACATTGTGATGACAAATGATCCGTTTGATGAACAGGAACGTGCTATCTGGCTTGAGGGCACCAGACCGCAGGACGCCTTTCACGCGGTACTCCGCATCGACCCGCTCTTAAACGATTTTCAGAACACGAAAGAAAAGCTGAGGGAATGGGGATACGAGGTTCAGGACGATTGGAACGGGGGCACGATCAAAGAAGTGAACCGATTCCTCGAAGACTGGATCGAAATCATGAATCCGCTCTACATGGCCGTGTCGCTGCCGCCGAGCTTCGCCTACCCGGAAGAAAGCGACCGCGGCCGCGTCATCCGCGACTGCATTCTTCCCGTTACGAAAAAACATAACATTCCGTTCGCGCTCATGATCGGTGTGAAAAAACGGGTCAACCCGGATTTGATCGACGCCGGTGACTTCGTCGGAAAAGCTGACATCCGGGCGCTTGAGAACCTGCTCGCCGAAAACCAGGAAAATAAATTTCTCGTCACGATGCTGTCGCGTGAAAATCAGCACGAACTCGCCGTCCTCGCGCGTAAATTCCGGCATTTGATGATATTTGGCTGCTGGTGGTTTATGAATAACCCTGTCATCGTGAACGAAGTCACGCGCATGCGCCTCGAGCTCCTCAACACGAGCTTCATCCCGCAGCACTCCGACGCCCGCGTGCTCGAACAGGTCGTCTACAAATGGCGCCACACCAAAACCGTGCTCAAAGACGTCCTCACCGAAAAATACGAAGACGTCCGCAGCACCGGCTGGCCCGTCGCCAAAGAAGACATCCAAAAAGACATCGCCGCCATGTTCCACGAAAACTTCTGGAACTTCCTCGAGAAAGACTATCGAAAATAAAGAGATGCCCCCTGCTTCTTCTGGAAGCAGGGGTTTTTTAAGTGGAGTGACGCGGAATTCACGGGTTGTGATGCGGAAATGGGGAGAATCGATGCAGAAAATCGGAGAATTGATAGGAAAAACAGCAAAGGAGCAGAGAATTGATAGAGAAAAAGAAGAATCGATTGAATTTTACGTAGAATCGATAGAGAAAAAGACTGAAATGAGGAAAATCAATCGAGATAAAGAAGAAACAATTCAATCCTGCGCCAAATCAATCGATAAAACGCCGCAACCGAAACAAAAGTTCTTTCTCTAAAACCGAACAATTGTTCTTTTTCCATGTTATAATGAATGAAGAAAGTCTATTACAACAGAATAGAGGCGAAGAACAATGTTAAAGCGGCTGCGTCCGGACGAACTCATGGATTTGAAGATTGATTACGCATTTAAACAGCTTTTCGGCGTGGATCGGAACAAAGATCTTACCATTGAATTTCTGAATGCTGTATTGAATCGGGAGGGAAACGAGACCATACATGACATTTCATTCGAAAACACCGAATTTGCCGGAGATCAGGAAGAAGACAAAAAATCGAGACTTGATATCTTAGCGCTGACCGAAAAAGGGGAATATATTAATATTGAAATCCAGTTCACAAATGAGTATGATATGGTCAAACGCTCGTTATATTATTGGTCCGGTCTCTATCGTTCCCGCATCAGGCAGGGAGAGCCGTATCGGAAGCTCCAGCCCGTTATCATGATCAATATACTGAATTTCCCGCTCCCGGAAGAAAAAGCACCCGACTTTCACCATTCCTACGCCATACAAAACCGGCACCATTTCCATCAACTGACCAACCACCTTGAAATGCACTTTATTGAAATACCAACCCTAATCATCCATTGGAGAAAAGGAAAATTGGACACCACCCATCACCTGCTTGCCAAATGGCTTCTGCTTCTCGGCATGGTGGACCGCCGCAATCAACAGATATACGAAGACATTTATCATGAATTGGAGGAGATCGCAATGAGCGACAAATCACTGAAAGGCGCATTTGAACAGTGGGAATACCTCAGTGACAAGATCAAGAATAGAATTGCGTATGAAAGACGCTGGATGCAAATCAAAGACGACCTTGTCCGGGAAAAAGAAGCAGAACTTCGTTTGCAGGAGGCTGAAGAAGAAGCTGAAAAGAAAGGTCACCAAAGGGGTCATCAACAAGGTCATGAAAAGGGACATGAAACGGGACGTGCAGAGGGACATGCAGAGGGACGTGCAGAGGGACGTGCAGAGGGATGTGCAGAAGGCCATGCATCGGGCCACATAGAGGGGCGTGAACAGGGTCATCAGGATGTAGCAGAGATTATGCTGAAAAAGGGAATGGAGATCGAAGAAGTCTGCCTACTGACCGGGTTAGACGAAGAAACCGTTCGATCAATAAAAGATAACTCATCTTCCTGATCAAACTGCGGAATTTCCGGCAGTTTTTTACGTCAATGATGGCATGGCTCCGCGAATCGATAGAGAAAAACGGAGAAACGATACAGAAAAACGGAGAATCGATAGGGAAAACCACTAGTCTTGCAAACAACTTCCTTATAGTATCATTTATGGGTTATTTTTCATTTACAAGCCTAAAAAAATCTCCTATTGTAGAGGGATAGACTT
>NZ_FOXD01000030.1 GCF_900115625.1 Salibacterium halotolerans | reverse complement strand
TCATTGGAGAAGCTGGTTCGTTTTCCAAATTCAAAGCCGCGGTCATCGAAAGCACGAGCCACCTGTTTGTTTTTAGCAATATCTACGCCAATAATAAGTGTGTTAGAGGTGATTTGCGTGAGTTTTTGGTTTTGCGTATAATGCATGATGAGTCCTCCTTGGTTTCCGGATTTCGAGGTCGATGTTTTTCATCGGACACTCCGTACTATACCAAGGGGGCTCTTTTTTGTTCAAAACCCACATTTTCCCCTAACAGGAATGCTCCCTAATCTACGTCGTCTTTTATATAGTCTAGAAATAGGGAATAAAACTCAGGTTTAAAATGTATTCCATTCTTAGTGTATTGGATTGTATTATTTTTAAAAATAGGCGATAGATCAATGTAATTTATTTTTTCAGTTGCAGCAAGATCTTGGAGCGATTGATTATACGCTTCGATATTTTCATAACGAGGCTCTTTGCGCAAGGCATCTTCGGAAACAGGTGGAATCGACAATATGTTGATTTTGGCACTCGGAAGCTCCTCCTGAATACTGTTGATTAACTTTACGTATTTCTCGATGAATTCTTCCTGGTCCACAATGGTGATATCGTTGCTGCCAGTCAGAATGAAGATATGTTCAGGTTTTTGATTTACCAATTGTTCAACATTAAGTTGAAGCAAGTCCAGCGTTGCCCCTGAAGGTGCGATTACATTTTCTTCATTCAATTTGTCCAGATAAGTTAGCGATCCAATGATATCATCTCCCATGAACACGCTATTTTTAAATATTTGCTTATATTCATCATTAGAATCGATGACCCTTGATTTTTGGGACTGTGTTTCGATATCCGTCTCCTCCTTTAAATAATCAAGCAAAAGCGGATAGAAATCATTTTGGAAATGCGAACCGTCTTCGGCGTAGCGAATATCGTTATTTTCAAAAATGGGGGACAGGTCGATGTAGTCAACATCTTCCGTCTCAGCGATGTCTTGCAATGCCAAATTAAAATCATCAATATCTTTGTTGGAAAGATTACCTTCCGGGACATCCGATGATACGGGTGTAATCGATAACATGTATATTTTTGCATTCGGGAGCTTTTCCTGGATCTCGCGCACCAATTTTGAATATTGATTTTCAAAATTTTCCTTTGATTCCTTAACGGGTTCTTCAATGTTGTTTTGCCCCAAAGATAAAAAAACATATTCCGGTTTTCGGCGAACTACTTCATCCACATATTCCAATGTAAATTCAGCGGTTGCGCCCAACCCCCCCATCACATGAATGTCATCCAGAAGATCGTCATTGGTCAGGCCGCCAATAATGGAATCACCCACAAATACACTGTTGCTGAACGTGGATTGATAGGAAGAATTTGGTTGTTGATTGGGATCTTGATCATTTGAATCATTTGAAGCCGTGGAAGGTAAGTTGCCATTTAAAGCTTCATCAAACGCACGTTCGATTTGATCTACCTCTTCCGATATCGCAAGAAACACAAAGTTGCCTTTTGTTTTTAATACATGATTTTCGATGAGTGCATATTCAGCAGGAAGGTAGTCTTGAAAACTTTTCGCTTTATCTTGGACTCTGTTGGCTATTTTTTCTTTCATGTCCGCCACATTTTCGGCATCCTTTGCTTTGATCACAGCCACCTCGTCTGCTTGCACATTGGTGGAAGCAAGATTAAGGATAAAACTCTCAACCTCTTCAGCACGGATGTCATAAAGGTTTTGAAGTTGTTCGATGTCTTCCTCCTGCATTTCATCCAAATTGACATCCTGTTTGATTTTTTCTCCGACTTCTACAGCTGAAAGATGCGTCATTTCCTCTTTGCTGGAACATCCGGTTAAAACACCTATAGTAAATACCATCATTGTAACAAATGACTTTTTATTGAACATTTTAAAATAGTGAAGCATGTGATTCGAAGCCCCTTTCCAGTATCGATTTTTTCGCATATTCACTCGGATAAATCCTTTATAAACGGATCGTCGAAAAACGTGGTGGCATTATACAGCAATAACATGTCCTGGATTTGATTTTCTCGTATGAGTGTATCGAGAGAATCCGTATAATATCGGAGATCCACGACATAAATTTCACTGAAATGCAATGCCAAAAAAGGAATAAAGGAATTCGCATAAGAGTCCTTCACCACCAGCAGTTTTCTTTCTTGTTCATGACCCGTTGTGATTTTCACTAATGAATGGTTGCCGTTAAGGAATACGGCATATTTATCTTTTTGATGGAGATGATCCATGGCATAAAGCGAATCGGTGCTTTTATATTCCCCGCCCAAATATTCAACCTGAACCTGCTCCTTGCTTTTTGGCAAATATAATGAAATACTGTCGGGATTTAAATGTTTGAAGCCGCTTTTCGAGTAGAGTGAACCATAAAATGCATCCGCCCCTTTTGTAATGTTAAAGTACTCTTCCTCCTTCGGTGTTAACCCCATTTCTTGACCCAGCGCTTGATAAGCGTAATAAGCGCCTTTTGTGGTCCAATGATGATCCGTTTTATAATAAATGTATTCCTCCCGCTTCGCATATAAGGCGGGATACACGTCAATAAAGCGAATATCGGGCCCAAGCCGCTCAAGCTTCTGCCGGACTTGATTCAGAACAGCCCGCTGATTGCCAACTGGCGCATACGCCGGCAATTTGCTCTGAAGCACCGAGGCGGCCGTCGGTGCCAGCAGGATATACTTGCGAAGGTCGGGCGTATCCTGATGAAACGAATGAATCGCCCTGATTCGTTCTTCCATATCCGCCTCTTGCGGTGACGTGAAAGATTGAATGAGATAGCCATCCGCACCCAGATATACGCCGTTGCTGTCTTTTTTACCCAGAGCGCGATCCGCATCGGTCTTTATCCCGATCCATTCGTTCCGGAATGCAAATTGATCGGTTACATATTGCTCATAATCTTTCATGAATTCCCCTGACAGTAACGATTGCAGCGAGAAAGACGGCCGGCTATCCAGCACCCGGTTTTCCGCTTCCGAGAACGTCTTGTCAGGCGTCAAAAAGTTGATGACAACCATCGTCCCGATAAATAACAGCAGCAATAAGCCGATGACAGACCGAACCCATTTGTTATATCCAGTCAAGATTCCCCTCCTCTCAAAAGCGAAAATACAGAAACGGATTATAAGACTCGTCAACCAAATAAGCGGTCGACAATATCAATCCGATCGTATAGAATGTGGTAACCACGATCACGCCTCCGCGATTCCAGCGCCTTTCCACAAGCTCGACCATCTTCCGCGGAAGCGGTGTCGCACATATTGCCAAGAGCACGAACAATCCTCCGTTCGTCAGCAGGTCATAAAGCGCCTGGCGATCCACCCACTCGTGCGCTCCGAGCCCGAACATCGTCCCGATGAACGCCCATGCGGAAGGCAAATGTTCATATTCGAACAGGACCCACCCCAGAATCACGATCAACAGCGTATATAGATGTCCCGTCCAATTCGGCCAGCGCGTCAGCCACTTCAGGAGAAACAACTTCTCGACGGTCACGATAAAACCGAAATACAAGCCCCATACGACAAAGTTCCAACTTGCCCCATGCCACAAACCGGTCAAAAACCAGACGACCAAGAGATTTCTCAGCTGCTTGCGCAAGCCGCGCCGATTGCCGCCAAGCGGAATATAGACATACTCCCGGAACCAGGAACCCAGTGAAATATGCCATCTGCGCCAAAATTCCGTCACGCTTCTTGAAATATATGGATAATTAAAGTTTTGCGGCAAATCAAAGCCGAACATCTTGCCAAGTCCGCGCGCCATATCCGAATACCCGCTAAAGTCAAAATAAATTTGAAACGTAAACGCCAAAATTCCAAGCCAAGCGGAAAGAACGCTCAATTCCTCCAGCGGGGTGGATTTCACACTCGTCCACAACATTCCAATATTGTTGGCCAGAAGCACCTTTTTGACGAGTCCCCGGATGAACCACTTCGCCCCTTCACCGAACCGTTCCAGCGTCACTTTACGAGAGGCCAGCTGTTTCGCAATATCACCGTATTTGACGATCGGTCCGGCGACCAGTTGCGGAAACATGGCCACGTAAGTGCCGAAGTTTATCATGTTACGCTGTGGCGGCACCTTGCCTCGGTATACGTCCGCTATATAAGACATCGTTTGAAACGTGTAGAAGGATATGCCGATCGGAAGCGGCAGATCGGCGGCCTGCAGGCTCAAGCCGAACAGCTCGTTCACGTTCTGAATGACAAAGCCGGCATATTTGAAAAAACCGAGTATGGCCAGATTACCGCCGATGGAGCCGATAAGCACCGCTCGGGATATCGGTTTGCGGTGCCTGTACTTATCGATCAACAGCCCGTTCGCATAATCGAATATGGTGGAAAAAATCATAATGACGATATAGATCGGTTCGCCCCATGCGTAAAAGACGAGGCTTGCGGCGAACAGTACGGCATTTTTCAGCTTCCCCGGCGACAAGTAATAAATGAGCAAAACAGCGGGGAGAAACAGAAACAGGAAAATCAGGCTGCTGAATACCAACGCTTATTCCCCCTCCCGCACCTTCACTCCGCACTTTGCTTCGGCCACAAAATGTCATCCGAACCCTGTTGGATATAGATATGCTCCGGCATTCGACTGACCAGTCGATCTACATCCTCCTTCAGCGCAAATTCAGCTGTTTTTCCCACACCTGCAAGGACGTTCTCCTCATCCAGCACATCATGGTAAGACAGCCCTTCCGTAATCGAACCTCCGAGAAACACACTCGTTTGATACAACTTCTCATAGGATATTGACTTCGAGGCGACACCGTCCTCTGACTCCCCAGAAGAAGAGTCCTCAGATTCCCCATTTGGAGCGTTTGGTTGGCCGTTGTTGCCACACGCCGAGGCCAACAAGGCGACAATCATCGCGAGTATCATCATTCCCAATTTCTTCTTTCCCATCTTCATCACTTCCCTTTCGTCCAGTTCAAATGCAGAATCGATCTTATTCCATGCATCGTGCAACTCCGCATGCTCAAGGGAAAGTATAGGGGAAGGATGTCAAGATCTTGTGCAGATCAGATGCAGATGGGATGCAATCATAAAAAAAGTGCAGAACCGAAGTTCCGCACTCTAACGCTCCCTGCTTCATGTCGTCAAGGTTCTTCTTCCATTTTGATATATTGATAGATTCCTTTACGGATGGAAGTAGCGACAGCATGTTGAAAGTCATCGCTTCGCATTTCTTGTTCATCCTGAGGGTTTGTTAAGTAACCAATTTCCAGGAGTACAGCTGGCATTTCCGTGTCCTTGACGACATATAAATCTTTCTATTGCAACCCCCCGATCCCGATAACCTGTTGCATCCACAAGGTGATTCTGAATGGCTTCAGCAAAACGATGGGATGAATCGTGAAAATAAAACGCTTCCGTTCCCGATACCTCAGGATCTTCATAAGTATTTCCATGAATGGATAAAAACATATCCGCATTCAACTCATTAGCAAATTTTGTTCTTTACCGGCTTTCTGAAGAAAGAAAACTATCATTTTCCCTAGTCAAGTAAACGTCGATTTGTGAATCCTCTTCCAGTCTATCTTTGATCTTTTGCGATACGCTTAAATTAAAATCCTTCTCGTACCGACCACTTGCCCCGGTTGCACCCGGATCTTCACCTCCATGTCCCGGATCAATCACGATCTTGTACTTCTCGTCTACATCACTACTAGAAGCTTCGGCATTTTGCTGGGAACCCTTTACTTTCGTGCTACGATCATGTTGTTTTGCATCTTCTTGATGGGATGGCAGGCAGATAAAATAAATGCAAATAATAACGCATCCACACAAGTGTTATTGTCTTATTCATAGTCTAGTGTTTTCCTCTCCTTCTATCTTGTGCTTTAAAAAAATAGAATCTTTCATGGTTCACCTTTGTTTCTTATATTGAACTCTAAAGTTGCATAATCAGTAACAGTAATATCCAATAGAAGTAATATTTTACTTTGTAGCTTGCATATCTCCTTAGGCAATCATCAGCTCTTTTTCAAGAGACTGCAGGGACACGCCCTTTTGGGCTTTCTGATAAACATAGAACAGGAGAGAACGGCGCCTTTCCTTGTTAGCCCGCCAATATCCTGTAGAGAATCCCTGCTGGTAATGCTGCATGATGAACGTGTAGGCAAGTTGAAGCACCAACATGTAACGCTTGATAGCGAAAAGGGATCGCAGCCTGTAATCCCCCATATGAAGTTTGTCTTTTATTTCCTGAAAAAAGGTTTCGATGTTCCAGCGTTCAGCGTAGAAATGCAGAATCTTTTGGGCGGTTAAGCTGGAATCTGTGCAGAAGAAATAGCGAACCGCTGATTCGCTGGCTGCTGTATTCGTAGGCCGGCACGCCAGCACCGTTCCCTTTAGCCCGCCTTTCAGTGCTCCGTCATAGCGATGAACGTAGTAGGAAGCGTCTCCTACGGTGACGATGCAGGATGTTTGGTCTTCCTTTTGTTGGGCCCACTCCCTGACGGGTTGAGAAACGCGGTCATTCAGCAGAACACGGTTGCTTTTCAGACCTCCGATGAAATGCCATCCACGTTCTTGAATGTAGGCCATCAGGGATGTGGCAGCATACCAGCTGTCTGTCAGGACATAGACGTCCCGCGTGCCGTCCGGTATTTGATCCATATGGTGCCGGGCCATATCAAGTTTTGAATACTCTTCTTTCACATAAGGCGTCATAGCAAAGGGGAGAAAGGAGCCGCGGGTTCCTATCATCGTCGTTACCCATTGATGAGCGTAAATAGGCTTCCCTTGTTTATGGTCAAAGTGATACGAAGCTCCTTCTGTCGGTTCCAAAGCCTGTGACGAAGGTTTTGTTTTCGGACAGATGCTGTCATCGATAATAACCATCAAGGGATCCTCGGAAGAGGACATCTGCTGAACCTGTTGATAGATAGACCTCTGCAGCTTTCGCTGTACGCCCTGCTCGTTCCACTGCCCATATTGGAAAAATCGCGTTACCGATGTGAGATGACGTTGCCAGAAACTGCTGTTCCGTAGTACGGTCATACTTCCATTCCGCCGCTCTTGAATCATCCCCTGCAGGAGATGGGAAAGATGCTGATATGCCGGCTTGGGTACATGGAGAGACACATTCATATGATTGAAGAAATTGTCGATAGATGATGACTGTACTACAGTAGACATATGGCAGAACCCCTCTGTGTACGTGATTGGTGGTACATTCATCGTACCGCAGATTTGGAGGTTCTGTCTTTTTATAAACGTATGTGGAATTTTTTTCTATGAATTATGCAACTTCAGAGTTTATTAAAAGTGGATGTGGTTGGTGTTTCCGGTGAAGGCCCCTATGCCTTGGCCTGTGCTGCAAAACTTGAAGAGTATGTCAATCATGTCGCTATTGTGTGTGGTATTGGTCCTTTAGCTATATCTGGGGATTCGGGAAGCGTTTCTGATGATGAAAAGAGGTCATCGATTGAGAAAGAACTCTCGGCTCCTGAAGCCATGGGCGATGAAACGACAAACAATTTATCTGAATTCGACAGGTCTATTATAACACCGGCCATTGTCAAGAAATGGCTCGAGAATGTAAAAGAGGCGACGCGATCTCCAGAAGGTATGATAACGGATTATAAACTTTTACTCCAACCATGGGAATTAGCCTTGGATGAGATTTCAATGCCGGTTTACTTTTGGCATGGTGACCAAGATGATATGGTTTCACTTCAGCATCCCCGTTTTCTTGCGGAACAAATACAAGGAGCCGAGTTAGAAATTATTGAAGGAGCTGGCCATCTAGGAGCAGCTATTGTCGGCACTAGGAATGCTGTTTCCTTATTTAAAGAAAAAAGAGAGTCGAATGATTTTTAGTATAGGAGCGTATTCACCATGGAGCAGAAAAAGCTGATCAATAAGTTTGATAAACAAGCCGATAAGCATGCCAAAAGAAGGGATAAACAGTATGACGGTAAATTTCGGAAATCATTGTATAGTAATGCAACAGGTGAAACACTTGAAGTAGCTGTTGGCGCGGGAAATAATTTTGCGTATTATCCACAGTCCGTTCATGTTACAGCTGTAGACTTTAGCCCAAAGATGCTTGAAAAAGCGAAAGAAGCGGCGAGTAGATATCAAATGGAGACTAATTTTATCTTATCCGCGGTAGAAGATTTGGATTTCCCACCCGAATCTTTTGATACCATTGTTTCCACCGGTACACTTTGCAGTTATGAAGATCCAGTTTATGTTTTAAATCTATTTAATCGATGGTGTAAGCCCAACGGACAAATCTTACTGATGGAGCATGGGATCAGTTCCTTCCCACCTATTGCCTGGTTACAAAAAAGTCTTGACCCTCTTGCAGTTAGGGCAATTGGGTGTCATCAAAACCGAGATATTAAAGAAATCGTCGGTGTATCAAATATTCGAATAAAAAAGGTCAAAAGGGCCATGATCGGTTATTTATATTTGATCTGGGCAAAACCAGAAAAGGAGGTAGAACCAATAGATGTTTAACTTAGGGTACGGCAACGATTCTTGCCCCCCATCGGGCCACAAGATATATATTTCTACAATTCAATGCATAAATCGCTGGTAATTAAGCGATTATCTTGAATTAAAGTCTTCCATCATCGGGCGCGATTGCTTAATAAGATAATAACTTATGGAGGGACGGTTTTTGCCGTTCAGCCTTTTTTATTTCATTAGGCTGTACCTTATTGAGAAGGCAGGGTTTTAATGATTTTTAAGGTTTTAAAGTGTCCCAAATACACATGTCAAAATTGATAAAATGGTGTAATTTTCCATATTAGCCCCTCAATCTACGAATCGTTTCCTTACCCCTACAGGGTTTCTATAGGTTCGCTAATCGATACGACAGGCTGAGACAAAAGAGGGTGCGTTGTCTTTTTATGCAGGGGTATACCGATGGAATAAACGGACAAAAAAGGCTTTCCAGGGGTGGCCGCGAAATAGGGAAAGACGTTGTTCACGTGCATGCTGAACCATGCGTGATGCAAACAAAATCATGTGCTGAATAACCGTCTTTAACCACTGGCGGATATCCATCTCTACAAGCAGCACGGGACCTGCGAGCAATTTCACAGCGAGCTGAAATCTGCAGGTCCAGGGATGTCCAAAAACTCTGGAACTCTATGTCCGGGAATATATTGATCTGCCCGTCTTTCATGATGGTACGTACTACGAGACGGTAGACTTGATAGACCGGACGCCCATCCAGGACACCGGAAACCGGAACACGGCCGGTATAAATGGTCTTTCCTTCGCGGGGTTTGAAGCTGCTCCATGTTGTTCAGCATGCGCCAGCCATGCTTCGGGGGATTCCCGGCGCGGATTTCGTTTGATAATAAAATCAGCACCGTAATCATCACATAACTTTAAATTTTCTTTAGCATCATTTTCCCATCCATGCGGACACAAAGTCGTTCCGATGTAATTTCTTCGGCGGAATTCATCACCGCGGGATTCTTCCATCCAGTCAAAATCATTTTTCCCCTGAGAGAAAAGGCCGAGATAGCTGTATACGACATCGCGGTGGGAAATGGCGGCCGACGATGTTAAGCCGGGCATGGATAAGAAATGGAGACGTTTATGTAAGTTCAAGGATTGAAGGAGTTCCCCTATCAAGAGAAGTCCGCTGGCAGATATAATATAATCATCCGTTCATTGGATATCAAATCGACGTTTCATTTTTTCACCTTCCGGGTGCATTCATCCAATAAGATGAATAGAATCTTACCCCCACTATTCCTCTATAATTTTCCAATAAAAAACTGCCATCATGGAAATTTTAATTGCAGCCTTTCCATGCTGACAGTTTTCAAACAACTTTATTATCCTTCAACGTCTCTTTAAATATTTTTCACTAAACCTACTCCACCGTCACACTCTTGGCGAGGTTTCTCGGCTTATCCACATCGCAGCCTCTGTGAAGGGCAGCGTAGTAGGAGATAAGCTGAAGCGGAACGACGGATACGAGCGGGCTGAGCAGTTCGTTGATGTTTGGCAGCACGATCGTGTCGCCTTCTTCTTTGGTGGCTTCCGTACTGATGATGCAGGCGTTGGCGCCGCGGGCGATCACTTCCTGGATGTTGCCGCGGATGTTGGCGTTCACGTGCTGCTGGGTCGTGACACCGACGACCGGTGTGCCATCTTCAATCAGGGCGATCGTTCCGTGTTTCAGTTCGCCGCCGGCAAAACCTTCCGCCTGAATATAGGAGATTTCCTTGAGCTTGAGGGCCCCTTCCTGCACGACATGATAGTCCATGGCGCGCCCGATGAAAAAGCAGTTCCGGGTGTCGAACATGTAGTCACGGGCCACCTGCTCCATCCGGTCTTTCTGATCGCACAGCGTTTCCATCGCATTCGCAATGAGTCCGAGCTCCGTGATGGCGTTAAAGTCTGTGTTGATGCCCTGCGCGCGGGCGCCGTCCATCGCAAGGATGGAGAAGACGGCCATCTGTGCGGTATAGGCTTTCGTCGAGGCTACGGCAATCTCCGGACCGGCATACGTGTGCAGGGTGAAATCCGACTCCCGTGTGAGAGTGGAGCCCGGCACATTCGTAATGGTCAAAGACTGGCAGCCTTTTTCTTTCACGTTGACGAGGACGCCGCGGCAGTCCGCGGTTTCTCCGCTTTGTGAAATAAAGATAAAGAGCGGATTTTTTGAAAGCAGCGGTTCATTGTACAGGAACTCGCTGGCAATATGAACTTCGGTCGGTTTCTCTGCGACTTTTTCCATCAGCTCTTTTCCGGCAAGACCGGCGTGATAGCTGGTGCCGGCTGCAATCACGTAAAGACGGTCCGCGTTGTTGAGAGCCGTGCGGATGTCCTGATCGAGTTTGATATCGCCGTCTTCGTCCTGGTATTTCTGAATGATATTGCGGATGACAAACGGCTGTTCATCAATTTCTTTCAGCATGAAATGGCTGTACGTTCCTTTTTCCGTGTCGCTCTCATCAATATCGGTGGTGAAGGTGCCGCGTTCCACAGCAGTGCCGTCGAGCTTTTTCACCTGGATGCTGTCTTTTTTCACGGTGACAATCTCCTGATCCATGATTTCCATGAATTCTTTCGTCACGTGAAGCATTGCCATCGCGTCCGACGCCACGACACTCGATTCTTCTCCCACTCCGACGAGCAGAGGGCTTTTGTTTTTACCGACGTATATCGTATCGTTATCTTCGTTGTCGATCAAGGCAATGGCATACGAGCCGTGCAGAAGCGGGAGCGCCTGACGGAAAGCTTCGTCAACGTTTTCCCCTTTGGTGGTGAAGGATTCAATGAGCTGCACGATGATTTCCGTGTCGGTCTCACTGGCCATCTCCACATCACCCAGGTACTTCTGTTTGAGCTGCTGGTAGTTTTCAATGACGCCGTTATGCACAAGCGTGAAGCGGCCGCTCAGGCTCTGATGGGGATGGGCATTATCGCGGCTCGGCGCACCGTGGGTGGCCCAGCGGGTGTGGCCGATACCTGTTGTTCCTTTTCCCTCACTGCCGACTGTTTCCTCCAGAGCAGCAATCCGTCCTTTTTCTTTATGAAGTTCTACGCCGCCATTATTTACAAGGGCGATCCCAGCGGAGTCATAGCCGCGGTACTCCAGCTTCTGCAGCCCTTTAATGAGTATATCCCTTGCCTGATCATTTCCGATATATCCTACGATTCCACACATACTGTCATGACCTCCTGATCACGGGGCCATGGCATACCCGGGGCACACCTGGCCCCGCTCTTTATTGTTTTTTTAGGATAGGCCGTCATTACCCAGGCTGTTGGTCGCAGAGTCGCCTCTGTGGTTTAAACCTGGATTTACGGTTGTGACAGGCAACCGGGAGGCATCCGCCGATTCATCGATGAACCTCCTCCTCGTCAACTGTTCCCCTTTCCCGACCGGGAACAGTCCGGGCGCTTGTATTATGAATTTGTGCCGTCCTCCTTTTCTTTCCGCTTAAATTCTGAACCTATCATACAATATGAATGGGATTGCGGCAATTCTTTTCCATACTTTCTGCGCTTATGACAGGACTGGGAGGACATCTATTCCAGCACGTGCTGTT
Source organism: Salibacterium halotolerans (assembly GCF_900115625.1). Classification (GTDB taxonomy): domain Bacteria; phylum Bacillota; class Bacilli; order Bacillales; family Marinococcaceae; genus Salibacterium; species Salibacterium halotolerans. Next base: position 25,282 of record NZ_FOXD01000030.1, on the reverse strand, counting down.
CTTCATCAAAAAAGCCTCTTTTTTTCCGAACACCGAAAATAGATGTCCCGCCCTCCTGTATGACGGCAGCAGAGAGAAGAAATAAAAGAAAGAATATCCCAGAAGGTAAACGCCGTCAAACCTGCATTACCTTTTCCCTTCTGCCGCATGAAAAAACCTGTTTCTCTGCCAGCATATGCTTAAGACAGTGGTGAAGTGCAGGCGGACGTATTATTTTATGTTTCTTCTTCCGGCCCCATATACCGCTTTACCACATCTGCCACTTCCTGCACGTACTTGTCGCACAGCTCTTTGGTCTCGGCTTCAGCCATGACGCGGACCAGAGACTCCGTACCGGATGGGCGTACCAGAATACGTCCGTTTCCGTCCATTTCTTTTTCCACCCGCTCTATGGCTTCACTCACCTGCGGGTTGGTATGAATACTTTCTTTGTTGACCACCGGTACGTTCACAAGCGTCTGCGGGAACTTCTGCATCTCGCCGGCAAGTTCGGAGAGCGGTTTACCGGAAGCTTTCATAATGTCGACAAGCTGCAGTGCTGTCAGCATGCCGTCTCCGGTCGTGACATGATCGAGAAAGATAATGTGCCCGGATTGTTCACCACCGAGGCTGTAACCGCCCTCCCTCATGGCTTCCATAACATAGCGATCGCCGACGGACGTCTTTTTCGTTTGAATGTCCAGTTCCTCCAGTGCCTTGTGAAGACCCAGATTACTCATCACCGTCGTGACTACCGTGTTATCAGCGAGCATCAATTCCTGCTTTAAGTATTTGGCGCAGATGTACATGATTTTGTCGCCATCCACAATCTGACCTTTCTCATCCACTGCAATGAGGCGGTCCGCATCTCCGTCGAAAGCAAGGCCGACATCCGCATTATTTTCCTTCACGAAGGACACGAGCGTTTCCGGATTGGTGGAACCAACGTCGACATTGATATTCAGCCCGTCAGGATTGTTACCGATTGTCGATATATCCGCATCCAGATCCGCAAACAAATGCGGACCGAGAGAAGAGGCGGAGCCGTTTGCGCAGTCCAGTGCGACATGGATGCCGGAAAAGTCTTCATTGACCGTCTGCTTCAAATACTGCAGGTACTTTTGTCCGCCTTCAAAATAATCATTCACAACCCCTAGGTTTTCGGCTGTGGGGCGGGGGAGCTCCTCCCCTGATTCCAGCAGATTTTCAATATCCTGTTCCTGTGCTTCTGTAAGCTTGAACCCATCCGGACCGAAAAACTTTATACCATTATCTTCTACAGGATTGTGAGAGGCGGAAATCATAATGCCTGTATGGGCACTGACCGCTTTTGTTAAATAAGCGACACCAGGTGTGGAAATCACCCCGAGCCGCATGACTTCCACCCCGACAGAAAGAAGTCCGGCAACCAAAGCTCCTTCAAGCATCTCACCGGAAACCCGGGTATCCCGTCCGATGAGCGCTTTTGGATGATCCCCCTCTTTTGTTAAATAATAACCGCCGCTGCGGCCAAGACGAAACGCAAGCTCCGGGGTGAGTTCCGTATTTGCAATACCTCGGACACCATCGGTGCCAAATATCTTACTCATTGCATGATCTCTCCTTCATTTCCGTCTCTTCTCTTAGTTGTCTGCATTGTTTTCCTGATTGCCCGAAGACGATTCTTCCGACCATTCCAGTGTGATTTCATCAATTCCCGTCTCCACCTGCACGTTGGGCGGACCTGACGGCTGCACGGGGATAACGGAAGGACTTGATCCGTCTTCGGCATTTTCCCAGTCAGCAGTGAGTGTCAGATCGCCGGCATTTAATCCATCCAGAACAGTTGCCGCTCCGTATACGGTGACGTCTGAAGTGAGCTCGTCCGGCTGCGTTACTGTATAGGAATACGAATCCGGCATATTCTCAATGGTAATGGGGACATTCTCTATTGTACGTTCTTCTTCTTCTCCAACTTCCACTTCAACAGTAATGTTTTCAGGGGCAACCTGTTCCACGCCTTCCGGGGCCTCCAGAGGAAGTTCCAGTGTCCCACTTTCCTGCACCCGGCTTAAATCGAGAACGGCTTCCAGCGTATTGATATCTCCAATGACATCAGGAGGACCGTTTATGACTGCACGGGTCGGGTCCATGTTCAGGGAAACGATACTCACGTTATCGGGCAGATTCCCTTCTCTGGACAGGCTCACGGGGACTTCCTTCTGCGGGCTTTCCACCGGAACAGACACGTTCACCGTTTCCGGAGCTGTCGTCACATCCAATTCATCGCCCTGCTCATTATATACCGTAAGTGCTGATTCTGTCTGCAGCGTTTCCGATGCTCCGGAAACATCGACGGAAGCAGCAACCCTGTTTATGTTTTCATGTACTTCCTGAGGAGCCTGGATATCTACTTCTTCAGGTGTTACTTCTGCCTGTCCAAGAGAATATCCTTCTTTCACTTCTGATTCGTTATTAATATCCAATTCCACAGGGTAGGATACCGTCTGCTGCTCCTGAAGTTCTATAGATGCTGCCCGTGGATTAATGGACACCTCCAGGTCAGCAGGAAAATTCCGCTGCTGAAGTCTTACATTATGAGTGCCCGCCCCCTCATCCTCTAAATCAGCATACACTTCATAAGAGGGTCTGGACAATTGGAACAGCATAATCGATGTCTGAGGTCCCGTCAAACGGACATCAACCGTTTCAGGTCCGTCCACCACTTCATACTGGTCTTCATTATAATAAACCTGGACTTCCACATCCTGCACCGTATAGGATCCTTCCTCATCGCTTGGGAGCACACTGGGTGAATTGCTTACATTATCCATGTTCACCATCGCATACAGCATCACGGCTATGAGAAGGGAGACGAACCGCACAAACCATTTGTTGTTAAACAGTTTATCCATGTTTTTTCCCTCCCCACTGCCATAAACTGGAGGTGTTCTTAACGTCCGCTATTAACTCTCTTTCCAGCATGGCACCCAGTGTCTCTTCATCAAGATCTCTGTGCAGATCTCCGTTCTTGGTTACCGATATGCCTCCGGTTTCTTCCGAGACAGCGATGGTGAGACAGTCGGTTACCTCACTGATGCCAAGAGCCGCTCGGTGTCTTGTGCCAAGCTCCTTGGAGATGAACGGGTTTTCCGACAGCGGCAGGTAACAGGCCGCAGCGGATATTTCGTTTCTTCTCATGATAACCGCTCCGTCGTGCAGCGGGGTGTTTGGAATAAACGTATTAATTAATAATTCCGAACTCACCGAAGCATTCATCGGGATGCCTGTTTCTACGTAATCGTTCATGCCCGTTTCTTTTTCTATGGAAATCAAGGCGCCGATCCGGCGTTTAGCCATGTATTTCACAGACTTCATGATTGCTTCCACGGTTTTTACATCGTTTTCTTCCTCCGGTGTTGCCGTCCTTCCGAAAATGCGTCCTCGTCCGAGTTGTTCCAGTGCCCGGCGCAGTTCAGGCTGAAAGATAATGATGATTGCCAGCAGTCCGTATGTAACAGCCTGACTCATAATCCACTGGAGCGTGCGGAGTCCGAAAAAGCTGCTCAAAAACCATACCACAAGAATGACAGTGATTCCCTTCAGCAACTGAACAGCACGGGTTCCGCGGATAACGGTGATTAATTTATATACAACATAAGCCACAAGCGCAATATCCACTACCGCCCGCAGCAGAGCTAAAAACTGAAAGTCTCCTCCTGTAAACATCTCGCTTCCTCCAATTAAGTCTGGCCAGAAAAAGAAAACACCTTCCTCATTATATCATATTTTCTGTCTCTGTTTGATAATGAACCCAGACTCGTTTTCAAATAATTTATAAGTATACCGCTTATAATGAAAAAGGGCATCCGGTATGTTAGTCGCCGGAATGCCCGTCTCGTTTCACGTATAAGTGTGTAAAAATGTAAAAGAAATAAATCTACTCACCATTATCCCGGCCGGACGGAAAAACATCTCCCACTATCTGCTTCGTATGGTACCAGACCCATTCCAGCGCCTGGTCCACTTCTTCAATATCTCCTGCTACTTCACCAGCTGAGGCGAGATACTGCTCCCCGTTAATGACAGTCAGGTTTCCTGTTATTTCTCCCTCGACTTCAACTTTGGCGTTGCGCACCATCAGGTCCCCCTCAATTGTCTCTCCTTCAGGGACAGTGACCGTAGCGGCTTCTTCGTTGATGGTTACGTCCCGGCTTCCCTGCACCGAGATATCCCCGCCGGCCTGTTCGTTCCATACCGAAAAAAGACTGGAAGCCATTAATAGGATAAACAGCGATGCTGCCACAACAAACGGGTGCTTTCTTGACCATTTCTTCCAGCTTACCCGTTTTTTCTGATTCGGAAGGTTGTTCATCACGCTTTCCGTAAATGTATCCGGTGCTGTGATATGGGAGGAACTCTGCACGAGCATCACTGCTTTCTTCAGCTCGTAGTAACGCGCGGTGCAGTCTTCACACGTCTCCATATGCTCAAACAGCTCTGCACGTTCGTCCCGGCTGATTTCTCCATCCAGGTATTTATCCAACAGCATTTCATATCGTTTTTCGCAGGTCATCGTCATTCCTCCCTCCTCACGCATTGCCCAGCCTCTTGCGCAAGGCTTCCCGGCCGCGGTGAATGTGGGTTTTCACCGTGTTTTCCGGAAGATCCAGCACATCGCTGATTTCTGTAATGGACAAGTCTTCTATGTAACGCAGTATGACAGCAGCCCGGTATTTTTCCGGAAGGTGGGATATTTCCCGCTGCACCCATTCCTGCAGTTCCAGCGTAACCACCTGATCTTCCGGCAGGTTTTGTGAAGCGGCCAACTGCGAATACCCGGTCAGTCCATCCGTTCCCTGAATCTCGGCATCCAGGGAATAGTCCGGTTTCTTCTTCCGGAGCCGGTCGATGCACAGGTTCGTCGTGATACGAAACAGCCAGGTCGAGAATTTCCTGCTTTCATCATAACTCTCCATATTGGCATATGCCCGCAGAAATGCTTCCTGAGCCATGTCCTGTGCCTCATAGCCATTTCCGGTCATCCGGTAGGCGATTTGGTAGACCTTATCTTTATACAAGTCTACCAGTTCAGCAAAAGCATCCTGATCTCCTTCTTTTTTTATTTCTTTTATCAGTCGTTTCACTACCGCATCCATGTTCTCGACCTCCACCCATTTTCTCAGGGTATTTCCATTTACGTATCACTGCGTTTTTCGTTTCAGACGATACGATTGTATCATGATTTAGAAGATAAGATATAAAAATGACATTTTTGTGAAAATACATCTTCCCTAGTTTTCAATACTATGGAAATGAGCGATAATATATGGGATACTCTGAATGAGGGGTGACAATCTTGTCAGAACAACTGCTTCTGCGGGAGATTGAAATTAAAAGAGAGAAATTACACAGCAAAGCCTGTTCACAATCCCTTTTCTCCGAAGAGGTCATCCGTCTCAGCAGGGAACTTGACCACCTGTTAAATATGTACGACGGATGGTATCATGACAGGAAGTCTGCTGCTCCCGCCAATTAATTAAGATGCCATACTTTTTCCGCCCGATGTTATTAGAAGGCGGTTTTTTTGTATCTGCCGGAGGTTTTTCTGCCTTAAAAAAAACCCAGCCGTCTGGCTGAGCCTTGGATTTACTTAAATAAATGGTGGAGCCTAGCGGGATCGAACCGCTGACCTCCTGCGTGCAAAGCAGGCGCTCTCCCGGCTGAGCTAAGGCCCCTTACGTATGTATAATGGAGCGGGTGATGGGAATCGAACCCACGACATCAGCTTGGAAGGCTGAGGTTTTACCACTAAACTACACCCGCGTCATGGAGCGGAAGACGGGATTCGAACCCGCGACCCCCACCTTGGCAAGGTGGTGTTCTACCACTGAACTACTTCCGCGTTAATGTTTGAAAATGGTGAGCCATGGAGGATTCGAACCTCCGACCCTCTGATTAAAAGTCAGATGCTCTGCCAACTGAGCTAATGGCTCTTCTTTAATAGATGGTCTCCGTACACGGCAGATGTCCACTGCTGTATGTAAAAAGAACTGATTTTCATTGTACTCCATTGTAACCGAAAAAACAACGGCTTAAACAAATGGTGGAGGGGGACGGATTCGAACCGCCGAACCCGAAGGAGCGGATTTACAGTCCGCCGCGTTTGGCCAACTTCGCTACCCCTCCTGCTTCATAAAGACACTTTTTAATTAAACCAAAAAAAGCGCATAATGTCAATAAAAAAATGGAGAATGGTGACCCGTACGGGATTCGAACCCGTGTTACCGCCGTGAAAGGGCGGTGTCTTAACCACTTGACCAACGGGCCGTATCTCCAGCAGAATCCTATCTCTGTCTGCTGACACAGGATATTATATCTCAAGCGCCATACACGTTGCAATACTTTTCTTTAAATCAGGATGAACTTTTCGTTCCACCTTTGGTTCCTTTTTCTCCACCCGACTGCTGCATGGAAAAAAGGTTGGAATCGATGGAGAAGACGAGTTTGTCCCGCTCTCTCTTGCGTTTCAATGCAAGCTGGATAAGCTGATCCGTTAACGTCGTATAATCTTTGCCGGCCGGCTCCCACAGGTAATAAGAGAGAGAACCTGGTATCGTGTTGATTTCATTCACATATACCCGGTCTTCATTCTGGTCGATGAGAAAATCAATACGGGAGACACCGCTGCACCCGAGAATCTGGAACGTATCCTTGGCCAGCTCCTGGATTTCCTTTACCCTGCTTTCCTCAAGCTCCGCAGGAATGATACGGTCTGTGCTTTCCATTCCCTTAGTGCCGTCTCCATCTTTTCCGCTGCCGCCTTGGTATTTATCTTCATAACTCAAGATGTCTTCGGACTTCAGTACTTCTTCGATTACAGATGCTTCCACCTCTTCGTAATCTCCAAGAACCGAGCAGTTTACTTCTTTCATGTCTGAAACCATCGTTTCAACGAGGAGTTTGGAGGAAAACTCCATGGCTTCTTCGACCGCTTCCTCAAGTTCCTGCTCATTTTCCGCCTTGTTGATGCCGACACTGGAGCCAAGGTTGGCCGGCTTCACAATGACGGGAAAACCGAGTTTTTCGCGTGTCATGTTCGTCATTTCCCGGCTGTTTTCTATCCAGTAGCTGCTGTAAAACCACACATAATCGAGAACAGGGAGTCCGGAGTCCCTCAGTATCTGTTTCATCACGACTTTATCCATGCCGCCTGCCGAAGACAATACGTCACAACCGACATAAGGAAGGTGAAGCAGTTCAAAGTATCCCTGCATCACACCATCTTCTCCAAAGGTACCGTGAAGAATAGGGAACGCAAGATCTATTTCGGTTATGGTCTTCTTACCAAGACGGGGGACAGGATCTTTCTGAAGGACGACGCTTTTGTCTTCGGATGTCGTAAGCGTGACTTTCTGTGCATTCTCCAGGAGACTGTCCAGATTTTTGTAGTTTTCAATATCCAGCAGCTGCTCCCCGGTGTAAAAAGAGCGGTCTTTGCTGATATACACCGGTACCGCTTCGTATTTCGAATCGTCCATTGCCTGCACAGCCTGCAGGGCGGTGATGACGGATACTTCATGTTCCACCGACACACCGCCGAAAAATACCCCTACCCTTGTTTTCATGTACAGCTCTCCTTCATCTGATTACTCATTAAATGTATCCGGGAGATCGTTTTCCAGCAGAACGACTGATTTCTGAACAGCTTTCTCGTTCATTTTCTGCAGTGCGTCCTGCAGATTCTCCGCTACGTAATACTGACTTTCGGGAAACTCTTTATCCGCCAGTCCCTGCTGCATCGGTTCGGTCTGTTTCTTTCCGACCAGGATCACAAAATCACATACCTCCGCAGCATATTCGGCAAACCTCTTGTTCAATTCGTATTCTTTTTCACCCAGTTCTATCATGCCGGGTGTTACAAGCATTTTGTATTCCGGCATCTGTCCGAGTACTTCCAGCGCCATTTTGGATCCGACCGGGTTGGAGTTGAAACTGTCGTCGACAATAGTAATGTTTCCGGACGATTTCTTTAGTTCCAGACGGTGCTCCACCGGCGCGACCTGTTTGACGGAACGGGCAATCTTTTCAAAAGAAATGCCTTTTTCCGATGCCATCGCAATCGCTGCAAGAATGTTATAAATGTTATGGCGGCCGAGCAGTTTCGTCTGAATCCTCACGGACGTTCCATCGTACTTGTAGACGGTGAACTCCGACCCTTTAGAAGAGTAGGAAATATCCGCAGCCCGGTAATGAAGATCCACGGCATCAATACCGTAATACATCGTCCGGCACTGGTTGCGCTGCTGGTAGGACATGATGTTCTGATCATCTTTATTCAGAAAAGCCGTCCCCTCATGCGGGAGCGTCTCAATTAATTCGAACTTCGTCTTCTTAATATTATCAAGCGTCTTGAACGTCTCCAGATGCTGCTCCCCGATGGCGGTCAGTATTCCGTATTTCTGATGAACCAGTTCACTGATATCCTGAATATCATATTCCTGCTTCGCTCCCATTTCGGCTATGAAAATATCATGGTAGGGCTTCAGCATCGTCCGAATGGTCTTTGTTACGCCCATTTTTGTGTTATAGCTCTCGGGCGTCATCAATACATTAAACTCAGACGACAGGACCGTTTCGAGAATGTGCTTCGTGCTCGTCTTTCCGAAGCTTCCCGTCACACCGATTACTTCAAGATTGTTCATCTGTTTGATAATCTTTTCCGCGTCATGGAAGTAGTACTGGCTGATCTGCTTTTCCACCGGCCAGTTGATGACATTGGCAGCAAGAGTATAAAAATAGGCAAGAACAGAAGCTGCTGTTACAAGCAGCAGAAACCATCCCATACTGCTGTCCAGCCCTGTGCCTAAAATAATGCCAAACACTGCCGTTACCGCAAACAACACGCCGCTCGTCACAAGAAGCCGTTTCACTCTGGAGGTGAACACGAGCTTTTTCTTTTCCTGTTCTTCCGGCATAAAATAAGCCATAAGCGCAAAAATAAGCGTTCCCGCTGTCAACGCAGCCGTCTCATTTCCAAACAGCAGTGGAAGAAAGGAAAGAAACGGAAGAAAACTCTGCAGCGGAAAAGCTTTGGAGGTGTGTGAAACCACCCAGTTCCAGTAACGTTCTGTCCGATAGGCATTTAACTGCAGCATATGAGTGCTGGTCTTCACGATCCGGGTTGTATACCAGCCCCAGGCTGCCAGAAATAATAATATGAGTATGCCTGTCATGACTTCCTCTCCCCTTTATCTTTTTGAAGGAAAGAATCGATTACCAACAAAAATTGCTGTCGTTTATCAAGATACGAATAATGACCCGCATTTTCCAGAACAACAAGACCGGCGTCTGGAATCATGTCTTCCATCAACCGGGCATCCGCAACCGGAGTCGCCTCGTCATTCTCTCCCCACACAAGCAGTGTCGGCGCCTGTATGTCGGGCAGATGATGGCGGAGGTCTTCGTTCACGACCTGAACAAATGTCTGCTGCATCGTTCCGGAAACATTTTTATAGTCTGTGGAACCGAGCTTTCCTTTCACTCTTGTAAGTATTGTTTCTTTATACCGGTTCAGCACCGGCAGATTGAGTATATTTTTAAATGCTTTATACGTGTAGACTTTAACATAATACTGCCATTTCCGTTTCGGCTTAATTCCGGCACTGTCCACAAGAATCACTTTATGCGCCGGATTTCGGGCAGCATATTTGATCGATACCCGTCCGCCGAACGAATGGCCGACGAGAATCGGCCGGTCGATACCCATTGCTTCAAGAAAGGTTCCAAGCATTCCGGTATAGTCCGAAACATCCCAGGGTTCCGGTGGATCGCCGCTTTCTCCGAATCCCGGGAAATCAAGCGACCATACCCGGAAATGCTTCTCCAGGGATTGATGCACCGGAGCAAAAGCATTCCGTTCTGCACCCCACCCGTGAAGAAGCACCACATCCGCCCCTTCTCCGGAGACGTGGTAACCCACACTCACTCCATCAATATCTATGTTCACAGCTATAACGCCCCTATTCTTCACTAACTTACATCTTTATTGTATATATAATCGTCCACTGCGCTGTTTATGTTCTTTTCCATAAAACACATAGCCGCCACTATATCTTATCATATCTAAAACAAAACGAGAATCGTCTCTTTTATTCGGATTGTCACTTGGCAGCCCTTTCTTTCCAGATAAATTTATGATGGTATTCACAAATTGAAAAATCTTTATATTTTTTTATGCAGGACAGGATATAACTAAGCTTTGAAAGGAGTGTGTGGTATGTTCCTGGAATATGATGCGGCCGTTTTCAGCCGGATGCTGACCGGCCTGACACTCGGATTTCATATCATCTTCGCGACAATCGGCGTCGGTGTACCGTTGATGATTGCCTTCGCCGAGTGGATGGGCATCCGCAAAAATGACGAGCATTACCGGCTGCTCGCCCGGCGGTGGGCCCGTGGGTTTGTCGTCACGGTAGCGGTGGGCGTGGTAACCGGCACCTCCATCGGGCTGCAGCTGAATCTTCTTTGGCCGAATTTCATGCAGCTCGCCGGACAGACGATTTCCCTCCCTCTTTTTATGGAAGTCTTTGCTTTCTTTTTCGAGGCAATTTTTTTCGGTATCTACCTTTACACGTGGGACCGGTTTAAAAGCCGAACCCGCCATTTGCTTCTCATGATACCGATTGTCATCGGGGCTTCGTTTTCCGCTTTTTTCATCACGTCGGTCAATTCGTTCATGAATGCGCCCCGGGGGTTCGAGCTGACAAACGGTGTGATTACCGATATCAATCCGCTTGCTGCAATGTTTAATCCGGCGGCACCGACTAAAACCGCCCACGTGCTTGTCACCTGCTACCTCACCTCCGCCTTTGTGCTCGGTATGATCGGTGCCGTCAAAATGCTGAAAGGTGACAGGCATGTGTATCACAAAAAAGCACTGCAGCTGACGATGACAGCAGCATTTGTTTTCTCCATCGGGACTGTAGGTATCGGTGACTTGTCAGGAAAATACCTGGCCGAATATCAGCCTGAAAAACTCGCTGCAGGTGAGTGGCATTTTCAAACGCAGACAGAAGCTCCGCTTGTCGTAGGAGGCGTGCTGACAGAAGACAATGAGGTGCAGTATGCGCTGGAGGTTCCCTATGCCCTAAGTATTCTGGCGCACGGTACGCCATCGGCTGAAGTAATCGGTCTCGAGGAGTTTCCAAAAGAAAACAGACCGCCGCTCATCGTGCATTACTTTTTTGACAGCATGGTAACGATTGGGATATACCTTGCTTTTGTACCGCTGTTGTACCTGTTTCTCCGGTGGAAAAAACCGGATTGGATGCATCATAAAGTTCTGCTGTCAGGTATTGCCGTAGGTGGACCGCTGTCCATTCTGGCGACGGAATTGGGCTGGGTGTATGCCGAAGTCGGCCGGCAGCCCTGGATTCTGCATGGCATCATGCGGACACCGGAGGGAGCAACGACGTCGAGCCATGTTGATGCGATGCTGTATCTGTTTCTCGGACTGTACGCCGTGCTCGGGATTTCGAGCGCCGTCGTTCTCCGAAAAATGTTCAAGAACAATCCCGTTGCTCATGAACTCGAGAGCCGCGGCATTGACAGACGGGGAGGGTCGTCATGACTTACGAAATACTCGGCATCACCGTATTATGGCTGTTCCTTTACGGGTACCTGATTGTCGGCTCTATCGATTTCGGAGCCGGATTCTTTCACTTTTACAATAAAATCTCCCGTAAGAATTACCAAGTGAACAAGCTGATTCAGCGCTACCTGTCCCCGGTTTGGGAAGTGACAAATGTGTTTCTCGTTTTTTTCTTTGTCGGGATTGTCGGATTCTTCCCCGACACCGCGTATTATTACGGGACCGCCCTTCTCGTACCGGGGAGCATATCCATTGTCCTGATCGCCATCCGCGGCTCCTATTACGCCTTTAACACGTATGGTTCCAAAGACAGCCGGGTATACTCGTTCCTTTACGGGATGAGCGGTCTGCTGATTCCCGCTTCATTCACCATCGTGCTCACCATTTCCGAAGGTGATTATCTGGATGTGTCAAAAGACCGTGTGACGCTGCTGCTCCGCGAACTGCTGACGAGCACCTATTCCTGGAGTGTTGTGGTGCTGGCGGTGGTGAGCGTTCTTTATATTTCAGCCGCGTTTTTGACGTACTACTCGTATAAAGCGGGTGATACAGCATCCCATCAAGTGTTCCGCCGCTATACGTTGTTCTGGGCGGGACCGACGATTCTTGCCAGCCTGCTGATATTCTATACGATCAGCCGTCACAATCCCGAACATTTCCGCAGCATGCTGGATATAAGCTGGGTATTCATCTTGTCATTCCTGTTTTTCCTGGGTGCTGTGCTGCTCGTTTACCGGAAACAACGTCTCGGCCTGGCATTCGTGCTTGTGATGTTTCAGTTTTTCAGTGCGTGGTTCGGTTACGGCGCGTCCCACCTTCCGTACCTGTTGTACCCGCACCTCACGATGTACGACGGGTTCGTCAACGAAACGATGGCGGCCGCCTTGATTGCTGCTTTTATCGCGGGACTGCTGCTGTTGATTCCATCCCTCGTTTTGTTGATGAGGCTGTTTCTGTTTGATGCCGATTACGTGCGCGGGAATAAATAATAAAGGAGCGGTGTACCATGGAATTTTTTCTGCTTATGATTGCACCCCATATTGTGCTCGCCCTTTGTGTGCTGGCGGTTTTTTTATGGGGCGGACGGCGCAGTGATTATTTTCACAACGACTGATGAGGTTGGGGCGCGGGGGTAGTGGGGTAGTGACGTTTGAGCCGTCCCACCCGGGGGAAAACGTCGTTATAAACGGTTCATAGTTACGTTTACGAGTGCCGGATCAGCAAAAACGTAAGTATGGTTCATTCATCGTTACGTTTGGGACGCTGCGAAAAGAGCAAAAGTGCTTCATGAACGGTTCTATGTAACGTTTTCCGCCATGTCTCGGCCCAAAACGTAAGTATGACCCGGGAAACGACACGGCCCCCGGATCTTTCAAAACGCCGGCATACCGAATGTGCGCATCGATACACAAGGAGCTGTATCAAAAGCCATTAAGCGTTAAGGCATCCACTGCAGGCGGACGCTTGCCGCGGGCAGCGCCTCAGCTACATCAAACGGTAAAACCGCCGTTTGATGGGATCTTCGGCCGCTGCTCTTCCCGCTGGCGTCGCCGCCTGCCGTTTCTGCCTGAGGTGAATTTTCTATATTATTGAAAAGGAGCTGTACCTTTTGATACAGCCCCTTTCTTATTCAGCGGTGCCGTAATATTCTTCGAGTGTCTGGTTTGTATCATGAAGGGTGGCGGCAAGTTCCTTCCCAACGTAGCGCAGGTGCCACGGCTCGTACTGATAGCCGGTAATGTCGGTTTTGCCTTTCGGATAACGAATCACAAAACCGTATTCATGAGCATGTTCTTTCAGCCATTTGCCTTCCGGCGTCTCGCCGAACGCATTGGTTAAGGCAAAATCGGCGGATTGGGAACTGACATCCATGGCAAGTCCGCTCTGATGTTCACTTTCTCCGGCCTGGGCGCTGTACTGATTGGCCGCCTCGACCCCGTCTTCTTCGGCATTAGCCGCGAAAATCGATTCCTGACGGTCATAGGAGCGGTACCCGGACACCGCGAAAAGATACAGCCCATCTTCTTCCGCTCCGCTGAATAAAGCTTCCAATGCATCAGCGGCCGGCTTGCGCACCTGTCGTTTCGGAACATTTTCTTCATATGGAAACCGGACATCCGGCACCGTTAAATCTTCCGGCACGTAATCAGCCGGCAGACGGTACTCGCGATTCACCAGAGTATCCAGGGCGGAAGGATTTTTCAATACACCTTCTTCATTGACAGCCGGTGGTTCTATCTCCTGCCCCTGCTCTGCGGCTTCTGTATTCTCTTTCTTTGTCTGTTCCTGTTCTGCAGGTTCAGGGGCAGCGTCCGCCTGTGCTGCCTGCCCGCTCTGTTCTGCTTCCCGGGATTCCTGCGTTTCTTCGTTGTTCTGCTCCTCTTCTTCGGATGCACCAGTTGCCGAACAACCTCCCAACAAAAGCAGCACACAAGCTCCGAAACCGATAATCACTTTATTCATGGGGGATCCCTATCCTTTATGTTGATATTCTTTTTTATCATACCATTCCGGCGTGTTATCAGAAATGGATGTTTTGGATTTTAGAATGATTCCGTACGCGACCCCCATCGCGCTGATTCCTCCGGCCAGTTTCCCTGCAAGCAGCGGCACAATCATCGCCTCATTGACAGCGGCGGTGTAACCGAGATGGCCTCCGAGAAGGAAAGCGCCGCTTACCGCGAACGCATAGTTCATCAATTTGCCATCATCGTCCATCTCTTTGCTGAGCGTAAACATCGGAATGATATGCGCCAAAGAGGCACACCAGCCCGACCAGGCCGTCGGATTCATAAAAAACCGGCTTCCGTGATCTTTTCCGGCAATACGCTGCTGAAAAAAGTGAACGAGCGGAAAGGCTCCCGCCAGCGTGAACGCAAGGGTTCCAACAGTCAATATACCTTCCCGTGACGGGGCCATGCCATCAATAATTGTCCATCCGGTGAGTGCCTGCAGAACGACAACAGCGGTGGCAAGCGTCGTCACCACAGTCACCAGCCTCCCAAATATCCGGAATCCTTGTACCATTGCCTCCATCTTCCACCACAGTCCTAGCAGAATCAGACCGGATACGATAAATATAGGCACCAGGTTCCCTAACATCTGCTGCATGGAAAACCCCGCCACTGCTCCTCCGGCGAGCATGCCGACGGGAATGGTGGTTATGCCGGCCAGCATCCCTTTGGCAAACAGGGCATGGTCTTCTTTTTTCAGGATACTTAAGGCGATTGGAACGGTAAAAGTCAGCGTAGCGCCCAGCATACTGCCGAGAAGAATGCCGGCGAACCGGGCGGATTCCTCTGTTTCGGCAAGTTCCCCGGCCAGTGCCCATCCTCCCATATCCAGTGCGAGAATCGTTGTGGCAAACATCGCCGGATCCGCTCCAAGCCATTGGTATACCGGAGCAATGACGGGACGAAGGATATCGGCGAGTACAGGGGCAAGCGAGATCATTCCCACAATAACCACAGCAACGGGGCCCATGGCGGCAAACCCGCGGTCAAACGCCCCTCCGTATCCGTACTTATTGCCAAACACCTTGTCCAGCGTGCCGATGACCATAAAAACCGCCAGAATCCATATCACAATATCCTGAAGTACTCCCATGAGTTTCCCTGCTTTCTATGCTCTACGTTCCTTTTCTATCTGAGCTTTGTTGTTTTCATGTTCTTCTCCAAGATAACGCGAAAAGGAATAACTGTCCACAAAGGCACCCAGCACCTCAGACGATTGCTGATGCCGGATCTCATCGCGAAGTGTCTGAATATACCAGCGTGAATCCCGGATGCGTTTTCTTATCTCAGCGCCGTCTGCTGTGCACGTTCCGTGACCCGGGACGAACAGATTGATAGTGTTTTCGTCCATTACCTCTTCCAGTTTATTCAATGTGCGTTCGTAGGCCCTGCTGTCATGATGAATAAAAGGAAATTCCACATCGCTCGCATAATCCCCTGCGATTAAAATGCCCGGACCAGGCAGTACCGCAAACACTCCGTCGGCCTGATGACCCGGCGCCAGATAAAAAGATACAGACGTATTACCAATTTCCATCGTCTGTTCATCATGATCAATGATAATATCAATAGAAGGGTATTCCACGGGATACGGACGTTGAATGTAATAGGACTCGTCAAAATCATGAATGTCCTGCAGGATGTCTTCCCTGCCGGACTTCGCCGTAAATCCCCGGGACGCAATCGTTACCGCGTCGGGAAACGCCTTCCAGCCAAGAATGTGGTCAAAATCCGAATGCGTGAAAAGCAGGTATTTACGCTGTCCGTTATCATGCTTATCGACATGCTGCCGGATGGCTTCGATTTCGCCGGGAAGCCAGGTTGGGTCCGTAATAAGAATTATATCCTTTGTCACTGCGACCGTGGACGTCGTCTGATACAGCTCACTTTGAAATACCGTGACATGTTGGTTTTCGTATTGTACCGGCATGCTTCCACCTCTTTCTTTTCATAAAAATGACGTATGGACGGCTGAAATCACCGTTTTTCCACGCATTCCCGTTTTTTTATGACGATAAAAGCATAAAAGGAGCCTGTTTGAATGAAACGCTGTATATTTCTGTTTATGATGGTTCTGCTGAGTGCCTGCGGCAGTTCAACGTATGAAGAAGGAGAAAAAATAAAGGCCGATATTGTGGACGTTGTAGACGGGGACACGGTTACCGTTGATATGGATAAAGGAGGAGAAGAAACGCTCCGGCTGCTTTTAATCGACACCCCGGAAACGGTACATCCCGACGAGCCCGTGCAGCCTTACGGGCCAAAAGCCAGTAAGTATGCCAAAGAGCTGCTCCCCGAGGGTAAGGATGTCACCGTAGAAATAGACACGACCATCCGTGATGATTATGATCGTTTTCTTGCGTATCTCTGGGTCGACGGGAAATGGTGAATCAAACGATGATAGAAGAAGGGCTGGCCCGGGTGGCTTACATTATCGAGCCCAACACCAGATACGTGGATCGACTGCAGGAAGCACAACAAGAGGCGCGGCAGCAGAACCTCGGTATCTGGAGCGAAGACGGCTATGTTACCGATGACGGATTTCAACCGGAAGCCGTGCAGGAGACAGCGTGCAGCAATCCCAAAATCAAGGGCAACCACAGCGCAAGCGGCGACAACATTTATCATACACCCGCCAGCCCTTATTGCAAGCAAACCGAAGCCGAAGAAATGTTCTGCAGCACCGAATCGGCGGAAGAAGCCGGTTACCGTGCAGTGAAACAGTAAACAAAACAATCCGGCTGACACCGTGATGTAAGCCGGATTGTTTTCCCATTATTACAGATCCAGTTTTTGCGGTGGTTCTCCCGTTTTATTCATAAGCCTCATGCTCTCAGGCTGGATTTCCAGCATGATGAATTCAGGATCGTCGATTCCGTCAAACCAGCGGTCCATGCTTTCATGCCAGAATTGCTGCTTGATCGCTTTGTCTTCCCGGATGACAGCTTTCCCAGATACCTCAACGTACAGATCATCCAGTCCTTCTCCTTCATATCCAAGCAGAATATGCACATACGGATTTTTTTCAATTTCCTCGGCCTTATGAGTGTCTTTGCTCGTCGGTGTATAAAGGGTAATATCATCATGATAAAACGTCATGTACCTCGAATGCGGGCGCTCTTTCTCCACCGTAGCAAGCACCCCTGTTTTGTATTCATCAATAATGCGCAGGATTTTATTTTTAAGCTCGTTTTGTTCCATCAAACTTTCTCCTTTCCTGTATCTTCCGGGTTCAGTATTCCCCTGCCTCAGGCTGTATAAACATACTCCTGCTGAATGCTGTCCCTGACTGCGGAAAGATTAAACAAACGTTTGATGAAGCTCCTAACGAGGGCCGGAACCTTTCTCGTCAGGGAAGCCGCTCCAGCGACGATCGTATCATCTTCCAGAATACTTCCTGGTTCAGCTCCCGTGCGACGTGGACATTCGGTGCCTTTCCAGTCGTCTGCAGCGCATCAATCACCGTCATGCCCGTCGTATAGATGCCGCGCGTTTCTACAGTAACCGGGAGATGTTCGGTGGCAAAGACATTTTCATCAATAGTGAAAGCCGCTGCACACGCGTCATGAATCGGCGCCGCGGAAAAGCCGAAAAGACTATGATATGTACCGGCGAAATATTCCAGAAGCTCTGCGGTGAAGGCAGCAGCATTCGTATCCGCTCCACGGAGAAGCTCTTTCTCTTCTTCTCCGGCGAGCGCCTGATGGGTAAGATCCAGCCCCGCCATGGTAATCGGCAGACCACTCTCAAAAACAATGTGAGCCGCTTCCGGGTCGGCATAGATATTAAATTCAGCTGCAGGGGACCAGTTCCCGTAAGAACCTCCGCCCATCAGCACAATACCTGCAATGTTCTTCTTTACCGCAGGATACCGTTTCAGCAGCCAGGCGATGTTGGTCAGCGGTCCGGTCGGGACAAGCGTAATCGGCTCCTCCGCGTGAAGAAGCAGCTCTGCCGTCAGATCCACCGCGTGACGGGAGTCCACTGATTTCTCAGGTTCCGGCAGAGCCGGGCCTTCCAGTCCGCTCTCCCCATGGATATGCGGTGCTGTTACCGCATGCCGTACGAGAGGTTCGCCGGCACCCTCTGCTACCGGAACGTGACCGAGTCCCGCCTTTTCCGCGATAATCAGAGCATTTCTTGTCGTATGCTCAATCAACGCGTTCCCGGACACCGTAGTAATCGCCTGAATATCCACTTCCGCCGATCCGGCTGCAAGAAAAATCGCAATCGCATCGTCATGCCCGGGATCGCAATCCATGATAATCGGTTTTGGCATAGGTATGCTCCTTTCTTTTCGTGATATTCCTTTTTATTGTAACACGGTCAAAGCGTTCACAACGCCCGGACGCCGGGAAGGATATTTATGCTTTTTATGAGGAACAGACCGTGGACGGTTTCGCGTCTTGAAAAGGAACATATAGAAAAGCTCCCGGCTGTCCGCTGAAACAGCCGGGAGCGCTTATCCAGCTTTGCATCATGATAACGCGGGGCCTCTTAGAAATCAGTCATGGGAGATGGCGATTTTGCCGAAGAATTTCTGGCTGTCCAGGTACCGGTACGCCTCGGCTGCCTGGTCCATCGGAAATACGCTGTCAACGACCGGTACCATGTTTTTGTCCGCGATCACCTGGTTCATGTTTTCAAAATCCTGACGGCTTCCCACGCCGATCGTGCGGGTGGATGCAGAGCCGAAGAGGTCGAAGTAATCAATTTTATCCCCTGTGCGGCTGAGTACTCCAATCAGGGACAGTTCATCACCGGGTGCGACCGCTTTGAGTGACTGCTGAATGGTAGCAGGCCCGACTACTTCCACTACGCGGTTCACACCAACACCTCCGGTCAGCTCTTTCGCTTTTTCTCCCCAGTTCGGCGTTTCGTTGTAATTAATAACCTCATCTGCGCCGAGCTCTTTCAGTTTCTTTGCTTTCTCGTTGCTGGAAGTCGTTGAAATAACGTTGATACCCAGTTGTTTAGCAAGCTGCAGCGCGTACACAGACACACCCCCGCTTCCAAGCGTGAGGACCGTATCCCCGGCCATCAACGGGCTTGGACCGTGCAGAGCGTTCCATGCCGTTACACCGGCACATGGGAGTGTCGCGGCCTGCTCAAACGTTAAATGATCAGGAACTTCGACGAGGAGCTCCGGATTCATCACTTTATATTCTGTCAGCCAGCCGTCGCTGTGGGATCCGTATGGCTCGGTATATGTCGGGCGGCGCCCGCTGAACCATTCTTTTGTGAAGTTACCTGCAACCCGGTCGCCGACCTGAAAGCGCCGCACACCTTCGCCGACTTCTACAATTTCGCCCGCTCCGTCAGACAACGGAATGAGGTCCGGTTTCATCCCGCCCGGGTACTCTTCCTTCAGCATCGCAAGGTCCCGGAAATTCAGAGAGGATGCTTTGACTCGTACGACCACTTCTCCGCGCTGGGCGGACGGGATCGGTTCTGTCACTGTATACAGGTTATCTGCACTTCCTTCTTTCTCAAGACGAATGGAGCGCATCGTACCTTCCTGTGCTGCCATATTCGAAACCTCCTTCGGGTATTTGTTTAAACCTTCCATTACCTATCATAAAAAGGAAATGCCCAAAGCGTCCAGTTATATGCATCAGCTTTCTCCCATGTTCAGAGGTGTAACAGGATTGCGCGGCTTCCCTTCCGGGTACATCTGCTGTAGAAAGGAGAGATCATGTGAGCATAGAACATACAGATAAACAAGGTGATATCGACCATAGACAGGAGCCGCACCGGTATAGAGTGGGACGCGGGGAAAAAGGAGTGATGAACGTAGAGCCGTACAAAAGTGAACTTCTGCCATACTGGCGTTTTAAAACGTCAGGGGCGGCCCGTACCTCATCAGAAAACATTTATCAACTATTTCTCGATTATAAAGAACAGGACGATTTTGTCGGGATGGATATGGCCAGAAAGTTTCTGCAGATGGGGTACACCAGAGCCAAACGCTACGCTAAATACCCAGGTGGAAAAAAGTATAATAAAGACGGAACGATCCGCCGGACAGACTTCGATCCGGAAAAAGAAGAAGCCGCCGCTGTGTGCGAAAAGAAATGGAAGATAGTACGGGAAGACCCCGAATACCTGAGCCGGAAAAAGGCTCATCAGAAAGCATATGGCTAAGCAGCGTACTTATCCCGCAGGCTGCGCGTAGCGGCGCATAGATAACGGCATCACAGACAGGATATTGCACGTCTTCAGCGACCGTACCGCATTCCGTTCATGACACCAGACCAATACATTTCTCCGGTTCAGCTGGTACACTGTAACAGTGCGCTGCGTCAGACTACCGTCTTTCCGCTCGTAAATCACCTGGACCGGGCCTTTTGTTTCTGCCGCTCTCATCAAAATGCTGTCCATATCGATGCCTCCTGTCCCCTTTTTTTACATTATATACGAACAATTGTTTTGTTTCAAGTAAAACAAGAATAAATGTTCGTTTTTTTGACCCGCTTTCTATATCTTTTTATATAGATACCTTTATGGTAAAATTTTCAATAGGGAGACGTGTATTTATCTTTCTACAGAGGAGTGGCTGCTTTGGATGAACGAATAAAATCTCTGATCGAGTATACGAAAACGACGCTCGGCCTCGCGCGGTATCACCTGCTGACACACGACATCCTCCGATCGGTTAATGTATTTCATGAAACGATTTATACATTAAGTATGGAATGGCTTCCGCCCCATATGACAGAGCGCGGTGAAGAAGGACTCAATCCAGCAGGAACAGCTGTCGTCAATATCAACATACATACGCACCATTTTCAGAGCATTATCTTCGTCCGCGGTGAAACCTATGCAGATAAATGCAGATTCGGCTATACAGACAGTGAAAACATCATCACCTGGCTGGAAAAAGAAACAGGGCTTGCCCATAAAAAGCAGTTCCAGCTCATAAAAGACGGGGAAGGCGGGTACAGGTTCGAGGAGTGTATAGATGGTGTGAAAGTCTCTCCGTCCGGATGCATAGACATTCATTTCAACGATCAAGGACGTCTTACCTTCTTTTCCATAGATGGACAATTTCCACCTGAAGATATGATACACAAAGAACCTTTTGCATTAACGCGGGACAATGCCGAACCGTATGTTTGGAAGCAGCTGCAGCTTCTGGAGTTCCCCTCACGCGCATCCGGGAAAATCCTCCCTGTGTATGTGTTAGACGAGCTCTATGTGACAAACGACGGAGCATCAGCTCTCCCATTTGAGATTTTTGCGGAGAAGAAAGCATACCAGCTGGTGAATCAGCGGCTTACATGGCAGACTCCCTTGGAAGGATCGTTCGAAGGGGGTTCCATTGAACTGCAGGAGGATGTGAGCGCCGCGCAGGCCTTTGCGTGTGAGCCGCACCCGGACACTTTTCCCATCACCGTTGATGAGCAGCAGCAGGTTCTCGAAGCAGTGGTAACCTTAATGCGGCAGGAATACCCTCAGGACAGCGGGAAATGGGTTCTTCACACGATCAACCGGGAGAAAGGCTATCTTCTTACCATCTTGAAACCTTCCAACCCGGACCGGTGGGTGTTTGCAGGAAAAATAAAAGTCTTTCTTCACCCAGACAGCCTGCAGGTTGTGAATTATATCGATAATAAGTTGTTAAGAGATATGTACAGTCATTACGAAAAACCTGAAAAAACAACCATCCGTAAAGAAGAGGCTTACGAGAAGATAAAGCAGCACATAACGGTAACCCCCGTGTATATTTATGATGAGCAGCAGCGCCGTTATGTTCTGTGCGGAAAATTGGACTGCGATTACGGGGTGCACGCAGCAGACGGCAGCGTGTTTTTATTGGATGATTTATAAGATCTTTCTTAACCTGGATGACGAAGAAAAGCCGGGTGCAGACGTTGCTGCACCCGGCCTTTCTTTGGTTACCTAGTTATTGTTTACATCCACGATGCGTTCTTCGATTTCAGGATCGACGGTGCCTAGTTCGGCAACATGATCCCGCAGATTCTGCCAGTCGCTGAGGCCAAGATCTGTCACGCGTCCTTCATCGTAGAGGTTGGCAAAGACGTCGTACCCATCCCCGCCTTTCGCGGTAAACGCGTTGGTGGCAACAACGTACTGCCGGTCGTCTTCAACCGGTGTGAAATCTCCATCCTGCTTTATTTCAACCGTCTGGATACGGTTCCCGGCTTCATTGGAGCTGTCGTACGTGTACGTCATTCCGCTCACATGCAGGAAACCTCCATTCTCCGCAGGCACCTGGCTGACGCTGTGCTCAAGAGCCTGTTTCAGTTCCGCTCCCGTGATCTCCATCGTCGCGAGTGTGTTTCCAAACGGCAGTACGGAGATGATCTCTCCATTAGTGATCGGCCCCTGATCGATAGATGTACGGATACCGCCGCCGTTTTGGAGAGCGGCAGTTGTTTCTTCATTGTACTCTTTGGCTTTGGCAAGCATGGCGTCAGTAATGAGGTTCCCCAGTTTCGTTTCACTGTTTCTCACACTGGTGTCATCCCCGTTCTCCAGACGCGGGTTCGGAAGAGCTTCTGCGGCAACTCCGCCGCTTTCTTCATTCTGCACTTCGTCAATTTGGGCCGCATACGGCGCCAGAGCAGCGGCTGCTTCTTCATTTTCAGCCTGCTCCCCGATTTCAATTAATTCTCCCTGGTGCTCAGTGACTACACCAGAATCGTTGAATCCGACCTGAAGCGTTCCAAGAAATTCACCGTATTGAGAAGCCTGTACGATGACAGTCGGCTCGCCGCTGTCTTCCCCTACAACATCGGGCTCCGACAGTTCGGTGTGCGTGTGGCTTCCGACGATGACATCAATCCCATCCACCTGCTCGGCAAGCTGCAGGTCGTTGTCGTATTCCGGATTGTCATCATATCCGATGTGGGTCAACGCAACGACCTTGTTGATACCCGCCTCTTCAAACTCATTCACAGCTTCCTGTGATGATTCGACGTAGTCTTCAAACGACACATCCGCAGGGCTTGAAATATCTGCTGTTTCGGACGTCGTCAATCCGAATACGCCTATCTTCTCCCCGTTCACTTCTTTCACAATGCTGTTGTAAATCTGACCATCTTCCGGCTCTTCGGTCATCTCATCATGAAACAACCCGCTCATATTGGCATCCTGGGAAAAGTCCAGGTTGGAGCTGACAAACGGAAATGCAGCACCGCTGACGAATTCCGAAAGCGCCTGGTGTCCTTCCGAGCTCGAGCCTAAATCAAACTCATGATTTCCAAAGGTCGCCATGTCATAGTTCATGAGATTCATCAGTTCGAGTCCGGCCTGTCCCTGGAATTCATTGAAATAGAGCGTACCGGAGAACATATCGCCTGCATCAAGCAGGAGAGAGTCAGGATGCTCCGCGCGGTAATTTTCCACGGCAGTCGCCAGTTTCGGCATCACGTCGAGATGGGCGTGGATGTCATTCGTGTGCATGATCGTCAATTCGGAGCTTACTGCACCCTCTTCCGAATCTTCACCGGCACTGCCTCCGCTCTCCTGTTCTTTCAGATCCTGGGCACGGTGGACAAATGTTGAGAATGCTCCGCGTGATACAGATTCTCCCGGACGGAAATCATCCAGTTGTGTCGTAAGCTCCAGATCAGCCAGTGTCTGAACATTCTCGTCGTGGGACGCGTGTACATTGTCCAGGTTCACATCCACCTCGTCCGATTCACCGTCCAGCCCACGAAGACTGAGCGCAGGCACGAGAACCGAAGCGGTCTGCTGGCGGGTGATGGACGCAGAAGGATGGAATTCCCCTTCTTCATTTCCGCTGAAAATCCCGGCTTCTGTTACAGCTGCAATTTCTTCGGCATACATGTGATCTATGTCGACGTCTTCGTATTGATTAAGTATCTGTTCCACATTATCCGGAACCGACACGTCCGCAGCCTCAGCAAGCATCACTGCAGCACGCTCCCTTTTTACATCCTGCCACTGCCTGAATGTGCCATCTTCATACCCCTGAATGATTTCCTGCTCTGTCAGCGATTGAATGGCTTCGAAATGCGTGCCGCTCTCTTCCACATCGCTGTAGCCCGCTGCCGCCGACACTTCCATCTGCGGCGCTGCAATCAGTGCTGCTGCGGCCAGAGCAAAGGAAGAAAGACTTGTTCTTCGACCCCTCTTCGATTGAAACATGGATAAAAAACCTCCCCCAAAATTAACTACATATAACATATAACATACAGCTTCGTGTGTTCTCATTGTATGGTCAGGCCTGCAAATGGGCAAGCCTTTTTCTGTATCTTTAAAAAAGCTTTACAATCATCCCGTATAGATATCATTTCCTTATCTTTTTATACTCATGTGATAATAAAAACACTTTTCCGGAAGCTGTGTTATCATAAAGGGGATTGTACACACTGAAGGGGTTTTAATGACGATGAAGGTTCCGATTCTTTATGAAGACAATCATTTACTTTTCGTAGAAAAACCGGTGAACATGCCTGTTCAGGAGGATCGTTCCGGGGATAAGGATCTGCTCACGTTTTTGAAAGAAGATTTAAAAATACGGCATCAGAAGCCAGGAAACGTATACCTCGGGCTCGTGCACCGGCTGGACCGTCCTGTCGGAGGAGTCATGGTGTTTGCCAAAACTTCCAAAGCGGCTTCCCGGCTTTCCGACAGCATCCGGCGTGGTACCATGGAGAAACACTACCTGGCTGTCGTGCGAGGAAAGCCGCCAAAGCCAAACGACAGGCTGGAGGATTATCTGGTGAAGGACCGCCGGAACAATGAAGTGAGCGTTGCAGACCCCGGCCGGGACAAGGCGCGAAAAGCGGTTCTTGAATACGAAACCGAGGGAACCGCAAAAAATGCGAGCCTCGTATCCATTCAGCTTCACACAGGGCGCCCGCACCAGATACGCGTTCAGTTCGCCTCCCGCGGCTGTCCGCTTTACGGAGATCAGAAATACGGCAGCAGCGTGAATAAGCCAGGCCAACAGATTGCGCTATGGTCCCAGACCCTCGCTGTCGAGCATCCAACGAAAAAAGAAGAAGTCAAAGTGCATTCCAACCCACCGGAGGAACATCCCTGGAACCTCTGGTAAGGAAAAGCAGAACGAAGGGGCTGTATCAAAAGGTTGTGAAAAAATGACCTTTTACAGCTCCTTTTTCTATTTCATATACAAAAAAATCGCCTCTTTCGGTATAATGAA
>NZ_FOXD01000023.1 GCF_900115625.1 Salibacterium halotolerans | reverse complement strand
CAGCTGTATAAGCTGGCTTTAAAAATACGTAAAAAACCATGGTCACCATCTGAAGATGGCGTCCATGGCTTTTTAGTTAAGGGCTTTTGATACAGCCCCGTTTTTATAAATAGAATCTGATAAGTTAGAATGCTCCATACCAAGATATTTACATACATACCTCTCATGGTGCCTGTCACAATTAATAAAGGGACTCCAGATTGATAACTGAAGTCCCCCTATTTGTAAAGATTTTATTGTAGCAGCTGAAGAACCTGCTGCGGCTGTTGGTTGGCTTGGGCGAGCATGGACTGGGACGCCTGCGCAAGTGTGCTAGCGCGGGTCTGTTCCATCATTTCTTTCGCCATGTCAACGTCACGGATGCGGGATTCCGCAGATGACAGATTTTCAGATGATGTTTCCAAGTTATTAATGGTATGATCCAAACGGTTTTGGAATGAACCTAAGTTGGAACGCTGCGATGACACTTGTTCGATCGCACTGCTTATTGTTTCAATGGCCTTCGAAGCACTTTCTGATGAGGTTAGATCCAGAGCTGCTTCGACCGTGTTATTGTTCGTACCATTTGTCACATTGTTGGATTCACTGAAACCTTCTTCACCAGCTTCACCAGTTAATCCAAGAGCGTTGGCACGCATGTCATTCACTTCAATTGTCATGGACTGACCATTGTTAGCTCCTACTTGGAAAGTGGCCTGGAATGCTTCCTGTTTACCACCATCGGTAACAGAAATATTATTTCCGTCCACGCCGCCTTCTTTCGCTTCAATAGCTAACTCGCTAGCGCTGCCACCTTCTTTAACATTTACTCCTTCCAGTTCAGAGCCTAATTGAGAAGAAATATTGTCAACAAGGGATTCACTTCGGTTGCTAGCGCCTATAGCATTGGAAATATTCACACCAGTAGCGTCGCCGTTATATTCTCCTTCATTAGCATTGTAAAATTCAACCTGCTGGCCGTTTATTGTCATACCTGTGCCAGCTAAGTCTTTTACAGCAGAATCTGAAGTCACACCGCTGAAGTCAATAGATGTTGAAGCGCTTTGAGCAGCTGTCGTTGAACCTGTTTCATTTTGAGTTACTGTTTGAGCTAGTGAGGTTCCTGTTCCCTGTGTTACAGTTGAATCTGCTATGCTGCCATTACCTGCCTGGCCTTCAAAATCGCCACCTTTGACAGCAGAAACGGTAATATCAGATCCAGAACCACTAACTTCATAGTTACCTTTTAAAACTTCATTTGAATCAATAACTTTTTGAAGAGCATCTCTAGCTCCTGCAGCTGTGTTATCAGTACTAGGGGTACCAGATACATCAACGCTTGCACTATTGGATTGAACATTATAACCCGTACCAGCTTCTACATCTGAATTTGAATCATTGGCTTCAAAATTTACGGTTAAGTCTTGTCCACCCAAATTAATCGATATGGAAGCATTCTCACTTGCCGCGCCGGTAATTGTAGTAGTCTTTGAAGCTTCAGTTGTTTGCTTGGCAGCTCCATTTTGTAAAGTTACATCATCTACCAATCCAGTCTTGTCTAAGTTGGATTGTCCATCGCCTTTCAGCAGACTTTGCGTATTGAATTCTGTAGTGTTTCCAATACGGTTGATTTCTGATGTCAGCTGATTAACTTCTTTCTGAATTTCTCCACGGTCTGTTTCCGTGTTGGTGTCGTTGGATGCCTGCACAGCAAGCTCACGTGTACGCTGCAGGATGCTGTGCGTTTCGCTCAATGCACCTTCTGCTGTTTGAATCATCGAAATAGCATCCTGGGAGTTGCGGCTTGCCTGGTCCAAACCGCGGATCTGCCCGCGCATTTTTTCGGAAATGGCAAGACCGGCTGCGTCATCAGCAGCACTGTTGATACGCTGTCCGGAAGACAGCTTTTCCATGGAATCCTGCATGTCACTGCGGTTTTGGCTCATCTGATTGTAAGTATTCAGCGCCGGAATATTACTGTTAATAATCATAAAATAGTTCCTCCTTGAGTGTGTTTTTACGTTCTGCTGCCACGTCCGTGTGGCGGAAACGTCCGCTTGGGTGCTCGGAAGTCCTGTCGGCCGCCAGGGTCTTCTGCGCCCTTACATCCCTTATATCGGCATCTGTTCTCTGTATTTAAGTATATTTTTCATTTTTTGTGATGTTCTTTTTGAAAAGAAGTTTTCTTTTCTGTCTGTACGTCTTTACTATAATATTGCAAAATTGTTAGAAAACGATGGATTTTTCTGTAAGGGTGTGGTTATATAGGAGATACAGATTCGCACCATGATTTTGCACCCATTTTGAGGATAGGGGTTGTGCATGATGACACGTATGCTTGAGTTCAGGAATACGTATAGTGTAACGAGGAATACAGTAGGGCTGGTTGCGATGCGGGATGGGGACGTGAGGACAAGAATCTATGAGACGGGCGGTTCTGTATTCAGTGCGCAGCCGGTGACGTCCATTATAGAGGAAGCGTGCCTGGAGGGGGGATCATCACTGGCAGGACGGCTGACATATGTGAAGAATAAACTCGGATTTAAGTACCGGAGGCCGGTTCCGGTCAATGAGAAGTCTTCCATTTATGCGTTTCCTCTGCCGGGCGGCCGCGAAGGGGAAAACAGCTGGTTCTTCTATTCCCATGTTCTCCGTGTGGAAATGGACAAGTATGACCAGGGGACATATCTTGTATTCCGGAATGGAGAACGTGTGAAAGTGAACGCCTCCCTGTATCATGCGAAGCAGCAGATTCTGAAAACAGGCCGCTGCCAGACGATGGTGGAGACACGGGAGATGCAGGTTTAACATTTTAGGAAATACGGATCCAGTCTTTTTCTATCGCCCGCTTAATCGTGTGGGTGCGGTCGTTTGCACCCATCTTTCTCGTCAAATGGCTCACGTGGTTATTCACGGTGGCGACAGCGAGAAAGCTTTCTTCGGCGATACGCCGGTTGCTTTTACCTTCGATAATCTTTTCAAAAATGCGAAGTTCCGCATCCGATAAAATGGTGCGGATTTTTTCAATATTCAAATGAAGTTCGCGGATGGTTTCCTCCCGCTCTTCATGAAGCTCCCGGTATTTCTTCACGAGAAACGGTTGGAACCATGGATCGATATAGACAGGGAAATTATATGATTCCAAAAAGTGCCTGAACCACTGGGTTTCCTGCCGGTCGGACGCCAAGACTATCGATATATCATAAGGAAGCAGCTGCTTCACCAACTCTGTTTTTTCCGACGGTAGATTGATCCCGAGACGAAAGTAGGTTTCTGCCGCCTGCAGTTCATGGACCTTTTCATACAATGTCTTTTCATTGCAGGCCGTATGATAGATGGTGTTTCTTTTCAGTCCATCTGACAGCGCACTCATTAAAGATGACGCTTCTGCTTCGATCAATGGCTTGTCCAACTGTGCTGCAGCCTTTTTTACACGGCTGGAGCCATCAAGATCGAGAAAAAGCGTTGGAAGTTTCGCCGCTCCATAATCGTTCTTATGCACGGTTCTGACCATTCCTTCATTCCCCCTGATTATTATCCTGACTGGATGGGAGTGTTCATTTCTGCCTGCATGTCGAAAGATGGCAGTTATATCTCCTTGTAAGTAAATATTACCTTCTACAGGGGTTTGGCGCAAGGAACGACAGTACCTTTCTTCCTTTGTCAGAGCCTTTTTGGAACAAATATATCCTACCTTCGGCCTGCACAGAACAACATTCGATGATTTTCTACTTTTTCAGCTGCTGGGATAGAGCTTCCAGAATTGACAAATTATCGTCGCCGGCGGCTTCGTTGTTTTCTTCCTGAATGGAAAGGTATACTTCGCGGCGGTGAATGTCCACGTGGGATGGAGCGTTAATGCCGAGCTTGACCTGGTCGCCTTCCACAGCGATAACTTTGATCTCAATGTCTTCCCCGATCTGGATGGACTCATTTGGTTTCCGCGTTAATACGAGCATATCAGCGGGCCCCTTTCTCTTCCGCCTGGCTGTCCTGCGGGAAAATGAAATGCTTTCGTTCGTACGGGGATTCGCTCAAGATATGCTGCTTCCCTTTCTGCACCTTCATATTCAACAGAATCGGGGCCTGCAGGTTGGCGGTTGTTTCGGAAAAAGGCTCCTCCAGTGTCAGCATGACAAAGAGAGCTACGTCTTTCTCTTCTTCAATCTCCAGCTGTTCGATAACCGAATCCGGTACTTCCACCTGATAGTCATCAAAAAACTGAAAAGGATCGGTCATCACAAAGGCAAGCTGCGGGGTGTGGATGGACTGCAAAATAAAAAACACCTCATCGCTCGTGAAGGGGAGAAGCACAAAGGCTGTCTCGTCTTCAAATGCGGGGAGGCCCTGTTCAAAACGCAGGATACTGTTTTCTTCAATGCGGATCTCTCCGAAATATTTCGTCTGGATATTCAAGGCTGCCTCTCCTTTTAACAATTATGATTCCAGCGTTTTTCTTTTATGCTGCGGGTGTTACAGAAAATGCCGGAACGCTAAAGCAGATCATGCTGCTCTTTCCGAAACCGGCATATTCATCATTCGTTCAACTTTATGATGTTTTAGCGTAGAAAATCCAGCAGCGTCGGCTGAATAATTCGTGCACTCGCAGAAAGGGCGGCTTTATGCACACTCTCCTGCGTTGTCAAATTCATAATCACTTTTGCCATATCGGCATCTTCATTTTCCGACATAATTTCTTTCGCCGTTACTTCCTGCTGGCCAAGCCTGCTTTCAATCATTTCCACCCGGTTTTGGCGGGCTCCTACCTCGGCCCGTTCATTCACCATGTCATTGATATGGGAGTCAACGTCGTCTAGATATTCACCGATATCTTCCCCGGATTTTGAATCATCACGAAGATCTTCTTCCAAATTACTCAAGGTATTAAATAATCCATTTCCGAATGTATTCTTCGGATTGGAGTTAGCTTTGATCTTCACTCCATCCATCAGTTCCATTTCTACTTCGCCATCACCAAAGTTCGTATTTCCATTATCATCAACAGGAGCTGTCTGGGTGTTGGTACCGTTAAAGATGTACTTCCCGTTCATTTTTGTATTAGCCATATCGCCGATGTGATTACGTAGTTGAGCTACCTCTTCCGCAATATTCTCGCGCTGTCCCTCTTCGTATGTGTCGTTAGCCGCCTGTGTAGTTAATTCACGGACACGCTGCAGAGCTTCTGTCGACTTATCCAAAGCGGAATCCGTTGAATTCATCCAGTTTTTCATTTCCCCGACGTTACGCTGAAACTGCTGGATCTGATTCGTTTCTCCGCGGTACCGGATACCGCTCATTGCAATAACCGGATCCTGAGAGGCTTTCGTTATTTTCTTGCCTGTCGAAAGCTGCTCCTGCAGGATACCCAGCCGTTCATTACTCTGCTGCAGATTTTGAAGCGAATTCTGTGTCAGCATAGATTGTGTTACCCGCATGGCGTTCACCTTCCTTTACCACGGTATTAGATTCCAACGCGTCCCATGTTATTGATAATCCGGTCGAGCATTTCATCGACGGCCGTTATATTCCGTGCCGCGGCGTTGTAGGCCTGCTGAAACTGGATCATATTTGTCATTTCTTCGTCGAGCGACACACTGCTCACTTCCATACGGCGGCTGTCGACATTGTCGCGGAGCGTGGCGCTGTTATCCATCATCTGTTTCGCTTCAGAGGTCTCCACTCCGTATTCTCCGATCAGCGACTGATATTCTTCGTCAAAGTGGTCCGATTTGATATTCGAAAGCTCGGTCGCATTCGAACCATCGCCGGCGTTACCATCTAATGAGGCAGCTATTTTATCAGGATTCTCCTTAATGTCCTCAGCCACAGATATGGTAGCTGCCTCAGGTGTTCCTGAAACGGTAAAGAAATTTCCTCCATCATCTCCATTTAAGTCTGTTCCCTTTTCATGCTGAGTGTTAAAGTTTGAAGCAAAGTTATAAGCTAATTCATTTAACTTACTCATCAAATCCGGGTACGTGCCGCTCAGGTCTTCTCCTGCAGCGTTTTTACCATCATGCATCTCAAGCATCCCGGCAAGCGAGCCGGGGGATTTTTTGATATCAATATCGGCTGTTGAGCCGGACCCGGATTCCCAACTCAACTGCACATTCCCCATTCTGCCGTTGTCTTCACCGCTGGTATTTGTTTCTGTGTTATCACTTCCACTTTCAATGTCTATCGTGCGGTGATCCAGATTGTTTCCATCAATCAATTTAATATCATTACCGTCACCATCCGTCATCCGCTCTCCCTCACCATTAAGAAGGTAAACATTGACTTTACCTTCCGCAGCGGAATTGGCAAGGCCTTCAGGCTCGAGGTTCTCGACTTCAATATTCATCCGCTTGGACAAATCATCAAGCAGTCGGTCGCGCTCATCGTACAGATCGTTTGGAATCTGCCCGTTCGGTTCGACACTGCCGATTTGTTTGTTTACGCTGTTGATATTGCTGAGAATGGAATTAATTTCTTTTTCGTTTGTACCGATTTGATTGGCCAGATCCGCTTTATTGGATGAGAGCTTGTCTGACATGTAATTAAACGAATCCGCCAGCGCAATGCCCCGTTCTTTCACGACGGCACGGGCCCCGGAGTCTTCGGGGTTGGCTGATAAATCCTGAAGCGCGTCGTAAAACTGGTTCATTTTACTGGACAGCCCCTGGTCCGACGGCTCATTCAGCAGCCCTTCCATCCGCTCAAGAGAAGAGTGACGTGCTTCCCAGTACCCGGACTGGGCGTTTTCGCCGCGGAACTGCTGATCGAGATATCCTTCGCGGATACGCTGCACAAAGTCCGCCTGCACCCCGGTTCCGATCTGACCCGGGATTTCCGGCGCGTTCCTTGCGGCGGCGGGATACGGTTCCGTCTGTCCGAAGTTGACGCGCTGGCGGCTGTACCCTTCTGTATTGGCATTGGAAATATTGTGGCCGGTCGTATGCAGGGCTGCCTGCTGGGTTCTCATTCCGCGGAGTGCTGTCTCTAATCCATGAAAAGTCGACGTCATGCTCTCTCCTCCTGTTTTGGGTTAATGTTAGGCTTTGGAATCAAAAATGGAAAAACCGTCTCTCGTTTTCCGTTTCTGTTCATCCGGGTGGCTGTAGTGCACCGCTTCCGGATCCGGCTGGATCATATCAAGGGTCATCTGCACGAACTGGCGTGAATCCTCCACCATCTGCCGGTTCAGGGCTTCTTTGCTGCGCAGGGCTGCCATTTCCTGCAGAAGACCCTCCTGAAGCTGCAGGATGGCGTCATGGTGGTCTTCCGGCAGATAATGAAGAAGAACACTGACGGTTCCTTCCGTTTCACCGGCTTCCCGGCTTTCCAGATAGGAAGCTACTGCCTCCTGCCGCTCTTTTTCCGTCTGTTCTATCGCGCGGATCTGCCGGCTTTCCTCTTTCAGAAGCTCGGACAGTCCCTTCGTCTGATTCGTCTTAATCAGTTCCGTTTTCCGGGCGGAAATGGTATTCAATTCTTTGTGCTGCTGCACAAGACGGGCCATCGTCTCAAAAATGGCTTTCACGGACATAACCTACCCCGCTTTCTATCCAGAACAGACACCGATTATTTACCGGACCAGAAATCAAGAAATTTCTGTGCGGACTCCTGGGCATCGAACTTGTAATTTCCGGAGCGCACTTCGTTTTTCAGTTCCTCGATCCGATCACTGCGCGCCGTTTCAATATCGCCGCTTTGCTGCATCTGTTTGGCCTGGCTTGATATTTCCAGTTTGTCTTTTTCCTGCTGTTGTGTTTCCGGTCTCACCTGCGGCTTGGCATCGGTATTTTTCTGATAAGGGTTGTTGACCGATCCGAGTGGATTAATATTCAACACGCTCACCTCCCTGTATCGTTTCATCTATAATAAATAAGCGGAATTCTCTCCTGTATCATTTATTATATCGGATACATGGCGCCGGGTTTAACCGGTACAAATGTCTCAATTCATGCGGTTGTCCATGGAATAATAGGTTTGATGGCGTTTTCTTTCTTCTTCCGCTTTTTTTTCGCGTTCTCTTTCCTGTTCCTGTGCCTGCAGACCGCTGTCGATACTTTTTTTGCAGGAGGCGCATAGGCGCCCTTCCCGGATAGGACTTCCGCACGACTCGCACGCATACGCGAGATTCGGGAACCGGCTCAGGTGAAGACGTCCTTCTTTAATAAAACGAGTAATGTCTTCCTCCGGTACTCCGGTGCCTTCCACGACTTCATTCATTTTGGCCTGCCGGTTCTCGCGTTTGCGGATAAACGTATATACTTTCTGAAACATATCTTCGACTTCTTTGTGGCATTTATTACATACCGGGCGCAGGGATTTGACGAACAATTCCCCGCAGCGCGGACAGTTTTCCAGGCTCTGCATGTCACGTCCTCCTTTTCGCTATCCTCTTATTAATGTAATGGAACATACGTCGGCCGCGCCGTTTTCAATAAGAGGTAAGGCTGCTTTTCTAAGTGTCGATCCTGTAGTATAAATATCGTCATATAGGACGAAATGTTTACCTTCAACGTCTTTTTTATCCACCTTAAGTGTAAAAGGACGTGATGCAGAGGACATGCGCTCGGCTCTTGATTTTTTGCTTTGCTTTTCTTCGTGGGTGGTGCGGATCAGAATGTCGGCGGGTGCAGGGGTGCGCCGGAGGGAAAAGCCGGGGGCGGCCGTAAAGGAGGCGAGAATGGCTGCCTGGTTGAAACCGCGCTCCTGCAGGCGCTCCCGGCTGAGAGGAAGCGGAACCGGCACGGCTCCCGCGGCATGGGTAAGATAAAGCTGCCGGATCCGGCTGCGGAACGATTCGGCAAGCACCGCGTCGCCCCTGTATTTCCAAAGCGCTGTCCACTCCTTCATTACGTCATCGTATGGAAACAGGGATACGTTACGGCGCAAGGTTCCCTTCCAGTGCGGGTCAGTTTCCCAGCGCTCACAGTCCACGCACCGGCCGATATGTTCCAGCGGCCGTCCGCACATCTCACATACCGGTTCCTGAATCGGTGTGAAAAGCAATTGGCACGATTGGCACAATCCGGAGTCTTCAGGCCATAGTAATGTTTTCCAGCTTGCGGCAGAAACGTCGGCATTCCCACAGTACAGGCATTCTGTCATATCAATACTCCACCTCTTCTTTATTCATCGTTACAATGTGGCGCCTGGCAGCGGCCATTGCCTCTGTTTTTCCGGCATGAAAAAAGACGACATCCCCATCCGGGTGCCCCTCGCTTCTGCCGGCTCTTCCGGAAATCTGAACGAGGGCACTTTCGGTAAAAATGGCAGCTTCCGCCCCAAGGACGGCAACGTCGACGTTCTCGATTGTCACACCGCGCTCCATAATCGTGGTGGTCACAAGAATAGGGACAGATCCTTCGCGGAAGCGGCGGACGTTGTCATGGCGGTCTTCGTCAGTGCTGTGTACGCCTTCGATGGACGGTTCTATTTCTTTTAATATGGTTGTCACCTGCTCCAGTACGGTAATAGAGGGAACGAATAAAAAGGCAGGTTCGCGGTCATTCAGCCGCTTGCAGCACCATTTCTCCACGACTGCAGGAAGGCGGCCTTTCTGAAGCTGCCGTTTCCACGCGGCAGCCCACTGAAAACGGGGAACCGGCAGAGGCCAGCCCGTGATAACGGCGGGGAATGCGTACGCATGGGAGCTGTTTCTTTGTGACCTGACGTTTAAGAGAAGACGGCGGAGTTGCTGTCAGCCGGATCAAAGCGGCATCCGGACGCGCCGCCTTGGTGACGGCGTATACGAGCGATTCATCCGCCGAGTAGGGAAAAGCGTCTACCTCGTCAATGATAACCGTGTCAAACGCATCCGTGAATCTCATCGCCTGATGCGTGGTGGACAGGATGAGTTGAGCGGGTTTCTGCTTATCTTCGCTACTGCCGTACAGGGCGGCAGCAGCGACATTGGGGAACGCAGCCTGAAGCCTTGGGGCAAGCTCAAGAACGACATCGGTGCGTGGGGCTGCGATAAGGATTCTGCTGCCGAGATCAAGCGCCCGTGCGATGCCTTCAAAAAGCACCTCCGTTTTGCCTGCGCCGCATACTGCCCAGACGAGCAATTCAGATTTATTTTCCACGGCCTGCACGACTGCTCTGGAGGCTCTCTGCTGGCCGGGGGAAAGTGTTCCCTGCCACTGAAGTACCGGTTCTTCCGCTTTGGAATAGACAGGTGTCGCTGTCCAGGAATAAAGAATCGAGCAGGCACAGATTCTTCCCATCTGCACGCAGTGGCGGCAGTACGCGCAATCTCTGCCGCAGCGGGCGCACGACACTACACCGAACCGGTTCCGGCGGCTGTTTCCGCAGCGCCGGCAGCGGTATCCCGTCTTCCGGGGCAGGAGGCCGGGACGCGCTTGTATCCAGCCTGTAATGAGTAGTTCGTTCAGGGTACGTGAGTCGATATCCATTTCTTCCTGAAGCAGTTCTTTTCCACTTCCCTGTTCGTGTACATAGTGAAATGGTGCCGGGAGAGCTGTATCGGGCGGAGAGGAGGGGGACAGAAGAGGAAGACGGCTGATCACGTCCGGTCCGGCAGTAATCTTCATCGATTCGTCCACCAAGGATTCGGGCAGACAGACGGGTGCCGGACGGCCGGGAACAACCGCATGTACAACGTTCATCGGCATCTTCCTTTATGATTGGGATAAAAGACGGGATCCGGCAGGCAGTCTGCACCAGCCGATGCCGAGGCCGCCTTCTCCCAGATGGGTACCAATGACGGGACCGAACCAGCCGGTATCCACCTCGACATTTGGATAAGTATCAGCCAGCTGCCGGCGCAAGGTTTCCGCTTTTTCCGGACGGTTGGCATGAATGACCGTCGCACGAACCGGTTCTCCGAGCCTGGCATCTTCATCAAACAGCTGCAGGACACGGTTCCACGCTTTTTTCTCGGTCCGTACTTTTTCAAAAGGAACGATCAGCCGGTTGTCAAAATGGAGGATAGGCTTAATCTGAAGCAGACTGCCGACGAGAGCCTGTGCTCCGTTCAGGCGTCCTCCGCGGTGGAGGTGGTTCAGATCATCCACGATGAAATACGCGCGTGTCCGCTGTTTCATTTCATCGAGCCGTTCCAGAATGGTTTCCGGATGTTCCCCGCTGCAGGCCATCGCCGACGCTTCCAGCGCAAAGTAGCCCTGCGGCATGCAGCTGATTTCGGAATCAAACACATACACGTCCAGCCCTTCGACTTCCCCGCCAGCCGCGGCCGCGGTCTGATACGTACCGCTGATGCCGCTGGAAAGCGTGATGACGATAACCGCGTCGTATTGTCCGGCCAGTTTTTCAAACGTTTCGATGAACAGTCCGGGCGGGGGCTGTGAAGTCGTCGGCATGCTGGAAGCCGTTCTCAGTTTCTCATAAAAAGCGTCCGTGGAAATCTCTGCTTCTTCCTGAAAAGCCTGTCCATCGAAAATGACGTGGAGCGGAAGTACCGTTATGCCGGCTTTCTCTGCTTCTTCTTTCGGCAGGTATGCCGTGCTGTCTGTCACAATAGCCGTGGAAGTCATAGCCCAATCCTTTCTTTCTCTTGTCGAAAGCGGTGTTACCTTACTTTCACCCAGCCTTTTTTAATCGACTCCACAACAGCCTGGGTGCGGTCGTTGACGTTCATTTTCTGAAGAATGTTGCTGACGTGGTTTTTGACGGTTTTTTCGCTGATATAGAGGGTTTCCCCGATCATGCGGTTGCTGTAACCGTCCGTCATCAACTGTAGGACTTCACACTCACGGCGCGTAAGAATGTGGAGCGGCTTGCGGTATTCGACTTCTTTATAGCCGATTTCCGCCGCAGGGGCTTCCACATCAACATCGCCGTAGGCAAGGCGCCGGTATTCCTTAATCAGGTTATGGGTGACTTTCGGATGGATATAAGCACCGCCGCGACCGACCACTTTCACTGCTTCAATCAGGGCGTCGGCGTCCATTTCCTTCAGCAGGTACCCTGCCGCCCCTGTTTTCAGGACGTGGGTAACATAGGATTCATCATCATGAATGGAAAGAATCAGGACTTTCACATCCGGGTACTTTTCAATCAGATCACGTGTGGCTTCCACGCCGTTTGTCCCCGGCATATTCACATCCATAAGAACGACGTCTGGATCATTCTCTTCAACGATAGAAATAACTTCGTCACCGTCATCGCCTTCTGCGATCACTTCGAAGTTCTTTTCCATATCAAGAATCCGTTTCACCCCTTCTCTGAATAGCTGGTGGTCATCTATAAGTACTAATCGAATTGTCTGTTCTTCGTGTTCCTGCATGGATTGTTTCATCCTTTCCTGTTTTCGTCTCTTCTGTTTTTATTTCTGTTCCTTTTATGCGGAATCACTGCCCTGTCCGGTCGAACCGTCTAACGTCACATGGAGCATGATGACGGTTCCTTTACCGGGAGCGGAGTCAATCGTCAATTCCCCGCCAAGGGCGTTAATACGCTCCCTCATTCCCATCAATCCGAACGAGTTATCTTTCGCAGCGGATGGATCAAAGCCTTTCCCATCATCCTTTATGACGATAGAAACGGTTGAACGTTTCATCTCGATTTTTACCTGGACGTCGGACGGAGCTGCATGCTTGTAAGCGTTCTGAACAGCCTCCTGCACGATTCGGAACAACCCGACTTCCAGATTGGGGGAAAGCCGCACGTCATCCTTCCCGAGAGAAGTGAACCGCACATTCATGTTCGTACTTTCTTCCAGGTTACTTAAATACTTATTTAATGTGGGAACCAGGCCGAGATCATCGAGCGCCATCGGCCGCAGATCGTAAATGATCCG
Source organism: Salibacterium halotolerans (assembly GCF_900115625.1). Taxonomy (GTDB): domain Bacteria; phylum Bacillota; class Bacilli; order Bacillales; family Marinococcaceae; genus Salibacterium; species Salibacterium halotolerans. The sequence continues at coordinate 36,097 of NZ_FOXD01000023.1, read as the reverse complement.
CCGGACTTCACCAAGGCTGGACTTGATCATCGTCCGCAGATCCTGAATTTCTTCCATTGCCTTGTCCACACCCTGCTCGCTTTTCACCCGTTCAACAAGTTCAGAACGCAGGAGGACATTGGCAATCATCTGGGCCGGCCCGTCATGAATTTCACGGGCTACACGTTTTCTTTCTTCTTCCTGTGCTTCTATAATCTTTAAGCCGAATTGCTGTTTTTCTTTAGCATCTTCGATCATTTCCCCTGCTTCTTTGAGGTCACCGGCCAGAAAATTGTACACAACCGTCACCTGGCTGACAAGCGTTTCCGCCCGCTCCAGCGTCCCTTCGAGCTGGACGAGACGGCGCTCGATCGTATCACGGCGTTCGCGCAGCTGCTTTTCTTCCTGCTCGAGCACCGCAAGATTCACCTGCAGTTCATTGGCGCGCTCATAGGCTTTTTTTACATCTTCATTCGTGTAATCTTGAAAATGGCGGCTGACTTCGGCGAGACGGTTCCTTGCAAAACGGGCCTGCATTTCTGTTCTCTCCGTCTTATCTATCACCGATGCCACGTTTTCACGTACTTCATTCAATTCTTTTTGAAGGGATTCATATTCTTTTCTCGACTTTTCGCTGATTTCAAAAATCTGTTCCTTGCTGTCACCAACGGTGCTGAGCATTTGGCCGATAATTTCATCCAGTGAAAGCTTTGTTGACAATAGTGTCACCACACTTCTACTGTTTAACAGAACGTCACCGTCCGTTATGATTATTTTAGCACACTCAGAAGGACCTATAACCTTTTTTCAGGAAAAAATCAAACGTCAGCATATTTTACGTTAATATGAGAAAGTTCTTTCTCTCTCTACAGGATATCATGTCTGAGGCTTTCATAGTTTTACAATATGATTATAGTATAATTACACCAAAAGGAGGAATCTTCAATCATGCTGGATACCTATTATACCGTAAAACAACGTGGAACAAATGAAATAACCATTAATAAGTCCCGTTTCATTGCCCACATCGCTCGTGTTACAACCGAAGAAGAGGCGCAGGGATTCATTGATGAAGTAAAAAAAGAACATGCCGGCGCCACCCATAACTGTTCGGCTTACCTTGCGGGAGAGAACGATGACATACAGAAAGCGCACGATGACGGTGAACCGTCCCGCACCGCCGGCGTTCCTATGCTGGAAGTATTGAAAAAAAGAGGGCTGAAAGATACCTGCGTCGTTGTGACAAGGTATTTCGGCGGAGTTAAACTTGGCGCAGGCGGGCTGATCAGAGCTTACGGACAGGCAGTAAGTGCCGGTCTTGAAGCTGTCGGTATTGTGAAACGAACGAGGATGAAAGTGATGGGGACTTCTGTGGACTATACTCTGCTCGGCAGACTCGAAAACGACATCCGTCAGTCCTCCTATCTATTAAGGGATATTTCTTATGAAGACATTGTCACCTTTTACGTGTATGTCCCTGCCGGGGAGGAAGAATCATTCACTTCATGGATAACAAACATAACAAATGGACAAGCCGGGATATATGAAATTGAGGAAACACACCTTGAAGAAGATGCAGCCGTATAAATGAATGCTTTTTTTCGACATAAACCGTCATTATTTCCCCGGAAATAATTTTTTATTCACAGCTTGTAACCTCACCGATGTTTCTGCCGTCTTATGACTAAAAGGCATACAATGCCCTTTTCTTTGGAAAAATATTATATTTACGAACGACGCGCAGTTATGTAAAATGATGGAGTCTGGACATCCGGGAATTTACGTGAGTGAAGGAGAATACTATGGCAGATAAAGACCAAAATACAAGAGTAGGGCGCCGTAAACGGAAGAAACGCCCTGTCTTAAAGACGTTTATGATTCTTGGGCTGATCTCCTTTGTGCTTGTCGGCGCAATGGTCGGCTATTTTGCCTGGAAGTTTACAACGGTGGCGGCCGATACCCAGGATGAATTGGAACGCGGAGGCAAATCAGAGAAACGCGAAGTTGCAGTGGATCCGAACCAGGACAATGTTTCCGTATTGTTTATGGGCGTTGATGACCGCGACGGTGAGCTCCAGGGACGCACCGACGCTATGATTCTTGCCACGTTCAACCGCGAACAAGGATCGGTGAAAATGACCAGTATCCCGCGTGATTCTCTCGTGGATATCCCGGGCCACGGCGAAGACAAAATTACGCACGCCAATGCATACGGCGGCACGGATCTTGCGGTTAAAACCGTGGAAAACATGTTGAATCTGCCGGTCGATTATTACGTGAAGCTGAACTTCCAGGCGTTCATTGAAATCATCAACGCGCTGAACGGTGTGAAAGTCGACGTGCCGTTTGCTTTCACGGAACAGGACAGCGAAGGCAATGATGGCGCTATTTCCCTTGATGAAGGTACGCAGATGCTGAACGGCGAAGAAGCTCTCGCCTTTGCCCGTATGAGGAAACAGGATCCGCGCGGCGACATCGGGCGGGGAGATCGTCAGGAACAGATTATTTCCGCCTTGATCAAACGGAGTGCTTCCATCGGTTCCATCCACAACTACGATGATGTGATGGAGAGCGTGAAGGATCACATGAAGATGAACTTTACCGTCAGCGATCTCGTTTCTTTCCATAAATACGCCGGTTCCGTCAATGACATTGAACGACTGCAGCTTAAAGGCTCTGACGTGAGATACGACGGCGTCTATTATTACCAGCTCCTTCCGGACGTCACGGAGCAGGTATCACAGGAACTGCGAAACCACCTTGAACTGGATGAACAATCGTCCGGAGAAAGTGAGCAGAATCAAAATGCCTCCTCCTCCGAGGCGCAGACCGAAGCTGAATCCCCGTAATTGGGGGTTCAGCTTTTTTTGTTTCGGGGCGGCGGCAGCATGTGGTGTGTCGTGCTGCATTTCTCTATCGATTCTCCGGATTTGTCTATCGATTCTGCTGTTTCCCGATCGATTCTCGGGGATTTTTGTATTTTCTCTATCGATTCCCGGCATTTCTGTATTGATTCTCTGGATTTCTGTATCGATTCTGCTCAAACACGGCTCAGATCATACATCCGCCCTTTGTTTTTGCGGTTATGCGGCACATTCAGGGATCGAAGCAGCCGTAGTGTCAACTGAATAAAGGAAAGATCGAGGAAATCGCGGCACTGTTCGGTGGTCAGGAAGGGGCTGATCAGTGCTCTGTAGTCCCGCAGTGCTTGCAGCGAAGCATCTTTCCCGCGGCAGCCACAGGAACGGCAGCACCAGAAACCGTTTTTCATTTTCCGCATCCATCCGTTCGGGCATTCGAGGCACTGCACTCCTTTTTGAATATCATCCGGAGTCAGCTCAAATTCCTGCAGAATGTCGACCATTTTCGGCCGGCACAGCTGAATCAACTTATCCGCTGTCGTCTGTATGCCGGCAAACGGCAGCGTCGGCTTTTCCTGTTCCTTTTTGTAGGTTGTGATTTCAAATGGAAGCTGGGCGGCGTGTATGACATTGGTGGATGAAGCTTGAATAATCGTCGAGGGAAAACTGATAACGACAAGAGGATAAATGGGTGGAAGCACGAGGGAGTGGTCGCTCAGCCACTCTTCCAGTTGCAGCTTGTGCCGGCGTACCTGGAGACGCGGGTCTAAAAACCCCTCCTCCTCTCCATGCAGCCGCCGGGTCATTTGATAACGATAGTCGTCAAAATGAAGCGTGCCAGCTATATTTTTCACTTCAATAATCAGGGAAAAATAAGGGGTAAGAAGAAGGGTGTCCATCTGGAAATGAGACGTGCGCCCAAGGAGGCGGAGGTCATGAAGAATGAGGTGCGGAGCTTCGATAAAAGACAGGTGGTAATCAATCGCTTTTTCCCCGCGGTATCCTGCGCGGCAGCGGAGTGCTCTCTGCTTGATCTGCTCTTTTCCCGGTTGCAGATCCGGCAGACGGCGCTGCAGTATATCAAGCTTCTCCAGCATCTCCGGTTTGGTGCGGTGTTTTTTAATCATGGCATCGTCTCCTTATGTACGTCCTTTCTATAATTCGACGGATTTTCTTCTTCCCCTTCTTTTTTCTTCGATCAATTCCATTTTTTCGCTGGCGATTCTCCGGGATTTTCGAATTTTCCCTATCGATTCGTGGGATTTCCGCTTCAATACCCGGCACCATCACATCGATGCCCACAAAAAAAGCCCCCTGCCGGATGCAGGGAGCAGATAATTAAGGCCGTTTCGGCAGATTGAATTTGTTCATGAGACGCATGACCGGCCGGTACTGGGTGTTGACGAGTCCGACGAACTCGGCCATCAGCTCGATTGCAATAAGAAGAAGCATCATGATCACAAGCGACACCCACAGCGTCGAGATGGTGAACATCACGGCGGACATGCCGAAAAACAAACTCATCGCGTAAATAATCATGACGGTCTGCCTGTGGGTGTAACCGAGCCGCAGCAGGCAGTGATGAAGGTGCGACTTATCCGGTGCCGACAGCGGCTGTTTGTTGACCACCCGGCGTATAATCGCAAAAAAGGTATCCGAGATCGGTACCGCAAGTATAATGACCGGCACAACGAGTGAGAATATGGTTACATTTTTAAAGCCTAACAGCGATATGACACCGATCATGAACCCGAGGAAAAGAGCTCCGCTGTCCCCCATGAAAATCTTGGCGGGATTAAAGTTGTGCACAAGAAATCCAAGTGTTCCGCCGAGCAGCGCAATCCCGAGAGCCACGATGAAGATGTCTCCCTGTATAATGGAGAGCACCGAAACGGTCGCCAGAACGATGGAAGAGACACCGGCAGCCAGCCCGTCGAGCCCGTCTATTAAATTTATCGCGTTCGTAATACCGATAATCCAGAGCAGTGTAAGCGGAATGCTGAACCAGCCCAGGTACAGCCGGCCGTCAAACGGAAGGTTGATAAAATCAATCTGAACTCCTCCCAGAATAACAATGACCGCTGCGGCAATCTGACCAAGCAGCTTCCATTTCGCGGACAACTCTGTAAGGTCATCGAGAAATCCTGTGATGAAAATGATGGTTCCCGCCGTCAGAATATACGGCATATATGCGTTCTCCGGCTGCAGAATGAGCAGTCCGGCAAGAAAGGCTGCATAAATCGACAGCCCGCCCAGACGAGCCATCGCTCCCTTGTGAACTTTGCGGTGATTCGGCTGATCCGTGGCTCCGATTTTAAAAGCCAGTTTCCTGACCACCGGAGTCAAAATGAGCGAAAGCAGAAAACAAGTGGTCAGCGCCAGTCCAGTTATCATTTTGAACCTCCTCCATTACCGTTACCTATTCTGCGATGTTTTATGTATGATGCATATGGCAGGGCGGAAATTAAAGATTCCCACCTTATTTTTTAATTCAAAAAACGCATTCCACCGAATTATATCATATTTTGCATAAAACAGTACCATTTCTTTTTAAAATTCTTTATTTTGTTCTCCAATATGTTAGACGTGGTTCCTGCGCTTCAGGTTGCATTATATTTTTAGTTCGGAAGAAATCTTTTTTCTTCCGCTTAATATTGGTATAATTTTCTCCAGCACATGTTTTCATATTTTACGACATTTTTCCTGTGTTATGGATTTTCGTATTTTCATAGATACATGGGAAAAGAAGGAGGCGATGATACAATGAAACGTTATTTTCTCGCAGGAGCGGCAAGCTCTATTCTGGCCGTCGGCGCGATTGTCACTACTCCGGCTCTTGCTGAATCCGAGCCTGTACTCGCAAGTGTAGACTGGGTGGTTTCACAGATTGAGCCGCTGGAAGAACGGATTAACGCCCTGGAAGAACGCATCGGGGAACTGGAAAACGATGTGGAAGAGCTGCAGCAGCAGGAAGAAAACTAGGTATTATCTCTTTTGAATCTGTACATAGAAGGAAGGATCTTTTAGATGTATAAAAAAATAACCGCAGCCCTTCTGTCGGTTCCGATCGCCGCGTTCGCTGCGTCGGCGGCCGACGCGGCGGAACCGCAGAATTTGTACAACGAACCGATGACGATCAAACTCGTCCCCTCTTCCAACTTTGACGTCGAGATTCACGGTTCCTACCAGCTCGTCAATCAGGCTACGGGTGAAACCGTGGAGATGGACAATGATATGCAGTTCCGGCACGGAGAAGACAATGTAACCGTGAAAGTTTCGGATGATGACAGTGTCATGCACACATCGCCGGAAGGTTTTATTCTGCAGGAAGACGGCGTGTCCGACAGTAATTATGTTGAAATCAGTTCCGTCAAACGCGCCGGGGCCTCTTTCCAGACCACGGCGTACCAGGGATCATTTGTTGTCGATCCTGAGGCTGAACGAAGTCCCGAAGACGCAGCGGACAAGGAGCAGAACCGCAGTGACAGTTCAAACCCTGACACGGTGGGGCGTCTCCAGTTGTTCAACGTGCTGGATATGGAAGATTACCTGAAAGGGGTCGTACCCAGTGAGGTGTCCGCATCATGGCCTATGGCAGTGTTGAAAGCACAGGCGGTAGCGGCCCGGAACTACGCGAAAGTGCAGATGAGCAGCAACGAGTTTCTGTACGACACGACCACTCATCAGGTATATAAAGGCCTCTCCGGAGACGCAAGCCGCACCAACCAGGCGATACGCGCAACAGAGGGCGTCTTTCTTGAGCATAACGGCACCCTGATCAATGCGTATTTCCACGCAAGTTCCGGCGGTCATACCGATGACAGTGAAAATGTCTGGGCCAACGAAGTGCCTTACATCCGCGGAGTGGATGACCCGTACGACACCCACAGTTCCAATCCTTATACAGAATGGACAAAGGAAATAAGTCAGAATGCCGTGAGCGAAGCTGTCTTTCCGGAAAGCGGCTGGGTATTGTCGGATCTTGAAATTACCGCTGAAAGTGAAGCCGGCCGCGTGCAGCAGATGCGTGCTGTCGGGGTGAATGAACAAACCGGCGAAACGCAGGAAAAAATGCTGCCGCAAGGTTCGGATTCCGCCGATTCCATCCGCTGGGATCTCGGCGCCACGCTGCGCAGTACGAAGTTTGATTTGTCCAAAGATACAAACAGTGTGACGGTAAAAACGGCAGACGGCTCGGAACAGTCCTATGACTCCGCCGCCGGCATGGATATCCGTCAGTCCGACGGTTCTGATCAGACGGTTGCGTATGACACGGTTGCCGTTCAGACCGGATCCGGAGTCGAATACCTGCAGGCCGCCGCCTCCTCCTATACGTTTACCGGCAGCGGCTACGGCCACGGCCTCGGCATGAGCCAGTGGGGCGCCTACAATATGGCCCAGCAGGGAATGAGCTACCGCGACATTCTCACCCACTATTACACCGATGTTAATATTGTACAAAGGTAAAACAGGACAAGCCCCGGTGCTTTTGGGAAAGCACCGGGACTTTTTTGCTCCAGGTTCGTTGTCTGATGAGGATTTTATCTACAGGTTTGTGCTGTTTCTCTATCGATTCTACTGATTTATCTATTGATTCTCGATTTTATCTATTAATTCTCACGCTAATCAAGATGTTCTTCACTCCATTCTCTCATTTTCCCTATCGATTCCCGTATTTTCCGCGTCGATTCTTTCGTTTAATGCATCACACCAGGGAGAGTGCATCCCCTCCCTGCTTTCGCTATCAATTCTGCTGATTTATCTATTGATTCTCGATTTTATCTATTAATTCTCACGCTAATCAAGATGTTCTTCACTCCATTCTCTCATTTTCCCTATCGATTCCCGTATTTTCCGCGTCGATTCTTTCGTTTAATGCATCACACCAGGGAGAGTGCATCCCCTCCCTGCTTTCGCTATCAATTCTGCCGATTTCTCTATCGATTCTCGATTTTATCTATTAATTCTCACGCTAATCAAGATGTTCATCATTCCATTCTCCCATTTTCCCTATCGATTCTCTGGTTTTCTGCATCGATTCTACAAAAAATCCCGGCGGGCACACACGGCCGCCGGGATTTTCTACTATCTACTGTTCTATGAAATAATCATTCATCGTGCGTGACATAAAGAGGGCAAACTGGGCGCGGGTGGTCGTTTCGTTCGGACGGAACGCATCTCCGGCTTCAGAGGTAATTTCCTGGTCGGCGATGATGTTAATTTCTTCATAGTTCGGATAATCTTCGCCGATATCGGTGAACGAATGCTGCCCCCCGGCATCCGGCAGATCATATGCTTCTACAAGCAGCGCCGCCATCTGGGAGCGTTTCAAGCCTTCCCCTGCCATCATCTCCCCGCCGCTTCCGGTCATGATGCCGTGGTATTCCAGTGCCGCGAGCGCATCGTAGGCATGGTGATCCGGACTCACATCTTCAGCCTTTATCTCATAATCGTCCGGTGCTTCGAGATTCAGCTCGGCTGTCAGCATTTTCGCGGTCTGAGCGCGGGTGATCGTCTCCCCGGGTTCAAAATTTCCGCTCGGATAGCCGCTGATGACGCCCTGATCAGATAAGTACTGAATTTCTTCAAAGGCGAAGTAATCAGAGCTGACATCCGGATAAATCGGTTCTTCCGGAATGGTTGGTTCCCCGGCGCCAAGACTTTGAATGTCGCTTTCAAGTTCTGCCATGCGCTGCTCTGTCTCCGCGATACTGTCTTCTGTTTCAGCCATTCGCTCTTCTGTCCATTCCACGCTCGCGGCATTTTCGGCTTGATCGGCCTGGGCCCCGTTTCCGGAACATCCCGCCAGAACCACCGCGCCGAGCAAGCTTCCGCCGAGCAAAGCGTACTTCCATTGCATTCCCATTTAGATATCCTCTCCTTCCAGTCGCTTATTTTCTTCCAATTCCGTGATAAATGATGCCTTCCGCTTTCAAAATGGCCGGATCGAGCGCATTTCGTCCGTCAATCACGACCGGCCGTTTCAACTGCTCCTTGAACTGGGCAGCGGTCAGTGCTTTGCATTCCGCCCATTCGGTCACAAGAAACGCGGCATCTGCATCTTTCAAGGCATCGAGCGCCGTGTCCGCATAGTGCACATCCGCCGTAATCATCTGTTTCGCATTGTCGGCGGCAACCGGATCAAAAGCCTGAATCCGAGCCCCTTTTGCATCCAGATCCTCAATGATCTTCAGCGCCGGCGCCTCCCTGATGTCATCAGTGTTCGGTTTAAAGGCGAGTCCCAGTACCGCGATGGTCAACCCTTCAATATCCCCATCGAAAATCCGCGTAAGATGTTCGATCATGCGGCGGTTCTGCTGTTCATTCACATCATTCACCGCCTGCAGCAGAGACGGGTGATAATCTTTTTCCTCCGCCAGGTATTTCAACGCCTTAACATCTTTTGGAAAACAGGAACCCCCGTAGCCGATGCCTGCTTTCAGGAATTTGGGCCCGATTCGGTGATCGAGTCCCATCCCCCGTGCCACAGCGTTCACATCCGCATCATAGATGTCACAGATGTTTGCCATTTCATTGATAAAAGAAATTTTGGTAGCCAAAAACGCATTGGAAGCGTACTTGATCATTTCCGAACTGCGCGGATCGGTTACGACAATCTGGCCGGTGAGCGGCTGATGAAGTTCTTCGAGCATGTCGGATGCCCGGGTGGAGGACGCGCCAATCACCACGCGGTCCGGATGAAATGTATCTTTCACGGCGGAACCTTCTCTCAAAAACTCCGGTACCGAGCAGACATCAATATCAGCCCCGGGCTGCTGCTTCTCAATAATCTGCTGCACCGCTTCAGATGTTCCGACCGGCACCGTTGATTTATTGACGATTACTTTATACGTATCGTCTACCGCTCCCCCGATTTCTTCGGCTACTTTATAGACAAATGACATGTCAGCAGCACCGGTTTCTGTTTCCGGCGTACCGACGGCAATCAGGATGATATCGGACTCACGGACGGCTTTCCCGATGTCGGTCGTAAAGGAAAGTCTGTCTTCGTTTTTGTTTTTGCGGACCAGTTCTTCCAGACCCGGCTCATAAATCGGTATTTGGCTCTCATTCAACCGGTCCACTTTTTCCTGGACATTATCGACACAAATCACCTGATTGCCAAGTTCCGCAAAACAGGTCCCTGAAACGAGTCCGACATATCCTGTTCCAATAACGGCTACATTCATTTTGTTTTCACAACCTTCTTTTTTGCGTAATCCAGCAGGTCATCAATTTCCCGGAACCGCAGCAGTTTCATGAACACAAACAACAGCACGGCTGCAGCTGCTCCTCCGAAAAATAAAGATATGTATGGATTCATGCCCCCTGAGAGCTGCTTCACTCCATACAGCCCTCCCGCCATCAATACGAGGAGTGCAGCGGGCTTTGCGATCGTTGTTTTCAAAGAATCCTGAGACACCTGATGTAATTTTAACACAGATCGGGTGCCGAACAGGAGAAGACAAAAGTTGCATATCGATGCGATGGATGTTCCCCAGGCTACACCCGCGGCACCAAGAGGATCCAAAAGCAGCAGAGCAATACCTGTGTTGATGCCAAGAACCGACAGGAGACTGACCACAACCGGATAAATGGAACGTTCATACGCGTAGAAAAACCGTGTCACATACACGTTCGCCGCGTGGAAGAACATTCCGACGACAAGAATCTGGAGCAGCGGCACTGTCATAGCTGTCGATTGATCGGTAAAACTGCCGTACTGAAACACAACACGGATGATATCTTCCGCGAAAAAGACGACAAATACCGCAACCGGAAGAATCGAGAGCGCCATCCAGCGCAGACCTCTGCCGTGAAGGGTGCTGATGCCCTCCTGTTCCCCGGCGGCAACCTTTCTTGACAGCATCGGATAAATAACCGTCGTCACCGCCATCATAAGAACGCTCTGCGGAAGCTGCACGATTTTTGCCATATAGTTCAGTGCGGAAATGCTGCCTTCTTCAAGAAACGAAGCAAATACCCGGTGCATCAGAAAGTAAAGCTGCAGCGTCGCCCCGCCCAGCAGGATGGGAACCGCCAGCTTAAACGTGCGCCACACTTCCGGACTCCGTTTGAAACGGAACCCAAAGTGAAAGAACCGCTCCCGCCGGATAAGATAAACAAGAAAAGCGCACATAAGCACTGCACTGATGACTGCTCCCCAGGCGTGGGCAAAGGCGCCGAACCAGGGAAAAAAGGCGACAGCAATGGCAAGAAACGATCCGTTCAACAGCAGCGTGGCGGCCGCCGACCAGGTAAACCGGTCATTGACATTCAACAGACCGGTCAGCCACATCGAGATCATTAAAAAGAAGGTAGCCGGTGCCATAATCCGGAACAGATCCGTCGTCAGCTGAAACTGGTCCGCGGAAAGACCGGAGAACAGAAGGCCGATAACCTGATCGGAAAAGACGACCAGACCGGCGCTGAACAGCACGAGTCCCAGACCGAGCCACGCAAACACTTTCTCCAGATAGTCCCGTCTGCCAAGCGGTCCTTCGATTTTTGTATACACAGAGATAAAAGCGGTCGTCACCGCTCCCCCGACAACGACATAAAAAAAGTTCGGAAGCGTATAGGCGGTGATGACACTGTCGGCCGCTTCATTTGTTCCAAACTGATAACCGATGACAATCTCCCTGAATATCCCTAGAAAGCGGGACAGAAGATTAATAAACGCAACTGCACCGATAACCTGGATGAGCCTTTTGCCTTTCATGAGTTACACTTTCCTTTCACAGCAGACGTCATACCCGGTTGATGAAATTCCGCAGAATGTCCAGGATATTGTCCCGTCCGCTCACAAACGGAGCCGGTTTAAACGTTTCCGCCTCCTGAAGCGCCCCCCCGAGACCGGCAGGGGAATCCAAAGCGATAATGTGGCCGGTCGACTGAAACTGCTCGACAATTTCGGTCTGATGGTCATCGTTGTGCTCCCCGTATGCAGAAAGGCGCGGTACAGCAATCACCGGCTTCTCTTTCTTCACACCGGTAATAATCGAGCCGGTGCCACCGTGGGAGACAATGACACGGGCTTCATCAAACGTTCGTTCCATTTCATCAAACTGCAGAAACGGAGTCAACCGCATGTCACTCGATGAATAGTCGGTATGACCAGACTGAACGACCACCTCTTCGGTGACAGTGCCGTCGTCGATAAGACGCTGCATTTCATCCAGCAGCCGGGAGAAAGGCAGTTCATGGGTTCCCAGTACGATAAAAATCAATAGATTGACCCTCCATGCACCGCTTTCGGGTAATGTTTGAGCATCGTTTCCCACTGCACGATGAACAAATCAGCAATCGGATAGACGAGTCGTCCAGACAACGTCGGCGATGACGTTTTCGCGAAGCTCTCAATAAAGACGACCTTCCGCCGGAAAAGTTTCGCGATCCAGCACATCGGCACCGCGGTATGGACACCGGTCGTCACGACAACATCCGGTCTCTTCTTCAGAAAGATGCCCAGTGATTTGAGGAAGTTGAACGAAAATTTGAACAGATAGCTCACCGGGTAGTTCCGTGCGCCGTAGACGAGGAAGGACATCGGGTGTTCTGATTTCATTCCTTTCGTGACGACCGTTTTTTCGGTGACGAGATAATAATCATATTCCTGAAAAAGCGGCTTCAGCTGCATCAGTTGGGTCAAATGGCCGCCGACAGATGAAATAAACAGTACGGATTTCTTTTTTTTACTCATGATTTTTCGGTCCTTTGCTGTGCCTTCCAGTAAATCTCAAGCACTTGATCGGTGACGGCTTCCGCGTCATTTGCGGCCGCCTTTTCATACCCTTTTTCAATCATTTCCGCGCGTTTGTACCTGTCTTCCAGAACATGAGCCATCTGTTCTGCCAGGGAAACGGGGTGTTTCGGTTCGGTTACCGCCCCGGCTCCGTCGGAAAGAACGCGCCCGAGGCCGCCGGTGTTTGTTCCGACAACCGGCGTCCCGCACGCCATGGCCTCCACTGCGACAAGACCGAATCCTTCCGTATGGGATGGAAGCACAAAAAGGTCGGAAGCTGCCATCCATTCCGCCACTTCCTGCTGGGATCTGGCTCCGTGGAATGTAACAGCTTCCTCCACCTCAAGCTCTGCCAGCCGGTCTTTCAGTTTCTGCAGGTAATCTTCCTGCCTTGCCGGTCCTATGACATGCAGCCGGGCATTGGGCAGCTCGTATTTCACTTTCGGAAAAGCTTCCAGAAGGTCTCCGATCCCTTTTTCTTCAATGACATTACCGACGTACAAAATATGTTTTTCATAAGGAGAGAGTTCCAGCATTTCCTGCACGTCCATCTGCGGCCGTGGGTGAAATACCCGGCGGTCGACTCCCATGCTCAACATCGACACCCTGTCTTCCGGGACATCAAAGTCATCCAGCATCTGCTGCAACAGATCCTCTCCTACCACGATGACATGCGCAGCATCCTGCAGAATGCGCTTCGTCTGTTTTCTAAAAAAACGACCTTTTTGGGCCATTTTATTCAAATCGCCTCCGTGGCAGGTGACGACGTACGGAATGCCGTACCGTTTAGCCATCATCCTCGCCGGCACGCCGGAGGGAAATGCATAATGAGCATGGATCACATCAACATTCCGTCCGGTGGCGCGAAGCCTCCGGAACGTGCTCCACATCCATTTGCTGTATTTTTTGAGGGCACTCTTTTTTCCTGCTTCCGGGTTCGTTACCGCTGCGACATCCACCTGATTTCCCTTATTCATTAAAGCCTCTACCTGGTTTTTGACAAAAATGCCGAATGAAGGCGCAGCGTCGGATGGGTACATGTTACTGATCACAAGAATCCGCATAGCTCATTCCTCCGTCTTGTCGTATTGGTACCAGTTCACTGCCACGGCGAGAAAAACCCAGAAGAGATGGGCAATCTGATGATTTTCCCAGGCTGTGGACAACGTACCCATCAACAGCCATGCCACGGTGAACGTAATGATGAACAGTCCGACCCACTTGTGTTTTAGATCCGCTGCATTTGTCATTTTGGCCATCGTTTTTAGAATCGCCACGAATATGAGCGCCAGCAGGATGACACCGACTACACCGTATTCCACCAGGACATAGAGAGCGTTATTGTCCACGGTTCCCATCGTTGTCGGCAGGTCTTCATGCATGAACTGATGCATTTTCGAGTTGAATACAAAAGCGGCGTTGCTGCCGAACATCCCCGGACCGACGCCGATGACCGGACTGAATGTAAAGACGGTCAATCCGCTTAACACAATCAGGTACCGGTAGTTGCTGGACAGATCGAACGTGTTCGCATTCCGCTGCGCAAACCCTTCGAACATGAACAGCGCTGCCACGTAAGCTGCGGCAAATACGATAAATAACCCGATAGCACCGTACAGCATGATCCGGAATGCCTTGTTTTTTCTGAAAATAAGACCGACCAGACCGAAACAGCCGATCATGGCCAGAAAAGCCTGCCGGGAAAAGGTGAGTCCTAATCCGGCGAGCAGGAAAACCCCGATCAAACTGTAAATAAGTATTTGTTTTTTCGTCAGCTGCTTCCGGTATACAAACAGGTAGATAACAAGCAGCAGAATGATTCCCATCAAGTAACCACCGAGTGTGTTACTGGAATCCATGAATCCGAAGGCGCGGACTTCTTCTCCGATGGACACGCTCCGCCGTTCTTCCACGTCCCGGAGCGGAAGCGGAATTTTGTAAAGAATTTCAAACATCCCCGCCGCCGACTGCAGGATACCGAGCCCGAGCAGAACATGGAACATCTGCCGCACGAACCGGCCCGGGATATCAATGGCAAGTAGAATGAAAAACAGAATCAGAAACTGAAAAATCGCGCGGACGCCGAATATCCCCTGCGCAAAGGGAACGTTATTGACAAACATACTGAACAGCGCAAAAACAAAAAATACGACCAGGCTCGTGTTGAGCGGGTTCCTCAAGCGCTGCAGCAGACGGCGGCGTCCGATGTCCGGATGCAGGATGACGACGGCCGTCATCAGCATCAGCAGCCCTTCGGTGACGTAACCGAGCAGAGTGGGAAGGATCGGCATCCAGTTTGACCATATTCTGGTGAAAAGCAGTTCAAACGATGTCCATATGACAATCAGCATTGTTGCCATAAGAAGCAGATAATTCGTTCGTTCAGCCGGCAGGTATTGATAAAATAGGGTATTCAGCCTCTTCATCCTAGTCTCGTCCTTTCAGGCGGAGCAGATTCATGCCTTCAGCCGCTTGTTCTTTCAGTGCTCCGGATACAGCCCGGACGTCCGCCTGCAGGCGGGCCCAGTCCTGTTCCGCTTTCTCAAAAGCCGGCAGAATCTGTGTTAAGTCTTCCACATCCGCTGTATAATCCTGTTGGTTGATTTCTTCCATAAAGTCTTTCACTTTCTGGTGGTAGGCGATGCCGATAACCGGTGTCTCTGCATTGACCGATAGAATCAGGGAGTGAAGCCGGGTTCCGATCACAAGATCCAGACCGGCTGCCTGGCGTGCAATGTCCTGCGGAGACAGGTTGGCATCCTGAATATGTACGTCGTTTTGGCGCTGCATCCGCCTGGCTATGTCTTTCGTTACTTCTACATCTTCGGGGTACTTGGTGGAAAAAAACGTAATCTCCACCCCTTTTTTATCGATGAGTTCATCCAGCGATGCCGCCATACCGTCCAGATAGGCTGCGTATCTGCCGGCATCCGCCTGCGGCCAGTACCGGGTACTGAAGTACGGGACAGCCGTAACTCCCACCCTCTGTACTGCGGATGACGTTTCATGAACCGTGTTCACCGGTACGGAGAAGGCTGGATCGTAAATAACTCGAATGCCTCCCGGCGCCCCTATCTGCTGCAGCAGCCGGCGTGACTTTTCATCCCGGACGGCAACAGAAGACGCCGCGCGGAGCAGCCGATTGATAAAAAAAGCACCTGTCTTTGTCCTGATCGGACCTGCTCCAACGCCGTGAATGGCCACCCGGCATCCTGCCCGCTTGGCTGTCAGTCCGAGAACGCTGTAAAGCGGAGCATCCCGCTTATACATATCCATTAAGAGACCGCCGCCTCCAATGATAACAAGGTCCAGATGTTTCATCACTTTCCGGCTTTCGCGTATCGTTTTCAGTCCGGACTTAAGCGTGCTTCCTTCTTTGTATAAAAGAGGATGGGAAACAGTGCCGTGCCGCTCTTTCGTATTGGCGGGATCATTACTGAACACGACAATATTTTCTTTTTTTATGCCTTCCTGTACCGTCAGTTGATGGAGGAGACCGGCAAGAATCGCTTCATCGCCGTTGTTATTATGCCCGTAATTGCCGATAATTCCAACCTTCATATGTATACGTACCTGACCTTTTCTTTTGTGTATGGCATGACAATGCTGCGCGCTTGTAAAGGCACGCAGCACATTCATTCACCTTTTTTTCCATTATACACCCGAAACCTGCTCAATCCTAGTTTTGATTTTTTTACAATAACAAAGGCAGATGTAAAAAAGCCAGACCCTCTGCCTGTATGTTCCGTTTTTTTACGACCTGTCCTGCTTGTTCTTAAGAAAATTTTCGACTTCATGCTGCATTGGCATCCCGCCCTGCGCCCCCATTTTCTGCACGGACAAAGCGGCAGCGGCATTGGCAAAGCGGCAGGCTTCTGGAAGCGGGACGTTCCGGGTCAGGGCAGCCGCCAGCGCCCCGTTGAACGTGTCTCCGGCACCGGTCGTATCCACCGGTTCCACCGGGTATCCGGGGATATGCCTTTCCTTGTTGTCTTCGGTAAATAACACACCGTCCGCCCCTTTTGTCATCACACACCTGGAATGATAGATCGAAGCATCCGGCTCATTCTGAAAAAGGGGCAGAAGTTCGTGTTCATTCGGGGTAAAGTAGTCCACGTTATCAAGCAACGCTTTCGGCAGGTCCTGCATCGGCGCGGGATTCAAGATCACAGTCGTGTCATGTGCAGCCGCGAGTTCCGCCGCTTTCACTGCACTTTCGAGCGGGATTTCGAGCTGCAGCAGCATAATATCACTTTCTGCAATGACGTCTTCGCGGGCTGCCACAACCTCCGGGGTAACCGTGTTATTCGCACCGGGCACAACGATAATGCGGTTATCCTGTTCGGCCAGAATAATGGACGCTGTTCCAGACGGCTCATCAGAAACCTGTTCCAGATCATCCGTCGACACGCCCTGTTCTTTCATATGCGTGATCAACCTTCCGCCAAACACATCACTGCCGACACGGCCGATGAAGTGGACATAGGCGCCCAGTTTCGCAGCTGCCACCGCCTGATTCGCTCCTTTTCCTCCGGGGATCACGGCAAAATTCTCTCCAAGGATGGTTTCGCCCTGCTCCGGCATGCGGTCCGTACTTGTTACAAGGTCCATATTAATGCTTCCGACGACTGTAATTTTCTCCGGCATGACAATCACCTCTGTTTTTTCTTCTTTTAAAAATAAAAAGGAGCCCCTCTGTGAGAAAGGTCTCCTCTTACCGGCAGATGCCGCATTGCTGCATTTATTTATTCCGGTGAGTAGAAATTCTGGGTATAATACGGCTGTTTTCGTACTTCGTCAAAAGCCACGCCGACACCAAGGCGTCCGTATTCTCCGAGCAGTGCTTCGCGGTGTCCCGAATCAGAGTTCATCCAGCTTTGATGCGCTTTAATCGGGCTCACCTGGCCGTAAGCTATATTCTCCGCCGCATTTCTGTACTGAATGCCGTTTTCGGACATGCGGTCAAACGGGTCTTGGCCGTCCTGGTTTTCATGAGAGAAAAAGTGATTCGAGGCCATGTCCACGCTGTGGGACCGTGCCGTGGAAGCCGCCTGTTCGTCCCATGTCAAAATGCCTCTGCTGAAGCGCTGACGCTGGGCATTGGCCAGATGAAAGGCCAGGCGTTCAAAACTCTCCTTCAGGCTCTGATCCGGCTCGGCATAATACTTCCGGAAATTTTCTTCTACTTCACTGTCCACAACGAGCACCGCTGTAATCCGGTAATCACGGTGTTTATCGTAGAAAAAGGTTTCATACTGCCCATCTTCTTTATATGTGCCCGCAGCCTTGGTATCTATACTGAACCGGGCCCCGCCTTTTTGAATATGGGAGAGCGGATCTCCGTAAGCATCAATCACATCCGGTTTCGTGTCGTCCATTTCGATATTTTCCGCACCCTGCCATGTGTCCTGGTTCGAATAGGCAGCCACTACTTCGTTATTCTGGATACCAAACTGCACGTACTCATCATATCTCGTGTGATAGATGTACCAGTCAAAACCATAGCGACTCTCCAGCACCGTCTTTTGTTCTCCCAGTGCCTCTTTCATCGATGCCTTGGAATCACCAAGCCCTACACCGCGGAAATGCCAGACTTTTTCCTCACTGCCTACTTCCGATGACGGCATGTGAACCTCTTCCACCCGGAAATCCTCGTTTATTGCCCGGGACAAAAAGACAGAAAACTGAGCTCTTGTCGTATCTTCCCCAGGACCGAAACTGCCATTTTCGCGGCCGCTTGTAATCCGCCGGGCTCCGAGATTTTCAATAGAAGAAGCGGCCCAGAAATCACTGGAAACATCAGAAAACATTTGTTCCATGCTGCCCTCCAGGCTGAACGCATTTGATAGAACAACAGCCATTTCAGCCCTTGTAAGAGAATCATTTGGTTCGAATGAATCCCCGCTTCCTGTCATAATTCCTGCCTCGGCGACTGCTGCGATATAAGGATACATCGCAGCTCCCTGCTCAACGTCCCCAAACTGCGGTCCGCCTTCCTCAACAGGCTCCAGATCAAGCGCTTCTGTCAGCATTTTGGCAGCCTGGGCACGGCTCACATCTTCCTGAGGGTGAAAGGTTCCGTCTTCATATCCATTTATAATTCCCTGGTCCGCGATATATTCGATTTCCTCCGCCGCCCAGTAAGAGTCATTTACGTCATCAAATGTACTCTCTGCAAGAACGGAAAAAGGGGACAAAGCCAGCAGACTAACAGCAATCAAAGATACATAGGTTTTTATTTTCATCTATATTTCCTCCGTTTCCCCACGTACACTCTATCTTCTTATCATCTTACCCGGTTATGTAACATTACCTTCATTTTACCATTAATAAACAGGAAATGAAGAATGATTTCCTGTATTTCTTTCATTTTTTATTTAAATGGGTTGAAATTTTGTTTAATTATTTTAAAATAGATTATACAAATTAAAATTTTTGATTGGATTACATATAAGAGAAAGGAGGATATCCATGCCTTCAGAATGGGACAAACTCGAAGAATCTCGCGATGTGATGGAGAGCGCCATTGCCCAGTCCATGGTTATATACGGCGTCACCCCTTCCGTCGGACGTATTTACGGCGTCTTGTATTTTGCCGGGGAGCCGATGTCGATTGACGAAATTAAAGTCCAGGTCGCCATGAGTAAAGCTTCTGTCAGCAATGGACTCCGCGAGCTGCAGGAAACAGAGATGGTAACAAAGGTATGGAAAAAAGGAGAACGAAAAGACCATTTCATCGCGGAAAAAGACTTCCTGCGGAACTTCATCAACTATTTTGTGAAAAAGATCCGGCAGGAGCGGAATCTGCTGATGAAAGCGGCAGAACAGACAAAACCCACTCTCCAGGAAATAACAGAAACTACCGATGATGAAACTGTCCGCGAAACAGCCCGGCGGGATCTGGAGTTGATTCAGGAAGCCCAGGACTATCTCGACTGGACGACCCGCTTTGCCAATTCTCTTGAATCCAGGGAAATGCTGGAATATATCCCGCCGGTAAAAAAGAAATAAAGGAGTACGTTATGAATAAACAAAAGTCCGCTCTCGTACTGATCGACCTACAGAAAGAAAGCAATTTCGGCTTGATCCAGATGGATGATGTTATCTCCAATGCCAAGCATTTGATTGATGCCTGCCGCCGTGAAGGCATTCCTGTCATTTACACACGGCAGATTAACCGTAGTGATCAGGCCGGGCTCTCCAGGAATGAACCGTTGAATGAAGACGGGACGCCGCACTATTACGCTTCGCATACCGAAAATATTGAAATTTTCGACGCGATTGCACCGGAAGAAGGCGATATCGTTATTGATAAATACCGCTGGAGTGCCTTTTATGAAACAAGTCTAGATCTCATGCTGAAAAGTCTTGGCGTGGAGAATCTTATTATAGGAGGTGTTGTAACCGATGGCTGTTTAATGACTTCCGTATTTGACGCTTACTTCAGGGATTATCATGTTCATCTCGTGAAAGACATCTGTACGTCTTCCAATGAAGGGTCCCACATGGCGGCTATGATGATCATGGCCAATTGGGTGTATAACCTGGAAGTCTATGAAACAACGGAGCTTATCAAACGGCTCCATAACGAAGCTTATCATCACTGGACCTGCGGGAGGCCGGATTCCCTGCCGTTCACACCGGAAACAATGAGAGAAACGTTTGAACAGCTGAAACCAGGAAAGGAAGTGCTATAAACATGAAACGTTTACTGCAATTATTTGTACTGGGAGCGCTGACTGCCCTGACAGCCTGCGGCGGTGGCGGAGACGAAGCCGCAGGCAGCGGCAGCACAGGTAATGAAGGACAGTCGGAAGAGGCACAACAGAACAGCGGTAACAATAAAGGGGAAACCATTACATTCGGAAAAACGTCCTGGACCAGTACGGCGGGTCCGACTCAGATCGCAAAACAGATGCTCGAAGAAGCAGGATATAATGTAGAAATTGAGCTACTGGATCAGCCGGTAATCTGGGAAGGGATGCAGTCCGAAGAAATTGACTTCTTCATGGACGCCTGGCTCCCGTACACGGAAGAACAACTTTGGAATGAATACCAGGACGACCTCCAGAAAGTAGCCACCAGTTATGAACAGGTACCTACCGGCTGGGTCGTTCCGGAATATGTAGAAGCAGAATCGATTTCGGATATTAAAGAAAACCCGGAGAAGTTTGGCGGAAAAATTTACACAATCGGTGCCGGTGCCGGTATCGTCAACACATCAAAAGAAGTGATGGCTGATTACAACCTCGAAGAAGCCGGTTTTGAACTGATGCCTTCAAGTGAAACAGCAATGATCAGTGAACTCAAGACAAAAATCAGCAATGAAGAACCGGTCATTATTACTGGTTGGCGCCCGCATTCCATGTTTGTAGATTATGATTTGAAGTTCCTTGAAGAACCAAAAGAAAACTTCAAGTACGATAATGTGTACGTCCTTTCTTACCAAGGCATCCAGGAAAAGTACCCGGAAGCGTATAACATTCTCTCCAACTGGAGTATCAGTGTGGACGACCTGGAAAAAATGATGTATGAACACGCCCAGAATGATACACCGTTTGAAGAACTTGCTGCCAACTGGATCGAAGAAAACCAGGATAAAGTAGATGCCATGATGGAAGGCCAAAACTAAAAAAACTGCTTTTCCATAGGATAATTACGGAATATGGAAAAAAGACACATGGCAACGTTTACTCCACCATCCAGCTTGAATTCTGTCAGAAAAAAATCCCCGTTCGGATGTTTAATCTTCCATCCGAACGGGGATTTCCTTATTAGTTACCAACTGTAATAGTCTTCGATTCCGTTGACAATAGCCTGCGCCGCTTTGCTATCATAGCCGTCCTGTTTCATCCGGTTGGCGTCCCGGGTATTTGTAAGGAAACCAAGTTCAACAAGCGTACTCGGCATCGTCGTGTTGCGGATAACATAAAATCCGGTATCCGCGACTCTGCGGTATCCCATGTCTGTTTCCTGGACGAGCCGGTCCAGAATGGCCTGTGACAATTCACGGCTTTCCCTCGCCTGATAGGTGCTGTCATAGAACGTTTCCGCACCGTTGGCCGAGGCTGATGCAGCGTTGGCGTGAATGCTGATAAAGGCATCCGCGTCTGAGCGTTCCGCGATATTCACTCTTCCGCTGAGGCTGACAAACGTGTCGTCATCTCTTGTCATCACGACGTTGACACCTTCATCGTCAAGTTTGGACTGTACCTGCAGGGCAACATCAAGGACAACGTTCTTTTCAATAAGTCCATTCCCCTGAGCGCCTGGATCGTGATCGCCGTGACCGGCGTCAATGACAATCGTCTTTCCTGCCGTATCACTCTGCCCGGGTTCCCTTTCATCCAGGTAGCCGCTGTGGGTATAAGCCCACTCTCCGTTATACTTGATGAGAACCCAACTGCCGTTGGTTTCTTCATAGATATTTACGGTCTCACCCTTACTCAGACTTCCCACCGATTCGTTCGATGCTCCCGGACCTTCCCGGACCATCAAGGTGGAGGCGGTCACTTTCCCTTCCAGAATAGGTTCCGCCGGGGCGTCCGTGTTATCCTGGTCCGAATCCACTTCGTCCACATGGGTGACATAGTTTCCGTGAACATAGCCTTCGCCGCCGGGACCGTCAATCTTCAACCAGCTGCCGGTGCGCTCGTACACATCAATGGTGCTTCCATCCTGCAGCGTGTACAGTACACCGTTTTCTGTGCCGGGGCCGCTCCGGACATTCAGGGGCGTACTGGCGTCCACCATACCTTCATAAAGAATTTCGCTTTCTGTCTCTTCTTCCGGGGATTCCTGATCGTTTTCATCAATGCTGCCACCTGGATTTTCTTCCATGGCGCGGGCAATATAGTACGAAAACTCGGCTCTTGTTGCCGGTTCGTTCGGTTCGAATTGGCCGGTATCTTCTACAACGCCCTCGTCAACAAGAGTTTTGATATACCCCTTTGCCCAGAAATCATCGTCAATATCCTCAAAGTTGACCGAACCTGATGTATTTTCGGTATTGTCACCGAAAAACGCACGTGCGGTTACCGCTGCGACCTGCGCTTTTTCAATATCTCCGCTTGGGTCGAAGCTTCCGTTTTTCCCCTGGAAGATATCCAACTGTGCCGCTCTTTCGATGCTGTCATAGGCCCAGTAGTCGGTGCTCACATCGGAAAATGACGGTGAGCCGGCATAAGGCGACTCCTCATTCAGCGCGTTGGTAATCATAATGGAAGCCTGCGCTCTTGTCAGAGACTCATCCGGCCGGAAATTTCCGCTGGCATCACCGGTTGCTACACCCTCTTCAGCCAGATACTCGATTTCATCGGCTGCCCAGTGGCCCGGACCGACATCGGAATAACGGTCTACCGCTTCCGCTGTGTTCCCGCCTGTTACCAAAAGAGCGGTCAGAACGACAGCAGCCGCCGGCACTGCAAATATGTTTGTTTTCAAAGACCTGTTCCTCCTCTCTGTTGTTTTCCCCATTAGCTTTGATTGGTTTATGTCGTGCAGGGAATGCCTTTGAATGTTGAAGTACTGGTTTTACAAGAAAAAAATCCAGACACAGGAAAAGTCCGGCATCAATCTCCAACCCGTTCCTTCTGTTCCATAGAATATCACGACTTCAATTAGGAGACTAGCTGATTTTACGAAAAGATAGAAAATGGTAAAATATTATCGACTCAGGTTACACATCTGTTACAAATGTGATTGTCCTGTAATGTATGTGGTAATTTCTGTTCTTTTTTTTCTCCCGATTTTCATATAGAATAAAGGCGTCATGTTTCTGAATAATGAACAAAAGCATCCGCTTCACGCGGACGCTCATACCCCAAAATAAGGTGATACGAATATGAAAAAGTCTATAATCGTCCTTTTCGGCACGTTACTCGTTTTGTCGGGATGTTCCACCTACGGCATGAACCAGCACCTTGAAGAAGAGCAGCGGATCAATACGGAAAAGTACGCCTATGATGACGAAAATTTTGTTTACGACCGCGAAACCCTTCAGACCCTGGCGGAACGCTTCCGGCTTGATAAGCTTTCAGAAAGCAATATCAACAGTATTATGGAAGAAGAAATTGAAAACGGGAACTTCAATGAAATCATCATTTATCTCCGGGAACTTCAGGCCGAAGAGGAAGAGCAGGCTGCTGCCTATTCCCAGCGCTATACCGAAGCCCTCCAGGCTCATATTGAGCAGAATGATGATCCTGCCACAGCTCTCGTGGAAGATGCAGCGTCTTTACTGCAGCAGCAATACCAGTTGAACCCTGAAAATGAAGAAAATCTGATTAATTATGCGAACGTGCTGATTGAATCCGGATATAATGTGGACAAAGGGACACAGCTTTTGTTTGATCTGGAACAACAGCTGCAGGAAAACAATGAACAACCAGGCCGGGATCTGCTGCTTGCTCTTGCGAAAGCTTACCGCGCAGACGGTCAATATGAAGAGAGCCTGCAGCGGTATGAAAGGTTAACCGCTCTCGATTCGGAGAATCCGACCCACTATTACCGGATGAGCCAGGTTTACGCGGAAATGGGAAATGAGCAGGGTGAACAGGAAGCTGTCACCCGGGCATTTGAACCTACATCCGAATTTCTCAATAACTACGGCGACGATTCCTACCAGATTTACAAAAACTATCTCGATTCCTCCATTGAAGGTGAAACGTAAAAAAGTTCCGTCAGCAGGATCTATTTCAAAGAGTCTGGAACAACACCATTAACAAATAATAAAAATCCGGACGATTTTTAAAAAAATCGTCCGGATTTTTATCTGAAGGCTGTGCTTTTGTCACATCACCGTTCTGTTTACTTTGTCATCGCCGCCTTCAAAAACAGCGCAAACTGAGACCGTTTCAGGTCTTCATTCGGCCGGAAGGCTTCCACCGTGGTGACCTCATTATGATACAGCGTATTGATAGCAGCATAGTTCCAGAAGTCTTCACTGATGTCCTCAAACGAATGGGAATCCGCCGGCGCTTTCAACGTATTTTCAAAGCCTGCAGTCAGGATGGAAGCTGTCTGGGCGCGTGTCATATTTTCATTCGGACGGATATTTCCATTGCTTCCGGTCATGATACCGTGGTACTCAAGAATCCGCAACGCGTCGTAACCCCGGTCCCCTGCTTCCATATCTGAAGCCTGCAGGTCGTATTCATCCGGCGCTTCCAGGTTCAGCGCATCCACCATCATCGAGGCGGCGTGACGCCGCAGAATCGACTCATTCGGCCGGAACTCCCCGCCTGGATAACCGCTTAGGATACCACGCACTTCCAGATATCCAACAGCCTCTGTTAACTCCTGTCGCCGGACGTCATAAAAGTTGGTAATACTGCCGCTGCGGGCATAGGCACTTGCCATATAGCCATCACGGATATCCGCGTAATGGACCGGATAGTACACAAAATGATTGGTCGGACTGTTGTCGTGAGCCGCCGTTCCTTCCACCTGCAGCGGTGTATATAGAGAAATATCCCCGACGATGCGCGACGTTGTCGAAGGACCAAGCCGGTAATTCACCTGCGTACCGGGATCTTCTCCATAAGTGTAAATATCGTCACCATTCTCAGCCATCTGGGTGGATGGTGTCTTTGTATCTGTTTTCACTTCCTGCTCTTCAAACCGGATGCGGTCTTCCCCGTTTTCATACACCGCGTTCCATTCCGGAACATCAATCGAACTGCTGCCAAGCAGGCTGTTATTTTCTATGACACTGTAAACATCTTCCTGGTACACTTCCTCTGCTTCAGCCGGATCGTTGCGGCGGTCGAGACCGTTGTAGGCAAGAATGGCAGGCAAAATACCAATTCTCGAGCACCTGTTTGTCTCCGCTGTTTACAGTCGGCAGGACAGAACCCGACCAACTCCATTTTTCGTTAAGAAGATCAACACCGATTTCAATGTTGTAGGCGGTATCGTTTTTCAGCCGCTGACGGTCGACATTACGGTTCTCCAGGTCATTTTCATCAAGTGTTACCTGCATGATGCCCACGCCCCCGTCTTCATTTTGATTCATAACGGAGTCCCCGCTTTCATTAAACTGCCTCATGCCGGTTTCTTCATAGGCGATCGCTTTGACGATTTCAGGCGGAATATTATGTTCGAGCGCAGCTTCTGTGAGAAGTTCTTTTTTCTCCTTGTAAGACAAAGACGTCGGATTCGAGCTGTTTTCTCCCTCTTCGGCAGCACCGGCTGTGCCAGCTGCCGTTATGCTTCCGGCGAGGACAAGGCCGATCATCCATTTTTTCATTGATGTGCCCCTTTCTATGTATCTATCTATCTCT
Organism: Salibacterium halotolerans; assembly: GCF_900115625.1. Taxonomy (GTDB): domain Bacteria; phylum Bacillota; class Bacilli; order Bacillales; family Marinococcaceae; genus Salibacterium; species Salibacterium halotolerans. Next base: position 10,229 of record NZ_FOXD01000023.1, on the reverse strand, counting down.
AATTATAGCAGGAAATCCTGAATATTCCTATTTCTTTTTCGTTCACAACAATTAGTGAAAGATTCGGGGTATTAATGATATACTGAGAAAGTGACTTTTTAGAAGGCGGGCTGAAAAAAGAGAGCTTCCTTTCACGGAAGACAGTTGCTGCCAGATTCAACAAACCCGGATCAACCGGGATTCCGGCTGTCCGTAACCTCCTTTCCACGCGGCGAAAGCGGAAGTTTCACGGACGCTTATACAGGGATTAATAAGGAGAGAGCGCTGCATGTTAGCTTCTTTGAAAAAAATCATTGGAGACGAACAACAACGAAGACTAAAAAAATATAACAAAGTGGTAGAGCGGATCAACAAATTGGAACCGGAAATGGAACAGCTGAGTGATGAAGAGCTGCAGGCGAAAACAGACGAATTCCGGGACCGCCTCCATAAAGGGGAAAAGCTGTCTTCCATCACAGAAGAGGCCTTCGCCGTCGTCCGCGAAGCTTCACGCCGGATTATCGGTCTCCGTCATTTTGATGTCCAGCTTCTTGGCGGACTTACGTTAAACGACGGTGATATCGCGGAAATGGCAACCGGCGAAGGAAAAACCATTGTCGCTTCCCTCCCGAGTTACCTGCGGGGGCTTGAGGGAAAAGGCGTCCACGTAATCACCGTCAACGAATACCTGGCCCGGCGCGACCGCGATCTGATCGGCCAGGTTCATGAATTTCTCGGGCTTACCGTTGGCCTGAATGTTCCAAAACTCGCCAAAGACGAAAAGCGAAAAGCCTATGAAGCCGACATTACATATGGTGTCAGCAACGAATTCGGTTTTGATTACCTGAAAGACAACATGGTCCAAAGCACAATTGAAAAAGTACAGCGTCCGTATCATTTCGCTATCATTGATGAAATCGACAGTGTCCTTGTCGATGAGGCTAAAACACCGCTGATTATTGCCGGGAAAACAGAAGTCAATCCGGGACTCTATCAGATTTGCGCCAAAATGGCCCGCAGTTTCGACGCGGAGAAAGACTACCTGTTTGACCCGATTACGCGATCTGTCAGCTTGACCGATCCCGGCATCACAAAAGTCGAGCGCGCGTTCGGCGTCGATAATCTGTATGACCTGGAGCACCATACCCTGTACCACTTCGTACTGCAGGCGCTGCGTGCCCGTGTCATGTTTAAACGGGACGTTGATTATATCGTGAAAGAAGGCGAAATCAAGCTTGTCGACATGTACACCGGGCGGATCATGGAAGGTCGTACGTTCAGCGATGGCCTTCATCAGGCGCTGGAAGCTAAAGAAGGGCTTGAAATCACCGAAGAAAACAAAACCCAGGCCCAAATTACAATACAGAACTATTTCCGGATGTATCCGGCCCTGTCCGGCATGACCGGGACAGCCAAAACCGAAGAACAGGAATTTCGAAACCTGTACGGCATGGATGTTATCCAGATCCCAACCAATAAACCGAGAATCCGGGAAGACCGGGACGATCTCATCTTCGCGACAGCCGAAGACAAATACCGGGAAGTGGCCCGGGAAGTTGCCAAGCGTCACGAAAAAGGGCAGCCTGTGCTGATCGGCACCACCTCCATCATCCAATCCGAAACCATGGCGCGCTACCTGGATGACTGGAAAGTCTCCTATGAACTTCTTAACGCCAAGAGCGTGGAACGGGAAGTGCAATTGATTTCTCTCGCCGGACAGAAGGGCCAGGTCACCATTGCCACCAATATGGCCGGACGCGGCACCGACATCATGCTCGGTGAAGGCGCGGCAGAAGCAGGCGGTCTCTTTGTACTCGGCACGGAACGCCATGAAAACAGGCGGATCGACAATCAGCTGAAAGGGCGCGCCGGCCGTCAGGGAGATCCAGGCGAAACACAGATGTATGTCTCCCTCGATGATGAAATGCTGCTCCGCTTCGGCGAAGAGGATATTGAAGGGTTAAAGGAAAAGCTGAAGACCGACGAAAACGGTGTCGTGCAAAACGATGACGCCCACACCATTATCAACCGCGCACAGGAAATGTGCGAAAACGCAAACGCATCGGTGCGTGAATTCACACTGAAACTCGATGACATCGCCAACGAACAGCGCCGCGTCATTTATACCCTGCGCAATCAAGTGCTCGAAAGCGAAGATCCGTTGCAGTCCTGGATAAACATCGTAAAAGCAAGCACCAGAAAGCTTGTTGAATCGTACTGCGGAGATGAGTATGTACCGGAAGAATGGGACCTGCGCGAACTGGAAACAAGGCTCAACCGAATCCTTGTGATGCCGGGTATTCAACTGCCAAAAAAGGCGGAAAACCAAAAAGATATTATGGAGCTCGTCGAAGAAAAGACCGCCGCTTTCCTTGAAGAAGTGGAACCGCTCCGCGAACGAAAGGGTGTTCAGAATCAGGCCCGCAAAGTGCTGCTCACGAATATCGACCGGCACTGGCTCAGCCACCTCGAGGAAATGACACGCTTAAAAGAAGGTATCGGCCTGCGCAGTTACGGGCAGGAAGACCCGATGCGGGTGTATACCCGGGAAGCCTATCAACTGTTTTCCCGCATGTATGATTACATTGAACAGGATTCCTCCGTTCATTTATCCAAACTGATCCGACCGCTGATTTTACCGGAAGAGGTGAAAAAATAATGTTTCCTTTTTTTCGCAAAAAACGAGACGGAAAACCGAAAATGGAGGGACATGAATCTACTGTTTCCTCCGAAGAACTATTGAACGAGTCAAGTGATACAGAGAACCAGGACAAAAAGATTGATACGGAGTTGTCCTTTCATCCCGACTGGAATGTATCCAAAGAAGATCAGTATTCGTTCCAGTTTCTCAACATGGAATGCCCGTCTCTTGTGCCGAATCAGATCTCGCTTTCCGGGATCAGCCTGCAGCAGAGTGAAGAGCAGGCTTCGGTTCAGGTGTCAGCATTTATACGAAGCAGTCTGAATAAGACGATTAAGCTGCACGAAACGACTCTTGTGCTGCTGGATAGTTCGGAGCAGGTGCTCGGCCGCAAAACCATAGACCTGGAAGAAGCGGGCGACATTCCGCCGTGCAGCAGCCGGCCGTGGAACATCACATTCACCGACCAGGAGCTGTTCACAACTGACATTCCATCGGAAGGTTGGAAGCTTGCGTTTCAGCTGAAGCCGTCCTCGCGCAAACACAGCCTTGACCTGCAGAACAGCTGGGAACAGTCTCTTGCGGAAAAAGACAAGCATGAACTGCAGGAGATGGTGGAACGGCTCGATCCGCCGAAACCGGGGGAAGTCAATTTCATGGGGCTGAAAGCTGTGCAAAAAGACAACGGCGATCTTCATGTGACGCTGCTCATCCGTAACGGCAGTGAGAAAAACGTAACGCTGGAACAGATTCCGCTCCAGGTTGAAGACGCCGGCGGTACCACCGTGGCCAAAGGCGGCTTCACGATGAATGATTTCGGCGTCAAAGCCAACACAAGCAAACCATGGACATTTATTTTCCCGAGCAGCATGGTACAGGACGGCGACATCGACCTGAGCAGCTGGAAAGCTTATCCTATTCAGAAAAATGCAGCCCATTAAACGATAAAACCGGAGGACGCGGCCTGCCCTCCGGTTTTTTTATAGTGGTATGGTGTGTTTTTCTATCGATTCTCTGCATTTATTTATCGATTCTACATTTTCGCTGTCGATTCTGCGGGGGTGGCTGCATTTTCGCTGTCGATTCTCCGGATTCACCTATCGATTCTCTCCATTTACCTGTCACACGAGCCGGTTTATCCATCAACAAAGAAAAAAGGGGCTGTATCAAAAAACGTTAAGAAGGCATCCGCTGCAGGCGGACGCTTGCACTCCAGAGTACAAGGGCGACATCGATTCGCTGTTGCTCATCGTGTCTTCTTTGCACTCCGGAGTACAAGGGCGACATCGATTCGCTGTTGCTCATCGTGTCTTCTTTGCCGCGGGCAGCGCCTCAAGCTTGTTCCCTGAAGGAAGATCGGTTAAGTTCGGCACATCCTGTGCCAACACCGATCTGACTCCCGACGCGAGCGCCTCCGTTTGATGGGATCTTCAGCTGCTGCTTCGACGAACAGGATGTTCTAGTGCCGGCGTCGGTCACAGGACGTGACCGTTTTTAGCCGGCGATCAACAAAGCGTCGCCGCCTTCCGCTTCTGCCTGGGGTGAATTTTCTATATTACTGAAAAAGGAGCTGTACCTTTTGATACAGCTCCTTTTTTTGCATCTTCTATAAATCTTCCAGCGCGCGTTCCATGAAGACGGTGAATTGAGCTCTTGTCACGGCTTCGCCGGGGCGGTAATTTCCGTTACTTCCTCGGGCTACACCATGGGACGCGAGAGTTTCGATGGCACCACGTGCCCAGTAATCGTCAGGTACGTCCTGGAAGGAAGTGCCGTTACCCTGGTTTTTTAGATCAAACGCGCGGACGAGAATAACAGCCATCTGCGCACGGGTCAGCTCTCCGTTCGGACGGAATGTATCCCCGCTGCCGCGCATTAATTCTTCATCGGCCACGGCGGCAATATCCTCATAGGCGTGAAAATCACTCGTTATATCGGAGAATTCCGGTGACGGACGATCTCCACGGGACAGGTCAAAGGCGCGTACCATCATGCTCGCAGCCTGGGAGCGTTTCAGCTCACCGCCGGGCCGGAACGTGCCGTCATTGTATCCGTTAATGATACCCTGTCCGGCCAGATATTCAATGCTGCCCGCTGCCCAGTAATCGCGGGGTACATCCTCAAAGGAGGACGGCGCATTCACCTGAACCGGTATCTCAAATGAATTGCCGGCCAGTTCCACCGTAATGGATCCGGACGCGTTTTCCCCCGAAGCAGTGAAATGACCGCTGCTGTCAATCGTTCCGACATCTCCCTGCACACTCCAGTTAATCCGGCTTTTATCGAATAAAAGCTTGCGGCCGTCCGTGAGAGCCGGGTCTGCAGAAAGATTGACAGATTCACCGGTATCCACATTCAGCTCTGAGTGGGAAAGGTTCCACGTATCAAAACTGTCTGTGACGGTCACACCGGTGGATCCAACCTGATTGCCGTCGACACTGGCCTGAATCCGGCCTTCACCCGCCTGCTGTGCTGTAAACGTCGATCCATCCATGCTGCCGGCGCTGCTGCTGAAGTTCCAGTTAATATCAGCTGAGCTGGTATCAACAGGGTTGAAATACTGGTCCATGCCGTACACCGTGGATACATTCATCTGATATCCGGTAAGCAGAACGCCGTCTTCCCGTGATAAAATCAGTCTGGCAAGCGGTGACCTTGGTGCTGTGCTGACAGCCTGAAGTGTGGAGGAGACTCGGCGTTCCCCACCTGACAGACTATTCATAACACTTGCATACCCGTCACCGTGCTGCCGGGCCACCATGGTCGACGAACCGCCGCCGTCAAAATTCAGCGCCCGCTCCGCTCCTATATCACGCATGTACACTGCTAAGTCACGGATGCTGGCTCTGTCCATTGTTACCATGTACACATGATCGCCGCTTTCATCCACACCTACGGCTGTACGCTCCGTTTTGGATGTATACCGCCAGCTGTCCGAATTCATTGTAATGGCAAGTTCACCGTTACGTACGAGCTGCGGCCCGCTTCCGACAATAAAGGACGCATCTTTCCATTTATCATTGATAGAGGCACTTACCGTAATCTCGTCCCCTACACTTACATTTTTAAGCTGGTCGTACCGGTCTCCCCGGGCGGAAAGGACAAATCCATTCTCCGGAATCAGAGCATTCCCTGCTTCATTGTAAGCACGAATATCTGTCACCGATCCGCTGATTTCATCCCCGAACGAAAAACTTCCAGGATTACCGGAAGCCGTTTCTACCACAATTTCCATGCCGTACTGATTTGTACCGGTACGATTGTTGATATAGGAGGAAGTGAAAAGAATGGCTTCATTGTCCAGACGCTGCGTGTTGATGTTGTCCACCGTCACGGACGACCCGTTCACTTGGGCTGATACATTGGCATCATACTGGCCGATGGCCGCTTTCCCATTGCTTTTCTCCCCAAAAACAATCGGTTCGCTGCGGTAGTGTACTCTCGAATCAGAGACACGCCCGTAACTGATGATTTCATTATTTTGCGTTATGATACTGAAAGGCAGCTGCGTGGAACCCGATCCCATGTCAAAGAAAGAAGCATTCACCGCGCCTATAACTCTGTGACCTGCCCTTGTCGAATTCTTTGCCTGTTGGGACGTGGTGCGCAGCTGATCAAGCGGCTCCGGCACATTAATATCCAGCTTGCTGTATTCCTGCGTCAAATCTACCTGAAGAATGTCGGCACCGGTCGCGTCATCGCTTTCATATGATACTCCCGGGCCGACCTGGAAGGAAGAAGCCCCTGCTCCCTGGGCCGCAGAAAAAAACAGCATCCCTGAAACCATGGACACAATTCCGCGGGTCACATATTTCTTTATGCTCATTATGTACAATCCTCTCCTGTATTTTATTCTATGAAGCTATGAAAATCACGCTGATTGTAGATTATTCCAATTGATGGAGCGTGTCAATCCAACCCCCGAAAGTTAGGAAAAAAGGTCGAACCTGTAACGCGAAAAGACGAAGCAGGATCTAATCTTTATACTCCGTCTTTTCAACGATACTGGTTCTTCCAATTTTCTGCTTCGGGCGAACAGCGGATCAATGGTTAGTCGGTTTTACGCAGGATATCCTCCAGGTAGGAACGAACCGGTTCGTTCAGGTCGTCCCGTCCGAGGGCGAAATCGACGGTTGCTTTGACAAATCCGAATTTATCTCCGACATCATACCGGATACCGCCGAATTGATAAGCCAGAACATCCTGGGTCTGATTCAGTGTCTTGATGGCATCCGTCAGCTGTATTTCATTACCGGATCCCGGTTCAAGGTTGTGCAGAATATCAAAGATTTCGGGGCGCAGCACATACCGGCCCATAATCGCGTAATTCGACGGAGCTTCTTCAATCTCCGGTTTTTCCTTCAGATCCGCCAGCTGGAGAACGCCATGTTCATCTTCTTCTCCTTTCGGGGATACGATGCCGTATTTGGATACGTCCTCATCCGGCACCTGCTGTACTCCGACAACAGAAGATTCATGGGTTTCGTACGTTTGGATCAACTGCTGCAGACATGGCGTTTCCGATTTGACGATATCATCCCCGAGCAGTACCGCAAACGGCTCATCTCCGACAAACCGGCTCGCGCACGCAATAGCGTGGCCAAGTCCTTTCGGCTCTTTCTGGCGGATGTAGTGGATATTGGCCATGTTGGATATGTCCTGGACTTCTTCCAGCTGTGACCATTTTTTCTTCTGAGCAAGCGTTTCCTCCAGCTCGTACGATTTGTCAAAATGGTCTTCTATCGCCCGTTTGCCGCGGCCGCTGACGATAATGATGTCTTCAATGCCGGATTCCATCGCTTCTTCCACGATATATTGTATGGTCGGTTTGTCCACAATCGGAAGCATTTCTTTCGGCTGTGCTTTAGTTGCCGGCAGAAAACGGGTGCCAAGACCTGCTGCCGGGATTATTGCTTTTCTTACTTTCACACGCGTCACTCTCCGTTCCGTAAGCTGTTTTTACTGCTGTTCATCCCAAACCAGAAAGACATCACTCGGACGCGGGGTAATCTCCACCTGCCCTACCGTCTGTGTGCTGCCACTTTCGTCTGCTTCTATAATACCTTCCAGCATACGCCCGGCATCGGCCGGTGCGCCGAGTCTTTCTGCTGCCTGCGCCGCCAGTTCAAAATTGGCTCTGCTCGTTCTCGCCACAGCAAATTCCCTCATTTCACCCTGGTAGGCCTGAAACAGATGATAGAATTCCTGGTTGGCCGTACCGAAGCTGTTATCATTCCGGGCATACAGGGTGACATTAGCTTCCCTGTAAAGCGGCCGGACCATCTCTGTGTATTGGTTGGATCCTTCCGATGTCAGATCAAGCATCTTCCCGGCTCTCCACACAGAATAGCCGTGATTATCGATGCGCTTAAAAAATACTGCCGCCTGTGCCCTTGTCAGTTTGCCGTTTGCGTCAAACCGCTCTGTCTCGGTTTCACCGTCCTGACGTCCTGTCGTCAGACCTTCTTCAAACATCCAGGCCACTGCTTCCTGAAGCCCGGGTTCCTGCGCCTGGGATTGAGCGATAACCTTAGCAACCGTTCCCCTTGTCACAGCCCGGTTCTTCACAGCGTTATCACGCAGACCGGGCAGCCGCATGTAATGCCTGGATAAGGTCATATAGGAGGGCTGCGCCCAATGCTGCAAGTCAGACGGAGCGCTGGTTTCCATATCGAAATACCTTGTCAGCATGACAGAAAACTGCGCTTCTGTCATATTATCTCCCGGATGAAACGAGCCATCTTCATAGCCATGAATCAGCCCCTCCTGTTCGGCCCATTGAATCTCTTCAGCGGCCCAGTAACCGTTGTCCACATCCGTGAATTCAGCTGCGCCGGTGGGTGTTGTTATGTAAAGAAAAGCAGCCGCCCCTGTCGCAAGCGCAGCCATGAACATACGCAACAGTGCCGGTTTGTACGTTTGTTTGTCGTTTCCCATTGTTATCGGAATCTGATGTTTCAGACTCTCTCATCCACCTCCCGACTTTTGATTCTGCCCTATTATACCGTGCTTTCCTCCTTTATGGCTACCATCCAGGCGGTAAAATAGGAGAACCAGCACAGCAAAGGCGGATTATGTCGAAACATTGTTCTGGTTTTTTTCGAAAAATCTGGTATATTGATAGTAATCTACGTTGAAAGGAGGACCGTTGATTTAGTTCATTTATCACCCATTTCAGGAAGCCCCCCGTGTTTCACGCTTCCCTCCCCTGATTTTTCCATTTACTATCTGTATCCATTACTCGAACCATGACAAAAGAAGGGAAAATCCTTTCGTATCAGCAGCTGATATGTGTTCCTTGAAAAGAAGCGTCTACCCCGTCCTCTCTTTTCATAAGTACGATGCTGAAAAAAGGTGTTTCACTCCCCTCGCCATGGATGACATCCACTTGAAAGGAGGGAATTCATGTTTAACAATGTAACTCTGGTCGGCCGTTTTACCCGCGACCCTGAATTGACGTATACCAAAGACGGAACCGCGGTCTGCAATTTCACGCTGGCTGTGCAGCGTTCATTCCGGAACATGCACGGTGACATCGATGCCGACTTCATTCCTGTCACCGTCTGGCGGAAGCAGGCGGAAAATACGTCGCTTTACTGCCATAAGGGAGCTCTCGTCGGTGTCACCGGCAGAATCAATACGAGAATCTATGAAAACAAAGACCAGAAAAGAGTACAGATGGTGGAAGTGAACGCGGATCAGGTTCGTTTTCTGAAATTGAACGGTTCCTCTGATACCCGTCCATCCTCTTCAAATAGAGAAGAGAAACCGCTCACACCACTGCAGCCGTCGGAAGCCGCCGCCATCACAAAAACAACATAACCCCGGAGCCATCTCTGTTTTATTCAAAACAGATTCATACTATTCTTCTGTATTACTCCTCCATTCTCCCTCCTTCACACCGCTGAACACCCCCGGTTCGGCGGTGTTTTCTTGTTTTTCCGGATAAAAATCAACCGGTTTTTCATGATACTTTCATGTCGGAATTATAATGATTATTTGTTAAAATGGAAGGGAAAGGACACTTGTCCGGCACAAAGCCGCTCCTTTCAGCATGAAATACTATGGATACCGCCCGGAGCCTTGAGAACGATTCCTTTGCGGCCGTTTTCTTCATTTTCTGCATGGCTGGTTTGAACAAAAAACAGTCAGGATATATAATGGGAAGAATAGACGTACTTTTTTCCCTGCCGGCCGGCAAGGCTTACAGAGTCGGGCACACGGGTTAATTTATAAGGAGGTGGAACGCATGGCATTTGTAATCACTCAACCATGCCAGGACGAAAAGTCCGGAGATTGTGTAGACGTATGTCCGGTGGACTGTATTGAAGAAGGTGAAGACCAGTACTATATCGATCCGGACGTCTGCATCGACTGCGGAGCATGCATTGTCGTATGTCCGGTGGAAGCAATCGTGGAAGATACAGAACTCACACCTGAAACAGAACCTTTCCTCGAAAAGGCCAAACAGTTCTTCGGCACGACATAAAACAGGATAGAACCAGTAGAAGGGGCTGTATCAAAAGCCCTTAACTAAAAAGCCATGGACGCCATCTTCAGATGGTGACCATGGTTTTTTACGTATTTTTAAAGCCAGCTTATACAGCTG
>NZ_FOXD01000037.1 GCF_900115625.1 Salibacterium halotolerans | reverse complement strand
ATCTGCGCTTTGAATGCTGGGGTATATCGTTTACGTTTCATACCCACACCTTAACACATCCTTTTTTCGTGTCTGAAATCTTGGGTCCAGTATACCATGATCGTTGATAAATATAACATCTTCGGACCATACGGTAAGTACGTAATATCCGTTACCCACTTCTGATTCGGTTGGTCCGCTTTAAAGTTCTGTTTTAACAGGTTCGAAACAACGATGTTGCTTTCTCCGGCAATATGCTTTTGCCGCTTTACTTTGACACGGCACTGAATATCATATTTCTGCATTACCTTTTGAACAGTCTTTCGATTCACCTTGATCTCATGATCTTTCCGTAACAAATCTGTCACCATTCGGTGACCGACACGATGCGAAAGTTGTTTACAAATAGTAATGATTAATTGATGGAGTTCCGGCATTTCTCGATTCACACCTGCTCTCCATCGGTAATACGTAGATCTTGGAATCTCAAAGCATCGACAGATGTCTGTCGCTGTATAACGATCTTTAAAAGCTTCCACCACTTCTACAAAAACTTCTGGTACCACCTCCTTTCGATTTCCTGGTACTTTCCCGAAAGTTCATCCCGCATTTCATAATAGGTCACTTTTCGACGTAGTTGAGTGATTTCCCTATCATCGTCCGGCCCTTTTCCATAAGTGTATTGCTTGCCAACAGGTTGTGCTAACCTATGATGTTCCCCGTTGCGGTACCACTTCATCCACGTTTTTATTTGATTTTTGTTTTTAATACCGAACTTCTCCATGATTTGTTTGTTGGTGCAGTCCCCTGACAACTTCATTTGAATGACTTGTTGTTTTATTTCTTCTGGATAATGTCTATGTTTACCCATAAAGAAAAACACCTCCTAAATTGTCGATTACTATCATATACGACATAGGGGGTGTTTTTTCCTGTCTCATATTATTGGGTCACTCTAAATTTAAAGGTGGGGGTTTGTGGTTTCTAAAATAGATTCTAAGTCAATTATTTGGGATGGAGTTCGTCAACCTTCACCCCCAATAATTGATTTAGAAACACAATTAACTTAGAACCCTTTTTCAAGAGTTTGCAGAAACACGCTCTTTTAATCTTTTTTATAAACATAGCGATGCCTTTCCTTCTCAGCCCGCCAATATCTTGCAAAAAATCCCCGCTGGTGATGCTTAATGATAACGTACAAGCAAGTTGAAATACCAGCATATACCTCTTTATGACGATACTTATATCCAATATTACACTTCCGTTGGTCAGGGTACGCAATCAACTTTTCCGCTTCCTGTGACTTTCTGTTTTCATCACTTCTCCTCCTTCTTATGCCGGTTCCCGTTTCACCACCGGCATTCTGTGATAAAATGAAGAAAAATGCGTGAAAGGATACATAGACATGCTTCTCATTGAACCACAATTATACAACCTGCTGACGGGCGGTTCTCTGCCGGAGGAAGTGGACATGCCGGAGAGTGACCGGCTTCCCGGGACCTACGTGCAGCAGGCGGCGGATCATCTTCACACGATGCCCCGCTTTTTCCGGCGCAACCGTCACACGCTGACGTGCCGGGCATGCGGCCACCGGGCCAAATACAACATCGGCCAACCGCTGCTCGTGCATGCTTCTGTCGATACCGCGACCATCATTCAACAGGATATCAGCAAGCTCGACGTGCAGTTCCCGCTTTATTTCCGGTGCGGGCACTGCAATGCCGCGGAAGGCTGGGAATGGGGCGAGCGGCTCGAACGCGCCCTCACCGAAGGATTGCTCGGGAATACGGCCAGTAAAAATGACCCGTCCATGCCGGTAAACGGCGAATCCCGCCTGTTTGACGGGTACAAGCCGGAATGGGCCGCGGACGGGGAAAAACGGCTCCTCGCCTACATCGAAGAAGAGCCGGACAGCGCCTTTCTATGGTACAAACTCGCTGTGCTGTACTACCGGGGGCACCGCGCGGATCTTGCGGCTGCGGCGCTGGAACAGTCGGTGGCGCTTGATCCGAAGCACACCGAAGCGCTGTACACCCTCGCCCAGCTGCTCGACACTGTGAATGCCGAAGCGTCGCACGATTTTTTCCAGCAGACGCTCCTCAGCATTCCGCATTACAACGATCTCGACGTGGAAACGCTGCGCGACGTCGCGGCGCACAGCCTGTGGGAACTTGAAACGCTGCAAAACGACAGCAGCGCGGCCTGGCTTCCGTCCGCTGAATCGGCTCCAAAAGACGCGGACGCGGCCCTGCGTGACTTTCTCGCTCTGCCGGAAGACCAGCAGAAAGAGCAGCTTCGTCTCGTGCAGGGAGAAGAGGAAAAGGACCTTTCTTCCTTTTACCCTGTCGCGGAACTGTTTCTCGGTCGTCATGCCGACGAGCTGGATGAACTGGAAAAGACAAACCATCATCTGCTGCAGCCCGAAGCGGTCAAGCAGCGCAGGGAGCAGCGGGAGCGCTACCAGGAGCTTCGTCAGACCGGGGTGCAGCTGCACGGCGACATGTTTTCCTACTTAATTGAACAGCGCGGACCGCGGACGATGCGGGATATCGGGGACAGACTCGGGGTGCCGTTTGAGGACGATGCCGTGTTTGATAAAGACGCGATCGCCGATACCGGCATTTATGACGAGGTACTAGGCGGCAGGCCGCTCATCCGGCAGTACGACGCGCAGCACGAGGAAGAAGGAGACCGGCGTGCTGTTCTGGACGCGGGACTGCGGAGTCACGCCTCGCTGTATGAAGTGACCGGCGGCAGCCGTATCGACGGACTCGTCCGGCTCCGCGACGTTTTCGGCGGCGGGGAATGGACCATTATCGATACAAACTTCAGCGCAAGCGCCGTTAAAGGAGATATTCTGTTTGCGCGCCTCCTGCCGTTTGACGATTTTTCGATGACATCCGGGGTGTTTTTTCTGTTTCCGGAAGCTCACCGAAGCGTCCTCGAACGCCGGTTGGCGAGACACAAAGGTACGGCCAAGGCATTCCAGGAAGCGTACCGGTTATACCGAAGCGAAGGATACGGGGTGAACAGTAATGGCAGGTAATGGACAACGCCGCGCCGATTTAAAGGCAGGCATGGAAGTCGATATCGTTCTAAAACGCGATCAGCGCTCCGGAAAGCGGACACGGGGCGTCATTCAAACGTTTCTCACCAACTCCCCGTCCCACCCGCACGGTATCAAAGTCCGGCTCGAGGATGGAAGCGTCGGCCGGGTGAAGGAGATTATCAGCGAATGAGAAACGAAACCCATCCACTCGACCAATGGAACGCGCTGCAGGAATCATTAAAACAGTCCCGCGCCCACAGTACGGCGTTGATGGAGTTGTGTGAGCACGCCTTGGCACTTCTGCCGGACGTTGTGCCCCGGCTTCCCGACGTACCTCGTTCGCTTCCCTGCCGCGACCTGCTTATTCAAGCCCTGGCGGCGCGGGATGAGTTTGAGCAGGCACGCCATGTCGTGGAGCGGGCCGCGGATGCCGGCGCATACCAACACGAACGCAAACAGGCGGCGCTCGACCGGATTGACGAAATGGAAAAAGCCAGAGACGCCGTTCACGCGGCTGTGGAACAACATCCCGGTCTTTCCAGCCGGCAGGCGGCCTTGGAAGCCCTCCGGTCCAGCGATGCAAAAGCGGCGGAGTGGTACATCCAGCACAGCCGCACGATCCGCAGACTGCCCGGAAGCGCCGGTTATGCCCTGTCGTTTCCCACCGCTGCCGGCAGCCGTACTCTGAACGCGGCTGTCGTCGACGTGGAAACGACCGGCATGTCCAAAGCAGCCGATGAAGTCGTGGAAATCGGCGTCATGCTCTGCCGGGTGGACGAAGCCAGCGGAGAGATTACGGAAATTCTCGAAGAAGTCAACAATCTTCATCAACCTTCCTTTCCGATCCCTCCCGGCGTCATTAAGGTTCACGGCATCCGCGACCGCGACGTCGCCGGTAAGGAAATGGATGCCCCCCGGCTCCGGCGCCTGTTCGCCGAAACCGACGTGCTGATTGCCCACAACGCCTCGTTCGACCGCGGCTTCGTACAAAAATACTTCCCGGAGACCGGCCGCATGACGTGGCGCTGTTCCGTGAAGAACGTGGCCTGGAAACAGTACGGCTTCCCTACGAAAAAACTGCTCGACCTCTGCCGCCGCCACGGCATCACAGATTCCCAGAACCACCGCGCCCTCGACGACGTCAAACTCACCGTCCGACTGCTGCAGGAGCAGAATCCAGAAGGCGAGTATTATATGAAAGAATTGCTTCCGTATTAAGAGCATGTCCGCATGTGGACGACTGGGTACCGAGCCAAGTCCCGCATTGGCAGGTATTTTCGTTGTTTTGACGCTTACAAACAGTTTTCTTTGTTACAATCAAGGAAAGGAATTCCAACACATCAAAACAAGAGGGATAAACATGAAATTGTTGAAAATCGGCTTGGCAGCTTTCTTTCTTATTTTCTTTATCTCCGCGTGCAGCCAGACAGATGACCGCGTCCAGGGCAGGGAGGATGTTGATCAGGCCCTTTCTGAATCATTTTCAGAGGATATCAGCCTGCTTGATGCAGAGCATTACACGATTTCACAGGCTCATATTGAATATGACGACAACAACGATCCGGAACAGTTGTATGTCTATTATTCCCAATCGGTCAAAAATCAACTGAAAGACTATTTTCAAAACCAGCAGCATTTAAAGGACTGGGAAGAACAACACAATTTTAAAATCTTGTACGGCCCATACAAATCAGACGAGAAGCTCGTGGTGCGATATAAAATTTCTCAACATGCATCGAAATTGAGAAACTCCACCACCATCTCCGGCCATCGTGTGTATACCGGCACAGGAAGCATGGAAAAAGACATCACCAATTTTGAATTTAACATAAACGGTATAACCTATACCTGGACGTACCTGGAAAACTCTGAGTTGGATGATGCAGCCATGAAAAAAGAAGTGAAACAATTCATCGAAAGGCTTGATTAATGAAAATCAAACACTTACGGGTATTCCTCCTGCCTTCAATCGGCATTTGAACAATAAGGAAGGGGATGTGGTTCAGCTTTGTTTTTTGTAGATGCTGCCTCTTGGACCTATATCTAAGACAAGGATTATCAATTCGTCATTATGTATCCGGTATATTAAGAAAAGCGCAAGCGCCCTGGGCAGCCGCGACAGGTTCTGGACCGGGCGCGCCGGGCAGCCTGCTGCCCGAAGTCGCTATGACCAGGAAGTTCGACTAAAGCCGTCACGTCCTGTGACAACGTCGAACTGACTCACATCTTGTGATCCTCCGAGCGGCTGGGCGCTGGAACTGGATCTCAAAAACGCCAAAATTTAAAATTAGCTGACTATAAACGAAAATCTCCAAGCCGGTACCTGTAGGTTTCAAAATCACTGCCCTTTACAGGCTTCACATTCCCTACACGATAAGGATCGACTTGGAGCTGTTCTATAACTTTCATTATTTGTTTTTTTCGGATGGCATCCTGTTTTTTTATAAATTTTTCTGCTTTCTTTTCAATGATTACTTTATAATTTGAGGTCATCTTTTAACTCCTCAAAAGTAACATATTCTCCGTTATTTATATTGCTTTCCGCTTCTTCTACTGCTTCTTTTTCCTCTTTTGTAAAAGGAGAATCATCACATTCCACAACGGTCCCATCAATCACGGTGAATTCTCCCTGAACAAATTTATTTAAAACGTCATAAGCCGTTTTATTATGCTCCTCCTTGATTTGTTCCACTAAATCATGCAAATCTTGTTTTTTTACACTCACGGGATTCACCTCTTCCTGCTATTATACAACACTTACATTGACATTACACACGTTCCATTCATTTTCCGCTTGAATTAAAGTGTGTCTTGTGTCTCCCCCCCATACACACGCAGGAATTTTTGCGCTTTTTTTCTTATCTTATATGTACTTTTGGATGATTTGGTCAAAATACAGGGTAAGAAAGAATGTCGTTCACACAACACAGGAGGAACGTGATGGAGGAGTTGGATTTACACCATATTTTTTCACTGGGTCTGATTTTGGTGATGATTGCTGCGGGAACGACGGCGATCGCGAAGAAGTGCAAACAGCCGTACCCGATTGTACTCGTTATTGTCGGCACGATCATCGGGCTTATTGATATACCGCTGATGGAACCTTTTATTACCTTCATTACCGAGGAGGAGGTCTTTCACTTTGTCGTGATCACCCTGTTTCTGCCGGCCTTACTCGGTGAAGCGGCGCTGAAGCTTCCTTCTTCCCAGTTAAATGAAAATAAAAAGCCGATTATCGCGTTAGTACTCATTGGCATTCTGGTGTCGTTTGGAGTTATTGGGTTTTCGTCCATGTGGGTGCTGCAGCTGTCGATTCCCGCGGCATTTGTGTTTGCTGCTGTGATGAGCGCCACCGATCCGGTCAGTGTACTTTCCATTTTCAAAACCGTCGGCGTGAACGAACGGCTGTCGACGGTGATTGAAGGGGAAAGTTTATTCAATGACGGGGTGGCTGTGGTTCTGTTTAATATATCCGCCTTTTCCCTGCTTACGTATACCGATCTGGGGATGGTTGGAGCGGTACACGGTTTGTGGGAATTTGTGAAAGTGGTATCTCTTGGTTTCATCATCGGCGGTGCCCTGGGATATGTTGTCTCCCTTCTAACCAAATATTTTGATGACTACCCGCTCGAAATACTATTCAGCCTCCTCCTTTTTTACGGTTCGTTTATACTCGCGGAAACGATTCATGCCTCCGGTGTCATTGCCGTCGTGACGGCGGCGTTGATACTTGGGAATTACGGGGCCGAAATCGGGATGAGCCCGGCCACCAAATTAAATATCAGCAGTTTTTGGGACGTAGCGGCCCTCCTTGCCAACTCCCTTGTCTTTTTGATGGTGGGACTCGAAATTACCCGGATCGACATCACGGACAAATGGGGCTTGATATTTGCCGCGATTGTTATCGTTCTTCTTGCCAGAAGTGCAGCGGTATACTCCAGCTTATTCTTTGTGAAAGAAGCCCCGCCGCGGTGGATGCACATTCTGAACTGGGGCGGTTTAAAAGGGTCGCTTTCCATCGCCCTGGTGCTCAGCCTCCCGCGGGACTTCACAGGCCGGGAAGAGCTGTTAATCATGGCGTTCAGCGTCGTTTTATTTTCACTTGTCGGACAGGGGCTGACGATTAAACCATTAATATCCCTGCTCGGAGTGAATAAAAAAGCGGAAGGGAATAAGGAATTTGAAGCACTCCTCGCCCGTGTGTACCGGTATAAAAACGCTGCCGCCGAAATAACCAGAGTGAAGGAAAACTTGTTTCTGACCGACACCGCAACGAGAGAAATTTTGGATGAATACGAAAATACACTGGAAACATTACAGGAAGAAATGGAACACCTTTTTCAAAAACATCCCCACCTGAAAGAAAAGCAGCAGGCCACCCTGCTGCGGCATTCCCTGTACGCGCAGCATGAGGCAGTGGAACGTTTGTTAAAAGAAGACATCATTTCAAATGAAGCCGCGGAACAGGAACTGGATATGATCACTAATAAGCTCGTGGAATTAGAAAGTGATTAGAAAATTTCATGTGACGTGTTCCCTTAGGACACTATGATGAGGAAAAAACAATGCAGTGTCCACCGAATCCACGTCCATGGACACTATGCCGCAGAAAGCCGGCGCTAATGGTTCCTGTTTCCCGCCGGTGGACACTAACCGTAAAAAATAAAGAACCAGTGTACCCAAAAGCCGCGTTGGTGGACACTAAAGCACTGTATCGATGACGTAGTGTCCTCTCTCCTCCCCGCCTCAAAAAAAGACGGAAAGCCATTCCATGTATGCGCAGCATCAAGAAACACCGGCCGTACAGGAGCTGTTTTAAAAGAAGGGATAAATAAAAAAACGCAGGCAGAAGGGGGAAGTCCTGCCCGCGCCGGAGAACGGTTTACTGCGTGTCCATCATGAGGTTGTTATTCGAAGGAAGAACGTGGGTGGCAAGATACATATGAAAATAATATTCGCAGAAGGCTAGAACGGCAGCAGCGATGGCAGCTCCTGCTGCGGGGACATCAACCCCGGAAAGAACAGCCCCCGCCCCCCACAACAGGATAAAAGCAAGGACGAAATCTGCCAGAACAGCGGGTACATTCTGGATCTTCGGAAGAATAAATATATCTCCAGGGTACGACACAGCCCCGACAATGATGGTGAGCAGGAGTACCGGCAAGAACGAAACGCCGTACATAATGCCAAGGATCAGAAACAGCACAATAAGAGTGGTTATTCCTTTTATCAAAAGGGCCTTCGTATGCTTCATAGGGACCTCCTTTCGTTCTTTATACTCTCCTGTTCCAATCCCCTATATTCGTTCAAACCGGGCCCGGCGGATCCGCGTTAACCGAAAGATATCACTCAATAATGAATTCATCTTTCAAAAGGTATCCTGCCTGGGGAAACCGCAGTCCGGTTTTCCAGCCGCCGAGTCCTTGCAGATCGTATTTTTTGACGAGACGATATTTCGGCAGCAGGGATCGTGCATCTTCAAACCAGACTTCATGCTGTTTCCCGTTTTTGTCATGATACCGGAAAAAAGGGGTGGCTTTGTAGTAATTATACTGGATTTCACTTGATTTTTGGACGGCCGTCTTTAAGGCCTGACGCTGGGAATAGGCCTCTGCTTTTGTTTGATCAGACGAGACCACCCAGTCATACGCATACATAGCAAATCCCAGATATATTTTTTCACTTGGCATGACAGAGGACGCATACTGAATCGTCCGTTCCACTTTATTGATAGGCGCTATGGGACCGGCTTCTCCTCCGGCCCAGTGCCAGTCATATGTCATTAAAAAAACAAAATCCGCATCGGCTCCCAGTGCTTTATAGTCATACGCTCCGTGATAAGCAGGCTCCCCGTCTCCCTGCATAGGCGGAAGGGCCAGTCCAACTTGACCGCCGATGTCACCGAGCCGAGCAGAAAGAGCTTTTATAAAGGAATGAAACGCACTTCTGTCCCTGGGATCGAGATTTTCAAAATCGATAATAACACCTTTATATTGTTTTTGATCAACGAGCGATGCCATGTTTTCAATAAAAGCCTCTCGTTTCGCTGTGCTGTTCAGCAGCGTGTGTGCCAGCGAAGCATCGAAACCTTCCGGGGTTAAGTTGGTAATTGTCGCATAGGGCGTCATTCCCTGCTTCCAGGCCTGTTTGATGGCATGTTCCCCGTGCAGGCTGCTTAACTGTCCGTTTTGGTCCGGCCGGTATTCAAAAAAACCGACGGAACTCAAATACTGACGATAGAACTGCATCGCCCATTTATTCTCCTCCGGGGTGCCGGGTTGAAAAAACGCACCTGTATGGATACGCTCTTTGGGACTCCGCGGTATGGTCAGCTTCTTCCCGGGATGCACGACGTCAGAAGAAAGATTATTCTCTTCTTTTAATTTCGGAACGGTCGTTTGATGGAGGTGGGCTGTTTTCCAAAGAGAGCCCCCTTCTTCTATCACATACTCCTGACCCGGGATGATCAGCGATTGGCCGGGCAGCAGCAACGACGTCTGCGTTATTCCATTTATCTTTGTCAGTGTTTCCGGCCGGGTATCATACTTCCGGGAAATATCCCATAAAGAGTCCCCTTCCTGCACCGTATAAATAACACCGGCCTCCGCGCTCGAAACAGAGAATAAAAAAAATACGAGCACAGCAGGGATTAACAGTAATTTATTCTTATCCATTATTCCTTTCTTCCACCTTTCGGACTTGCCCGGGAAATAAAAAAGACATTCCGCAGAAGAAATGCCTTTAATCTTCCATCAAATCGTGCAGCGGCACGGTCAGTTCATGGTCGGGATCCCCAAGCGAATAGATCCTTGCTGTATTATCTTCATCATGGACGCGCTGAATATAGACAGGCGTTCCGCCGTAAGTGACGCCTGCCATAACAGGTGACTCCGAAATTTCCTTTGCACGTACAATATCCATTGCAGGCCCTCCTTTGTTCTTTCTGTCATTAGGATAAGCAGGCCTGGACCATTTATGCGGCAGACTGAATATTTTTGCTGGAAAAAATACAGAATAGTAAACGATGAGACATTTTACGTAGAGGCTTCCGCCAGGACGTATTCCATAGGGACACTGTACATTTGAAAAAGCTGTTTAGTGTCCACCGAATCTACGTCCGTGGACACTAAGCCGCTTGAAAACTGGTGTTAGTGGTTCCCAATTTTCACCCGAGGATACTATTCGTAAATGATAGAGTGATAGTGGACTCAAAACTAATGCCGGGGGACACTAAGCTGCCATATCAATCACTTAGTGTCCACACCCTTTCCAGCGCTGCAAAAAAGATGGAAACCCGACCGGCTTCCATCCTGTGTTCTATTAAGACTGTCCGATTCTTTCGTCCACACGCTGGATGCGGCCGCCGTCCATTTCGTACACCTCATCGCTCACTTCGTCGATATCTTCCTGGATGTGGCTCGATATAAGGACAGCGGCACCTTCCGCTTTCAGCTTCAATATAATCTCACGTACGTCTTTCACGCCCTGTTTATCCAGTCCGTTCGTCGGTTCATCCAAAACGACAACGCTCGGCTTCTCCATAATTGCCTGCGCAATCCCGAGCCGCTGTTTCATGCCTAACGAATACTTCTTCTGCTGAGTTTCCATTTACTGCTTTGATATTATTATCATAATATGGTACAGTTAGAGCATAATAAAAGGCAGGGACAGCGGAAACTGCCCCTAGCTCTTGAACGATGCAGACGGCCCTTCAAAGAGGGCAACAATTTCAGTGGGTTATGAGAACCCCATCCTTTTTAGAGTTGCCTCTCTAATGTAAGGATGGGGTTTTGCTTTCCTTGATGCCATGTATCTTGATGATCTGATAACCAAACACAGCCCATTAATTCCTGAATACGGTAACAGCGTTTCCATATACCCTTATCAAACAGAAATGAAAATCAGGATACCGAATGAAAACTGTTCAGCCTTTACCTTACCTCAGACGATATCCATCCGTTTTTCTTTCGTCCATCTGTAAACGAGGAGGAAAGTGCTTACGGCGATCAAACCTGCGTACGTAGTTATGGTAAGATACATAGGATAATCAGTAGTCAGCAGATAGTAAACGAGATACTGGGAAATCAAAAATATCAAAATAACTGCCATTGGAATATGACCGCCAACCAATGTAATATACCTTGAGACCATTCTGGAAATGAATAGTGCCACAGCTGCTGTAATAAAGGATAAGATAAATACCGCGCCCACCGTAGTCAGGATATAACCCAGAAAACTAAACTCAATCCAATAAAATTTAAAATGGAGAAAAGAATGAAGACGGGAATCCAAAAAGATACCGGTATGGTTCGTACGGTAAAGCATAAAAAATACGGCAAGGTGAACCGCTGTAATGAAAAAGGCCGATAAGCACGATGCGGCTATTTTGGTCTTAAACAAATACCTTCCCTTGTGGGTGGTATACTGCAGCATTCTCATATGACTCTTTTCCTCTGTAATATGAACACGGGACACGACGATCATCACGCTTAACACGATAAGGACAGCCAGCGAAGAAATTAATGAATTATAATTGGACACTACTTCATTTGGTAGTATAGTTTTCATTCCACCGCTGTTTTTAACTTCTTGTATCCTCTTCCGTTCCTTTTCGTTTCCCTCCGGTATATGAGGCATTTTAGTTCTTAATTCATATTGGTTCATTATTCCTTCCCGCGCCTGCAATTCCCAGAACACATCTACGTCTCTATCAAACATCACTTTATCCCGTAATTCATTGCTACTTTTAGTGAATTGTTCATAAGTAGATATGCCGGCTTCCGCAAATTCCTCATTGGATTGAAGATACTGATTGGCTTTTTCTACTTCTCCGCGATACGTCTGTTGAAAATCCGAAAATTCCTGTTCATTCATTTCCTGTCCGTATTCCGTTATCATTTCTCTCGATATCATAAATGTATGAAGCTTATTTTTTCCATTGGGAAAGTATTCGAAATCAAAAGCCATAAACAGTTGATAAAAAACAGCACTGATTATAACAACCAATCCAATGATCTTCCAGTTCATTAATTTTTTCATTTCATAGCCCAGCAGTTTCACGTTCATCTCTCCTTATGACAATGGTTGCTTCTTAAAAAAGCGAACACTTACACTTACAAGAATGGCAAGCAGTACCATCCAGCCTCCTATCGTGGCAGCTTCATAATAACGGAAAAAAGTGAGAGCTCCGTTTCCCATGAACCAGGTATGGGGATTTAAAATAAGACTGAAAGGAGTAAAGTGTACAGCAAACATTACATTCTGGTTTAACGGCATCATTGTTGGAACCAAGAGCCCGATTCCAAAGATGATACTGAACACTAAAAACACGATATAACTGTTTTTTATAAAAATAGACAATATCATACTGATTGCCATAAACAGCAGCTGTGTAAGCGTCAGGCAGACAATGAACAAACCGAGATACTGAATAAACGACACGTTCCACCACGAAATGTAAGGGAACTTTAATTCCGTGTTAAAATAACTGCTGATCGGCACGTGCCATAAACCTGAATAGTCATAAATGAGAAAGTAACACAGCAATGTGAAACCAGTCAGCACAGCGATGACAGCAAGAGTCGAAACAGCTGCGGCGGCAGCTTTGTGCCAAACCAGATTCCGGCCGGTCCGGCTCGTATATGTAAGTAAATGGGTTTTTTGTTCAAACTCGAAATTTACCGCAAAGGCTGTAATAAGCACAACAAGCCCCATTAATTCAAAAATCAACGCCCTTGCTATACTGCCGAAAAGAAAGGAATGCTTTTCATACGCGGTTCCTTTAAAAAATAGATTTCGATGCTCTCCATTGTCTATAATTTCTGCTAAACGTTCTTTCACTTTTTGATACCCATTCCGCACTGTTTCAGCGGCCTCACCTTGGAGATTGTACATGTTGATTAATTTTTCCGCCTGTTTACTCACCTGTATGTTTTGATATATATCATCCACCTGTCTGCTGGTTCGGTAATACTGCTCCATCACTGAAAACTTTTGAAGCTTACGAAGCTTTTGATCATTCAGCCTTTCTTGTAAGGAAATAGAATCGTTCGACAACAATGCGGAAGGGTGCTCATACGTTTTGTCATTCACCTGAACAACCTGATTCATCCAAGTCACGTTTTCTTTGTAATCATCTTCCATGCTGCTGAGCATCTCTTCATCGATGTGGTATCCGTATTTCTCCACCATATTTGTAAGAACCTTCATCTCGTCCTTTTGATGATAATCACTGATGATGATTATCAAATTGATAAGCATAAAAAAAGCTAAAAGAGCGGGGATGACAGGCGTTTTTACTATTTTAAGCAGTTCCTGTTTCAGAATCATACCGCGGCACCTTCATCATCATAAATGTACAAAAACACATCTTCCAGCATTGGTGTGACACGCTGCCAGCCTGCCCCGGATTCCTCGTCCGCCACAAAACGGACTTTGATTTTTTCATGTTCATTTTTTTCCGCCAGGACAGTGTAACGTTCCTGAAAAGACTCTATGTCGGAAATAGGAATATCTGTTTCATAGATTCTGCCGTCCAAAAGGGTTGAGATATTTTCAACGTTATCCTTATATAAAACCTGTTTACTCTTTATCAAAATGATTTCATTGGCGATGGATTCTACGTCCGATACGATGTGGGTGGATAGAATCACAATCCGGTCCCGCGCCAGTTCTGTGAGCAGTTTCCTAAAGCGTGCTCTTTCTTTTGGATCCAGGCCGGCCGTCGGTTCATCCAATATCAGGATTTCAGGATCGTTCAACATCGCCTGGGCAATGCCGACACGTTGAATCATACCGCCTGAGAATTTTTTCATTTTTTTGCGGGACACCTCCTCTAAATGAACGAGGTGGAGTAATTCAGATATTCTTGCTTTGGCTGTTTTTTTGTTCATTCCTTTCAAAGCCGCCAGGTACAACAAATACTGCTCCGGGCTGTAATTCTTGTAGTACCCGAATTCCTGGGGAAGGTAGCCGAGCACGTCGCGGTACTGCTCATCCAGGTCGGAGATGTCTGTACCGTTGTACAGGATATCTCCATTCGTAGGAAATAAAAGAGTCACCAGCATCTTAATGAGGGTTGTTTTTCCGGCACCGTTAGGCGCAAGCAGACCATATACTCCCTTATCAAATTCTATCGTTATGTCCTCCAGTGCTGAAAACCGGCCGAATGTTTTGCTGACATTACGAACCGCTAACATTCACACCACTCCTTTCGCCCGCGTATACATCGTAAGTTTTTTCAAGTGCTTATAAAAAAGAAGAAAACCACCTGCCGTCATAATCCCGTAAACATAAAATGGAATGTGCTGTAGAATGTTTTGGTACATTTCTGAGCTGACGAAAGAAAGAATCATGTTGATAACTCCCCACCCTGCCATGACAACCAGCTTCGAAAAACGGGAGTTTCTTTTCAGCTGAATATATAAAAACAGAGTCGCAAACAAAAACAGAGAAGTGGTGGACAGGATAAACGCAAAGTAAAAATTCAGCTGATATTCCCCCGCGATAAAAAAGAGAATAACTCCATTTATCATCATCGCCGCCAGACTAAAGATGAGCATACGAAAAGCAGCCAGCTGATACACATTGTATTTACATGTCATCTCTATCTCGTAGCTTGGATGATGATCTTTGTTCATAAAGAAAAAATAAGCCACAACCATATACAGCGCAGGCGACCATCCAAATATCCAGGTGTACAGGTTGTCGGGAGGAAAAGCCGTATAGTTTTGCGCTGCGATTCCCATAGCGGCAAGAACGATAATGGCCAGCACAAGGGAAAATACGATTTCGGTCGCATCCCGGAATATATATCGAAAGCCGACCTGTCTGTACATCGCAAGCAGATAATGCCCAAACGACGGGGCGGGATGAAGTCCTTTGGAAAGAATGGTGTCGATTTCGTGTTCCATCTCTCTTTCATCGGGGTAAGGGACAGCCTGTCTTTTTTTACTCATTTCTCTCCCCCTTTAATTCCTTTCGAATTCGTTTAACGACAGCGTAATATTTGGATTTCACCGTAGACTCGGGCAGATCCATACCTGCTGCGATTTCTGCGAATGTCCGTTCAGCGTATATTTTCTGCCGGACAATCTGCTGGTACGGCGCATCAAACCGCGCTAGAATATCCAACATCTCCCGGGCCTCTTCTTTCTTTTCTATCGTCACCGTGAAGTTCTCCGGCTCTTCCAGTATCTCTTCCGACGGAATGGTGGCGTGTTTGTTCTCCTTATAAGACCTGGAACGGTAGTAATCAATAATCCGGGAATTGGCTATCTTATAGAGCCATGTTCGAAAAGATGACCTGCCATCATACCGGTAAATACTTCGCAGCATGCTTACAAAAATCTCCTGGGTCAGATCTTTGGCCAGCTCCGGATCATAGGTTTGTTTATATACAAAGGCATAGATCTCTTTGTAATAGGCCCGGACCAGCTGATCAGCGGCTTCTTCACTTGAGCGTTTTTGTATCGCTTTGATCCATTTTTTCTCCTGATTCATAACCCCTTCGACCACTTCCATTCCCCGCGGACTTTCCTTTTCTATGCGTATATTCGTAAAACACCCGGTTTTAGTTTTAGTTATAGACATTTTTTTGATAAAAAATGGCTGGAGCTGCGTTCAGCGGATATGTTACGTTTCTTACAATTAGGAAGTAACCTATGTTCACTTTTATCCTAAACTCTTGTTTGTTTATCATTGTTAAACTATATAATCAGTAACGAGGTGTAAAGGTGAAAAAGTTATCAGTGGCAGCAGGATCTTCTCTTATATTCGCAGCAATTTTTGCAGCTATTGGTTCTTGGTTGTCTTATGTACCTAATTCTCAACGCGAACCTGACATTTATTATCCTACGTTTTTTGACGAATTTCGTTTTGCTCTTATTTTTGCTGGACCTGTTTTCTTTCTCATAGGGATACCCTTGTCTATAATTATTGATAGAAAAGGAAGATCAAAACCGTTGCGTTACTTTGTGCTGTTGGGTTTATATTCTGTAGTTGGTCTACTCATTGGTACTTTTTATTATGTTATGTTCTTTACAGCTCTCTACCCATCAGCAGGAATTTTATTTGCCATACTCGGTTTTTTTGCTTCTAACTTATACTTTCATTTGTTACTCGGGATAACAAAAATAAAAATGAAAGGATAGCTTACGCATGAATAGACGGAAGAATGCTTTGAAGAGGACAGCATGCCTTTCATGCTTCATCGTGTTCACAGCATGCTGCACGGCGGTTTAGTTTTCGAAGAAAGTGGAAGCAAGGAAAGGGGCAAAAACAGCGAACGATAAAAACATAAGCACAACGGTTAATAAAAGCCAGATAATCTTCCATACATAGGATGTTCTCCTGAATTGAACGATATAACCCGTAAGCCATATTCCAAAAACTAAAAAAATACCGAACCAAAGACTAAATTCCACTCTTGGAATATCCCGAATGAGATGACATCACACATAATACACAAAGGCGGCAAAACCAAAGAATAGGATGTTAACTATATGAAATGCTATATTCATTCGGACCGGGGATGTGAGGTTTGGTTTAAAAGTATCACACTGATGACACCGGTCAGGAATGTTAGTAAAGACATAATGATGACTTGACTGTTCAGCGTCCCCTCTAAAGAATGAAAAATGGCAAATATCGAACCACTCACCAAACCGACCATTGCTGCATACGTTGCCGCCGGATAATTCGCGAGAAGGTACCGGATGAGTTTACTTATAAACAAAACACCCGCTATCATTCCGGAACCGATGGCAGCTATAATTGGCAGGTTCAGCGTCATCAGTGCTGTTGTTGCTGTTTCATAAAGTCCCAGTATGGTCAAAATTAAAGAGCCGCTGATGCCGGGAAGAGCAAGAGCTGTGCTGGCAAGCATCCCTGAAATAACGATAAATATGTATTCAGCTGCAGATAGATTGTTCCCATCCATTGTATGAAAACCTCCTGCCATCTGCCCAATAACAACAATACAGAGAGACAGGGCCATGATGGCATAGTGTTTCATTTGAAGACCTGTTTGTGCCTGTTGAACCGTTTCTTTCCAAAGATACGGCAGAAAACCGACAATGATACCTACAAAAAACATCATCGTCTGCGTACGGTAGGTATCTAATAAAAAATCAATAACATACAGAGCAGCAGTGAAACCAATCATCATACCAACGCCAAAGGTGAGAAGAAAGGGAATCGCTTCTCTCCTCCGCCTTGTTGTTAAAATGCTTAATGAGTGGAGCAGCCGTTCATAGATACCTACAATCATCGCGACGGTGCTTCCGCTGACCCCAGGGACTATTTCTGTAACGCCTACAGCCATACCGCGTACTATAATGCCTATCATGTTACTATCATCACCTTGTTCCGTTCTTATATGGAAAGAAAGCAGGATGCCGTAATAGAAAACAGCGATTACTCCATATTTTAATACATTACAGGAAATGTTAAAATATGTGAAGATGTTGATAAATATCCTGAAAGGTACGAGACAAAGGAAGGATGCCGCTGATGAAAATATTAATAAGTATTTCAGCCGTTATAGTGGTTGTTTTAGCAAGTTATAGTTTGATTACGGACAACCATGGAATACAGCCTTACACCAACCTGCTTTTAGTAGTATTGTTTATACTACTTGGTGTAGATCAAAGTCGGGAAAATAGAAAAGGATGGGCTGTTGTTTTTTTTATCGTAGCTGTATTCGAGTTGTTTGTAAGTATCATTAGTTTTTAAGCGGAAAGGCGGCTTTCTGACATGCTGCCATGCAAAAGTCAAGATGCAGAGAGGGAGGAATTGTAGTGGTTCTTCAATTTATTGACGTGCTGCTTTTAGGAATATGTGTGTATTTACTCTTCAGTGTTATTCAACTTAAGGGCCGGGTCCGGGGATTGAACTATATGGTGAACCAGCTGTCCAGCCAAACGGACACACCTGACATGCCGATCAATCATGAATGCCGGCAGCTGCTGAGAGAAAACAAAGACGTGAAAGCCGTAAAAAGGGTAAGAGAAGCACTGGGCCTTTCCCTGGTAGAAGCCAAACAATACGTAGATTCCTTAAAATTGGATGTTCGTTCATAAAACGTTTTTTATTTTCCATCGCCCTCCCCTCCGCGTGAAGAAAATGCAGGGGGAGGGTTACATATTTGAGGCCGGTGCCAACATGGACATACGAATTACATTTAAAAGCTTAATCTATTCAACCAATCATCCAACCAGTCCGTACTAAAACCAAAAATATAAGAACCAACATTAATCAAAATTATTAAGCTTAAGACGGAAACAAATAATATAGTTCGACGACGACCCAGCTTCTTCTTGTGCTTTTTCTTTTCTTTGTCCCGCAGGGGATCGTATTTCACTGCCACCAAATCACCGCCTCTTTGATTATCCAATACTTCGTTATTTTAAAGTACAGAATAACGTTATCTTTTTCCTAACCGATATTCAAGACATCAAGAGTACTTGTTCCGTATCCGCCAAATCAGGAATGGGACGAAAAGGATGATTCCTGCGGCTGTGCCTATCATCTGCCCTATATAAAAGTCACCGGTTCTCACATAACTAATCACAAATCCGCTTCCAAAAACGATAAGCAGATTAATCGAGAACAGTAGTAAACCTGCGTTCTTCTGCATCTTTGCCCCCTCTTTCTATTTATCCTGCTCTCATTTCACAACCCATAAATTCACATTTCTACCATCTTCATATGTATGCCAAGGAATACTGCGATGGAAAAACAGCGGCTTCGTGTCCTTCCATCCTGCATCCGTGGACACTAAGCCGCGGGAATCCGGCGCCAGTGGTTCCTCTTTTTCACCGGTGGATACTAATCGCGGTAAACAGAGGGATAGTGTCCACAACCTGCCCTTGCATGGACACTAACACATGAACTCATCAACTTAGTGTCCCTTTATCCTCCCCGCAACGCAAAAAAAAGATGGAATCCCGCGCGCAGGATTCCATCCATCAGCATCTTATTTCTGGACCGGCGCGCTGTTCATGACTTCCACCAGTCGTTTCATGCCTTCTTCGATCAACTCCGGTTCGGCGTGGGTGAAGTTGAGGCGCATCGTGTTCTGGGCGGGCTGGTTTACGTAGAACGGGGCGCCGGGTACGAAGGCGACGCCGTTGTCAACCGCGTCGTCAAGGAGCGCTTTCGTGTTCACGTATTCCGGCATGGAAACCCAGAAGAACATGCCTCCTTTTGGTTCGTGGTAGCGGATATCGATGTCCTCGGCACGGTCGAAAATGTCTTTCATGACATGCATCCGTTCTCTATACGTGCGCTGCAGCGTGCGGATGTGGGCGTCGAGATCAAAATCTTCGAGCAGCTTCACGAGCGCGTGCTGGGTCAGCGAGTTCGTGTGCAGGTCAGTCGCCTGCTTCGCCTGCGCCATCATCCGGATGATCTGGTACGGCCCCGTAATCCAGCCGGTACGCATGGCGGGCACGACCGTTTTGGAAAAGGTGCTCGTGTAGACGACGTATTTGTTTTCATCGAGCGAGGCGAGCGGCGCCACGGTTTCTGCTTCATCGAACTTGATGTCGCCGTACGGGTCATCTTCAAACACGATCGTGTGGTATTTTTCCGCGAGCCGGAGCAGTTCTTTTCTCCGCTCGAGCGACCAGACTTTGCCGTCGGGGTTGGAGTACGTCGGAACGATGTAGATACACTTCGG
>NZ_FOXD01000010.1 GCF_900115625.1 Salibacterium halotolerans | reverse complement strand
AATCTGCGCTTTGAATGCTGGGGTATATCGTTTACGTTTCATACCCACACCTTAACACATCCTTTTTTCGTGTCTGAAATCTTGGGTCCAGTATAAACCTTAACCTCGATGCCTTTCTTTCTTTTGTGGTAAGTCCTTGGTACGAACACTTAGGAATTTATGAATTAATAAACATCAATGCTTTGGGCGTTTATGCATTAACCACCGTGATCGCCCTGTTGATTTTGGGATTTCAAAAATGGCAGGAAACGGTGATGATTCAAAGGTAAAGGTACCGCAAACTGATTCTGTTTTCTGTATAAAGGAAAGAATACAGTCCGCAAATCTAGCAAGAAAGTTTACTGCGCAGACAGTGGTCCATTTCCCCGGAGACGTAAATCTTTCTCTTGTGACCTTGTGTTATTATCCTCATAATTGCAGTCCAGCGAGACAGGTCAATGTACAGCATTATGTGAGCATCTGAAACCAGTAGTAGGCTGCGACGAGTGTAGCTATCGAACTTATTCCCCTGGTTATTCCATATGGGACCTTGCATGCCCTCAAAAAAACTGCAGCAATAATTCCGGTTAAAAGCATCATTAATAATAACGAAGCTAATTTCCAAGCCATTTCATCAATTATAGATGTATCTATTCCGGATAAGTCCAACATAACCAACCACCTCCTCTCTATTATTTCGACAAAGAAGGAGATTTTTATATTGAAATATCGGGTGTTTTATGAAGCATGATGTAAGACTTTAATTTAAAGCAGATATCAATATAACGGGGATTGGTTGTCGTTAAAGTAGAAAGAGCACTCTTGAGAGCCCTCCGCGATTAATTTCGTTCTATCATCCCCATGCTGCCAAGACCAGTTCCTTTTAAACCTTGTATAAATTTCGCTTTCTCATCAAGGAATGCAGTTTCACCACTCAGAATGTCACTGGTGTAGTCTTAAAACTTTCCGCTTATCCGCAAAATAACGAAGGTGCTGTACTTCTTCAAAATGGGAGTCATAGAGGAACACGTGACGAACAAAGTGTTCAATCTAATCCAGCAGTTACATAAGTTCGTTCGGTTAAATTAAATTTTGGGTTTTTGCAAATAAACCAGATATCAGAACCATAAAAAACACTCCCCAGTATGGAAAGTGTTTGTGGTAAGATATAACTTGTACGATAGAACGGCTTATGAAGGGCGGTCGGCTAATCTCTCTGGATGAGGGGTGATGCCCATGGACATGTATCAAACATTATCTTTAATGGTAATGTTCAAAACGTTGATTGCGTTAATCATGTCCCAAAAGAAATAGACCGTCCCGACCAAGGATAACGGTCTATTCTTTTGACCTTTTCTTAAAGCCTTCCGCTCTTAAAGCGGCTGTCATGCAGGACCGTGGGTGTTGACTGCACCTGCGATCTTTTTTAGTGCTATGCTTCTTACAGCAAAGTATACGTGTTTACTTGAATTATAGCATAAGAATTACCGACTTAAACACTTCATTTCTTTTTATTCCGATGTTTTGCGCTTGATTGTAAATAAAGGGTTTGCAATTTGTTTGCAAATCGCGTCCAGTTAAAAAATGACGCCGGGCCGAGGATAGCCTCGAACCGGCGTCATTGGCGTATTATGTATGGTGAGCCGTACTGGATTCGAACCAGTGACCTCTTGCCTGTCAAGCAAGCGTTCTCCCACTGAACTAACGGCTCGTTTTGTTTATTAAGTAACGACAAGGTTTATTATAGAATGTATACGACGAAGATGCAAGGGGTATATTGAATTTTTCAGGTTCCCGCAGGAACCTGAAAAACATCAAATATTATTCTTTTCGGTTTCGGTATCCCCTTCGCCTTCTTCTGCCTGCGGTGGACGCTTGTCCTTCTTAAACAGAGACTTCCACATCTGTCTCAGTTTTTTCCACATATCAGGACTCTCCTTTAATCATCTGATGCCAGCGGTAGAGCACGGTGGCAAGCTGCTCCCTCGTGACAGGTTCCCTTGGGTATTTCCCATTCAACAGTCCCTCTTCCTGCGCCCATTTCCATGCATCCTGATGGGAAGGGTTCGGCGTATGATCGTTCACCGTATCACCTCCCTGTGACAAAACCTCTTCCAGCTTTTCCATCGTCCTAGGGCCGGCAATTCCGTCTATTTTCAACCCATGTTTTCTCTGGAATGCCTGGACGGCGGCTTCTGTTTCCGTTCCAAACTGTCCGTCCGCTCCGTAGATGGACAAATTTTCTCCAGCCTGTATGAGATCGGTTTGCAGCTGCTGCACCTGCGGACCGGCGTCCCCTATCTTCAGGATACTGGATTCACTGCCGGTAAGAGGTTCTCCAGACCATAACGCCGCCCTGACTTCGCTCATCCCGATACCGGGACATAGTGTTACTGTACCCGGCAGTTCCCGGTGGCCGAGGACATCCGAAACACTCAACTGAAGGGTTTTCATTGCACGCTGCACCCGCTCGTGCCAGGATTTTTCCTGGACATCGGTAAACGAACCATCCCCAACGAGACAAATATGATACGTGTAGGAATTGTGTCCGGCTGCTCCGTTTGTAACCATCGACGGTGCATAACAAACCTGCACGGTTCCATCGCGGAGAATAATCTCATGGTATCCTCCTGTCTGCCACTCCGGGGTGAACTGACTCCACGTCTGATTCCAGAAAGACCAGAAATCTCCGCTTGTTGTCGCGGAATGATGACGGATGATTTTGCGTATGCTGCTTTCTTCTCTTCGTTCCTCTCTTTTTGGTACTTGGCTTCGAAGATCTTCCACGTGCGCCACTCTGTCACCTCCTTCCGCTGGGAACCTCACTTTTAATATATGACGTATGGAGTAAAACGGATGGACAGGGAACGTACGATACATATGGATTTTTTTCTACCTCGAGCCTCCAAAACCATGTATCAAAAAAAAAGCTTTATCAAATGTCTGCGGAAAGAAATGCATTTGCACCGCAGCTGTTCGAGGGTTGCATTGGCTCCGTGTACACTATATCGCCGGGCAGCATCCATAGTGTACACAGACGTAGTGTTAATGGACACTAAACCCATGTCACACACAGATAATGTCCATTGATT
Source organism: Salibacterium halotolerans (assembly GCF_900115625.1). Taxonomy (GTDB): domain Bacteria; phylum Bacillota; class Bacilli; order Bacillales; family Marinococcaceae; genus Salibacterium; species Salibacterium halotolerans. The sequence goes on along the minus strand of NZ_FOXD01000010.1, from coordinate 135,914 downwards.
GCTGCCGGCGGACACTAAGTCCTGATTCAGGATCGTAGTGTCCACTAAACGGTGATCTGCAGACACTACGCCTGTATCTTTCAAAGTTAGTATCCACTCACAACCCAATGATTGGAACGTCTAATCGCGGTTGGATGGGTGAAAGCTAAAAGCGCCCCTCTGACATAGTAAAGCTGCACTGCAGACGTTTCTTTACCACTGCTGCCCTTACTTTTCAAAAAAAAGAAGCTGTACCTTTAGATACAGCTCCTCGAATGATGCTTAATACAAGGTATTTAATGACTCACGGCTGTAGGCCTGCAGCTCATCGGCGCGGCCATCCCGGACTTTCTCCGCCCAGGCCGGGTCCATTAAGAGAGAACGTCCGACAGCGGCCATGTCGAATTCATCATGTTGAAATCTTTCCATAAGACCATCCAGGCTCGTGGTTTCTGCTCCAGCTCCGCTCGTGAACTCTCCGTTCAAGCCTATGGATCCAACGATAATTGTCGGTTTGCCGGAGATTTTCTTCGTCCAGCCGGCCAGATTAAGATCGGATCCTTCAAATTCCGCTTCCCAGAACCGGCGCGTGGAAGTATGGAAGATATCCACTCCGGCTTCTACAAGAGGAGTCAGAAATTCCTCAAGTTCTTCCGGTGTTTCTGCTATTTTTGCCTTGTAATCGGACATTTTCCATTGGGAAAACCGGAAAATGATTGGAAAGTCCGGACCGACCGCTTCCCGGCAGGCTTCCACGATTTCCACGGCAAACCGGGTTCTGCCTTTTATGTCTCCTCCGTACTCATCGGTCCGGCGGTTGGTATGGCTCCAGATGAACTGGTCGATCAGATAGCCGTGGGCGCCGTGAATTTCAATCGCGTCAAAACCAAGCTGCTTCGCATCGGCAGCACCTTGGGCATAGGCGGACACCAGGTCATGAATTTCTTCTGTTGTCAGGGGGTCTGACACTTTCTCACCTGTTAGAGCCAGTCCCGACGGACCAACAGGCATGGCATCAATATTCGGCTCATCTCCCGGATTGCGGGTCATTCCGACATGCCAGAGCTGCGGCGCAATCTTTCCTCCGGCTTCATGTACTTCTTTAACTACCTGCTCCCAGCCCTGCAGTGCTTTCTCTCCGTAAAAAAGCGGGATGGATGAACCCGATACGGACGCTCGATGATTAATGCCGGTTCCTTCTGTCACAATCAGTCCGACATCATGTTCGGCGCGTCTGCGGTAGTAAGCGGCCACGTCTTCTGTTGGAATTCCTCCAGGGGAAAACCCGCGTGTCATCGGTGCCATCACAATCCGGCTGGAAAGCGAAAGGGATCCCAGTTGAAATTCCTGAAACAATGGCTGTACGGATGTATTATCTGTTAAGTTTTTCATGATTTATCTCCTTTATTTGGTTTCCTGCACAAGAGTCATTATCCCAAACGCCCGAAGATAAAGGAAATATTCTGCTTACAGCATGTCACTGCGCTTCTTTCTGTACTCTTTACGGACGGCAGCTGATTCATGCAGTCGTTTTTCTTCCTCTGTGCCGGGGACGACCCCCGGAACTTCAATCGGCTGCCCTTCTTCATTCACCGCTACCATGGTCAAAAACGACTGCGTCGTCAAACGTTTCTCATTGGTTAATAAATCGTGGGAATGTACACGTACAAATACCTCCATGGATGTCCGCCCGGTGGATGTTACAAAGGCTTCGAGCTCCAGCGCTTCCCCTGCTTTGGCTGAAGAGAGAAAATCCACCGAGTCCATCGAAGCGGTAACAACGACACAGCTGCAATGTTTCATTGCCGACAGTGCGGCGATCTCATCAATGTATCCCATCACCTTTCCCCCGAAAATGGTCTGAAGATGATTGGTATCCGGCGGCAGAACCAGTCGTGTCTGTACGGTTCTTGACTGCTCCATCGGCTGCTTGTTTTCCATCTGCATCTGCCCCTTTCCAAATTTCCCCCACAGAAAAAAGCACCCATTACCTGGATGCTTTTTCCTGCTTCATTCTTCTTATCTGCGATTCCGTTCTCGCAAAGATAGTGCCAGCTTCTTCGTCGGAAATGTTGAACTTCTCCGCTGCCTGGTTTTCCACATACGTATCATTGGCCGCTACATCATATTTTTCTCCGGCCCGTTCGAGTTCGTCGTATTTTTCCTGCATGAACGTGTATACGTCCCGATCCAGTTCCGGAAGCGTTCCAATAATCTGTTCTGCATCTTTGTCCATCACGACGTTGTTCCTCCTTCTTATGCCTGGGTGGTCATTTTTGTGTCAAACACTGGTTCCATTCCCTCGGTGAGAGAGCTTCCTCGTTATTATAACACAATTTTTCTTTCGTCCAACAAGCCCGCCGTAAAAAAACAAAATGCTTTAACACAGTTTTGCTGCTTATTCATTATTTGTTTTTAAACTGTAAATGGTATCACGGATTTCATTCCCGTTTCCGGTATAGAATCCTTCCGTCACTTCACCGCTTACGTGGTATTCGGTACCGTTTTCTATCTGCACCAGATCAAATGTAATGACGCCATTTGCCCGTGTCGTTTTGTAATGAGCATTCTCCCCGTTCTGAAGCGTTACGTCCTGGTAGGTCGACAGATCGGGAGCGGTGCTATCTAAGTGATGCGTTCCGTAGGCTCTAATGGTGGAACCATCCGCGTCATGAAGAACTTTTCCGTCACCGTTGTCTGCTTCCCGGCCGGCGTTCCAGTCATCCGGATACGTTACGTTGTAGTCGAAGCGTTCATTCACATACGTCGTCTTATCGGGCTGTACGAATTGTTCAGGTTCCAGCGCTCTCGCCAGAAACACCGAAAATTGAGCTCGGGTTACATCTTCGTTAGGTCCGTATGTGCCATCCTGATAGCCGGTCGTAATATCTGCCTGTGCAATAGCCTGAATATCGTGGAAAAAGACGTCTCCTTCTTCCACATCACGGAAGTAATTCGATCCTTCCCCGTCTGAAAAGCTGAATGAGCGGTTCAACACGGCAGCCATCTGCCCTCTCGTCAACGCGTCATTTGGAAGAAATGCTCCATCGCTGCCTGTAATGATTCCTTCATCTTTTACCGCAGCCGCTTCCGCGTAGGCGTGAAAATCTGATGTGATATCAGAGAAACCAGGATTCGGCCGGCTTCCTGTTTCCAGGTCCAGCGCTTCTACTATCATGGCTGCAGCTTGACTCCGCTTCACCTGTTCATTGGGGTGAAAACTTCCATCCCCGTATCCGGAAATAATTCCCTGATTCGAAAGATAGGAAATTTCACTCTCCGCCCAGAAATTCTGTGACACATCATTAAATGACTGCGCAAACACAGCGCCTGTGGACGACATGAAGAGCACTGCTGCCAACACCACGGCTGTTCCTGTTCGTTTCATCTTATTCCCTCCAGCATAAAATTAATATATGGCATCGGGTATTCTATTACCCTTTTTCCGCGCAGAAAAATCTCTTTTTTCAATGTGTATACATACGTTACCAAAAAAACATACTAACTAAAAAAGGAGGTGAACCGGCATGAATCTCTGGAATAAATGGTCAGAGTGGCGGAAAGCGGCAAAACAAAAGCGGATTACGGAAATGGAACAACAGGGAAAATGTCCGGACTGTAGAGGCCGCGGCATTCATATCCTGCCCAATGAGTATTTCCAGACAGACCCCCTGTACTGTCCCGGATGTAACGGCAGTGGCATGTATTCCGACTGGTCCGGCAGTGATTACTGAACAGAAGAGCCCTTTTACTAAAAGCAGCCGGCACATGAAAAAAGAGCTCTCCGCCAACAGGAAAGCTCTTTGTTTCCATCTTTATTTTCCGGGGGCGCTTTGTCTGGCGAACCCTTTCTGCCGAAATTGTTTGCGCTGTTTTTTGGACCATGTGTTGTAATCACGCAGAAACGCCTCATAGTCACCGGCGACTTCATCAAGCGGGCCGGATTTTTTTATTTCGCCGAACTCCAGCCATATGGCTCTCGTGCAGAATTCTTTCATCTGCGTAAGAGAATGACTTACAAAAAACATCGTTTTCCCACGGGACTTGAACTCCTGCATTTTCTCCAGGCTTTTTTTGGCAAATGCCTTATCCCCGACGGACAACGCCTCATCGACGATCAAAATATCCGGATCGATGCTGACGTTAATGGAGAACCCCAGTCTTGATTTCATGCCTTTAGAGTATGACTTTACAGGCTGATCAATAAATTTATCCATCTCCGCAAATTCTATGATTTCCGGTTCAAGTTTTTTAATTTTTTTACGGGTAAAGCCGAGCATTAAACATTTCATTTCAATGTTTTCCCGTCCGGTTAATTTATTATTCAACCCCGAGGATACATCAATAATGGCCGGTTCTCCATTAATCGTAAGTTCTCCGCCGGTCTGCGGCACGATGCCTGCGATAATATTGGACAACGTGGATTTTCCGGATCCATTCACACCGAGCAGACCGATAATATCGCCTTCTTCCGCTTCAAACGTGACGTCCCGGAGCGCATAAAATGCTTCTCCGTATTCGCCGGGAAGCAGCAGGTCTTTCAGACGCTCGGACTGACTGTCATATAACTTGAACGTTTTTGTAAGATTTCTTGCCGATACCGCCGTCTGCATACAACCAGCCTCCCTGTCTACAGAAAATCAATAAAGTGTTTACGAAACCGGGTGTGAAGAAGGGCCCCCGCCGCGAATAACAAAATGACAACCGCCCAGAAATAAAGGCTGTACTGCCAGTGCTCCACCATGTACCAGGACCCTCCAAAAAAAGCGGCACGGTATCCTTCCGCCAGGTAATACAAAGGATTGAGCTTCATCAGGTCCTGAACAAAAGCCGGGAGACGGTCGGATACCCAGAGAAAAGGACTGATATACAAAAACACACGTATCGTGGACTGAATAAACATCTGGATATCACGGATGACGGTTGTAAGTGTCGACGTTATCAAAAGAACCGATGTAATAAGCATCAGCATACTGACGATGAAATACGGAAACTGAAGATAATAAATCGATGCCTTGTACTCTGTGAACTGCATATAAATCACGACCAAGATCAGTATCATGAGGTGTGGATAGAGCTTGGAAATCATGACATAGACCGGTATGATACTTGATGGAAAGTTCATTTTTGACACGAGACGTATCTTCGTGTAAACAGCCTTGGATCCCTGTGTCACAGCGGGATGAATAAAAAACCAGATCGTAATGCCCGCCGACATCCAGCTCAAGTAAGGAACACCATCCACAGCACTGTTTTCCCCTCTGATGCCGTAACCGAACACGAACCAGTAAATAGCCATAAAAAAGAGGGGGGTGATAAGCTCCCAGGCTTCCCCCAGATAATTATTGTTGTTTTTGATTTTTATTTCATAAAGAGCGAGACGGTTAATTAATTGTATATTCTCCCAAAGTTCTTTGGCAATCTTCAGGACTGCTTTCATTTTAATCCCCTCTTTTTCAGCCGCTTATTCCTCTGGAAATACAGACGACACTACTCTTCTGGCAGCATTGCCGTCTTCCAGTGCATGAAAAGAGTCTTCAAAGCTGCGGATATGTCCGGCATACCTTGAACGAATGGTGTCGGCGTTTTTAATCTCTTCTACGAGCGATTCTGTTGTTTTCACTAGCGGACCGGGTGCTTCCTTTTCAAAATCGAAATAAAACCCGCGCAGCGTATCCCGGTAACTGTCGATGTCGTACACATAAAAAAGCATGGGGCGCTGCAAAACTCCGTAGTCAAACATGACCGACGAATAGTCCGTGATGAGCATGTCACTTACGATATACAAATCGCGGATATCTTCATAACGGGACGCATCCACTGCGAAGTCTTCCCATCCCCTGAGGTCAAGATGGTCGGCGACGAGATAATGGAGACGGAAAATCAGGAAATAGTCATCCCCCAGCTCTTCTTTAAATTTGTCCATGTTCAGCTGCACATTGAATTTATATTTTCCGATAAAATGATACTCGTTATCCCGCCACGTCGGCGCATACAAAATGATTTTTTTCCCTTCCGGAATCCCGAGCCGCTCTTTGATGCTGTCGACGTCTTCCTGCTTATAATGAAACAGATAATCATTCCTCGGATAACCGGTCTTAAGCATCGTCTGGTCGAAGTCAAAAGCCCTCTCAAATATTTGGGCGGAATACTCATTTGGTGCTACGAGATAACTCCACCGGCCGGCTTCGGCTACGAAGTTTTTCTTATACATTTCCGTCGTTGTGCCGGGCATGTGGACTTCTTCCATATCAAGGGCCAGTTTTTTCAGCGGAGTTCCATGCCAGGTCTGCAGGTATACAGTGTCGACCGGCTTGGGAATCCATTTTGGCAGCCTGCTGTTGAACACCCAGTATTTCGCTCTCATCATCACGATAAACCAGCGCAGGGAAAAACGATGGATGGTACGCACACCGTGTTTTTCAAAATAGTGCCGGAACCGGTGATCGATGCTCCAGTAATACGTGAAGTTACGATCCTGCTGTTTCAGTTCTTCATACACCGCACGCGGATTACAGCTGTACTGCTTACCGAGAAAACTTTCAAACACAATAATGTCTTCTTTTTTCGGCAGCTTTCCAATCAAACCGAACACTTTCCGGTACATGTTTCGGATCGTTTTGGATTTTTTAAACTTCTTCCATTTCTTCAGGTATTTCTTTTTCCGTTGATTCAACGGCTTTTTTATACGTTTGTTAAACTTTTTTTTCAGGCGTTTTTTCATTTGATTCGTTACCCCTCTTTGCTCACACCGGTTCTCGATTTTTTCACTCGGTTCATTATATAATGTTCAGGAGGGAAAAAACAAAAAAAGAGAGAAAAAAATCCCTCTTTTTTAGTAAGCATTCGCAAGAAGCAGTTCATTTTTAATCTTCGTCGTCGAAATATTGGCGGTCCGGGGCAGGTAAATGACATCGCAGAAAGGTGCCAGATGATCAAAGCTTCCTTTCCAGTCATCCCCCATGACGAGTAAATCCACATCATGATGAAGAATGTCTTTCTTCTTCTGGTTCCACTCGTTTTCCGGAATGACTTCATCCACATACCGCACAGCTTCAAGAATTAATTTACGCTGTTCATAAGGATAGTATGCTTTTTTATTCTTTATGGCGTTAAATTCGTCCGTGGAAATGGCGACTATCAGATAATCACCAAGATCCCTGGCCCGTTTTAATAGATTTATATGGCCCCAATGCAGTAAATCGAAGGTGCCGTACGTAATAACTTTTTTCATGTGTAATCCTCCTAGTTTGAGACAAACATGGATAGTTCCTATCAATTTTTGAATAGTTTTGCTTTTACATTCATTTCACAATCTTAATGAAAAAATTAATCTGTTTTTATTGACTTTCAGAATTATATCATACATGTCACGAATGGACTATGTTCATTTCCTCAAATACAGGCATAATAGTATAAAAAAATATGTGAAAATCTCAAAATCGTTCATCTATGTGTAAGGGGCTGTATCAAAAGCCATTAAACTTTAAGGCATCCGCTGCAGGCGGACGCTTGCCGCGGGCAGCGCCTCAGCTACATCAAACGGTAAACCGCCGTTTGATGGGATCTTCGGCTGCTGCTCTTCCCGCTGGCGTCGCCGCCTTCCGCTTCTGCCTTGGGCGAATATTCTATATTACAGAAAAGGAGCTGCACCTTTTGATACAGCTCCTCTGTATGACTTATTTTTTCGTGAAAAGCTGTCCTTTATATCCATCTTCGGTTTTTCCTTCCGCTCTGGCTATCTTTCCTTCTTCAGCCAGCTTTTCACAGGCGGCGAGCACATCTTCAAGCGCCTTCTCCCCGTCATACAGCTCCTCGTTTATCTCCGCGGGAGTGAATACCCGGTCTGCCTGCTCTTCCACCTTTATATTGTTGATGAAATCCTGAATTTCCTGCTGCATTGGTCCCCTGTCCTTTCTTAAAGTTATATTGACATTCTTAACAATCTGTTCTGTCACCTTCATCCCTTTTTCCGGATTGTTTTAAACATCTTATTGCGAAAAGCCTTTCACACTTCAAGCAAAAAAAGCCTTTCCCCTGCTCCAATTGGGGAAAGGCTGCTTTCCTAATCGTCGTTTTCTTTTTTCCAGTGATGCGGATGCGGTGGGATGAACTGCCGCTCTTCCAGTTTCGCATATCCTTCATCCAGCTGTTCCTTCATTTTCTCCCGCTTTTCTTCCGGGACGACACCGAATTCGGTATATTTGTCGATCAGCGTTTTTCTTTTCTCCAGAATACTGGAATGGATCTCAGCCAGTTCTTTCTGCTGGGCTTCTGTCAATTCTACCTTCTGCTCTTCACTCTGTTCTTCTTCTGCTGCGACTCCTGAAGGGGCTCCCGACAGACACAGCGCAACGGCTGCTGCAGGTATTAACATCCATTTTTGTCTCATCCATTTTCCTCCTTTTTCAGCTGCTGCTCTTATTTTGTGAAAAGCGGGGAATTTCATGCATTATTTTCATGTTTAATTTGTTTGTTTTCCCCGCATAGTAAGAAAGGGGGTGATGAGCATAGCACAGGATGTTCTTTGTGAAGTTCACAATTGTCATTACTGGAAAGAAGGAAACCTCTGCAGTGCGGACCAGATTTATGTAGTCAGCCACAATGGCAGCCAGGCGTCCAATGAGCAGGAAACCGACTGTAAAACATTCGAAAAAGCGCATTAAAGCAAGCTTCACGCACGAGAAAATAGAGGGAGCGCCTTTTTAAGGGCAGCTCCCTCTTTTTTAAAAAAGTATATTCCATACAGCGCTGATAACAACAATAAGACCGATAATCATAAGTATTGTGCGGATCATACCTGTGACACCCTCTCTTCGGTTTTAGTATGAGATTTCCCGGTTCCCGCCTCCTGCAAACACCAACCTGTAAAGAGGGGAGGTTAACAATGGACAGGTTGGGGAATGACAGGAGAAAAGGAGGATACGGTTATGGGAATACATAAAGTGTTTCGTTTTTTCAAAACGCTGCTGCGGGAAATGGATGAGGACAGGGCTTTCGGTCTTGCGGCGGAGCAAGCCTTTTATTATATGCTTTCTCTGTTCCCGCTGCTTATTTTGTCTCTGTCCATTCTTCCTTACTTCTCCATTGAAGCAGCGGAAGTCATGAGTCTGCTTGAAACAGCGCTGCCATCCCGGACAGCTGCAATGATTGAAGAGAATGTGTTCAACATTGTCCATAACGAAAACACCGGACTGCTGACGTTTGGCATCATCGGCACGATCTGGTCCGCCTCGACTGGTATCAATGCCTTCATTAAAGCCATGAACCAGGCTTTCAATGTCGAAACGCCGCGGGCTTTCTGGCAAACCCGGATGTTGTCCATTCTATTAACATTCGCGCTGCTTGTTGTTATTATTCTTATTTTTGTTTTATCCATCTTTGGCAATATGATTCTCCAAACGGTAACCTCCTACCTTCCGGTTCAGCAGCATACAGAAACTCTTTTACAGACCGTGCGGCGTTTGTTAAGTATCTTCATCATGACGGTCCTCCTCTGCAGTCTGTATTATTTCGGTCCGAATACCCGGGTGCCGATGAGATATGTACTACCCGGTGCAGCGGCGGCAACTGTTATGTGGCAGCTGATTTCCGCTGGTTTTTCCTATTATGTACAGCAGTTCGGCAATTATTCGGCGACCTACGGAAGCCTCGGAGGTGTTATTGTTCTCATGCTTTGGCTTTTTCTCACCGGTCTCACGCTTGTGATCGGCGGCGAAATAAACGCCATACTGCATCAGCGGAAAACTTCTAAGTGAGGCTGCGCAGCCTTTTTTCAAACTTGGTGCGCCATTCTTCTGCCAATGCAGACACGTCAAGAACACGCTTCATTGCTTCGATGTTGGTACGCTCGTGAAAGTAGATGTGATTGGCATCAAATATACTGACACGGCGGCTGTCTTTTTCCATCAACTCGATGGCGGAGTCTTCCTGTACTGTTCCTTCCTGCAGCACTCTGCAGAAAAAGCCGGTAAAGCCCGTCTCGATAAATCGGTTCATTAAGCCGCTGCATCCCGTTCGTTTGTCGATTTTGACGCATGGGATTCTCCCCTGCGTCACCTGGATCACCGCGCTGCCGACTTTGTATGTATCGCCGATATGTACAGTCTCTTCGGTCATGCCGGAGACTGTTATATTCTCTCCAAATGCCGCTTTATCCAGTTTTTCCTCAAATTCTTTCTCCCATTTGCCGTAATGTTCCAAAGGGTAGATACAAACCGCCCTGTCTCTTCCTCCGTGATTTTTTTTATCCGCCACATCGTCCCCGGTAATGCCGGGTTTTTTCAAGAACAATCGGCCGGCTGTCTGTTTTTCGATTCCCGTCCGAAACGTGCGTCCCTCTTTATCCTGCACGTCCCTGGGACTTCCGGCAGCCAGATGATGGATGCCTGGGTTGACAGATTCCATCCTGTAACACTCCTTTTTCATGTATTTCAGTAGTCCAGAAAAAAGGTCAGCATAACCTGTATCTATACCGGGCATCATGATCTGCGCCGGAAAATCATCTGTTTTCCTTTCTTTAACAAAAACCCGAGAAGAATAGATTTTATCGCTTTCTTAATCATTTCAACACCTCCTTTTCACTCCGTTATTCCTTTTCTGACGGCGTTTCAAACATAATGAAGACGCCGCCTCATCCGGCAGCGCCTCCTTTGTTATCTTCTGTACCTGCTTATTGTTTTCCGGGTTTCGTCGGCGTCTTTAAACAGTCGGTACGGCTTACTGAGAAAACGGCCGGGCAGGGAAAAAAAGAAGTGACTCAAATCTTCCCTCGATTCCCTGGTAATACGTGCGGGTTTTGTCGTGATACGGTGATACACTTCATCGTACAGTTCAGTCATGATATCAATGTCGATATCCACGGTCCGGCTGCACTCCCGGCAGGTAATGGTGGAGATTTCTTCATTTATATACTGAATGACGTGAGAAGTTTCTTCTCTGCATTGATTACAATAAAGGCCGGCCTTCATTTCATGCGTTTTCACCTTACTCACCTCTTTTTTATTCATCAGAACCTCCGCCATCCTGCTGAGAGCAGCGCATTTACTGTTCCTGAAGACGGCGGAGCCTCCAGATGGTGGATTCTTTTGTCTGCTCAATATCATTATACGTCAATGTTTCCCCTTTTTGTACATCACGGAGTACTTTTACATTGGCATCCACCAGACCGATTGGAAATGCTTCTGTTTTATCGGCTTCTGATTTTTCCATCAGTGTACCATATACACTGTACCCGCCGATGCTGTCGAGAAATTCTCCTTTTTTCAGATCTTTTTTCGCCGTGGCGGCTGTTTCAGCCTGACGGTCGTAATTCGGAGCAATGGTCGGCTCGTTGTCAAAATAGGCACGCGCTACCGTAAGCGGCGTTTCCAGACTCGTCAGATGGTACGGTCTGTAAAGCGTATAATGCGGACCGCTGCCAAGCTTCACATATTGAAGTTCTTCATGAACTTCTTCGTTGTGGGAAGTGATAATGGCAAATACACCGGGAGCCACACCCTGTACGTATTCTACAATCCCTTTATTATGAAGCTGCCCGCCGTCTTCTTTCTTCTGAAAAATATCAGCCAGTTCGTCGACGGACGCCTGGAAACCATGCATTCCTGTTTGATCGGGAATAAAGCCGGTTGCATTGGCGACAGCGTTCATTTCCACCATCGTTTTTGTTCCATCCTGGAAGGAGGCAAGCATTTTCGGGCTGGCTCCTTTTTCTTTTGCCTCCTCTGCTGCGGTTGATGGATCGGCTTCGAGATTCAATGGGTTGTTTTTCCCTTTTCCAAGCGCAATCACCTCAAAGCCGAGGGCGTCTGCAAAATCATACAATTCCATCACGGCACCTGGTTCGTCCCCGGCTGATCCGGTATAAACAACACCGGCGCTGTCTGCCAGTTTTTTCAGAACCGGACCGACGGTGACATCGGCTTCCACGTTCAGCATAACGATATGCTTCCGGTTAAGGATGGCTTCCCATGCGATGGCGGCTCCTACGTTCGGTATACCGGTTGCATCTACTACAACATCCACCGAAGGAAGGGACGCCACTTTCTCCGCCTCGGAGAAAGCTGTTACTTTCCCCTCTTCCACAGCCCGCACAGCATCGTCTTCTTTGTCGGTCTGTACAATATTATTTTCATGAATTCCCGCATGTTTATACGCATGGATCACATTGGTGATATTAATATCAGCCGCAGCTACCACCTTCATCCCTTTCATTCCTTCAATTTGGGATATCATTCCGCGGCCCATCTGCCCTGCGCCTATTAAACCTACTTTAATATAGTTTCCCTGCTTTTCGAGCTCAGCCAGTTTTCTGTTCATTCCAAGCATATATTCCGCCTCCTTCAGCTATTTTTTCGAAACTGTATTTTGGAAATTTCTGATATGTCGCTGCTTATGCCTTCTTCCAGACAAACCGTTCCAGGCATGTCCGATTCTGTTTCTCCATTGAACTGAAGGGTTGCATGACCTAAATCATTCATCGTTTCATTTACCTTGCTTCCGACAAAAAGAATCTTATAGGCTTTTCCGTCAATAACGAATTCATCCCCGCTTTCGATAACTTCTGAAATGGTTGTACCGTTATGAATAACCGATATCTCTTTCAGATCATCCGTGGCGGATTCATTAAACAAAATCAACATGTTATCTTCAAGCATAAGTTCCACGTCCGGTCCGATTGTTGTCACATCTGCTTCAAAATACACCGTCATGAGGCAGCTTCCTCCTTTTTATTCTTCTACCAGTTCCTCGGCTGTCCGGTCATCAATGATAAGAACATCGAGGTAACCGCCTTTCAGCGCTGCTTCTATGCTTTCGAGTTTATACAGGCTTTCCACGATCCCAATCACTTTTGGTATTTTCTTCAGATCCTGCAGTCCAAGTCCAATGACACGGTGGTTAAGTGGGTGATCGACTTCCTGTCCAACCGCATCAAAAAATTTAGAACTGATATCACCCACTACTCCGGATTTTCTCAAAGAATAAAGGTCTTCCGCCTGGAGATAACCGATTTCTTCCATGGTTGAATTCTTAAATGGATCCCCCATTCCAACAACAGCGACGTCTACATTTTTACCCTGCTCCAGGACATGTGCTACATCCTTTGACTGAATCAGGCGGTCTCTTAAATCTTCTGACTCCACAATTGCCGGAGCATAGAGATAAGAACAGACGGCGTTCATTTTTTTCGCCAGGTTAAATGCCAACGAATTGGAATGGATGTTGACATGGGAACGCCCCATTCCTCCAACCAACGGAACAATCTGGACGTTGTCCCGGCGTTCGTAAGGATATTCATCGACGAGGGAAGCAAGCGTCGTGCCCCAGGACAAGCCGAGTTTTTTATTATCATCGAGCTGGCGGGACAGGTAGGAAGCGCCTACTTTTCCCAGGAAGCGTTTCGTCATCTCTGGAGTAAATCCGCTCGTTGATAAAACAATGGCTTCCTCGAGTCCGTACTGTTTCTCGAGCTTCTGTTCAAGATCCACGGTTTGAGCGCTTTCATCTTTGATGTAAACTTCTACAATACCGTCCTCTTTTGCTTTATGAAGCAGCTTGGATATCACCGGGCGTGATACGTTCATTTTTTTGGCGATTCTGGCCTGTGTCCAGCCGTCGAAGTAATATAAATTTGCTGCTTTTACCATCTGGCGGCGTTCTTCCCAACTGAGCATAGCAATCTCCTTTACTCACAAATATAACGTCTTTTGATTATATCATCCCGGCAGAAGTGGAGCATTTAATGATGAATTTCTCTGCCGAGCCAGGAATGAGCCGCTTCAAAGAGATTTTCCAGCAAAGTTGGATGCGGATGTACCATGGATGCCAGTTCTTCGATGGTACCTTCGAGATGGATATAGGCTGCCGCCTCTCCTATCATCTCTGTAACATGGGGGCCTGCAAGGACGGCGCCGAGTATTTCACCATGTTTTTTGTCTGCGATGATTTTTGTAAATCCTTCTTTGGCCCCCATCGCCATCGCTTTGCCGTTTCCCTGCATCGGAATCACTTCCGTTTTAACGTCATATCCTGTTTTTCGGGCCTCTTCTTCTGTCATGCCGACGGAAGCGATCTCAGGAAACGTATAAATACATCTTGGGATTAAGGACGTATGGATAGACGGCTGCAGGCCGCAGGCATGCTCCACTGCGCTGATTCCTTCCGCACTTGCGGCATGAGCCAGTTTCCATCCTCCATCGGCAAGGTCACCGATGACATACAGGCCGGGAACCCTCGTTTCCATGTTTTCATTTACCTGTATGAAACCATCGTTGTACTGTACGGATGTTTCCTCAAGAAGCGAGTTATTCGGCCTGCGTCCGGCAGTAACCAGCACGTCATTCACTTCTTCGGTCTTTGTGATTCCATTTTTGTCGGTATACCGGGCCGTGACCGCGTTTTCTGTGCCTGTATCAACGTCGTCGAGGACAGCATTTGTTTCTACCGTAACGCCCTGCTTTTCAAGCGAGTTCCGAAGAAGCGCCGCCGCGTCTTTATCTTCACCGGCAAGAATGTCCTGCTGCATCTCCACTATCGTCACATCGACGTGAAGACCGGCGAAAAGGCAGGCGTATTCAACACCGACAACGCCTCCACCGACAATCAGCAGCGAGGAGGGAAGTTCTGTTTTCTCAAATATCGTGTCACTGGTAACGTGTGCTGTTTCACGCAGCCCCTTCACCGGTGGTACAAAGGGGCTCGTTCCGGCAGCGGCAATCACAGCCGGGGCGTGAAGCGTTACGTTTTCGTCTTTTTGTTCAACGGTGACTTCCTTATTGTCGTTCACTGTACCGAAACCATGAATAACATCGATTTTTCCTTTTTTCATAAGGGCTGTAATGCCGGCTTCGAGCTGGGAAACAACGGTTTCTTTTTGTTTGAGCATCGAGGGATAGGAAAAGGATACATTCCCTGTTTCGATGCCCCAGGCTGCCGACTGCTCTACCTGATGAAGCACTTCAGCATGCTGAAGCATGGTTTTGGACGGAATGCAGCCGCGGTGGAGACAGGTTCCTCCTATCCCGCGGTCTTCTACTACCGCCGTTTTCTTTCCTTCTTTCGCGGCACGGAGCGCAGCCACGTAACCGCCCGGACCGCTTCCTATAATAATGATGTCATACTTGTGCATCCGGTATCCTCCTTACATCAGCAATTCATAGGGATCTTCGAGCAGCTGTTTTAATTCTGTCAGAAAGGCAGCAGCAGGAGCTCCGTCCACAACGCGGTGGTCAAAGGATAAGCTGAACGTTGTCATGGGCCGGAGTACGACACTGCCGTTCTCCCCAACCGGGGTTTCCTTCATTTGTCCAACGCCGAGGATCGCGGCCTCCGGCTGATTGATAATAGGAGTGAAACCGTCCACGGCATACATTCCGAGATTACTGATGGTAAACGTTCCTCCCTGCATCTGCTGCGGCTTCAACTGCTGATTTCTTGCATCAGCCGCGAGTTGTTTGCTCTCTTTAACGAGCTCGACCAGCCCTTTATGCTGCGCATGATGAAGAACCGGAACAACCAGTCCCTGTTCCGTCGCGACCGCAAGTCCCAGATTAACGTCCCGGTGGAGCAGGATTTCCTGCTGATCGGGCGACAGGGAAGCATTGATATACGGGTGGCGCTCGAGTGCAGAGGCAGCCGCTTTCATCATAATTTCCGTATAGGATAGTTTAGCACCGGTCTGCTCTATGATTTTATCCTGCAGTCTGCTCCGCATCCGTACCAGTTCGGTCATATCGACGTCTGAATACAGCGTAACGTGGGGAACGGCAGCGGCGCTTTCTGTCATGCGGTCGGCAACCACTTTGCGTATTCCTTTCACCGGAATACGGTCCGGCTCGGCTGAAACGGTATCGTTTTGTGCCGCGGATAGATCTTTCGTATAAATTTTGCCGCCAGGACCTGATCCTTCTACAGTGTTTAAATCAGCATTCTGTTCCTCGGCCCATTTACGGGCAAGCGGTGTTGCTTTTGGCGTTTTCTGAGCATTCTGAACGAATTCATGCACATCCTGCTGCTGAATGCGCTGTTTCGGACCGCTGCCTGTCATGTCGGACAGGTCCGCTCCTTCCTCTTTTGCTACGCGCCGTGCCGCCGGTGTCGCACGGATTTGTCCCTGTTCGATTTGTGTCACCGAAGAACTTGAGTCATCTGCTACTGTTTCATTTTGGTCAGGTTCGGGTTCTGCTTTGGATTCGGAATTCTCTGTATTTCCGGGAGGAGTGTCCGGCACTTCCTCGTCTTTTTCCCCGATATATCCGACAACGGTATTGACCGGTACAACATCATCTACGTTATAGTATTTTTTCAATAGAAAACCTTCTTCGTAGGCTTCCACCTCGATGTTGATTTTGTCACTCATCACCTCAAAAACCGGCTCTCCCATGTCCACAGGATCTCCCTCGTTTTTTATCCATTGAAGAATCGTGCCGGATTCCATCGTACTGCTCAGCTTCGGCATAAATATTTCTTTTGCCACAGGGTTTCACCTCCTACGCACGCTGCAGGGTTTCTCTGCACGCCTGAATCAAATCTTCGGTCTGCGGCGTCATCGCTTTTTCAAGTTCCGGGTTATAAGGAACAGGTACCGGCGAGGCACCAAGACGCTTCACCGGTGCATCGAGAAAATCAAACGCTTCGCTTTCTGTAATCATACTTGCTATTTCTCCACCGTATCCGCCGCGTTTCACCGCTTCATGGACGACAACAACGCGGTTTGTTTTGATCACCGACTGAACGATCGTCTCTTCATCCAGCGGAACAATCGAGCGGGGATCTATGACCTCTACGTTGATCCCTTCTTCTGCAAGTTTCTCCGCTGCCTCGAGCGCACGGTGGACCATCACCGATGTGGCTACAATCGTGACATCCGTGCCTTCCCGTTTGATATCCGCCTGACCGAGCGGAATGCTGTATGGATCTTCAGGGACATCGTCACTGCTCGTCTTATACAGCAGTTTGTGTTCGTAAAAGATGACCGGGTTCGGATCATCGATTGCGGCTTTCAGCAGCCCCTTTGCGTCATAAGCGGTGGAAGGCTGTACGACTTTCAAACCGGGAATATGCGCCACCCATGCCTCCAGGCTCTGTGAATGCTGAGCCGCTGCTCCTGTACCGGATCCAGCCGGGGTACGCAGAACCATCGGCACATTTCCTTTTCCTCCGTACATATAACGCAGTTTTGCCGCCTGGTTGGCGAGCTGGTCCATGGCGATCGTAATAAAATCCGAAAACTGAAGTTCAACAATCGGCTGCATGCCGGTCAGCGCCGAGCCTATCGCTGATCCGGTAATGCCGGCTTCCGAGATAGGGGTGTTGCGGACCCGCTCCGGGCCGAACTCTTCAATCATCCCCCGGGTAACACCAAAGGCACCTCCATATACGCCGATGTCTTCTCCCATCAGAAATACATTTTCATTTTCTCTCATTTCCTGTGACATGCATTCCCGCAATGCTTCCACATACGTTATCTCTCTCATTGTTTTCCCTCCTGTTCCTGCTCCGTTTTCAGGCGTATACATCTTCAAGCAGCGTATCAAGTCCCGGCTCCGGACTTTCTTCTGCGTATTGGACGGCCTCTTCTACATCCTGTTTTGCTTGTTTTCGTAAGTTCTCCGCTTCTTCTTCTGTCAGCAGTTCTTCGCTTATTAGAAGATCCCGGAACCGCTTAATACCGTCTTTATCTTTCCATGCCTGCTCTTCTTCGCGGGTGCGGTACTTACGGGCATCTGATTTCGAATGTCCCTTCCAGCGGTACGTTTTCGCTTCAATCAGCACAGGGCCTCCGCCTTCTCTGGCATGCTTTACCGCTTTATGGGTTTCATTCATGATTTCGATGAGATCGTTGCCGTCCACCACAACTCCCGGGATGCCGTAGGAAGAAGCTCGTTCGGCAATATTCTCAATGTTTACCATTTCCTTCACCGAACCGGACATGCCGTATTGGTTGTTTTCACAGATGAACACAACCGGAAGACCCCAGATCGAGGCCAGGTTCAGCGATTCATGAAAACTTCCCTCATTGGCGGCGCCGTCACCGAAATAACTGAGAATCACATCGCCCTGGTTTTTCAGTTTGGATGTCAATGCTGCACCGGTCGCAAGCGGAATACCGCCTCCGACAATCCCATTGGCACCAAGATTGCCTTTTTCGACATCTGCAATATGCATCGATCCGCCTTTCCCTTTGCAGTAGCCGGTGGAGCGTCCGAAGAGTTCCGCCATCATCAGATTGATGTCTGCTCCTTTGGCAATGCAGTGACCATGGCCGCGGTGGGTACTTGTAATTTTGTCTTCGTCCCGCAGCACCGAGCACGGTCCGGTCGCCGTCGGTTCCTGGCCGACACAAAGATGTGTCGTCCCGTGAATCATTCCTTTGGCAAAAAATTCGTCCACTTTTTCATCAAAATAGCGGATCGTCCACTTTTCCTTCAACATTCGGGTCAATTCATCTTTAGACTTGTCAGGGAGAAGTTCTACAGATTTCAGCATAGTGCACCTCCGTTACATTTGTTCATTATTATTACTTTTGTAAAAATAGTAACCTTCTATATTATTAATGTCAAATGGTTTTTCGATTTTGTTCTAGTTAATAACATATGTCATAAAAAGAGAAAAAAGAAAGGAGATCCTCCCTCTTTCACTTCACAAAGAGGGAAGACGTCCCGTTTAGTAAAGACCAAAACTTGCGAAATAAGCTATGACGACAGCGATCGGCCCTGTAATCAGGCGGGAGAAAAGGACGGCTGGTATTCCGACTTCCACCGTATCCGGTTCGGCTTCACCAAGAGTCAAACCGACAGGAATAAAGTCCATTCCTACCTGCGGATTAATTGCAAACAATGCAGGCAGCGCCATCTGCGGTGGAATATTGCCATTCCCGATTTCCACCCCGATAAGCACACCAACCACCTGAGCAATAACCGCACCTGGTGCGAGTATCGGTGAAATAAGGGGGATGGCGCCGAGAAGCGACAGGATAAGCATACCGGTAAGGGAACCCGCGAGCGGGGAAACATAGTTGGCGATTAAGTCGCCGATGCCTGTATAATTGATAATACCTATAAGCATACTGACAAAGGCCATAAATGGCAGAATATTCTTAATTACAGTATCAACCGTCTCCCGTCCGGACTGGAAAAAGATGCTGACAACATTTCCAATCTTGTTTCCAAGGGTATCAATTAACTGGGGTATTTTCCCTTTTTCTTTGTTGTAGCCCTGTTCCGCCACCTGCTCTTTCGCTTCTTCTTTCGTAACTTTCTGCGTTTTTTCATCCGCCGTTTCGTGATCCTCTATCTCTTCATTGGCTTCTTCCAGGCTCTCTTCGACGGGTTCTCCATCGGCATCTTCAATGTTACCGGTTCCAACACCGGAAACGAAGTTCGTTTCCTTGATGAACTTCATCAACGGACCGGACGGGGAATTACTGAAGACATTGATGGTCAAGACCCCCATACGTGGATACACACCACTTCTGGCCGTGCCGCCGCAGTTGATAACCGCACACAGCATTTCTTCTTTTTCTACCGACTGCTCAAACCCATCCACCGCTGTCGCACCGGTACGATCTGCAATTTCACGGGCTACAGGATGAATACCTCCACCGGTGACGGATACGACGTATTTCTTGTTATCATCCGGCTGGATAACGAGTGGTCCGCCCCAGCCCGAGGAACCTTTGTGTACTTTTACTGCTTTGTATTCACTCATTGGTTAAACCTCCTCTATTTTTTGTTGATCGATCCTGCTGCGTTTTATTGCGTGTTTGCTTCGGCTTTCTTTTTGTTATTTTTAATCATGTAGTTGGTTATCAATTCTGTCACTACACCGCGTACAAGCATGACGGCTATCCCGACGAGAAGGAATCTTAAAGCGAGCGGACCCTGGGAAAGGCCGATGTCGGAAATACCTGCCGCCACTCCGGTGTACACAAACAATTCTGCCGCGTTTGCGTGGGGAAAGAGTCCTGTAACCGGATGCACAAACGATACGGTTGAATCATAGAAGGCTGGTTTCTGACGTTCCGGTAGAAATCGGCCGAATGTATAACACATCGGGTTGGTTAAAAAGAATACAGCCAGAAACGGAAAAATCGTATAACGGAGAATAAAGTATTTCGTACATTTCTGGGCAAAACGGTTCACCCGTTCTTCCCCGACGAATTTGATAACAGCATTGACTGCTGTAATTAAAACAATTAACAATGGGATGATATCAGTTACCAGGCCGGTAAATGTTTCGCCGCCGGCCTCAAACATTCCGATAAAGCCTTCTGCAAGCGTAATCAAGAAATCCATGCTTCATTCCCCTCTCTTTTCTTATTTATTTCTTTCTCAATCATGTCAGCAGCACCTGCGAGCGCACTGCTTTCTTTTACGGTCAACGTATCAAGGTCTCTTGTTTCCTCCAGTGTCATACCAATTAATTTTTTCACAGTTTTAAACCTTGCAAAAACGGTTAATCCCTGCATCACTTTGGCTTCCTTGATATTGGTTTCTTCATCACAGACGACCAGCATCACCGCACCATTTCCGAATCTTTTTTTAAAGTAGCCCGTTCCAAGATAGCCCTGGTGTTTCCGGGTCATCTCTTTGATTTTCCCCTGGTAATGTTTCACCTGCAGGTGGGTCAGTACGAATTGCAATGCCCAGATGGCAGCAAATACTACAAAAAATGTTCCCCACATCATTTCTCCCTCCTTTTTACAAATGTATACTGTATTAACTTTTGTAAAAATAATAAAACGCTTTCAAAGTTTTGTCAACCTTTCTTTTGAGTTCGTTCGTCTCTGGTCAGAATGTCTGCTCCAGCAGCCTTCCCGCCATGTCATCATCTGTTACCAGCACATCAATGCAGCCGCTTTTCAATGCTGCATGCAGGCTTTCCACTTTTTCGACACCATCTGTGACCGCCAGCACTTCCGGAATCTGCTGCAGATCATCCAATGTTAATGCAATGGTTCGATTGTTCACCGTATGCACAATTTCAGCACCATCTTTATTGTAAAACTGAGAGTTCATATCTCCGATGGCCTTGCCCGCTCTTAATGACTGAATATCCTCCGGGCTGAAGTATCCCATTTCCGCCATAGTAGCCTTTTCCGATGGGATGCCGACTCCTACTACTGCGAGATCGACTGTCCTCCCTTCTTCTATCACCTCTGAAATATCCCTGGACTGCATCAAGCTCTCTTTTAAATCCTCTGTTTCCACCATGGCAGGTGCGTGAAGGTAGGAAGACGTCGTGTTCAGCTTCTGCGCAAGATGAAACGTTAAGTGATTGGAATGAAGATAAACATCATTGCTCCCCATGCCGCCTATTAAAGGGACCAGGTGTACATGTTCTCCCGTCCGGGCCGGAAATTCATCGATGAACGCATGCATGGATTTTCCCCAGGAAATGCCTATTCTATTCAGCGAGTCTATCTTTTTGGAAACATAGGAAGCAGCAGCCTGTCCGACTCGTCGTTTGACCACTTCCGCTCCATGAGTTCCCGAAGAGGCAACGATGGCTTCTGTCAGGTTGTACTTTTTTTCTATTTCATTTTCAAGTTTGACCGTATGAAGTGTTTCATCATTAATATAAATTTCCACTATACCTATTTCTTTAGCTTTCTGCAGAATCTTGGAAATAACCGGACGGGACAGCTCTACTTTTTTGGCTATCTCTGTCTGTGTCCAGTTCTCCAGATGATACAGTTTGGCTATTCGGACCATTTGTCTTCGCTCTTTCCAGTCCATCTGCCATGCCTCCTTTTAACCATTGTCATCACAAACGATTATGTTCATGATAGCAGGAAATTTTTAAGTTATGGAACGGTTTTCATATTTTCCTAAGCGTTATATTACAAAATGTAAGCCCTTTATTGACGAATACTGTCTCTTGCGCTATGCTGATACTACCATATTTACAAATGATGTTACAAAGAACTTTTGTAAAGGAGAGAGAGCCTTTGAGTCATATTTTTTCTACTCTGCAGCGTGACAGTATGCGCCGGCTCATGTCCGAAGTGACGTTCGACATGATCGTAATCGGCGGAGGAATTACGGGAAGCGGTATTGCTTTGGATGCGGCCGCCAGGGGATTAAAGACAGCTTTGATTGAAAGAAAAGACTTTGCTTTTGGAACAAGCAGCCGTTCCGGGAAGCTGATTCACGGCGGGCTGAAGTACCTGAAAAATTACGAATTTTCCATCGTTCGTGAAGTCGGCACAGAACGTGATATTGTGTACCGGAATGCAAGGCACCTTGTTTACCCTATTCAGATGCTTTTCCCGCTTATTCAGGGGGAATCATTCAATCCATTTACCTTAAAAGTCGGCCTTACCGCCTATGACCGGCTCGCTGGAGTGAAAAAAGAAGAGCGTCACCAGCTGCATTCGAAAGAACAGACCTTTCAAAGAGAACCGTTATTCAACAAAAACACAGTCGAAGGCAGCGGAGAGTATGTTGAATACCGTACCGATGACAGCAGGTTAACGATGGAAACGGCAAAGACTGCTGCTGAGATGGATGCCGCCGTGTTGAATTATGCAGAAGTGTATGATTTTACATCCGATGATAATAATCAAATAAGCGGTGTCGCTGTAAAAGATGAGTTAACGGGAGAAACGTTTACAGTCTCCGGAACGATGGTAGTTAATGCCGCGGGACCGTGGGTGGATGAAGTGCGGAAAAAAGACGAACCTGTCTCCGGAAAGCATATGGTTCATGCCAAAGGAATTCACCTCGTCTTTTCATATGATACGCTGCCGGTAAAGTCTTCGATTTACTTTCAACATAACGGCCGGATGATTGCCGTTATTCCAAAAGGAGATACAACCTATGTCGGATCAACGGAGTCGCTTTACTACGATGATATGGACGACATTCATGTTTATCAGTCCGAGTGTGATTATTTAATCGGCTGTCTGCACGATATGTTCCCGGCTCTGACCATCACAAAGGACGACATCATTTCCAGCTGGGCTGGTGTACGGCCTCTCATCGGTTATGACGACAGTGAACCTTCGGAATTGTCACGGCACGACGAAATCTTCGAGTCGGATTCAGGCCTGATCACTATAGCCGGAGGGAAATTAACCGGCTACCGTAAAATGGCCGAGCGTGTGCTGAATTATGCCGCAAAGCGCCATTACCTTAAACTATCGCCATCCCGCACAAGCGGTATTCCATTAAGCGGCGGACATTTTGCATCGGCAGAGGATATAACAGCCTATTGCAGCAGTCTGGCCCGCACGTATGATCACCTGCAGCTGTCCATGCAGGAAATCGAAGAATTTGTCTTTCGTTACGGATCCAATGCCGGTGCACTGCTGCAGCAGATGGAGTCTGTGAACCATTTCTATGAAGACCCCGTGATACGAAACACGGTGGCAGAAGCCATGTATACCGTAAAGCAGGAAATGGCCGCTTCGCTGGAAGATTTTTATGACCGGCGCACGAGTTATCTGTTGTTTCAGCCAAAAAAGGTGACGAAAACACTGGAAGCGGTAAGCAGCGCCATGGCAAAGGAACTTGGATGGAAACCGGTACGTCTTGAAAGGGAAAAAGAAAGAATTCGTTATCTTTTACAGAAATCTGTAACATTTCTTCCTTACTCTTAACAACTTTTGAAAGGAGCGAATGGCATGTATGCAGTGGCTTTAACCGGTAAAGAGCAGCTTGAATACAGGGAGGTGACATTATCCTCCTGTGGACCTGAAGAAATAACACTTAAGGTCCACGCCGTCGGGATATGCGGTTCAGATCTCCGGATTTTCAAGCAGGGAGATTCCAGAATTGATATGCCACGGGTGACCGGTCATGAAATAGCAGGTGAAATCATCGAAACAGGCAGTATGGTTACCGGTTTGGAAAAAGGCGACCGTGTGACACTCGGTGCCCATATCCCATGCGGCTTCTGCTATTACTGCCAAAAAAACATGGGGCATCAATGTGAGAAAAAACACTCCATCGGTTACCAGGTGGATGGCGGCTTTGCTGAATACGCGGTTCTCCCGCGCGAATTTGTCCGTTTCGGATCGATTCAGAAAATTGCCGGAACAACCAGTTTCGAACAAGCCAGCCTGTCCGAACCATTTTCGTGTGTATTAAGCGGGATTCGTGAAGTGGGAGCGGGAGCCGGTGATACCATCGTGGTTTACGGCGCCGGTGCCATCGGCTGTATGTATATCGCAGCTCTGAAACGGATGGGGGCGGCACGTGTGATAGCCGTCCAGCGCTCCGCTCCGCGCAGACAAAAAGCAGCAGAGGCCGGAGCAGATCGTGTCGTCGATCCTTCGATAGAGAACATGTCTGACATTATGAACGAGGAGACAAACGGTTTGGGCGCAGACCGGGTCATTGTCACCGCTCCATCCGCCGAACTGCAGAATGAAGCATTGGATATCGTGAGAAAAACCGGGAGCATTCTTCTTTTTGCCGGAATGAAATCTGCTGAAGCCCCGCCTTTTGATACGGATAAAATTATTTACAAACAGCTCCGTGTCACCGGTACCCACGGCGCCCCGAGGGACCTCCACATGGAGGCGGTAAAATGGATTGATGAAGGTTTGATAAATTTCGACTTATTTATCACGCATACGTTTGCCCTGTATGAAACAGACCTTGCTTTTCGAACCGCTGATGGAAAAGAAGGACTGAAGTGCGTCGTACTGCCGCAGAAACCATGAAAATACTGCGCTTCACACGACAGCGTCATTTCAAAAAACAACCCCGGTTCCGCGTGGCTGCGCGGCATTCCGGGGTTGTTTATCAGTCCGGAACTCCAAGGGCAATCTTGGCGTAACGGGACATTTTATCTTTCGTCCAAGGCGGAGTCCATACAATATCTACATCAATTTCGCTGATTTCTCCGAACTCCTGCAGGTCTTTGAGGGAGTATCTGATATCACTGACGATGGTTTCAGCCAGTGGGCAGCCCATCGCTGTCAGTGTCATAGTGATTTTCACATTACTCTCTTCATCTACATCCACGCCGTAAACAAGGCCCAGATTTACAATATCAATGCCGAGTTCCGGATCTGTTACGTTTTCCAGTTCAGCCATCACTCGTTCTTCGAACTCCGTCATTTCTTCGGCCATCCAGACACCTCCTTTTTTTCCTTACCTTCACTTTAACAAACATCCACTATTAAAAAAATAAATTTGTCTTTTCCTGACGCGGGTCTATCCGTAAAGCTTGTATATATAGTATACTAATTAAGGTTTTACCACATGCATTTCATTTGATTCACGATGAAGGTGCCGATACAATTCTGTATGGTACAATCTTTTCCTAATAACCTAGTGGAGGTACTACAGAATGATGCTGCTGTGGCCAGCTTTGCTGCTTGGAATTATCAGTCTCGGTCTAATTATCTTTTTTTATCAGCGATGGATGCCGGTTTCCGGTGTGAAAAGTGCGCCGCTCCCCGAGCAGCCTCTGCCGGAGGGAACCATCATTCTGGATGTCCGTGACTACCAGGAGGCCGATCACTTTCCTGTAAAGAATGCGCATCTGCTTCCCTATCCTTATTTAAAACGTCATATTCAAACCATTGATGCGAACAAGGTGTTTGTTGTTGCCCCTGATAAGGTTTCGCGTAATTTAAGCATACGTCTCCTTCATAAACAAGGATTTTTTGTCTCAGGATTTGCAGTAGTCTGCGCCGGTCAGCCGGACTGCTCCACGGCTTCTGTCGACTGCAGTTGAATATCCGGTTTTTACACCCCGAAAGGCAGATCCCCCCTGCATTCGGGGTTTTTTTACGGCGGAAAACGCCACATTTTGAAAAATTTCATTCTAATCTCTGTTTTGCGGTCGTATCTATTGTATAGTACGCCGAAGCGACGGCGATTTTTACAAAAAACGGAGGGCCGCCATGAATATCCTCACCCAGCGCTGGTCGACTCATTTGAAAGAAGATATAGTCATTGAATCGTTCAGTCATCGGATCAAGGTGTATAAACTGCCTCCTTTTCCGCAATGGAATGCGTATCTTGCATCGCTCTATGATCTTGCGGTGGAACAAAACTGCGACAAACTGATCTTCTACGTAAAGAACAGAGAACGGCACCGATTTAAAAAGGCTCCCTTCATTCACGAAGGAGAGATAAAGGGTTTTTTCCGCGGCATAGATGCTTTTATCTATTCCTGGTTCCTTAATCCGCAGCGGGCTTATCATGTGGACCGACTGCAAGAAGATAACGTACTGAAGAATGCCTTCGACCTCCCTGCCGAAAAAAACCGCTCTTTTTTTCCAAAAGGCTATACGATGCGTCATCCGGGTGAAAACGACGCAGAGGAAATGGCACGTCTTTATCGAGCCGTCTTTCAAACCTATCCCACCCCTATGCATGATCCCGAATTTATCCGGAAGGTCATGAAAGAGGAAGTGTACTTTACCATCATGGAATATGAAGGCAGCATCGTCAGCGCATGTTCCGCCGATGTGCTTGCGCCTTTTCAGAGTGCTGAGATGAGTGACTGCGCCACACATCCGGAGCACCGGAATCAAGGACTGTTAAGTACTCAGTTTTCCTACCTGATCCAGCAGATGGAGCGCCGGGGGCTTTGGTCCCTTTTTTCCTATTCTCGCTCTCTGTCGTTTGGAATGAATCTGGTGAACGTGTATCACGGATTTGAGTACGGCGGTAAAATGGTGCGTAACAGTAACATAGCAGGCCGACTCGAATCAATGAATGTATGGTACCGTCAGCTCCGCACTGTCTGATACGCTAGGAGCTCTGCTGTTTACATGACGGCCCGCCTCAAAATGCTGATTCGTGCATCCGTTTTCCTGATAAATCAAAATCCGCGGGGAGCACACCCCGCGGACCATTTTATACCCACTGAAATTTCTGACCCCAGCTTTCCCTGGCAAGCTGTTCAATTTTTTCCACGACTTCCTTTTCAACAGCAAACGAATCTCCCTGCTCATACGGATTATAATGAAAGGCATAAAGCCGGGAAACAAATTCATGAAAAGGCAGGGACGATTCTCCCTCTTTTTCTCCATGCCCACGGACGCTTGGCTCGATGCCCTGCCCCCAGTTCTGGGAACTGTCGTTATTTGGGTTGTAGAAATAGACACGGTACGTATCATCAGGGTCATACGCAATCCGCTGAATCGTAATGGCGTGGAAACCGAGAAAGTTTCCGTACACGGTCGTTACACAGATGCCGACCGGATTGGGATAAATCATTTCGTGGCCTTCATTGTAATCCCGGTGGTGCGTTGCGTAAAACAGACGCACAAAGCCTTGATAATCGATAACATTCTGTGTGTTGTGCTGAAATACTTTGCTGAATGCTTTCGCTATCCAGTCCCCGTAAAAGGCTGGATTTACCCACTTATGCGGATCATCGCCGCGGAACTGCACGCGCCGGACCATGTCGGCGTAAATTCTGTCAAGATGCGGCACGAGAACGAGCGAAACCGGATCCAGTTCTTTATGAAGTTCCGGGGCCAGCCCGCCTGGCAGATCTTTCGAATGAATCGTCTGACCTTCAAATGTCATATCAATATCTCCATCCCTTGCCGCTCTTGGAACCAGTTCGAGGAGATATCCCGGGTCATGAATCGACCAGAGACTGAGGGCCCGCGCACTCTGACAGGTAGGATTCAGACCCTGACCGATGCCAAGCGGCTGCCCCAAAACACTGATGACGCCGGCTGTCAGTACATCGCCTGCTGTCAATCCTTCCTGTTCACTGTCTGATGCTTCCATCAATGTTTTTCTGACATCCTGTTTAATATCCAGATCAATCAGCCGGCGGAGTCCGGGAAGTACCGGAGGCTGGGACAGCACCCCCCGCTCCAGCATACGGGCCAGGCCGTACAGGGACTGACGGGTCGGCAGATGGATGGAAACCTTGATCAGCTCCTGCACCGTTTCAAAATGTTCCTTCAGGTGGGATTTTCCTTTGCTGCTTAATCCAAGCGCCTCCTGCATCGTTTTTATATCGGCATTGCGGTTGAGATACCGGACGAGCGCCACATGATACGGCGATACGAGACCCGTGTCCCTCATTGACTGCCCGAAAGCCGATGCTTCCCCGCTCAGCGCCTGTTCATCAAGATCCTGCAGACTGCTGCGGTATTCATTCACACTTTGACTTTCCTTCGCCCGCTTAGTCACGGTGGAAATCGCGTGGTGAAACGTCTCAATTGCTTTTCTGTCCTGTTCATCCACGTCTTCATGAAGCAGCTGCTCCGCTTTTCTGATCATCAACCGGACTCTGTCCGTCATAATCGGACGCTGTACCATCAACCGCTTGATTTCATCAATCAACGTGCTTGAAATGGACTGCAGCGACAATTCATCCACCATCAAGGCAAACAGATTCTGGGCCCGCTCCGTTTCTTTCCCCTGCTGCTCCTGCTTGTCTGTCTCATCTGTTTCTTCGGGAAAAATAAAGTCCAGATTGTTCGCCATCACTTCATTGAGATATTTTTTCGCGTCGGACGCACTTACTTCAGGGTGTGTATGTTTTTGCTGTGCCAGTGAAATCATTCGCAGTTCACTGAGGAGCGCGACGATGGATTCCACCCCGTCCGCTCTCAGCGAACCGTTGACAAGAGCCGGCTGCAGCTTGGACGGCTCTTCCCACGGTCCTCCCTCAAACACCCCTGCTTCTTCGAATCGCGGCGCATATTCATAAAGCTGCTGCATTCCTTTTTCTTTCTCCGCCATCTTTTTCGCTGTCTGAAAAAAGTGGGTCTGGTACATATCTTTGGCATAAGGCGCTGCCTGGTTTAATGTTTCAAATGCCTGTTTGAGCGTTTCTTCTTCCCCGCCTGTGTTCATTTGAACTGCCATGTGCAATCTCCTTTCATTTTTCAGGGTTAGATGTAAAAGTCAAAATCAACATAATCCCGCAATGGTTCTCTCACATGGTCGTGGTTGTCATGATGGAAAAACACAACACCTTGCGGGTTCCCGAATCCTTCCATTTCAGGAACTTTGCGCTGCGCAGGGGTGAACATCGTGTGACGGTCAAACCCAGGGTGTTCTTCCAGTTCCTCCGGCACATGCAGCTTCTCGATGGTCTTTACCCTGGGGTACACCATCAGGCTGCCGGCATGCCCTTTGGATTTGCGTTCTTTCGGAAAAAACGACTGCAGTTCCTCTTCACTCGTATTTGGATCGGAACAAAGGATGTGTGCCTGAAATGGATTGAAGTCGTACGTTTTCTTAATTAAATCAAAGATATTGCCGCCTGGAATGCGGGCAGCCACCTCTATGAAGCTGATTTTTCCTTCTTCATCAATGAAAAATTCAGGATGAATGAGACCGTACTGGATATCAAATGCCCGGATCAGCGCCTGAACAGCGCCTCTGATTTTTTTACGCTGCTTCTCGATTTCCGGAGACGGCGGTGCCATCATGGAATAGCCGAATACAATATATTCGGTAATGTTGAGGAACTGAATCGTACCGTTATGCACAAATACTTCGCAGGACACTTCCACCCCGTCCAGGTGGCTTTCCACAAGATTTGGAAATGCCTCATCCTCTAAAGCGTCAATATCGGCCTCGGTACGGATAATCCGGTGGCCGACATCCCCTGCTTTATCAAATGCCTTCACGTGAACGGGATCCTGTTCTTCCTCCCCGGCTTTCAACATCGCGTCATTAACCCGGCGGAAAAACTGCTTCACTTCCTCTTTATTATTGGCTTCTTCGAACACACCGACTTTCAGCCCTCCCAAAAGAGCTCTCCGTTTCATTTTTCCTTTATGACGGAAAAGAAGGGAGTGCCTGAAAACTTTTGGGTCTTCCTTAATTCTTCCATTAACAGCCGCGGCCCACTCTACGGTATCCTCAAATAACGGCACTGCAAGCCCTGTATTCTCCTCTTTCAGTAACTGATAAAGCTCTTCACTCTGCTCCCATACGTCTTCCATAGAATAATGTTTCTTATAATGATCAAAATCCCACGCAATAAAAGGAAGGTCATATTTTTCAGCATACTGCTCACAGTGCGGCGGCCCTACAATGACAAAAGGACGGCCGAGTTCGTCTGCTGCCTCAATGGATGGAAGACTCCATCCGATAAGTGCTGTTTTATACTGATTATCGTTCTGTGTGCTTGTCATATTCCCGCATCCCCTTTTCATCACTTTTAGCTGTCTGCATGATGCTATTTTTACCGGGAATGCCGAACTTTATGAGCAGGATCAAAAAGAAAAACACCGCTTTGACATAAAAAACCCCGGACTGTAAAAACAGCCCGGGACGCTTTTGCAGTTACTTTTTGTAGCCGTTCAGGGTGCCTGCGCCGGTCACGGTCACCACGTTTTCCGTAGAAGCCGGATCCAGTCCTTCTACAGCCACCATGCCGTCCATCGTGCCTTGTTCGGTTTCAAATATCAAATGTTCTTTACGGCTGTCCCGCAGTGCTTCCATGAAAAAGCGCTGGTTTTCCACGCCGTAAATAACAGCTTCCCACTGCTCGGGATCATTATTTTTAACCGTCAGTTCAGCGGTATCAAATGTTATCCGTTCGTCTTTTCCCAAAAAGATTTTATCGATTTTCATCGTGAGCCTCCTTAAAATGAATACGTACTTAATCTGCGTTCCCTGCTGTTACGATTTTAAACATGAAATCCTGGCTGCATGAATAAAGACGGTACCGGGAAAAGCATAAATAAAAGGAGGAATTTACGATGCAGAGTCATACATACGTCTTCGATGTATACGGCACTTTATTTGATGTGCATTCCATCACTGCAGCGTGCGAGCGCGCCGCAGGAGAAAAAGGAGAAGCGTTAAGCAGGATATGGAGGGAAAAACAGATACAATACACCTTTTTGCGCCAGGCGATGGGCAGATACCGCTCCTTTGAACAGGTGACACGGGATGCGCTTCGTTATGCCTCGGCATCCGTCAGTACAACCTTGTCAGAGGATACAGAAAACACTTTGATGAAGGCCTACCAGTCCCTCGACCTCTTTCCTGAAAGCAGTCGTGTGCTCCAGACACTGAAACAAAACGGCAGAAGCGTTATCGTATTCAGCAACGGGACAAGGGATATGCTGGAACCGCTGCTTCGTAACGGCGGTATCCGCTCCTTCATTGACGCTGTGATCAGTGTGGACGATATTAAGCAGTACAAACCATCTCCTGCTTCCTACCAGCTGATCCTCGATGAAGTCCATGCCCGCCGGTCCGACATTACATTTTTATCAAGCAACGGCTGGGACATCAGCGGGGCTGAAGCATTCGGCTTCACGACTGCATGGGTGAACCGCAGCGGCGCACCGGTAGAAGAGCTGCAGCTCCCCCCGGATGCCGAGTGGCACTCCTTATCCCCATTAGAAGAATCTACCTCTTGATAAAGAACATGCGTTCCCTTACACTGAAACATACAATCATCATCATGGAGCGGTGACTATGGAACGCACTATTTTTCTTGTCGATATGCAGTCTTTTTACGCCAGTCTCGAAAAAGTATTCCGGCCGGACCTCGAGGAACAGCCCGTCGTTGTCGCGGGAGATCCGGACATTCGAAGCGGTGTCATTCTGGCCGCCTGTCCGGAGGCGAAAAAATGGGGAGTGCAGACGGCCGAGGCGCTGTGGGAAGCGGAGAATAAATGCCCGCATCTTACGGTGATCAAACCACGCATGCAGCTTTATCTTGATGCATCTGTTGAAATCGCCGCCGTTTTCGAAGCGGTCAGCAATCAGGTGGAACCGTACAGTGTCGATGAAATTTTCGTGGAAATGACACACGTGCTCCGTCCGGATGAGAGCCCCGAAGAAGCCGCCCGTCTTCTGAAACGGCAGGTGAAGCGGATGCTCGGCGTGAATGCCCGGGTCGGTATCGGTCCGACAAAGGTTCTTGCCAAAATGGCGTGTGACCACTTTGCCAAAAAAACGCCCGGGGAAATGTTCACCCTTTCTGATGCCAACCTGCAGCAGCAGCTGTGGCCCAGACCTGTCGGCGATTTATTCGGCGTCGGAAGCAGAATGGAGAAACACCTGCGAAACATGGGCATCCGCACCATCGGACAGCTTGCCGCCTTTCCACTGGAACAGCTGCAGAAACGCTGGGGCATCAATGGTGAATTAATCTGGCATACCGCGTACGGGCGCGATTCCTCCCCGGTTACCACCGATACCCATGTCCACCGTAAAGGAATCGGCCACCATATGACACTGGCGCGTGATTATTACAGCTGGGAGGAAATCCGTGTCGTTCTGCGCGAACTGAGTGAAGAGGTGGCACGCCGGGTGCGCGCCGATGGATGCATGGGCTGCACCGTTTCAGCCGGCGCCGGCGGGCACGATTTTGATTATCCCGCCGGCTTTCACCGGCAGGAGAAACTGATGGATTACACCAACGATGGAACCGTCATTTATGAAACGGTGTGCCGCTTATTCCGTGAGCATTGGACGGGATTTCCCCTCCGCAGTGTCGGGATTACGCTGGACCAGCTTGTTCCCGATACGTTCCGCCAGCTTTCTTTGTTTTCCCCGCTTCAGGACAAAGAAAGCCTGAACCATACCATCGATCACTTAAAACAGCGCTTCGGCAGTGCCGCCGTCCTGCACGCTTCCTCCCTCACACAAGCCGGCCAGGCGTTACTGCGGGCACAGAAAATCGGCGGTCATTACAAATAAGGAGCGCTGCACAACATCCATCCTCCTGCACTTCCACAGATTTCAAAGATAATGCTGTCCCTCCCTCATTTCCGGCCGCATAATTCCTGTCGTTCTGTAGAACCTAAGCTGATGAAAGGAGGAAGGCACGTGAATCATGTTACAGCCCTTGGCATCAAAACCGTCCTTACACTCCTGATTCTGCTTGTTGTCCTGTTACCAGCCGGTGGATATCCGTTCTGGAATACAGCCGGGCTGGCCCTCATTGTGACAGGGACTGCTTATGTAATCGGGGATTTATTCATATTAAAAGCAACAAATAATACTGTTTCCACCTTAGCTGACATCGGATTATGCACATTGGTAATCTGGCTTGTCGGTCCGTATATTTTGAATGAGCCTGTACCCTTTATTTTAGCGTTGCTGTCCGGAATCATTATCGGGGCAGGAGAATGGTTTTTTCATAAATATGTCATCAATGCTGTTATTTCTAAAAATCCAAAAGTATATTCCTGAAAGGAGCGTTTATCATTTTTTATCACAAAAAAGAACTTCAGTATAATGCAAAACCTGATAAACCGGATCCCGTATACGCCAAAAAGCTGCAGGAAGTGTTGGGAGGGCAGTTTGGAGAAATAACCGTAGCTATGCAGTATCTTTTTCAGGGCTGGAACTGCCGCGGAAATGAAAAATACCGGGATATGCTGCTTGATATAGGAACCGAAGAAATTGCCCATGTCGAGATGCTGGCGACCATGATCGCACAGCTGCTGGATTCCGCGCCGGTGGAAACCCAGGAAAATGCAGCCGAGGATCCCGTCTTAGGGGCAGTTATGGGCGGCATGAATCCCCAGCATATCATTGTGTCAGGATTGGGAGCCCAGCCGACCGACAGCTCCGGCTATCCGTGGAATTCAAGATATACGATCGCAAGCGGGAACCTGCTGGCCGATTTCCGGGCCAATTTAAATGCCGAGTCCCAAGGCAGACTGCAGGTTGTCCGTTTGTATGAATCCACCACTGACCAAGGTGTGAGAGACATGCTGTCCTTCTTAATCGCCAGAGATACCATGCACCAAAATCAATGGATGGCTGCCATCGAAGAGTTGGAGCAGCAGCAGTCTGTTGTTGTCCCTTCCACTTTTCCAAAAGAAAAGGAAAAACAGGAAGTGGCTTATTCGTTCATGAATTTTTCAGAGGGAACCCAAAGCCAAACCGGACGATGGGCAAGTGGGACAACTATGGATAACCAAAGCACATTTGAATACGATGGAAACCCGAAGCCAATGGGACAAGTCCCCTCTTTACATCCCGCGCCTCCTTATGTTCATGACACGCCTCTGTTTCCAGACAATCTGTGAATGAAAAGAAACAGCCTGGAGAAAATAATATGGGACAGCAGAACCAAAAATAAGAATTGCTCTGAAAAGATGGGATTTTCATCTTTTCAGGCTTTTCTATTCATGATGACATATTTTTTCTACATAATGCCGGAGGGAAAATGACCCAGCATTAGTAAGAATGAACTGTATATTAGAATAAGGAGGATGGTTTTTCCATTGCAATCAAGAAAAGACAAAGCAGAAGCTGATATTACCACCCATTTGAAAAATCCATATGACATTGTCCAGGGACTGTTAAAAGATTCTACCACTGCACTGAGACTAAACGAAAATGTGTACCATTTACTGAAACAGCCGATGAGAGTTCTGGAGGTTTCCATTCCTGTTCGTATGGATGACGGACGCATCGAGAATTTCACCGGATACCGCTCTCAACACCTCGATATTCTCGGACCGACCAAGGGAGGAATTCGATTCCATCCTGATGTGAATGCGGACGAAGTCAAAGCACTGTCTATCTGGATGTCTTTAAAATCGGCGATCCTCAACCTTCCGTTCGGAGGCGGCAAAGGCGGCATCATCGTCGATCCTGATGAACTTTCCGAACGTGAACTGGAAACATTAAGCCGTACTTATATCGAAAAAATCACCCCCCTTATCGGTCCCCAAAAAGATATACCGGCACCTGATATCAATACAAGTCCGAAAGTGATGGGCTGGATGATTGATGAATATGACAAACTGCGCGGCCATAATATTCCAGGAATGCTCACAGGGAAACCCGTCATTATCGGCGGTTCGGCAGGAAGGCTGGCTGCAACAGGACGAGGGGTTTCGATTACCATTCAGGAAGCAGCCAGCGTCCTCGGTATGGAGCTGAATGGTGCCACAGCCGCCCTGCAGGGATTTGGCAATGTCGGCAGCATGACAGCTGAGTTTTTACACCATCTCGGGGTGAAAATCACCGGCATTACCAATGCCCATGGCGGTATTTATGACGAAAACGGACTTGACATTCCGGACATACAGCAATTCGTCAAAAAGGGAAATGTGGTTCATACGTATCCCGATGCCGATCCTTTAACAAACGAGGATGTATTTGGACTTCCCGTTGACATTTTTATTCCGGCAGCCGTAGAAAATCAAATCACAAAAAATACCGCACCTGCCATCCAGGCAAAAATAGTGGCAGAAGCCGCTAACGGACCAACCACCCCTGAGGGAGATAAAATAATGGAAGAAAAAGACATATTTGTTATCCCGGATATTTTGTGTAATGCCGGGGGGGTGACGGTCTCGTACTTCGAATGGGTTCAGAACGCGATGAATTATTATTGGAAAGAAGACGAAGTGAATGCGAAGCTCACCGAAAAAATGAAAGAGGGATTTCAGAAGGTCCTCGACATACGTAGAGAGAAACAAATTCGGATGCGTCAGGCCGCCTATACTGCCGGCATCCATCAAATCACAGAAGCCTTCCATGCACGCGGATGGATTGAAGAACCATATGACAAATGACGCCAAAAGACGGAGCTGGGGAGAAAGCCCCTGCTCCGTCTTTTCAAGTTGAAACGTTTTTTCAGAAGGTCGTATCCGTCATGTCATGCCTGCCTTTTTTTACGTTCACTCCTCCTGCAAACGAATACCGATAAATTTCAGCTCCGTCATGTCCTCGAGCGCATACTTCACTCCTTCTCTGCCGATCCCACTTTGTTTTACACCTCCATATGGATGGTTGTCCTGACGATAAGTTGAAATGTCATTAATCCACACACCTCCGGTTTCCAGCCGGTCCGCTGTACGGAACGCACGGTTGATATTTTTTGTGAACACACCAGCCTGCAGCCCGTAGATCGAATCGTTTGCCATCGAAACTGCTTCTTCTTCCGTTTCAAAAGGAATGATTGATACGATGGGCGCAAATACTTCTTCGGCCGTGATTTTCATGTTGGAGGTTACATTCGTCATAATCGTCGGCGTCAGCATAGTTTTGTTTCGACTTCCTCCAGTCTGAACAATCGCTCCTTTGGCTGCCGCATCTTCAATCCACTGCTGGGCCCGTTCTGCTTCGTTCTCATTAATCATCGGACCGATATCGGTCGTTTCCTCCGCTGGATCCCCGACGTTTAATGCTTCGGTCTGCTGTACATACCGGTCCAGGAATGTTTCGTATATCGTACGCTGGACATAAACACGCTGGGCGGAAATGCAGACTTGTCCGGAAAAGGCAAATGCTCCTTTAACAAGCGTTTCCACAGCATGATCTAAATCAGCATCCTCAAAAATAAGATTCGGGGAATTCGACCCCAGTTCCAATGTCACTTTCTTAAAACCCGCCTCTTTCCGGATGGAACGTCCAACCGGCAGGCTTCCGGTAAACGTGATTTTCTGCACCCGGTCATCTCTGGTAAGCGGAACACCTGTCTCTTGTCCCGTACCGATAATCAAGTTCAGCACACCCTTGGGAAGTCCCGCCTCCTGCAGCAGCTGTACAAGCCTATAGGCAGACAAAGGTGTTTTTTCTGCCGGTTTATAAACAACGGTATTTCCTGCCGCCAAAGCAGGAGCGATTTTATGAAGCGACAGGGTTAACGGGAAATTAAACGGTGTGATGGCTCCGACCACACCGAGCGGTTCCCGTTTCACAAACCCTTTCCGGCCTGCCCCGCCGACCGCTGCATCCATTGGAAGTACTTCACCGGTCATGTGTTTCGTTTGTTCTGAAGCGAAACGCAGCACCTGGACGGAGCGATCTATTTCTGCTCTGCTGTGGCGGATTGGTTTGCCGGCTTCGAGCATAATCACTTCCGCAAACGAGTCCGACCTTTCCTGCAAAAGGTCAGCTGCCCGGCGGAGAATATCAGCCCTCTTATGAGCCGGCATCTGCTTCATAACAGAGTGAAAAGTGTCTCTGCTGTTCTGCACAGCCTC
Source organism: Salibacterium halotolerans (assembly GCF_900115625.1). Taxonomy (GTDB): domain Bacteria; phylum Bacillota; class Bacilli; order Bacillales; family Marinococcaceae; genus Salibacterium; species Salibacterium halotolerans. The sequence goes on along the minus strand of NZ_FOXD01000010.1, from coordinate 99,073 downwards.
TTTCACATCCTGTTCGTCTGCAGGAATTAACTCGGCCAGCTGTTCCTGGTTATATGGGTTTTTTACGTACATCGCCGGCCGGCGGGACTCCGTTCGTTCTATACCGTCAATGATTGATCCAATCCTCATTCAGCATGTCCCCCTAACAAAGGATGTTTCCAAGTTTTTCAGTTAGTTTCATGTTCTCGCTGTAATCGACCGGGCAGTCAATCAGTACCGGCTTCTGCAGGGAAACAGCCTCCTCCATAACAGGCTTCAGTTCTTTTGCATGACTGATTCCGTAAGCTTTCAGTCCATAAGCACGGGCGAGTTCCGTAAAATCCGGATTACCAAAGGAGATATGGGATGTACGCTCGAAATAACGTTTCTGATGCCACTCAATTAAGCCGTAGCCGTTGTCTCTCCACAATAAAATAATGACCGGCAGATTCATACGTACGGCTGTTTCGAGTTCTGCTCCCGTCATCTGAAAGCCGCCGTCTCCGCAGACTGCAACAACCGTCCGTTCCGGGTGAACCATTTTAGCTGCTGCCGCTCCCGGCACAGCAATACCCATAGAAGCAAGACCATTGGAAATGAGGCAGGTGTTGGGATGGGAGGTATGATACATCCGGGCCATCCACATTTTGTGTGCTCCGACGTCGGAGATAACAATATCCTCCTCATTTAAAACATCCCGCAGATCAGCAATAATTTTCTGTGGTTTCACCGGAAAACCTTCACTCTCCTGAAACGAGGACAGCTCCTGAAGGGCCTGGGTGCGGACGTTTTTCACCCACTCTATATCTCTTGTTTGAGAGGGCAGAGACTGAGTAAGAGCTGTCAGATTCGTCCGGATACAGCCGGTAATCTGAACGGCTGGCGGATAGTACGCATCGACTTCCGCTTCCTTACTGTCCACATGAAGAATCGGCGTCCGTCCGTCCGGATTCCAATTTTGGGGCGGGTATTCCGCCATATCAAAGCCGGCGGTGATAATCAGGTCCGCTTCCCTGAAACCGCAAGTGATGTAATCATTTCCGCTCAAACCGGCTGTAAGCAGATTTCTTTCGTGATCGCGCGGCAGAGCTCCTTTTCCCATGAATGTTTGCACGACAGGGATATGCTGCTTTTCAACGAGTTCAAGCAGTTCCTTTGCAGCACCGGCTCTGGCAATACCGTTGCCGGCAAGAATTAAGGGATGATCCGCACGGTTGATTATCTCGAGTGCTTTATTCATATTTTGTTCTGATGCTTTCACCTTTGCAGTCGATCGAACGGGCAGCGGCGAACCGGCGGCTTCCATTCCGGCTACATCTTCAGGAAGGTCAATATGAACCGCTCCCGGCTTTTCCCTTGTGCTCTGCTCCACCGCTTTTTGAACGATTTCCGGAACGGTATCCGCTGATTTTATCTGGGTATTCCATTTCGTTACAGGCTTGTACATCGAAACCAGATCATAATGCTGGTGCGATATTTTGTGGTGACGATTCAATCCGGCCTGCCCTGTAATCGCAATCAGCGGACTGTTATCCATATTGGCATTGGCAACACCGGTCATTAAATTGGTAGCGCCTGGGCCGAGAGTCGCCAGACACGCAGCCGGTTTACCGGTCAGACGCCCGTAGGTCCCCGCCATAAACGCAGCCCCGGTTTCATGCCTGGTGACGATGAATTCAATCCTGGAATCAATCAAAGCATCCATCAAATCAATATTTTCTTCCCCCGGCACTCCAAACATATATTCAATTCCTTCGTTTTCAAGACATGTTATAAGCAGTTCCGCCGTATTCAAAACACCCATCCTTTCCTGTACGCATTATTGTTTTAGCTTTTGCAGGAAACAAAAATTTAAACATAGGTGTCACAGCTCCACAAAACCATTTTCATGTTTCTTCCGCTGTATTTTCTAGTATAATAGAAGGGATTCCATATGAACGGAGGGGAATAATTGAAAGGACGAAACTTAATTGCACCCGACACATATAACATCACCGACGATCTGGAACGATTCGCTGGAGATGAGACACGGACAGCGGTGCGCTGGCTGGATGAAAACCAAAATAGAATAAATATTTCCTACGCTGAACTGGTACGAAAGACCAATCAATATGCAAACACCCTTATCGGACAGGGCTTTCAAAAAGGGGACCGTCTGTTGTTGATGTTTCCGAGACTGCCGGAAGCATATATGATTCATCTTGCCTGCCTGAAAGCGGGAATAACGGCCGTTCCGTGTTCGGCGATGCTGCGTGCCAAGGACCTTGTCTACCGCATTCATCATGCAAAAGCAAAAGGTATAGCCGCCTTCCACAACGTGACTGAGGAAATGGACAGCATCACAGAACCACTCCCGTCTCTGAAGCACAAGTTCGTACTCGGCGGGGAAAAAGAAGGCTGGACGACGTTTGAACCGCTGACAAAGGAGCACCCGGAAACGTACCAAGGTGAAAAAACAAAACGGGAGGATATGGCCTTTCTCTCCTATACATCCGGAACCACCGGGCATCCTAAAGCGGTAGTGCATACCCACGGATGGGCTTATGCACACGTCCGCACCGCAGCCAGGGAATGGCTTGATGTCCGGGAGGGGGATATCGTCTGGGCCACTGCTGCACCCGGATGGCAGAAATGGATCTGGAGCCCGCTTTTATCCACCATTACACTCGGAGCCACTGCCTTTGTCTATCACGGCCGGTTTGACCCGGAAACATACCTTGAACTGCTTCAGAATGAAGGTGTCCATGCTCTTTGCTGCACTCCGACAGAATACAGACTGATGGCAAAAGTCGAGCAGCTCGAACGTTATGATCTGGGGAAACTCCGCAGTACCGTTTCCGCCGGGGAACCGCTGAACCGGCAGGTCATTGAAACATTCAAACAGGCTTTTGATGCCGATGTCCGGGACGGATACGGGCAGACGGAAAACACCCTTCTCGTCGGTACGCTGACCGGTATGGAGATTAAACCGGGATCCATGGGGAAACCGACACCGGGGAATCCGGTCGATATCATTGACGAAAACGGTACCTCGGTTCCGGCGGGAGAAGCCGGTGACATAGCTGTGCATAAAGACTGCCCCGCTCTATTCAAAGAATATTTTAAAGAACCGGAGCGTACGCAGGACACTTTCCGGGGAGATTGGTACCTCACCGGAGACCAGGCGTTCAGAGATGAGGACGGTTATTTTTGGTTCGAAGGACGCAGTGATGACATCATCATCAGTTCCGGCTATACGATCGGACCATTCGAAGTGGAAGATGCACTGAACTCACATGAAGCCGTCAAAGAGTGTGCTGTTACTGCCAGTCCGGATGAGATCCGCGGGAATGTCGTCAAAGCTTTTGTCGTGCTGAAAGAGCAGCCTTCTCCAGGGACAGAGGACAATTTGAAAAAAGAACTGCAGGATCACACGAAAGAATTAACTGCGCCATACAAATATCCTCGCAGGATCCAATTTGTCGAGGATCTGCCAAAGACAAATACCGGTAAAATCCGGCGTATCGATCTGCGCCGGCAGGACCCGGACCGGAAACAATAAAAAAAGAAGGAGCTGTATCAAAAGGTACAGCTCCTTTTCTATGCTAAAAAATATGTAACCGGGGACAGGAGCAGAAGCTGGCGGCTTTTGATGCCGTTCTTGTGCTCTGGAGGAGCAACGTCCGCCTGCAGCGCATACCGAGTATTTTAGCGGGGCCTTTTTGCTGTCGTTCATCCGCCCGTGGACACTACCACCGAAAAACAAGCACGTAGTGTCCACGGGGTACCGTTTGGTGGACACTACACCGTTGAATGGATGAATTAGCGGGCCCCGGGAAAAATCATTGGACATTAACTGCAGGGGATGGAGTCATAGTGTCCCCCGCCCCCACTTCCGTAAACACTATGTATGCTGACCGGCGGTTTAGTATCCACAGAGCCGTTTACTCCCGGAACAACCGCAGCCCGGCTCCAGATACCTGACCTTTGTTACTGTTTACCTCGGTTCATCGTGTCAATCCAGTTGTCAAAAGCTTCGAGTGCTTCATGCAGTTTGGTCTGTGTTCTTTCATCCTGAAGATTGCCGGCGTCATCCAGTTTATTTGGAACTTTGCCGATATAAAGTTCCGGCTGCTGAAGGACAAAAGATCCGGCTGCGGCCAGTGTCTGTTTCACCTGTGCCTGGGAAAACGCCGTCCCAAGCGGGGCAGGAGAAGCACCGAGCACATACACCGGTTTCTGGTCCAACACATTTATATTGGTCACACTGGCAGCCCAGTCCAGTGCATTTTTGAGTACACCCGGCATCCCGTGGCTGTATTCCGGCGTCACAATAAGAAAGCCATCCGCTTCCTTGACGGCATCCTTAAAATCCTCCACCGCTTCAGGGTCACCGTTTTCTTCCAGATCTGCGTTAAAAAGAGGAATATGCTTCAGGTTGAAAATCGAAATGTCCATCCCATCGGGCGTATGTTGAGCCATTTCCCTAAGGATATTACGATTGAATGAATCCTGCCGGAGACTTCCTGCAATCCCCAATATGTTCTTTTTGTCTGTTGTCATGATCTGCCTCCTCTTTTCCTTTAGTATTAAGCGTACCATATCTACAAAAAAGGGCAAAAGGCACGGACCGGGCATTTTTGTATGTTACATCTGTTTCCAATCTGGTATATTAGCTGTATCCTTCATGTTTAAAATGAAAAATAGAATATTTTCAGTGATGGGTTCATCACACGGCAAAGGGGAGAATGTTGTTGAATGTACAAGAGATACTCGGAACAATCAGTGATTTTGTCTGGGGGCCGCCGTTTTTAATTCTGCTCGTCGGTACCGGCATTTTTCTTACAGTGAGGCTTGGATTCCTGCAGATTTCCATGCTTCCTTACGCGCTCAGACTCGTCTTCCGGAAAAAAGACCAATCCTCTGAAGGTGATATTTCCCACTTCCAGTCTCTAATGACGGCTCTTGCTGCAACCGTGGGTACCGGAAACATTGCCGGTGTGGCGACCGCCGTTGTGGTGGGTGGTCCAGGTGCGGTGCTTTGGATGTGGGTATCCGCCCTTTTCGGGATGGCAACCAAATACGCGGAAGCAATTCTTGCCGTCAAATACCGGATCAAAGACGACAAAGGGGAGATGGCGGGAGGACCGATGTACTATATTGAAAAAGGACTCGGCTGGAAATGGCTTGCGGTATTGTTTGCGGTTTTTGCCATAGGGGCATCGTTTGGGATCGGCAACACCGTTCAGGTGAACTCCGTAGCAGAGGTTCTTCAGTCCAATTGGGGATTTCCTGATTTGGCTACCGGAGTCATATTGATGGTTCTTGTAGGAATCGTTATTCTCGGAGGGATCAAGACAATTGGTAAAGTTGTCTCGGTCATCGTTCCATTCATGGCGGTGGCGTATGTAGCAGCCGGTCTTGGTATTATTTTATTCCACTTAGAGGCCGTCCCTTCAGCCGTTGGTTTGATACTATCAGACGCCTTTACCGGTCAGGCAGCAGCCGGTGGAGCAATCGGAGTTGTGATTCAGATGGGAGTTGCCCGGGGTGTGTTTTCAAACGAGGCGGGACTCGGTTCCGCACCCATCGCAGCCGCCTCCGCCAAAACAGACTACCCGGGGCGGCAGGCTCTTGTCTCCATGACCCAGGTATTTATCGATACGATTATCATCTGTTCAATAACGGGCATTGCCCTCGTCATGGGTGGACAGTACCAAGGACTGGGTTCGGATGTGGAAGGAGCCGCGCTTACGTCATCTACGTTTGAATTCTTTCTCGGACCGGCGGGCTCTCTCATTGTGTCCATCGGGCTGATTTTCTTCTGTTATTCCACAATACTCGGCTGGTCGTATTACGGGGAACGCTGTATCTACTATCTTACCAACAAGCCTGTTTCGATCCTCACGTACCGGCTCGTGTTCACGGCAGCCATTTTAGCCGGGGCCGTACTGAATCTGGAAACCGTCTGGGCTCTCGCTGATGTGATGAACGGATTGATGGCCGCTCCCAACCTGATCGGCCTGCTGGGACTCTCCGGAATTGTCGTGGCAGAAACCACCCATTTTCTGAAAGTAAAACGGCAGGAAGAGAGCGGATAACAGCATTAAACACAGCTCACAACAAGCACCCGCTTATCATGAGAGATAGGCGGGTGCTTGTTTTTGGGAATCTTTTTATATGACATGTTCCCTTCTTTACCCTACCAGCCCTGTCTGTGTCCACTATCAGCGTAAAAGGAGAAGTTCGTGTCCGCAGAATAGTGTTTCATGGCAACTACCGTACTGAAATTGACGGATAGTGGGTACGGGCAGGTATGAAGAGCCACTATCCGCCCGTCTCCGTGTCTTAGTGTCCTCCAAAACAACACCGGTGGACACTAAAGGCAGTATCCATCAACCATCAAAAAGATGCAGGCTTCACTCCCTGAGGCCTGCATCTTTTTGTTCCATCCCGGTGTTTTTTACCTGGTATCCTCTTGTCGTGATTAGACAACTTTGTTGGAAACCGTTTCCCCGCTGAGGGCTTCCAGAATATGATCCGCTGTCATTTCGGCCATCTGCTGTCTGGTGTCTTCACTGGCACTGCCGATGTGGGGGAGCGCGGTGACGTTTGGTAAAGTGAGAAGCGGATGGTCGGCGCGAATCGGCTCGTTTTCAAACACGTCAAGGCCGGCGGCACGGATGTCACCTGCTTTCAGCGCTTCATAAAGCGCCGTTTCATCCACCACCGCCCCACGCGAAGTGTTAATGAGTACCGCGTCTTTTTTCATTTTCTGCAAAGCGTTCCGACCAATCAAATGATGGGTTTCTTTTGTATACGGCGTCTGTACGCATACAAAATCGCTGGTGGCTAACAGTTCATCCATACCGGCATACGAGGCGCCGAGTGATTCCTCCTCTTCGGGTTTTGGGGAACGATTGTGATACACAATGTCCATGTTAAAGCCTGCAGCGCGTCTGGCCACAGCTTCCCCGATACGCCCCATACCGATGATTCCGATCCTTGCATGATGAATGTCCGGGCCGGTCAAAAAGAAAGGTGCCCATGCGCCCCATTCATTGTTTCTAATGATGTCTATACCTTCAGGAAGCCTTCTCGCGGACGCCATCAACAGCGCAAACGTTAAATCAGCGGTTGTTTCCGTCAAAACACCCGGCGTATGCGCCACCTGGATACCTTTATCCGCCGCGGCCTGAATGTCGATGTTATTATAACCGACAGCCATCGTCGCAATGACCTTTAAGTGTTCGGCCTTGTTCAACATGTCTGTATCGATTCGGTCAGAGACGTTGCAAAAAAGCGCGTCGGCCTGTTTTATTTCTTCTTTCAGTCTGTCCGGCGTTACAGGAATATCTTCATACTCCCACATTGAAACCCGGCACGATGCTTCCAGGCGTGCCGTAATATCTTTGGGCATGCGTCTTGTGATAAATACATAAGGCTTGTCCATGAACGTTCCCCGCTTTCTCCAAGGTTTTTAATACATTCATCATAATATAAAAGGACCGTCCCGGGAAAGGAACAGTCCAATGACTTTTATGATAATCTGAAATGGCTGACTTCTTCCTGAAGTTCCCGTGCCATGGAACTGAGGTCCTCCGACGAACTGGATATCTCCTCCATCGCCGCAAGCTGTTCCTGTGTTCCGGCTGCAACGTTCTGAACGCTTCCTGCATTGGTGGCTGCGGCATCACTCATCTCTTCCACCGCTTTGGTTACCGTCGTGGAATTGACAGACATATTGGAGGATAAATCAGAAACATACTGCAGCCGGCTTCCAACTTCCTCAATAGAGTTCTTGATCGTCTCGAAAGATTCTCCGGCTCTATTTACCAGGGCAACACCTTCCTGCGCTTCTCCCGCTCCCTGTGTCATTTTTTCTATGGCTGTTTGTGTTTCCTGCTGAATGGCTTTAATCTGCGATGTGATTTTCGCGGCTGACTGGTTCGATTCCTCAGCCAGTTTGCGCACCTCATCGGCTACAACAGCAAATCCTTTTCCGTGTTCACCGGCTCTGGCTGCCTCAATCGCTGCATTCAACGCCAAGAGATTGGTCTGTTCGGAGATATCGGTTATCGTCCCAATAATCGTACCGATTTCTTTCGAACGTTCGCCGAGTTTTTTGATCGTCTCGGTCGTTTCCTGGGCTACATTATTAATCACCGTCATTTGTTTTGATGATTGTGCAATTTCTTCTTTTCCTTTTTCCGCAGCTTCTTCTGTTTCCCTGGCTTTTTCCGAAACGTCAACAGAAGCAGAAGCCACTTTTTCAATATCCCGACGTAACTGCTCCATAACTGCTGAACTTTCGGAAGCTTTCTCTTTAGTATAATCCGTCTGCCCGGATACTTCCTGTATCGTGGACGCGATTTCATTGGTGGACGCCGACGTCTCTTCAGAACTGGCCGAAAGCTGCTCCGAGGAAGCAGCCACCCTCTCAGCAGCGGATGTCGTCTGAACGAGAAGTCCGCGGAGATTATCTGCCATATCGTTAAAATTCCGGGCCAGCTGCCCAATCTCGTCTTTGGATTTTGTTTGAATGTTTTCCACCGTAAGGTCGCCTTCCGACAAGATTTTTGCTTTAGCTGAAATCTGCCGGATCGGTTTCGATATTCTCCCCGACATGATGAGGGCAATAACAAGACCAATAATAGTGATACCGGCTCCTGTCGCGATGGTAATCCAAAGCAGCCGGTCCGTTTGACTCTCAAGCAGTGCTGCATTGATATCAACAGATGCCTGTTCCATGGAAATCATACGCTGCAGACTTTCTTTAATTTCCATCCCCTGCGGCATCAAATCATCGGTCAGGGTGGACTCCGCATACTCTTTCATCCCGCTGTCATGCCGGTCAAACACATCACTTCGCACCGACGCTTCCCAATCCTGGGAAGCCGTAATGATGGAATCAAGCCGGCGCTGCTCCACCTGCCCCTGCAGACTTTCTTCCAATTCTATTGAATTTTCGGTCAGTTCATTAAAGTTTTCTTTGTACGTATTATCATCTGTGAGAATATAAGCACTCACGGCAGACTGGCGTTCCGCAAGGTTGTAAGCCAGCCTTTCATAGGCCTTAATTTTTTTCATATCATCATTGATAACGCTGTCAATTTTATTGTTCATATCCTGGACAGACACAAACATAAACCCCGCATACGCGAGCAGCAGTACAAGAATGAATGAAAATATCCCCATTAACTTCGCCCGAATCGATTTCAAAAACATCCCCTTCTTTCCTTTGAAGTACTTCAAGCATAAGACTTTTTGCTTATATTTCTTTTTATCGGCTCATACCTGCTGTTTTTTTATGTTTTTTTCGATGTATTTTGAAAAAAATACGCGGAATGCTTTTCTTTCGACTGAATTTTTTCTATCCTGAGAATAGAAACATTCTACTTGCAGAAATTCATGCATCAAACACACACTGACCAGGAAACAGGAGGAACAAACATGGAGTACAGAATCGAAAAAGATACCCTCGGTGAAATGCAGGTGCCGGCCGATAAGTACTGGGGAGCACAGACCCAGCGCAGCCTTGAAAATTTTAAAATCGGCAGGGAGACGATGCCGATTGAAGTGGTTCACGCGTTTGCTGTTTTGAAAAAATCGGCAGCTCTTGCCAATAAACGTCTTCAAGTCATCGAACCGGATAAAGCCGATGCGATCTCTAAAGCGGCAGATGAGGTGATCAGCGGGGAGCTGGATGAGCATTTTCCGCTCGTCGTCTGGCAGACCGGCAGCGGCACCCAGTCAAATATGAACATGAACGAAGTACTGGCGCGGCGGGGAACGGAAATCCTGAAAGAAAAAGGAAGCAGTGACACCATCCATCCCAACGATGATGTAAACCGTTCGCAAAGCTCCAACGATACATTCCCGACCGCTATGCATATTGCCGCGGCGCAAAAGGTTGAACATGAAGTGCTGCCTGCGCTCTATACATTACAAACCACCTTTGATGAAAAAATGCATACCTTCGACAGCGTCATCAAAATCGGACGCACCCATCTTCAGGATGCCACGCCGCTTACGCTTGGACAGGAAATCAGCGGCTGGCACCGTATGCTTGAAAAGAGCGGGCAGATGATTCAGGAAAGTGCGGCCCACGTCAAAGATCTGGCTATCGGTGGTACGGCGGTCGGCACCGGCATTAATGCGCATCCTTCTTTCGGGGACTATACCGCGGAAGAAATCACGAAAGTAACCGGCATTACGTTCCGCTCCGCCCCTAATAAATTCCACTCTTTAACGAGTCATGATGAGATCAGCTATGCACACGGAGCGCTGAGGGGGCTGGCAGCTGACTTGATGAAAATCGCAAACGATGTACGCTGGCTCGCAAGCGGTCCGCGCAGCGGTATCGGCGAAATCACTATTCCAGCCAATGAGCCGGGAAGTTCCATCATGCCGGGGAAAGTCAATCCAACCCAGGCGGAAGCCACAACCATGGCAGCCACCCAGGTTATGGGAAATGATGCGGCGGTCGGCTTTGCGGCAAGCCAGGGGAATTTTGAACTGAACGTATTTAAACCAGTTATTATTTACAATTTCCTGCAGTCTTCTTATCTGCTGGCGGACGCGATGACTTCCTTTAATGAGAAGTGCGCGGTCGGTATCCAACCGAATCAGGAGAAGATTGATGATCATCTTCGCAATTCCCTGATGCTTGTCACCGCCCTCAACCCGCACATTGGATATGAGAACGCGGCGAAAATCGCAAAAACTGCTCACGAAAAAGGCCAGACGCTGAAAGAAGCTGTCCTTGAGAGCGGCATGCTGTCGGAAGAACAATTTGACGACATCGTCGATCCTTCCAAAATGGTATCTCCGAAAGAATAAGCAAAAAGCGCTCAGGGAATTCCCTGAGCGCTTTTTATTTTTTCATGCTCTACGATTCATCGTACGTATAGCGGACGACGTATTTGTTTGACTTTAGTTTGCGTATTTCAACAAGCGGTCCCAGTTCATAGCCGTTGCTCCAGTTATCTTCCAGTTTGGCTTTCAGGCAGCCCGCCTGGAATTTGGAGCGGAACGTTTCTTTCCAATAAATCCAACGAGGTTGTGCTGCATTCACAAACATCCTGCTCCTTCTTTTGTTCTTCGTTTCTATTTTATCCCATTCTCCGGCAAAAATCACGTCCTGCAAAACGATTTTTTCCGGTTGATTTTTCTAACCGGAGAAACCGGCAAAAAGAAACTGTTCTCTAAAGGAACAGTTTTCCTCATATTATTTTCAACCAATCAGTTCTTCATCTTCCCGCTTTTTTATTTTATCACTGCTTTGGCTCTCATCGCGGTCCCTCATCCGGTGGGCGAGTCTTGCTGAGGCATTGGAAGCGACACTTGCTACAAGATCATCGAGAAAGGTGTGCACTTCTTTGTCTTTACCGTCCAGCTCTTTGATCACACCGGTCTTTTCTTTATCAAGATAGCCGAATGTTGTCACGGCTATGCTTCCAAAACCAAAGACAGAGCCGAGCGCAATCGTTTCATCGACACCGAACAATCCTTCATCCGTATCGACCAGTGTTTGAAGCGGCTCGGATAATTGATTCTTTTCGGCCAGTTTGTCCAGTTCGATTCCAACCAAAATGGCGTGCTGAATTTCCCGTTTGCATAAAACGGCATCCACACTTTCATAACAATCGTCCATCGACAGATTGGGAGCATATTTTGCCTGCATTTCATAAACAATGTCCGCCATGCTTTGTATCGTGACCCCTCTTTCCTGCAGGGCATCACGGGCGGCTTTTTCTACAACATCACTTGCTACGGGTTTTTTCATTATGGATTCCCCCTTATCTTTTATTTTATCATATGCACACGTCAGCCGTATGATATCTGTTTGTCAGGTTCTCTGAGTTGAACTCCACCAGGCTCCATGTTACGCTCAATATCTATAGAATGTCTTGAAAGGAAGCCCCGCCTTGAATGGAACGATGAAAGCTTTACCTTTTTACAGCAGTGTCCTTGATTACATGTTTGAACTGCCCGTTTACCTCCCGCCTTATTACAGTCCGCTGTATACATATCATCTGGCCATCACCCAGGATGGCCGGGATTATTTTCAACTTGGAAAAATCGGAAGAAAAATGGAGGCGGCCATGGAAGATGGAGCGGAAGAAACCATCGTAGTGGGAGTGCCGCATCCCGGCATTCAAATGCGCAGAGAATGGTACCACCCTGCCGGAAGCGGCAGCCGGTCCTATATGAATTTTCTCGTGTCCGAACTTCTCCCTTTTCTGGAACAGACCTATCCGACATATCAACTTCCTTACGGCCGGATGTTGATGGGGGATTCGCTCGGCGGCACCATTTCTCTGCTGACAGCACTGCATTACCCCAACACATTTGCCCGCATTATGATGCACTCCCCACTTATTAATGAAGATGTTTTACGGTTAGTTTCCGAACATAATGCCTGGAAAACGTTTGATATTTATCACTCTATAGGAAACCAGGAAACGGATGTTCACACGACAGACGGAAAGGTCGTTGATTTTCTCTCCCCGAACCGGAGGCTGTCCCGTCTTTTCCGACAGGAAAACAGACATTACCATTACGATGAACTCGATGGAGGACATAACTGGGCTGTGTGGGAAAAAGATCTGCCACGAGCATTACATTTTATGCTCCAATCATGACAATGGAAAGGAACGATCCAGATGATAAAGATCCATGAAGTACAAGACGACAGGCAGCAGGATGCCTACGATGTCCGCTTCCAGGTATTTGTGTACGAACAGAACGTGCCGGAAGAAATGGAAATGGACGAACATGACGAAACCGCTCATCACTTCACGGCATATCATGACCATGTTCCAATCGGTGCCGGACGTCTCCGCTTTGTAGACGGCGTTGGGAAAGCAGAACGTGTCTGCGTCCTCTCTTCTTACCGTTCCACCGGCACAGGCCGGGCTATTATGGAAAAGATGGAACAAACAGCAAAAGAAAACGGAGCACAGGGAATGAAATTAAATGCGCAGACCCGGGCTGTCCCTTTTTATAACAAACTTGGCTATTCCACCACTTCCGATGAATTCGACGATGCCGGTATTCCCCACGTCGAGATGAAAAAAACATGGACTTGATTACCCGTTCCGGCAAAAAAGCAGCCTCAGAAAAACTGAAGCTGCTTTTTTTATGCCTGTAAGTCCAGACGTTCCCCAAGGCCGTACAGTTCCTGTTCTATTTCTTTTCGTTTATCCATGGCAGTCGTTTCTTCATGATACCGGGTTCCATTTCTTTCGTTTCTATCATGAAATTGTGTCAACTCTGCTTTTTGTACCCGGTCCACCCGCGGTACGGCAGGTTCCTGTTCTACTCTCCGGCTTTCATAATTCACGGCGGTCTCATTATTCACAGGTGCAATATAACCCATTTTATCACCTCTCCGCTTTTACTAACCCTTTATCTTCAACTGTCTTTACATTTCATATACCCGATATTTATATTTTTAATCTTGTTTCATCATAACAAGCGCCCATTTGTTATAAATTCAGCTATTTTCATACACCATTTGCCTGCTTCAGATATATGATGATAAGGAAACGACAGCTAAAGGAGTGAATAATATGGGATGCAGAAAACACGATGAGACGGCAGGCAGCTGTGTATGTGATGCAGTTGCGGCCATTAAAAATGCTCAGGATCAGGTTGACAACAATGGTGGTAACTGCCGGAACAAATGCTTCGACAGCTTGTTAAGTCCGGCCGGCAACAACAACGGACTTGATACTGTTCCATTCCTGCTTCAAACAAAAACAGGTGAATATTTTTCCTCTGTTGGAGCGGTAGGCAGAAACGACTGCTTCCAGACCGCTTTCTTCCGTGTGGAAAAAATCGATGAAGACAACTGCTGCGCCACTCTTTCCCTGCTTCGTCCTGACAGTGAACTGGAATTCAACAAGTGCTGCGTAGATCCAACTTCGTTATGCGAAATCGAAGAACTCGAACGCACCCGCTACTGCATCGAAGTAGACCTTGACTGCTTCTGCGCGATTCAGTGCCTGGATCCAAACCTTGTTGGTGACATCGACAATCACTGCAAATAAAGAAGAAAAGGGCTGTATCAAAAGGTACAGCCCTTTTTTCATGAAAGAGAATGTAATCCCGGGCAGGCAGCTTTTCTGCCGCCCTTTTTGCTCTGGAGGACAAGCTTCCGGCTGTCGTTCATTCAGCCGTAGACACTGCCATCGAAAAATAAGCACGTAGTGTCCACGGGGCACCGTTTGGTAGACACTACGCTGCTTACATCAGGAATTAGTGGGCGCCGGCCGAAATCAATGAACACTAATCGCCGACAAAGGAGTCATAGTGTCCCCCGATTCCATTTCCGTGGACACTATGTATGGTATCTCAATGTTTAGTGTCCACGGAGCCGATCCGGCCCGGAACAACCGCAGCCCAGTTCCAGGCGCCGTCCTTGTCCCCGGAAGGAAAAGCATCTGCCTGCCGTTCATGCCCACTTTAGCGAAACACTTTTTGGCTGTTTATGGACTTAACACATTTTCCCTTTGTTATAAACTGACGATGCGCAGTTGAATAATATCTTCCACCAGTATGACTTTTTCTTCAAAATTCCGCCGGTCCCTGAATGTTATTTGATCTTCCCCTAAATCCAGTACTTCTCCGTGAAAATACTGTTCGTCCGTTTCGCAGGCCACCACCGGATGAAGAAAATGAGGAAGCGTTCCGAGATATTGCAGCAGTTCCCGGACTGTCTGACCCGATCCCGCTTTTTCGGTCTCCCCTTCATCTTCCGCTGTATTTTCCGGCATTTCCTCTTCTTCAGGGGGTTCTTCATTTTTTTCTTCTTCTACCTTTGCTGCGCGGTTGTTTTTGCGGAGACCATTTTTTCTGCGTTTTCCTTTCCCTGCATTTTTTTTCACAGAAACGGACTGACCCGGTCCGGAAGACGAGGTGAAAGCAGGTTGTTCAACATAATATAATGGCCCGGTTTCCCTTTGTTGTCCATGCTCTTCCTGTTCCATTCCAACTTCCCCCCACTTCATACAAGTCTTGTTCCTGCCTTCATTATATGCATACCCTGCTTTTTCATTCCTTCTGCTGTTACATTATTTTTCTCCTGCCCCTCGGATGGACACCGGCATTAAAAAAGAGCCCCGGCCCATTTGGAATGGAATCCGGAGCTCTTTTTTTCGAGCAGCTTCGTTTCTAGCAAACGTAAGCGGACCCGACGATCACGAGCAGGATGAACAACACAACAATAAGCGTGAAACTGTTGTTATAACCGTGGGACATCAGCTATTCCTCCCTTTCAAGGAAGATTGAGATATGCCTCTCACCATAGCTGTATGCACAAGGAGGGCTTTTGTTCAAGAATCTGCCCGAATTAAACATCCGCCCAGTATACTGCTGTTATTTCACTTGTGCGATCTGTTTCTCTCCTCTTTTCATACGGTCTTTTGTTTCCATATGAATGTTTTGACTATCGGTGAGATTGGTGAAGACGACCGGTGTAATGGTAGAGGCCGCATTTTCTTCCACCTGCTTCAGATCAGCGGTAACAAGCGGCTGCCCCTGTTTGACTTCGTCGCCTTCCTCTACGTGGACGTCAAAACCTTCCCCTTTCATATTGACGGTATCAAGTCCGATATGAACAAGGATTTCCAAGCCTTCCACCGTTTTTATACCTACCGCGTGTTTCGTTGGAAACACATTATGAATGGTTCCATCGACCGGAGAAACAAATTCGCCGTTTTCCGGTTTCACTGCGAAACCGTCCCCCATCATTTTTCCGGAGAATACATCATCCGGCACGTCTTTAATGTTCATAATTTCGCCGTCGGCTATTCCTCCGATTACAATGGAAGAGTTTTCGTCAATCTGCACGGCGGGTTCTGCTTCTTTTTGCGCATCGACCTGCGGTGCTTCATCAGATGGCGCTGCAGGTGCACGCCCATCAATAATATCCTGCATCTGTGATTTCAACGCGTCGGATTGTGTGCCGAAAATGGCCTGCACATTATTTCCAACTTCCATGACGCCGGTGGCACCAAGTTTTTTCAAACGTTTTTTGTCGACACTGCTTTTGTCATTGACAGTGATACGAAGTCGTGTAATACAGGCATCGAGATGATCCAGGTTGTCCTGCCCTCCGAAAGCTTCCAGCACATGATATGGCAGTTCACCGCCGCCTGAGGACGTGCTCTCCTGGCTGCTTTCATCATCCTCGTCTTCTTCACGCCCCGGCGTCATCAAGTTGAACTTGATGATAGCAAACCGGAAGATGACGTAGTACACGACAAACAGGATAAGGCCGACCCAGATCACATGCCACCACGGTGTTGTATTCGGTATAATACCGAACAGGAAGAAGTCGATGACACCGCCGGAGAACGTCTGCCCGATCTTGACATCAAGCAGGTGCATCGCCACGAAAGAAAATCCTGCTAAAATCGCGTGGATTCCAAAAAGAACAGGTGCCACGAACAAAAAGCTGAAGGAAAGCGGCTCTGTAATTCCTGTCAGAAAGGAAGTAAGAGCAGCTGATCCCATGATACCGGCAACGTATTTTTTCTTCGCTGCTTTGGCACAGTGATAAATCGCAAGAGCAGCACCCGGAAGGCCGAACATCATAAACGGAAAACGTCCCACCATGAACGTACCCGCTGTAAACTCTTCCACGCCGTCCTGGTACTGAGCGAAGAATATCTGCTGATCCCCGGTAATGGTTTGACCGGCTTCATTGACGTACGATCCGAATTCATACCAAAACGGGTTATAAAACACATGGTGCAGACCAAACGGAATCAACGCCCGCTCAATGACACCGAAAAAGAAAACGGAAATTGTCGTATTCGATTCAGTTACGATATACGACATACTATTCAAAAGGTTTTGTACGGGCGGCCAGACGACTGTGAGCGCAGCCCCTATAATCAATCCGCCGAAAGCAGTCGCAATCGGAACAAACCTCTTCCCTGCAAAGAATCCTAAATACTGGGGAAGCTCAATATTATAATAGCGGTTGTACATAAACGCTCCAAGTATTCCGGCAATGATACCGCCAAATACCCCCGTCTGGAGCGTTGGAACACCCAGCATTTCAGCGTATGCCGGGTTGTTGGCTGCCATGTCGGAAGTAACTCCTTCTATAACTCCCATCGTAACATTAATAATGAAATAGCCGATGAGAGCTGCCAGACCGGCCACACCGTCGCCATTGGCAAGACCTATAGCCACCCCGATGGCAAAGATAACAGCCAGGTTATCAAAAACAATACCGCCGGCCTCTTTCATCAATTCAGAAATAAACACGAAAACCTGGGAATCCAGAAACGGCAGCAGAGCTATCATGTTGTCCTCCTGAAGCGCCGTTCCGATCGCGAGCATTAAACCCGCGGCAGGCAGCAGCGCAACCGGAAGCATCAAGGACCGGCCGATGCGCTGAAGCAGGCCGAACGCCTTTTTCCACATTACAATTCCTCCTTTTTTTGTTGAAACAGCAGCATAAAAAAAGGCATGAGAGACAGGCGGTGCGTTTCACTCAGAACGGGGGACGATATACGTATCCCCGTTCTTCAAAAAAC
The DNA here is from genome assembly GCF_900115625.1 of Salibacterium halotolerans. GTDB lineage: Bacteria > Bacillota > Bacilli > Bacillales > Marinococcaceae > Salibacterium > Salibacterium halotolerans. The sequence continues at coordinate 81,557 of NZ_FOXD01000010.1, read as the reverse complement.
GAACCAGCCACTTCTCTCATGCCTGCTTGACCAGTCACACGGAAATGATTGGGTACATTTATTTATGTTTTCTTGAAAGCCTTTGCAAATGAAGTGTTAAATACACTACTTCACTTTCCGGTACAGGTTTTTTCAATGCCTGCTGCATCATTTTTATCAACTTCCAAGAGAGATTGTAGCATAGGGGGTATTCATATTTCAACACATTTTTTAAGGAATCGGGTTCGTCTCCGTAATCCTCCCTCTGAATACGCTCTAATGTTTGATGGAGGTGGCGCAGAAGCCGCTGGTGATCCAGATTTTTGGTATTCATGGACACTTCCAGCGTTTCTTCAATATGTTCAACAAGTCCGGAAACAAGCCGCGTATGTTCGTTCAGTTCCTGAAGCGGACGCTGCGTGAGCGCTGTATGGATATGGAGGGCGACAAAACCAATTTCGCCTTCCGGCATTGAAATACCGGTACACGTTTCAACATGGAAAAGCAGGTCTCTTGCAGCCTGATATTCCGCAGGATAGGCAAGTTCTGTCTCCTGCAGAAACGGGTTTCGTATTTCCATTCCCTGTTTTATCCGGTGCACCGCGTAATAGAGGTGGTCTGTCAACGCAACGTGAATATGTTCGTGCAGCTGGAGCTGAAAGCGATTCTCAAGTATCGTCATGCACTCGTTCATACAGCCTATAAATGATTCATCCACTTCAATTAACAGCTGTTTATATTGCTCCTGTTCCTGTTCGTTATTCAGCACAAAAAATTTTTCCGCGCCGCTTTCATCGACAGGGTCCCCTTCTTTTTTCCCGAATCCTATCCCTTTTCCGGTTAATATGACTTCATCGAGTTCGGAATGAAGGGCGATGACAACATTATTATTCAGTACTTTTTTCACTTCCATAAACCAACCCCATCTCCAATCTGACTCAGTCCATCATCTTACCTGCGTTTTTCGTTATCGTCAACATAAAAATGGCTGGACCCGCATCCAAACAAAAAGACGGAGCAGGAATCACTCCCGGGCTCCGCCTGGTTGGAAGAATCGGCTGTTTTAAGTGCCGGCCTCATGCAATCGGCTGTAACATTACAAACCTACTTTATTATACCCTGCATCCACATGGATGGTTTCCCCGGTAATGCCGCGGGCAAGATCGCTCATCAAAAAGAGAGCGGTATCCCCGACCTCTTCCTGAGTGACGAGCCGGTTCAACGGCGCTTTTTCCTCCATCTCCTGAAGAACATCGTTAAAGCCGCCGATGCCTTTAGCGGAAAGGGTGCGGATCGGACCGGCGGATATGGCATTGACACGAATACTGTCTTTGCCGAGGTCATTGGCAAGATACTGCACGCTTGCATCAAGAGAAGCTTTCGCCACTCCCATAACATTATAATTCTTGACGATCCGCTCTCCGCCGAGATAGGTCATTGTCACGATGGATCCACCTTCGTTCATCAGGTCCAGTTCCCGTATTACTTTTGCCACTGCTGTTAATGAATAGGAACTGATACTGTGAGCCAGCATAAAACCATCGCGGGTCGTATTCAGATAATCCCCGTCCAGCTCTTCCTTGTTGGCAAAGGCGATACAGTGCGCAAGGCCGTCAATGTGCCCCACCTTGTCTTTAATATCCTGAAATGTCTTTTCAATCTCAACATCATCTGTTATATCACAGGGCAGAACAATCGTTTCTTCCTGGTCGAGTGAATCAGCGAGCTGTCTCACATTTTTCTCCATTCTCTCACCGGCATATGTAAATATGAGTTTCGCGCCGGCTTTGGAGAGGCTCTGCGAAATTCCCCAGGCAATACTCCGTTTATTCGCCACCCCCATGATGACGTATGTTTTTCCTTCGAGTGAAAGATTCATTACTATTCGCTCCTTTTGGGCTGGTTAAATGGGTTCATCTTAACAACATGTTACGATATATTATAGCATTGTTCCATAAGGGAAAAAAGGAGGTCCCGCATTGGAGGCATTTGATTTCATCGGTGATGTGCACGGTTGTTATCAGGAACTGACTGCCTGGTTTCATGAAGCCGGTTATAAAAAGAACAATGGCATCTATCAACATCCGTCCGGCCGGACCCCCGTATTTATCGGAGATTTAACAGACAGGGGACCTGATTCCACGGGCGTCATTCGGCTTGCGGCTGCGATGGTAGAGCAAAACGCCGCACTGTATATTCCAGGCAACCACTGTAACAAGCTGCAGCGGTATCTGATCGGGCGTCCGGTGCAGATCACCGGAGGTCTGGACACGACCATTGAAGAGCTGCAGGCCCTTCCAACTGAACAAGCACGGAGCATTCAACGTGCATTCATAAAGCTGTACGACCAGGCGCCGCTTTATCTCCGCCTGGATGAGGACCGGGTTGCCGCCGCCCATGCCGGCATACCGGAAAAATACATCGGGCAGAACGGAAAACAAGTCAAAACGTTCGTCCTGTACGGGGATATCACCGGAGAAAAAAAGGAAGACGGCACGCCGGTCAGGCGGGACTGGGCCGCTCAGTATCAGGGAAAAAGGCTGATCGTATACGGCCATACCCCGGTTCTTCGGCCACGCATGATCCACCATACCGTCAACATAGACACCGGATGCGTATTCGGCGGTCATTTAACAGGACTTCATTATCCTGAAATGACATATACCCAGGTGCCGTCGACTATGCCCTATGTTCCGGAAAAATTCCGGACATTCCGCTGACATTCCATTACATTAACCCTTGCATATCCACCGGCATGCGGGCTTCAATGGTCTGCCATTTTTCTGTAACGGGGTGAATAAAACAAAGGCGGAAGGCGTGCAGCGCATGACGCCCGGGATAAACCCCTGCTGCTCCGTACAGGTCATCCCCAAGAATAGGATGGCCTGCGTACGCGCTGTGCACCCGGATTTGATGGGTCCGGCCGGAGTGAAGCGTGAAACGAACCAGGGACCGTTCATTGCTTCTTTTAACGACCTGAAAACCGGTTTTTGCTCGTTTTCCATGTGTTGTCACATGGTGTTTTACGATGCTTTCAGGCTTCCGTTCGATTGGTGCATGAATGATGCCCTCCGACGGATACCAGTTTCCACGTGTTATTCCGATATATTGTTTCAGTCCACTGTACGTATCAAAAAAGGACGCCAACCGCTGGTGGGCATAACGGTGTTTAGCGATAGTAACGATACCGCTTGTCTCCCGGTCCAGTCTGGAAACAGCGTGAAACGAAGCCCGGATCCCAGACTGCTCGTAATAATAACGCACCGCCCCAGCAAGCGTTTCTGTTTCCCTGCCCCTCCCCGGCAGCGTAGGCAGATGAGGAGGTTTATTTACCACCAGCAGATGGCGGTCTTCAAACAGAATATCAAGCGGCAGGCAAAAGACGGGAATCCCCTCCGGAAACGGCATCTCCGGAAGATACACACAGAGTACATCGTTGTATCTGACACCATCGTTCCCGGAAGCGGGCTTGTTGTTTACCGTAATCTCCCCGTCTTTTTTCACTACTTTCCACGTACTGCCGGACATTTTTTTGTGCTGCCTCAGATAGGTTTTCACGGATTTTCCTTCCGCTTCCCGTGGAATCACCCATTCCAGCTCATGGAAGCCGTTCATCCTCTTATTCCCCTTCTCCAATAAACGACTCCTTCACCCGCTTCCAGAACGGAAACGGCCGAAACCTTGCAAATCTCACATTTTCTTCAGCCACCCGGCATTGTATCGATTTGATGGAACGGTCGACCATCGACATATGATCCACGGTAATCTGCATCTCTACATCATTCAATGGGTTCAATAGACAGGTGTGGTGCTGCGGGAGAATCAACGGTGAACCGATGGTCCGGTATACCCGGTTGTTGATGGACGCCATTTCCGTCAGCTGCATGGAAGGCAGCGAAGGATGAAGAATGCCGCCTCCCAGTGCTTTATTGTAAGCAGTACTTCCAGACGGTGTGGAAATACAGAGGCCATCCCCCCTGAACGTTTCAAACGGTTCGCCTTTTATGTCAATATCACAGACAAGTGACCCTTCGAGTGTCTTTACGGTGCACTCATTTAACGCCAGATATCGGTCCGTATCATCGGAGTCATAATGGCGGACCACCACCTCAAGCAGTGGATACTCGACAACCTGAAACGGTGTTTTGGCAATATGGATAACCAGCTTTTCGACTTCCTCCGGCTGCCAGTCGGCGTAGAAACCGAGGTGACCAGTGTGAATACCGACAAAACAGGTATCATCCAGCCGTCCGTGGTAGCTGTGAAAAGCTTCCAGAAGCGTGCCGTCCCCACCGACACTGATTACTATATCCGGCTGATCGGCATCTTCTGTCAGTCCATGTTCCTCCAGGCTCGATGTAATGTCCTTTTTCAACGCATCCGAGACGTCATCTCCCCGGGATGTCACCGTGAAATGCATGATACTGCCTCCCTGTGTGTTTCGTTAATTCGAAGAATTTTCCCGGTTCTTTGTAATAATCTGCTGGGCTTCCCGGACTTCCCCTTTGATTTTCGACATTTCTTCATCCAGTTGAAACGCCGCTTCGGCTGCCCGCTGCAGACGCTCTTTTATTTCATCCGGTATTTCTCCGCTGTATTTATAATTCAGGGAATGTTCAATTGTCGCCCAGAAATTCATGGCCATCGTCCGTACCTGCAGTTCCACCAGTACACTTTTTTCACCGTCTATCGTGTGGACGGAGTATTCAATGACCATATGATAAGACCGGTACCCGCTCTCTTTTTTCCGCTTAATGTAATCTCTTTCTTCCACTACGTTAAAATCGGATCTGGAACGTATCAGCTCGACAATCGTATCAATATCATTCACAAACTGGCATACGAGCCGTACTCCTGCGATATCCTGCATTTCCCTGCCGATCCGGTCGAGCGGGATATTTTTGCGCTGTGCCTTTTCCAGGATACTCGTCACCGGCTTGACCCGGCCGGTAACAAATTCAATCGGGGTATGTTTGGAAGACAGCTGGTACTGCTCCCGCAGCCCTTTTAATTTCACTTTCAATTCCTCTACCGCCTGTACATAAGGCGTTAAAAACGTGTCCCAGTTACTGATAACAAGCACCACCTTGTTTTCTGCATCATTCTATTGGAGCTCGAATGCTTCCTCCACTGCCTCCACCATCGTGTTTCCGTAATTTCCGTTTCCCGGCACGTTCTCAAGAATAAACGCCAGTTCTCCCGGAAAAAGCGGCAGTTCAAGAAGTTCGGGGCCTTTCACCCAGGCTTTTACATTGTCTTCATATGCTTTTTTTAACGAAGGCCACACCTGTTTTGGCAAACGCAGCTGCACAAAAGAATCCGGCCCCTCGAGCGTATATACAAATGCAAGAGCATCCGAGTCAGCCAGCATACGCCCGCCGTCTTCCAGTTTCACCCATTCTTCATGCGGCCAGTCTTCTATTGGAATAAGATAAACAGCGTCTTCTGTGTATTCTGTTTCCGTTACGGTTAGTACATGTTCCATCCAGCATCCACCTCACTTCATCTCTCTGATCCTTATTTTATCACAACTGCTCCATATATTAGAAAAGCTCATATACCATTATGCTGTGATACCATGCGCTACAATGTCCAAACGATATGATACCATATGGAGAGTATGTACGTCTTTAACAACTACTGAAACGTAAAAGAAGGGATGGAACTCGTATGAGCCGCGAAACGGAAATTGAAAAGAAAAATCTAATAACAAAAAAAGAATTCGAGCAATTATGCCGCAGATTTGACATTCAAGAGGACCAATTCACCCGGCAGGCCAACACGTATTTTGATACAGACGACGGCGCCGTCAGAAAGGAAGGTGCCGCCCTTCGTATAAGGGAAAAGAACAACGACATGGTTCTTACCCTGAAACAGCCGGCACCAGAAGGACTGCTTGAAACTAACCAGCCTCTTTCCCCGCAGGAAGCAGAGGACGTAATAACAGGCCGTTCGTTTCCGGAGGGTGAAGTAAAAAACGCCCTGACCGAATCGCTGCACATTCATCCGGAAAACCTCGGCCGGCTTGGAACACTGGAAACCCTTCGGACACAGTTTCCTTATAAGACAGGCATTTTGTTTCTTGATCACAGTACTTATCTCGATACGGAGGATTTTGAGATCGAAATCGAAGGCTCTTCTGAAAAGGAAGTAGAAGCCTGGCTCGATGAACTGCTGCAGGAACAGAATATCCCCGCACGCAGCACCCCGAATAAAATTAAACGCTTTTTTCTACGGAAACAGGAGATAAACGCTTCTGATGAACACAGAAGCTGATTGTAATTTCAGGAACGTTCTGCTATATTTCGTGTAACACTCCCTACCAGTGAGGTGACCATGATTGAGGTTTGACATCCTTCTCCAAACACTCGGACAGATGAACACCCTTTCCAGCGGCAGAAATCAGACTTCCTCATCCGTATCTCCCATTTTCTCTGCATTCCAGTCGTATCTGGAACAGGAATTAACGCAATCCACTTCCGCTTCGCTGCGGGTACATCATTCTGCATCAAACAGCAGCAGCCTTTTTCTGAATCCACAGGCCGAAAGCAGGTATGCAGCTGCTTCCGCTGTTTCTCTGCAGCATACCGGTAACGCCGCGGATGATACAGGTTCTGTTTCAAACGACTACAGCAGTTTGATTGAGCAAAGCGCCGAAAAATATAACGTCGACCCGGATTTAATACGGGCTGTCATACATCAGGAATCCGGCTTCAATCCGGATGCACGCAGTCACGCAGGAGCCATGGGACTGATGCAGCTCATGCCGGGAACCGCCAATTATCTAAACGTAACGGATCCCTACAGCCCGGCAGATAATATTGAAGGCGGAACGAAATACCTGAAACAAATGCTGGACAAATACGACGGAAACAAGTCTCTGGCACTGGCCGCCTATAATGCAGGGCCGGGGAATGTCGATCAGTATAACGGCATACCACCGTTTTCTGAAACCCAGTCCTACGTCCCCTCTGTACTAAGTCAATACAATAATATGGCATAACAAGAAGCGGATCCGGCTGGATTCGTTTCTTTTTTTGGATGCAGGATGCAGTCATATTATTTGCTGTCATGTAACAGCATTGCTACAATGTACATTAAGAAAATGGGGGAGCAAAAACAATCTGTTTCCCGTAAAACCGGTACATTTCTATAATCAAATTTACTGACACCGGTTGGATTACAGATAAAGCGTATTCCTTGCATTTCTGCCTGACAATCGTTATCTTAAACAAAGTATTAAATGAATTCCATCTTTCGGAAGTGAATGTGTAACAGATGTCTGCATCGGAATGAAACCACCCTGATCAACCTTGAGGTGAACAATGAAACAACAGGGAAGTCTTTATGAAGCCATTGGCGGGAGATATGTTTTGGACCGTCTGGTTGATGCTTTTTACAGCAATGTTTCAAATCATCCGGACCTCATCCCGATTTTTCCGGAAGATTTAACAGAAACAGCCCGGAAACAAAAGCAGTTTCTAACCCAGTTTCTGGGAGGGCCGAAACATTACACAGAAGAGCATGGTCACCCTATGCTCCGGGCCAGACACCTCCCATTTACTATTACCAAAACAAGAGCTATGGCATGGCTGTCCTGCATGGAAGATGCCATGGATGAAATAGAACTTGAAGGGCCTGCCCGTGAAGAAATAATGCAGCGGTTAACGATGACGGCCCGTAACATGATTAATACACCAGAAGATTAACAGAGAAAGGAGTCCGGACCAGTGAAACAAAAAGATAATCAGCTTGACTGCGATGAACAGCTGGGAATCTGCGGTCTTTCTCCTGAAGAAAGCGTTGCACTCGAATCAAAAGCCTCCAAAAAGCTTGAACTTTATGTATTCGTCGATCCTCTCTGCCCCGAGTGCTGGGCGTTTGAGCCGACACTAAAAAAGCTGATACATGAATACAGCCACTATTTTTCCGTGCGCTTTTTTGTAGCTGCGCAGTTGGACAGCTGGAATGTGTCGGACAAAAAAGGTTCAGAATCCTACAAAACAATGGCGGAGCGGTATGAACAGACGGCTGCCAATACCGGCATGCCATGTGATGGTGATGTCTGGCTCGAGAATCCGGTTGATTCCCCCTACGCTCCCTCTATTGCAATCAAGGCAGCTGAAATGCAGGGACGACAGCTGGGAACGGTATTTTTCAGAAGGCTTCGTGAAATGCTGTTTCTGGAGAAAAGAAATATCGCCGATGAATCCGTATTAAGCGAGTGCGCAGATCTTGTAGGACTGGATGTGGAAGAGTTTAAAAAAGACATTCATTCCAACTGCGCGGTCAACGCTCTACAGTGTGATGTAAAGACCACAAAAGAGATGGAAGTCGACAAGACACCAACATTCCTGTTCTTTAACGACTGCGTAGAAGACGGCGGACTGAAAGTGTCCGGATTGTATTCCTTCGATGTGTATGTGGAAATTATGAAAGAAATGCTTGGTGAAGCACCGGTTCCAAAAGAAAGGATCAGTCTGGAAGCGTTTATGAACAAACATGAACTTGCTGCTACAAAAGAAGTGGCTGTTGTATACGACTGGAGTGAACGCACAGCAAAAGCGAAGCTGAATGAGCTTGCTCTCCAGCAGAAAATTGAACAGATACCGGTGAAACACGGAACATTTTGGCGTGTCGTCCGCTCTTCCTGATTCCTGATCATATTATTTTTCTCTTCCTCATACCGTAATAGTAATGAACAGGGAGAAAGGAGATTCCGGAGTTGAAAAAAGCAGTCATCGGTCTTATCAGTATTCTCACCAGCTTTTGTCTCTTTACTCTCGGCTTAATGGATTTATTTCCGCTGCTGCTTGGGATCATACTGTTATATCTTTCGATTTTTTTCTCCGTTTTCCTCTTTAATGAACGCCGCCGTTTTAAAGGTATGCGCATGAAGTGAAAGGTTCAGCGGTTTTATACAAAAAGAGGGGCTGCCCGTGATTTCGGGTCTGCCCCTCTTTTTGTATATTATACTTCTTCGAGCAGTCTCTCCATTTCCGACAAGGTATCTTCAAATAACTTCATCGCTTCTTCCACCGGAGCGGCAGATGTCATATCCACGCCTGCTTTTTTCAGGAGGTTGATGGGATAATCAGAACTTCCGGATTGGAGAAAAGCCAGATACCGGTCTACGGCAGGCTGTCCTTCTTGAAGCAGCTGTCTGGAAAGGGCTGCAGCTGCACTGTATCCTGTTGCATACTGGTACACGTAAAAGTTCATGTAAAAATGAGGGATACGTGCCCATTCCAATGCAATATCGTCATCGACGGTCATGTCCTCCCCGAAATACTTCTCATTCAGGGCGTAATATTCCTTTTCCAGAAGATCCGGTGTCAGAGGTTCACCGGCAGCAGCTTTCTCGTGAATCAGTTGTTCAAATTCCGCAAACATCGTCTGACGGAATACGGTGCCCCGGAATCCTTCCAGAAAGTGATTCAGTAAATACAACCGCTCTTTTTTATTTTCCGTGGTTTTCAGCAGATAGTCGTTTAACAGTGACTCATTCACGGTGGAAGCTACTTCTGCCACAAAAATAGTGTAATCGGCGTAGCGTACCGGTTGCTCTCTGTGACTGAAATAACTGTGCATCGAGTGACCAAGTTCATGGGCAAGCGTGAACATATTATTCACGTCATCCTGCCAGTTCATCAAAATGTAGGGTTTTGTGCCATACGCACCAGAGGAATAAGCTCCACTGCGCTTCCCTTCATTTTCATACACGTCAATCCAGCGGCTTTGAAAACCTTCCGCCACTTTGTTGACATATTCTTCACCCAGCGGCTCCACCGCTTTCAAGACCTTCTGCTGTGCGTCTTCATACGTGACGTTCATGTCCACGTCTTTGACAAGCGGTGTATACAGATCGTAATTGTGAATCTCATCGAGTTCGAGAACCCGTTTACGAAGCCGCACATAACGGTGCAGCAGGTGAAGATGGTTATTCACCGTATCCACCAGCTGGTCATACACAATTTCCGGAATATGATTGGAACTCAACGCCGCCTGCCTGGCCGAATCATAGCTGCGCACCCCGGCTGTGAACAAATGTTTTTTTACTTCACCGCTGAGCGTGCTGGCGAATGTGTTTCTGTACTTGGCATACGTATCATAAACGGCTTTAAACGCATCTCTGCGCACGCGGCGGTCGTCACTTTCCAGAAAGCGCAGAATTCGTCCATGCGTCACCTGCGCTTCTTCCCCCTGCTCATCTTTTACAGAAGGAAATGTCAGATCCGCATTATTCAGCATGCCGAACGTATTTCCAGGGGAAGCTGTGACTTCCGACACCTGAGCCATCATCGATTCCTGAGATTCATCGAGAACATGCGGTCTCTCTTCATTAATTTCTTCCAGAGCCTGTTTGTAAAAAGCGAGTCCTTCATGTTCCTGAATAAACGAGTGAAGCGTTTCTTCCGGAATGGACAGAATTTCCGGTGTGACAAAAGCAAGCGCCTGGCCGAGTTTGGCTGCAAGGCTTGAAGCTCTGTCCTCCAGCCCTTGATAATAAGAGTTTCCGGTGTCCTGGTCCGCTCTCATGTGGGCGTAGGAAAGCAGCCTGCCGAATCTGGCACCAAGTTCATCTTCTGTCTTAAGGCATTGGTACAAATTATCTGCTGATTTCCCCAGGGTTCCTTTGAACGATTCCATTGTTGGAATGTATGTTTTTACAGCCTCGAATTCCTGTTCCCACTCTTCGTCGGAAGCAAAAATATCTTCAAGGTCCCAGGTCCATTCTTTCGGTATTTCTTCTCGTTTGGGTAAAGCTTTTGTTTCCTGTGTACTCATATCAACACCTCCATCTTTCTCTTTCTATTTTACCGGACAGTTGGATAAATGACCAATGTTTACCTTTCACTTCAAAGACGTGGTAAAAAGGCGGGCAAAATAATATTGGTCCATTTTGTATCCTTCGTCAATGGAACCGGGGAGATACACGTCTCTTTCTTTTTTCCATCCATCTCCGCTCTTTTGGATTATACCTGTTTTTTCCAGAAGTACGAAATACTGTTCCAGAGCATGTTCTATCGAATTCGGCACAAGGGGAAAAGGTTTCAGCCGGAGAATATCTTCTGCCGCAGGGCGAAACGTTTCAACGGCAGTCTGCAGGGAGAAAGAGGTGTTCACGGGAAGAGGATCCAGAAAGGAGAGCAGCACCATGCTCTGCCAGTGATGAGGGAGCGTATTGAAACAGGTCATACCATCGACGGGCCAGCCTGCTTCAGATGGAAAATAAGGTATATCCGACCGCCTTTGGGCAAACAGAACACGTACGTAACGGGTGTCGGAGTGAAGCTGCCACCGGCTGCGGGAATACCTCCACTGCTTCTTGGTGCGAAGCCACATCCGCATCCATGTCTTTTCTCCAGGGATGACAGGCGGAAGATGAACCAGACCGGCTGGCGACATCTCCGAAAGTTCAACGGTATATAAATCTCCAAAAGTAACTTGGGAAGACAAGGAAGCACGGGGATAAAGAAAGTAGAACCGGTGTTTCTCCGGGGAAAAATAGGTGATGGCCGTCCCGCATCCAGAGCTGTCTGCACGGAGCCCTGTCCATTCGAAGGTATGAATGGAATATGTTTGAACAGAAGTACTGCGGAGAAGGCCGGAAGAATAAATCCAAATCGGTGTAATACCACAGGACAGATAATCATGGGTGCGCTGCAGGGCTTCTTCAGGCGTAATGGATGAACACTGGTATTCCAATGCGTAGGTTTCCCTCCGCCACGTGAACAATACATCAGCCCGGCGCCCAAGACTGGGAAGAAACACTTCAAGACGCGGCACAGCCCCAAGATTTTCGAGCCAATCGAGCAGCACCGCTTTTCCTTCAAGATGTTCCTCCGATTCCGGAGCACCCCGGCATAAAGAAGAATGACGATGAGCGAAATGCCAACGCCGTATTTTTCCTTTTTTAAGTACCACTTCTTCCCCGCAGGTGGAACAGTAATAAGGAGGCGGAGCAATAACACCTGAATCGTGAAAAGGATACAGCGTCAGGTGCGTACCATGTTTCGTTTTCGCACTAAACATAAATTTCTCCTTTCTGTGCTCATATATTTTCGACAACTGTCCTCTTTATTCCTGCTACCTGTGGATACTCTAGCTTACTGTTTTTTATGCAGCTTAAAGAGTTGACAATCTGATCACAATTGTATATATTGTATATATACAATATATTTAAAGATGATAAAGGGAAGGGTAAAGAAGTTATTGTGAATATACTCATTTCAAATTCGTCGAAAGAGCCTGTTTATGAGCAGGTGAAAAACCAGATTAAGCAGAGTATTTTGAAAGGAGAACTAAAAAAAGACGACCCCCTCCCTTCGATGAGGAGACTGGCTAAAGAATTACACATAAGTGTCATTACTACAAAACGTGCTTATGAAGAGTTGGAGAGGGAGGGATTTATCACATCCTTTGTGGGTAAAGGTTCCTTTGTTGCCGCTCAAAACATCGGCCCCATACAGGAAAAACGCAGAAGTGTGATAGAGCGCCGTCTTTCTGATATTGCAGAAGAAAGTAAAAACCTGGGGATCAGTCTCGAAGAATTGAAAAAAATGCTCGATATGCTGTACGAGGAGGATGAAAAGTAATGGAAAATGCGGTGACATTGAACAATGTAAAAAAATCATTTAAAGACTTCCAGTTGGACAATATTTCGTTTTCGGTGAAGAAAGGATTTATCACAGGTTTCATCGGCCCAAACGGTTCAGGCAAAACGACAACCATTAAGTTAATGATGAATCTCATCAGCCAGGATTCCGGATCCTTAACGATGTTCGGCCGGGACCATGCAGAACACGCGAAACACTTGAAACAGCGGATCGGATTTGTGTATGCAGAAAATCACTTTTACGAGCATTTGACTGTCCGGCAGATGAAAAGAGTTATCGCTTCCTTCTACAGGGAGTGGGATGAAGAACTATTCGTGAAGTATATGGATTATTTCGCTCTGCCGTGGAAGAAAAAAATTAAGCATTTATCTACGGGGATGAAAATGAAGTTTTCCTTAGCCTGTGCCTTATCCCATCATCCAGATTTAATTATTATGGATGAACCTACATCGGGCTTGGACCCTGTTTTCCGCAGAGAGCTTCTTACTATATTAACCGAAGTGATTCAAGACGAAAACAAGACCATCTTTTTTTCTACACATATCACCTCAGATCTGGAACAGATTGCTGATTATATTACTTTTATCCATAATGGTAAGATTATCTTAAATGACACGAAGGAAGCGCTTAATGATCAGTATCATATCGTGAGAGGAGCGAACGAACGAATGGATGAAGACGCCCGTCACATGTTTATTTATGCACGGGAAACCTCTGTAGGGTTTGAGGGTTTGACCAATCAACCGGAAAAAATACGGAGAAAAATGGGGCAGCACACTGTTTTGGAACCCGCATCACTGGAAGATATCATGGTATATACCACAAGGAGCGAGCGGTATGCTTAATTTACTTTTTAAAGAGTGGGTCATTAATAAGTCAACAGTAACAATGAGTACCGGATCGATGATTGCAGCCATAATTTTTACATCCGACGGACAGGAACAGGCTCCTATTTTTCTGGCTGTTCTATTTGGAGGTTTGTTTCCGTTCGTGACCGGAATGAACGAAAATACAAACAGAAGTGACATCTTAATCAATAGTCTGCCTGTGGGGCGGAAAGAAATTGTAGCATCAAAGTATATTTTCTCTCTGCTTTTCGGCATATTTTTAATATTCGTTCTGACTGTCATCAACATGCTGGTACCCTCTTTTGGAGAATACAGTTTAATGACGGCAATACTCAGCGTGACGATTATCGGTTTATTTTCAGGGATATACTATCCTCTTTTTTATCTGCTTGGCAAACGGTTTGTTACGTATGGCTTAACCGCTTTTTTCATCGGTATATTCGCTCTCGTGCCTATCATCATCAATGCAGGGGCCGACAGTGAGTATTGGGGACTGGAAAACATGTACCAGCAGTTTTCCTCCTCTTTATTATCGTTGATCTTCTCAGGGGCAACCATTGTTTTTCTTATACTATCATGGTTTATTTCAGGTGAAATCTATAAGAGAAAACAGCTGTAACGAAAAACGAGTACCCCGATATAAAAACATGCCGACAAAGCGGCCTGTATACAAAACAAAAGATCCGGACGATTTCCCAAGAAATCGTCCGGATCTTTTGTTTTAGGTTAAAGATATCTCTTCAGTGTTTCGTTTGGATCAATGATGATTTGCCATACATCCGTGGTGGAGATTACGAAAAAGTTTGACGCAGGGTTTCGAGACCCTGGGATGCTGCGACCGTTTTGCCGTATTCACGGATACGGAAAATGGATACATCCGATTCTTCGCCGTATTCCAGAACATGACTGACCATATCGTCCTGTTCATCTTCTGAATACTGATTATCGAACATCAGGTATAGATAATAGGTTCCTTCAAAATGATAAATTTCATTCTGTACTCCCACCGGCGCAAAGGCCTGACTCAAGGCGAGAAGGTCTTCCAGGTCATCAAAGGAGATAACAATTTCGAGGTAATCGGAATCCCCGTGAGCCTGTCTTGACTTTTGAGAAGAACGGAACTGTTCATCAAGCATATCAACAATATTATCATCAACCGGCATATCTTCCCCTTTGCTCTGGGATACCGGTATTTCCAGTTTTACGTTTCCATCGGTTATCTGACCGCGTGTAACTACAATTTCCATTCCGTTATCCAGTGCCTGCACCTGAATCCACAGAGGACCTTCAATCTCAAAATTCTCACGGTCATGCGCTTCATTAATCATTTCAAAAAATAATTCTTCCCCGCGTTCCCGGTTGTACCAGATTTCATCCCGGTCAAATCCACGATCTTCAATGTCCTTATAGGAAATGTAACATTTGACCGTAGACTCATTAATTCTTTCGATTTCCACGATTTTCTCCCTCCTTAGAAGGTAAGGTGACTTCCGCTTCCATGTTTTCTCTATATTACCATCATACCCTTTGACGGGCACCTGCAACCTTCCTCCTCAATTTTCTGTTATTTTATACGAGGAAAATGCGGTTGTTAAGGACCAATGCTCATCCCGTCGATATTTTTGAGGGAGCGGAGCGTATGAAAAGAGAAAACGCGGTCTTTCCTGCTATTAAATGTATATTGTCAAGGAAAGATTCTGCATTGTCAATAGTTAAATTTTCATTTACCCTTACCGTATTCAAAATAAATGTTCATTATCCTTCTAACACAAAAAGAAAAGATTTTGCTACCATAAGGATAACAAAGGTGCTCCCGACATGAAAACAAAAAAACTTCTACCGTATAAAAAAGTAGAAGTTTTCCTGTGCCGCTTTATTTAATTGACCATATCCCGTGCTTCCATCAAGTTGAAAGTACGGACTTTACGGGGCAGAAATCTGCGGATTTCCGCTTCATTATATCCGACCTGAAGACGTTTCTCGTCGAAAATAATAGGGCGCCGCAACAGTCCCGGATACTCGCTGATCAGTTCAAATAAACGCTGCAGAGAAAGGCTTTCCAATTCTACATTAAGTTCCTGGAACACTTTGGATCGTTTTGAAACAATTTCATCTGTTCCATCTTCTGTGAGCCGGACGATTTCTTTTACTTCATCCACAGTCAGCGGAGATGCAAAAATGTTCCGCTCTTCAAACGGGATATTATATTCTTCGAGCCAAGCTTTTGCCTTCCGGCAGGAAGTGCAGCTTGGAGATGTTAACAATGTAACCATCTGGTCATCTCTCCCTTCTTTATCCGCCAGATAAGTTCATAAAGGAGTTCTATACTTCTTCATTTACCATACTACATTCACACAATGACATTATACAATAATTATTCTAATTTGAAAAGTGTTTTCAATGAATGATGATGTATGCATTTGTACGTTACATTTGTCATTTCGGTTTCTGTAAGTATTTTGTATTTGTCATTGATTTGTTGTGATTGATAATAGTGATGGTATTAGTGGTATTCCACTTTTTATAGTGCCTCAAACAAAACGACGGGGGAAATTTGTGAAAAATATGTGACGACGTTTTCTGTTTTCATGAACCCGGCTAAAAAAGAGGTGTATCAAAAATCTGCGAGTACTTGGCCGGCATATCGGACATGCGCGGCATCTGGAACTGGACTGCGGTTGTTCCAGGCCGCGGCAGTTCCGGAGACACTAAACCCCCGGACACCATACTTAATGCACATGGAGGAAGTGTTGGTGGACACTGGCACTTCCTCTCCGGCGCATAGTGTCCATTGATTTCAGCCGGCGGACACTACTTCCTGATTTTCAGCGGCGTAGTGTCCATCAAACGATGACCAATGGACACTATGGTCTCATTTTTCAATGGTTGTGTCTACGGCTGGATGAACGACCTCTGAAAGCATCTCACTAAAAGACCCGGCATGCGCTGCAGACGGACATTCTTTTTCCAAAACAAAACGACAGTATCAAAAAACGCCGCATTCCGAACCTGCCTTGTTTTTAATGCAGAAGAAGAGGCTGGGACAATAATGAAAAACTCCCGAACATTTGGTGCAGATCGTTCGGGAGTTTTGTGTTTCACCATTAATTGCTGCGTCATTTTCTTTTGTTCCAATCCTTTTTTATTGTACGTGCACGTTCAGGCGGTGGCTTTCATGCTGCCGGGCGTGGTCGGTTTCTGACCTCCGGGTGCTTTTTTCCAGTCTTTCAGGTTACCAGGCAGAAGATCTTTTAACACCCGGCGTTTTTTCCGGCGTTTTTGTTTGTTCTTGTTTCTCATTTTATCTCCCCCCTCTTTTTTGATTATGTCCTCTCACCTCTTTTGTTTCATCATAAGTCAGTACTTTTTCCGCAGGCTCATAAGATTTTCCGTACAGTTCTTTATCCTTATACGTATGAATATTTTTATACGTTTGTTTCAACTTTTCATAAATATTTGCTTCTGATTCGTTTTCAGGGGACCAGAACATGATTTCAAGTGGGTTCACCTTATCAGTGGCAAGAGATCTTCTGTTGTAGCCGATGGACGCTGCCTGTCTAAAGCCGGCTTTTTCATAGAACCGGAATCGTTTTCTGGAATCGGAGTCTTCATAGTCAAGCGGCTCCACCTCGAGAATGACCGGTTTGTTTCTTTGTTTCAACTTCTCGATCAACTTCATTCCCAGCCCTTTTCCTCTCGCACTGCCGGCAACAAAAAGATAATCAATGAAGATGAAGCCCTCCATTTCAACATACATCATAACATGGTCCGGACCTTCTTCTTTATGATAAATGTCGCCCTGTTCCTGAAGGAGAAGTTCCATGTGCTCCTTGGATTTCATTTCTTCCACGGGAAAGTATTGATTTAATTTTTCATACCAGTTCATGGTCTCCACGAAAATCCCCTTTTCTCTCTTTACTTTATTATATACCCAAACGACTGGTTCTGCCCACCTCTTTCAGCGAGGATCTGCTTCATGAAGAATACACTATAAAAAAAGGGACAGTCCATAGCCTGGACATCCCTTATTTTATCCATTACGGCGTGTAATTTACGCCTTCCGTATAATTATTTGTGGCATTCCAAAGCAGAAATTCATGTATTCCCTGCTCATTCAACGCTCGGATCTGCGCTTGAACTTCTTCCACTCCGTATTCCTGATAATTGCCGGATCCCAGCCAGCTTGCGGTGAAATCCTGAATCCAGGGACGGGACTGCGGAGGCTGCTCCAGTTTTCCCAGTACTTCGTTTTCCACTTGTGCATACTCTTTCGTCAGTTCATAAGGATGCAGATCCGGTTTATCAATACCGAAATAGGGAGTCCAGTGGCTTGGGTATATCATAGATGAGATGACGTCCACATTCCGTGCAATTTTAGAAAAGTTCTGCCCGATGCCCGGAGCCTGCTTCAATGTAGCGGAATAACCGAAGATATCAACAGACACATCGACATCGAATGTTTTGTTCAGTTCTTCACGGGCATACTCCACGAAATCAGTAACGGCTGTTACCCGCTGTTCCACATTACTTCCTTCCTGTCCATAGTCTCCACGCGAATAGTTAAGCTCTTCATCCCGGTGTTCAAATCCTTCCGGAAACCGGACATAATCAAACTGTATTTCCTGAAAACCCATTTTGGCAGCTTTTTTGGCAATTTCAAGGTTATAGTTCCAAACCTCTTTTTCATACGGGTTCACAAATGCTTCATCGCTCCCATTTTTCCATATCTCACCGTTTTTCGTGTAAGATAGGTCCGGCCTCTTTTCTGCGAGGACCGTATCTTTGAACACAACAATCCTTGCTATAGGATAGATGTCATTCTCTTCCAGCTTTTTCATCATCTCTTTTGGATCACTGATCATATTTTTTCCGATATCAGGGAGGCTGCTGTCCTCAGCAGGCTTGAATGTCAAATTACCCCGGTCATCTTTAATATCGATAACCATGGCATTCAGACCGGTGGAATTCGTAAGTTCAAGCAGTTCATTAAATCGATCTCCTCCCGCGGAATGACCGGTCACATAGGTGCCTTTCACTCCATTTTCCGGATAGGTGAAGTCATAACCGCTGTCATAGGTGAACCGGGACATGTCCTCGTCCATTTCTCTGTTTATTTCATTCGTTTGTTTATGTGTATGATAAGCTATAGAAGAATGCTCTTCCCCGCTTGTATCGTTCGACAACCAGAATATGCCTGCCGCAATAACGGCAGCCCCTGCAGGCACCCAGATTTTTTTCATCGTTCCCCATCTCTCTTTAATCTATTATATTTTTACATCATATATCCTCTTCTCCTGAAATTATACATAGTTTTTCATCTTTCACCAATAGGTCTAAAGAAAAATGTGACAAAGTTTCTCCTCCGACTATCCTCCTTTCCAGTACGCATTTGTTACATTCTATGCTGCTTACTTTGAAATTTTTCTTGAAATGAAATAAAGAAGTCGTTATAATAGTAAAAATATCTTAAATGATGCGCTATGCAGGAGGGATGAAGATGAGAAACGTAACGCTGGAACAGATATATGAGCACCCGATAACCCAGAAGTATGTGAAAAGGGCCGGTCTTGCTCATGCCATCGCAGTGTCTTATCATGCCTTCCGCCTTGCAGTTAAAAATAAAACCAATCCTGATTCGGCTGCTAAAGCTGCATTCCTGCACGATTCCGGACACTACACCTGGTATCGTGACGGACAGTGGGATTTTGACCTTTACAAAAATAACGATATCCACGCTATTAAAGGAGCAGAACGTGCCCATAAACTGTTGATTCGGCTGGGAGAAGATCCTGTCGCTGCCAAGGAGATTTCCGTGGCAGTGCTTTTGCATACAGACTCTTTTCTCCCATGTGATCATAATCAGCTGCAGCTCAGCACCCTTCAGCAGATTGTGGCCAAGGCGGATGAGCTTGATGAAGAACCGGATGGAAAACACCACTACCGCAGTATTTCGGAAACGCGTGCCCGCCGGCAGATTGTCGAACTCGACCGACGTATCGACAAAGCCCTGGAACCTTCCGTACAAAAACAGACAAGTGATATGTAACACTTGAATAACACTTTCCCTCAAAAAAAGATCCCGATGGCGTTATCGGGATCTTTTTTATTCGTTTTATGATGCTGTTCAGCTGCGGACGGCGGCTTGTTTTTCCAGCCATGGACGCACGTTTTCCACCGTCGTGTCCAGGAAGTCGATGGTTCCTTCGTCTGTCAGGTAACCCTGCTCGTCCACTTTTTCGTGAATGGAACTGATTAATACTTCATTACCCGGCAGGATAGGGGATGACAGTCCCGGAGCAAACAGAATATCGCGGAGGTGTGACTGTGCTTTTACCGTTCCAAGCGCTCCCATTGATGCTCCCACAATCCAGGAAGGCTTTCCGATCATTACCTGATTGACACGGGAAAGCCAGTCGATGGCGTTTTTCATGGCAGACGTAATCGTACCGTTATATTCCGGTGTGACCCACAATACAGCATCGGCATCGGCAACATTCTGCTTGAATTCAACAACCTCAGCCGATGGAGTATTTTCTTCATCCTGATTGTAAAACGGCAGCTGGCCGATTTCCAGAATATCGATATCAAATTGACCCGCGTACCGGTCTTTCATAAAATGAGCCAATTTCAAATTAAACGACTCTTTTCTTGTACTTCCAACTATCGCAGCAATTTTCACTGCTATCCCTCCCAAAAGATTCATAAATTAATCTTGCACATACAAAACTTATTGTAACGAATCCTTGGGGGAATGAAAAGAAAAGTGCACGGGCTTTGCGTCACCATCGTGCCGGTGCTCTTTCAGGAATATTTTCCGGTGGTATACTGGTAGAACGCACTCATGTCTTTACCACCGTATCCCTGCTGTTTGGCATCCTCAAACATTTCTTTCACTTTCCGGCCTGCTTCAAGCGGCACTTCTCTTTCGCCCGCCATTTCGCCGGCAAGATTCAGATCTTTCAAAAGCAGCGACAACGCAAATCCCGGTTCTTCTCTATCCGCAGCGATAAAATCAGGATAATGTCTGTCAAAGATCTTGCTCTGTGCAAAGCTGTTGCTGAGAACGTCATACAGCATGTCCTTATCAATGCCGGATTCATCTGCAAGGTGGAGGGCTTCGGCGACCGCAGCGGTGTGCATGCCGACCATGTACTGGTTAATCAGTTTCACTTTCGTACCGCTTCCGGCAGGACCTGTATGTGTAATGGATGCACCGAGCACATCAAAGAGCGGGCGGGCTTTTTCGAACGCATCTTCCTCGCCGCCGCACATAATCGCCAAGGTCCCGGCTTCTGCACCGGCTGTTCCTCCACTTACAGGAGCATCGAGATATTGTACGCCTTTCCCTGCTGCTTTTTCTTTCATGTTTTCATGAAGAGCGGAGGTTACGGTACTGAAATCAATAATTAACGAATCGCTGATTTCCATTTCAAAGAGTTCAGACAATACGTCATGCACGTCCTGTGGTTCGGGCAGGCAGGTCATGATAATATCCGCTTTTTCTGCAATCAAAGACAGTGATTCCGCCCGGCGTCCTCCCAGTTCTTCAAACGTCTCTTCCTTTTCTTTTGAACGGTTGAAGCCGTAGACGAGGTATCCTGCCTGAACAAGATTCCGAGCCATCGGCATCCCCATATTTCCTAGTCCTATAAATCCTATAACAGCCATCTGCTTCCTCCTTTTACGCCCATTCTTCCGAAACCATTTCCCATTCGTGAATGTGGTATTCCCGGGCGCCCTGTTTTACAAACGGATCCTTCTTCACGAGCTCTTCCACCGAATCTTTATCCGGCATCCGGTAGATGACCAGACCGCCTGATCCATCGGTGAACTTACCGTTGGCGGCTACATTTCCTTTTTTTCTCTGTTCCTCGAGAAACTGAAGATGGTCAGGTCTGTAGGTCTGTGATAAATCTTTGTCTTTTAACGGCAGCAGTACAGCAAATAATGTCATACAATCTCTCCCTTTTGAATGTTATTTCTTCCTCCCTATGAACTTTGCTGTATTTTCCCGATTTTCCTGCCCGTTCTTCTTTTTTTATATTGACGCCACCAGGTTCCGATGGTATGTTTATTATGGAACAAAAAGGGGAGTAGCGTCCAATAGGATTAATGAATCGTCAGGACAGTACAAGTAATGTACTCGGTTCATTAAGCTTCACTGCATCTTTATCAACCGGCTGCAGTGAATGTGCGCAAGACCTTTTTATAAAAGGAGCGGAGTATATTTTTTCGTTCTTTTTATAAAGAGGTCTTTTTTATGTTTCTCTACCTTTCTTCCAGAAAAAGGAGTGGAATCTATGGTTTTTTTCTTGTTTGCCGTGGCGGCCGTGATTACGGTCATCTCTGCTGTGAAGTTATCCACCTATGCCGATGTCATCAGCATTAAATCAAAATGGGGCGGCTTGATGGTAGGTACACTGCTTCTTGCCGGAGCCACCTCCCTGCCCGAAGTAACGACCAGCTTGACTGCTGTATTCCTCGATAATCCGGATATTGCCGTTGGAAACGTCCTCGGCAGCAACATGTTCAATTTACTCATCATTGCAGCTTTCGATCTGTATTACCGTAAAGAAAAACTGTTCTCGCGCACAGATGTGTCCCATGCCTACACCGCATCGCTCGGCATTCTTCTTGCCCTGCTGGTGCTCGCTGCGATGTTTATTCAAACCGAGGCATCCATCCTCTGGGTCGGTCTTGATACCCTGGTTATATTTGGTGTCTATATCGCCGGCATAACAATTATCAATAAAAAGACCGGGAATGACAGTTCTCAAGAAGAAGCCGCTCCAACAGCAGAAGACGAGTCTTCTCCTTCCTATGCCATTTCTTTAAAACATGCCGGTATCGGCTTTGTGATTGCAGCTGTCGTTATCTTAGGGGCTGGATCGGTGTTGACCATTGCCGGGGATCAAATTGCCGTACAAACCGGTCTTGGATCGAGTTTTGTGGGAAGCTTCCTTATTGCAGCATCCACATCTCTTCCGGAGGCGGTGGCTGTTCTTGTCGCGCTGCAGCTGCAGAATCACAACCTCGCGCTTGGTTCGATTCTCGGGAGCAACCTCTTCAATGTCATTCTGTTATTTGTCAGTGATGTTGGATTTTTGAACGGACCGATTATCGCTGCTTCAAACACGGTTCATCAGATAACTGCAGGGGCGGTCAGTCTGCTGGCAGCGATCGTTCTCTTTTCGGTGCTCCGCGGAAGGAAAAAAGCCATCCATTTTTATCCATGGCCGTCAGCACTCCTCGTTGTCGTCTATTTCATCACATCGTATTTTATTTTCATTTTTTAAAACGCCGCTTCCCGGAACGAAGGAGATGGTCTCCCCTTCCTTCGTTCCCCGGTTCCGGCTCCTGCCTCCGACAACGCTTTTTCCAGTTGTTCTTTTTCAATCGGCCCATAAAATGTCTTGATGACGGTGCCTCGCTCGTTCAATAAAAAAGAAGCGGGGACGCCTTTTACTCCGAAATTTTCCATCGCCTTTCCTTCCTTGTCCAACAGAACTGGAACCGTAAGGCTGCTTGCAAAAGAACGGACATTGTTCAGATTGAACTCTTGTTCTGTGACATTTATAGCTGCCATGTTCCAGCTGTCCTTATGTTTTTCATGGTATGCCGAAAGCTGCGGCAGCTCACGGCTGCAGATACCGCACCAGCTTGCAAAAAAAGTGACAAGCAGCGGTTTATCCATAAAAGAGGACAGCTCATAGGTTTTTTCATCTATTCCCTGAAGCTTCAGGTCCGCCGGCTCTACGTTCTGTACGGTTACCGGGTAACCTGCAGCCAGCTTTGCCGGATTATAAGACGCCTGATAAAATAAACCGGTTATGCATATGAGACCGCATAAAGTCAGAAACATTAACCTTTTCTGGAAAAATCGCATGAAAGACCCTTCCTTTCATGATATGAAGGTGGTTTAAATGAACATATTACGGGTTCTACTTTACATTCTTACCGGAACGGCAGCTGCTTTTATTCTTCTTTCGAATCGCTTCCCGGCACTGGCTGGACCTCCGCTCGGCCTGATTCTGCTGGCAGCCGTTCCCGTTCTTGCGGTATATATGGGTCTGAAACATCGAAAAAAGTGACGGCGCGCTGCACTGTCTCTGTTATTTGTTTCACACTGCCGGGCTGCTGCAGCCGTTTTTGTCTTCTTTTCATGCGTTCCCGGTTGAACGGTGATTGCAGCAATGTTGATACATGCCCCCATACTGTTTCCGGACGGTCTCCCTGCAGAGCCGCCTGGCAGCGTAAGGCGTGTCGGGCGTTCCTTTCTTCCTGACCTGGAAGGGGAGCTGTTATGACGACAGGAGTTTCGGCAAGAAATGCCTCCGTCAGTGTCATGCCCCCGGCTTTTGTGACGAGAACATCACAGACTTGAAGGTAATTTTTGAATTGCGGCATCCATGGATAAACAAACACGTCATGGCCCTGAACCATTAGCCGGCGCGCCTTTTTCCACTTTCGGCTGCATATCACGATCGTACACAAAGGATGAAGGTACCGGAGGGTACGAAGCATTTTATGATAAGGAAAAGGTCCTTCCCCTCCCCCGCTCAATAAAATAAGCGGCTTTTTAGGGTTCCATCCGTTGGCCAGACAATATTCTTTTTTCGTAAAAGAAGACCGTCTGACATGTGCTGGTATGCCGAAAGGAAAAACCGGCGTTCCCGCCTGCTCTGTTGTCACCTGCGCCGGCAGAAACGTCCCATTCACTTCCGGAAGATCGGCTGCCGGTGCATGCCAGTAATCCGTTGCTGCATGAAACAGCAGAAGATCCGGACACCGCGTTTTCGCGGCAGCGGCCAGCGCCGTCAGAAAAGGGTGGACAGATATGACAGCGTCTGCATCGATTGCCTCCTGTATCATTTCCGGATACCATGCCGCCGGCAGCTTTGCGGTTTGATACGGTACCTTTTGTTCTGAGAGAGATCTCCAGAGAGGAGGACATCCCGTCACGAGCAGCTTGTACACTTTTTTGCTGAGCTGAAAAGTTACACGCGGCCCGGTTTCAAGCGGATGAAATATCTCCGCTGTATGTCCCTGCTTTCTCCACTCTTCCTGCAGCACCCGCGCCGCTTCATTGTGGCCGGATCCGGTGGAGGCTGTCCAAATATGAATGCGCATCAAACCACCCTTTATGGATACTCTTTCATAAGTGTATGCCTGAACGCAGGAAGACATGCACCGCCGCTCTGTCATTGTGGTTTACGGAGGGAACGACTTTCGATATGATAAAGAAGAGATAATGGTGAAAGGCACAGGAAAGGAAGGATTCGATATATATGAGTACAGTGTTTTCCGGTATTCAACCGAGCGGCACATTAACACTCGGCAACTACCTTGGGGCATTGCAGCATTTTGTCGGCATGCAGGAAGAACATGACAGCTTTTTCTGCATTGTGGACCAGCATGCCGTCACCGTCCCGCAGAATAAAACCGAGCTCCGGAAAAATATACGCAGCCTGGCTGCTCTCTATCTGGCATCGGGGATAGATCCTGAAAAATCCACATTATTTATTCAATCGGAAGTGCCGGCTCATGCCCAGCTCGCATGGATCATGCAGTGTACAGCCTACATAGGAGAACTGGAACGCATGACACAATTCAAGGATAAGTCCGCCGGAAAAAGCGGAGTATCCGCTGCCCTTCTTACGTACCCGCCGTTAATGGCCGCTGATATCCTGCTGTATCAGACAGATATTGTACCGGTCGGCGAAGACCAGAAACAGCACCTGGAACTGACGAGAAACCTGGCTGAACGCTTCAATCAGCAATACAACGATATTTTCACCATTCCAGAAGTACAGATTCCAAAAGTGGGAGCAAGAATCATGTCCCTTCAGGACCCGGAGAAAAAAATGAGTAAATCCGATGAGAACCAAAAAGCCTATATTTCCATGCTTGACGATGACAAGACGATCACGAAAAAAATCAAGAGCGCGGTCACGGATTCCGATCAGACGATTCGGTTCGACCGGGAGAATAAACCGGGTGTGGCCAACTTGATGAGTATCATGTCGCTTGCTTCGGGGAAAAACCTCGACACCATTGAAAAAGACTACAGCGGTTCGGGGTACGGGGCTTTTAAAGAAGACACCGCCGAGGCGGTCGTACAGCTGCTCCGCCCGATAAGGGAGCGTCATCATGAATTGATGGAGTCCGACGAACTGGACCGGATTCTGGATGAAGGCGCAGACCGTGCGCAGCGCGCATCTTTCAAAACGCTGAAAAAAGCAGAACGAGCACTCGGCCTCGGCCGGAAACGTTAACAGCAGCGAGAGGATGTGAGAAAAAGCATACTAAAAACGCTTCCGACTATCACCAATGATAGTCGGAAGCGTTTTTCTTGTTCACAAATCCAGCGGCCGCAGGCGAAGGTGGGCGCGGTTTTGACAGAAAAGACACGCCTTTTTTAATACCCTTTCTGTTTTCTCCAAATCTTTCCTATCAGCACACTGAATCCGATTGTTCCAACGGCGAAAAGAATCGTAAATCCCTGCATGACTGCGTATGCCAGTCCATCCATATCATCACCTGCTTTACAAACTTGTTCTGTGTCTTATTATATGGAACAACGGAATAAGTGTAAAGCCTTTTCATTTCACCTCTTCTTCGTGCTGCATGTTCCACAGCTTTTCGAAAAACGGCTGCCCTTTAATCATTTTCCGGCATAACTCATAGTGACCGGGAGACCATCCATCTTTCACCTGATCAAAAAACTGCTGCCACATCGTTTCTTTGTCCATATTCCACTGAATGTCCCCGTAGACGGACGGGTCCCATTCTGTAAACCAATACCGCACTTCTGCGGATTCACCGGATGTATACAATTGGTCCATCGCCATGAAAAGAAGCTGTTTCAGCTGCCGTTCTTTTCTCGTTAAACCGGTCATATAATCCGGGTGCGGCGAAAGGATATGATACTCTTTAGCAGCCAAGGTGTCCTTCATATCAAATGCATCGGATGCGTCATGTTCCATGATTTCTTTGACGGTTCTTTCATGCTTCGGCGCAAGACGGCTTTTTCGAATGGGAGTTTTATACCCCAGCGTATCGACAGCCAGCACCCGCGACCCATCAAACATGACAAAACAGTAATCCAACGTCACCCTTGTCATCTTTTTGCGGAGCGTACTTTTTTGAAAAACGTCATGAAGCAGCCTTTCCGGCAAATCTTCCAGCCGGTTCTCTACATAATCGTACAATCGTTCTGATACCTTTACAATCTCTGCCTGATCAAGCACTTCAATCCGGTCTTCGGCATTCCATTCATGAAAAGGACAGACGTTGTAGCCATTTTCTTCCCCTTCAAACCAGTTAATCCACACATCACGGATTCGGGGCATTCTTACACCCTCCTTGCTATCCATTTGTATCAACAGTATAGTCAGACAAAAATTGTTTTATTCCCGCGGGCAGGTGGAATGTTCTCATGAATTTTCAGGCCAGTATATACTTCCTGTAATCAGGATACACCCTAAAATAAACAAAGCGGATTCCGACCGCTGCAGCAGAAATATCAAAAACTCAACAATCGATAAACCTGCCGGAATATAGTTCAGGAACGCTATGATACTGATTCCCCCTGCTGATGCCAGGCCAAACCCTGCGGCGAGGACGAGCAGTCTGACAACCATGAGCATTCTCTCCTTTTTCGTTCACCTTGCAGGACATACCGGGGATTTATGTTTTATACTGTTATATAAACCGTGCATGGAGTACCATGAGTATTTTATCGCACTGGCATAAATAAGAGAACTTTCGTCAGAACGTAACCTAAATCCTTTTTTCAACGAAAATTTGTATAAAACAATGCTCCATCCCTTACGTAATATCAGTCTATGCAGGAGGATGAAATAGTGGTAACCCACCGGGAAAAACAACAGCAGGAACTGTACAGAAAATTAGAGCAGCTTGATAAACTGGCCGCAGACATCAATGAAACGGCCGCTCACATCGGAAATGAAACATATATCCCTTCTTTAAGACTTTACCGGGAACAACAGGAACAGATTCAGGATATACAGGCCTATTTCGAACAGGTTGGTATGCCGCCGTCCAATCAAAACGCGGAATATATACTTCCGCTTGCCCTGAAAGAATTTCACCGGCAGCTGATGCATATTAAAAACGACAATCCGGAGGAATAATAATGGAAGTGATTCTTTCCCACGAACACATGGATTTTGATGCTCTGGCTTCCATGACAGCAGCGTCCGCTCTCTATCCGGATGCTGTCATGGTCCTTTCCGGCACACAGTCCGAACAGGTAAAACAATACCTGGCCATATACCGTGATCATTTTCCCTTCATTCCGGAAGAAGACGCCCCCTGGGAACATATTGATCATATTATTTTGACCGACACGCCATCCCTTGCGCGCACCCCTGCCGCTTTTCTGGAAGATGGTGATACACCGGTCACTGTTTTCGACCATCACCCTCTCCCGGAAGAAAACAAACGTAAAGGTACCACGTATTATCTCGATGAGACGGGGGCCTGCATTACGATACTGCTGGAAGAATGGATGAAACGCGGGTGGGTTCCGTCCGAGTCCGAGACCACGCTGTTTGCGCTTGGATTGTATACCGATACAGGTTCTTTTTCCTATCCCGGGACAACACTTCGTGATATGAAAGCAGTTGCGTTCTTGATGGAACACGGATTAAACCTCGAGCTCGTGCAGCAGTTTTCGGAAGACACCCTTTCGTCCCGGCAGCAGCAGGTTTTCCAGGAATACCTTGCTTCCAGTGAACATATCGGGGATAAAGGACTCGATGTCATAACATCGATGGTGGAAACAGAACATTACGCAGGAAGTCTGAATGTTATAACATCCCGGCTTATGGAAACAACAGGAGCAGATGCTGTCCTCACGGTGACAGCAATGAAAAATAAAGTTTTCATCATCGGACGTTCAGCCTCTGCCAGACTCAGCCTGCTTCCAGTGATGCAGTATTTCGGTGGAGGCGGTCACGATCGTGCTGCATCGGCCTCTGTAAAAAACGAAGAGGCGGATGCTGTCCACGAAAAGGTGAAAAAACTCCTTTTGCAGTCCATCGCGGATCCGATTACCTCTGCAACCATTATGTCTGCTCCTGTGAAAACCATTACAGAAGATGTCCGGGTCGATGAA
The DNA here is from genome assembly GCF_900115625.1 of Salibacterium halotolerans. Classification (GTDB taxonomy): domain Bacteria; phylum Bacillota; class Bacilli; order Bacillales; family Marinococcaceae; genus Salibacterium; species Salibacterium halotolerans. The sequence continues at coordinate 52,968 of NZ_FOXD01000010.1, read as the reverse complement.
GCCAAAAAACGTCTCATTTACCATGGACATAACGGATTTCCCGTCGTCGATAATAAAAATGCGCTGATCGGCATTATCTCCCGCCGTGACATCGATAAAGCTGTTCAGCATCACCTTGGACATGCACCGGTAAAAGGATATATGAGCACCGACTGTATCACCGTATCCAAAACCACATCGTTTGAAGAAATACAAAACATGTTTATCCGGTATAATATCGGACGTGTCCCTGTGATGGACAATGGTACCATCATCGGCATCGTGTCCCGGACCGATGTGATTGAGCAGCTGCAGCAGTCTTTTGGTGCAGGGAAGGAAAAGGGCAATGTAAAACCACAGCTCGTGGCCCTGCTTTCACCGGACGTACTACAGCTGTTGACAGTCATCGGGGAAACAGCAGCGTCAGAAAATCAGAACGCGTTTATCATCGGGGGGATGGTAAGGGACATACTGCTGGAACAAAAAGGGGAAGATATTGATATCGTTGTGGAAGGCGATGGAATGGCGCTCGCTGAAAAGACAGCTGCCCGGTATGATGGAACGGTTTCGGTTCATGAAACGTTCGGCACGGCGACTGTCACCTTTCCATCCGGACGGCGTGTGGATTTCACGACGTCGCGCACCGAATACTACGAAACACCTGCGGCTCTTCCGACTGTTTCCCGCTCGAATATTAAAGAAGATCTATACCGCCGGGATTTTACGATGAATGCCATGGCTGCCTCCCTCCATCCTTCCGATTTCGGTGATCTGATTGACTATTTTCACGGCAGAGATGATATTAACAAGAAAACACTGCGTGTGCTGCATAATCTGAGTTTTGTGGAGGATCCCACCAGAATACTGCGGGGTATCCGCTTTGAACAGCGTTTTCAATTCCGTATGAGCAAGGAGACAACGGCATTTATACATTATTCCGTATCCGCTGTTTCGTCCTTATCCCGCAGTAGAATCACCTCTGAGTTCCAGACGTTATTTAAGGAAGCAGACCCTGTTCGGAGCCTGGAGCGTCTTGATGAGCTGGGGATTCTCCCTATCTTTTTCCCTGGTGCTGTCTGGACCAGTCAAACAAAGAAAGTGGTAGAGACGTATCTAGATTCCCCGGAAAAGCCTGAGGATCTGCCGGAATGGTTCTGTATTCTGTTCTGCCTTTATCTTGGACAGGCGGGGTCCATTCCATCAGCCGAAACGGCAGCTGTAACAAAAAAACAGAAAAGCATCGTTCAGAATACGTCTCTTCTGCTTTCGCTTCTGAACGAAAAAGAATGGAACAGTCCGGGCCGCTTTCATTCCCATGCCTATCACATTCCGGAGGAGGCACTGTTTTTTGCTGCGATAGCTGCAGACCATGATCAGGCCGGGTTTCTCAGGCAGTACCAAAAGAAGCGTAGAGAACTGCGGCCCCTTCTCGACGGCCATGATTTAAAAGCTGCAGGTCTCAAACCGGGACCGGATTTCCGTGATTATTTATTCTCGATCGAACAGAAAATGCTTGATGGTGAAATAACAACGAGAAAAGAAGCACTGCAGTTTATTCGACAACATAAATAATTTTTTTGCACTTTTCTTCCTGTTACGATTTATTTTTTTAATTTTTCATTCAAAAAGTCCCTCTTTTTCTGTTATAATCATGGTTGAATGTCTGAGGGGGTTACTAAAGTGGCAAGAGAGAAAAGACGATACCGCAGATCTTCATCATCAAAAAAGAAGTTTTATTTCTTAACATTTCTTATTGCGGTGCTGGCTGTCACTGCCACGTTCACCACACTTTCAAAAGACGGCCGGCCTTTCGGAACAGAAGAGCAGAATAACAATGATTCGACAGATCCAATGGACAACAATTCCAACGACAACAGTGGAGAATCACCGCCGGAATCTTCAGAAGAGAACAACACAGGCGGTTCTAATGATAATGCAGACAACGACCCCGATGAAAACCTTACGTTTCTTCTGGTCGGCGTAGATAATGAAGAGGAATCGGGAGCCCAGCGCACCGATACGATTATGCTTGCGAACTACAATCCGGAAAATAACAATGTCCAGCTTGCTTCTATTCTACGGGATTCTTATGTAGATATTCCAGGTCATGAGAACAATAAAATTAATGCCTCTTTTGCCTACGGGGGTGTTGAGCTCCTGCGTGACACGATAGAAAAAAATTTCGATATTGCGATCGATCATTATGCCACGGTTAATTTTGATGGTTTCGTGGAAGTCGTGGACGCAGTGGCTCCTGATGGAATAGAAGTGGACATACAGGAACGGATGTATTATAACGACCACTCCGGTAATGTCAATATCGATTTCCAGCCGGGGACGCAGAAACTGGACGGGGAAGAAGCACTGGAATACGTGCGTTACCGCGGGGGAGAGAACAATGATTTCGGAAGAGTGGAGCGCCAGCAGAAGATGCTGAATCTGCTCAAAGATGAAGTACTTTCCTTCAGCAGCGTTACAAAAATTCCCCAATTAATAAGCGCAGTCCGCCCGAACATCGATACCGATGTCTCTACAAGCAGAATGTTCAGCCTTGGAAAAGACGTTCTGCTCAGTGAGATTAACGATATTAACACGATGCGGATTCCTCTTGAGGACACGTATCAAAATGAACGATACACGCATGCGGGGCTTGTGCTTGAAATGGACAAACAGACCAACAAAGAAAAACTGCAGCAATTTTTAAACCAGTCTTCAACAGACGACATACAGACTGCCTCCGATGAAAGCAAGGAAGACGACAGCAGCTATTAAAAAAACAGAGAGTAAAGAAGCCCTGCCGGATTTAACGAACCGGCAGGGCTTCTTATTTTTATTCTTCATACTTCTGAAAGATGAGGGTGGCGTTGTGGCCGCCGAATCCGAGTGAGTTGCTGAGTGCTGCTTTCACTTCTTTTTCTTTCTTCTCATTCGGAACATAGTTCAGGTCGCAGGCTTCATCTTCTTCTTTATAATTGATGGTAGGAGGAAGAATGCCGTCTTCTATCGCTTTCAACGTGAAGATGGCTTCAATCGCTCCAGCTGCTCCAAGGAGATGGCCTGTCATGGATTTGGTGGAACTGATGTCCATCTCATACGCATGGTTACCAAACACCGTTTTGAGAGCCGTGGTTTCATATTCATCGTTGTAAGCGGTACTGGTTCCGTGTGCATTCACATACCCGATTTCTTCAGGCTTCAGGTCTGCGTCATCCAACGCTTTCTGCATCGATCGTACAGCCCCTTCTCCTTCCGGTGCCGGAGCTGTCAGATGATACGCATCCCCGGTGGCACCGTAACCTTTAATTTCGGCGTAGATATGAGCACCACGGTTTTTGGCGGACTCCAGGGATTCCAGAATCAGCACCCCGGCTCCTTCTCCCATGACAAAGCCGTCCCTGTTTTTATCAAACGGGCGGGATGCCGTATCCGGGTCATCATTGGTTGTCACCGCCTTGGCCGTACTGAAACCGGCGACAGCCATATTCGTAATCGGGGCTTCTGCACCGCCGGTAATCATCACTTCAGCATCTCCCCGCTGAATCACTTTAAATGCATCACCGATGGAGTTTGTGCCGGAAGCGCAGGCCGTCACGGTGCAGGAGTTAATTCCTTTTGCTCCTGTCATGATGGATACCTGACCGGAAGCCATATCTGGAATCATCATTGGCACGAAAAAGGGACTGACCCGCTTATATCCCTTTTCATTGAATTTATTAAACTGCTGCTCATACGTTTCCATACCACCGATTCCGGATCCGATCCACACGCCGACATTCTCGGCATTATCTTCGGTTATCGTGTAATCCGCATCCTTCAGCGCCATTTTTGCAGAAGCCACCGCAAACTGGGTGAAACGGTCCATCTTTCTGGCATCTTTTCCATCAAAGTAATCAGAAGCGTTAAAGTCCCGGACTTCCGCTGCAACTTTCATTGGAAACTCTTCTTTATTAACCCGCGTAAGTTCCCCGATGCCGTTCATGCCATTCGTTATATTCACCCAGGATGACGCGGCATCAAGACCGACTGGATTTACAGTCCCCATTCCGGTAATCACTACACGGTTATTTTCACTCATGTCTTTCCTCTCCTTTGTCTGCGTTGTTTGCTCTGATTTGGTGGATCAGCGGCCCCAGCGCATCGCTGTGGCTCCCCAGACAAGTCCTGATCCGAAACCTACCATGACAACAAGATCTCCGTCATTTATTTTACCATTTTTTAATTCCTCAACGAGAGCAATTGGTATCGAAGAAGACGAAGTATTTCCGTAGTACTGAACAGTGGCTGCCATTTTTTCCTTTGGAAGTTCAAGTCTTTCCCTGGCTGCTTCCATTATACGGATATTAGCCTGGTGAGGCACGAGAAAATCTACATCATCTTTAGTCAATCCGGCTTTTTCCAGCACATTTATAGAAGATTCACCCATCTGACGGACAGCGAATTTAAACACTTCGCGGCCATTCATGATAATCTGCGGGTCCTGACGGATATGCATGGCCCCGCTGCCGTCAGACCCTAATTCAAACGAGAAAAAGCCTCTATTCTCCGAAGTCGGCCCCACTACAGCAGCACCGGCGCCGTCACCGAATAGTACAGCTGTATTACGGTCACTCATATCGGTCGCTTTCGATAATTTTTCCGCGCCGACAATGAGAACATGTTCATACATGCCGGTTTTGATGAATTGATCCGCTGTCGAGAGACCATAGATGAATCCGGCGCAGGCCGCTCCGATATCCATCGCTGCCGCTTTGTTGGCTCCGAGCCGCTCCTGCAGCAAGGAAGAAACGGATGGAAAAGGATAGTCGGGCGTAACCGTAGCGACCAGAATCAGATCAAGATCGGACGCGTCCAACCCTGCCTCTTCTAATGCCTCTATTGATGAATAGTATGCCATATCCGAAGTGTTAACGTCATCCTCGGCGAACACTCTTCTTTCAATACCCGTCCTTGTACGAATCCATTCATCACTCGTATCCAGTGTTTTTTCCAGCTCTGTGTTTGTCACCACCCGTCCCTCGGTGTACGATCCCATACCCCAGATACCTGACTGTTTCATTTATCGTTCCTCCTCTTAGTTCCAAGACTGCAGGTTATTCTATACCTATAAAGTTAATACTTCATCTTATGACCTGGTTTTAATTCTATATCATGCAATGTGGAATGTCCACTACAGCACTTCAGAAATAAATGCCTGCTCCTGGAGAAAAGTGTATCAAAATCGTACCGTTTCACACTATAAAAAGAGTCCGGGACAAAAGCAAAAGAGGCGGAGAAAAATACGAATGTCCGGCGGCGTTGTTCAACCGTCGTACAGCAGCGCAGCCAACATGCTCCGGCTCCTGCATAGAACAGCACGAGTCGCGGGTACCCCGCAGGATGTGCGGTCAGAGTCGGCGCCCGCACGTGACGTACTTCCACAGGATAATGACGTTTAAGGGTGCACCGAGCATTCTGAAGTCCCTCAGGCGTCAGGCCCAACGACGTTTACGGTGGTACGGAACCCCCTAAAGTGCTTTCGGAACCATTCCTAGTGACGTTTAAGGGTGCACCGGACACTCTAAAGTGCCTCGGGCGTCAGGCCCAACGACGTTTGAGAGGCTGCGTGATACCCTAAAGTGCCTTGGGACCATTCCCAACGAACGTCCGTCCACCCAACCTGAACGCAACAAACAAACACCTGCATCTTCTGCATCCGTATGGCCGGAGCAGCTCAGGTGCGGTTTCGATTCCGGCAAACGGGTCCTGGAACGGCCGGGGGCAAAGAAGACACGGTGAGCCCCAGCGAACCGATGTCGCCCTTGTGCTCTGGAGTAAAAGCAAAGTATGTTGGCGCAGCGGTTGATCTCAGAAAAGAAAAATGCCGAACGGTTTCAGGAAACCGTTCGGCATTTTCTTTTCTTATAAAGGTTTTGTCCCAGGCTCCGGATAGATAATATATTATTTCTTGTTTCACTGGCTGCCCGGGAGTTCTCCCGTTTCCTTGTAATAATCAATGTCTGCTTTTATGCGTTGACGGACGTTTTCGGGAACTTTCGGGCTGAAAGGTCCGAGTGATACCGCACCTTCTTCAAAACCATAAGCTTCCACCCCGCTTTTAAGTTCTCCCTTTTGATACTTCTCTGCGATCTTCTGATAAACACGTTCCACGTGTTGAATCGTACTTGTCAGTACGGCCGCTTCTCCCAGATCCGATTGATCTCCGAGATAACCAATGGCCTGCAGACCTTGTTCTTTCGCCTGGTTGATAACATCAACATGAAATCCATTTCCTGCGGGATATACAATGTCGGCATCTTCACTCGTCGCGGCCTGCAGTTTCTGCAGCGCTTTTTCTTTATTATTCCAGCTTCCTGTTGTCTTTGATATCACTTCTACCGGGGTATCACCGCTTTTGGCTCCATCAGCAAATCCATTTACCTCCGGCTGCCATGACCGGGCTGCAATGACGGCAATAGCACCGGTATTGGTCATGTTTCCCGCAAGCCTGCCGGCAAAATACCCCATAGCATACCCTTTAAGCTGAACCGATGTCATGTTTTCAGCGCCGGTTTCCCCATTGATACTGACAAAATGAATGTCAGGATAGGATTTTCGGATGTTCATAAACCTCTCTCCGAATACTTTTCCGTGACCGAAAACAAGATCCACACCTTTTTCTTCAAGATGGTTCACTTGTTCTTTCAGCTTCGGCAGGGTGGAAATGTTTTCATGATAGCTCACTTCCATTCCAAGCTCCGATTGTATCTGCAGCAGCCCCTGGTACCCTTTGCGGTTCCAGCTTTGCTCATTTATGGTGTGTTCAAGCAGAAGTGCTGCTTTGTCTTCTTCGGACTCGCTCGATACAGGATTTTCACATCCAATAAGCAGAGCAGACCCTATCAGCACACTGCACAACACCCAAATTTTCCACGCGGTTCCTGCGCCGGGCATACACCGCCACTCCCTTTCCTGCTTCATACAGAAGTCTCTGCTTCAACATTTATGCCTGTCTTACCATGTCTATGCACGCCTTTTCCGGTACCACCATTCGGAAAAGACAGCTATGACCAAGGCTCCGATAACAGCTGTTCCTTCTCCCGTATTTACTGCATAGCGGAGAATACAAAACGCGAGCAAAAGAACCACACAAAATATAAAGGCCCCTGTATACAATGATTTCATGTTTCCACCAACTTTCACCGCAGCAGTACCCGTGCCTTCGCATTTCAAAAAGCTGCTTTGACAGCAGCATTTGCTGTCAAAGCAGCTTTCATGTTTCCTATTACATAATGGAAGCCAGAAGCGCCTTCTGTGCATGAAGACGATTTTCTGCTTCATCATACACAACCGAGTGGACGCCGTCAATGATATCGGATGATACTTCCTCTCCGCGGTGTGCCGGCAGGCAGTGCATGAAAATAAAAGATGGGTCTGCGTGTGCACACAGCGTTTCGTTGATCTGAAAACCGGAAAAATCCTGTTCTCTTGTTCCCTGTTCCTCTTCAAATCCCATACTTGCCCACACATCCGTATAAATCACATCGGCGTCTTTTACCGCTTCCTGCGGAGTGTGGGTGAGAGTCAGCGTTCCCTCGTGATGCCGAGCTGTCTGCTCGATTTCTTTCCATATCTCTTCATCTGGTTCATACCCTTTCGGCACAGCAAGAGAGGCTTTTATCCCTGCTTTCAGACAGGCGATCAAAAAGGAATGAGCTACATTATTGCCATCCCCGACAAAGGCGGCTTTCAGTCCTTTGAGCTTTCCTTTATGCTCTTTGATCGTCAGTAAATCAGCCAGCGCCTGACACGGATGATACGAATCCGTCAGTGCGTTAATTACCGGAACATCGGCGTTTGCAGCCAGTTCTTCCACTGTTTCATGCGAGTTTGTCCGGATCATTATTCCGTCCACGTAACGTGAAAGGACTTTAGCAGTATCCTTCACCGGCTCGCCGCGGCCGATCTGCATGTCCCGCGGACTCAAAAACAGAGCATGTCCGCCGAGCTGGGTCATTCCTGTTTCAAAGGAGACTCTCGTCCGCGTCGACGCATTTTCAAAAATCATACCGAGCGATTTTCCCTCAAGAAGGGGATGAACCGGTCTCTTTTTTTTGTCTTCTTTTAAGGATTGTGCCAGATGAAGCAGATCGTGCATTTCATCCGCTGTAAAATCGAGCAGCGTCAGTACATCTCTGTTTTTCAGGTTATTTAATGGTTGTACCTGTTGTTCGTTGGTCATCTCTTAAACTCCTTCATCGGCCGTACTGTTTGTCTCCAGCCATTCTTCTATTGCTCTGGGTTCTTCCGTTGTGCCGATCAATGCCTGCACCATGACCGCAAGTGTATCGGAATTCGACACAATCGTCTTGCGCTGTTTGAGTGCTTCCTGACGCATCACTTTTCCTGTGGAATATCCGGTCTTTGGGATACTGAATAGAGCGAGGGCATCGGAATGATGCAGCCATTCGCTAAATGCCATTTGCTGCCCGGTCACGATTGTATATCCTTTGTCTTCCAGTTTTTTTAGGGACGGTGCTGCTGCTTCGCTCACCGTATCATCTATATCGCAGAAAATCAGGCCTTTCTTTTTAAAGAGAAGCGGCACCTGCGCTTCCGACCACGCAAACGCCTTATTAAACGCTTCGTCCTTATCCCGCGCAATACTGATCAGTTCCCCGGTGGATTTCATTTCCGCCTCCAGCAGCGGATCAATTCCCGGAAGTCTGTCGTTGGAGAACACCGGTGCTTTTACCGTGTAATAAGGCGTTTCTGTATCAAGACCGGTATGTCCGCCGCTCCATTCTTTCAGCGGGGTGCCAAGAAGCATCTGCACAGCACCTTCCACCATGTGTACTCCCGTTACTTTTGAAAAGATAGGCACAGTCCGGGAGGCACGCGGATTAATCTCAATCACATGCAGCGTATTTCCGTCATAGACAAATTGAATATTGAATATCCCTTTAAAATCCATGCCTGCGGCAATACTTTCGGTATAGGATACGAGCATCTGTTTCACTTCCGGTGATATGGAAAACGGCGGCGTAACAGCCATTGAATCACCGGAATGAACACCCGCCCGCTCGACATGTTCAAAAATTCCGGGAATAAATATATCAGTTCCATCTGTCAGCACATCAACTTCAAGCTCTGTGCCGGGGAGATAAGCATCAATCAGCACAGGGTACTCCACTTCTTTCCCGCTGTCATCAAGGTATTCGAGCAGTTCTGCTTCGGTTGTGCGTACAGCCATGCCCTGTCCTCCAATGACATACGATGGACGGACGAGAACGGGATAACCGATATCTGCCGCTTTATTTATGACATCATCACGGTCATAGGCGGTTTTTCCCGGAATATGCGGAACCTCCACCTCATTCATGAACTCGTAAAAACGCCCGCGGTCTTCGAGCTGATCAATCGTTTCCGATGAGGTGCCGAGCACATTCCATCCTGCCTTTTCCAGTTCATCGGTGAGAGAGATGCCTGTCTGGCCGCCAAGCTGCACAATAATTCCTTCCACCTGCTCGGTCTCAGCAACATGTATCACATCTTCTGCCGTGAGCGGTTCAAAATACAGGTGATCGGCCATTTCAAAATCGGTGCTGACGGTTTCGGGGTTGTTGTTGACGATTACCGCTTCATAGCCGGCCTTCTGTACTTCCATCGCACCGTGCACCGAACAGTAGTCAAATTCTATTCCCTGCCCGATCCGGATCGGGCCGGATCCTGCTATGAGCAGTTTCGGTTTGTCGGTTTCCTCTTTTCCATCTCCTTCTGTATACCAGCTGGAATAATAGTAAGGCGTTTCCGCGGTGAATTCAGCTGCGCACGTATCCACCATGTGATAGGACGGCAGAATATTCCATTCTTTGCGTCTGCTGTACACTTCACGGGGTTCTACGTTCCATTGAAGCGCCATCCACCCATCGGTGAAACCTGCTTTTTTCCATGTATACAACTGCTCTTTCGTTACATTCTCCCAGTCCGTGCCGAGGATTTCTTTTTCCAACGCAGCCAGCTTCTCAAACGAGCGCAGGAAGAACAAATCGATACCTGTCAGATGGTGAAGTTCAAGCGCTGCTTTCCCTCTGCGGAGAAGCTCCATCAGAATGAAAAAGCGTTGATCATCCTGACGCTTAAGCTCCGCAAACAGGGTTTCTTCATCTTTTTTGTCCATACCCGGAACTTCAAGTCCTGTCGTTTTAATTTCCAGCGAACGAACCGCTTTCTGCACAGCAGCTTCAAGGTTCCGCTCGATCGCCATTACTTCTCCGGTGGCTTTCATCTGCGTACCGAGCTCTTTATCGGCATGAACGAATTTATCAAACGGCCACCTTGGAAATTTAACGACCACATAGTCCAGAGCCGGTTCAAAGCTTGCATACGTATGGCCGGTTACAGGATTGAGCAGTTCATGCAGGTGGTAGCCGATGCTGATTTTCGCCGCCATCCGTGCTATCGGATAACCGGTGGCTTTTGACGCTAGAGCCGAGGAACGGCTGACCCGTGGATTGACTTCGATTAAGTAATAGGACTTGCTTTCTGGATCCAGAGCGAACTGGATATTACAGCCGCCGACGATACCAAGAGCCCGGATGACTTTCAGCGAAGAAGCCCGAAGCATTTGATACTCTACATCCGTCAACGTCTGGGACGGAGCCGTTACAATGGAATCGCCTGTATGAACACCAACCGGATCAATATTTTCCATGTTACATACCGTAATACACGTGTCATTGGCATCGCGCATGACCTCATACTCCACTTCCTTAAATCCAGCGATGCTTTTTTCGACGAGGCACTGGTGTATGGGACTTGCTTCCAGACCGCCTGCAATAATGTAGCGGAGTTCTTCTTCATCATGGGCGATCCCTCCGCCTCCTCCTCCGAGTGTATAGGCGGGACGTACAATGATCGGATAACCTGCCGTTTCGGCAAACTTAAGCGCTTCTTCCTCTTTTTCCACGATATCGCTCTCCGGAACAGGCTCACCCAGTTCATGCATAAGCGCGCGGAATGCCTCCCGGTCTTCGCCCTGCTTGATGGAACTCACCGGTGTCCCCAGCAGTTTCAGGCTGTATTTCTCGAAAATCCCTTCATCTTCGAGAGAGAAGGCAAGGTTCAGCCCGGTCTGTCCACCGAGTGTGGCAAGCAGTCCGTCGGGCTTTTCTTTTTGAATGATTTTTTCCACGGATTCGACCGTCAACGGTTCAAAGTAGACTTTATCGGCGCATGCTTCATCGGTCATGACCGTTGCCGGATTGTTATTGACCAAAATGACCTCGATTCCTTCTTCACGCAGTGCCAGGCAGGCCTGGGTTCCGGAATAATCAAACTCCGCCGCCTGACCGATGACAATGGGTCCGGAACCGATGACAAGCACTTTTTCTATTGTTGTATCTTTAGGCATAGGTTTTTTCTCTCCCTTTGTTCTTCAGATGTTCAAGGAACTGATCCAGCAGTTCTTCGCTGTCCGCCGGTCCCGGATGGGCTTCAGGATGGAACTGAACCGTCGTAATGTCGTGTGTGGCGTGGGACAGTCCTTCAATGGACTGATCATTAATGTTTTTGAAACGGACGGTGAACTCACCGGCAGGAAGAGAGTTTTCCTTTACGACATAACTGTGGTTCTGTGACGTCATGAACACTCTTCCCGTCGAGGTGTCCTGCACCGGCTGGTTCGCCCCGCGGTGGCCGAAACGGAGCTTTTCGGTATCGGCGCCGTAGGCAAGAGCAAGCAGCTGATGTCCCATGCATATACCAAGGCTCGGATACTGCCGGGAAAGATCCCGGTAATGCTCCAGAAGATGATCGAGCTGTTTTGGATTCCCCGGTCCGTTGGAAAACAGCAGACCGTCCGGGTGAAGAGCCTCTATCTCTGCGCGGCTGGTATCATAAGGTACAACCGTCACTTTGCACCCTTTTTCCTTCAAACGGTGAGCCATGGAATGTTTATAGCCGAAATCCAGCAGGACAATGTGTTCATCTCCGGACCCGGTGGTTTCAGGAGCCTGAACCGTGACGTCATCAATCAGCATTCTATTTCCGATCGGTTCGTAACTGCCGGGATCCGCTTCAGCGGGGGATGTCGTAATAAGGGCTCCCATATCCCCTTTATCCCGTATATTTTTCACAAGAGCTCTCGTGTCAACCCCTGTGACAAGAGGGATACCTGCATGTTCGGCAGCTTCTTTTATCGTCTGCTCTGCTTCGTAATGAAAAGCATCCGGGGACGCTTCGCTGATGACCAGTCCCGCCGGCTGTGGGTGATTGCTTTCATAGTCCGAAGGATTCCAGCCGTAATTTCCGATGAGGGGATAAGTAAAAACGACAATCTGACCGTAAAAGGACGGGTCTGTCATCACTTCCTGATATCCGGTCATTCCGGTAAAAAAGACAATTTCCCCGTAAATGTCCTGCTGTTCTCCCGTTTCAATCGTTCCTTCAAATAGTTCTTCATTTTCAAGCTTTATATATCCCTTCATTGGTATAAATCCTCCTCGAATCCTGCTTATAATCTAAGACTGTATGGATTGAAGGGTTTCTTTTATATCATGGACACCCTTCACCAGCGTTTCTTCTTTCATTGTAAAGGGGGGCAGCATGCGGATAACATTCGGCCCCGCTCCGATTACCAGCATCCCTTTCTCCCGGAGCGCTTTAATAGCGGGGGCGGATGCTTCTGTCAATTCCACTCCGGCCATCATCCCCACTCCTCTGACGTCTTCCACCACCGGAAGAGGACGGAGCACCCGATTCAGTTCATTCAGGAACCGTTCCCCTTTTTCGGCCGCGGCTTCGATCCACTTCTCTTCCGTAAGTGTCTGCAGTGTCGCCCGTACTGCTGCCATCGCCAGTGGATTGCCACCGAATGTCGTGCCGTGGCTTCCGGGTCCGAATGATTCTTTCAAAAACTGCTTTCCGATCATGGCGCCTACCGGAAATCCGTTACCCAGTCCTTTGGCACTTGTTATAATGTCCGGCTCGATTCCTCTTTGTTCGTGAGCAAAAAAAGTGCCGGTCCGGCCGATACCGGTCTGAATTTCGTCGCAGATAAGCAGTGCTCCGTTTTTTTCCACCTGTTCCTGCACCGCTTTGACGAACTTCTCGTCGGCAGGACGGACACCGCCTTCTCCCTGCACGATTTCCATGATGACCGCGGCGGTGTCTTCATCAATGGCTTTCTCCAGTTCATTCACGTCATTGAAAGGAAGTCGGACAAACCCCTCAGGCATCGGTCCGAATCCTTCCTGCACCGCTGTCTGTCCGGTAGCAGCCATGCTCCCGAACGTCCGGCCGTGAAAAGACTGGACAAAACTGATGATTTTTTTGCGGCTTGTATGTTTTCTTGCCAGCTTGATGGCAGCCTCATTGGCTTCCGCGCCGCTGTTTGCAAAAAAGACCAGATCACCACATGAGTGCGATGTTAAAAGATGAGCCGCTTCTTCCTGCTGACTGTAATGAAAAAAGTTCGAGGCGTGCCAGCCTTCATGCAGCTGCTTTTCCACCGCCTGCACCACCGCAGGATGACCGTGTCCAAGATTGACAACTCCGATACCGGCCATAAAATCCTGGTATCTGTTTCCGTTTGTATCTGTAATGGTTGTATCTTCCGCCTTTTGGAATGTCAGCTCCCACCGTTTGTAAGTGGGAAACAGCTCTTCGTTTTCCTGAGCGGTTTCTTCCTGTTTTTCCATTGCTAAACCTCCTGGTTATTCATCATCTCTATCGTGTGAGCCGTTGAAGCATGCTCTTTTACGACAGTCGTTCCTTTCAGGGTGCCGTCTTCGTTTTTGTTTTTTCCATTTCCATTAGCGATGGTTACCTTTTGTATAGAACCTTCGAGACAGGCGGCTGCAGCTTTCACTTTTGGAATCATGCCGCCGTATATAATACCCTCTTCCATGTAGGTTTTGACAGATGATTCCGTAAGCGTTTCTTCGAGTTTGCCACCGCGCAGCACGCCGTCCACATCTGTGACAAAAATTAATTCCACAGCTCCAAGCGCTGTCGCTGCCGCAGCGGCCGCGGCATCCGCATTGACATTCAGTCTGCCGTAGTTTTTTGAAGAGGCAATCGGGGCGATGACGGGAATGCATCCGCGATGCATGAGTTCTTCCAGCTGTTCTGTATGAACCGTATCAACATCTCCTACAAGGCCGAGTTTTTCTATATCCACCGGAGATGCCTGAAGCAGTCCATTCTCACTTCCTGTGACGCCCTTTGCGCACGCCCCGCTGTTTTCAAGTGCTCTTACCAGTTCACGTTGGACATCGCCGGTCAGCGCTTTTTCCACTGCTTCAAGTACCTGCGGGGTTGTGCGGCGGAGTCCATCCACAAATTCAGTGGGGACCCGGTCTTTTTCCAGCCTTCGGTTGATGGCGGGACCACCGCCGTGAACGATGACGGGGTTCATTCCCTGTCTCTGCATGGCAGCGATGCTTTCAAAAAAATCCGCCTCCAGGTTCTCCAACGTGGAGCCCCCGCACTTAAGAACGATAACATCATCCATCCCGATTCCTCCTTTTTGCTTTACGTCCGGTAACCGGCATTTATTCTGACATACTCATAGCTTAGGTCGCATCCCCACGCTTTGCCTGATCCATGTCCTGTATGCAGATCCACCTGAATGGTTATTTCTTCATTTTCAAGATACGCTTTGGCTTCTTCTTCCGAAAAAGAGACTGGACGGCTGTTCTTTAACGTGGTGACAGGGCCGAGAGAAATGTCAATGGCTTCCGGGTCGAGTTCCACGCCGCTGTATCCAAGCGCCACGATAATTCTTCCCCAGTTTGCGTCAGTACCGTATATCGCTGTCTTCACCAGATCACTTCCGACAATCTGTTTGGCGGCCTTTGCCGCTTCATGATCATTCAACGCACCGTCCACTTTTACCTCGACCAGTTTCGTAGCCCCTTCTCCGTCCCGGGCTATTTTTCTGGCAAGTTCCTCACAGGTCGTCTGCAGGCTGTGAATGAACGTGTCCCATTCCGGGTGTGACGGCGTCAGCGGTTCATTTCCCGCGTGCCCGCTCGCCATAACGACAACATTGTCATTGGTCGACGTATCGCCGTCCACTGTAATACAGTTGAATGTTTTATTGGTGACTTCCGACAGAGCCCGCTGGAGGTGCTCCGGTTCAATCACCGCATCGGTTGTAACAAAACCGAGCATCGTAGCCATGTTCGGATGAATCATTCCGGAACCTTTTGCTGCGCCGCCGAACGTGACCTGCTTATCATCCACCGTCGTCTGAAAGCAGGCATGCTTTTTCACGGTATCGGTCGTCATAATGGCTTCATTGAACTGATCGGCATCTTTAAAAGCCGGCATCGGATCCAGTTCCTGAATGCCCGGGACAATTTTGTCCATCGCAAGCCGTTCCCCGATAACGCCGGTGGAGTTTACGGCCACCTGATGCAGCGGTATCTGAAATGTTTCTGCCGCAGTCCTGCGCATCGTATAGGCATCCTGCAGTCCTTCTTCTCCTGTACAGGCATTGGCATTCCCGCTGTTAATCACTACAGCGCGAAGTTTTCCTTCTTCAGCTATGCTTTCTTTCGTTACCTGCAGGGGAGCGGCCTGTATTTTGTTCAACGTGTAGACTGCGGCGCTCGAAGCCGGCACATCACATAAAATGGCCCCGAGATCATTTCGTTTCCGCTTTACCTGCGTATGAATGCCTGCAGCTTTAAAACCTTTCGGGGTAATGATGCTGCCTCCACTTACTTCTGTAATGTTTTCGGTTTTGTATACCGTACCCATGCTTCTCTCTCCCCTGTTCTACTTTTAGTCACATCCCGTCTATGGATACATTGGAATGTAGTCGAGTCCGCTCGTTTCCGGAAGACCGAACATAAGATTCATATTCTGGACAGCCTGGCCGGAAGCTCCTTTCATTAAATTATCAGTAACCGAGACAATTGTGGCGCGCCCGGTTCGTTCGTCCACCGTGAACCCGATATCGCAGTAATTGGTTCCGTACACTTCTTTTGTGAATGGCAGCGCTCCGTCTTTTCGGATTCTGATGAAGGGGCTGTCTCTGTAGCACTGTTCAAACAACTCCTCCAGATCTTCTCTGTTCCATCCCCGGGCAAGGGGAACATACATCGTCGCCATAATACCTCGTGTCATCGGCACAAGGTGCGGACTGAACGTAACCGGCTCTTCTTTTTTGCTGAAACGCGCGAGCTCCTGTTCGATCTCAGGTGTATGTTTATGTTCATTCACTTTGTAAATTTTGAGGTTGTCATTCATTTCACTGAAATGTGTCATCGCCGACGGGGAGCGCCCTGCTCCTGTCGTGCCTGATTTTGCATCTATAATCAAACTGCCTGCATCCGCAGCTTCTTCCTTTATGAGCGGCAGAATACCAGAGAGCACCGTCGTTGCGTAGCACCCCGGATTGGAAAGGAGCACGGCTGCTGTGACTTCCTCTCTATGCCACTCGGTCAATCCATATACTGCTTCCTGAAGAAGAGTGTCAGGCGCGCTTTCCCTTTTGTACCAGGAGCGGTAGGTGTCCGCATGTTTCAACCGGAGATCTCCGGAAAGATCAATGATTCTCGTCTGCCCGTTCAGTTTTGTGCTCAGTTCAGCGGAGACTCCCGGAGGTGTAGATAGAAATACGACATCATGCTGCTTTAGCTTTTTTGCATCAATATCTTCCAGAGTGAGTTCCACTATACCGGTGACATGAGGGAAACTTTCCGCCATCTGCTTTCCTTCCTGCGACGAAGAAAATACGGTCATGCTCTCTATTTCAGGGTGATTATGAAGGAGACGTATGAGTTCTATTCCTCCGTATCCGGTTGCTCCTACGATCGCTGCTCTCATAAACTTGCACCTCGTTTTATCTTTATACATCATCTTGTATTTTCATTATAAGTGTGAATATATATTAATGCAACTGTATTTTTATATTTTTCTGTACTTATTTTTCATTGTTCCAACCATTCGATATGTGCCTTTCCAATGTTGTTCACGCTTGTTTTATCCGGGTGCTTTTTTCCAACGTCATTGTATGTATATACATCATTTGTTATAAAATGCACGACGCCGGAAAAGTCATACTTCCGAAAGTGCAGATGTCCTGTTATACATCGATTGCCGGGATTTCTGCATCGATGCTGTTGTTTGTGCATTGATTCCACGTCTTTTCCTGCTTTTCTCTATCAATGATTCCGATTTATCTATTGATTCTCTTTCAAACTGCATCAATGCTAGGAAAAGGAGTTCATGCAAATAAAAAAGCCGGCCCCGTGTTCCGGGACCAGCTTCGTTTAATTTAGGGCACTCTTTATTTTTTCAGCTGTGCTTTCGATATTCGTTCCCCATAAGTCATCTTCTTCGGATGTAATAAGCTCCCCGTCTTCATTAAAGACCGAGTATCCCCTGACCGACATGCCCTCACCGGCCATTTCAGCCTTTTCTATAACGTGAAGAGAAGGATCCGACAACATCGTAAAGGTGAATCCCATCTGTTCTTTTAATTCTTTGTGGGCTTCTGGGGAATCATTGCTGATGGAATAAATATCAGCTTCCATTTCTTCAAATAATCCCATATTCTCCTGCAGCTGCACGAGCTGCGACACACAGTGGCTTCAATTGACACCGGTGAAATGAAAAAGGACAGATGGCTGATCTTTATCCGCCAGATTAACAGATTCCCAGTTTTCGTTATCGAGCACCATGTCCCCTGCGCTTTCTTCCTGTCCGCATGCCGAAGCGGTGAAAACAGCCGCTGCCGCCAGAATAAGAAGGCCTAAATATTTCATCATTGACTGCATGAGGTCCGCACCTCCTCTCATTACTTATGAATCCTGTCCTGCAGTCAGGCGCTGCAGGTCATTTAGAATAGGTTCTGTGTCATTTTCCAGACCATCGTATTTTCTTATGACATTGCCTTCGGGGTCAATGAGGAAAAAGGCGGTGGCGTGTATAATGTTTTGATCCCCTGTATCCTGATTCAGTGCACTTTTGAATGTTGTCGTGGACAATTGTTTAATCTCCTGTAGAGAATACCCGGTGAGAAAATCCCAGCTGCTGAAATCCGCTCCGTAATTTTGCCCGTATTCTTTCAATGTCCCGGGATCATCACGATCCGGGTCGACGGTGAACGAAACCAGTCTCACATTATCAAGACCGGCCTTTTCTATCTGCCCCTGCAGATTCAGCATATTCGGAGTCATGATAGTACAGACGGTCGGGCAGTTTGTGAAAATCATGTCCGCAATAACATACTCCCCCTCGAGGTCCTGGCGGCTCACTGTTTCCCCGTTTTGGTTTGTATACTCAAATGACGGGAGAGAAAGATCCGCGTTCGTAAGGTCCGTCCCATTCTGCGGGCTCTGGGACTGACCGATCTGATACAGCCAGCCGCAGCCGCCGAGAACCGCGAACAGCAAACCCGCACCTGCCAAAAGCATGATCCGCTTCATTGCTTCACCCTTCTTTCACATCCTGTTATTTTAAACGATCAGCATCGGTGGGAATATCACTGATGGTCCATTCCCCTTCTTTCGGCTGTTCTTTGGCGAGCCACTGTTTAAACACGTATCCGATGGTGGTGACATATACTAATTCCTGCGATATTTTCATTACCACTCCGGCCAGCTGCTGGTCGGAATGGGCATCCAGAAACGACATTGTGCCTGTCCCATCATTCATCATCGACGTCGGCGGAGAAGTGCCCGGCGGCAGACAATAAGCCATCACTTCCGACCATACGGCAGGATTGGTGTACGTCTCATAAAGCGGGCTGCCTGCAAATATAATCATGGCGCAGGCCGGGGTGATGAGGATACCGTTTGCAAAAATATAGACAATACGGCGCAGGTCCGGAAGCTTATATCCGGATGGAAGCGGCGAAAGCATATGCCACCACATCAGCCATGCGGACGCGAACAACGCTCCCTGATAAAGGCTGTGAAGCACCGGTGCCTGCATCACTTCATCAAAAACGACCGGAATGTGATAAAAAGAAAATAACGCATTAAATGTAATTAATCCGATAATCGGATTCATAATAATACGGTAGGTCCATTCCGCTTTCCTCTGCCACGTATCCATGACTGACTGCACGAGTGGTTTTGGCAGCGCCAGAATAAACAGCGGTACCGCGGCAAAATAAGCGAACACCATCTGCGTCATGTGGAGTGTAATAATGGAATGACCCGCCACATACAATGGACTGCCCCAGCCGAAATACAAAGCAGCCAAACCGAGCACAAAATATATATTCCGGCGGACCGGAACCTTGTCCGCTTCTTCAAGGGTACTCCTTTTTTTAAAGGTTATGCCGTAATAAATGAGGGCTGTAAAAAGAAGAACAACAATCAGTTCCGGTGTCCATAACGCACGAAAAGAGTAGGTCGAAAAAAAATCCGCGATGACCGTCCACCTCCTTCATTTTCATTTCAAGCAGAAACTTTCATTTCAACGCCAGCTGAAGTAAAATAGGATACGCACACTCTTTTCATCATATTAGCATATTTGAACCGGATTATACTCATTATCCATTGTAAAGTTTTGCGTCATTTCTTACAATCTAATGAACAAACTTGAAGCAGCACTGACTTCCTGACAGAAAGGCGAGGTTCAACGCCATGGACAAACACTTAATTGTACTGGACTTAGACGGAACTCTGTTGAAAGAGGACAAAACCATCTCGACGAGAACGTACAAAACGCTCCAGGAAGCAAAGAAAATGGGGCATGCTGTTGCGATTGCGACAGGAAGGCCTTACCGGGCCAGTAAGATGTATTACCAGCAGCTCGGCCTGGACACTCCTATCGTTAATTTCAACGGGGCGTATGTCCATCATCCGGGAGATTCTTCCTTCCACACCTATCATTCTCCGCTCGATCTGGAAACAGCAAAAACCATTATTGATACGTGTAAAGCTTTCCAGGTGAATAATATGATGGCGGAAGTGGTGGATGATGTGTTTCTTCATGATTACGATGAGACCTTTCTGGATATGTTCGCTCTCCATAAAGACCCTTCAGCGTGCGGTGACCTGAAGACCCTGCTTAGAAGCGGGCCCACCTCCCTGCTTGTCTATCCTAAGCTGGAGCATGCCGAAGAACTGCGGAATCTCATATCCGGAGAACATGCACAGGGGATTGAACAACGATCCTGGGGAGCGCCGCATCACATGATAGAGATTATAAGCACCGGTAACAATAAAGCGGCCGGCCTGGAAAAAGTGGCGGACTACTGCGGATTGACGCTGAATCATGTGATTGCTTTCGGTGACGAAGATAACGACATTGAAATGCTCCTTGAAGCAGGCAGCGGCGTTGCGATGGGAAATGCTTCCCCTGAAGCGAAACAGGCAGCGTCGGAAGTGACATGGAGCAATGAAGAAGAAGGCATCGCTGTTTATCTGGAAGAACGACTTCAATTAAAAAGCATGAAAAAATATGAAAAACAGAAATAACAAAGGCAGGGGAGGAAACCAGACCTATGAACATTTACGAAATTCCTAAAAACGCACCGGAAAGTCTCCGCGAAAAAGTGGCGGACCTGTTAATGGAGCAGATGGCTTCCATCGGACGGGATAACGCCTATGAATTGTTGAAAAAATCCATCCATCTTACCCTGGAGGAACACTCCGGGGCCCATATTTTTGTCGCTGAATTGGACGGGGATGTCGTTGGCGCTGCTTTTTTCAACCTCGGCATATCTCTTGAGAAAGGCGGCTGGTATATATGGTTGAATGATTTGTTTGTACATAAGGAACACCGCAATCAGGGCATTGCCAAAAATCTTCTTCTCAAAATCATATACTGGGCCGAAAATCAGGGCATTAAAGGCATTGAACTGGAAACAGGCGTCAGCAATGCAGCAACCAAAGCGCTGTACAATTCGCTCGGATTTTATGATGTCGTGTCCAAGCGGTACGGGTTTCGTTTCTAGCAGGAATAAGTATCACGAATAGTAGATAATCATCATAAAACGCGCCGTTTCTTTCGTTTCGTTAATATAACCGTGGTCCCGGTCCGCTTCAAAACGAAGAGCATCCCCTTCTTTGAGCAGGAATGTTTCGCTGCCGGCAGCAACCTGAATCTCTCCATGATACATGAAAATGTACTCCTCCACTCCTTCCTGGTGGGCATTGGAGTCGTATCGACATTCCGGCCCCAAATCGACGTAGAACGCTTCAAACGGGGTGTGGCTGCCTTTGGAAAACACAGGTTTCACCTGGAAGCCTCCCTGTTCCCCTTTCAGCGTTTTCAATTCATCAAAACTGACTTTTGCAGCGGACGGGCGTTCCACTTCCACGAAGGTTGTAAAAGGAACCTGCAGACCGTCCGCTATTTTCCACAGCGTTCCTACAGTTGGATTGGAAACCCCACGTTCCATCTGACCGAGCATGGGTTTACTGACCCCCGTCCTCTCTGCTGTTTCATCAAGACTGAATCCTTTGCTGTTCCGGATCTCCCGGAGTTTATTGCCGATATGAGCATTAAGCTGATTCTTTTCCATCTGCACCACCTTGACGTTTTGTATGTTATAACATACAATAATTATACTATAATAAAACAATGGACGCTACACAGCTTTTTAACTGTAGAACAGAAGTTTTCATGTTACAGAAAGGGTGCCTTTGTTGAAAGAATTGTCCCTGTCCGGCTCCTCCCATCCCTTTGTATTCGGCTTGAAAGATGGATCATCCATTGCGCTTGGGTATATTCCCGCTGCCATAACGTTTGGTTTTATCGCACAAACTGTGCATTTGACGAGCGTCGAAACGCTTCTGATGAGTCTTTTTGTATTTGCCGGCGCCGCCCAGTACATGGCACTCAGTCTTCTTGCCGCAGGTACCGGAGCGTTTGAAATCATTTTTACCACCTTTATCGTCAACATCCGGCATTTTCTTATGAGTGCCTCTTTAAACGAAAAGACGCTTCCCGGCCGTCCTTTACAAAAAGCCGGTTACGCTTTCGGTATTACGGATGAAGTCTTTGCTGTTACGTCCATGAAAGAAGGAACCATCAGCTCCGCTTATATTTACGGAGTTTTTTTGATTTCCTACGTGAGCTGGGCGTCTTTTTCGGTAGCTGGACACAGCATCGGTGATCTGCTTCCTTCTATTCTGCAGCAAAGCTTAACCTTCGCTCTGTATGCGCTGTTCATCGCCCTATTGACCCCTTCACTGAAAAAACACCGCAAAGTTATTTATCTCGCCTGCTCGGCAGCGGTCATGAACAGTCTCTTTTCGTTATGGCTGGCTGAAGGCTGGTCTCTTATCCTGTCGGTCATTCTGTCCGCAGGATTTATAGAGTGGGCTGCACCGCACTCACTCGAAAAAACGCAGAATGAAAAGGAGGGCGCGTAAATGTCTCAGCAGATGATAATCATTATAATTGGGATGGCACTCGTTACCTACATTCCACGAATGCTTCCGTTTCTATTTTTCCGAACGGAAAAAATCCCTCCTAAGATAGAAGGGATTCTGAAAAATGTGCCTTATGCTGCGCTCGGAGCCCTTATTTTTCCGGGTGCCGTTTTCATCCATGATAATCCACTCTTCGGCATTACCGGTATTGCTGCGGCGTTTTTGTTCTCTCTTTTAGGAGGCGGGTTGATTGTCGTCGTACTCGGCTCCATCGCGGTGCTGACATTGATCACTCCGCTGTTTTGAATGAAGCGCGTTAATCATTCTTGCGGAACATGCCAAAGATGCCGGCTGTCGTTACAATGTTGGTGAAGGCATCCGGATCCACTTCTTCAATGACTTCCCGGAGCGCATAAAGCTCATATCTCGTAATAACAATCATTAATACTTCTTTTTCACTGTAGTCATATCCACCTTTAGCCGGAATTCTTGTAATACCGCGGGTAATATGCTGATGAATGGCTTCACGGAGAATATCCGGCTGTTTTGTCACGATCATGGCTGTCACTTTAACGTGACGCGTGTGGATCGTATCAATCACCCTGGAACTCACATACACCGCCAGCAGCGTGTAAAGCGCGCTTTCCCAGTTAAATACCAGACCGGCTGTCAGAACAATAATTCCATTCAACAGGAAAAAGTACGTGCCGACCGGCCGGTCACTAAACCGCGCAAGCACAAGCGCTATAATATCAAGACCACCCGCCGAAGCGCCCCATTTCAACGGAAGTGCCGCTCCCATGGCTGTAATAACTCCTCCGAATACCGCATTGAGTAGAATGTCTTCCGATAATCCAGTCACCGGTACGATTTCAAGAAAAAACGTCGTCAGAGCAACATGGAGAAAGCTGTAAAAAGTAAACAGTTTTCCTACCTTGAACCATCCCAAAAGAGCGATGGGAATATTGACGAGCAGCAGGTAGGCACCTGTGGAAAGCGGAGGCAGAAGCGCTGCCAGCAGCTGTGCAACACCTGTCGCACCGTTTGAAAAGACATCCGCCGGTATCAAAAACATGTTCAAACCAACGGCCATGACCAAGGTGGAAATAACGATGATTACAACTTTCTGTAATTCTTTCAGTAATGTTGAATTTCTTGTAATCATGGAAGATCCACCACCTTATTGCTTTCTGAGTATGCCGTCCTGCCGTCTGTCAAAGCCTTTTTCAATTGCAGAATGAAAATGCTGTTGTTGTTATCTAATGGATGACTCCTGCTTTGTTTCATGCAGATTATGTATACGTACTTTCTTATTTCCTGCATAGGCAGGAAGAACTATGTTCATTTCTTATGTTAAAACCATTGACCCTTCTTCATTGTACTTCAAACATTCCGGGGTTCAAAGGAAAAACTAGTTTTCCCCATCTTCCGGAACCTTTTAAAGCAGGACAGCTCCGCCTGTTTTCCCATTTAAAAACTGCTGTACCGTTTTTGACTCCGGCACAGCAGTAACGACTTCTTTCTATTCGTTATCCTTTATAGTTGTTCGAACCGGTTCTTCCCCTTTTTCTTCCGCTTTGTCAAAATGATGCACAGAATGCATGGCACCCTCTGCCACCATTTCATTGTCTTCAAAGTCATAAGGTTCGGAGTGACCTACTTTTTCGTTAAGTTCCCAATCTTCATCTTCTTTTGTCTTTCCAGTCCATTTGGCTACAGTATGTTTCGAAACGTCCTTTACTTTTTCTCTCTTTTTCTCATCAGTCAAAAAATAAGTGGCGGTTCCGACAGCGCCTGCGACTACTGAGGGTATAAGCAGACTGCGTTTTTTCATATTCCACACCTCCGGTTTATGCTTTGATTAAATTTGTAAGCATTCTCTTTTATTCTTTTTCCCGGATTGCTTCACAATAAACCTCTGTTTATCTCTCATACCCGTCGATTTGAAAATCCCAGATGCCGATGCGCTCCACTTCCTCTTCCTGATTCGCAATAAACCATAAACTTCCGTCATTCACATGATAAATACGGACCATCTTGCCATCAATCGTTTGTTCAACATACTCGGAACCATGAAGCCGGCGGACGTCAAACAACGTATCGCCGACCGCCGCCCCTCTTGCTGTTTCAAAATCGGATGAAGAAAAAATCATATAGGTTACGTTGTCATTTATTATTTCGATCTGCATATCTGGTACTTCTCCCGACCGTTCTTCGCCGAAACGGTTCGTGTAGGTGAATTCATGCATGTCCCCGTGGAAACCGATATAATCCGCGGTTTTTCCGAATCCGGTCTTCCATTCAACATCGAGTTGATCATTCACTTCCTCCATCGAGTCGCCGATACGCATGTTTCCAACCGTCAAAAGATCAGCGGTTTCAAGATGCAGGCGTCCGGGGTTATCGAGCCATTCCGCCCGGATGCCGAGTTCCTGCAGCTGGGAAACTCTCACCACTTCCTGACCATCCACTTCTTCGATATAATCATGTTCTTCGAGGAAATCAAACGACGATTCTCCTTCATATGGAACATCGCTGTCTATGTCTTCTTTATCGTTCATCACCTGTACGGCCGCCTGTATGGATACATACAAAATACCGTTTTCAAATACCGGATAGCCCCCATAGGTCTGGAGCTGTCCGTCTATGTACAAATCATGGTGCAGTCTGTTCTCCTCTGCATCACTATCTTCCTGCTGCTTGGCATCCTCTATATCCGTCTGAAACAAAGCGCGGGCATCCGCCTCTCCTGCCGGCCATAATAGGAAACAAACCACCATCAACCATCCGGACAATCTTCCTCTATTTCTTTTCATTTCTCCCCCGCACCCTTTACTTATAGGTCTTTTTATAAAAAAGGCTCTGTTCGAGCCTTTTTTCTACTTGTATAACTTTTCTATATCATCCTGTACCGGGTTTTCCATTCCGGTGTTCATGTCTTCATCCCATGCGAGCATGCCGCCGGCGAAGTTTTTTACATTGTCTATGCCGTTGTCTTTAAAATACAGAGCTGTATGCTGACTCCGGTTACCACTTCTGCAGACGAGCAGATACTCCTGGTCTTTGTCCAGCTGATCAATAACTTCCGGGACTTGGTTCATCGGCAGAAGCGGTACTCCCGGTATATGACCTTCAACGTATTCCGAGGGTTCCCGTACATCAATCACAATCGGATTCTTTTCATTTTTTTGGCTGATGTCTTTTACTTCTTCTTTTTCCAGCTGTTCGATGCCGTCCAATTCGTATGCCATGTTTATCTCCTTTCTATTAAAACCTTTCCGTTACGTTGTATCTTCCGGTGGTTTGTTTCTTAACTTTAACAATCTGTACGTATGACTGACAACTACTTTGCCGACCGCATAGGCCGGAACTGCCAGCAGCAGACCGACAATACCGGCGAAATTGGAAGCTACAAGCAGCAGCAGGATAATGGTCAGAGGATGAATGTCAAGCTTGCGCCCCATAACCTGCGGTGAAATAAAATTGCTTTCGATCTGCTGCACAATAACCACAACAATAATGACAAGCAGTGCCTGAAACGGTGAATCCAGCAGACCAACTACAACACCAGGCAGCGTGCCGATCCACGGACCAAGAAACGGAATAACATTGAAAAACATTGCCGCTGCAGCCAGGACAAGCGGATAGTCAAGACCGATAATGACATAGCCGATAAATACACAAATTCCGACGAAAAAACTGACAATAATCTGTCCTTGAATGTAGGAACTGAGTGCTTCGTCCATGTCGCCGAGAACACGGCGTCCTTCTTTTTCCTGTTTGGCCGGCAGCAGCCGGAGAATGAAATCGGGCGCTTTCTTTCCTTCTTTGAGCATGTAGTAAAGGATAAACGGCAGAATGAGAATGATGATCACGACATTTGTAATCATACCCACTACATTTCCGATATTGCTTGCAATGTCGGAAAACAGCTGGTTCGCATATTCTGCAGCGCGCGCGCTCACTTCCCTCCAGGAGAAATTCATCTCAGCAATAAAGTTGTTGAACCACTCCTGATTCTGCAGATTGATAATCATCCGCTGCGCTTCATTAACAAGCGCGGGCGTATTCTGTACGAGATTGTTGAACTGATTCTGAAGCGAAGGCCCAACTGCAATAACAAGCAGTACAAGAAGGCCGACGATAAGGACGTATAACAGAAGAATAGCCAGGCTTTTCGGCAGTTTCCAGGAAAGGATGTTTACTACCGGGCGGAACAGATAAAACAGAACCCCTGCTACTACAATAGGAGCAAACAGGGTGGAAAACAGAACAACCACGGGCTGGAAGATAAAATCCACCAGCGTTCCCAGATATATAACCAATAAAAGAATAAGGATTCCGTAACCAAGTCGAAAGTATTTTCCGTCGGGCATGCCATCACCACGTTACTTCTTAATTTTTGTGTTTCCATTGTACCATATATTTACTTGCACACACGGATATGTTTTACGCTTTTCTATAGATAAATTCTGCGATAATTAGTAGCATGAACATAACAATGATGAAGAAAGGGTCGTACTGTCATGCTGAATACATTGAAATATCTCTTTCCCTCCGCCGTATATGAAAACGAGCTTACCGCCGCTGAGCGTGAATTTTTCACTATTTTCCACTCCCATCGTTTTCCCGGAGGCTTTGCGGTTAAAACCAAAGAATTGAGCGAAAGAGACCGGCAGCTTCTTTCCCTTTCGTTTGATCTTCAACATAAAGAAACTCATTTTCAAAGCGGAAATCCTGAATGGTTCGCATACTTTGCAGAGGACAGCGGCCGCCCGGACTCTTTGTCGCAATATCCTTCGTTCCGGCTTTATTATCTTGAAGGGCGGAAGCTGTATGACAATCAGTCCGACCTCGGGGAAACGGTTCAGCTTTATTTTAATGAACCTATCCGTTCTGTTTTTATCACGAGAGAACTTCTTCTCGTTCTCGTGCCAGAGCAGTCATCCGACGACAGCTCCCTGTTTGACGCAGGTGAGCTCGCCGGTATTCTCGCTGCCGATTTACTGCTGGACGTCTTCATTTACTCAGGCAGACGGGTGCACGCAGAAGAAAATGTAAAAGAAATTTTTAAGCAGGAAAAACGGCTTTTTGAGCTTTCCCGCTCCCTCTTTCCCAAAGAACGGACGTTTCAGGGATATGAAATGCTTCCCTTTGTCCTTCCGCTGTTGGAAGAAAAGCAGCAGCAGGCCCTCTATCATTATGCGCTTGCCGGACTGGGAAAGGAGTCGGAACTGGTGGAAACGTTGTATCATTTTTTCCTCTGCAACTTAAATCGGAGCCTTACCGCAAAAGTACTTCACATGCACCGTAACACACTGCAGTACAGGCTGGACAAAGTGTTTGAGAGAACCGGCATCGACATGAAGCAATTTCCAAACGCCTCGGCGTTATATGTGCTGATCAGAAAGCTTAAAAGATAATGCACCACGCGGTGGTTATACATCATGCACAAAAGATATCGCTTCCATTTTGTTCAACTATTCTATATGAAAACGCTTCCTGTTTCGCTATACTACACATTAATCGATGAAATAAAAACAAAAAGGAGCGGGGAAAAATGGCGGAAATTTCAATGAATCAAATCAAGAAGGTGTATGATGGCGGGGAAGCAGCGGTTGATGATTTCAACCTTAAAGTGCAGGACAAAGAATTTATCGTATTTGTCGGACCTTCCGGGTGCGGAAAATCAACCACGCTGCGGATGATCGCGGGACTCGAAGATATTACGGAAGGAGACCTGCTGATTGACGATAAGCGGATGAATGAAGTCCCTCCGAAAGACAGGGACATTGCGATGGTATTCCAGAACTATGCCCTGTACCCCCACATGAATGTGTACGACAATATGGCTTTCGGACTGAAACTCCGTAAATTCAAAAAAGAAGATATAAAAGAGCGTGTCGATAATGCCGCGTCAATTCTCGGTCTTGAAGAATACCTCGACCGGAAGCCAAAAGCGCTTTCCGGCGGACAGCGCCAACGTGTGGCACTCGGCCGTGCGATTGTCCGTGATCCGAAGGTGTTCCTCATGGATGAGCCGCTTTCCAACCTGGATGCCAAGCTTCGTGTTCAAATGCGCGCAGAAATTATCAAGCTGCATAAACGCTTGGATTCCACTACAATTTACGTCACCCACGACCAGACCGAAGCGATGACGATGGCGACACGCATCGTGATTTTGAAAGATGGTATTATCCAGCAGGTCGGCAGTCCCAAGGAAGTGTACGAAAGTCCGGAAAACCTTTTTGTCGGCGGTTTTATCGGATCGCCGGCGATGAACTTTCTTGAAGGGACCCTCGAAGGAAATTACTTTAACATTGGAAATAATGTTTCCATCGGCGTTCCGGAAGGCAAAATGAAAATACTGCGCGAGCAGGGTTTTGAAAACAAATCACTTCTTATGGGAATCCGCCCGGAAGATATTCACGACGAACCATTGTTTCTTGAATCGTCACCGGAATCTAAAGTAACGCTGCCGATTGAAGTCGCGGAAATGAACGGCGCTGAGATTATTCTTTACAGTACGATCGGAGGACAGCAGCTGATAGCAAGAGTCGATTCCCGTTCGGAAATTGAAGCGGACACAACCGTCGAAATGGCCTTCGACATGAATAAAGTACATTTCTTCGATCCTGAATCAGAAGCCCGCATCCGCTGATATGTCCCGGCTCCGCTAAGATCATTCAAAAGCCTTCCGATAACAAATTGGAAGGCTTTTTCACTATTCGAAGCATTTTATTGCACTGCTGTTTAATGCAAAAAGTACCTACATGTTTTTCGGTATTTTTTTGACTATTGCGAACAAAAATTGTTATACTCTTACTGTTTATTCCAGTATTTTTGTCTGTAGAATTTTTTTAAGAAAGGTGATGATACGGCACATGGCACAACCCAGGTACTTGACGAAGATCGATCAGATTGAGCAGATTCCGGAAGAAGAGCGGGAACGATTAAAAAAAATAACAGAAAAGTTTGTATTCCGTGTCAACGAATACTATCTTAACCTGATTAACTGGGAAGATCCGAATGATCCCATTAAAAATCTCGTGATACCCAATGAAGGGGAGCTTGAAGAATACGGACGCTGGGACGCATCAGATGAAGATACGAACTACGTCGTTCCGGGCTGTCAGCATAAATACGAGACTACAGCCCTTCTTATCTGTTCTGAAGTCTGCGGCGCTTACTGCCGATATTGTTTCCGCAAACGACTGTTCCGTAATGATGTGAAAGAGGCAATGATTGATGTCAATCCGGGACTGGAATACATCAGGCAGCACCCTGAAATCAATAACGTGCTCCTTACCGGCGGAGATCCTCTTATTCTGGCAACCAAAAAACTACGTTATATCATTGAAGAACTCCGAAGCATACCGCACGTGAAAATTATCCGGATCGGATCTAAACTTCCTGTTTTCAACCCGATGCGTTTCTACGAAGATGAAGAGCTGTTGAACCTGATCCGGGAATATTCCACCCCGAATCACCGCATTTACATTATGGCCCACGTGAACCATCCGCGTGAAATCACCGAAGAAGCAAAAAAAGGGTTTCAGGCCCTTCATGACGCAGGCGCTGTGATTGTGAATCAAACTCCGGTGCTGAAAGGCATCAATGATCATCCCGATGACCTGACCGACCTGCTTGATAAATTGTCCTGGGCCGGTGTCACTCCGTACTATTTCTTTATCAACCGCCCCGTCGCAGGAAACAACGATTTTGTTCTTACCCTCAAAGAGGCATATGACGCCGTGGAAGAAGCTAAAGCAAGAACGAGCGGCCTCGGGAAACGAATCCGCTTATCCATGAGTCATACTTCGGGGAAAATTGAGATACTGGCTGTGGAAGATGGAAAAGCATACTTGAAATACCACCAATCAAGAGACGGACAGTACGGAAAGTTCATGGTGCTGGATTGTCCGGATGATGCTGCGTGGTTTGATGACCTTCCCGGCAACGAACAGTACTGGCAGCAGCCGGAGAAAAAAGTGGATGACGTTGTATCCGTAAATGACATGCCGGATATTCCACAGAAACAAACAAGGAAGTCCCGGGCTGTTTCCAGATAGGGCGCTGTTACATCCGCTCCATCAGAGAAAATAGAATCGCGTTTTTCACTGAAACGCATACGTAAGAAACGAGAGGCTGGGCCAAAACTCTAAAGCGATTGAAAAATTCCGAACGATTCTTCAAGGAATCGTTCGGAATTTTTGTTTTGCATTAAACACCGCTTCGTCAAAACACTTCGCTTTCACTCCGGAGTACAAAGGCGACATCGATTCGCTGGGCTCATCGTGTCTTCTTTGCCGTGGGCACGGCTCGAAAGGAGGAAAATCGGCTAAGACCGGCACGTCCTGGCGGGCGCCGACCTGACCCGCATCCTGCGGGCCCTCGAAAGAAAATCGCTTCCTGCGGGGTCCCCGTGACTCGTGCTGTTCTGAGCAGGAGTCGAAGCATTTTGGCTCCACTGCCATGCGGGTTCTAAACAGAAACAAAAGACGTTCGTGTTTTGTTTTATACATTTTTCTTTTGTCCCAAACTCTTCTTGTCTCGTTATAGATGTTATGTACAGGTACTCTTTGCCCGCTGCGCGCCGGAAGCTGTATGAGTATGTTACACTGGGTCTGTAATGTTATAGACTGAAAGGTGTTGTGTTATGAAACGGTTTCTGGCCGTTTTTCTTCTCCCTGTCGTCCTTTTTCTTGAAGCCTGCAGCAGCACTGATACATCTTCCATGGAAGAAAAAACATCGTTTTCCAACGAATTGTATACCGTAACATTCGAACATACAGACCGTGCAGAAAAATCCGGTTCCAACGCTTCTATCTCTTTCTCGATTGCTGCCAAAGACGAAACGAGACACATCGATGCTTCCGATATAACGCTGCGTTTTCCTGAACGGCTGTCGGACACCCATGGGAACAGCTATCAGACGTCAGGAAAACCGGAATACAGCCAAAAACAGGAGCAGAACCACATAGTGACGGTAAAACAGTCACTCTCCTCTCCTCTCCATGAAGTAACGAGCCATCTTACAGTGCCGCTGCTCCTGATCGTTGATAACAGCACAAAGAATGTAAACTTTCCAAAGGTGAATGCCGATTCTTTTCCTCTTACAAGAGAAGAACTGACAATCATAAAGATGGAAAGGGATGGAAAAACGTTTCACATCCAGGCCGAAGATCATGCATCCGAAGGAAAGCTTGATTGGTCCATGAACGTGCAGGGAGAAAAGATTTACCCTGCCTTCACCAACACTGAGATAAACGATAATGGAACGTATGAAGGGTCTCTGGAATTCGCCTACCAGCCTGGGGAACAATTTTCGCTCACAGTGGAGCGGACAAATACCAAAACGCTGGAATGGGAAATGCCTTTCGTTATCCCGGCATCCTGATTATTATTTGACCAGGTTTGTAAGCCTGCCAATTCCATCAGCGGTAACCACCACTTCATCTCCAGGCTGCAGAAGACGAGGCGGATCGAATGCTTTGCCTACTCCGGCAGGCGTGCCTGTGGCAATAATATCACCCGGCTGGAGCGTTATTGCCCGGGAAATAATTTCAATGAGGTCGTAAACCGAAAAAATCATTTGGGACATCGCTGCCTGCTGCCGGCGTTCTCCGTTCACGTACGTTTCCAGTTTCACGTCTTTTCCTTCTATGTCTTCCTGGTTCACTATCCAGGGTCCCATGGGACAAAAGGTATCCATACTTTTTCCGAGAAAAAATTGGTTGTGTCTTTTCTGCAGATCTCTTGCGGTAACATCATTGGCGAGTGTATACCCGAAAACATGGTCAGCAGCCTGTTCTTTGGGAATGCCGGTCCCGCCCTTACCAATGATGACTGCTATTTCTCCTTCATAATCCACTTCATTCGTGACATCAGGATGAGGATTTATTTCCTCTCCAGGTCCGATTACAGTGGTGGGTGCTTTGGTGAATATAATCGGATCATCTGGAATATCCGTTTCACTCCCCATTTCTACAGCATGATCTTTATAATTCTTTCCGGCACACATGATGTTTTTGTGAGGAACTGGGACCGGCGCGCACAGGGTGACTTCCTCGAGCGGGTAAAGGCAGTCACTGTGGTTGTTATCCAGCACCCATTCTGTCAGCCTGCCCGCTTCCTCCCAGAACCTTTCTCCGTCTGCTGCCGCCTGAATCATGGAATCCGGAACCTGATAAGCGGATGCGCTTTTCAAGGCGGCAGCGGTTATATCCACGACTTGTTCATCGTCTGTTATGACAGCCACGGTCTCTTTTTCATGTATTTTAACAGTTGCCGTTTTCATGTATTCTCCTCCTGTTTCGAATGTGTCCTGTCAGCCAAGCACTGCTTTATCATTCGCCATTTTTTCACCACGGAGCCGTTGAAATTCTTCGAGCAGTTTTTCGATGGTCAAATTCTGTTTCTCTTCACCCGCTGCATCCAGAATAATCCGCCCCTGATCCATCATAATCAGACGTGTGCCAAGATCCAGAGCCTGCTGCATGTTATGCGTCACCATAAGTGTCGTAAGCTGGAACTTCTCCACTACATCTGCGGTAATGCCGGTAATCAGCTCTGCTCTGGACGGATCGAGTGCCGCGGTATGTTCATCCAGCATTAAAATATCCGGCTCTGTAAATGTTGCCATTAACAGGGACAGCGCCTGCCGTTCTCCGCCGGAGAGGAGACCGACCTTGGCCGTCATGCGGTCTTCGAGTCCGAGATTCAATGTTTGCAGATGGTCCCGGAATAATTCTTTTTTCTTTTTATTTACACCGGGTTTCAGCGTACGTTTTTTATTGCGGGACCACGCCATGGACAAGTTTTCTTCAATGGTCATCGAAGGTGCGGTGCCGGCCGACGGATTTTGAAACACCCGGCCGATCATCTGTGACCGTTTATACTCCTGCATCGGGGTGACAGCCTGTTCGTTAATGAAAATGTTTCCTGTATCTGGAATGATTGACCCGGAAATCACATTCATCAGTGTTGATTTCCCTGCCCCATTACTGCCGATAACCGTTAGGAATTCACCACTTTTCAGTTCGATATCCGCGTTCTGAAGGGCCTGTTTTTCATCCATTGTTCCTTCGTTAAATGTCAGGGAAACCTGTTCAAGTCGAAGCATTATGCTCTCCCCTTTCGTCAGCCGGTGATGCTTTGGAAAGTTCCGCTTTCTTGCGGAGCCGCCGTTTCTTTTCCCGGCGCGTTTCAATAAGTTTCGGTGTAATCAGCGCGCCGATAACAATGACAGCGGTGATCAGTTTCATGTCGCCTGTTTCAAGAAAGTCAGCCAACAGCGCGAGCGTTACAACAATACGGTAGATCACAGCCCCTATGATGACAGCAAATGTGGTGCGTGCAATAGATTTCGTTCCAAACAATGCTTCCCCAATAATCACGGATGCCAGCCCGATGATAATCATACCGACTCCCATCCCGGCATCGGCAAAACCGCCCTGTTGAGCGACAAGGGCGCCTGATAAAGCGACCAGAGCATTGGAAAGACCAATACCTAAAATGATTAAGCCGTCCGTATTCGCAGAAAAGCTGCGGATCATCGATTTGTTATCACCGGTGGCACGAAGAGCCATGCCGACTTCTGTTTTGAGAAAGTAGTCGGTGAGAAATTTAACGATAAGGGTTAACAGTAAAGCAGTGAAAATAATGGAGGGATCGTTGATGCCGATTCCCACCAGAAACTGATTCACCGGCTGGCTGATCCCAAGCCCCGTCCAGAAATCGGTTATCATCGTAAATATTGTTTGTTCATTTAACAGCGGAACATTGGACTGCCCCCCCATGATACGTAAATTGATGGAATACAATGCAATCATCATCAGGATCCCCGATAGCAGGGGGTTGATTTTCCCTTTCGTATGCAGTATGCCGGTAATACATCCAGCGAGAAATCCTCCTGCCGCGCCGGCTGCCGTTGCAATAATCGGGGACTGCCCGTTTGTCATCAGCACGGCCGCGATAGCAGATCCCGTCACAAAGCTCCCATCCACTGTTAGATCAGGAAAATCCAACACCCGAAATGATATGTAGACGCCAAGCGCCATTAAAGCGTATATAATTCCTGTTTCGACTGATCCAAATATGGCAGATAACATTTCTGTACGCGTCCTCCCTTCCTATGTTCATTTGAACATCCGGTTCTGCCGGAAAACAGCGGAACCCGGAACATTCTGATGCGTTGTCTGATGCCATGCATGAAAGAAGTCCGGCCCGTTACCTTGAGAAAACAGACCGGACCGGGCTTATTTATCATTCATTGATAAATTCTGCTTCTTCTTCCCACGCTTCCTTGATCTCTACTCCCTGTTCCGATGCGGCTTTTTTGTTGATCATCAGCTGCATTTCCTGTGGATACTCAGCAGGAATGTCGGAAGGAGATGCTTCCCCGTCCAGAATACGGGCGGCCATTTCTCCCGCGCGGTGACCAATCTGCTCGTAATTAATACCGTACGTGACAAAGCCGCCCCGCTCCAGCGAATCCGGTTCGCTTACCACCATCGGGATATCCTGCTCGTTAGCAACTCCCACCACAGATTCCAGTGCCGATACCACTGTATTATCCGTTACAATGTACATCACATCCGCTTCCCCTGCGAGAGATTCCGCCGCCTGCTTCACTTCGGCAGACGAGGAAACACTGCGCGTAACAGATGTGAGATCCGTTCCTTCCATCGCAGCTTTTACTTCTTCCACCTGCGTCACCGAATTCTGTTCACCTGAGTTATAAACCATACCGACACTGGCTCCCGGGAAATTTTCAGATATGAAATCCACGGTCATGCTAATCGCTTCAGGATGAAGATCCATCACCCCTGTAATCAATTCGCCCGGAGATTCCGGACTTTCTATCAGACCGGCATCCATCGCGTCCGTGACCGATGTGAAAACGATGGGAGTCTCGGAACTGGCCTTCAGAGCGGCCTGCGCACTCGGTGTAGAATTGGCGAAAATAAGATCCTTCCCAGTCGAAATAAAATTATTGGCAATAGTCTGAGCATTACTGATATCATCCTGTGCGTTCTGCATATCGTATTCGATATTTTCCCCTTCGGTATAACCGTTGTCTGCGAGCCCCTGTTTAAATCCTTCATAGGCTGCATCCAGTGAAGGATGTTCCACGATCTGGGTTGCCCCCACCTGTACCACTTCTTCCTGCGGCGATCCTGAACCCCCTTCACTCTGCCCGCAGGCACTCAATACAGACACCGACAGTACACCTGTCAAAAGAAATTTTCCCCAATGCCGTATCACCATATGCTCTTGTCCCCCTATTCTATATGTATACCTTTTGTATAGTTATACTTATCTTATAAGATGGAGCATTTCTTGTAAATATATAATTTTTCTACAGTAAAGTATTAATGCAGTCATGTTATCAGGAGGACGGAGAGAACCCTTCATAAAAAATGAGACTGTATCAAACCGTTCACGAACAGCCAAAAAATACTTCGCGGACATACTGGCCACACGCTGCAGGCGGACGTTTTTTCTTCGGTGCAAAACGGCGGCACCAGCCCGCCGGGATCCGCCATCTGGTGCTGTGCCGCTGCGGTTCAGGGTCGGAGTGATTCCCTGGACACTATAACAACTATTGCTGCCTTTAGTATCCAAGGAAGTGGAATCGGTGGACACTGGAACTCTTTCGCCAGCAGCTAGTATCCATGGATTTCCACCAACACCCACTACCTTCTGATTTCAGCGGCGTAATGTCCCCAAAACAGTGTTCCGCGGACACTATGTCATTATGTTTGGGTAGTAGTGTCCACGGCCCGATGACCGACATCCAGCAAGTGCCTCGCTGACATACTCGGCACACCCTGCAGGAGGACTCTTTCCCTCCAGAGCACAAAAGCGGCATCAAAAGTCACCGCTTTGCGCACCTGCGCCTGGTTACATGCCCTGTATCACAGAAAAAGGACTGTACCTTTTGATACAGCCCCATAGGCAGAGAGAAGAGGACGTATTACGGAGAAATGGTACGCTGTTCTACTTTTACGCCCGGGAATCCGGTGCTGCTCTCTGACGCGGAAGGAAGTTTTGGCTGCCATTCTTCCTCATAAAGCTGCTCAAAAGCAATCCGCCCGCGGTTCACAAAAACACCGTTTCCTTCTATATAATTCTCATACTCATTTAGAAATGCTTCTGCATCGTTTATGGTAAACGTATAACGAATCGTTTCTCCGTTCTGCTCGACATCGCGTGTGTAGCCGAAATCGTAAAGACGCTCCACGACCGCATACGTTCCAAAGGGGATGACCACACTTTGTGCGCTTTGTGTTTCCTGTATACCACTTGATGTTACGACGCGTTCTCCGGCGGCCGCCCGGTCTGTGAACCATTCAGCGGCATATAAATACAGAACTGCCATCACCGCCGCAAGAATCAGCGCGGCTGCCCGTTCTTTTCCCTTCGTCTTTTTCTCGTTTTTCTGAATCAGCCGGTGCAGCAAGATTCCTGCTGAAAAAGTAATGCAAAGAAGCAGCACCGACAACAGCAGATAAAAGAGCCAGGGATCCAACATCCAAATCATCTGTATCTCATCCTTTTTCGATCAATAAAAGCGTGTCATGTATTCAGATATTCATCATATCACTTTCCTCCCCCAGCCTCAAAATGAACGGTTTACGGGGAAGCGGCAATGATCTCTTCTGCATACTTCTCCACGTTTTTAAGGTGGGTTGCGCGTCCGACCGCATTGGTCTGGACAACGTTGCCAAGCTGCAGGAAAGGAAGGGTTTCAAAGCCGCAGAATGAAAAAATCTGTTCCTCCCACATTGCTTCCAGACGCTCTCGTGAACAGCGGAAGTCTTCCTCCGGCGTCCCGGTCGTATACACAGCTCCCAGTTTTTTCCCTCCCATTTTCGGCACCGGGGTTTCCTCCTGCATCGTGTAGGCGAACCCGTAAGAAAGCACACGGTCTAAAAATCCTTTGCCTGCTGCGGGGAAACCGCCCCACCAGAGGGGAAATACCAAAAGGACAGCGTCCGCCCACTGAATCCAGGAATGTTCATACCGAATCTCTTCGGGGTACTTTCCGTGAAGAGACTCGTGATACTCGTTTTTTGTCAACTGAAAGGATATATCCATCTCCGGAATCCAGCGTACATGAACACGGGCATCCCATTGTTCCAGTTTCTCCTGCAGGGTATTCAGCACTGCTCCGTTAAAACTGTTTTTATCCGGATGCATGAACCAGATCAATACTCGTTTCATTCTGCTCTTTCTGCCCCCTTTCTGATAAAGAAAAGAGACGGGGTAAGAACACCGTCTCTTGTTTGCTGTCAAGCAGAATGTCTATGCAGCGGTTTACCTGGGATCCACAAGGAACAACGGCTGGCCGTATTCCACCAGTTCCCCGTCATCAACCAGAATGTCAACAATTTCTCCGGATGTTTCCGCTTCAAGTTCGTTCATCAGCTTCATAGCTTCAACGATACAGACGACACTGTCTTCCTTGACACGGTCTCCTTCTTTGACGTACATGCTTGCTTCAGGGGAAGGAGCACGGTAAAATGTGCCGACCATCGGAGATACAATCTCTTTCAGGTTTTCATTTTTATGCGGCGCTTCGTTCTCTTTACTTCCAGACTCTACAGCAGGAGCCGGAGCAGGCTGCTGTCCGGACTGTACCGCAGGAGCAGGCTGAACCGCCGGTGCGGCGGCTGTTCCTTCTTTTTTAATCGTGATTTTTTCCTCTGTTTCTCCCTGAATTTTCAATTCACCGACGGAGGATTCATCCACCGCCCGGATTAATTCCTTAATTTCGTCCATCGTAAACATATGTTACACTCCTTGTCCTCTGTTTCATTAATATTTTCAACCTACTTTGTGCCCGAGAAAAAAGCGCTGGTATTCCGGTTTGTTTCTGGCCTTTTCTGTCAGTACCGCCTGCATAATCAAGTCAGCATAAATATCAGCTATTTCCCGTACCGAATACGCTCCGTCGGATTTATACCATTTATATGTCCAGTTTATCATACCAAATATCGCCATAGAGGTAATAGGCACGGGAAGTTCCTGGCGGAAATCTCCCTGGCTTTTTCCATCTTCCACGACAGAAAACATCATGTCTTTGTAACGATCCCGTTTCTTTTTTATACTCTCAAAATATACGGGAGACAAATAGAGGCTTTCCTGATAAAAGACCGTTACATGGGCCTGGTATACTTCAAACATACGCACAAACGAATGCACCGTCTCATATAACTTTTCTGCCGGTGTATTCCAGCTGGTATGAGCCTGATAGGCTTTTTCGATGATATAGGTGATAAAAGATTCATGGATAGTATAGAGCAGCTCATCTTTTGATTTAAAGTTATGATAAAAGCCGCCTTTGGATGTCCCGCTTTTCTGTACTATCTTATCGACGGTCACCGCATGAAATCCGGACTCTTCAAACAACTGAAGAGCCGCATCCGTTATCCGCTGTTTTGTGGTTGTTACCGGCACCAGTATCACCTGCTTTCTATTCGTCCGAGGATGAGTCCATCACTTGGTGCTCTTCCAGGAAAGCTGTTGTGAAGTCCCCTGAACGGAACACGTCATGATCCATTAACGCCGCATGGAAAGGAATCGTCGTAAAAACGCCTTCGACTACAAATTCCGACAACGCTCTTTTCATTCGGTTCACTGCTTCATCCCTGGTGGCACCTTTTACAATCAGCTTGGCTACCATGGAATCGTAATGGGGGGTGATGGTGTATCCTGTGTACACCGCGCTGTCTATTCTCACACCAAATCCGCCCGGCGGCAGATACGTATCGATTCTTCCCGGGGACGGCATGAACTGACGCGCCGGGTTCTCCGCATTTATCCGGCATTCAAGAGCCCATCCCTCTATTTTAATATCTTCCTGCTTATAGCTGAGAGGGCTTCCTGAGGCCGCCAGAATCTGCTCTTTCACAAGATCCACACCGGTCACCTCTTCTGTCACCGGATGTTCCACCTGAATCCGTGTATTCATTTCCATAAAATAAAATTGATTATGTTTGTCCAGCAGAAACTCAACCGTGCCTGCTCCGCAGTAATCCACCGCTTTGGCTGCATTTACCGCGGCACGCCCCATCTCCTGCCGGGTCTCTTCGTCCAGCGCCGGAGACGGTGCTTCTTCGACAAGCTTTTGGTGCCTTCGCTGGATGGTACAGTCTCTTTCTCCCAGGTGAATAACATTGCCGTACCTGTCCGCCATCACTTGAATTTCAACGTGCCGTGGTTCTTCTACAAATTTCTCCATATACACGGACGGATCACCAAAGGATGTCGCCGCTTCCTGCTGGGCCATCTGCACAGCCTGCTGCAGTCCTTCTGCGTCGTTTGCAACACGCATTCCTTTTCCACCGCCGCCGGCTGTCGCTTTCACGATAACAGGAAATCCAATGTTTTCTGCAGTATTTAGAGCTTCCTGTTCATCTTCAATAATTCCTTCTGTTCCTGGAACAACCGGAACACCTGCCTGTTTCATCGTTTCACGGGCAACCGCTTTTGCCCCCATTCTACTGATGGCCTCTGCCGATGGCCCGATAAACGTGAGATTGTGGTCGGCACAGATCTCCGCGAATTCCGCATTCTCGGACAAAAAGCCGTATCCCGGATGTACCGCATCCGCTCCTGTTTTCAGCGCTGTCGCTATCAAGTTCGTTTTGTTCAGATAGCTTTCCGCCGAAGACTTTGGTCCGATACAGTAGGACTCATCAGCCATCAGAACATGCAGAGCTTCGCGGTCCGCGTCCGAATGAACGGCTACGGTTTCAATGTCGAGCTCCCTGCACGCCCGTATAATTCGTACTGCTATTTCTCCACGGTTTGCAATCAATACTCTTTTGAACATGTGAGCACCTTCTCTCCATTGCTTCCAAATCTAAAAAAGACCGACTGGTCAGTCTGTCCAGGACAGTTTTAAAATCCATCCAGGATGTAAACATAAGTATTCCACTCATATTTTACGTACCATGCTGCTTTATTACAAGTGTTTTTTTAGAATCCCGGGCATTTTCAAGTAAAACGTTGCCAGTAACGCAGCATCACCGCCAAAAAAGCGCTGGTTTTGGTTCTACGGTGCACATTGGAGCAATCACCCGGGAATTTTGGTGCTCGGGCAGATTCTAAGAATCACCTTTCTGCCGGGAAGGCCGCATTGTGAAGGTTAGCAGAGGGTAAGGTGCATATTTTACCGGCATACGTTCCATTGTGAAACTTAAAGCCGCCTTATACTATATTTTTCCATATACCGGACCATGATCTGGCTTCCTGGATAACAGCCATATAGAAACCATCTTTATACCTCCGTCATCCTCTTGAGTGGGAATGTTACGCAGCGAAACGCACCACCGGACTTTATAATTTCTGAAAACTCGACTTCGATGACGTTGAATCCCCATTCTTTCAATTGGTGGTTGACCCGTTTATTTTCGGGCAGGGCCATGACAGTGTGATTCCCGATTCCAAGTACATTTGCAGCCAGGCGGAACTGTTCTTTTCCGCCGATGGATATCGTGCGGTAATGCATTTTGATCCTGCCGAGCGCTTCTTTCGTCAAAGCCTGTTCATAAATGATGGCTGTGGCCGGCGAGAGGATGTTAAACACACAGTCCAGATGCAGATACTGCTTTTTCAGCGGAATGCGGACCAGTTTTTTCTCCGGAAACCAGTTTTTTAGTTCATCCAGCGCATCCGGGGTCGTCCGGCTGCTCTCTGCTGCAAAGAGAAGGGAACCATCAATAATGATATCTCCGCCCTCCAGAGCCCCTGTTTCCATTTCTTCGTACTTCCATCCATTCGCACCCATCCATTGTTTCACTTGTTCGGTTTCCGGTTCTCTCAATTCTTCCTGCATCTTCCCGATTAGAATTCCTCTCGTTGAGGTAAATCCAAGATCTCTTGTAAATACCTGTTCCGGCATCTTTTCTTCCGGAGGGAGCAGATGCACACGTACTCCATGATTTTCAAGAACAGCTCTCATCTGATGATGCTGCTCCACCGCCTTTTTCTGATCAATATTACTCTTTTTGTACCGCTTCTGGGTGTCATTGATGGGTTCTACAATCTGCATCTGCTCCGGGCTGCACATCAATACTTCCAATAAACGTCCGTATTCATTTTCTGCAAAACCATCACGTGTTTCCACCATTCTAGTCCCCCTTCGTTCTATAGGTGAACGTTCCCTGTTCTTTTCGTTTCTACGCATCGTTCTGTTGTATCTTTTGAGGTTTATGATTGTTTCATTCAGGGTATAGTTATGCTGTGACTATAAATACTGGAGGTGTTGCATGAGTACACTGGAGAATGAAACCATCGAACGCAGACTCAATGAACTGGACGGCTGGAAGCGTTCCGATGCTAAAACGATTGAACGTACCTTTTCTTTTGATGAATTTCTGACGGGTATTTCGTTTGTGGACAAGGTGGCGGAATATGCCGAAGAAGTACAGCACCATCCCCATGTTACGATTGATCACACAACCATTACGATCCGTTATTCCACGCACGATCAGGGCGGAATCACGGAAAAAGACATGAGCTCCGCTGCTGCCTGCAACCGGATTTTTGATGAAACAACATCCTGATTTGTTTTTGCTCCGGATTTGTTCCGGAGTTTTTTTGCGTTTACATGAAACAGTTTAAGGGTAAGCGTAAGTAGGAATTTGTCGAAAAGTTGAAGGGGGATGAGTATGCCTGCAGAACAGGATACCAAAAACAGACGTCTGGAAAAACGCAGAGAGCCGCCCGAACGGGATGAAATGAAGAAAATGGAGATGCTCGTCAACAAACTGGAAGAAATAACGACAAATTCACGAATGAAAGATTTAGCCTATCATTATACGAAAACGTCGGAAGTCATTAAGACGAACTTGATTGCCGGTGTATCACGCGGCGTGGGATTAACGCTCGGTACCGCCCTTTTTCTTGCTTTATTGTTTTTCATTCTTACACAGCTTGCAGGTATTCCGGTTGTCGGCGAATACATCAGAAATATGCTGGATATTGTTGCAAATCAAAGGGAATCGTAAACATAAACCATCCGATTCGTGATAGAATAGGTCAAGGATAAATGAGGAGGGATCATGTTGGATTTAGTAGGAATCAGTATACTTATTATTGCAATCGCGTTTGCCGTACTCGTCATTTTCCTGGCGCGGACGTTGAACAATCTTACCAATGTGCTTGGAAGTGTAAACAAAACGGTGGAAAAGCTGCCGGACCAGCTTGATGACGTAATGAAAGAAACTGGAGTGGTGATTCATAACAGCAACGAAACACTCCTTGATCTGAATGAAAAAATGCGCACGCTGAATCCTTTGTTTTATATTCTGGGGGATGCCGGCGAAGCGTCGAGAAAGCTGTCTTCTTCTCTTGTGGATATGACAGCTTCCATGAAGAAAAACACGGACGAAGCCAAAGAAAAAGCGGACAACCGTGATCTGGGCGGGCTCTATGGCGGTGCGGCTCTTGTTTATTATCTGTTTCAAAAGCGTAAGGCTCTAAAAGGATTTAAGGACGGCAGTGAAACATCATGATTAAAAAGGCAGGGTGGATCAGTGCTGCTGCCGGCTTCCTTTCCGCTTTTACCGCCATGCTTTTGACAGCTCCGCAGAACGGGAAAAAAACACGCGGACAGATTGCCGGGGCGTGGGGGCGAATCGTCAACGCCCCTTCCAAACTAAATGCTGCCTGCCGCGGCCGCAGACAGAAGGCATATGAATTCGGCAGAGGCCACTGCGAGCAGCTAAACGAAGAACGGCTCGCCCTGAAAAACGAAGCACACCAGGAAGCTGTCAAATCCGAAAAAGAATTATAATAATGTAAAATAAAAATGAGAGTAGCACGAAAGAAAAATATGCAGTAGACAACACGAATGTCTGATGGAGCTGTTTAGTAACAGCATATTAGCGGAGCCAAAACACTTCGTCTCCTGCTCAGAACAGCACGTGTCTCGAAGACCCCTGCAGGTTTTCCTCTTTTTCGAGGCTGCCACACGATGAGCACCAGCGAATCAATGCCGCCCTTGTATTCCGGAGTGCAAAGAAGACACGGTGAGCCCCGCGAACCGATGTCGTCCTTGTGCTCTGGAGTAAAAGCGAAGTGCTTTCACGCAGCGGTTTATCTTAGGAACGAAAAATGCCGAACGAATTTTTTAAAATCGTTCGGCATTTTTCTATCTTATAAAGGTTTTGTCCCAGCCTCGTAAAAATAAAGTTGTTTAATTTTTTGGTGCAATGGCTGAATAACATTTCATGGATGTAACAGTAAGTCGTTTAAATTTATAGTCTTTCCACAATCGCATCTGTTTGCGGAACAGGTTGCGCAATCGTTATCGGAACAACTCTTTTTCACTTGGTTAGATTAAAGCTTTGCTCAATTAAATTGCAAATTTCTTCTTCT
Organism: Salibacterium halotolerans; assembly: GCF_900115625.1. Classification (GTDB taxonomy): domain Bacteria; phylum Bacillota; class Bacilli; order Bacillales; family Marinococcaceae; genus Salibacterium; species Salibacterium halotolerans. Next base: position 9,268 of record NZ_FOXD01000010.1, on the reverse strand, counting down.
GGCTCGATGCGATCTAAAACAAGTGAAATCCAGTGTTCCTTGTCCATATGATATCCAGGTAAAATATTTCGTCCATTTCTTAGGCCCCCGATGAATTCAGGAGGACATTTTAAATTCAGAATCTCTAGTTCTTCTTTTCCATCTAATCCTAATTTTTCTGGATGTACATTCATCACAAGGCCATACCATCTTCGGTTGGATGTATGTCTCAAGGCAGCATAGTTTGGAAATTGCTTAAACGGATAATCTGGTAATGTACCGTAAGTTTCTTTGACGTGCTTGAAGATATCTTCTCTCGTTAACATACTGAATAATTCCTCCACCCGCTTAAGTAGGCTTTATTCCATTTGATTGATACACGACTTTTTTTATTTCTTCTCTCATTTTATCCAACATTTTTTGTTCACAACACATATTGTTTATTCAAGGTGATGGCCCGATTATTGAATAAAGCGGAAGTTTTTAAACTACTATTTTACCTTTTAAATGACTTTATTATTTTTTAAACAACTTTATTATTCGTGTTCAAAATGGAGCTGTATCAAAAGCCATTAAGCGTTAAGGCATCCACTGCAGGCGGACGCTTGCCGCGGGCAGCGCCTCAGCTACATCAAACGGTAAAACCGCCGTTTGATGGGATCTTCGGCCGCTGCTCTTCCCGCTGGCGTCGCCGCCTTCCGTTTCTGCCTGAGGTGAATTTTCTATATTATTGAAAAGGAGCTGTACCTTTTGATACAGCCCCTTTTTCAATATTATAAAGGTTTTGTCCCAACCTCATTTTTATCTTATCTTTGTATTGTCCACGGTTTTATTTATTCAGCGGTTATTGATGTTTTCCGGGTACATATCGTGGTACAGCAGTCTCGTTTCGGCCATTTGTTCATATTTTGTCCCGGGACGGCCGTAATTGGCGTACGGATCAATGGATATTCCTCCACGCGGCGTGAATCTACCGAGCACTTCGAGATAGCGCGGGTTCATCAGCTCAACCAGATCATTAACGATGGTATTGATCGCATCTTCGTGAAACCCGCCGTGGTTGCGGAAACTGAACAGATACAGCTTCAGCGATTTACTCTCCACCATGTGCACTTCTGGAATATAACTGATATACAGCGCAGCAAAATCAGGCTGTCCCGTTTTAGGACAGAGTGTGGTAAATTCCGGGCAGTTGAATTTAACGAAGTAATCCCGGTTTGGATGACCGTTTTCAAATGTTTCAAGGAGCGAAGAATCGTAGTGAAACGTGTAGGACGTCTCTTCCTGCCCCAGATGGGAAAGGTTCTCGATATCATTTCGTTCCGGCATTAATTATACCCCCTGTTTATTTCCCCACAGCAGCGTGTGCAGCTGCGGCAGTACTTTCACATCATTCAGCCGGTTGGAATGCAGGACCTGCTCCACCAGCCACTCATATCGGTTCAGAAGATGAGAGAGCAGCCACTGATCATCAGCTGTACTTATTTCGTCATTTCCCGTCTGTAGAAACATCTCCACTTCCGGATACCTCTCATGAACATCAGCTGCGTAAGAAAGATCGGTATCATCAAAAATAACAACCTTCAGGCTCACCTTTTTTGTCTCCCGGTCTTTCAGACGACTGATATACATATCCAGATGCTCCCAGTTCGTCTTCATGCCGGAGCTGGGCGGTTTGGGAGAAATCGTCACATCATCAATCTCTGTCATCCATTCCTGCCAGAAACTGCCCTGGGTTTCCACCGCTGTCTGAATGCCTTTCTCCTGAAGAAGGCGGTTCACTTCGCCAAGCCCTTCATGCAGAGCCGGATTGCCGCCGGAAATGGTGACGTGATTGAAAAAGGATCCTCCCTCCATTTCCAACCATTCCACAATATCAGAAGCATCCAGAATATCCGGTTTTTGCGAGCCATCCCATGTGAACGCTGAATCACACCAGGAGCAGCGGTAATCACAGCCGCCGGTGCGCAGAAACATCGTTTTCCGGCCGATGACCATTCCTTCCCCCTGAATAGTCGGACCGAATATTTCAAGTACAGGAACCTTCTTCATGACGTGAAGTCTCCTTCCTTGGCCCGGTATACAACATAGCTTGTCGGCGTTTCCCGGACAATAACCTGGAGACAGCGGGGCTGGTTGAAGCGTGTATCCAGCTCCTTCTGGATGCTCTGCCAGATCGTGCGCGCGACGACCTCCGTCGTTGGAAACGTTTCGGAATCACTGTCCGGCGTATCGGCAAACGCCTCGTCGTCATTGAGAAGGGAATGATCAAAGCGGTCATGAACAAGTTCTTTTATCATTTTAAAATCAACGAGAAAGCCGGTATCATCCAGCTCGTCCCCCGCTATCGTCACGTTGATGACATACGTATGCCCGTGCACATTGGCGCACTTTCCGGCAGCTGCTGCCGGAATAAAATGCGCAGCGGCAAGCTGCATATCCTTATTCAGTTCATAGCGGTAGGTGTGCGGCACCTGTGGATAAAATTGATGAATCATCCGAGCTCCCGTTCCTTTTCCTGTATATACTGCTCATAGCCGGCCCGGCGCAGCTTACAGGCCGGACATTCCCCGCAGCCGCTGCCGCGGATGCCATGATAGCATGTCAGTGTATTCTCTTTCACATACGTCAACCTGCCAAGTTTATCGGCAAGTTCCCATGTTTCTTTCTTGTCCAGCCACATGAGTGGCGTATGAAGAACAAACTCTTTTCCCACCGCCAGGTTCAGCGTCACGTTCAATGATTTCACAAATACGTCGCGACAGTCCGGATAACCGCTGTAGTCTGTTTCACATACGCCGGTTACGACATGTTTTGCGCCTTTCTGCGAAGCAAGAATGGAAGCAAAGGAAAAGAACAACAGGTTCCGTCCTTCCACAAACGTCGATGGAAGCTCTCCATCTTCCCCTTCTTTCACTTCCATATCATCCCGCGTCAGTGCATTCGGCGCGAGCTGATTCAACAGGCTCATGTCGAGCACGTGATGTTCCACACCAAGATCAGCCGCAATATCCCGAGCTGTTTCTATTTCGTTGTCATGCCGCTGACCGTAATCGAATGTGACAGCTGTTACTTCCTGAAACCTCTCATGTGCCCAGAACAGACAGGTTGTGCTGTCCTGGCCGCCGCTGAATACAACCACCGCCTTTTCCTGTGCAAAACTCAATCTCCATCCCTCTTTCTATCTATCCAGGTACCGAGTACCATGTTTTCTTTATTGTAACGTTCCTATTATAACATCTTCACGCAACCCCGGCTTTTCGTATGCCTGCGCCCACACAAAAACTGCGGTCCGGCATTTTAGAAGAACCGGACCGCTCGAAGTTTACGCTTCCCTGCTCCATGGAAACTCCTGTATCGTCTTCGGCACGGAAAAATAGTAACCCTGGAAGTAAAAACAAGCCATCTCCAACAGTTCCTGCGCCTGCTCTGCTTCTTCGATTCCCTCGGCTACTACTTTCATGTTCAGATTTCGGGCCGCATGAATAATCGTTTGGACAATCGCGGCATTCTTCTGTGTTTCATTCATATCTTCAATGAACGACCGGTCGATTTTCAGCGTATCCACCGGAAGTTCTTTCAGCTGGCTCAATGAACTGTATCCTGTTCCAAAATCATCAAGACTGAGGCGGAATCCGTATGCTTTCAAACGGTTTAGTACAGGCAGCATCCGCTCCGGCTGCATCATCGTACGTTCGGTGATTTCAAGTTCCAGCTGATCCGGTTCCACACCATAGGCATGAACAATGCCGGGCAGCTCTTCGATAAAGCCGGAATGCTCCAACTGCCGGCTCGAAAGATTAACAGCCGCTGTCCAGCTGCGGTTACGTTTCAGTACAGGGCCCGCTTCCCGGCATACTTCCTCCAGCACCCAGCGTCCCAGTTGATGAATCAATCCGTTCTCTTCAGCCATTGGAATAAAGGTCGACGGAGGAATCATTCCGTGAACCGGATGCTTCCATCTAAGCAGTGCCTCCATCCCTTTGGTTGCTCCTTCACTGCCGTACACAAACGGCTGATACATGACGAATAGTTCCCCGCGTTCGATCGAAAAATGTAAATCATTTTCCAGTTCATATTGTATCCGTGCCTCCTGTTCAATGCCCGGACGGTAAAACCCATACCGCTGATTACTGCGCTCCGCATGGGAAAAAGCGATATCGGCCTGTTGAAGCAGAAATTCCGGCTGCTTTCTTCCATCTGTATCCAGTGCAATGCCGGCTGTAAAGGACACAAAAATCTCACGACCGCTTACTTCAATCGGCTGCTCAAATGCCCGCAGCAGAGCATTCACAGCCTGCTCTGCATCGTTTTCCCTCCGGAAAAACAACAGTAAAAATTCATGATTGCTTTTGCGCGCAAGCGCTTCCCCGGGACCTATGACAGACTGAAGCTTGGCGGCGGCTAATGCAGCTGCCGTGTTCTCCGTATCCATTCCCATTGTTTCACTGATACGGCGGAAATGGTGAAAAGACAGGGCCATGACCATCCGGTTTTGTTTTGAATCCATTTCCTGCAGATGTTTGATAAAGAAGTTTTCATTTGGCAACTGTGTTATTTTATCATAATAAGACAGCTCATAGATATTATGTACCGCTTCCCTGTAAGCACTCACATCTTTGAATGCAGCAATAATGGTACGGTTGTCCCCAAATCCTGTCATCGTAGTCTGTACTTTCACAGGAAGCACCCGGCCTGAATAATCAGCGATTTCCCAATCAAAAGTCAGCTGTTTATGCTCCAGTATACGGTGCTGCTGCCGCAGAGCTTCTTCCTGCCATTCTTCACTGGACAGCTCCTGGAATGTGAGATCGGACTTTATCCCTTTTTCACCAAGCCATTCCAAAGCTTTCTTGTTCCACTCAAAAAAGCGGAGCTGGTCATCTTTTTCCGGAATACGTGCAATAAATACAAAATCCGTCACATTGTCGAAAACCGTTTCATATAAAAGATCTGCTTTTTCTTTATTTCTACGCTGCATCTGACTGGTTCCCAAACCTTGCTGCAAAGCGAAATAAAGCAGTACAGCCGTCCCTCCGACAAAGAGGCACCCTTTTAATGTCTGCAGCACAGGCTCCTGCCTTCCTTCCGGAATCAGCCGGTCAGTGAGTATAACCCAAAGCAGGCCCACAGCAAAATAACAACCCGTTACGACCAAAACCTTCTCTTTCATCATCTGCTCCTCTCTGCTGTTTCAGCAGGTTCGTTTTACTTTTTATTTCGGATACATCATGAAGATTTTGAAGGAATTGTCTGTTTCATACGTAACTTGACCTCTCCATCAGCGTGAGTCTTTATCGAGATAGACCTGGCTTCCGACCGCTTTTTTCTGTCCCTGATATTTTCCGTCATAGGGGGATGAGGCTTCCTGGTCCATGAAGGCGAAGACGAGCTGGGCAATCCGGCGCTCTGCTTTCAGTCGTATCGGAAGCCGGTTGGCATTGTACAATTCGAGTGTAATCTCTCCTTCAAAGCCCGGGTCCACCCAGCCGGCATTCTGTATAAAAAGACCCATCCGCCCGATGGAACTCCGTCCTTCCACAAACGCTGTTACGTGATGCGGCAGACGGATATATTCTTTTGTCGTTGCGAGCAGAAACGAATGAGGCGGAATAATTACTTCCTCGCTTTCAAACTCTACATAACGTGCGGGTTCGTCGAGAGCGATCGCTTCAATCGCATTTTCGTCTATTTTAAGAAAGTGGGTTCCTAAACGGATATCCACCGAAGCGGGCTGAATCTGATGATTGTCCACTGGATCAATCTGCAACGTGTCTTCTTTCATCATCTGCTTTATCGTCTGATCGGATAAAATCACCGGTATGCTCCCCCTGTCCACATGTCGTTTTTCTATTCACCAGTATAACGATTTGTCCCTTGAAACGCCATCAACGATTGTTCAGATTTCGCGAAGCTTCCAGCCGACGGGCTGCTGCAGCCGGTGCCGGATGGTTGCTGCGTGAAGGCCCGCAAGCAGAACAACCCCCGTGTTCATACCGAGAATAATACCGTCCATGCGCAGATCCGGCATCGACCCGAGCAGATACATGAGAAGAAAAGAGACGGAGGTCGACCAGACCGAATGAACAAACGCATCCGTTACCAGGCCAAGTCCGATGAGAAATGCTTGCATCGGAATAACAAAAAAATGAAAGAAAAAATATGGAGTTAGGAGCTGCAGATAGACCGATGCCGGAGATTCTTCAAAAAAAAGCCCCGTTAATTCATCCGCAAAGAAAAAAAACACACAGACCGCCGGTACTGCATAAACAAGCGTGAAGCCGGCCATCCGGCGGAGCATGTTTTCCAAATGATGGATCTCTTTTTTGGCATATGCCTCAGATACAGCAGGAATCAGAACAAGAAGCAGCGAATGAGCAATAAACGCGGGGAAAAAGCCGATCGTAAATGCCACTCCTGCCAGCTTCCCGTATTGAGCGACAGCCACATCCCCACCTAAACCAGCCTGCATCAGGGCTGTCTTTATCAAAAAAGGTTTTACCGCAAAGGAAGCGGCGTGAAAGATGCGAAGCCCGGTAGCCGGCAGTGACACCGACAGTAAAAGATGCAGCACAGACTTTTTCTCCAGCGGCTTGCGCGGCTTTTGTTTCATCTGTTTGATACTGCGGAGGCAGGACGGCACTAAGTACATACATACCGCAAATTCCGATGCAATCAGCGTGATGAGACTGAGCAGGATCGCGGCTTCTGTTTCCACATGAAAAAAACGGAACACGACGACGAGCAGGACGAGCTGCATGACACGCTGCAGCACATTTGCTGCTGCAATCTTCCCCATGTATTTCGCGCCCATAAAGTACCCTCTGGCCACAGAGGAAAACGAAGTAATGGGAACAAGCAGCAAAAGGAGATACGAAAGCAGCGGATGATACTCATTGAAAACCGGAAGCAGCGGAAAAATGAGAGTGCCTGCTGCCAGACAGACGATGGTGAATCCTGATGTAAAGTAAAACGTGTGCTGCAGTATACTTCGGTGATAAATGGGGTTTTTTTCCGCTGTCGCCTTAGAAAGGGAAGCAGGAAGCTCCAGTCCGGCAATCACCGCCAGAAACATAATCACCGGAAGGATGGACATATAAAGCCCCAGTCCCGTCTCTCCCAGCTCACGCGCCAGTACCATGTTAATCGTAAATTCCAGACATTCTCCAAGCAGGGCCGCCCCTAACAGCAGCCATATATTTTTCCATAATACGGACGACATGACAGACTCCCCTTTTTTCCAGCCTCCGTTATTTTATGAGACAAGCCGGAAAAAGAGAACATTTGTACACGGGGTCTTTTTTCATAATTCAATTTTTGCAACTCAAAAAATCACTATCCTTATCCAGCTAACGAATCCTGTAAAAAGTGTAACTATACAAAGTCTATTGTCAAACAGCTTATAACACGTATAGTTCTTGAGGTGCGCTATTTGCAAAAGGTCTACGCTGCAGATGGACGCCTTCCACTGGTAGCGCCTCAGCTTTATCATACAGGGAAAATAACTCTTGATATGGAATTTCGAATGCGTGAATACAGTTAATTAAAAACTGCTCCCATTATGATAAATCGAAGTCTTTTTGAATTATTTCTATTTCCCTTAGAACCAACCGACTATCACTTGAATCGTAACCCATATTGTCATAATTGTTGTAAGTACCAAGACGATATTTTCCACAACGTTGGCTTTGTATTTTCCTAAATGGCTTGATTTATTTGCCAAAATTAAAAGTCCGATGGCTACTAGTGGGACAATAATCGCTTGTAACCCAGTGACAAAAACAGCCATAGAAACAAAACCCGGCATGCCAGGCACAGACCAAATAATCGGGGATATTAGAATAAATAGACTTACCCACTTAAACCACGGATCATCTTCGAACTTATCCCCATATTTTTCTCTTCGTTCTGTTTTGACAATATGCAAACAATCAATAATCACTTTAGGAAAACCGTTTGCAAATCCAATCACACTGCTATAAAGTATTCCGAAAGCACCCAAATAAAAAATAATTCCTCCGAAATAGCCCAGTTGATCGGAAAGAGCTTTGGATATATCCGACAGACTGTTTACTTCGACCCCATTTGGTCTAAGAATTTCTGCACCAACAATCCAGACTGCCAAGTTTAATACAATAGCAGCACCAATGCCAAATATTAGATCATTGCGCTGAAGTTTCTGATGGAGTGGCCCGCTCCATCCTTTTTCTCTTACATAATAAGGATATAGAAAATTGGCCATCGATCCGGCTACTGCTCCTATTAACGAAAGGGCAACTGCAAAAACTCCAAAGGCGCCAGTATTATCCGGAATGCTGAAACCAATAGTTCCTTTTATAATTCCGCCAACGTCAGGAAGCGCATAGACCGCCAGCCCAAACAAAGTGATCGTCATCAAACCAAGGAAAAGTTTCATAATTTTTTCAATAGTGTTATATACATTACGTCCAATTACAAACAGACTAACCAAAACCACGACACATGACCACAAAAACGGTGAACCAAAATTAAAAATCCAAGCTAGTGCCTCCCCTGCCCCGGTTAACATATATGCGTTGAGCAAATGTCCGCTAATTAAAATAGCAATTCCCAAAAACCAAGGAAAATACTTGGATACGTCATTATATCCCTCTAGTATTGATTGACCTTTCAAATTACAAACCTGGTATCTACCCATAATATTTACAACAACAAATCGAACAATTAATGAAATGGCAAGAAGCCACATTAAATTGTACCCGTAATTTGACCCAGAGACGGAAGAAGTAACAAGGTCTCCAGCCCCCATCATGCTTAATACTGCTATAATTCCAGGTCCAAATTCGCGAATGGTGCTCAAAAATCCTTTCTTTTGAGTTCCCAAAGGAACTTCATGCTCAGTTTGTTGTTCCATAAATTATTCTCCTCCCTCTTTGTAATTAATTATTCTCCCACATGCTCTTGTTTTCTCCGTATTTCTATCCTATCAATGATCACCAGATAGGTGCGTTCCCACCTCACGGAAACATAAATTGTTATCTATAACAATTTGATCCAGTACAGAATCCTTCCATCTGTCCATACAGGAATTTGTTGGTAAATTAGTGTATGACCGTGCTCTTGGAAATCACCCACATCGCACATGGTCGCTAACCCTCCCATATATCACTGGCTGAAGGTCCATACATTCCTTCGTCCGGCGTATCCATGTGGTGGGGGGGCGGCTAAGCTCCCTAGCTGGGTCTGGGCCCGAATGGAAAAAATGAACGCCGCCTCGGCACTATTGGTGTTTGTTCTATAGGCACAGAAG
>NZ_FOXD01000008.1 GCF_900115625.1 Salibacterium halotolerans | reverse complement strand
AATCTGCGCTTTGAATGCTGGGGTATATCGTTTACGTTTCATACCCACACCTTAACACATCCTTTTTTCGTGTCTGAAATCTTGGGTCCAGTATACTTAGAATATTTTCATTTGGTTTATAGACTACTCCAGTTACTGGTTTAGGATCCGAGGGGTAATAAAGTGAAAATTTATCTGGATGTAACTGCAATCCATATGAATTAACTATTCTCTGCACTTGATTTAAAAAAGATTTAGGTATTCTCTCTTGACTGGAAAAGGTCATATCATCAACAAATAAACTAAAGTGAATATTTCTTTCTTTACTAAGCTTTGAAATGCCGTTAAACATATCAAAATAAGCTAAAAAGGATAGTATAGTACTGGTAGGAAATCCTTGAGGTAAATGACGGTTAAAAGAGCCAATATCTTCTGTATATGTAGTAAGTGTCGTTAGTATTTTGGCTACATCTTTACTCATTTTAAATTTATGTAAAAATAATCCGTAAACGTAACTCTCGTGTGTATTGGGGAAGAAACTCTTTATATCCACACTTTGTAAATAAGAATTGGTGAAGTGTGAATTAGCATTGCTCAAAAAGTCTAGATTAGGTATACCTGCATACACATATTCAGGAATATTAAGTTGAAGAAACATTCTATTAAGCCTACGGAGTAAAACTTTATATTCCTTTTCAGTGTTGAAAAGTCTTCTTGTCTTTTCCCCCTGCTTTTTATTAAATGGGTGAACTAAAGCCCATTCTTCAATTCTTCTGAATTTTTCTTCTTGAACATGTAGAATCTTACCCAAACGTTTCCGTTTTTGCAGTTTATACAGATAATGATTTGGAGGAACAAGCATGATACCATCCCTGTTTTTTTATTGAGTAAAAGAGGCTGGAGAGTACTGTTTTGATAACTGAAGGTCCGATATTTAACCATTCATATAATTTCACTCCCACTACTCCAGTTACAAGCAAAGCAAAACTCCAACCAAATATTGGGGTGAAACTATTAGAAAATAAATAGGCATTATGCCATATTAACTCCTTTAATGAATGTGGTACCTTCTCTTTGCGATACTTGCGACTTCTACAACGTCTCCTGTTCAACGCTGTCTCCCCTTTCTAAAAATATTTGACCTTAATAAGGCCCCTCTGCCCGATATTATAAAAAGGGAATCCACGGATAAGTATCGCTCTCTCCAGCCTCTTATAGCCTACATCCTCTGCCCACTTTAATATGATGTCAACTAGGCATATGCCGTACATCTTAAGTGATGCAGATATTACTCGGGATGTAGCATGTAATTAAATGGGTCGGACAATTCTGTTAACCAATTGTGCCCCAAAAACTTCGAATCGCGGCTTAATTAGAAACCAAAGCCTACTAAAGTATTGCAGAGGTAAAGTTCCATGGGGAGTCGCAGTTCCAAAGTATCATAATTATTTTTTTTTTGTAAAATGTTTGTAGAACAATCTTGCTTTTTCCTAACTAGTTTTTATTATTACTACGACAATCTAATCGATCAAATAGCGATATAATTTTTTATCTACACTTCTTTCAAGGTGTAGATCCATTCTTACAACTGGGAGTTTTTTATCCTCATCAACCATCTCCGTCTCCTCTGCACTGAATTTATCCGGGGATGCCTGACCAAGGTAATAAAAATGATTTCCTTCGCCATCATCTTTTTTAATAAATATATATAAAGAAATTTGATTCCTATCTGCATTCAATATTTGTTGGACATCCTTTGAATTCAATGTTCTTCTACTTTTGCTATACCAAGAAAACATATTTTTATTAATGAACTCATCACGGTAATTCACACTATTTTCTACGTCTGACTCCTTTTTATAAGTTATAAAAATCGGACACGTATTATATTTCACCTTGTACCCAAATACCGTAGCTTTCTCGTCATTCTCCCAGTTCAGCAGCTTCATCGTGTCTTTGCGGGAGTATTTTTCGTGGAGTTGAAACGGTTCGACGCAGGAGTAATGCTGCATTTTCTGAGAGCCTACCGTTACGATATCTTGCACGAATGCGCGGAAGTTCTCATTTTGCTCCAACTGCCTTTTCACTTCGGTGGTCCACCGGTACGTACCGTTTTCTTTTACCACGATTGGCTGTTCCCCGTACTTCTTCTGGTCCTGCACCGTGAAAAATTCCAAGTTAAAGATACGTTCCACCGATGTCAGCGTTGCTTCATCTGTGCGGCATCCTACCTTCATTAAGTCATCGATAAACGCAGATTGCGTTACCACTCCATCTCGAAGCAACATGTCTAACAGTATCACTTCATGCTTGCGTTTCCCTGGGAGAATGTCTTGAGAAAACATCGTCAGTACTTGGTCTTCATGTTTCGTGTACAGTTGAATATCTTCTTTCATTTTCAGCAAAAACGAATGATAATTATGAGCCTTACCAACAAGGACTTCCGGATCTATCGAGTGATGGTTCTGAAAATCGGTTAAATACGGAATCCGTCCTAACCTGTTTTTCAACTCTTGATACGCGTCTTTTAAAATAGACATTTGCATCAAGTTTTCGGAATTGATGGACTCAAAGATTTTCTTTTTCGCTACTTCTTCAAAATGAATCGACGATACGCCGTGAATATAGCTCGTATCTTTCATACGCCGCCGAATGTTGTCTTTGTTTTGTGATTTGTCACCGGATAACGCAATCGGAATCAAATAATTCTTTTTGTAGTTCCCGATAAAATCAATGACGGTTAAGAAGTCTTTGGAATCATGTTTACGCAAGCCGCGGCCGAGTTGCTGAATAAAGATTATGCTAGATTCGGTTTGCCGCAGCATAACGACCTGATTAATGCTTGGAATGTCGACCCCTTCATTGAATATATCGACGGTTAAAATATATTCCAGGTCACCGTTTTCCAACTCGTCAATCCTGCGCAGCCGTTCTTCCTGAGAATCATCGCCTGTTAAAGCCACGGTGCGATACCCCTGTTTATTCATCGCCGCAGACAAATGATGAGCTTCTTCTTTTTGACTACAAAAGATAAGCCCGCGCACGTAATCCCCTGACCAGCCATAGTAGTGAATTTTGTCGATAAGATGACCGACTCGCTCTTCTGTAACTAAATCCGTTAAGGTGGTCGTATCATCAATGAGACGACCATTTTGTTCAAATTCGGTCACGCCAAAATACTGGAACGAACAGAGCATGTCTTCCTCTAACGCTTCCTGCAAGCGAATCTCGTACGCTATCGTGTAATCAAATAGCTCATATATGTTCACATCGTCCGTTCGTTCAGGCGTGGCGGTCATCCCCATGAAAAAGTCCGGCGTAAAATAATCCATGACTCTCTGGTAAGACAGCGCTCCTGCTTTATGTACTTCATCGATTAAAATGTAATCAAAGTCTTCACGCGAAAAGTTCTGCAACTGCTCTTCTCTTGATAATGTTTGAATGGTCGCAAAAACATATTTTGCTTCTAGATCTCTATGACTGCCAGATAACAAACCATAATCGTAATCCGGTCCACCTAGCACACGCTGAAAATCGGCCTTCGCTTTTTTCAAAATTTGTTCTCGGTGCGCAATAAAAAGCATTCGTTTCGGCGTGTAGCGGCGCACATCAAACGCTGCTAAATACGTTTTTCCTGTCCCGGTCGCAGAAATAATTAGCGCCTTATCATTTCCTTCGGCTCGAACCGTTTCAAGTTGCTGCATGGCGTTTTGCTGCATCGTATTTGGTTCAATTGTGACAGCTTGCTGCCACGGGTTCGTCTCATAAGACGTCGGAAGCTCTGCAACTTGTTCAGGTAGAGATTTCGCTTGCTCATACACTTTTGCATATTCTTCAATCCACGACTCTGTCACCGATGTCGCTGTCTGCCACATCTCTTCAAATTGGTTGTAAAAATGGTGAATGATTTCGCCGTTTTCATGAGAAGTGAGCTTCACATTCCACTCATGATTTACTTGCAGGGCGGACGCTGTTAAATTCGAACTTCCAACAATAAGAGTGTAGTGAGTTGGCTGCTCGAAAATATAGCCCTTCGCGTGAAATCCTTGAACATCTGTGACACGAACGTCTAAGTTTGTCATTTTTAATAACTCTCGAAAGACAGCAGGTTGATTAAACGTTAAAAAAGTCGATGTGAGGAGCCGTCCCGAAATGCCTTTAAGTTTCAAATCCAACAAGTGAGATTTCAACGTAGCCAATCCTTGTTCTGTAATAAAAGCGACTGAAAACAAAAACGAATAACAGTGATCCAACTCTTCGGTGAGGCTTGATAGAACTTCTTGTTTCGCTTGTTTGCTGTTCAGTAATAATTGCGGTTGATGGTCCCCTTTATTCGGATGGGTTTGATCAATAAATCCTCGTTGCAGAGAACTTTCTAAATCCTTGATGAAATCTTGCAAAAAAAGCACCACCTATGTGAAATTAACGGTTACATGTTGCTGCAATTTTTTCAATAGCTGGAATGTCGGCAGGTGCCCAGTCTAACGTGTGTAGGTCAGCTGGCGTTAACCAGCGGATCGCGACGTGTTCGGTTAATGACGGCGTTCCATCAAGCACGTGGCAATAAAAGGTCGTCAAATGCACAACGCCAAAATCGTATTCATAGACCGTATGTTCAATTTGTTCCCCAATCTCTATACGGCACTGCATTTCTTCGTCTATTTCACGGCGCAGCGCCTCCTGTGGTGTTTCATCCTGTTCAATTTTGCCACCAGGAAACTCCCATTTGTATGGAAGGGACTTCGAATCACCACGTTGCGCGCATAGAATCTGGTTTTCTTCTACGATGACCGCTCCAACGACGTGAATATTTTTTTTCATGTCTTCCACTCCCGGGATTTCATTTTTTTCAAATACTATGTAAATATCGGCATCATACACATCTTACCAGATCACTTCACTGCTGACGATTCTTTTTAAAAGATGTTTTAACTATGACAAAAGAGGGGGATCACCCAAACCTATATACTCTTAAACACGGAAATCCATTATCCTTACGTTGGAGTGACGGAGATGGATGTTGTTTATAAACAAGGACAGACGATAAAGGAATTTCTGGAAGAAAACCGGGATATATTTGAAGAACAGCTGCTGCAGGAAGCGGTGACGGTTCGGGAGAGGATTAAGGAAATTCAGCGGATCGGTAATATTGATCTGATTGCAAACGCGCATACCCTCGTATGCTATATTATCATCCAGCAGGAAGAGGAACTGATCACGTTTTCCGAACAGGAAGGCGAGGCGTGGGCGAAGTATTCGTTGACGCTGACGTTGAAACTGGAATGGGTGCAGGCGATCCGCCACACGTTGTGGCGTTTTCTGGAGCGGTACGAAGAATTGTCTCCGGAGGTGCGGGAAGCGTCGGATTTTTTGCGCTGGAAAAACTCGTCTAAAATCTGTCGGTGCCGTTCATTCCGGTCAGCGGGTCGATGTGTGTGCTGCCGCTTATCGGCACGCTTGATTTGGACCGGATGAATGTGATTGAAGAAAAAGTGCTGGTGCAGATCGGCGATCAGGCCATCAAGACGCTGATTGTAGATCTTTCCGGCATTGCCGATATGGAATCAGATGTGGCGCAGCGGCTGCTCCGGTTGATCGACGGCATTCACATTATGGGAAGCCGGCCGGTCATCACCGGCGTCCGTCCGGAAGCGGCACGGAAGATGGTCGAGATGGGGATTGATCTGGAAGCCAAAGTGGAAACAAAAGGAGATCTGCAGCAGGCGCTGGCACCCTACTTCGCCGCTGCTTCCTTCGACGAGTCATAAACGAGAAACGGGATGAAGCCAGCCCTCATCCCGTTTTTTATGTCGCTTTTCCATCGTTCCTTGATTCAGAACGACGGGACAAAAACGATAATTTATTCTTCATCCTCGAGAAATATATGCTTAGCCATCACGTTGGCATAGTATAATCCAAACAAGTATAGATAAATAAGTATGTTGGACGATGTATAGTATATGTACATGCCAATCGCTGCAAGTATAACCGTTATGATGTTTATTGTAAGTCTTATCATTCTTTCCAACACCTTAAAAATCTAAAATAAGAATGGTTGTTATTGAAATGAAAACTGCCAATGCAATGAACAATACCATATCCTTTTGTTCTTTTTTATTATATGATGTATAGGCTAATCGTACAGCCCAGCCCAAGAGAACGATATTTATTGCAATGGCTCCATAAGTCTGCTGTTGATCAATAACAGTATACAAAGCAACATAACCTAAAATAACTTCCGTTATGAACAACCATAGAAAAAGTAGCATAAATATACCCCTATATACATTAAGTTGACGGTTTAAAACCGCCAACTTAAATTTTATCAAATTGGTAATAAGAAGGTAACGGTTTTTGCAATTATATTTGCTGCAGACTCTGGAATCGGTGTTGTATCAGTTATTGCTCCAGCAATAGCTGCTTCAACACTTTCTGCAAACCCAACATAGTGAGACATTGCTTCTGTAATAGCGACAATTGAGACTGCTTCTTTCCATTTTTCTTTAACTTTTTGTTTAATAAATGGTATTTTGTCAATTCCTGCTTTAATACCATCTTCAATTTTTTCTTTATTTTTTTTCATATAGTCAACGGCTTGTTTAATTGCTATACTAGCTTTACTTCTAGGCTCAATTTGTGGAGATTCTTTTTCAGCTTGAATGTGTGAATTTAATTCGTCAAACGATTTTTCAGCTTCAAGTGCATCTTCTTTACTCATACCTAAAGAAATTGCCTTGTCCACATTGAATTCAAAACCAGAGTAGTTGGTTTCAAGACTCATTGAAACAATTTCTTCTTTTGAATAATCCGTGGATGCATTTTGTGCAGCTGACACAGCAGGAGTCAAAACGGACAGCATCATGACAAAGATCATAAAAGATACGGCCAATCTCTTACTGAACAATGTTTTAAAGATAACAAATCCCTCCTTTATATTTTACAATTAAATACTATCAAAGGAGTTTATTTCCTGCAATAGAGTTAATAGAATATTAATCTTTTTTTACAAACTATACATAATTTAAGAGAGCACTCTGATCTGCCGGAGTCTCTGCATCCCGCTTTTTTGATTCCTTCACAACACAAAAATCAAGATACATACCAATCCCAATGCCAGCGTCAAAAAAGTTGTCACGGGGTATCTTGCATCCCGGAGAAAAACCTGCTCCATCACAACCTGATAGAGAAGCAGCACGGTCAGACATCCTGTCCAGAATCCCGGGGTTTCCCTGCCTGGCTCAGATGGCAGGACAGTGAAAATAATCACAAAGCCCGCCGGCTGCCATAATGCTAATTCCTATCAGATAAACCTTTTTCCCCGTGGTATCTTTTATTTTTCTTCTTTCTTTTCCAATGATCATCCGGCCGAGTGCTTCATACACGAGGGCCATTACGACGAGGACCACCGTTATTCGCATTTGTCATTCCTCCGCTCTCAAGAAACTGTCCGCCATACGCGCCATTTCGAAGCGGCAAATACGGTGATTTCTCCGACAAGCGCCGTCAGTACGATCCAGGCCCACACCGCCAGGAACGCCTCGTGAAAGTCGTACATCGCGTTCATGTAGTGCGGGTTTTCATGCATTGTCATCGAAAACGCGTAAAACATGCCGAACGTAAAATTGCGGGACCATTGGCTCGTGTTGTACGTAAAGATTCCCTCTTTCCAGCCGTACCGTCGGACGCGCTGGACCGCCCGCACTCCTTCGAGTGCCTCCACGAGAAGCAGCAGCACAAACACGAGCACCCAGAATCCCATGATCCAGGCAGCCGACAGAAAACCGGAGGAAACGAGGGCCAGCCCTGTAATCGAGAGCGCCCCGTGAATAATGCAGTTCGTGTTCGTCCAATCGTCAGTGAGCGTCCATTCTTTTTCTTTCGCGTACCGGAAGACAAGAAGCGCGATCCCGGTGCCGTAAAAGAAAAGGCCCGTCCCAATCACCACGGCAGCCGCCGTTTCCGGAATAAACGAGAACAGGTCCGACCAGACGACCACGATGGACTGCGCCGCCACCGTCGACAGCAGAATCACGCCGTGCACTTCATGACGACCCGGTTGTTTCACCAAGCGGTAGAAATTGTAGAGACTCCATCCAACAAACAGCACCCAGAATACAGTGTTTATCAGAGCGGTCGTCCGAATCACGGGTGCCGCTGCAGGATAATACTTCATCAATACGTTGCACCAGACCGACATCCCGGCGATCCAGCTCCCTATCACAAACGAATTCACCGGATTATGTAAAAAAGGAAGCAGAAATCCTTTCTGAAAAAACTGCCGCGTCAACGCGGTATACACGTAGACCGCGATGATCGTAAATATAATCGCAAGCGCTGGGCCGAGCCTTACGCCGAGCAGCGGAAAGGCGTCCACGGCCGCATACAAAAAAATGCCCAACGCCATCACCGCGGCGCCGGCAGCAGGATTGATGATTTTCATGTCTCTCATGTCCGTTCACCCGTTTCTTCTCTCTCTTTTTCTATTATAAAAGGAGAAGCTGTGGAAGAAAAGAAACAGAATCCGGTGCTTTATTGCCGGGTATCTTCCTGGTTCTTTTCCGTATCATTCCGGTGCGGGGTATCACTGTCGAATACGTCACCATAGTGGTCCCTGGGCCTTTCCGGGATGCCCAGTTCTTTTTTGATAATACCAATCTCTTCAATAATAATCCTTGTGTTAATCCAGGCGGCGATGGAGCCGGTAATGGCAAGAATGACAACAATCGTAATGATCACATTGAACATAATACCCCGTCCCTCCTTTTAAACAACTACAGAACGAAAAAACAGAACGTACACAAGCGCAGCAGCCAGGGTCAAAAGCGTTACGATGTAATACCTCGGGTCCGGAAGATACAACCGCTCCATCAATGCCTGGTACAGCATAACGCTGATCATAAGAAGCGTCCAGAATGCTATATCTGCTTTAGCTTCCATAGCAGCAAAGACAAATAAGCTCGTAATCACCAGTACGGTAATGCCCGTATAATAGATAGTTTTTCCGTTTGTGTCACTGACGCTTTCTCTATCTTTCCCCACTACGGCCCGGGCCAGTGTCTGATGGACAACCGGAACTATCGTGATAAGCAGGCTCCAACTCATACCAATCCTTCCTTTTCCATACGGATTCCATATTCATTATTTCAGCAGGCGGCTGGAAATTCAATATCTATGTTGAAAAGAAAGGATTCGGGGAAGAAAGACACATGTGCCATTCATTCCCAATACATTTCGCTTGAAATTTTGTGGTGGAGTGATAAAATAGCTTGGTCCTCAGTAAATAATTGACTGAAAATTTCCAATGAACAGCAAGAGGTGTTTCACATGACGGGTAACGATGCGGCGTTAATACAGGATCCCATGTCCGTTTTCGCCTACTTAATCGCAATTGTCGGTATTTTATTTATGCTATCTACGATAGATAATAGATTTTTGAATAAGCTTTTCCGATATGCTCCTCCTTTAATCTGGATGTATTTTTTACCGATGATTTCTACGACGTTTGGTATCATTCCGCAAAGTTCGGATTTGTACAGCTTTCTCAGTACGTATATTCTTCCGGCGGGACTGTTACTATTAATGATTTCCGCGAACGTTCCGGCTACGTTGAAGCTTGGTGGTAAGGCTATTATTTTATTCCTGGCCGGGACGGTCGGGGTTGTTATCGGCGGACCGATTGCCTATGCTCTATTTCAGGGCATTCTGCCGGAAGACGCCTGGCGCGGGGTAGGGTCCCTTGCCGGAAGCTGGATCGGCGGTTCAGCGAATATGGGCGCCATGATGGAAGCCTTTGAGATACCGGATGATATTAAAAGCCCGGTTATTTTGACAGACACCTTGGTCGGCATCAGCTGGATGGGTGTCATGATTGCCTTATCCAGTTTTCAGGATAAGTTCAACTCGTGGAACGGGGCGGACAATTCGACGATCAAACGGGTGAATGAAGATATTGCAACAGAAATGCAGCGAAATGTTAAGCCGCTGCAGCTGCCGCAGCTGTTTGCGATTTTAGCTGTCGGCATGGCAGGTTCTTATATTATCCGCGTGTTCGCCGGCATGGACTTCATTCCAAAAAGCGATATTATGAGCACGTCCACCTGGTCGTTTATTATCATTACCGCTGTAGGCATTGCCTTGTCGTTTACGAAAGTAAGAAATCTGGAATACTACGGCGCCAGTAAAATCGGTTATCTCGGCATCTATTTGTTCTTAACCGGTATCGGCGCGCAGGCGAATTTAACAGACATCGTGCAGTCTCCCCAGTTCATCCTGATGGGAGTGGTCTGGCTCGCCATTCATATCCTTTGTATCTTTAGTGCGGCAAAACTGCTGAAAGCGCCGCTATTTTTCGTCGCGGTCGGATCCCAGGGCAATATCGGGGGAACCAGTTCCGCCCCGATTGTCGCATCGGTATTCCAGCCCGCGCTGGCGCCTGTTGGACTGTTGATGGGGATATTAGGTAACATTGTCGGAACCTACGCCGCCCTGATTTGCGGTCAGCTGGCACGCATGGTTGCGGGCGGATAAGCCGATCTGCCGCCGCTTTTTTCACAGCATATGGTAAAAAACAAAGCCCCATCCCGGCTGTTTACAGTGGTAATGGGGCTTTGTTTTTGTTACCGGCCTTCCTGCAACGTCGTAATAACGGGACCTTCTTTTGTCAGAATGATGGTATGTTCGTACTGCGCCACAAAGCTTCCATTCGTTAACAGCGTCCAGCCGTCGTCTGATTGATACACTTCTTCTTCATCGGTGGAGATAAAGGGCTCAAACGCGAGAACCATGCCGTCCGTTAACAGTTCGTCATCCCAGCGCGAGAAAAAGTTAAAAATATGCTCCGGTTCCTCGTGAATCGAGCGTCCGACCCCGTGCCCCGTCAGATTTTTAATAACGCTGAAGCCCTGCTGCCGTGCCGTTTTGTTCACCATTCTTCCAAGCCCGCTTTTTTTCGAACCGGGGTTGGCCTTCTCCAGTCCTGCGTCAAAAGCTTCACGGGCCGTGTCACATAATCTCTGCAGCATCTCTTCCCCGTCCCCGACGACAAACGAAACGCCGGTGTCCGCGAAATACCCGTTTTTTGAGCCTGAAATATCGACATTCACGAGATCGCCTTCCTGAATCACGCGTTCGGCCGGGATGCCGTGCGCCACTTCTTCGTTCACACTGATGCACCCGTACCCGGGAAAATCGTATTCGTCTTTCGGCGCCGACAACGCTCCTTCTTTCTCAAACATCACCCCGGCTGTGTCATCCAGTTCTTTCGTCGTCACGCCGGGCTTGGTCCGCGAAACCAATTCATCCCGGATTTTTCCGCAGATGCGGCCGATTTCTTTCAATCCGTTAAAATCCTCTTCTGTCTTCGCAATCATTAGTTAACCCCGCTTTTCCTGTATCTTCAGAGTCGTACTCTCTTTTGTCTCCCCCATTTTTTCCAAAAAAATTTTGAAATGTGGTTGATGATCGTACCAGGGAGATCTCTTTATACAGTATAACGCACCGCTGCCTCACAAGCATGCTATGCCGCTTCTTTCTATACGTTCCGTTCTCCCCTCCCCGCTGCCTCCTCCCGCATGCGGGTGCTGTTGCACAAAATAAGGAGTTTGCATTGCAATAATAAATGCAACAACCACTACAACCATTAATTATAATTATATAACAATGCTCGTTTCCTGTTCATACCGGTTATTGGGAGATTGATACCCCAGGATTTTGCAGGAAATTGTATTGCACTAGTTCTCCACATAAACAATAACCGCATCGTCCAGGTCATCGATGGCTTTTACTATGCCTTTAGCCATTGCATTTCATTTTACAATCAAGCTTCAAGATGGTATAAACCTACTTTTAAATTTTGTCTTGACATTCAAAAGACTACAATTGTAGTATTGTACTACAGTTGTAGTCTTTAGGTTAATAAGGAGGTATAAAATGCTTACAAATAACGGCTGGTAAATGAAGAAAACAAATATAAGCAATTCAATCTAATAGAGAGAAGGTACCAATATGAGAAAAACAAATCCACACAAAATCGACATGCGCCTGCTCACGCTGTCCATAACATTACTGTTACTAACAATACTTAGTGCATGCGGAAATGAACATAATAAAACTGATACATCATCTGACAAGGAGAATAAACCAATACAAACGGTCAATAACGATGAAAAGTTTGCACAACTTGAAAATGAGTTTGATGCCCAACTTGGTGTCTATGCAATGGATACAGGAACAAATCAAATCGTCGAATACCGACCGGATGAGCGTTTTGCTTATTCCTCCACATTTAAACCTTTGGCTGCAGCAATCCTGCTTAAGCAAAACAATATAGAATATCTTGAAAAAGTTGTTACGTACACCTCTGATGATTTGGTTGCTCATTCTCCGGTTACCAAGAAACATGTGGATACCGGAATGTCGTTGTTGGAAATAAGTGAAGCTGCCATACGGAAAAGTGACAACACTGCGGGGAACCTTCTACTTGAGGCAATTGGGGGCCCAGTTAAATTTGAGCAAGCCTTACGTGACATTGGCGATGACACTACCCAATCCGAACGATACGAAATCGAATTGAATAAATTCACACCGAGGAATAAGCGTGATACAAGCACACCGAGAGCGATGGCCGCCAATCTCAATAAGGTTGCTCTTAGTGACTTTCTTTCAAATAATAAACGTGAATTGCTTATCGACTGGATGACAGGCAATGAAGCAGGAGATCCATTAATACGTGCAGGTGCACCTGAAAAATGGAAAGTTATTGATAAAAGTGGAGCCGGAACCTACGGAACAAGGAATGACATTGCCGTTGTATGGCCTCCGAACAAAGAACCTATTGTCATAGCGATTATGTCCCGTCACGATACAAAGAATGCCGAGTATGATGATGCACTGATTGCAAAGGCTGCAGAAATCTCACTGAACGCTTTAAAATAAGAAAAATCCGGGAGTCACATATGTCAATCAGGGACGGCATGTGTGACCCTTCTTTTTATTGTATGTCTTTCCATAGCGTTAAAATGGATTTGGATAGTAAAATAAAAATACTTTGAGTAAATATCTTTGCGGTTAAGGAGATTAAAGCAATGTCTGTCCTCCATCTGGCTGTTAGTATGTTCATATCTTCTATCATAATCCTCGTTATCATGCTGATCCGAAAGATTTTTAAGAACCAATTGTTACCCAAATGGAAATACAATCTCTGGTTCTTGTTACTAATCGCTTTACTATTACCTTATATTCCAACCCAATTATTAAACTTCGGAGATAAGTTCACGTGGAACGGGAATCAAAACAGTAATCCGTTACCATCCGTAACCACAACCGAAAACCCTGGATCACAGGAAAATGAAAATTGGATGCATGATTTCTCAACATCCGTTAACCGTATTGACTTGACACTTTTGGATCACGTTTTAACCATCATATGGATGGCAGGCATGCTTGTGATGATTGTTTTTTTCATTCACGCATGGATGAAACTGCGACAAATAAAAAAGTCCACAACCCTGCTGACGAACAGCCGGGTGCTGGCATTGTTCGAACAGTGTAAACAGCAGCTGAATGTATCACGACCACTTGTGTTGGGAGAATCACCACTGATCAAATCCCCATTGACGTTCGGAATATTTAAAACCTATATAGTCTTGCCGAGTCATGCTGCAGCGCGGCTGTCTATGGATGAAATAAAATACACTTTGCTGCATGAATTACATCACTATAAATATAAAGATATTGCCACAAATTATCTGATCGTCCTATTCCAGATTTTATACTGGTTTAATCCATTGATATGGATGGCATTTAAGCAAATGCGACTGGACCGGGAAATTGCTTGTGATAGTGCTGTTCTAAATATATTAGATCAAAACCAGCATACAGCATACGGAAATACGATTATAATGTTTGCGGGTAAAACTTATCTTCCTATGTATTTCTCAATGGTTAACCAAATCGCCGGCTCAAAAAAACAATTAAAAATACGGATTGAACGTATTACAACCTTTAGATATGAAACAAAGCTCTTGAAGCTGAAAAGCATCCTGATTTTTATACTTCTTACCGGCATTGTCATAAGTCAGATACCAGTTGTTTCTGCAATGCCTTATGGAGATGACAGGATTGATTTCCACAATAAGCAGACAATCTATGAGGATTTAAGTGCATTTTTCAGTGGATATGAAGGCAGCTTTGTACTGTACGATTTGCAGGAGGAACAATATAATATCTATAATAAAGACAAAAGCACATTACGGATTTCGCCAAATTCCACGTACAAAATTTACAGTGCACTATTTGCGTTGGAATCTGAAGTCATCACACGAAAGAACAACTCCATGCAGTGGGATGGGACATCGTATCCTTATCGAAACTGGAAACAAAATCAAAATTTATTTACTGCAATGGAAAATTCCGTAACCTGGTACTTCCAGAAAATAGATAAAAAAATGGGGATGAAAAACATTGAATCTTATTTTGATAAAATAGCGTACGGCAATCAGAATCTATCTGGGGGAATCGAAGACTATTGGCTCGAATCTTCCTTGAAAATTTCACCAATTGAACAGGTGCAGACACTCAAAGACTTTTATACAAACCAATTTGGATTCGATGGTAAAAACATTCAATTCATAAAAGATGCCATTAAACTGGAGACGAAAGACAGTGCAGCACTCTATGGCAAAACCGGCACAGGAACAGTCAATGGGAAAAATGTGAATGGATGGTTCATTGGCTATGTAAAAAAGGAAAACAATACGTATTTTTTCACAACTAATATCGAAAGCGACCATCATGCCAATGGTAGTACAGCTGCTAAAATTACGAAATCCATTTTATCCGATAAAGGTATCTATTAAAAGGTAAAGGCAGGGAATAACGTGACGAATAAAATACCCACTATTTCAGAGTCGGAATGGGAAGTCTTAAAATTGCTCTGGGAAAAAGCACCGCAAACAGCAAATGATATCATTTCATCCTTGCAGGCACAAACGAACTGGAAGCCAAATACCGTACGTACACTGTTGGATCGGCTCACTAAAAAAGAAGTCGTCGGTGTTCATAAAAATCAGAGATTGTATACATTCTATCCGCTTTATTCCCAAGACGAATGCCAACGTGCCAAAGCAGACTCCTTTGTAAAGCGATTCTATGACGGCACTTTGAAATCGATGCTCGTTCAATTCATACAGGATGAAGACCTGTCTGAAGAAGATATTAAAGAACTAAGATCCATATTGGATAAAAAGCAGGATAAAAAATGAGACTCCCCCTCCTTAAAAACGGAAAACATCATTTAACAGCACCTATTGGATTAATCCAAACCGGAGCGGGGAACAACGTTTGGGTAAGCATACTCCATAATGGCTTTAGGATCAACACCGTTTTTCTCCGCCATTGATAATGCTTCTTTCATGTAACTTTAGAGTTTGTCACTAATCTTACATTGCAATAATTAATGTAACAATTACCTAAATCCCATTATTTGTGATTGTAGAATGAATGAAAACACCTGTTCGTTACGGTCGTTAGGAAACTGATACCCCAGTATTTTGCGGGGTAGGGTGTTGCACCAATTTTCCACATAGGCAATGACGGATCGTCCAGGTCATCGATGGATTGTCCTTTGGGTATAAACCGTCGGATCAGTCGGTTATGGCGTTCGTTCGTGCCTCTCTCGCTGGAGGTATAGGGGTGCGTATAATAGACGCTAACCTGATCACGGTCAACGGCCTCGGTCAGTTCACTGCATTCAGAACCGTTGTCAGATGTGATGGATGGAAAAATGGATGAAAAAGCGTCACCAAATCTGGTTTTGAGCCGCTGGACAACGTCGGGAGACCAGTGGTCGTATTGAATCTTGGTCACAGCGAAATGAATAAAGAAAGCAGGCAAAGCCAATTCATAGGTAGCTCGGCAGCGGGACCGGGTTTTATGATAAACGGACTGCCCTGTTTCCGGAAAATACAGCTGGCACTTTAATAAATTCGGCTTCCACTGCGTAATTGTACACCGCTGCAGCTCGCGATTGTCGAGATAAGACATCCCCGTCTGAATGAGTGAAAAAAAATGTTGGTGCAAGGATGGCAGGAACAAGCCATTCTGATAAAACAACACATAGCATGAAATAAAGACGATTCCGTTAACCTAAGCGATGGAATGGGATGCTGGATTTAAGCATTCTGTGCCATCGTTTCTTTTTTGCCTACGGGAATGGATGAGCACCGGCCAAGGATATTTATCAGCCAAACGTCGACGGGTACGAGCCGAATCCCTCCATTTACATGCCAAATGAACAACAATACGATCCAAACCGTACGTTACCGGCTGAACGCGGCCTGTTACATGCCGAACAAAGCGATTTACATGCCAAATATGCAGGTTTACATGCGAAGTAACATTGTCTCCCTGTTTATTTAGTTTCTATTTCGATAGGATCCACCACTAATTCGCTTTGGGCGGCATTTTTAGGTATCTCTCCCATATCATCTGTGACAGCCTCTTCCTTTCCTTTTCCTTCTATATATTCTCCATCTACCTTGAGAGAGGTCGTGGAGGCGGATACGTGCTGCGTGCCCGATTTTTTGACGTCAAAGGTTTTCTTCGCTTTCATCTTACCGCCGGGCTGCAGGGTGGATTGTATTCCTATATCGTTATATTCATTCGCTCCCTCTTCCCCGGAATAAGACATCCTTACAATAGGTTCACCGTGATAAAGGTCGATATCCTCGTTGCCGCGATACGTTAACACAGCTTGCACCTGCATCGATTCTCCTGCTTCCACGGTGGCGGGAGCACTTACTTCCAGTGAAAAATCGGAAGCTTCCACGCTGCTTGTTTTCCTTTCTTGAATGTTTTCTGTTTCATTGCTGCATCCGGCAATAAGAAGCCCCATGCATAGGGATATGATATACGTTTCACTCTTCATGTTTTCTCCTTTTTCTATAATAGAATGCGGTGCCTGCGGCAAGAAGCAGCATCGGCACGAGCACCGGCGACAGGCCGACGAAAAAAACGGCGATGCCGGATGCGGCGGAGACGATACCATTGAGGGTCCGCGTGAAGAGCTGCGTGGATCTTTCCCACGTGTTCAGATCTTCTCCGCTCTGCAGCGATGAGGATCCGCGTTCCTGCAGGGTAATGTCGACGGTGGCGTTAGCGCTATGGTTTTCCAGGTAATTCATCCGCCCTTTCAGCTTCTCGATTTCCTCCTGCACGGCGGACAGGTCTTCCGAGATCTGCAGGAGCGCGTCGGTGTTCCCGGCTTCTTCCATAAATGCTGTCAACCGCTCTTCCTGGGTTTCTTTGGAACGCAGACGTGATTCGAGATCAACGTATTCTTCGGTAACGTCTTCCCCCTTGGTGGAACGATCCAGCACCGTGGTGCCGACTCCTTCCATATCTGTCATAAACGTAGAGAACTGTTCCTGTGGAATCCGTACCGACAGCGATCCTTCCCGTGCTCCGTCTCCGGAACGCTGCACGCTGGATTCGACGATATAGCCTCCCATCTCGTTCACCCGCGTCTCAATATCCAACCGAGCCGCGTCGTATTCTTCCACTTCAAGCGTCAAACTTCCGCTGTGAATCACCATCCGCTCCGACGCGGCGTCTTCCTGCGCCGTGTCTTCCTGTGCACTATTGGACGCTTGATCCGACGCCTGATCGGCCGTGGACTGCTCCGTGTCCGCCGTTCCTCCCGCCGAACCTTCCGACGAGCGCTGCGCCTGACTGTCAGAAGATTCTTCATTGCTGCAGGCAGACGCCAAAAGCAGGACCAGACCTGTCTTTTTTACCATGTCTTCTCCCCCTCTTTTCGTCCTTTTTTCGTTCTACCCCTTTCGACGGGAGAAACCACGCCTGTTGATTTACCATATAAAGGAATGGGAAAGGGTTCTATGAGGAGGGGGCATCTGTGATCAAAGCATGTATCCCCTTTCTTTTTCGTTGGACGAAGCCGTCTGCCCAACGCCCGCGGAAAGCGGGAAGGAAAGGTGGAGTCCGACGAAACGATTCCTATATTTGGATAATCAACAGCCGTAGCAGTATCCAGTTCTTGAATGGAAAAGAGCATTTTAGAATGGAACCGACATCCTTAGAAAAGATGGTCGGTTCCATGATGTTAGACATATATTTGTTTCAAATGGGACATTCCAAAGCAGTCCGGGTTATGGTTTTCCGCGTTCATATATATCACGCCGATGGCCAACTTCTAAAATTAGAATAGTGATCGCCTCATCATCGATATGGGCAATGATTCTATATTCGCCTACGCGATATCGCCATTCCCCGGATCTGTTTGCTGTTAATCCTTTGCCGTGTACTCCAGGCTCGGCGGTGCCTTCTAAATTCTTCTTAATCCAGGCCATAATGATGCCAGCCTGATACTTATCCATTTTTTTTAACGCTTTTTGCGCTCTTTTTTCAAATCTTACCTGGTATGCTGTCATTGGGGTAAGTCCAGTTCCTTCATCATCTCATCAAAGGAAATATCGTTTGGATCATTGTGATGGTCTTTCATTGCTTGATGATAGAGTTTCAAGTCAATGTCATTTTCAATTTTTTCTAAAACAGAAGAACGGAGTAACTCGGATATGCTAAGGTTATTTATTTTGGCGTATTCTTTAATTAATTTTTCTTCTTCTTCATTCATGCGCAAGGAAATAGTAGACATAATCTCCCCTCCTTTGTATTACATTGTAATACAAAAATCTAAAAAATAAAAGGTGCTATCGCCTTTATTATGGGTACGTTTTGAGTATTTACTGGGCGTATTGTTGTATGGTACCCAAAACGTCAAAAAAAGAAACGACAGCCTTTTAAAAAGACGGTCAGTTCAGGGTGTTAGACAGTCACTGCTGTTGTTGCTTTGATTCTTCGGCAGACACCAGAACGGTCTCTGTACCTTTGTGAAAAGATTCGTACTCGATGCCCTCTCTGGGTTTTTCTGTTTCCTTACCGTACCCGGCAATAAGAAGCCCCATGCATAGGGACATGATATACGTTTTACTCTTCATGTTTTCTCTTTTTTCTATAATAGAATGCGGTGCCTGCGGCAAGAAGCAGCATCGGCACGAGCACCGGCGACAGGCCGACGAAAAAAACGGCGATGCCGGATGCGGCGGAGACAATACCGTTCAGGGTCCGCGTGAAGAGCTGCGTGGATCTTTCCCACGTGTTCAGGTCTTCCCCGCTCTGCAGCGATGAGGATCCGCGTTCCTGCAGGGTAATGTCGACGGTGGCGTTAGCGCTATGGTTTTCCAGGTAATTCATCCGCCCTTTCAGCTTCTCGATTTCCTCCTGCACCGCGGACAGGTCTTCCGAGATCTGCAGGAGCGCGTCGGTGTTCCCGGCTTCTTCCATAAATGCTGTCAACCGCTCTTCCTGGGTTTCTTTGGAACGCAGACGTGATTCGAGATCAACGTATTCTTCGGTAACGTCTTCCCCTTGGGTGGAACGATCCAGCACCGTGGTTCCGACTCCTTCCATATCCGTCATAAACGTAGAGAACTGTTCCTGCGGAATCCGTACCGACAGCGATCCTTCCCGTGCTTCATCTCCGGAACGCTGCACGCTGGATTCGACGATATAGCCTCCCATCTCGTTCACCCGCGTCTCAATATCCGACCGGGCCGCGTCGTATTCTTCCACTTCAAGCGTCAAACTTCCGCTGTGAATCACCATCCGCTCCGACGCGGCGTCTTCCTGCGTCGTGTCTTCCTGTGCACTATTGGACGCTTGATCCGACGCCTGATCGGCCGTGGACTGCTCCGTGTCCGCCGTTCCTCCCGCCGAACCTTCCGACGAGCGCTGCGCCTGACTGTCAGAAGATTCTTCATTGCTGCAGGCGGACATCAAAAGCAGGACAACGCCAAGCAGGACCAGACCTGTCTTTTTTACCATGTCTTCTCCCCCTCTTTTCGTCCTTTTTTCGTTCTACCCCTTTCGACGGGAGAAACGTGATTTTGTTTCTTTTAGAAAGGCAAGTAATGCATGATTAGGACAAAACCAACGAATGATACCCTGGCAACAACAGTAGAATGGGAAACACGAGCCCGCTTGTTTGAAGCCAAAAACGCGGAGCTGGAAACGAAAGTGACCTGGTATGAAAAACAATTCCGGCTCACCCGGCAGCAGTACACACATCCTTTCTGGATGCTTTTTCAGTATGGTTTCAAACCCAGGCAGCCCAAGTGCTCCCTAAAAGTGCTCTCGGCGAAGCTATCAAATACGTCCGGAATCAATGGGATCGGTCAACTGTATTCATGGAAGACGGGCGGTTGGAAATGGATAACAATTGCAGTGAACGTTCGATGAAACCGTTTGTGATCGGCCGCAAAAACTGGCTTTTTTCTCAAACGCCCCTCAGCGCTCAGGCGACCGCGATTATTTACAGCATCATCGAAACAGCGAAAGAAAATCAATGGGACCCCTTTCCCTATCTGATATTTATATGAGGAGGTGCCCCAGCAGCCGAAAGAGACCTGCCTGGGTTCTACAATAAATGTTGGGGTTTTAAAACCATTTCGTGCTAAAAAAACACGCAAACTCCCTTATCCTTTATACTTGAATTGTCCAGAAACAAGAAAGGATAGGAGTTGCGTGTCTAAGCATTTTACCATGAATGTGCCCGGTTTTTGTTTGAACGGACATCGTGTCTATTTTACCGAAAGCGGCGTTATGTCTGTTCCTGTGGTAAGAAGTTTCCGGAAAAAACCGTGTGGTGGAGAGTTATCAATGTCACACGGGGAATGGAATCAAGCATTAGGTCTTCGGACCATTCAAGGTAAGAAATTTAAAGATACCGCAGGTCCGTTTTTACGTCTCCTTCAACAGCTATGCGGCGGTTTGACCGTCTGGCGGCACCTATGATCCAGGAAGTGAAAGAACTACCCGGGGTCATTGCTGAGTATAAAGGTGATACAGACCATGGGAAGTATCAAGTCCTTATCGATCGTACAGCTGTCACCATCAAACCATATTTACGGGAAAAAGGGGCGAAGGTGGAGATCGTGGTGGTGGAATAGGAGCCCTTCCTTTAAATCCGCTGTCCAGCAGGCATTAGGATCTCCGATCATCATCGCGGACCGTTTTCATTTCTGCCAGTATATTTACTGGGCCCTGGATCTGGTTCTCCGGAACGTTGAGAAAGACTTTCATGAATACGACCGCAAGAAGTGCAAACGCATGAAACATGTTTTTCACAAATCCCTCGAAAGCCTGAGTGAGAAGCAGTACTGGTATTTAGAACGGTATCTGAATTTATCCCATGCCTTTGGGTTTCATCGATATGATCAGCTGCGGAGTAAAATTTTATTACACCATCAGATGAAAGATCAGGATGTTCAACTAGGATAAAGGGGCAGAGGCCGACAGCCTCCACCCCAAAAATTGACTTAGAACCGGCTGTGTCAAGCTGACAATCCGGTGGTCTATTTGTGTTGTTCGGTTAGCCATCATTTGTTTCTGCTGCCGGTATACCTCCTGTATGACCAACAGATCCCGGTACTGAGGTCTTGAAAGAAGAAACAGTCCGGATCGCGATGCCCCTTCGGCGATATGTCGGAAATCCCGACGCACACACTGCAGCTGTTTTTGTTTGGTGATCTTCAAGTATTCCTTCCGGGTATTGCTGCGATAGGTTCTCGGTTTGGCTGCCAAACCATGCTGTGGTTCATGCAATGTATCAATGATGGCCTCCAGTTTTTTCTTTCCTGATTGAGAAGATTTACATCGGTTGGAAAAGCTATATCCGCCGAATTGCATGTAGCATCCAGCAATAGATACCCTTTATGGGGAGGCTTTGTATCATGCGTCTTGTTGGGGATGCAGGATCTGATAATCCTGCATCCGACCCGGAATCCGGAAGATCATCGTCATCGGATGTCCGGTCTTCCTGTTGCGACACTGTGATCCACTCATTAACCTGCTGAATCATGTCGGGAGAGATACGCTTCTGAAAATGGGTCGTCGAGGAGGCATGAAACGGAGGCTCCTCCTGGTAAGCAGACAGCCCAAGAAAGTACTGAAGGTACGGATTCTCACAGACCTGTTCCACCAATTCCCGGTCACTGATCCCTAGCCGGTCTTGATAATAAGCGCGCCAAAAGCCATACGCACAGCGTAGGCCCGGCCTCCTTTATCAAAGCTTCGGAAGAAATAAGTTGGATGCAGTTGATGAAAGAGTTGTCATTAAACTGGTCTATCAATTAATTTAACGGCTATTTTCATTTAGCTTCTTTATAAGATTATTTATATAAATTAAAGCTAAAAGTATTGGCAACATAGGATAAAAAGTTATAGAAGGTACTTCATATTGATAGGGGTGAATCATCCCTAAAACTGAATAGATACCATTAATTACGACTGTAACAAGCAATAACACCCTCAAAATATTTCTTATTACCATTAGACTATTCATAACATTTTATTCTCCTGTTATTGAGAATGTATCCAATATAAGTCTCCTGAATTCGAAGTCCTTATTCTAATTCCAGTATTCCCATTATTTGCTGAAGAGACAGCTATTTCGCCAACGCTTAAAAAACCCGCAGCGATTGATCCTGGTATAGTCATGTGAGGTAAAATCGCTGATAGAGTTGAAGCAGTAGCACCTGCTTGCAAAGCATTTTCTAAAGTTTGGGCTTTGCATGAGTCTAAATAAATTACATTGTCAAACCAATTATCATTGACTTTAGTTACACCACGACAATTAGGAGTAACTGATCTCATTATCTTGTTTTGGTTATCTCTTATCTCTTGATTAATTTTTTTTATATCATCCGCGGTTTTTTCAGCAAGATTCTTATTTACACCGTTTTTAATCGCTTCTTCTTTATTAAATTCTACGAAAGTGCCCTTAGAATTTATATAAGGTTTAATTTGTTCTGCTTCTTTATTAATTTGTTCTGCTTCTTTTTTACTTGAATTTGCTACTTTTGATTGATTTGTCTCTGCAATAGCCGATTGCGACGATACAGACACAGCTATAATGATAGCAACGAAAAATAAACTAAATAATTTTTTCGGATCTACACCGAAACATGTTCTTGACAATAAAATAGATGCGTTTAAATGGCCCTCATAAATGAAAAACACCTGCCCCTCTGTTATGTTGAAAGTACCACCAACCAACAAAAGAGGGATACAGATGTACTTTCATTCTATCAATGATTTATTAGACCTGCCAGAGTTAAGGATTACCTCCGTTCAAAAAGAGATGGATACGATCGAATTTGGGGTGGAACCCTGCACTTCGCTGCAGTCCTGCCCAACCTGCCGGTCGAAAGAACGCGTTATTAGGCGCGGTGTGGCTTATCGCCGGAAAGTAAGAGACCTTGCAGCCTTTGGTTCTAAAGTATTTCTCCATCTGCCAGCCATTCGGCTTTATTGTCATTCCTGTAAGGTTTCTTTTGTCTGGGATTACGAGGACGTAGAACCGAAAAAACAGGTCACCAAAAGATTTGAAAAGCAGGCTTCTTCTTATGTGGTAGGGGCCACCGTGAAACACGCAGCGGCCTTGTTACAGATGCCGGTTACCTCTCTGACGCGATGGTTTTACCGATGGATGAACACCGAAAGTCAACGTATCCAAAAGGAATGCAGGGAAGAAGCCGCGGCTCGTCCAACCCTTGTTTTAGGCCTGGATGATTTTGCGATTCGAAAAGGTCACACCTATAACACGGGGTTGCATGATTTGCGCGGCGAAACATTTCTTGATGTGATTCCCGGCCGCACGAAGGAAGAACTTCATGATTATATCGAGAAAAACCCCGAATGGAGGACCCTTCAACCAACAGCTGTCGTTCTTGATCTAGCACGCAGTTACCATAGGTTTGTCAAGGAAATCTATCCCTCTGCCATTCGCATAGCGGACCGATATCACGTGAATCGTTACGTCACAGAGGCGCTGCAGCATATCCGGAAGACGGAACAAAAAAAGTTAACCCCTCACGCCGGCCGTCATCTAAAGCGTAATCACCACTTGATAGGGAAACGACAGGATCGTCTCACGGAAAGGGAACAGCAGGAGCTCTCTGTTTTACTGTCTTATTCCCCGCTGCTTCAACAAGCCCATGCCTGGAAAGAATCATTTATGGATTGGTACGACAAAAGTTCCTCCTATAACCTTGCCAAAAAAGGATTTCAGAGATGGCTGCAGGATGGAGCATCCATCGATCATCCAGCCGTGAAGTCCTGCTTAAAAACGATGCAGACTTGGCAGGAAGAGATTTGTAATTATCACAAACTCCGTTATACGAATGCAGCCGTCGAAGGCAAAAATAATAAAATCAAAGCTCTGCAGCGTCGACATTACTTCACTCGCAATCCCGAAGGGTACAAGCAACGCATTTTGCTGGAGTGTAATGAAGAGAAAGTTCAGTATTAAGCAGTCAAGAACATATTATGGTTTAGACCCATTTTTTCATTCCAAAAAACTCCTTTTATGTATTGAATCTACCTATAAATTAACATTTAAATTTATTAGTGTAAATAGTTAGTTATAATAGTGAAGACTACTGGAAATATTTTAGTGCAGTAGAGGCTATGGGCATCATTCTAACATCTGGTGAACCGACAGGCGCTATTAGTATAAATAATGCAATCAGACAATTAACAGGAGATCAAGACGAGATACAGGATTCAGAAGGAATTCCGGTTTGTCAGACAGGATTCGCAAGTGGATCAGCTCAATGCGGTACTTTGTCTAGTACTGATGTAAGTTATGAAATTTCTGGTTCGCAATTCTATGGTTTAAGAGGTACTACCATGTCTACAGTGGGTGCGACAGTGGAGGAAGAGTGTATAGTAGTCAAACTCTTTATGGCATAACTAAAGGATCTAGGGGAGGATATTCTCACGTGTATACTCATCAAGGACACATTGAGAGTGATCTTAACATGTTGTACTAAGCTATACAGTTGCAAGGTATCTAGCATTCATGGGGTCTATAACCTTCCAATAAACCCTATGGATGCCTTTTTGGATTCACATGTGGCTTTACAATAAATGTTTGAATTTTTAAACATTTTTGAGCGTAAAAAAACACGCAAGCTCCTTTTATCCTTGAATTGCCTAGAAACAAGAAAGGTTAGGAGTTTCGTGTATATGCATCTTACCATGCATATGCACGTTTGGAAGTATTCAAAGGATGAAAACTGAGATGTGTAACTGCTAGATTAAAGTTTTTTGGTTGATAAGATTGAACACTTTTTCGTTACGAATCTCACTTGGATACGGGATCAGGTCCAGATTCTTGAAAGAGTGTAAACGAAGTCTGTTAGCTGGAATTAAAGAATTAGGATGTGGGATTAGCAATCATTCTCTTCCCTCACGAACGTACGACTCCGTATCGGTGGTTTGGTGAAAAACAGATTGCGACACAGTATTTCTCCATTCTAACCCAGGGAAATCGATACGGTTCTAGACCACGCCGGAAAGGGGCTGCCCTCTTAACTCTGACCGAACGGCAGACACGCCGGAAACTTATCATGAAAATCGCGGCCAAAACAGCGGAAGCTGTGAACCAAGCTGTCCAGCGGCTCAAAACCAGATTTGATGACGCTTTTTCATCCATTTTTCCATCTATCACATCCGACAACGGTTCCGAATTCAGTGAGCTGACCGAGGCCGTTGATTGTGACCAGATAAGCGTCTATTATACGCACCCCTATACGGGGGGGCTCCGAGATACATGTAAAATTAGGACATAGTATGGGAAATAATCCCATCTATTAATCTAATACCAATCGTCCATCGACTGGATGAGGTGCTATCTCCAAGTTAATCGTGTATTCTCCAAACCTTTTAATGTGGCTCATCAAGTAAGGGCTTAGATGGCTAATATCATCGGTATGTACCTCATACCCCTCCTCTGATAAAGAACGTAATACATTCGTAAGATCCACAACATTGTGAAAGATCAAGGCATTGGATACCAATTCATTGTACTTTATTATCTTTTCTTGCTGCTCCGGATCGTTTGTAGCGATTATTCCCTTTCCACCGAATGAAAGCCACTCCGAAAAGCCATGAAAAGCTTCCACTTTGTTGGTCTCGGCTGTAATTTGTTTTCTTACATCCATATCAGAGATATAGAATAATAAGAAAACGGTACGAACGACACGTCCGAGTTCACGGAAGGCTTGATACAGGCGATTTTTACGACTATAATTGCTAAGCTTCCGAAGAAGAAGAGGCGACGACATTTTGCCGGCTTTTATGGAAAGCACGACCCGCATAAGATCTTGCCAATGCGTTTCGATTAATGGCCAATCAATGGCATCGCTAAATAACGCATCAATATGTTCATATGTTGTATCCTTTGTGGGACGGTAGAATTTTAAGGCTTTGATATTCCGAATGCGCGGCATGAGTTGGATGCCTAATAAATAGCTGAGCGCAAAGACCGGTGTGGATTGCCCCTGCGTGTCGGCAAACAGCTTATCCGGTTGAACATCGGACTCGTTCTGTAAAAGGCCCTCAATAATATAGACAGCTTCCCATACCCCGCAAGGAATGAAATGGCTAAATAAGGCGATATAATTATCCGATATATGATGATAAGCAATGCCCCCATATCCGCCATAGCGAATATGATTTTCGGCAAGCAAATTGTTCTCATACGTATCACGCTGGGTGCCATCAGCTGCAGCTGTCTGTCCGGTTCCCCATCGTTGGGGAAGATCCAAGGTTGCATAGGCATTGATAATATCTTGATTGGCTTTGTCCAATTTCTGCGTCGTAACATGGCGTTGATGAACAAAGGAAAGCGTTTTGGGCGTGATATTTTCTCGCATATGCCGTGCTGCTTGATTGGGTCCCAAATTACACCCGTGCGTAAATGTATTCAAGATATATCGTTCTTTCGGACGCTCCAACTTGGGATCTGACCCCGATAGAGGACCAAAGTGACGACTCCAGTTCACCCAATGATCCACATTACCAAGCATATCGATGACATGATGCTCAGGCATATGTTCCTCGATGGAAGTTTCTAGACGTTTGAATGTCGCACCGGGTTTGTTCCTTGGCGGTTTTTTCAAAATGGGCTGACCATCGTCATTGATGGTTACAACGTGCTCTTTTTGAGGATACGCATGTTCGACCTCTTTTGATTGTTGGGTCATCCATACTTTTAACTGTTTCACAAATCCCTTAGCATCTATGGGAAAGCCCATTTCTTGGCAATAATCTTCCAGCATGGGTTGGCATTCATCCCAACTTAACAATTGATCTCGATAATCAGCATAGGCTTCTGATCCTTGCACACAAATGTCGCCGGTCTTTAGCTCCTGGGCGATGTAGGAAAAGACGCAAACTTCCAAATGCCTGCGGTGAAGCTTCCATTCACCGCTTTGTTTCACCCTCATCGTTCGTTTCCATTGCTCCGTCGCAAAAGATAAGTCAACGTCATCCGGCAACCAATTGGTTTTTCGATGACGGTGCTCTATGATAAAACCCAGAGCTTGTAGGACGGAGGTATCCTGACTCGTCGATGTCAGGGTCAGGGTTTCCACCAAACGGAACAAGGTGGAGCGATAAGACCGAAAGAATTTGAGAATCAGGGGCAAATAATTATTGCCATGATATGACGCTACGGCTTCACAGTCATCCAGCAGGGTACGGACATTCCCTCGTGCTTCCAAAACATCTTTTATTTTTTGCCCGGCATCCTCGACATAAGGATCCTCCTCCAAAGTATAGAGAACTTCCGTGAATGTTGAAACGAGATGCTCGGTCTTTTCCCGTTGCTGGTTACGGATCTTTTCTAATTCGTCTTTGCCGGAATTATGGAGATTACCCATGCGTTTCATCAGCATTGTGGCGAGATTATCCCGGGTTTTCATCTGAACATCATTAATCAAAGACAGCACAAGGGTATAACGTTTGGCATCGCTAAAGTCTTTGATTTCTTGGACATCCAAGACTTTCGCTTGTCCGGCAAAATGTTTGATTTTCACGGGAGGGATCCCCTCCAAGTATTTGTTCCCATCTCCAAACGATAACAACCAATGGTAGAGGTCAATTTGTTCTTTGATTTGGGACAGATTGGGTTTCTTAGGTAAATGCTTCAAGCGATTATACGGACTGTAAAAATGGTCTTCTTTTTTATATAACAACTGTTCGATGTGTTGACGTTTTTCTTGAGGTAACTGCTCAAAAACGTTTTGAAAATATTGTTCATTGATGAGCCGACGAATACGTCGAGCTAACCGGTCCAATGTGCTAAATGCTGGGAGCTCATACGAATGATTCACAAGTTCAGCAACTGCCACGCTTACCAAATCAGCCGGATGATCCATGGTTTCGGCTGATTGTCGAATGGCATCCATGGCGACTCTCTGGGCTTGTCTTCCAAAAGGACGTACGTTTACGTATTCACGAATGGATCGATAATGGCGATAAAGGGTTCGATGGTTTTGATAACCAACACTCGCTCTGTTATCGAGATGAAGATCGTCTCGAATATGCGTAATAATCACGTGAGGTATATCATCCAGCCTTGGAAAGTACCCGAGATTTTGAAAACATTTCAGTAAAACCGTAAGGTTAAGGGCAGAAGAAGATCCACGAGCAATGCTACGAATCCATTGCAACTCCTCTAACGTGGGTGTGTAAACTTTGTTTAATTCGTTTTTGCTGAAGTTAAGTTTGAAACGTGGGTATGCCGTTCGATCAATGGATGACATAGAAAATCCCCCAGTTTTTAAGGATATTTAAAGCAGTTCCATTTTATTTTTTAATTTTGCTTGATCCGGATTAGTATACAGTAAAGTCGTATGAACATTTGAATGACCCGCCTGGTTTGCCACCTCATGAATACTAAGTCCCTTTTCAATCCCATTCGAACAAAAGAAATGGCGTAATTGATGAGGGGTTACCGAATCACTAAAATGCTTAAATATGCGATT
Organism: Salibacterium halotolerans; assembly: GCF_900115625.1. Classification (GTDB taxonomy): domain Bacteria; phylum Bacillota; class Bacilli; order Bacillales; family Marinococcaceae; genus Salibacterium; species Salibacterium halotolerans. The sequence goes on along the minus strand of NZ_FOXD01000008.1, from coordinate 119,482 downwards.
CACGACTGTCCGATCTAACCTGTCCCGTTTTTTGCTGATAAAAAGATAGGGCGAATGCTCTGCAGTCGCGTATTTATCTCGTATTTTTAAATAGTGTCTTAGGGCAAGAGTAACCTTACTGTTAAAGAGCACAACTCTTTGCTTGTCTCCTTTTCCATTTCGGATAATACATTCGCCGGTGTGCAAATTAAAATCATCTAATTTAATGGTAAGCGCCTCAGAAATACGGAGTCCGGTGTAAGCCATAAGAACGACGATGGCATAATTTCGCTTGTTACTACTTTCCAATACATTTTGCAAAAACTGTTTTACCTCAACTTCTGTCACTTTCGTTGGGGAAGCATAAGAAGTTTGAACCTTTAACATGTCCGATTTATCTACGACGATATCGTTCTGTGTATTTGTTTTAATGAGGAAGAAATTAAACTTGGAAAGACTGCTAATCTTTCGATTGATTGTTTTTGCGTTTTGTCTCTTGACATTTTTTAAGAAGCTAACATATTCCAATACATTTTCACGGTACAAGGATTTACATTCTTTACCATGCGAGTTATGAAACCACTCGAAATATTGTTTTATATCTTGCCTATATCCTTTGATGGTAATGTTACTTTTTGCTTGTTGCTGGAGATAAGATGTGAACTCGTTAAGGAAATCCATATGTACAACCCCTCCATAAATTGTGTTGCGTTGCAAACCTAGTGTCTTCTTGTAAATTGTGTTGCATAAACTAGATCCATTGTAAGGTTTTTCAACCGATAACACAACACAATATTAATTGTGTTGTGTTATCGGTTGAACCGGAACAAAACTTTTAATTTTTAACCTATAATGTTATTAAGAATAGACCCTTTCTTTGTTTGATCCTATTTTGAGCACTCCCTTATCGATAACCTTCTACATTAGCTGGCTTGCCTTCATCTTGAACTTCTAAGAGATACCGCCAACTATCTGGCTGTGAACCATCCAAATCTGTGAATCCATAAATTTTAGACAACTGTCCACTTGAAAGAGATTGGCCGTTCCATCGTGAAAGTTTAGGATCCGCTGCGAGGGCTACAACGGCTCTTCCTACAAAACGGGTTGTTTCTGAAATAGCAAAATGGGGTTCTTTTTTAGTGGCCTCGTACCAGTTGTCTTCACAGACACTATATTCTTCAAGCATGATTTCGGATCGCATCCAGCCTGGGGTTAAAGAGACAGCTGTGCAATTATGCTGTTTTAATTCGTGAGCGAGCCCTTCTGCTATACGGATGACTGAGCTTTTCGCTAGATCATAAAACATTGGTAAGCGATAGTTCTCACTATTATACTCTTTTGTACCATCGGTCATTTCAATGACAAGTCCGCCTTCGTTTTTGATGAGCAACGGTAATGCGTAGTGGTTCGTAATCAAATGAGTATCGATAGCTAAACGAAGCATTCTTAAGCCTTTTTTCAGCGAATGCTCCCATACTCTCGTATTATTCCAGTCAACGAGATACTCACCTCCCCAAATATCATTTACTAGTATATCTAACCTTCCATGTTCTTTCTCAATTCTTTCTATTAAGGTCTGTACTTTTTCATGTATAAGATGGTCAACTTGAACTGCTATACCTTGACCGCCTAACTGATTGACCAATTCAGCTGTTTCTTCAATCGTTTCAGGGCGCCCGTATTCAGAAATCTCGTGTCTTGTCGTACGGCCAGTGATATAGACAGTAGCTCCTGCAGCACCTAATTCCATAGCAATGCCACGTCCTGCACCTCTTGTTCCACCAGCTACCAAAGCTATTTGTCCCTTTAAAGATTTCATTTACATTCTCCTCACTTTACATAATTAAAATATTTTTCCATTGCTTCAATTCGTAATATCTATAGTATAATCTATAATGTTGACACCTTATGTCATATTAAGTCTTTTAAATAGGTGGATACTAAAAGCCGTTCAATCTTCTCTTAGATACCGTGCCGTTAATGATTGTCCTTCTTTAGTCAATTGCATAGGCGTGCCTTCAAACATAATTTTCCCACCCTTGCGTCCTCCATCAGGACCAAGGTCGATAATCCAATCCGCTTGTTTAATGACATCCATGTTATGCTCAATCACAATCACAGAACTTCCGTTTTCAACGAGGCGATTTAAAATGTTAAGCAGGTTAGTGATGTCCGACATATGCAGACCTGTCGTAGGTTCATCCAAAATGTAGACGTATCCATGTTTGTGTAACTCATCGGCAAGTTTAATCCGTTGGCATTCTCCGCCCGAAAGGGTGCTTAACGGCTGTCCCAATGTTAGATAGTCTAAGCCTACATCATGTAGTGCCTGTAATGTACGGCAAATGTCTTCTCTTTCAAAAAATTGCAGTGCCTCAAATGCCGTCATGTCTAAAACATCTGAAATGGATTTTCCATCTAACTTATATTGAAGAACCTCATCTTTAAACCGTTTACCATGACAAGTTTCACAAGTAGTTCTAATATCCTCAAGAAATGCAAGGTCCGTATAAATAAATCCATTCCCCTGGCATTCCGGGCAAGCCCCTTTTGAATTAAAACTAAAAAGTGATTTACTTACCTTGTTAACGTGCGAAAAGGTATCTCGAATGGCATCCATAATGCCCGTATATGTCGCCGGGTTTGACCGAATTGAGGTACCTACAGGCTTTTGGTCGATAACAATGGCATCTGGATGCTGTGCTACAAACTCATCAAAAATCAATGTGCTTTTTCCTGAACCTGCCACGCCAGTAATTGCCGTAAGTACACCGCATGGAATATCAACAGTCACGTTCTTTAGATTGTGTTTTGAGGCTTCGACAATGGGAAGGTATCCGTTGGGTTTGCGGCTTTCCTTTTTTATCAGTTGTCTAGATTTTATATATCTTCCGGTTAATGTATTAGCATCGTACAACCCAAGAACACTTCCTTCATAAACTATTTCTCCTCCGTTTGTGCCTGCCCGCGGTCCAACATCTACAATATAATCAGCGATTGCAATAACATCCCGGTCATGTTCAACTACGATCACGGTGTTTCCTTTGTCCCGGAGTTTTTGCAGCATGTCATTGAGCCTATGTACATCACGAGGGTGCAGTCCAATACTCGGTTCGTCGAAAATGTAAATCATGTCCGTCAAACTGCTATTGAGATGTCGTATCATTTTAACGCGCTGTGATTCACCGCCCGATAAAGTTGATGTTTCCCGATTCAGTGTAAGATAATAAAGCCCCATGTCCATCAAATTAAGTAATCTACTTGCAATGTTGGAAATGACAGGAATTGCTATTGGATCCTCTATCGTTTCGATTACCTTGCTCAATTCTCCTACTTCCATCGAAGCGAACTGAGCAATGTTATAACCATCAATTTTACAGTTTAATACTTCTTGGCTTAATCGAGTTCCATTGCATGCCGTGCAATGTGATAAGATGATAAACTTCTTAACATTATTCGATAATTGATTGATCTCTTTTTTCAAGTACATGCGTCTAAACCTGTCTATAACGCCTTCAAAATACTTGACGGGTTCATTTTTTAAGGGTAATACGATTTTCTTGTCTTTCCCATGTAGTAACGTTTGCCATTCTGTATCTGTGTAATCTTTTAATTTTTTGTCCGGATTGAATATACCTGAGTTCAAATGCTTCTGCCAGTACCAAGTCCCCACGGAGAAAGTGGAAAACAAAATCGCTCCTTCATTAAGTGACTTTGTCGTATCAAATAACTTTTCTACATTCGGCTCTATCCTTCGTCCGATTCCCTGGCACTCCGGACACATTCCTTCCGGATTATTGAAGGAGAACACTTTGGATTCGCCAATAAACGGTTTTCCAATACGAGAAAATAACAATCGCAGCCATGAATAGATATCTGTGACCGTACCAAGTGTTGAACGAGCATTTCCACCTAAACGCTTTTGGTCAATCACCATAGCAGGGGAAAGATTCTCGATGGACAAAGCGTCCGGTTGAGTATATTTGGGTAATCGATTTTGGATAAATGTCGTAAAGGTTTGGTTCAATTGCCGTTGGGCTTCCTTACTGATCGTATCAAAGACGATAGATGACTTCCCAGATCCTGATACACCCGTAAATATGGTGATTTTCTTTTTCGGGATTTCAAGGGAAATGTCTTTTAAATTATTTTCGTTGACATCGCGTAAAATGATGTGATTGTGCATCACCTGCTGCACCTCCTGGCTAAAACTTTATTTGTTGTGAACTGCAACCATAAGTTTTCAAATCGAACAGTGATCCCAATGAGTTATCCCAATGAGTTATCCTTAATATACATTACTATTCTTGACAACCTATGTCATATTTTATTAAATAAACATAATAATTTATAAAAAAGGGTGAGGTTGATGAGAGGGGATCGACTTGTATCTATACTTTTATTATTACAATCACAAGGACAATTGACAGCTAAAGAATTAGCAGAGAAACTGGAGGTTTCCGAACGAACCATTTATCGAGATATGGAGGCTTTAAGTGGAACCGGTATCCCGGTTTTAGCAGAACGGGGCAAAAATGGTGGCTGGTCATTATTGGAGGATTATCGAACCAATTTAACAGGTTTAAAGGAATCTGAAATCCGAGCGTTATTTGTTCCTTCTTCTACACATTTACTTGATGATTTGGGCTTGGCACGTACATCCGAAGAAGCCAGGAATAAATTGATCGCTTCGCTTCCTTCCATTTACCGTGAAAACGCTAAAGATGTCTGGAATCGTATTCATGTTGACGTGAGTACATGGCGTCAGCGAAAGGAAACAATGGTGTCTTTCGAGATCCTTAAAAAGGCGATATGGCACGAAAACAAATTAAAAATTGAATATCAACGTGTGGACGGGGAAACGAACGAACGTGTTGTAAAACCACTTGGACTTGTAGCTAAGGGAAGCCGTTGGTACTTCATTGCTTCCAAAGAGAACGATGACATCCGAAATTACAGGGCATCACGTATACGGTCCGCGACGCCTATAGAAGAAACATTTGAAAGACCTAAGGATTTCAACCTCGCTCAGTATTGGGAATCCTCAACAAAAGCATTTATAGAAAATTTGCCTCGTTACGAAGTGTGGGTGGATGTGGCACCGTCTATCTTGACATGGCTAAAATTCTCGGGGCGATTTGTTCAAATTGTTGAAGTTGAAAGTAGAGGTCAGGAAGGCTGGATACCTGTTAAACTTTCGTTTGAGACCGAGGACGAAGCCAAGGGATATATATTAGGGTTTGCAGATCAAATAAAGGTAATTGAACCGAAAGGGTTACACGATAAGATACTTAAAATGGCTGAAGCTGCTGTGGCGTTTTATAAACATGAAAAGTAATGTTTCATATTTCCGTGACAGTATATGAGGATATGGAGTATTTATCCTTACTATGTCCTAATTTTGCACGTATCTCGGAGTGACCCCTATACCTCCATCGAGAGAGTCACGAACACCATAATGGACTGATCCGGCGGTTTATACCCAAAGGACAATCCATCGATGACCTGGACGATGCCGTCATTTCCTATGGGCAGAATTGGTGCAACACCCTCCCAAGCAAAATACTGGGATACCAGTCTCCTAATGACCGATTCGAACAGGGGTTGGCACCCATTTTACAATTACCAATAATGGAATTATGTGGTTGTTTCATTTATTATTGCAATTTAAGTTTTAAAAATAATATATAGATGGGAAATGCGTTTTCGATGTGCAGTTGTTCGGAGTCTCACAAGATGTGCGCGACGTAGAAGTTCCACTTTTCATCCGAACTTCTATGATTCACGGCGCTTTCGATTTCCTTATAAAAAAGGTTGTGACATTTCCTATCGAAAAGATGGATGGCTGGTGCATTTTTCGTAAAAATGGAGACAGAGAGGAGGAAGAGCATGAGACAGCGTTTGATTGTGATTGGAACCGGGATGAGCAGCCTGCGTTTGATGGAGACCGTGGTATCCGAGGCGCCGGGTGCGTTTGAGATTCACGCGTTCGGAGAGGAGCCGTTTCTGCCGTACAATCGGATCAAGCTGTCAAGCTACCTCCAGCAGGAGCACGAAGAGACGGCGCTGTACCCTTATACACGCACGTGGTACGACGAAAACGGGATCACCCTTCACACCGGAGCGCCCGTCACGCGTATTGATCCGCAGCAGAAGCTTATTTTTACCGAAAACGGAGATTCCTGCCGTTATGATAAAGCAGTGCTTGCCACCGGAGCGTGCCCGGTTCGTTTGAACATTCCAGGGGATGAAAAGGAAAACGTGCATACGTTCCGGACGCTTGCGGATGCGCGGCGGCTGAAAACGACCGCCTCCCGCGGCGGACGGACGGTGGTTGTCGGGGGCGGTTTTCTCGGATTGGAAGCGGCGTACGGCATGGCAAAGGCGGGTACGGCGGTCGACGTCGTGCAGCGCGGTGCCACCTTGTTGAACCCGCAGCTCGACGAGACCGCTTCTTTGTATCTCCAGCGCGAACTGGAGACACACGACATCCGGTTTCATTTCAACACCTCGGTACAGGAAGTGACTGGAGACAGCGCCACGGATGGCGTCATTCTGGAAAACGGCGGGACTTTGGCTGCGGATGATGTGTTGTTTGCGGCGGGAATCCGGCCGAACACAGGGTTGGCGGAAGAAAGCGGCATCCACGCCGGCCGTGGGATTACAGTCGATGATGTGATGCAGACGAGTGCACCGGATGTGTACGCGGTCGGTGAATGCGCGGAGCACCGGGGCAAAACGTACGGACTCGTGCCGCCGGTGTATGATCAGGCGCACACCGCCGCCCTCCACCTGGCCGGAAAGTCCCCCTCCCCCTACCGCGGGTCGACGTCGTACAGCCATCTGAAAATCGCCGGCATCGATCTGTTTACCGCCGGTTCGATGGAAGAACCCGAGGGCAGTCACGTCCTCGTACAGGCGGATAGCACCAGACCGCTGTATCAAAAAGTCGTCATGACGCGCGATATGGTGCAGGGAGCAGTCCTTTTCGGTGACACCGCGGTTTCCGACGATATCGCGGCGCGGCTCCGGAACCAGAAGCCGCTCTCCGCCTCAGAGAAGAAACAGCTTTTTTCCGGCGAAGGCAAACAGGAGACACTCATCCAGTGCGCGCCGGAGACGACGATTTGCAAGTGCAACCAGGTGAACAAACAGACGATCCTGCGTCATATCGCAGCAACAGAGGAAGCCGATACCGCCACCATCCAGAAAGAAACCCGGGCCTCCACGTCCTGCGGCGGATGCGCCAAAGACGTGAAAGGACTTCTGCAGGTGTTCGAACGCTGCCGGGACCAGGCGGCGCCGGCTGTGTTTTGTTCTTGTACAGACCTTGAGGAAGAAGAAGTCCAGCACCGTATTTTCACCGGAACGTGGCAGCGATTGGACGACGTGTTTGCCTCCCAGGACTGGCGTGGAAACGGCTGCGATGCGTGCCGGCCCGCGCTTCGGTATTATTTTGCCGTAACCGGCCGGGTGGAGCTTGTGCAGGCGCCGTGGATGACACGCGGGAGCGGCGGGTCGTATGCCGTCACTTCCCTGCCGCTCCGGGGACCGGATAACGCGGAGGGGATGCAGGTGTGGCTCGAACTTAAGCACACCCTCCCCGGCGCTGAACTGACCTTCGAACCAGGGTCCCGGCTGCGCCTTTCCGGTGTACCGGATGAAGAGGTGGACGCCGTCTGCCGCCGCACCGGCACGCCGCGCTTCGTGCAGCCGTCCGCGAATCTGTATCCGTTCCAGCTGGAAACGATGCAGCAGCAGGAGATTTTCATGACGCTTGAAAGACATCTGTTTCCGCTGTCGCTGCCGGCTCCGTTTATGATCCGCAGTGCGGAAGCTTTTCCAGCGGAGCTTTCCCGGCAGGAACTGGCTGTCGTCTGGAATGATGGGCTGTGGGAAATGCACGCAGAAAGCGCCGGCGGACGAATGATTATTTTTGCAGCCGATATGAAGGAACTGGAAGATATGATAAAAGGAATCGTGCAGTATTACCGGGAGACGGCTTTTTTCAACGAAACGTTTGCCGACTGGGTCGTCCGACTGTCTCCGGCGTCCATCCGGGAAACACTGCTCGACGTGGACATGACGGTTCTTGCCGACATGCTGGACGCCCATATCAACGCCGCCGCGGCGGAAGAAACCGCGCTGCAGCCGTAATTCGCCGGAAGGAGGAAAAATAATGAGTGATCAGATGCTCGCAACGTTCCGCTCGCGCCAGCAGAGTGCGGGAACGGAAAAGGTGTATCACACGCAGTGCCCGTTTTGCAGCATGCAGTGCAAAAAGAAAGTGCTGGAGGAAAAGCAGGGCGGCCGCCTGCGTTACCGGACGATCGGGGTGGACAATCCAACGACGAAAGGACGGCTCTGCGTCAAAGGCAAAAACGCCTACCAGCATGCGGTGCACCCCGAACGTATCACCACTCCGCTGATCAAAGTGGACGGAGAATTTCAGAAAGCCGGCTGGGACGAAGCGCTTGATCTTATCGCGAAAAACTTCCGCGCGCTCCAAGAAGCTCACGGCAAGGACGCCGTGTCGCTGTACGGCGGCGGCTCACTTACGAATGAAGAAGCGTACCTGCTCGGCAAACTCGCCCGCGTTGGATTCGGGACGAAATACGTCGACTACAACGGTCGTTTCTGTATGTCATCAGCCGCATCCGCCGGCACGAAAACATTCGGTCTCGACCGCGGTTTCACGAACCATATCGATCAAATACCCGACGCCAAATGCATCATTCTCGCGGGCACGAATGTCGCCGAATGTCAGCCGACGTTTGTCCCGTATCTTGAGGAAGCGCGCCAGAACGGCTCCTTTCTGATTGTCATCGATCCGCGGGACACGGACACCGCCGCCATGGCCGATCTTCATCTGAAAGTAAAGCCTGGTCAGGACAAACAGCTTGCGCTTTTGATGGAGCACTATATGGTGCAGCACGGCCTGCAGGACGACGCGTTCTGCCGGGAGCAGACGGCCGGTTATGATGATCTTCTGGCACGTCTTGCGGATGTGAATCCAAAAAAGGATGCAGCGGAAACAGGGCTCAGGCTCGAGGATATCGAAGAAGCAGCCTACCGTTTCGCCTCCGCCCCTACCGGCATGATCCTGACCGCACGCGGCATCGAGCAGCAGGTCGACGGCCACGACACCGTGCGGCACTTTCTGCATCTGCTTTTACTGACCGGCAAGATTGGAAAATACGCGTGCGGTTACGGAGCGGTGACCGGTCAGGCGAATGGTCAGGGCGGCCGCGAACACGGCCAGAAAGCCGACCAGCTTCCCGGCTACCGCTCCATCGAAAATCCCGAGCACCGCCGCTGGATTGCAGATGTGTGGGGGATTCAGGAATCGGACCTGCCGGGAAAAGGAGTATCCGCCTACGAAATGATGGAGCGGATGGATGAAGGAGAGATTCAGGCACTGCTGTTGATCGGCTCCAATCCGGTCGTCTCCAACCCGAATGCCAACCTTGTGCACCGCGCCTTTTCGTCGGTGTCGTTCATGGTGGCAGCGGAGATGTTTATGACCGAATCGGCAGCGTACGCGGATGTGATTCTTCCCACGAGCTCCTATCTGGAGGATGAAGGAACACTGACGAATGTGGAAGGCCGCGTTACCCTGCGTGAAGCATCCAGGGAGCTGCCGGGAGAGTCCCGCCACGACTGGCAGATCATGATGGCTGTGGCAGAGGTGATGGGAAAAGGTGAGTTTTTTTCCTACAGCACTGCCGAGGATATTTTCAACGAACTCCGGCTCGCGTCCCGCGGCGGCAAAGCCGATTATTACGGCATCACGTATGACCGGATCCGGCGGCAGTCCGGTGTGTTCTGGCCCTGTCCGTCCGAAGACGCGGATGAATCGGAAACGCTGTTCACCGACTCCTTCGCGACGGAAGACGGACGCGCCCACTTTCTCACGGAACCGACGGCGGAGGAAGGAGCGAAAGAAACCGTCGACGCGGCGTATCCGCTCTATCTCACGACCGGGCGCACGATGAGCCACTATTTAACCGGCGAACAGACACGCCGGAGCTTCCGGCTCGCCGCGCGCGAATTCGAATCATACGTCACGGTCCATCCTGACACTGCCCGCGACTACGGCGTGCGTTCCGGCGAACTCGTCACGCTCACCTCCCGACGCGGCACCGCCGTCCTGCGCTGCGTCGTATCCGGTGATGTGCGGCGCGACACACTGTTTGCCCCGATGCACTGGGGCGGGCGGCAGAACATCAACCGCCTCATTGACAGCACCCTCGACCCGGCCTGCCGCATGCCCGGCTTCAAACGCGCCGCCGTCTTTCTGAAAACAGCGCGGCCGGAAGCATAACGAAAAAGAACGCCCGGCGGGAGAAGCCATCTCCGGGGACGTTCTGAGCGGGCTGTGTGTTCCAAATCGCGGAAGGGGCACCTTTTATGTTTCATCGGTTTCGATCGTTTTCATTATTTTCGCCGGAACGCCGCCTGCGGTCACGTTGGCCGGCACATCTTTGGTCACGACGGATCCGGCGGCAATGATCGAACCGTCTCCAATCGTCACCCCGGGCAGTACAGTCACATTCGCGCCGAGCCAGACGTTCTCTCCGATGCGGATCGGAGCAGGGTGCATCGTTCCACGGTTATTGGGGTTTTCATCATGATTCAGCGTCGCCAGCACGGTGTTGTGCCCGATCAGCGCTCCATCCCCGATCGTGATACCGCCCTGATCCTGGAAACGGCATCCGGAATTAATAAAGACATTCTTCCCTATCTCCATGTTTTTCCCGCAGTCGGTGTAAAACGGCGGAAACATCGCAAAGCTGCTGTCAACCGGATTTCCGGTCAATTGGGACATAAGCTCCCGCACCTGCTCCGGAGGCTGATATTTTGTGTTGAGCTCCGTCGTCACCTGCAAGGCCTCCTGGGACAGCTGGTGCATCAACTGATGAACCTCGGAGCCCCCTTCCACCGTCCCGCCCCGGTTCAAATGCGCCAAAAACTCTTCCATCTCCATGAATGATTCTCCTCCTTCACCAAAGATAACCTGTTTAATCCCCATTATACCCCTTTCCGTTCACTGGAACGCAACAAATGTGTTTCTTTTGCTGTGCAGGGCTTGTGCGGGGCACTCTACGCGGATGGGACGGTGGATATCAACTGATGTCTAAGAGGCACAACTTGGTTTCGGGATGGTAAATGTGTCGGTTAGAGATACTTAATCCGTTTTATATTGAAAAACCATGGACAAATAACCGATAACAGAAGCCGCAAGAAAGAGAATTTGGTAGCCGAACAGATCAGCGGTCATTCCAGCTAAAATGGATCCCGCCGCCTGCCCAAAGGCAAGGACTAAGAACGGCACCCCTAATCCAAGAGAAGGGTTAGTCCGAAACACCGATACTCCCCACACGATTAACACTCCGGTCATGAAAACATACGAGCTTCCAAAAAGAAACGGGGACAAAAATCCAATGACAGCATTGCCGGGATAAATCCCTAATAAAAAGGATGACGTGGAAATCGCTGCTGCCGAAATCCTGAATGCATGTCGAATGCCGAACCTATTAATAAAAACACCAGCAGTTCCTCCCAATAAACCAGCCAGACCAATAATGATCCACAGCCAATCCCCCAAATAAGCAGGTACATTCTCCAGGGACAAGATGAAGTCTCTTGAAAATGTCCAATAGGCAGCACATGACAGTCCCAGCAGTAAGGATGCCGAAATCAGCTGCAGGGACTGCTTTCCTGCATTCCCGATAGTATCTTGAGGAAGTTTCTTTTCGACTGTTTGATGACGGGGAAGCACATTGTAATTAATGACCAGCACTACCACAGCAATAGCCATAAAAATGACGTACGTTATCCGCCAGCTGTCGACCATCATCATCGCAACAGCTCCGGTAAATGCCGTACCTATGCTTGTACCTGAATTGATCCAGGAATTCGTCTGGTTTTGTACTTTTGATGTCACATTTTTACTTACAATATCGGCATACGGCGGAGAAGACAACCCCGTACTCATTCCCGCTAAGAATATACCCAATCCGAGCACGACAGGGTTCATCGAAATGGAGATAGCGCCTAGTCCTATAATAGATAATAAGCCTGCAGCGATAAGAATAACCCTGGAAGTCACTTTATGAGAAAATACCATGGCTGCTGCTATGGCAATACAATAGGCAACATAGGATAAAGAGGAAATCACGCCGCTCGTGGTTTGATTCATATTGATCGTTTCATTAATATATGGAAGCATCAGTCCGTAACTAAACCGGGATAAACCATATGTTACAGCAATCATAGGCAGACCCGCGAATATTAGTTTGTTAGCATTCATTTTACTCATCTCCTTTTTATTGAACGTTCAATCAATATATAGGCAAAAAATAAGAGCCATCAACATATATTATTACTGATGCTCTTTTTACTCATTCTAATATCACATATCAGTATACAGGTTTTTCGCTAAAATACCGGCGGTTTCTTCTACTTCTTCCAGACTGGATATTTGGGCTGCGGATGTTATTCCTTCCAGTATCATGAAGAGCTGTTTTCCCACTGTGCTGGAAGCACCAAACAGCTGTACATCCTTTTCCATAGTATTTAACATTCTTTGTTTATGTCCTTTACTTATCGCCGCAATCTCTTCGTTGATTCCTTCATATTCCTGTTTTGCCCTCAAAAATAAACATCCATTGAAACCATCATTTTTTAACCAATCCATGTGCGCTTTAATAAGGGAGTCCACATATGTGGTAAGACTATTTTCTCTATTTATTTTCTCATCTAAAAACTGAATATACCGCTCCCCTCTTCGCTTTAATATTTCCTGCGTCAAAATTTCCTTTGATTGGAAATGGTAATACATTGTCATAGGCGCCACGCCTACTTGATCTAAAATGCTTTTCACTCCAACAGCATGAAACCCGTGCTGATAAAATAAGCTTTCAGCGGTATCCATAATTATTTCTTTTTTTGATGCACTCTTCATAGAGGCCTCCCCGTTTATTTATTGAACGTTCATTATAAATAACCTTAACACGTTTCCATCCATATTACAATATAATCAGAAATCTTTATGCATGTATATCTTAAGATTAAACCAACCCGTTTTACATCAAGTATGAAAAAATAACACATATTGTTTTTTTCGGAAGATGAGTGGGCGTAGTCTACGATACATAATGACAGCCGGGCGCTAAAGATCACATTCCAGTTCTGACGTGCCTGAAGTGCATTTTAAAATGGAGCTGGAGGGCACATATTGCCGGCCGGGCTGGAAGTGTGTCGGTTAGAGACATTTCGCGCGGTGGAATGTCTCTAAAATGGAGGTTGCGGACACTTTCATCGGTTTTTCCATAGTGTAAGGTCTGTCTCTCCCCATTTTCTATGTATTCTTATTTGCCGGCGTGTGGTATTTTTCTACTTCTTTATTCATTTTATCCTTCGTTTTCACCACGTACGTTCCGGCGATAAAGTCATGAATCGCTTTGCGGTCTTCGCGGAGCCCGACCATAAACGCGCTCACGATGAGCCCGATGCCGATTGTAAATACGTAGATTAACCATGCCACGATTTCACGCATCACCATCGTGATAAGTGTCACATCCTCACCAGAATCTTTTACAATGCGGATCCCAACAAGCCGCTTGCCGATCACGTAGCCGTGCCAGAACACCGGCACCAGAACAAGATATAACAGGCTGAACAAATCGGTGATATTCCATGCTTCCCGGTAAAACTCCCCGTATATCAGCCATGTCATCATACTGAAAACAGCCCCTATAATTAAGGAATCAAGAATAGATGCACCCAATCTGAGTCCGAATCCTGCCCGTTCTTCCATCACGGTATCCTCCTTCCATCATCTTGTTATTTTCTTACTGCCATCCCCGCTATGATAACAAAGGAAAGCAGAACCACCCCAACGCCGAGAAGCAGTGAAATCATACTCAGCCCCCTCCCTTCTCCTTTTCATTACGAAGCAACTCTTCTCATTGTTTCAATATTCTGGTTTTCCTGCAATGATTTTAACTAAAATCGAAACCATCCCTGCTTTCTATCGTAGAATAAGGTAGAACAGTACGTGAAAGGAGTCGGGACGATGGTTTCGTCGAAAATCGAGCAGTACGTGGATGATTATGAAACGTTGAAAAAAGCGCTTCGCTGGAAAGTGTTTGATGACCTGGTGATCATGAATACGGCGTCGATCTATGTGATGAACGGGCGTACGCTTGATACGGCGCGGTTTCTGGAGCTTGCGGAGCAGCTCAAAAAGCGGTCGGGGATGTTTTCGTCGATGAATTCCCCTCCGCGGTTCACGATGGCGGGGATGCTGGATGCGTCGATGGAGGATGCGGAGGCGTCGGTGCCGGAGCTTTTCCGCGTGTATCAGATTCTAAAGGATCATCATTTCCGCAGCGGCGCTTCGACGTACATGGCAGCGTTTACGGTGATGAAAAACAGCGCGCCTTCGGAGGAGACCGCGCGGCGGACGATGGATCTTTTTCAGAAAATGAAAAAAGAGCATCCGATGCTGACCGATGCCAACGATTATCCGCTGGCGGTGCTTTTGGCGATGGAAAAAGAAAACGACATGGTGGAGAAAATCGAAACATGTTATGACGCGTTGAAACGGGAGGGGCTGACGTCCGGGAACCACCTGCAGTTTCTCAGCCACATTCTGACGCTTGGCAGCGAAGGGCAGCCGCAGCAGGCCGCGGGCCGGTCGGCGGAGATGATGGAGACGTGGAAACAGTCCGGCTGGAAAGCGAAAACGATGTACTATCCGGTGATCGGTGTATTGTCGCTGCTGCCGGATGAGCTTATCGATATGGAAGCAATTCATGAAATGGCCGGGCAGCTGAATGAGACGAAGGCATTGAAGCGGAGCAAAGATATGAACATACTGGTCGCCGCTACTTTCTTTATCAGCGACCATATTGAAGAGGCCGGCCTCGCGGAAGCGGGTCTGCACACCTCGGTGGAAGCGATCATCCAGGCCCAGCAGACCGCGATGATTGCCGCGGTATCAGCCGCGGCCGCCTCATCCTCCGCTGCCACTTCTTCGAATTAATTTCCCGGCGGGGCAGGCTGCCGGTTGCGTACACTTTGAATTTCGAAATGGCTCTAACCGCGGGGTTATTGATATAATGATGGCTGACATGTCCGGTAAAAATTTTTACCGGACATTTTCAACGGAAAAACCCGTGAAAGTGTCCGTAAACCACACTTTAGAGACATGTTGCCGCATCAAATGTTTTTAACCGGCACACTTAACGTCCGAACGGCAGCGTGTGCCCTCCAGTTCCACTCTAAAGTGCACTTCAGGCATTCCGGAACTGGATGGTGTCCTTTTAGATTCCAGCTGCCGGTAAGCATGATGACCCGCAGCCCGCTGTCTTCATTGTTTCCTGGAAAAATACAGACTGCCGTCCTGCTCGACCTCCGCGTAAAACACATCGGACACCTGCTGCAGCCCGGCGTTCTTCATGTCACGAAGCACCTCTTCGCGGGAAAGGTCGAGTTTGTCCATATTAGCCGCATTCCATCGTCCGTCGGAAATGATTTCGGTCGGAAGGATGGGGAATTTGGTGGGACCGGCGGCGCGCTCCGCGTCTTTTTTCTTCATCACGGACAGGCTGCCGTCGGTCTCGAGGACGGCAAAGGCCACCTCCGATACGGCAAACGCGTTTTTCTGCCGGAGCATGCCTTTCAGCGCCTCCACGTCGAGACGCACGCGGCGCAGCCCATCCTCCATGATTTCTCCCTGGTGAATGAGAAGAATGGGATTCCCTTCCATTAGATGACGGGCTTTACGGGAATGCAGATCAACCAGTCCGAACAGAATGGTCAGGGCGGACCACACAACGAGTGCTGTCATCCCGTTAAGAAGGCTGAATGTGTCACTGGCGATGAGATTGGCGGCAATCGAACCGATGGCAATGCCGGAGATAAAATTGAAAAACGTGAGCTGCCGCATCTCCTTGCGCCCCATGATCCGCGTGAGAATAAGCAGCGCAAAAAACGCACACACCAGCCGCAGCAGAAGTTCTGTTATAGACAACACGACCACTCCTTTTTTACTTAGTATGGCTGGAAGACCGGGAAACCATACAACCGAACCTTTTGGCAGACACTTCGGAAGCCAAAATGGCTCTAACCCGGGTTTTACAGACACTTTAATGGCTGATATGTCCAGTAAACATTTTTACTGGACATATTTTATAGAAAAACCAAGGAAAGTGTCTGTAAGCCCCCTTTTAGAGACATTCCGCCGCGTCAAATGCCTCTAACCGACACAATTCCCACCCGGACGGAAGCGTGTGTCTTCCAGGTCCACTCTAAGGTGCCCTTCAAGCATTCCGGAACTGGATGGCTAACCTCCACAATCCCAGGCGCCGGGAGAGATTATGGGGCCGAGCGGGCATCCCCAAAACATCATAAAAAGACTGCTCCGCCCGGCGGAACAGCCTTTTTGGTGCGCCTGATAGCCAACCCTGTGATGTCCATTATCAAATCGTCCATTCATCATTCACGAGAGCCACCACTTTCCATGCGCCGCTCTCGTCCTGTTTCATCACCACATTCAAAGCGGACCAGTTCATCTGCGCGCTCTCCCCGGACCCTTCGACGTAGAATTCAACAACTGTCGCATCGGGGAACACGTCCTGAATATTATTCTGCATGCTGCCGCGCTGCGCGATTTCTCCGACGTTCATTTCATCCGGATCACTCAACCCGGGATCATAGATATACTCTTCATAATACGCGCTCGGCGTCATCTCGATCGGACGGCCGCTTCCGTCCTGTGTGCCCCACACGTGCTGCTGTTCATTCTGGAAAAACGATTCGATCTCCTCCGCCTGAAACACCTGGGCTTCGTCTTCCCTCACATACACATACGGAGAAAAGAGCACCCCTTCCTGCGGATGAACAAGCTCGGAAAGACGCGTCCAATCCTGACTGATCAAATAATCCACTACCGACTGCGCGGCAGACGCCGCAGCCTCTTCGCCGCTGCCGGCATTTTCCCCGGCGGTATTGCCCTCATCAAGCTGTGTCGAAACGATATCATCAAGAATCCAGCGGTCTCCGTTATACACCGCATGATACACCATCTCTACATGACCGAGCATCTCATTGCTGCGCTCCTGCACGATGCGTACGTGGTCCTCGGCTTCCTGCTCCAGCGTAAACGATTGATCCTCCTGCAGCCACGTCGGCGCATCCATCGCCACAACATACACCGACCCATTCTGCATTCTGAAATAAGAATCCGTCATCGACTGAGCCAGCTCCTCCGACATCACCTTCTCAAAATGCTGCCGGACACCGTCAAGCGACTCATACGATGCCACGCGCTGACTATCCGTATCATTCACGAGCGTCTCAAACGACTCACGGTAGGACGTCATCACCTCCACCGCGCGCTCCTCCGTCAACGCAGGCGGCGTCTCATCTTCCGGTTCCGCGGGTGCCTCCTGCATGCCGGCATCCGGGGACTCCTGCTCCTCATCCCCCGGTGCCGTCCCCGTATGACCGGGCCCCGGCGCCGTACCCTGCTGGCTCATCACAAGCATAGCCGCGATGCCCGCCGCCGCAAGCGTGCCGCCAAACGTATACATCCGCCGCCGGGACGTCCGTTTTTTCGACCTTTTCTCCACGCCCTGAATAATCTCATCAGGACCCTTCGAATCCGGCATATTCCGGTAACCATCCTCAAGTTCCTTCATGCGCTCCTCAAACGACTTACTCATCACGTTCCCCCTCCTTTTCCATCGCGGCTTTCAATTTCTTTCTCGCCCGCATCACCTGCGACTTCACACCAGACTCCGACGTCCCCGTCACCCGGCTGATCTCCGCAAACGTCTGATGGTGAAAATAATGGAGCACCAGCGGCACCCTGTACCTCTCATCCAGCCCCTGAATCAAATCATGAAGCTCCATCGCCTCCTCACTCACCTTTAGCACCTCATACGCATGATCCGGCGTCGTCTCCTTCACTCTCTCTATCTTGCGGCGCTGCCGTTTCTGCTTACGCATCATGTCCCTTGCGGTGTTCAACGTAATCGAATACAACCACGTCGTAAACGTCCCACCCGAAAAACTCCCAAGCGACCGATACACCTTCAAAAACACTTCCTGCGTCACATCATCTATCTCATCCGGCTTCACCCCGATCTGATACGCAAACCGCTGCACCGTCTGATAATACCTATGCACCACATCATGAAACGCTTCCTTATTTCCGCTGCGGGCAAGCTCCACCGACTCCTCACCGGTCATGACTCTCCCCCCTTTGTTAGTCCTTCTACCTATGTAACGACACCAACCCGGAAGCAGTCCCAAATCCTTGAGAAAAAAATCTAACGAAGAAAGCGCTCCTGGCATGGATACCTGCTCCACCCAAAAACCATAATACCGCAAAGCGCAGCCCCCTGCAAAAAAAGAGGCCCCGATTCGTCCCGGGACCTCTGGCTGCACAATATAACGTCCATGTTAAGGTGTTTTGGTGAAAAAAGGAAGGTCTTCCACCCCGGCGGTGCGGGCGTAAGTGTAGAGCTGTCCTTTGTGATGGATTTCGTGATCGATGGCGTTCGTCAAAAAGAAATGGCCGGGTTCGTTCATGCCCATCATATCAAAGGTCTGCTCCAGATCGTCGTCGGAAAGCATCTGGAGTTTTTCATCGGTTTTGGCCGTAAAATCTTTCACGTGCGCGAGCACATCACTCATCGTCGAAAAAGACGGGGTGTCTGCCATGCCCGGCGAACCACCGCTGACCACCTCGGCAAACATGTGGGTGGAAGCGGCCGTGTGCGCGGCAAGCTTTCCAAACGGCATCGCGCCCTCCCAAGGCGCAAAATCGACGTTCACATCCGCCGATGCTTCGATAAGGTCCTCCAATACCCCGCGGTGACGCATCCATCGTGCTCTGATTGCTTCTGCCTGACTCATCGGTAATCCTCTCCTTTATTTCTGCGCGGTATGATGTTCGTTTCTTTCTTTATGTTCCACTTTCTTTCAGCAGAAAAACGTCCTGTTTCCATTTTTTATTACAGCTTTTCCTTCTCGTCTGGATCACTTTCTGTTTAAAGGCCGCTGAAGTGAAGGATGTATCCGCCAGCGACGCCTAGAATCACGATCATCCAGGCCGGTACTTTCCAGACGTTCAAGAGCGCAAACAAGACGAGGCCGAGCGCGAAGTCGCCGGTGTCAAAGATGGAACTCTGCACGACCGGGTCGTAAAACGCAGCGAGCAGGATGCCGACCACGGCGGCATTGACGCCCATGAGAACAGCCTGAAATGATACGCGCCGGCGCAGTTCATTTAAAAACGGCAGCGCGGCCGTAATAAGCAGAAACGACGGCAGAAAAATCGCGATTGTGGCGGTGACGGCGCCGCCAATGCCCTGCATCATCGTGCCGAGGTAACTTGAAAAGGTGAACAGCGGACCCGGCACCGCCTGCGCCATCCCGTAGCCGGCGAGAAACTGGTCCGCTGACAGCAGGCCCAGCGGCACGAGTTCGCGTTCGATCATCGGCAGGACGACGTGGCCGCCGCCGAACACGAGCGCCCCGACGCGGAAGAAGATGTCAAAGATCCGCACGAGCGGGTTTTCCATCGCGCCCGAGAGAACCGGCAGCAGCACGAGAAGAAGCAGCAGTATACTAAGCGAGATCAGGCCGGCTTTTTTGGAAAGACCAGTGTCAAAGGATTCGAGCGTGGATTCGGCTTTGTTTTGAAACAACGTCCAGCCCGCGATCCCGGCTGCGGCGATGACGAGCAACTGGACCCAGGCGGATGGAAAGAGCAGCATTACGACCGCGGCCGCCACCGCCATCCCTTTCCGCATGCCGTCCGGAGCAAGTTTGCCTCCCATGCCGAGGAGTGCATGCAGAACGACAGCTGCTGCCACGACTTTCAGGCTCTGAATAAAAACCGCGTCTTCAAGCGAAAACGTCTGGTACAAGAGCGCAAACACGATCAGCACAATCACCGACGGCAGCGTAAAGCCGAACCACGAGACGAGCCCTCCCACGAAGCCGCCCCGCAGCATCCCGATCGACATTCCGACCTGGCTGCTCGCCGGGCCGGGTAGAAATTGACAGACTGCGATCAAATCGGCGTACGTTCTGTCATTCAGCCATTTTTTGCGGTCGATGTATTCCTCCTTGAAATAAGCCAGATGCGCAACCGGCCCGCCAAACGATGTCAGGCCCAGTTTCAGGGACGTCCATAAAATCTCCAGCAGCGTCATGATACGATGTTTTTCCGTCACGGTTTCCTTCCCCCATCACTTGATTTCTTTGAATAACTCATAAGCTTTCACGCGTGCTTCCTTCATCACCTCCACCCCCTGGCCGGTTGCACCGTAATACTTTCGGATATGGCCTTCCACCTTGATTTCTTTTTTGTAAAGCAGGCCGTCCTTCTCCATCTGGTGCAGAATCGGGTACAGCGTGCCCGCGCTGATGTCATAGCCGTGTCCCTTTAGTTCCTCGAGCATCCACGACCCATAAATCCCTTCTTTATCCGCATGATAAAGAATATGGATGTGAATAAAACCGAGAAACAGTTTCCGTAAGATTTTATTTTCCAACCTGTCATCCCCTTTGATATCGAAATCCGATATCGCATTTCGATATTAGTGTATATCTTTCCTTTTTAAATGTAAAGATGTTATAATACTTTCATTTATGTAGGAAGTAAGGGACAGCGCTGAACAGCAGCAAACTAAAAAGTTTTTTGATAAAAATCACGGTTCTTCTCATCCTGGCGGCGTTTCTTGTCGTGATGAACCACTTTGTTTTCCAAATCAAACCGGAGGACATTAAAGCAGCGGTTGAAGAACTGGACGGAGCCGCTCCGTTTATCTTTCTCGGAGCGTTTCTCCTCCGCCCTCCGCCCTTCACCCTGCTGCCGCTCTCCATCATCGCCGTGTCGTGCAGCCTCGTCTTTGGTCCGGTGCTCGGTTTCGTCTACATCGTGACCGGTACCGTGCTCGGCGCGGCGGCTTCGTTTTACGCGCTCCGGACGTTTGCAGGCGGCGGGAGCCTGGAGGATAACGGCAGGGAAAACCTGCTCGCTGTGAAAGAAAAGATGGAGGAGAATGGATTCGAAGCCATTTTGATGCTGCGGCTGCTGCCGGTGCTGAATTTCGATCTCCTGACCTACATCTCTGCCAAAACAGAGGTAGGATTCTGGAAATTTCTTTTTGCCACCGCGATTGGAACCATCCCGGGATCTCTTATGTTTGGCGTCTTTGGGTCGAGTCTGTTATCGTTAAAACCGGTAAATCTGCTTTTTCTCGGAACACTGGCTGTCATCCTTTCGATGCTTGGCTGGATCATGAAGAAAAACATCGAGCAGCAGATCGACACCGAGACGCTGAAGGAAGAAGTTCAGGCGATTCGGCGGGAAGCCCGTGCTTAAAAACAGAAAAAACAGGGAAACTTTGTGGAAGGGGTGAGACACATGGCAGATGAACAGCAAAATGAAAATCAGGAATTCGATAAGCTCGACGACGAAGAAGAGCAAAATGAACGGCGGGACGAAGAGGAAGAAAACGAGGAACTGGACGAAGAGTCAGAGGAATCCGAAGAAGATGAGGACGATGAGGAAGAAGAAAAAAAATCGTCCGAACCAGATGTCGGCAAATCTCTGTTCACCATCGGACAGCAGGTATCCTATAAAAACAAGGCGTGCACCGTCATCAATGAGTACGAGCGCAGCCTTTGTATCGAATACAATCACTTCCCTTTTTTGGAAGAAAATGAAGAAGACTTCCCGTACCGCCGGGAAATCATACGTAAAGGCGAAGCTGAAGCCCCTGTGGAATAACTCTTTCGGGGTAAAAACGCAACAGGCCGGACGATTGATGAAAATCGCCCGGCCTGTTTTCTTTGTTATGCAGGGAAAAACGCCGCGTGCAGCGGTTCATGATGACGTTTGGCATGCCTGCGGACGGCTTAAACGTAACCATGACGTCTCCATGGTTGCGTTTGCCGCTGTTTTTTCTCCCCTAAACGTCACTCGGACGAGCGCCCAACGACGTTGGCACGAAAAATCGGTGTCTAAACGTCGTTATAATCCTCTACGCTCTCCGTTTTTTTCTCCACAAGGAGAATTCCAGTACGAGCAGGCAGACGGTGAGCCAGCAGAGACCGAGGGAGAAGCCGCCGATCACGTCGGTGATATAGTGCACGTTCAGATACACCCGGCTGAATCCGATCAGCAGGGTGAGAATCACAAGGGCGCTGTTCACCAGCCATTTCGCTGTGCGCGGCATCGAGCTTCGAAGCACGAGATAGACGATAAACCCGTAGAACACGATCGGGCCGGTGGAATGGCCGCTTGGAAAACTGAAGCCTGTCCCGTCGTGCTGCTGCAGCACATCGGGGCGCTGCCGTTCAAGGATGAGCTTCAGGGATTTCGTCAGTATGCTGATGCCGATCATCGCCACGGCAAAGTAAAGAAGGCGCCACCACTTCCTGCGGTAGGCAAAAAACATGAATGCCGCCAGCAGGATCGACCCTGTCGTGAGCCAGGCTACCGATCCAATTTCGGTGATGACAGCCATCGCCGTGTCGAGCCAGCCGGTCCGAATCGATGCCACGGCATCGGCCGTCATGCGGTCGAGCGCGAATTTCTCCTGCTCGGCCACCTCATCGGCCAGTTCGACAAAGATATAAAACGAGCCGCCGATGGCAATCAGTGCTGCCATAATAGCAAGAAAAGCCTGGACGACCGGCCTCGAAAGTTGTTGGGACGTAAAGGACAGCATCATTATGTTCCTTTCTCCGGTTGATAAATCATTTAGTATATAGAACTTTATCCGCTTCCAGCCGGTGTTAAACGAAAAAAATGATGCCCGCACCGGTTACTTCCCGCTGAAATTCCCTTTCCCGGGTTTTATGTCATCCACCGGAAGCAGGTCGAAAATCTCGCCGGACTCCATCGCGCCGACCAGCTTCTGCAGCCAGTAACAGTATTTCTCGTACTCCTGCAGCTGCTCGAGATCCTTTTGTGCTCTCTCCAGCAGATACGCATCCGTCTCCTCATCTTCGAGCACCTCCAGCAGCTCCTCCTGTGCCTCATGGATCGCATAAAGGTTCAGCTCGGCTTCTCTTTTCCATTTATTCCCGAAAAAACGGGTGAAATAATTGAAGAAATCTTTCTCTGCTGTGAAATGGTCTTTGCGCGACCCTTTCTGCCAGGTCTTGCGTACAATCTGGATATCCTGCAGATTGCGCACCGCGGTACTCATGCTCGGTTTTGTCATCCCGAGTTCGTCTTTCATTTCATCCAGCGTCATCGAATCGTGTTTAAAGTACATCGTCGCATAAAGACGGCCGATGGACGGGGTGATGCCATACAGATCCATCGTTTCGGCGATGGCGCTGATCACTTCATTTTCGGCGTCTTGTACTTTTGATTCCGCGGATTGTTGTCTCACTAGAATCCCTCCACCCTGTATTGTATCATCACGATTGTTTGAGCGCTCTTCTCCGCTGGGTTTCTGCGTCCCATTCTTCATCCGTCGGCGGCGATGTCCGCTGGAGCTTGAGCGACAGCAGCAAGGCTCCCGCTGTCAAAACAAAAAGGACACCAAATGCCACTTTCGCACCGAAAATATCAGCATGTTCCACCGCCGGCCAGCTTCCCGCCGACTGCTGCGCGGTTGTCATCGTCGTGACAAGAAGCGCCGTTCCGATGGAAGCCGCCAGCTGGCGGGTAGTGTTTGTCACCGCGGCACCGTGCGGGATCAATTTGGACGGGATTTCATTTAAACCTTCCGTGTTGACCGGCATCATGACCATTGAAAATCCGAACATCCGCACCGCGTACAATACGGCGAGGATAACCATCGGTGTCGCGGTCCCGATAAACATGAAACCAAGTGTCGACACCGACATCAGAATAAAACCTGGAATGGCAAGCGCCTTCGCTCCGACTTTGTCAAAAATACGGCCGGTCACCGGCGACATGAGTCCTGCGATCAACGCCCCGGGCAGCAGCACAAGCCCCGATTCCACAGCTGTAAAATCACGCATGTTCTGCATGTACAGCGGAATCAATGTCTCCAGACCGATCAACCCGACAAAGCCGACCATACAGATGATGGTTGAATACGTGAAAATGCGCTGGCGGAACACCCGGAACTCCAGCATCGGATTCGGCACGTGGAGCTGCCGCCGGATGAAAAAGAACACAAGCAGCATGCCGCCAAACAGGGTGATCAGTGTGAGTGGATTGCCCCAGCCGTTGTTTCCGGCGCTCGTGAAACCGTACAGCATACCGCCGAAACCGAGTGTGGAAAGGGTAATCGACACCGGATCGACTTTCGGGTTTTTCAGTTCCGTCACATTGCGCATCACAAAATAAGCAACGACAATCATGATCAGCGCAAGCGGCACAATGCCCCAGAACAACAGGCGCCAGTCATAGTTCGTCGTGACCCAGCCGGAAACCGTCGGACCAATCGCCGGCGCAAACGAAATGACAAGACCGATGTAACCCATCGCGGCCCCGCGTTTTTCCACCGGGAAAATAAGTAGAAAAATTGTCTGCATGAGCGGCAGCATGACGCCCGCTCCGGCCGACTGGATGACCCGGCCCGTAATCAGAAACGGAAAATTGGTAGCCAGGCCGCCAACAAAAGTCCCCACCGCAAACACGCTCATCGCCGTCAGAAACAGCTGCCGGGTCGTAAATTTTTCCATCAAAAAAGCTGAAACCGGTATCATAATCCCATTAATCAACATGAACACCGTCGTCAGCCACTGGGCGGTGTTTTCACTGATATTCATTTCCTGCATAATCGGCGGGATGGCCGTTATCATTAATGTCTGGTTCAAGATTGCCACAAACGACCCTGCGATTAACAGCGCAGCAATCACCACGCGGTTGTAGCTCACTTCTTCACTCATTTTTACCCGTATCTCCTCTTATTCGTTCTTTCTACGTGAATATTTCATTATACGCTTGTTACGAAAGAGTATCAAACCAGGATACTCCTTTTTCTATCATTCTATGTAACAGCTCCCCCCCCCTTTTCCCTATTTTTCCTTATATATAACGTGAAAGGAGGTGAAAGCCTATGGCTGAAATGATCAACTCTCGTCTCACCCTTGAATTCAACGCCGGTATGGACGAAACCGGGGAGACTGTATTCAAGCAGAAGAATTTCAACAACGTCAAACCGGAAGCGGCGGATCCTTCGCTGTTGACCGTCGCCACAGCCCTCGGGCAGCTTCAGGAGCTGCCTGTCACCGCGGTCACCCGCACAAACGAGTACGACATTACCGAATAAAGGCATGTGTGAAAAAAATAAGAAAAGGAGGCTGCGCGCATGAGTAAGCGAATCGAACTGCGTTTTTCCAATGAAGAAGGCCGGAATGTCACGGTTTCTGTGGATGCTCCGGTGGACCCGGCAGATCCGCAGGCGGTGGAAGCGGCGATGGATGCGGTGCTGAACGAAGACGTGTTTTTCTCGACAGGCGGAAGCATCACCGCCAAACGGGACGCCCGTATTGTGGAACGTACCGTCGACACGGTGTTTGAATTATAAACCAGAGAAGACCGGCTGATGGGGCCGGTCTTTCTTTTTGGAAAGGAGGTGGCGGTATGGATGTGTGGCTCAATGCCGTAGGGGAATACGGCATCAGCACGGTGATCGCGTTTTACCTCCTGCACCGGATGGAGAAAAAACTCGACACCCTGATCTATGTCGTCCAGGCCCGGGAGCAGGCAGAGACAGCAGCCGTCCGCCCTGTTACTCTTGAGTCCCATGAAAAAACAACGCCGCTTCAGTAACAAGCACTCCCGGCCGGGTTGGCCGGGAGTACTTTGTTTTATTCTACGGATCACAATGGTCCGGGCTGTTGCACATTGTGACGCCTGGACCGGCGCAAACACCCACAATCATGAGCTTGGATCAAAAAAGTGACGCTTAGATGCCGTCTAAGCGTTACAATACCAAAATATTTTTTCCAAAGTGCACTTTAGAAGAAATTCTTTTACGGATACGTTCCGCCGCAAAATGTCCGTTATCTTTGGTTACTGGACAATCTGCCTGGGAAAATGTCCGTTATTTTTACATTACAGACATTTTCCCGCCCGAATCCCGTAAAAATGTCTCTAATCCTGATTTTACGGACATATCACATGTCAAATTGTCCATTATTGTGACATAGCGTGCGCTCCACTCCAGCTTTCAAAGGACATAACTCCCGGACGATTAAAAGCTGAGCTGGATGGGAAAGCTTTTCAGGCCGTTATGAATGAAATGATACCCAATATAGTGAAAAGAATATAGATGCCTGCAATAATGGCAAGCGCGATGAGAATTTTTCTAACCATTCAATTATCATCTCCATTCATCTATTTTAGAACCACTTCCGTAACGTTGATCCATCGCCCCTTAATTCATCCGTCCGAATACTCTGATACTATTTTCCATGCCTGCTTTATTCTGTGGTTGTGACCTGCTGTACGAATCCTTCGCCCTGCACGTCCAGCTCTTGGGGTACTTTCAGCAGCAGAGCACTGTAGCCGAGGTTCAGGTCCCCGTGCCCCAATCCATCGGACTCATCGAACGGCACCATAGGAAACGCTTTTTTAAAACCAGCGTAGGTTCGTTCATTATCTTCTCCTGAATTCGTACGAACAGATAGAATGTCTTTCTGCTGTTCGAGGACCGGCGCGTATCCGGTCTTCGCCTGCTCGCCGTTTACCGTAGACGGTGACTGGTAATAAGCGGCTGTCGGATGATCGTAGGCTCCTTTTACATAATAAATAGGCAGATCGCTTATTGCCGCATTTACAATCAGTTCCTCCTCGACCGATTCCATCTCCCACTCTCTCTGCAGGTAATCGTCATCGATGGCGTCCAGATTGCCGGTCTTGAACTGGTTCCGCAATGTCTCTGCCTCACTCTGCACATAGGAGGGGGTCAGGGTTTCTTTGGGCGACGCCGCCCCGGTTAAAAAGATACTGTAATGCATGGCGCTGACAAGAAGAACGAGCACGTAAGCTCCAAACACCCAGAATATTTTGCGGCCTGTCACCCATTTTTCCGACAGAATCCGCCTGCCCGTGAAAAAGGTCATCAGGATAAATATCAACAAAACGATGATTGCCAGTGTCATTGTCTCACCTCCAGACGTTTCGCAAACAGAAGACCGGCGCCGAAGACGAGTACCAGCATGCCTAATACTTTTACCGCAAACATCGGAAAGAATGACTCAAGGTAGAAAAAGGATCTGAATTGTTCTGCAATGTCTGCCCCCCGAAGGGACATTAAGCCGATCACAACAGCTGGAATCAGGAGCTTAAACGCACGGTGCCACTGGATGATGATACCGGCCAGATATCCTGCTGCAGTGGACAAAAGAACGTAACCTGCCGCGGCAGCCGCCCCCATAAGAAAAAGCCCCGGGCCGAACGCCGTGCTCAGAATCACGTTGTCATGAATGTAATAAGCAAGCACGCGGATAAGAAATCCGGATAAAGCCGCCGTGACACCGCCTGCTGCACTGACCGCACATAAAAACAGAATAGTCGCTACGTGGCTCGTAAACCGGTTCGTCACAAACAGAAAATCGTCTTCCCGGTACGCTTTCGTTGTAATATTAAGCGAACACAAAAATCCCCACAGCATCGTAAATACAATCACGAAATCCGACGAATACGTGTCCATCGTGACATCAAATCCCTCTTGAAACGTAGACGTTGTCACCGTACTGAAAATGGTGGACGACAGCAGTACAGCAAACAGCTGCAGCAGAAGCAGCGCACTCAGGATTTCCGTGAAAGCACGGCATTTGAATGTAAAAAGACGGCCGATCGCCGTCGTCCTGTTAACGGCGTTCGAGGACATCATCAATGCTCCTTTCTCCTTTGGATGTCAGATAAACGGCGGCCTGCACGGGAGGCACGGTAGAGAGCGTGATACCGTTTTGACTCATCTGCCGGCGTTCTGCCTCAGAAAAGTCATTTTCCACGACCACGTATTCCTCTACGGCTCCGGCCGATGCTGAATGCAGCACCTGATGCCGCTTCGTCCATTCCGTCAAAAGAGTCCGTTCCCCTGTCAGCCCGATCAGTTTCTCCCGCAGGTCATCCATCGAAACGTGCAGCTGGATGCGTCCCTCATCGATCAGGAGGACATCCTCCAGCAGTTCTTCCACTTCCTCCACATGGTGACTCGAAAGAATTATCGTGCGCGGATGAGCGATATATTCTTTCAGCAGTACCCGGTACATATCCGAACGCACCGCCGCGTCCATCCCTGTCATCGGTTCATCGAGCAGCGTGACCGGACAGCGCGCCGCCAGCCCGAAGATCATGTTGAACGTGCTTTTCTTTCCTTTTGACAGTTTTTTATGTATGTCTTTTTTATGCAGCCCAAAGTAATCAAACAGCGTTTCCGGAAGCGTCTCATCCCAGTTTTCATAAAACCGTTTCCCTTCCTGCAGCAGTTCGCCGAGCGACAGCGCCGCCGGCCAGTTCATCGACTCCTCTATGAAAATACTGTTCGCCGACACCTGCAGGTTATCAAACGATGGCTCTCCATCAACGTAGAGGCTTCCCGCACTCGGACGGATAAATCCGGCTGCCGTTTTCAGAAGCGTCGTTTTGCCTGCACCGTTGCGGCCGATTAACCCGGTGATCGTGTTTTCCAGCATCGAAAACGACACGTCATCGAGCGCTGTTTTTCTGCGGTAGGTTTTGGTCAGCTGCTCTGCCTGGATGACACTCATTGTTTCTTCCTCTCCTCTCTCACCATCTGCATCAGTTCCTCCTCCGGCACATCCAGCCGGTCCGCTTCCTGCACGAGATCCGAAATCATCTTTTTCAGCGTATGCGACCGGCGCTTCTCGATGACTTTCTCACGCGCCTCTTCGGCGACAAATTTGCCCATGCCGCGCCTATCGTACAGAATGCCTTCCTCCGCCAGCTTCGTCAGCCCCTTCGCCGCCGTCGCCGGATTGATTGTGAAGCGTTCCGCCAGTTTGTACTGCGAATACACGTGATCATGCGGCCGCAGCTGTTCTTTCAAAATCTCCGCTTCAATCCACTCGGCAATCTGTAAATAAATCGGTCTCGAATCGTCCGATGAAAAAATCACAGCCTCCCCTACTTTCTAAGTCAGTGCATTAGTCATGTAATGTAGTATATAATAAATGGAAAGAAACGTCAATCCTGTGTCTCTAACGGAAAAGATGAGGAACATTTTCGCAAAAAATAACACTTAATCTGCTTCTAACCCCCTCAATTCGGGCATTTGAACAAAAAAGTGACGCATAGAAATAATCTATACGTCACAATGCCATAATGTTTTGTCCAAAGTGCACTTTAGACAAAAAAAGAACCTTTTTACGGACATTTCCGCCGCAAAGTGTCTACTAATTTAATTTACCGGACAGCCTCCCCGGAAAAATGTCCGGTATTTTTACGTTACAGACATATTGATGCCCAGATTCCATGAAAATGTCTCTAATCCACATTTACCGGACATTTCACAAGTCAAAGTGTCCATAATTTCTGCCGGACCGTCAGCAACTCCTAATAGAAAAATATGTAATCCTGTGTTACCATGCGAATATCGATACTGTTTGCATTTTTCAAACAAATGAGGAGAAGGGTGTTATCATGTATCTCTGGCTGGAACTTATTCTGCTGCTGGGAGGATTTACTGCCCTGTTCGCTGTCGCTCCCCCTCTTGTCCGCTGGTGGATGAAAGCGGATAAACAGAAAAGGTTTTCTGATAACCATATTAACGAATTTCATAAGACAAGAGATTGGGCGCTTCGCATCACGGCGCTTGCTGCAGGGTTCATTCTTTTCCCGCTCCATTCCCTGGTGCTCGGGGTTATCATAGCCGTTTACACTATACTTAGTACCGGACTGCAGGCTTACGTGGAATGGAAATACACCGGGAATCCTTCCAACTACAAAGCCAGCCTCCTGCAGCTTATATGTTTTACCGCCGCCTTCGTTTTCGTCTTTGGCTGGATCAGCATGTCGCCGACGTTCGCTTAAGAAAGTCCCGCCGGTCATCCCCTTTTTGCCAGCATAGACCGGGTAAGATACCGGAACATCAGAACCCCGCCGGTAAACACACACGCGGTGACAGCAACCGTGAGATCACGGCCGAATGGCGCAAACCAGGAGGCGTCTTCTGCTATTTGAACATTACTCAGCAGCAGGGAGAGCCCCATGCTGACCATCAGACCGGAGATAAGCCAGCGTAGATCGACATACGACACGGCGGCTCCGGTAACAAGCAGGTAAATAAAAGCGCCCGGCATCAAAAACGCGGCCTCCTCCCCGGCGAGGTGCTGCGTGTATTCGTAAAAATGAAACAAAAACGCGCCAGGCACGCACATCAGCACAAACCCGGCTGCTGTAATAAACGTTTTCATGATGTATTATTCTCTCCTCTCTATAGCAGCAAAACCACCCACGGACTGAGAAGAAGAGCCAGACTGGCAATCCCCAGTTTCCAACTGAGCAGCGCCACAGCTGCAATCATGGAAAATACGCCGGTGATCAGCGTCAGTGTGATGGTTACGGCAAACCCGTAATCCTGAGGCCAGAACCACCATGATACCAGGCCGACCGCGAAAATCGTCCAGTAAACAGCATACGGAAACCACCGCATTTTTCTCCCTCCTCCTCGCCGCTCTTTTTCATCCATTTTAACATAATGGTCTTATTATTTATTTACAGTATGATGAACGATTGGCAGGATGTTGATAAAAGGTGGAAAAAGAGATTGAGATGAAAAAAATTATACGTTTCGTTATTGCGCTTAGTTTTATATTTTACTTATGTGTCATCCTCTTATGTAAGATGGTAACGTTATCATTCTATCAAAAGTTTACATTACAATTAAAGGAAAGGACAAGGCATCAACCCTGTCCACCTGCATCAATAATATAAGAGGGTGAAGCCTATATATTGTCCACCCTCTTCCGGATTCTAAGGCTTCATTGACCGATAACTCTGGTACTTGTGGATGGCCTGCCCCCCGTATCCAGGGTGGTCTGCATAGGCTGCATCTACGATTTCCAGGTTGTCGTTCATATAAGCTTCTCCTTCTTCAAAATAGGAAACCTTTTCATAATAAGGTTCCACGATGCCTTCTAAATTTTGTGTTTCGACTGCAATAACAGCAGTTTTTCCGTTTTCGTCTGCGTACTCCAGTTCATGTTCCGAATGATACATCTTGGAATCCTTTCCCTCCGCTGTATCGCGGTAGGCCATAATCGCAACCGTGTCTACGATGTCCATCGTATGATCCGATAATGGTTTGGTTACATTATTGTAATCGCTTACATATTCGTCCCCATCAAACCAAAATGGCATCGCGATCATAAAATCCATATGGTGATCTGCTGCAATTTTATCCAATTTATTCAGTCCATTTAAATAATCCTGGATGAGCTGGCTGCGCTCTTCTGTTTCCCATTCGTCCAGTAAATAAGGTTCAATGTCCAGTTGTATTCCGTCAAACTGCTCCTCTTCTTTTGAAAATTTATTATACTTGGCCACCTGAACTATACGTTTAATGGGCGTTTTATGGTTTTGCTTCTTGGCCCATTCGGATGCCCCATCCAATGCAATAACTTCGATATCATTTTCGTGAGCCAGTTTAATAAACTTTTGATATTGTTCTGGATGCAATTGCAGATAAGGGGTGCCTTCCTGGTTTCCAACACCAAATTTGGGATGCATATGGCGGTAAGGAAACGGTGGGACCTGTGGGACACCCTCCCGTACTCCAATATTGAGATAAATTACATTAATGCCTTTTTCCTTTGAAAATTCAACCAGGTCCTGACGCGCTTTTTCCGTGTTGATATCCTCATTCGGAAACCATGCCCACATCCCCTTGTCTTTGCCGGATGTCGTTTCCGCCAAACCCGGTGCCGGAACACTGCCAACCATCAGCGTTACAATCAACAGCCACGTGATCCATACCTTCCTTCTGCATTTCTCCATACTTTCCCCCTCTTTCTTTTTAGAATAAATACTTAAAATTAAGAAAATTTAAATATTTAATGTAACACCCCCTTTCAGAGCAGCGAATAATTAAAATACATTCGGGGTGACAATCTGCTTATATATGTTATTTCTAACATATCCGCTTTGCTTCCCGGAGGAATGCGGCAGCCGCGAGACTTCCAGTTCTTCCAGAGATGCCTCGTTTCCATTCAAGTATTCGGCCAATCTACGCTGCGTCGTATCAATTCTCGCCATTAAGCCGCCATATCGAATATCAAGCACTTCCCATCCAAATGGTTTATGGATTTTCATCCATTGTTCATAGTGCCGCTTTCTCAACGTTTCGATGCGTTGTTTCAATTCCGGCAGGATATCCTGTTCCATTTTTCGTAATTGGTCTTTCTCGTTTTTTTCATAATCATGCTTTATCTTTACACCAAGTTCAGCTTTCAAGCTGAGAACCGAACAGATCCGGGAGGGCACATCAAATAGAAAAGCCCATGGCCCTGCCTTTTTTTTCATATTTTCCAAGTCGGCTTCGAGATCCTCGTAAAAACGCGGAAGCCCCCTTTCCTCCACCTCTTTATCAAATAATCCCATCAAGGGGTCCTGCCACAACAGAAACTTCGAAGGATTATCCGGTTCGAGCTGTATTTCTTTCGCCGTTCCAGGAGGTTGATCCAATTCTCCTAACGTCATAAATGCCTCCATGTCAGCTCCTGTGCAGAAACGAAACCGGTCTTGCACCTTCTTTTGTTCCAATTCCCTGACGTACCCGTGTTCTGCCAGCAACTGTATTCCTGCGAGACTCGTAAATGGCTCGGTTTCCTGACCGTCATCCCCCCAGAGCGTGGCGAATACTTCGGCCACCCCTTCCTTCTTGCAGGCTGCCATTGCAGCATCCGTTGTTTGAAATGCTTTTTTATAATTTACAGCTATTCCATTCCACGTCCACAATCCTCCTGCAAACAGCGGCGGCCGTCCAAAGGCTTTATGCTTTTGCAGAAAGCTTCTATACACCTCTTCCGTTTCGTGATAGTAGTCCCAATATACAAATTGGACATCCTTTGGCATATTCTCTATAACGTCCTGTGGAACGCTTACATTTTCATCATAATAATGGCCTTTAACGGATGCCATTCTGAAATACATGTCGCTCCAGATCATCGGCTGCAGCCCTTTTTCCCTCGTTATCTTCAATACTTCATGCAAATGCTCATTCATGATTTGAAAGCTTGGTCTGGGTCCGTTCCTCTTATAATAGTTCCCCCGCCCCAAAAAATGGGCCTCATCCATGCCAAGATGAATACGGGATGTGCGGAATGCGGAGCTGACAGACTCTATCAGCTGTTCGATAAACGTATACGTTTCGCCGGAGCCGGCCAGCAGAATATCTTGGGTATCCCTCAAATTTGCCGCAGCATCCCAGCGCAGGAACGTCGCTAAGTGGGCCAGGGTCTGTATCGCCGGGACCACTTCCACCCCGAACCGGCAGGCATATTCATCCAGCTGCTTCAACTCTTCACGGCTGTATCTCCCGCGCATATAACCAAAATACGGCCGGTCTTTTACTTCATACGTATCTTCCATGTAAAGCATCAGCCTATTCAGGCCCATTATGGACATTAGACGGATCAGTTTTCTGACTTGCTCCGGTTTCATCACCGCATTCCGGGAACAGTCGAGCATGATGCCATTCGATTCAAACTGAGGATGTTCTTCTATCTGAAACGTGCTGCGCCTCTCAGCATGTTCTAAAAACAGGCCCAGTGCCCGGAAAAAGTGAATGTTCCGGCTGTAACGAATTTCGCCTTCTCCTTCTTTCAAAGACACGTGCAGACTACTTGTATCTTCTTGTTTCACCGTGACAGGAATGCCTTCCTTTGAGAGGGAAAAGTCAAACGTTTTCTCCCATTCTTCTATTCCTGATTGAAGACCTTGAATATCTCCTTTAATCCAACACTTCACGGCTGATCCTCTCTCCTTTCCGGCGGTAAGGAAACCATTTCCCCCTGCTCGTGGGATTTGTATCCCGCCTCCAGAACCTCGATAATCGATTTAGCATGCGGCCCGGACTTTTTTACCGTCCCCTCTCCTTTCACAGCTCGAACGAAATCCGTTAACTGCCTGACAAAGGGCGAAATTTCCTTGGTAGATGCAACCTTTTCATACACTCCGCTTTTGCTCACCCAAACGCCTTTTCCGATTTCGACTTTCATCATTCCATTTGTAAAAATCAGCTCTGTCACCTGTTTTGGGACGACCTCATATCCAGACAAAGAAATGGAAGCTGGAATCCCTTTTTCCGTGTGAATGAATAAAAGTCCGCTTCCCTCCACATCCACTGCCACTCCTGGCTCTTCCCCTTTATAAGTCATTGCTGCCATCACCCGGGACACTTTGGTATCAAGCAGCCACTGGATTTTATCAATACAATGAGCCCCCAGATTCATCACAATGCCTCCGCCAGCTTTGGACCATTCGAAAAACCAGCGCGGGCGCTCCCTGGTGAAATAAGGTAAATGCCGTGTTTCATTGATCATCACCAGCGAACCAAGCTCTCCTTGTTCCACGATTTGTTTTGCCGTTCTATTTTCCTGAAAATATTGCTGAATATGACCCACCATCAATTGAACGCGATTTTCCCTGACGGATTGTATAATTTCCCCACATTCCGCCGTGTTCAAAGCCATTGGTTTCTCCAGTAAAATGTGACACCCCTGCTCTGCTGAAAAAACAGCCGCTTCTTTGTGCAAATAATGAGGCAGGGTGATAATCACCATATCAGGCGTTTCCGTTTTAATCATGTCCCGATAATCGGTATAGCTCTTCGTGTTATACCTTTCCGCAAGTTTTTCCGCTTTTTGTTCATCGATATCAGCTGCTGCCAAAGCATGCAGTCCCTCCACCGCTTCGACGGCCTGTAAATGTTCTTCTGCAATGATTCCTGCTCCAATAACGCCGACAGTAACATCCATGTGTATCATCCCCTCCCCGCTTTCAGCCCTTCATGCATAATGATGAAGTAAAAAAGCAAGATCCTCGAGCGCATGTTGATACAGTTTCTCCGGGGTTTCCTCCACCGATGCGGTTCCTTCTGTGAATTCCAGCGATAAGGTTCCCTCAAAGCCTTCCTCTTTCATGATGCGGATTCGTTCTTTTACAAAGTCCGGCCGCTTTTTCAGCTGAAAGAACGTACCGCCGTCGAACAAACTGATATGAGCATGGGTCACGGCTGAACCCAGATGCTGCAGCCATAATCCGGGATCTGTATCTACGTGAAAAGGATGAATAATGGCTCCCAGTTGTTCCAATGCCAGCTCTCTGAAAACTTTTTCCGCCTCTGCCGGATCCTCCAGTATTGTACCAGGATGGCACTCACACAACAGTTCACAGTCCTGCGGCAACAAGCTTTTAAAGTGTAATACGTTTCGAATATACTCTTCTTTCCGAGCAACGGACGTGCCGAAATTGAATTTCACTCTTTTTACACGGAGTCTATTGATCATCGCCGCAGCAGCTTCCCACTCTTTCTCATGTCCATCTTCCAGACTAATATAGGAATTATAGATCTCAATCGGCAGAGGGGATTCGATCACCTGCCGGACTTGTGTTTCCGGTGCCTGCAGGGCATGGTTTTCCCATAATTCCACCCCATGAAAGCCATCTCTCTTAAAATCCCCGAGCCATTCACTCACAAGAATGGAAGAAGGCCTGCCGGGCGTCCAGCGGTTTTTCTCCAGCAAGACCGTATTTAAGAAAATTCCTGCCATCTGTTCTCCCTCCTTCTCCTATTATTTCAATCCAGAAGAACTTGCCCCTTTGATGAAGAATTTTTCGGTTAATAAAAAGACGATTAAAACAGGGATGAGCGACATTATTGCTGCGGCTACAAGGTATTGTTCTTTTCCAAACCATGCTCCTGACATCTGCAATACCCCAATAGGAAGCGTGTATTTTTCAGAGGAAGACAAATAAATAACCGGAGCCATAATTTCATTCCATTTTGTCATGAAAGTGAAAATAGTGAGAGTGGCTAATTGCGGCTTACACATAGGGAGAAAAACTCTCCAGTATGTTTGAAATGGAGTGCACCCATCCAACGTGGCTGCTTCCTCATACGCCTTCGGTATTCCCAAAAACGCCTGCCGCATGAGAAAAACGCCAAAAGGCTGGGCCAGCCATTCCAATATCCATAAGGGCACCAGTGTATCCAGAAATCCGAGATAGCGAAAGATAATAAACTGCGGAATAATCATGACAACCGGAGGAATCATTAATGTTCCAAGTACCATGAAAAATAACATATTCTTAAAAGGGAACTCCAGACGCGCAAAAGCGTAGGCCACCATGGAACAGGACAGGATCGCTCCCAGCACGGACATCACGGTGACAATCAGGCTGTTCCATCCGTACAGGGCAAAATCCGTCATCTGCCAGACGTCCGCATAGTTTTCCCAGCGGAACGGATCAGGGATCCATTCCACCGGCACAGCAGTGTACTGGGCGTATGTCTTTAACGAATTCAACGTTGCTGTAATGAAAGGGGTAAACATAATCAGGGAACTTAGAATAATGATGATATAGCCGATCTTTTTTTTGTTTTTATGAAAATTCTTCTTCATGAAAAGCACCCCCTGTGTAACATAGCCACCTATTTTTCATAATGCACCCATTTCTTCTGCAGTTTGACCTGAATCATCGTGATGACAAATAAGATGAGAAACAAGACCCAGGCAATCGCGGAAGCATATCCCATTTTCAAGAATGAAAACCCCTGCTGAAATAAATACAGCATTAAGACCATACTTGCATTGTCCGGTCCTCCCGCACTTGCAATATCGCCGCCGTTTCCTGTCATTACATAAACTTGTTCAAACGCCTGAAAGGTTGTAATGGTACTGAGGACGAGTACAAGAAATGTTGTTCCTGAAATCAAGGGAATGGTGACATGCCTGAATTTCTTCAACACCCCGGCTCCTTCAATTTCAGCGGATTCATAAAGGTCTTCAGGTACATTCTGCAACCCTGCCAAATAAATGACCATCATGTAGCCGACGCCTTTCCATACCGCAACGGCAACCAAAACCGGAATAACCTGCTGCTCATCATTTAACCACTGCTGCGGCTGCAGGCCTATCTTTACCAATAGATCGTTTGCCAGGCCGAAACGCGGGTTGAAAATAGCATCCGCAACATACAACACCACGGTCCAGGAAGAAATAACGGGAATAAAGTGCGCAATTCGGAATAACTTCAATCCCTTTAAACTTTGATTTAAGGCCACCGCCAAAATTAACGCCAATATCGTCTGAGTCGGGACGAATAAAACGGTAAAATAGATGGTATTTTTTAAAGACTGCCAAAAAACAGGGTCCTGAATCAATTTGTTGTAGTTTTCCAGTCCTACCCATTCTGGAGGATTTAACATGTCATAACTTGAAAAACTAAAATACAAAGAGGCAAGCAGCGTGAATAAAATAAAAATGATAAAATGAAGAAGGTAAGGGGTAACCATCAGGAGACCCCATTTCCCTTCATGACTTAATGCGGGCCCTTTCTTCTTCGTTTTTCTCCTGGTTTTTATCGTTTCTGTATTCACAAGCATCACACTTTCTATCTTGATCTTATGAATCTAGGATCAATCTTCATAAAAATCGTCCAGGACCTGCTGCACATCTTTATCCGCACTCTCTAATGCTTCCTTTTCCTCCACTTCGCCAAGAAACGTTTTATTCAGATTATCCGTCATTTCATTCACCCATTCCGACCAGACAGCGTTTACATCCAATGTATCGGCAAATTCGAAACTGTCCAGAAAGGCCTGCTTGTTCTCCGGCTTATCCCCGGAGTTTAAAAACATATCTGAGTTTGCTACCGACTTTTTGACCGGCACTGCCTCCCCTAATTCCGCCCACTGTCTTTGTACATCATCTTCGGACACCCAGTATTCAATCCATTCCCAGGCGGCCTCTGCTTTTGCATCGGACGTGTCCTCGTTAATGATCCAAGAGTTGGCAATAACCGGAGAGAACCGCTCTCCATCCGGCCCTTTTGGCAGAACCGTTACGTCATAATTAACTCCCGTTTCATTCGCAGCAAGCGTTCTCGCGTAAATTCCGATCCGCATGGCGGCCGTCTCACTTGGAAACGGTGACATCGGACTTTGAAAAGCCTGTAAATCGGATGGATCGGTAAAGATGCCGCGTTCCATGCCGTCCGTGATATATTCAAGCGCTTTCAGATTTTCCGGCGTATCAATATCAGCAGTCTGCAGATCTTCATCAAGCACCCCGCCGCCGTAAGACTTCAACACCGGCATCCAGCCTTCTGTAATGTTGAAAAACGTCAGCCCGTATTGATTGATGTTATCGGCACTAAACTCTGCGTTTTCCGCTGTATTTCCATTCATATCTATCGTCAGCTGCTCCCCGGCTTCTTTCAGATCCTCCCAGGTCCAGCTGTCATCCGGATATTCTACCCCTGCTTTGTCAAACATATCTTTGTTATAAAAGAGTGCTCCAATTTGAATACCTTGCGGAACGGCCCAATACTTTCCTTCCGGGCCCTGATTAAATTCCAGCCCGTAATATTGGTCTGTCTGCAAATCGTTTTGGACCCACTCTGTTAAATCTTTAGCTGCGCCCCGCTCGGCGTACTTTTGTACAAACACACCGTCCGACAGCCAGATATCCGGCGCGTTGCCTCCCGCGATCTGGGTATCCAGCTTCTGAAAAAACTGTTGATAGGGTGAATTTTGTGTTTCAATGGTGATGTCAGGATGCTCTTCTTCGAATTGGGAAATAATATCTTTCATTTTTTCATCGGCACTGCCTGAAGAATAATACCCTAGTGTAATTGTTTCTGTATCCCCTTCAGATCCGGAGTCCGAACCCGCTTCTTCCTGATTTTCAGATGTACCGGAACATCCTGCTAATACAAGGACAATCATTCCAGTCATCAGTATGAACAACCTGGAAACATGTTTCATCGTCAATCATTTCTCCCCCTTTTTGTAATTCTATATCTTTTATCTTAAAGCCAAGTGTGGAAAGAAAAAATGAATATTTATTTGAAAATTTGTGTTTTTTTAAATAGACTGAAATTAATTGTTTGCATTTTATGGAAGGGGGGCGTCCCAATGTCTTTCAGCATAGGATCCATTAACTTTAAACTGATTTTTGTCATCCTTGTTTTTGTTTGTATTCCGCTCTTGATATTTGGACAGATCTGGTATGACAAAACGACAGCCTCCATCGAAAACAACGCGGTCCGGTACAGCCAGGATCTTTTAAAACAAACCAATGAATACCTGGACTTTTATATGAACGATTTGGAACAGGCAAGTGTCCCCCTTCTTTCCAAACCTCAGGTACAAAAGTATCTGGATCTGAAGGAGGAAAAGTCCAGCCGGTATGAACGTTTCATCATCTCCAAGCGGATCCAGGAAGACGCATTCGCAGGGATTCTCGATGGACGTTCTGAAATCTTCGGCATCTCCATGATTAATAAGCAGGGCATGCAGGTTCATAATTACATTAAAGCAGACGGGTATCTCAATATGGGGCAGATCAGGGATAGAAACAGGAAACTCTGGAGTGAGGTAAATACACTCGAAGCTTATCAAGTGCTGGATGTCACTGTCATTCAGGAAACCCCGGTGCTTACCATCGTACGGAAAGTATTTAATGAAAACACGTATGACACCTCAGGGTTGTTGATCATCAACCTCCGTCTCGATAAAATTGCGGATATTGTTAACGAAGTGACGTCCAGCCATTTCAACGATGTGTGGATTGTGAATGATCAGGATAAAACCATTTATCACCCCAACGAGAAGGAGTTGGGAAAGACATTCTCCTATGCACATAAATCTGCTTATCACGAGAGCAACTTTTTCATTAATCGCAATGAAAGCCTGAACACTCTGCGGGTCTACGACCATTCGACCCAGACGAATTGGACGATGGTCGCAAGCGTCCCTTTAGGAAGCATTATAGATTCCCTGATTACCCTGCGGAGTTCTACGATGTGGATCGGCTTATTATTAATCGGGGCAGCCCTGTTGTTTGTCGGAGGTTTTTCCTTTTTTCTAACGCATTCATTGACCAATCTCCAAAAGCTGATGAAAAAAGTGGAGTCAGGCAACTTTGCGATTGAAAGGAGAAAACCCCTGCCGTTTTACCGGGATGACGAAGTTTCCGACCTTTACGACAGTTTTTATCAAATGACAGAGAAACTAAGACACCTCATTCAGGAAGTGAAGCATTCCAAAGTCGTAGAAAAAGAGCTGGAGCTTAAAAACAGAGAATCGGAGTTTCAGGCAATGCAGTCGCAGATCAACCCGCATTTTCTTTACAACACCCTCGAAATCATCAACTCCCACGCCATCATAGAAAACCAGCCCATGATCAGCAAAATGACGACATCGCTGGCGGATATGTTCCGGTACAACGTGAGTAATTCAAAGAAAATCGTGACCTTATCCGAAGAACTGCGGCAGATTCAATCGTACCTGGAGATACAGGAAGAAAGATTTGATGATCTGGCCGTGAGCATCCAATGCGAGGAAGAAACCGCCGGACGCGTTCTAATGCCGAGGCTCACCTTACAGCCGGTTATTGAAAATTCCTTTGTCCATGGGTATGAAGAACATGAGTTAAATCCTGAATTTATTGGTATCTACGGAGAACATGAATCTCATTTTTATAAGCTTTCGATTGTCGACCGGGGGAAGGGGATGCCTTCAGAAACAAAGAATGAATTAAATGATGCATTTTATTATAACCACGACCTGTCCGATGGAAATAAAACGACAAAACGAATCGGACTGATCAACGTCCACAAACGTTTACATGGCAATTTCGGTCCTCCGTACCGTTTAACGGTCACGCAGTCGGATGAAAAGGGAACCACTGTGGAAATCATTTTACCCTATGCCGGTCATGTCCAAAGTGAAAAGGAGGAATAATATGTTTACAGCCATAACGGTAGATGATGAAAAGATGATAAAAACCAGTATTTCCGTTCTCCTGCATTCAAATGAAACTGGGTTTAAGATCGTCGGAGAAGCAAAAGACGGCCTCGAAGCCCTGCAGTTAAATGAACAGCTTACCCCGGACCTTATTATTACAGATATCCGCATGCCCAAATTAAACGGGTTAAAGTTTATCGAAAAAGTAAAAGAAACCAATGCCTGTTCTAAATTTTTAATCATTTCCGGATATGACGAATTTGAATACGCCCAGACCGCTATCCGCTACGGCGTTGTCGATTTTCTATTGAAACCGCTGAAGCCCGATCAATTTCTTTCCTCCCTGGCAAAAGTCCACCAACAGCTCGAAGCCGATCAGTCCGCTTCGAAAGAACGATTCGAATGGCTGCCGCTGCTCCGTTCCTCTGCCGAAGACCTGGTACAGAACCTATGGCTGCTCGAAGAAGAACAGGTGTTCCAACTGGTGCATGACCTGCACAGCCAATTAACAGAAAAACAGGGCGATCCGAGCGTACTCCAAAACATGTATTTGGATCTTATCGTTTACATGAAAG
Organism: Salibacterium halotolerans; assembly: GCF_900115625.1. Lineage (GTDB taxonomy): Bacteria > Bacillota > Bacilli > Bacillales > Marinococcaceae > Salibacterium > Salibacterium halotolerans. The sequence continues at coordinate 77,961 of NZ_FOXD01000008.1, read as the reverse complement.
GGGAGCTGGAAAGAAAGAAAAGGGAACTGGCAGAAATCGAGGCGTTCGATGGCGGGATTCCGGATGACACGAAAAAAATGAAAGAAACGTTAGACGGCATCTGCAGGGCGGTGATGGCCCATATCAAAAACACGAGAAATATCGGCCGCCGTCCCAAAATTTTATCCGCCTTGGAATATATCGAAACCAATTATTCCGAAGAAACCCTATCGCTTCAGGAAGCAGCGGAAACCGTTGATATGTCCGCCGCCTATTTCAGCATAGAATTTAAAGCGGAAATGGGAATCAGCTTTATCCAGTACCTTACAAAACGGAGGATCGAACAGGCGAAAAAACTGCTGCAGGACCCTTCCTGCAAAACGTATGAAATCGCCCACTCGATCGGCTACAAGGACTATCCCCATTTCACCAAGACGTTCAAAAAACATGTCGGCCTCACCCCCTCTGAGTACCGCAAACGCGTCGGATCGTAGCAGGCAGAGCTGCCGGGAACAGTATCTGTCAGAAGAAAGCCCAGGCGGATATTTATTTCTTTATCTAAGAGTATGGGTCTTGATTTCATATTGAAATCAAGACCCATTCCCTAGACTTTCACGACCCACGTCTGTTCCTGATCCCCTTGTCTTTTCAGGAGCAGCACGTCTCCTGTCATCTGCGAACCGGAACATTGAAAGCTGAACGGTCCCTGGTGAGAAAACACAATAACTTCTGCTTCATCTCCGCCTCTTGTCACTTCTATCGCTGTAGCTTCGTTTTCAGACTGCTTTCGATTCCGGGAGTCGAACGTTTCGATTGTGTTAATAGAAAAGTCAGGGGATTCGTTTTGTTTATAAGGCACCAAAGCCGTTACAAATTTGGTAAACCCTTTTCCTTTTTGCTTCATAGTGAGTTTTCTCGAAGGTGCCTTTTGATTATAATGTTTTGAAATCCAGCATGCCTGCTCTTCCACTGTGACGGCCTCTTCCAATGGAATGATATTTAAAGCCGCCTCTTTGTCGGCCCGTGCATTTACGGCTGAAGATGCTGCTTCCAATGCGATGTGTTCGTCAAAATGAAAATGTTGTTGGAATTCATGCTCCGCCTGGGAGTAAAAGGTATCGACGATAATCCAGTAGTGAGGTTTTACGAATAAAATCTGCCGGAGTACATCCACAGGATCTTCCAACCGCCGGTAGCCATTGTGCCCGGCCTGCACATAATCAAACGCCTGGCTGGTGTTCCAATACACGTTCGTTGGCTGTGCTGCATCTCCCCAGCTCCAGGAATTTTCATAGACCGATATACTAAAGTCATCCACACTGGTCGTGTTATGCTGAAATGATTCTTTGAAATACCGTCTCTCCGGCGTTTCCATATACGTGTACCGGCCCGTATCTATCAGAAAATCCGTGCCAAATACCGTCAAATCGAAATGAAGAAAATCATCATGACCGTGGGCACGGATAATATCCATGTGCCCCCCGTCAAACAGCAGATAATGAGCATCATCAGACCAGTCCGTTCTCATCACGGAATAGCCGGACTGACTCAGATGAGTGGAACAAAAAGCTGGTTCCATGTTTGTCAGTTCTTGATAGTTTCTCATGCCGTCTTCTCCGAAATACCAAATCCCTTCATAATCAAGCACGGAATAGCCACGGCTCTTCAAATCGCCTCTTTGGTACAGAACAGCTCCTTGCGTCAAGACATCCCGTATGTCTGTATGATCACTGTCGCTGATCATCGGCTGGCGGCCGTCCGGCTTCACCCAGGACAAGGATGCCGTAAACATAGTATTCAACGTATCCCTCACTTTTTTGGGAAGGGGATGTTGATGAATGTCAGCCAGCAGTACCGGTTCAAACAGGCAATGAAGTACTTCATGATGGTACATGGGACTTTGTTCATTATGCATGCCATCCTCAAACACCTGCAGTTCACACATGGTCTCGAGCCGCTCTTCAGCCAATCGCAGCCACTGGGGAGCTCCCTCTATTTCAGGAAACAGCAAAGCGATTTGAAATAAGCCATTGGTTTCGAGAAACCCCCAGTTACTCTGCCTGTCATGGGGCGTATAAGCAATGCTCAAATAAAGGCCGTGAAGCTCCAGGGCACGGACGAACGCCTCCTGTTCCGCCTCCCCCCACTGTTTTGATTCCTGAATACAAAAGAAGCCTTTTATCCAATTCGTGATACGGATGCCGCTGTCGAGCTTTCTCCACGTGTCTTTCACATTATATTGTCTTGATCTGCTTTGATGGATTTCTTCTTCCGTAACCGGATTTTGCCGGATCCAATCGTTCATGAGCCGGATGAAAGAAGCCGCAAACCGTTCCTCTCCGGTCAGCCAGTAAGCCTGCCCCAGTTCCGCCATAAACCTGGCACGATTCAGGTTCACCGTCCACTCAAAGTCCCCGTGGAAACGAAACGTCCAATCGATACCATTTTTAAACGTATACGGCTCTTCGCATCGTTCCATATCCCAGCGGTGCGTGAATACAAAGGTATTTTCACAGGCAAGGGCTGCTCGTTCTATTACTTCTTCCACTTCGTGCGGCCAGTATCGTGTACAGTTTTCCCGAATGAAATCCCTATCGCCTGGGGAATAGAAAAATCGCACTTTTTCCCTGTTTTTCATAAGCTGCCCCCTTCTTTTCAAATTCTTATCATTTCCCGTGTTCCTGCATTCCGTTTTTTCTGACTGTGTCCACCACCACCGCTGGTGATTACCGGTTCCGCTTTGTTAAGTGCGCAATACAATAGGAGCATCGTTACCCCAGCCATTTGGCCAGGTTTTCCTGGACAAAATCATCATCATGCAGGTGGGGGTAATCATGATAGATGCGGTCGATTTCTTCGCTTTGTCCGGGAGACAGAGTATTTTCCGGATTCAGGCACCAGGTTCCTTCCAGAAGTCCCTGCCTTCGCAAGATCTCGTGAATTCCTGGAATGCACCCCTTGAACTGGTTGGCCGCATCAAAAAATGCAGCATTGGCTTCTGTCACTTCGATATTCCGCTGGATTAACCCGGCTGGGATGACCTCTTCCTCTTCTTTTACCGCTCTCTTTATTTCATGAAAATAGTCCACCGCTTTTTTTGTCCAGCAGGACCAGTGTCCAAGAAGCCCGCCTGCCATCCGTTTCGTCACGAGTTCACCATCCACTTGAAACTGCCACGTTGTAAATAAATCGGCAACGATATTATCGTCATTCCCGGTATACAAAGCGATATCGTCCCGCCGGGGAGAATGACAGACAGCTCTAACGACATCGATCGTTTTATACCGATTAAACGGAGCAATTTTGATAGCGATGACATTAGGAATTCGGGCAAATTTTTCCCAAAAAGAATAGCTGAAGTACCGCCCTCCTGCAGCCGGCTGCAAATAAAACCCAAACACCGGCATGATAGCAGCCACCTGTTCTGTCCGCTTTAACAGATCCGTTTCGGAATAATCCACTAAGCCTCCCATGCTTAATAATCCAATATCATAGCCTAACTCAACGGCCAAGCGGGCTTCCTGCTCTGCCTGCTCCGTGGGACCGCATATGCCGGCCACTTTTATTATGGGAGAAGATACTTCGGCTCTATCCACTTCTTCCGCCGCCATTCGGAGCACTGGTTCAAAGAGGTTGATACCGGAATCCCTGATTTCAAATTGGGTAGAATGGACACCGACCGCAACGCCTCCCGCTCCTGCTGCTATATAATATCTGGTTAAGGCACGCTGCCTTGCTTCATTCAGCTGATACGAGGCATTCAGCGCCAGCGGATGAGCGGGGATGACGATCCCTTCATGCAAAGCCTTCTTTTTTTCTTGTCCTAATTCCTGTGCAGTCACTTAAAACGCCCCATTTCTTACTTGAAAGTGGGTCGGCTGGTCCCATGTTTCGGCGTCGGCGTCAAGCCATTCCGCCGTCCAGTCAATCATATCCCGCAGCGTGACGCTTGGATAGCCGAATAATTGATGCATTTTCGACGCATTTCGGATAAAGGAACTGTCCTGTTCCTCCCCTTCAAAAATAGGAGCGGTATCGAACTTTTCCGCAAATTGGTTCGCCGCCCAGCGGACAGAAAGAACTTCCGGTCCATTTACATTTAATGGTACAGCCGGAGAATCTGCCATCAACAGCGAACGAATCGCAATGTCATTGGCATCTCCCTGCCAAATGCAGTTCGTAAATCCCATGTTTACATTGATTGGTTTTTGCTCTTTTACGGCTTTCGCTATTTCCATCAGAACCCCGTAGCGCATATCTATCGCATACGTCAGCCGAAAAAGGACCATCGGGATGTTGTATTTATGGGAGAAATGTTCAAAAACGCGTTCTCTTCCGAGGCAGGACTGCGCGTATTCCCCGACAGGAGCCACGGGATCATCTTCTGTGACGCCCATCTGTTTGACAGGGATAAATGGATAAATATTGCCTGTCGAAAAAACAACCATCCGTGAATTTTTAAATTTCTCCGATACCCTTCCCGGCAGATAGGAGTTCATCACCCACGTGAAATGTTCGTTTCCAGTGGTACCGAATTTTTTCCCAGCCATAAAAATGACATTTTTTACTTCCGGCAGGTGCTGAAGCTGGTCATCATCCAACAAATCGGCGGCGATGGTATGGACTCCATAGGCTTCTAATTCTTCCTGCAACGTTCCCGAGGAAAACCGGGAGACGCTATACACTCTTTTGTCCAGCCCGGCTGCATCGATGGCTTTTTTCGCTGTTTTAGCCAGACTCGGCCCCATTTTCCCTCCTGCTCCTAAAATGATGAAATCCCCGTCCAGCTGGCGAACCGCATCAACTAAAACATTAGAAGGGTGTGTTAATTTGTACTCAAGCTCCGCGGCAGTTTTCATGTCATTCTCCTTTCTTCCAGAGATACTCCTGCAATAGTTGTCTTAATATTTCGAATTTTATTCTTGGTTCATAATGCAGGCCTCTCCCTGATAATTTCTTCAATACGTTCATACTACAACACCCTTTTTAAAAAAGACAACGTCTATAATATGTCTTTAAAGTACCGTCAAAAGATATGCCTGCGCCGCGAAGTGTGTTTATAATAAATATATAATCTGCCGCGAATGGGAGGAGAAACCTATGTCTCTTCATCACCACCCTTCTCAGGAAAGTGTATCTATCGGTGTGATCGGCCCGGAAGCGATTCTTGAACATGTACAGGCTGCGTTAAGTTATTTCCCGTCGTTCACTCCTTATTTAAAACCTTGTGATAATGAGGAGGAAGCGGTAGAACCGGCCGCTGCATTAGGAAGTCAGGTCGAAATTCTGCTCTTTTCCGACTATTACACGTATCATCAAACCAATAACAAAACAGACCTTGATGCCTCCGCCCATTTTATTCCATTGAGTACAGGGATTTACCGTTCGTTGTCCCGTGTAAAGAACGCATACGGCCTGCAGAACCTTTCCATTGACATGATCTCCAAAGAATACGTGGAGGAAAGTATGTATGACCTGGAACATACAACGTTTACTATTTATGACTTTCACGGGGTTTCCTCTACTTCCCCGTGGGATATAGCGGCGTTTCATAAACATTTATTCGACCAGGGTGTCACGTCGGCGGCATTAACGAGTATTAAGTCCGTGGCCGGGTATTTAACGAGTTGGAACATCCCGAGCGAATGGGTCATTCCCACCCACCAGGATATTATGATCGCATTGGAGCGGGCCCTGCTGGCTACGGAAACGAGGCGGAATAAAGAATCTCAAATTGTGGTCGGACTGATAAAAGCAGATTACCTCAATGCTTTCACAGATTACGGACCACTGGAGCATGAGGCCCAGAAACTAAAATTAGAAATTCAGCGGATGCTGCTTGATTATGTTAAACAACTAGACGGACATTTGATTGATGTAGGCGAAGAGTATTTGTTCTTTACTACCCGCGGAGTTTTTGAACGGGAAACAAGAGGTTATAAGTTTATGCCTCTTTTGAAAGATATCCAGACAGCCGCTGGTATATCGTTAAGCATCGGCATTGGTTTTGGAAGATCAGCCACCAATGCCGGGACAAACGCCCGGCTGGCACTGGGACAATCTCAGGAGCTTGGCGGAAATACTTGTTTCATCGTCCGTGAAGATAAAAGTGTCATAGGACCAGTAGAAATGACGCATCCTATCGTGTATGACTTAACGATTAAAAACGCCGAACTAATAGAAAAAGCACGCTCCGCCGGCATGTCTGCCGTTTACATGAACAAACTGCTGGCACAGGTCGACCGCCTCGGAAAAACTGATTATACCGCCCATGAACTGGCCGGCGTATTAGGAATCACCTTGAGAAGTGTGCACCGGATTTTAGTAAAATGGATGGATGCCGGCCTCATCGAAATCATCGGAGAAGAAAAAGCTGCGTCAAAAGGAAGACCAAGACAAATATACCGGATTTCTATTCTTTCCCAGAACTAACGCTGCCGCAACAATAAAATGTTTACTCCATGATTTAAAGACATTTAAGAGACTTGTCGGTACAGGGAATGAAACATACAATAATACGTAAGTGAGGTGAAGGCATGAAATTTAAAGACGTGTTCTCTATCATTGGTCCTGCGATGGTTGGTCCGTCCAGTTCTCATACCGCCGGGGCCGTACGTCTGGGAAGAATAGCCGGACAATTATTAGGGGAGCTTCCGGAAAAAGCAGACATTACGTTTTACGGTTCGTTTGCAGAAACGTATCAAGGACATGGAACAGATATTGCGATAGCCGGCGGTCTTCTTCATTACGATACCGATGACGAAAGAATTCCAAATTCACTGAATATTGCTAAAAACAAAGGCATAAACATGACCTTTTCCAATGAGACAGGGTCTCGTCTGCATCCCAACACAGCACGTCTCTGTTTAAGCTCCGCCAGCCGGCACCTGAACGTCACAGGGTCATCGATCGGCGGCGGAAATGTGCAGATTGTAAATATAAACGGGTTTGACGTTTCCTTTACAGGGCTGTACCCAACCTTAGTGATTACGTATCGGGACCGGCCGGGAATGGTCGCTGAAATAAGCGGGCTGTTGTGGGATAAACAGGTCAATATCAGCCACATGGAAGTCGATCGGAAAGGACGCAGCGGCGAAGCCATGATGGTAATGGAAATAGATAATCATCTCCCGGAAGAGGTAATTTCTAAAATTGGCCGCATTTCAGGGACAGAAAGCGTGCGAAAGATGGATATAACGAAGGAGGTCCTCTCATGAGATTTCAAACCATTGAAGAATTGGTAACGCTGGGGGAGCAGGAAAATAAATCGATCGCCGAACTAATGATAGAAGAGCAATCTGCTGAAACGGGCCGCAGTAAGACGGAAGAGTTTTCCCAAATGAAAGACCTTTACGGCGTGATGAAAGACGCCGTCCACAAAGGCTTGACCGAGGATACCACCTCCAAAAACGGCTTAACCGGAAAAGATGCGCAGCGCGTCATGCATTACACCGATTCTCATGACCCCGTTGCCGGCGAACATTCTGCCAGAGCAATGACGTATGCCCTCGCCGTTTCCGAAATAAATGCCTCTATGGGAAAGATTGTGGCCACCCCGACCGCAGGATCGTGCGGCGTCATTCCAGGAGTATTCGTCAGCGCCCAGGAAAGACATCAATGGCCGGACGAGAAAATGGTTCACGGACTTTTTTGTGCCGGAGCATTAGGATATGTGATAGCCAACAACTCCTTTGTTTCCGGGGCAGAAGGCGGTTGTCAGGCTGAAATTGGTTCCGCCGTCGGCATGGCTTCCGGCGCCATCGCTGAATTAAATGGCGCCTCTCCCAGAGAAGTGTCCCACGCCGTCGGGATGTCCCTCAAAAATATGCTCGGCCTGGTATGCGATCCCGTTGCAGGGCTGGTCGAAGTTCCCTGTATTGTAAGAAACGGGTTTGGCGCCGTCACCGCCTTAACCGCCGCCGATATGGCACGGGCTGGAATGAAAAGTGTAATCCCTGCCGATGAAGTCGTTAAAACGATGTTTGATATCGGAAATGCGATGTCCTCCGATTACAAGGAAACAGCAAGAGGCGGCCTCGCCCAGACTCCAACAGGAAAAGCGATTATGGAAAATATTTTTGAAAGAGGGTAGGTTTTCTTCCAACGCACCAAATAAACCTCCTCTATTATTCAGTCGATGAAGCAAATATAAAACAATACGCTGAATGAGGAAGTTCAGCTGCGAAAGGGAAAAAGAAGAGTCTGGGACAAAAGAAAATTATCATGGTGAAAAAACGAATGTTCCGATTCCCGAATGAAATGTCTTAAGTATAGCGTAGTCAAAACGCGTAGACTCCATTGGGGAATGAGGTGCTCCCTTCAAACACATTGCCGCTTCCCGTATCAAATTCCGCGCCAAAACCGTCGGCATTCTCACCATGATCAGCCGGCAGAATCCTGTCACAGTGTCTCTAATCCTCATTTACCGGACATTTTCCACCCCTATGTGTCCACAAAGAAAGCCCCCGGCACTGCGCGCGCCGGGAGCCTGCGTTCGGTTTACATCATATTCAGCATCCACTGCGGATACGGGGTGCGTGGTTCGCTGATTTCGGTGAGGCGGTCGTATTCGTCCTGGGTCAGCTCGATTTCAGCTGCTTTCAGGTTGGCTTTCAGCTGCTCGGTCTTTCTCGATCCGATCAGGACAGACGATACAGCCGGGCGTTCCATGAGCCAGGCGAGCGCCACTTCCGCCGGACCGACGCCGTGATTGCTGCCGATTTCGGTCAGGTTATCGACAATCTCATTAGCCACCTTCTTGTCCGGGATCGGTGGGAAGTCCTGCAGATCCGAGGTAGCAAAGCGGCTGTCGTCGTCTTCATTTTTTCTATATTTGCCGGTCAGGTAGCCGCCGTTCAGTGGGCTCCAGACGAGAATGCCCATGCCTTCTTCCTCGGCAAGCGGTACGACTTCATGCTCGATGTCGCGGTTGATCAGGCTGTAATGCATCTGCGCGGATGCGTAACGGGGCCAGCCGTTCCGGTCGGAGATGCCGAGTCCTTTGGCGATCTGCCAGGCGGCATGATTGGACATACCGATGTAACGGACTTTGCCCTGATTCACCAGGTCCTCCAGCGTCCGCAGCGTTTCTTCAAGCGGCGTATTTTCGTCAAACGCATGCAGCTGATACAGATCGATGTAGTCGGTACCGAGCCGGCGGAGGCTGTTTTCCACCGAATTCATCATGTGAAAACGGCTCAGTCCGCGGTCGTTCACGTCATCGCTCATCGCCCCCATCACTTTTGTGGCGATCACCAGATCCTGGCGCCGGTTTTTCACTGCTTTGCCGAGCATCTCCTCCGACACGCCGTAACTGTACACGTCGGCGGTATCAAACAGGTTAATGCCGGCATCGATGGACATGTCGACCATCTCGTCCGCCCGTTTCTGATCTTCAAATCCTATGTTCCAATCGTCGCCAAAAGTCATCGTTCCAAACGACAGTGCGCTCACTTTCAACCCGGTGTTTCCAAGTTTGTTATACTTCACGACACGACCTCCTTCTATCTTGGAAGCTGCATGATGATTCTTCCCCAAAATTATCAGAAAAAAACACCCGCCCCAAACATCCTGCTCCCTATCTTGTAAAAAGCAAACCGATGAAGCCATAGATAATCCGGCAGCACTGTGGTACGGTGATATTGTGGAAATATTTATGTAATAATCAGATAAACAGACTAGAAAGGAGGCGCATGATGAAATACGCTATATTTCTTTCAGTGTTTGTTTTTGCCTTGTTAACAAGCTGCTCCACCACTTCTCAAAGTGATGAGGGAAGCGGAACCGCCTCAGAATGGGAATCCAGTTCTTATCAAGCCTGGGTGAGAGTGAACGGCTCTATCTATGTATCGCAGGGCGTTGAAAATGATGGGACATATACAAGAGAAGAAAAAGTGGGAAATGTCCAATACAAACTACCATTTGACCAGTCGATAAAGGAAAATTTCGCTTCAAACTATTTGGAAGAAGGGGCAGACATTTTCGCCATCCAGGAAGAGGCATCTATTCTTCTCGGGGAAACGGAGGAAGGAACGTTTGAGATAATGGAAAAAGAAGACGATTAACTCTTGGTCCCCTGACATCGTAATAACCTCTCAGAATACCACGTCCCCCGTTTCCCACCAGTCTTCACTTGAATAGTGAACATTCCGTCATGACCTCAAAAAATTAAACCAGTACCTATATAAACCGCAGATACTGGTTCAGCCTTTGTTTTTCTTCCATTACCATTCATTCTATTCAATTAGCCTCACTATTTCCATGTCCCTTCCCCCGTTACAAACACATGACCTCCTACCTGGATGAAAAAGGAGCTTTCTTTTTGAGCGGCGACGTGCAGCAGGGAAGGACGTCCGACAAACAGTCCTTGTTCCACTTTATAGTTCAGGCTGGTGTTTTTGAAATAGTTGTGTTGGAGCAGCCAGGCGGCGAGATTGCCGTTGGCGCTGCCGGTGGCGGGGTCCTCGAGATGTCCGGAAGTGAACATAAATACCCGCACGTACAGATCGTTATCCGCGTGTACCGGCTCCGGGGCAAACACGAGAAGGTTCGCGTCCCCGATTTCATCAAGAATGTCATCATACAAACGGTTCTCCACGCGGCAGCGGTCCACGGCGTCCCGGGTGGCGAGCGGTACAATGATGCTCGGCAGTCCCGTTGATACCGGCTGCACCGGATACCCTGCCTCGATATCCGCTTGACTGATCTGCAGGGTATCGGCGAGGCGGGCGGCATCCAGCACGTCATGAAACGCCGGCTCGTTCTGCGTCATCCAGCCCCGGTCTCCTTCAAAAACAACCGGCACCTGTCCGACGTTGAGATTGAGCAGCACCTGATCGGTAGAATGGTCTTCGATAAACCGGCGGATCACATACGCCGTGCCAAGCGACGGGTGGCCGGCAAACGGAATTTCTGCATCCGGAGTGAAAATTTTCACATCATAGCCGCCATTCCCGCACCGTCCCGACATGATGAATGTCGTTTCGGAGAAATTCATTTCTTTAGCAATCTGCTGCATCTCTCCCTGACTTATGTCGGCATCCGGCTGAAACACCGCCAATTGATTGCCCTGGTACTTGTTTTCGGCAAACACATCCACGATATGAAATATCATCAACATCTCTCCTCTCCCTGCCTCTTTCATAAGAAGGCATACGATAAAATGATAGAGATTCCTTCACAGAAGATAGCATGACCTGAATAGGAGCAGTAAAAGTAAACGCGCCGCAGCACCTAGCGGAAAAACAGAATGGATGTCAGGATAAACGCAGCCGGTATCACAATCAGGCCTGTTTTGTCCGCTTTTGTATACCGCCCGCTTCCTTTTTTGGTGATAAGAGGCAGAACCATAGATCCCGCGATTCCCGTGAAAAGAAAGCCGGCCGCAAGAAAAATATACCCCATGGCTGCAAATCCCCGCACGACCAGCAAGCCATACAAAACAATGACAACAGACACCGCGACAGTTACGAGGGGCGCGCTCTTTCCCGCCGGAATCAAGATAAAGCTGAACAGCAGCACCCCAAGCAAAAGTCCAACGGCGAAAACAGCGTACACAGCATCTTCCTCCTTCGTTTTTTTACCCGGAATAAACGATCCGGGTGTTAACTTTTTTCCATAAAAACCAGACCGTATATACAACAAACAGAAGCCATAAAGCGTGATGGGCGGCAAAGGTCCAGAAACTCCAGAACATGCTTTCCACAAAGCCGGTTCCAGACATCACGGCGGTAATCAATAGAAAGATGAAGGTGAACATGGAAAAGAAGTAATGCACCACGAGTGAAGTCGAGCGGTTTAACACCGATGTAATCCAGAGCAGCGCGGCGAACACGGCAGCCGCTGCGACGAGGTTCACAGCCAGCACAAAACCGGGGGACAACCCGATCACCGCGCCGGCAGCCGGACCATACCCTTCCAGTTCGGTGCCCAGGTATTCCTTGAAACGATCATGAGCCATCCGCCTCCTCGCACCGACAAAACCAAGCACAATCCAGACGAGAAGAAGTACCGCCGCGGTCATTCGAAAACCCGAGCTTGATGACAGCGTGTCTCGCATCCTTCGTTCATCCCTTCGTCGTATGTATCGGATACATTCCGTGCTTTCAGCTATATGCGCCCGGATCCCGATAATTGACTGCTGACGTATTCTATTTTTCCACGCTTTTCACCCACCGGATCAGCCAGTACAGAATAATCCAGGGCAGGATAAACTTCGTCGACCATTCCACCACAATGATCACCCAGCGGCGTATATCGATACCCGCTATCTGCAAAAGTACGAATAATGCTGCCATCAAAGCAGCATCTATGATGATCCATTTTTTCTCCACCGTTATCCTCCCCTCTCATTCCCGTTCCACTTTTTCTATGATAGGATAACCTTATCAGAATTTTACATAAATAAGAAACCCGTATCTTTCAAAATCTGCAGGCAGGAAAGGGGTGTTATACCTTTGGAAGTCATCACGGGAAATGAATCGCTGCTTGTCCTATTAATGATTGGAAGTGTCATTATTGTACACAAACTCATTTCTTCTATCATTCAACGGAAGATGAAAGCGGACAAAACGACTTGGTTTTCCAATCCCTATTTCAACGATTTTCACCGTCAAGCCGGTATCATTCTCAACTTTTTATTGGTCTTCGCTTTTTTCTGCATCTTCACATTTGGTGAAGTATATCCTGTATCAGGCTCAGCTCCGCTGATGCTAGTAATTCTTCCCATCGTTGGTCTGACCGTTTATATGGAGTGGCGTCACGCTGAAAACCGCGCCAACTACAAAGCTTCTCTTCTAAACGTTGCTTTCAGCGCTGTTTTTGCGGGTATTTTTATGCTGCTCGGCATACAAATCATACCTTGATGCATGCTGCATGTTTGCAGCAAAAAAACCACGGATCAGTTTCGGATGTTTCAAGCGTGCACTTTTTCTTTTCTTCCTGCCCAAAGTGCCGTTTAGGCGTACTCTAAGGTACACTTTTTCCCCTTCAACGCAAAAATGTGATGGGTAGACACCGGCTAACCGTCACATTTTCCCTTTTCCAATTAAATTGTGCAGCTTTGGCTCCTGATTAAGCCGCATGTACCACTTCAAACCGCTCGCAGACAACCAGCATGTCTTTTGAAACATGAGGCCGCGGTTTTCAAGAAGCTCGATGAAAAAGACATCATGTCATTATCATTCTCTATAACCATTGGCACCCTGCCCTCCTGAAACTCATAAACCGCTCTTTTCGTGATTGCTGGTCTTTCCTTATGGCAGATGCTCTTTGCATCATTTGACCAGCCAATAATCGATATCATTGGTATCTCCTGTTTTGCAGCGTTTTTCAAATGGTTATTCGAACGGGTGGTGGAAAGAAAATCGAACAGCTCAAAATCATCCTGAAATTATATTCTTACCATAGAGAAATATAGTTGGATAAGCCCATATTCCCAAAATCAACTCCATAAAATTGGAACGCATTTATGCGGACCACATCCATTATCATCTTTTTGTCCTTCTTTATTTTCCAGCATTCGTCCATGAACGTAACCTGATAACAAGATCAACAAGGTATCCTGCCAGCAAAGCCAGCAGGGTATACACGATCACCCATACCAGAAAGGTAGCATTATACCAGAGCAGCCTCCCTCCAAAACCCGCAGCGAAAACGACAGCCGGCATGATGATATTGTTTTTGAAGAGAAGGCGGCCAAAGATTCCCGCCGCAACAGTAGCCACCGGAAAACAACGACAATCTGCACGATGGTGTTCATGCACGCTCTCTCCTATGTATCAGTTTCTCTTGCACGAATAATTTTCTCGTAATAGGAAAGCTTTTCTATACCCTTCAAGGTCTTTCCTGTTTTTCGATTGATTTTTGATAGGTGTCCGGAACGGGATAAATGGATTTCCAAAATGGAAGCTTGAGTAACCCTGTTCTTGTACTAACAAATGCGCTCGAGGACTGCAATGAATAATATTCATAATAAATACCTTGTTTGTTATCTTCAAATCCTCTCGTCATTTTGACCAAGTACTGGGATTCTTCCGTTTCCAGAAAGTATATGTCCCCGTCAAGGTACTCAAAAGATAAAATGTCAGAGTTATCTTCCAGGTACTCTTCTTTCACGTGATCGATCTCCATTCGATTCAGTTTTTCCCAACCTGCAGATTTCATACCACGCAAGCTGTTCAGGTTGGTGAGAACAGCACCAGCGGCAAATGAGGCTGATATAAAAAATACAAGTGCTTTTTTAGAGATAGTCATGCTTTCTTCTCCTTTGCGTCGAATATCGGTTAACGCGCACACGTTGCGCCTGCCTTCCATCCAGAAAGAGGCTGCTACCCGCCATACACCACGTTGAATCGTTCACACACAACGAGCATATCTTTTCGGAAAGTGGAGCCGTAGCTTTCGAGAAGCTCCGTGAAAAATGTTTCATGTGCGTTCCACCAGTCCTGGTAGTCTCCTTCCCCTTCTGCGAGCGCAAAGACCTCCGGGACTTCATTCATCGGCATCGTCGTTACGTCGGTTACCTGGATGACAGCAGCCGGATTCTCTGCGGCGTCGACAACAATACTGAGATCCCCTTTCTCCGGCAGCGCTTCCCCTTCCCACTCGTATTCCACATAAACCGAACAGGTCGCCGTCTTCTTCCCCTGCTTCACGAGATCCGCCAATTCATCAGCCGCCGTTCCGAACGAAAAAACGTCCACCGCCTCACTCGCGTCCACTCCATGCTTGTCACAATATTCGTTCCAGAACTTCTCTGTCTGATTGTTCAAGAAGCTTCCTCTCCCATTCTTCATATTTTTTATTTTCATGCTAGCATTTCCGGTTTGGGAAAGAAATACATAGACGGACCGGGACTTTCATAATAGAATAGAAGGAAGAAAAAAATTCCAACAAACCGTAATAATCAATATGTACTCAGCAGGCACCCCAAGCCCCACCTACAAAGAAGCGCACTGCCAATTCTTTTATGAAGGAAGCACGATCTTAACTATTCGTCAACGTTATGGGACTCCATTTTATAGCGCAAATCAATGAACTATTTTAGATTCAGGAGAGAAAAAATGGAAAAAGAGAATTTCATTAAAAGTTTATCGGATGCTGTCTATAGTAACAAAAATGAAATATATTTTGTTGGTATGGTCCTAACTATTATATCCTCAGTTATTGGATTCTGGATAACTTATCATCATTTTTCAGCCAATTACGAGGGGCAGAATGAATTAGCTAATGTTCTTATGAGTCCTTTTATCATTGCGGTGGTTTATTCTTTAATTATCTTTTTCATTGGTTCTTTAGTTATTACTACTCTCACCATGACACATGCAAGACGTATGAAGGCTTTTAATGTAGAAGTAGAATTTGAGGCGTGGCAGCACAACATCATGAAAATAGGACAAGTCCACTATTTATCTGATATTTTAAGTTATCACAAACAAATTGTTGGACAATTTAATAATGTTGAATCCGTCTCATTTCGTTCGGTTTTAATTGAATTGTGTCAAAGATATCAAGAGTATTTCACCCGGGCTTTTGATGTTCAATTAAGTTATAGCATAAAAACCGAAGAAGAACTTACTCATCAAGAACGTCAATTACTAAGTTTTATGGAAAATAAAGAAACTACTGTGGGATTTCAAAACCGGATGATTGGAAACAGAACCTTATTAATTGCTGCTGCTCATTCTAGTTTTGAACAAAACCCACCAATGTATCTAAGCTTTCTCTCTGATTCAGACTATGAATTTGATGATTATGATGTCGAAGCTATTCGTGCGTTAATAGAATATGCCGATATAGTACTGGATAATGTACATCTAGTCTTAGCCTTTGAAGATACTTTTTAAAGTTATAATTTGATGGTATAATTTCTATAGGAGGCGATATGATGCCTGAACCCAAACAATCTAAACAAAATGAGACAGAAATGGAAGCTAGAAAAAAACGAGTAAATTTGGCTAGAAAAGTTATTGCACAATATAAAGAGGCGGCCGATGAAGAAATCGTCATTAAACCACCAAAAACAACGAACGCCGCCAGGATTAATCGAAAACAACGTAAACGAACCATGCAAAAGTAAAACCACGGTTGGAAGCCGTGGTTTTACTTATTTATTTATGACAATATACCTTGAACCGCAGTGGTCTTTTATGAGTTTACGTTTGATGCCGGGCCGGCCTATTCGTGGAGGAGATATAGGGGGGATTGTTTTACCCCTTTGTTCTCTATAGAGTTCAATAAGACGTATTAAGTTTTCCGGGTCGTGCACAAAACCCCCCCTTTTTATGTAAATCTATATGTGTTACTCTGACATACAGCTGATTCCATACAATGTGCTGATGCATGATTCATTGGTATGAAAGCTCCTGCTTATTATATGTTAAATTATATGAAATAATAACGGTTTCAAACATAATCACAACATTTCAAGTCGATTTTGAACGAACCGTTTATCCGGTGCTGCGTTCCCCTTTTTCCGGCAGTGTTCAACAACATGATACAGCTTACTCCCCAAGCAACAGGCGGCTTCCATTGATCGCCACATGACCGTCTTCCTGCCACTGTACCTCAGCCTGCCGGGCATCGGTTTCGGAATACACCGGCTTTGTGAACCACAGCGGTCCGTTTTGGTGCGCGCTGATGCCGAACGATCCGGCGGCTCCGGCATCCCAGCTGTAAATATCCAGCCCGTAAGCGCCATCAGGGGACTCGACCGTCTTGATGTGCGTTGCTTCCCGGAAGGAAAACATACTTGTGAAAAGCATTTCAGCTGTAAGCGCGAAACACATCAGCAGGGAAAGGCTCAGGGTAACCAGCGCACGTGCCTTACTCCAGCCCCGGCCCTTTCGGATGGTATCCGGCATACCGAGCACCATCAGACCAATGCTGACTGACAACAGGATGAAATCAGCAGGAGCCACCTGCCAGGTACGGCTGACATACGAATACCAGGAATACGACGTTAATGCCGCCCAGCACAGAGCGAAGAAAAAGGAAACGATGTAAACGTAACGCATGCTCCCCCCTTTTTGTAATCTAATCCTATGTTATGATAATTTTACATGAAAAAGGAACCCCCGGATGGAGGTGCCGTGCTACGTAGACCGCAGATTGGGTGCTGGATGTGTCTAAGGTACACAATCCCTTGTATGCCTGCCAAAAGTGATGATTAGACCTGCTCTAAGGGACACTTTTTCGCGCGCTTCCCCGGATTGTGACGGGTAGTCACCGGCTAACCGTCACATTTTCACTGCGCGGTCAACAATGTGGGCCTTAGGCGCTGGTGATGTTGCCGTATGCTGGATACGTGATGTTTTGCAGGCGAAAGGAGGAAGCATTCGGGCGAAATCATGTCGATTTCGAGCGAAAAAGTGTCGGTTGCGGGCGAAACAATGACGGATTCGAGCGAAATCTGCCCCATGCCTCCTATACGTCCGTCATCTCCTACACAGCCAGGTACGAGCGCAGGGTTTCGGTATTCTGCCGGGCATCGGCGAGGGCGACGTACCCGTCCGTCCGGGGCTGATCCGGATGATTCGTATGTAAAAAAGGATAAAAGGCGGCGTATGATAGGAGAGAAAACTTAAAATCAAAGATGGATTCTCTTTCGTTGATTATACGTATGGGGAGGATTAACTTTTTAATCCCGCTGCTCATGCGCGGTGACGGCACATGTATCTGTCTGATACCAAGAGCCGTGTTCCTGCAGGGGAGGGTCGTACTGCCTGTTCTGCTTGGAGTGCATAAAATATTCTATATAGCAAATAACAAAATTATCCGAAAATGAATAGTACACAATATACTCGTCAACCAATATTTTATATGTGCCTTCCCAGTCTGAATAATCGGCAGGAATACTGGTCCCCAACAGATATATTTTTTCTTCTATTTGAGTTACCAATTTTATTTTATACTCACTGGTTTCCATTGATGTGAAATACTTACTTCCTATTTGTCGAAATCCCTCCAAAGCTGTTTTCGTCCATTTGATTTTCATTTAAAGTTCGCCTTTTCTTATCATGTCACAAACGTCGTTACCGGAATATGTTTCATCATTCCTGATATTATCTTTCGCGTGCTGGAGTTTATGTTTTAAGAATGGATATTTTTCTACGTCATGTTGTACTGAAGTGGCAGCTTCCTCTATAAGAGCAACTCTAAACTTCTTTCCGTCTAGTTCCAGAACAGAAGCTTCATCCTGGATCATTTCTTTAAAAATGTCTGCTTCACGTCCCTCTAATTTTTTCAAATTAAAACCTCCCCATCATCTTATTTATTCAGTATACTCCAAATAGTTCGTTCCTTCCAGCCTTGCCGGATGGAAACCACATCCATCCGGTCCATTGGCAGCGACAGGGAAGCACTATGGTAAAACGAACGGATATCGGGGTACAATACAGCATAGGCCGAAAAAAGAAAGGATAGGATGGATATGGATCCTCTTACGCTGATTATACTTATTGTCATGATTATCTTCTTATTTCCGCTTATCAAACGCGGCGTAGGATGTGTACTGCGGCTCATTGCGGGAATTGTCATTATCATCGGCGCGGTGATTCTGATCAGCGTGTTGTTATAGAAGGGTAAAAGGAAAAGCGGTGAACAGCGTTTGAATCGTTATTTGGACAAAATGGATACTATGTTCCCGGGACTTGAATGCCCAAGAGATGGAACCGTTTCTTCATCGATAACCCCGCACCCGCCGCTGCTTAATCCCTGCATAGGATGTGGAAAAACAGACAGTACTTCTTCAAAAGCCGGAGACGCGCTTTCCGGCTTTTATTATACTTTGTTCAGATGCGATTTTTTAAAACCGGCGGGGTATTTCAGCCCGTAGCCGACAGCCCGGTCCATGCCGATATGGGCAGTCCAGATCAGACCAAGGGCCGGGAGCAGCGGCTGGGCCAGCAGCATGCCGGCTGCTATCAGGACAAGGGGCAGGCTGTACGTGTGAAACACATTGTAAATGACGGCGCCGGCTTTGTTTCCGGCTGCGTACCCGAGCATCGCAAGATCCGGGCTTAACAATAAAAGAGCAAACAACACCCAGCTGTTTCCGTGCAGCGAATAAAGATAGAGACTTATCCCCAGAACAACCGCTCCTTCCACGTGCAGCAGCATTTTATTCAGTATTCTCATCCCCCCGCCCTATTTTTTTCCGCGGACACTCCAGCCATCTTTCTTTTATCTTACCATACTTTGTCATGCCGGGTTCTCACCATTTTTTAATAAAAACGGGCACGAGCGAAAATGTGTCGATTGCGGGCGGAACGAGGTCAGATTCGAGCGAAATCATGTCGAATACAAGCGAAACGGTGTCGAATACGGGCCAAAACCAACATCGTCATGTCCCATAAAAAAAACCGGAGAGCGCATCTCCGGCTTTGGTTGAACCGATTCACAACCCAGTGTCCCGGTTGTGTGAATTGGCCCGCAACGACGGCGGACAACGTGAATTGTCTTACCAATTCCTATTGTACCACCGCGCGCGGCTACATATCAAACATCCACTTCATGCGTGATTTGATCCGCTGCAGGTCCTTTTCCCCGATGTCACCGAGGTGCCTGCCGAGCCGGTTTTTGCTCACCGAGCGGATGTTTTCGGCTTTGACGGCGGACGTTTTGTCGAGAAAAGGATAGTCGTTTTGATACAGCACATAATGCGTGCGGATCTCCGGCGTCTCGACGTCGCGGCCGTGTTTGTTCTTTTTCGTTACGGTTTTCACCTGTCCGGTGAGCGGCAGCACCTGCACCGTTCCGCTCGTTGCGTTGATGCGGTTGTTCGAGATAATGAGCGCCGGCCGCTCTTTATTCAGTTCATTGCCGATGTTCTCGCCGAGGTCGCAGACGTGCAGGGCACCCTGCACGAAACGCCGGTCCATCTGTTCGGCAAAATGATCAATCCATTGCAGCGCCAGCCGTTCTTTCTCCGGATGCCACTCCCGGAGCCGACGCCGTTTGTCTTCTTTATGTTCAGCCTTCATTTGAAAGTCCCACCAATTTCGCGTTCTGTCCTCTAAGGTTATTCCCCTTTCCGCGGTCGTCCACACCTCTTTCTTTTTCCCTTGTGCATGATTTTCACCAAAACGATGCATACTTGTTTCCAGATAGGGTCATTCGGGAAAAAAGAGAAGCAGGAAAGGATGGATTCGTGATGATCAACAAAGCTGGAACCGCTTTAAAAAACGGCATCGTGCTGCTTCGCTGGATTGCCGTTGTCTCATCAAGTGTCGCGGCGATTACATCCACCATGCTTCCTCTGTACGGCGATATAGACGGTGGACAGTGGAGCGCACTCTTTTTGCTGCTCCTTTTCAGCGCCTTTTTGATACACGGGGTGCTGACGCATCTGTTGAATGATTACACGGATTATTTGTCCGGCACGGATGAACACAGCCCTGCCATTCTTTCCGGCGGGAGCCGTCTCATCCAGACCGGCGCCGTTCCGGCGGAAACCATCGGCCGGGCGGGAAAAAGCCTTGCCGCCGGGCTCGCTCTGCTTGCGGCGGCGCTTCTTGTCACCGGCTTTGTCCGCCTTGGCGTGCTGCTCGCCGTCGGCGTATGGGCGGCCGTCTCTTATTCATTGCGGCCGCTCCGCACGAGTTATTACCCGGTGGCGGGCGAATGGATCAGCACGTTCCCGTCCCTTTTTTTCCTCGGTCTCGCCGGACCGTGGCTCGCGCTTGAAACCCTGCCGCAATGGGCGTTTCAAAATGCGCTTGTGAACGCGCTCATCTGTATCGCCTGGGTGATGGTGCACCATATTCCGGATGTTCGCGCCGACGCCCGCGCCGTTCCGAAAAAGCAAACGTCTGTCGTGTGGGCCGCGGAACGGTTCGGCTTTGCTTTTTCCCGGCTGCCGGCTGTTGTTTACTACGTGCTCACCGGCGCCTGCGCGTTCTGGCTCGGCATCGAGCGCCTTCCCGCTGCACTCGGCACCGCCGCTTCCGCCGCCGCTGCGATTTTTCTCATTGTGAACATGAACGTCGACGACCCTGAAGAAGTGTCCAAAGTGGAAAAATGGCTGCTTCTCCTCGCGATCGTCACCGCTGTCTGGCTCGGTATCTTTGTGTAGATACCAGGCCGGGCGTTTTTTTCTGTCGATTCCGGTGATTTCTGTATTGATTCTCCCGGTTCCCTATCGATTCTCGCCTTTTTTCAACTTTTCGCTATCGATTCTCTGTTTTTCCCTATTGATTCTCTTCCTTTCTCTATTGATTCTCCCGATTTCCGAATCGATAGCGGCGTTCAAGGCGGACAGGGTTGTCTGCTTGGAAACACCGTAAAATAACTGAATAATCAATCTTTTTCAGATATTAACATGCTGACATTCATCAACATGTTAATACATAGACCAGCTGCTTCTCTACGTATGTTCTGGTTCCTCTTTCGGATTCGGACCGTACTCATTGGTGCCTTCCTGGCTGTCCAGGCACATAAATACCAACAGAACAATGGAGCCTATGAACGGAATCAATTGGATTAAAAACCACCATCCCGAACGTCCGGAATCATGCAGACGGCGGACTACTACTGCCAGAGACGGGAGAGCCACAGCAAGACCATAGATGCCGGTAAGCACAGAAGATATCTGCATCATTAATTCAATACCAGTTAGAATCAAGGCGATAAGAAAGTTTATAAGCGTAAACATCCAGTATTCCGTCCGTCTGGCCCGGCCGCGGAATACGGCATAGTTCGACAAGACTTTCACGTACCAGTGCATTGATTTTCACCTCCTTTTCAATTTATCTATGTAACACCTTTCTCTACGGCGCTCCGTTCCTTTCCGTTTCATTTTCGAGGCGGCTCAAATGGGAGAGACGGCAAAATAAGCCAGCAAGAACATAACGAGAATGCCCCACACTGAATACGTCGCGGCCTGTTCCCCCGCCTTCGTAACAGTATCGTTTTGTTTCATCCGGTTGAAAAAAACGGCGAATACCCACAGGAAAAAGATGAGCAGAAAATATTGATACAATAGAATGACCACACAGAAAGCGGGCATCCAGCTGAATGCAAAAAACAACACAAATAAAGCGATAAGCGACAAGGCTCCGACTATGCCGATAAAAAACGGCGCCCGCTTCCAAATACTGCGGTAAAAGAAGTGATTTTCTTTATTCAGCTCGAATAAAATCAAAAAGTAAAACGCAGTAAGCGGAACGGTTACCGCGAGCAGTGAGTCAAATACAGAAAGAACCGGGCCGGAGGATCCCGTGGCGGTTTCAGGCGGAGGAATCATAAACTGCACACTAAAATAGGTGCAGACACCAAGAATAATGAGCGTCAGCGTCTGCCAAATCGTCCAAATCACATTTCATCCCTGCTTCCTTTTCTCTCGAATCTTGTAGCGGCAAAAATGCCTGTGCTAAAATCATATCAGAGATAAAGAGGAAAATTCAGTATGAAAACCAATTTCATAGAAAAATTGTATTTTTAGACGAATAGAAGGAGTGTCTGTGATGCACGTATCTCACCCGGCCGGTGTCTTTCCACGCATCAATACGGCTCTGATTGATATTAGTATTATCTTTGTGCTGACGAGAACACTGGCTTACATATTATACGGTGGTTTTTTCGTATCCAGTTCCACGTTTCTCACCGTTCTTGTGACGCTGTACTGGATCATCATCCCATCCATCTGGAGGGGGCGGACGATTGGGAAATGGATATGCGGCTTGACTATCGCAAGTGTCTACCGTGAAGGCGCCGGTTTTGGCACGATGCTGCTGCGGTATACCGGGATCACTTTCATTGTTCTGGTCACGCTTGGCGTCGGGCTGATCGTGAGCGCGGTGATGATGATCTGGCGGGATGACCGCCGCACCCTGCATGATTTCGCCGCCGGGACGTACGTCACCACAGACGCGCCGGAACCGCTTCAGGCCCGCACGATTTTTAACAACCGCCGCGCGCTTGCCGCCGCCACTATCGCGCTGGTTGCCGGCATGTTTGCTTTCGACCGCTGGGAACATACGACATACGAGGACGCAGCAGCGGCAATGCTGGAGAACGTCAACGGACCGGTGGAAACCGTCACTCTCCAGCGTTACTTCGGCCCTGGTCCGGATCAGATGTCTTATTCTTACACACCGGAATCAAAAGCAGGCGTTCTCCGGACATTGACCGATGCACCTCAAGAAACCATCGTTCTCCGCAGAACGGACTATCCCCACAACTTTATGTACCGAATATCCTTATCCTGGAAGGAAGATTTTCAGTCCATGAATCGTGCCATGGATTTCGGTACACGCGGGATAACGTTGAATGGCCGATCCTATACATTCATCGGAAACAATCCCACCGAAGAAATCATTAACCGCTTCAACCTGGAATGGGAAACAGATTCCTGAGCGGCTCCCTACGTCCCGGCGATAATCGAGATTTCTTTTTCGCTGATCTCATGACCGGTGCTTGCTTCCAGGCTCCCGCCCCATTTTTCCACGGACAATTGTTTTTCCTGTGTATCGTTATCGACCAGATCCCAGTATTCCACCGTCTGCCCCGGGGAGGCTCCCACACGTCCCTCGGCTTCCTTAATGGAGGCCGTGCCGTGTTCTTTCACCTGATAGGTCGTCCCTTCGTATTCAAACGGGCCGCTTCCGGGCTCTCCTTTTGGCACACTCGTTTTATCATACATGCCGATCACCCATTCATCATCTTCCTCAAACGACAGCCAGCGGTTCGCCGTTTCGCCCGCCAGATGGTACACCGTCCATTCAAAGCCGCCGTCTTCATATACCAGTTTCCCTTTTACTATGTAATCCTCCAGATCATACGACACGATGTCCTCAAGCTCCAGCGTCTGAATCGAACGGGTGACCGTTCCTTTCTCCTCATCGACATTCCGGGCCCGAAACATGTCTTTCACTCTATTAAAAATTCCCATCCAAAGTCCTCCTTTATTTTCCATCAGTATAGCATATTCCGGGTTTTGGTTGAAATGAATAGATAAGACCGTCTGGGAATGATAAAATAAGAAACAGACAGAACGGACGATTTATGGAAAACGGAGGGAGTACCATGGAGTATACAACCGAAGGAACGCATGACATAGCCGATTTCTGGGGATGTTCGTTTTCACTTCTGAATGATGAACACCAGTTAACGGCCTACATAAAAGAAGCCGCGGCAAAGGCCGGGGCCACCGTTCTTTCCATCCAGTCGCATCACTTTGACCCGCATGGCGTGACCGTGCTTGCGATGCTCTCTGAATCCCACATGAGCATTCACACCTACCCGGAAAAAGGGTTCTGCGGCATCGACTGCTACACGTGCGGCGCGACGATTGACTCCGGCGCAGCCGTGGCTTATCTGAAAGCCTGTCTCACTCCGTCCGGGATGCAGCGCCGCCTTCTGAACCGTGGAACCGGTGACATCATCGATTCTGAAGGGGTGTCGTAATGTACATCCTGAAACAGATTTATGAAAAAGTGATCAACATCGGCAATGTGTCGCTCTTTTTATTCACCCTGCTCTTCATCGCGGTCTCGGTGCTCGGCATCCTCGCGATTGAACCGGAGACATTCACGGTCATGAGCGCGCTCTGGTGGGTGATGACAACGTCCACCACGGTCGGGTACGGCGACATCTCCCCGGTCACAACAGCCGGCCAGTGGTTTACGATGCTGTTTGTCTTTCCGCTCGGCATCGGTGTTATCGGGGTTGTTATCTCCAAAATACTCGATTCCGCGCTGCACTATAAACAGGCGAAGGAGGAAGGTCGATTGGCTTTTAAAGATTCGAATCACGCCGTGTTCATCGGCTGGGCCGACGGCAAAACCGAGAGTGCGGTCGAAGAAATGCTCACCAATGAAAAGAAACAGGTCGTCCTCATCGAGCGAAATCTCGAAAAATCTCCCTACCAGCATGAACGGTTCCACTTTATCCGGGGCAGTGCCACCGACGAAAGCACCCTCGAAAAAGCAAATATTTTGGGTGCCAGAACGGTCGGCATTTTCGCGCCCCAGGACATAGACGACCTGGATCTTGCCGACGGCAGAACATATCTGATCGCCTCAACCATTGAAGCATACGGCGAAAAACACGGCACTGCCATTTACACGATCGCCGAACTGCTGTCGGACAAACATGAAGCGCTGTTCACTCGCGCCGGCGTGAATGAATGCATTCCGTCCTACCAGTCCGTGTCCAACCTCATCGCGAAATCCATGGAGTACCACGGATCGAGCACGTTCTTCATGCAGCTCTTAAGCAAGCAGTACGGTGACGACCTGCATCTGATCACGCCGAAGAGCAGCTGGACCACCTATCGCGGTGCCCGCGACGCACTGGAGAAGCAAGGCGCGATTCTCATCGCAAACGACACCGCGTTTATCACAGACGGCTGGGACAACACCATCCCACCCGGCACCCAGCTCGCCGTCATCTGCAGCCACGATACGTATCAACACATAAAATAAAGCATACTCCCGATTATCATTTTGATAGTCGGGAGTTTTTTATATAAAAACCGTCCGTAGAAGCTTTCCAACAGGGTGCGGACACTACTCGATGCATTTAAGCAATTAGTGTCCCTTCCCTGCCGGTCCGTGGACACTACGAGGCCTGCTTCCGGCGATAGTGTCCCCCAGCAAACATACGTGAACACTAACCCACCGGAATAAAATCGTAGTATCCACGGGCAAAGCTTCCATGGATACTAACAGCAGCAGTCAGCAGTTTAGTGTCCAAACAAAGCACTGCCCCTTCCCCCTGAATAAAATCTAAGAAAAACAATAAAAATTTATTGCAAAACAATAAATACTGTATTATTATACCAGTATCGAGACATAAGTGAGGTGCTTTGGATGGGTCGGGGAACGACACTCTTTTTAAGAACAGCTGTTTTTCTTCTCGGGTTGACGGTACTTGTTTTGTGCATATTCTGGCTGCCATGGATGGCAGATACAACGGCAGAAGGGTTTCCAGCGTTTGCTTATCTGAAATATCCCGTCTTAATCGGGGTGTATGCCACCGTCATTCCATTTTATTTTGCTCTATATCAGGCGTTGAATCTGTTAAACTACATCGGCCGCAGCCAGGCTTTCTCGGAGTTGTCTGTAGAGGCTTTGAAATGGATAAAATATTGTGCAGTTACCATCAGTCTGCTGTACGCCGCCGGCAGCATCTACCTTTTTTCACAAAACGCTCTGCATCCGGGAATAGCACTGATCGGTTTTGCTGTTATTTTTACTTCTATTGTCATTGCGGTGTTCACGGCGGTTCTTCAGAAATTATTAAAAAGTGCGTTGGATATCAAATGGGAGAATGATTTAACAGTCTGAGGTGAGAGTATGGCGGTGATCGTCCATATTGATGTAATGCTGGCAAAACGAAAAATGAGTGTGACCGAACTATCCGAAAGCGTTGGAATCACAATGGCTAACCTCTCCATTTTGAAAAATGGAAAGGCAAAAGCGATACGATTATCCACGCTGGATGCCATTTGTAAGGCTTTGGACTGCCAGCCCGGAGATATTCTTGAATACCGGGAGGACCATGACACGGATGAATAAGCTGTATGGGAAAGGATGTAGGAGAAGCGCATGAAAGGATGGCTGATTTTATCCATTTTTACGCTGTTCGCTGCTGTTTTGACGGCCTGTCAGGATAAGCCCGCAGGACCGGAGGAAAATACGATGATGCTGCGTTTCAAAAATAATGCTGATTTTACGTTTCACTCCATAAGAATCAGTACCAGGGATATCTCAGGTGGAACACAAAACGCCGATGGCTCCCCTATCGAAAAAGGCAAATACTGCGTAAAGAATATATAGATCAGACAGATTTCAATTTGGAGGGCCAAACAGCATTCCACATTGCATTACTAAACAAAGACCAACACCGCATTCCATTGAAAACCAGAGTGCTGGAATTGGAAGAGAACAAGGAATACTCCTTTGAAATTACCGGAGACTCTGAGAGCGGCGCTGCTTTGAAAAGAATAGGAAAAGCTGATGGGTAATAAGCGTACTACTCTCCTTCCACACCACTCAGGTCTATGTCTTCATGGACACTACTCGATGCACTTAAGCAATTAGTGTCCCTTCCCTGCCGGTCCGTGGACACTAAGGGGCTGGATAATGCAGGTAATGTCCCCCGGCAAAAATACGTGGACACTAACAGCAGCAGTCAGCAGTTTAGTGTCCAAACCCTCCAAAGCACTGCCCCTTCCCCTCCTCCACTCCAACTACCCCACAAAAAAGCACGGAGATCAGTAGTATCTCCATGCGTCGTTGTACAGCTTCGTCAAAATAGGCTGGTTGATGGTGTTTTCCTGGTAGCTGAACCCTTCAATTTCCGCGTTTTCATCTTTGCCGAACGTGAACAATCCAGGGAGCATTCCTTCCTGCAGATATTCGGTGTGCGCCGCGCCGGGTATCGACACATCAGCGGGGTCAAACGGCTGTTTGGCTGCCATCGTGAATCCCCAATTGCCGAACGACGGCACATTGATGTGCAGGTTGTCGACGAAGAAACCGGCGCCTTCGATCGTTTCGGAAATGGTCCAGTATGCTTTTCTTGAGAAAACGGGACTCGTCGACTGCACGACCGCGACGCCGTGCGGGGCGAGCCGTTCATACATCAAGCCATACATTTCCCTCGTGTAGAGCTTGTTCAGCTCGAGCGTATTCGGGTCGGGGAGGTCTGACAAAATATAGTCATAGGTTGTGTTGTCTTCTTTTAAGTAATTAAAAGCATCGCCGTGCACAATCGAGACGCGTTCATCTTCGAGCGAATGCTCATTGATATCGGTCAAGTGGTGGTTGTTGCGCGCGAGCTCGGTCACTTTCGGATCGAGATCCACAAGCTTGATGGACTCCACGGCATCATAAGTCAAAAGCTCCCGTACCGCGAGCCCGTCGCCTCCTCCGAGAATAAGCACATCCAGCCCGCCGTTTTCCTGTCTTTTCTGCTGAAGTAGCCCCATCCCTGGATGGACAAGGGTTTCATGGTACCGGTGTTCATCGGATTCCGCGAACTGCAGGTTGCCGTTCAGGTACAGGCGGAAATCCCCGGGCGCCTGCGTACCGATGATCCGCTGGTAGCGCGTTTCTTCATTGATGACGACCGGACTCTGATACA
Organism: Salibacterium halotolerans; assembly: GCF_900115625.1. Lineage (GTDB taxonomy): Bacteria > Bacillota > Bacilli > Bacillales > Marinococcaceae > Salibacterium > Salibacterium halotolerans. The sequence goes on along the minus strand of NZ_FOXD01000008.1, from coordinate 49,893 downwards.
ACTGCTGCTCCAGCACCTGTGCGTAGCTGTTGCCGAACACAAATCCGAAGCCAAGCAGTACGAGAAGCACCCCTCCGATGACCTGGGCGCGCCTTGGCTTATGAATCTCTTTTTTAAACGCGAATGTCAGCCAGAACGCGACCGCGACATTAATAATACCGACAAAAAATGCTGTCTGGATAAAACCAAGCCACGGGCTTAAGAGCAGCGCAAAACCGAGCGTCCCAATAAGTGATCCGGCGTAATCGCTGAACAGCGTACGGGCCGCGCTTTTTTTCAATTCATCCCCGCGTCTTTCCGCTTCCCGCATCAAAATCGGAAGTTCCATGCCGGTCAGACAGCCGAGGAAAAAGATAAACAGACAGAAAAACACGGACGCTGTATCACTGCCGACGGTGGAGAACATCATATAGATGAACAAGGTGGACGACGCGCCGACCGGGCCGATCATGTATTCAATTCCGATGATACGGTTCACAAGGTGCCGCCGCAGATATTCCGACAGCATCGAGCCCACTCCCATCCCGGAAAGGCTTCCTCCAACCGCAATGGCGTAAGAAAGAATCGAACTTCCCATTAAATAGGAACCGGCCGCCCCAAGCATCATTTGATAGATAATACCGCACACCGACACGACAAAGGATGAAATATACAAAAGATTGGTTGGTTTTTTCCACTGCTGCAGCAAGGTCTGATCCCTCTTTTCCCAAAAGAAAAGGACGCCTGCGCGCCCCTTTTAAATAATCGCAATCGCTACGGCATGGGCAATCACTACAGAAATCGCAAGCGACATGATCCCTACCGCTTTATTGTCTTTGGCAAGCTCATCATCCACTTTAAAAGACGGTGTCAAAAACTCAAACAGGAAGTACCCGGCAATCAAAAGGACAAATCCGATGAGCCCCCAGGCCAGCGCTTCTCCGAGATTATAGGCGTTCTCCGCGGAAATTTTCATGATGTAGCCGAGCGCGTAGATCTTACCGGCAAGCGACAGTGCCACCGACACGTTGCCGGCCTTGATTTCTTCCCGGTCCTTGAATTTGGTCACCTTTTCAAATAGAAAGGCTGCGATAAAAATGACAGCCATTACAACAACAAACCATAATATAGATTCCCAAAATACCGACATAGCCACCTGTATTCCTCCTTATCTTATGTAATCCTGATTATTTGCCGAAGCCGAAACCTCCGCCGCGGGTTCCTGAGGACGTCACAGATCCTGACCGGTTGGATCCCCGTGTGGATGGATCGCGGTGATAGTTTCCATTTGTGCCGACGTACCCTTCATACTGCTTGTCGCGGGTCCGGGCCCCCATGTTGTACAGATCCGACATGATCCGGAACATGGCATACGTTTCGAGCATAGACGGGCTGTAGTTGTTTTCCACAAATTCCTGTTCGGACACTTCCACAAGCGAATCTCCGGGATTCTCCGGGTCCTGCATCACCTGGATAGTACGGTCGTCATACACGAGAAACATCCGTTCTTCATCTTCAGCCGACACTTCCACTGGTTCGCTGTCTTCCTGAATGGTCGCGGCCGCTTGAGGTACCGATGTGTTTCCTGCCGTGTAGACATGTGATTCATTTCCCGCCTCATCTTCCATCACGTTTTCGAGCTCATAATGCTGAGACACAACTCCTCCCCCGGATAAGCAGCCCGTAAGCAGAAACACCAGCGCAGTCAAAACGATGAATACCTTTTTTCGCAACGTCTTACCTCCTTTCATCCGCAGGATGACGTCGATCATACATCACTGTACGGCTGCGGGACAGTGAACGTTTCACTTCCATTTTTATTCATGAGAACGTCTCTTATTTTACGGGACTTTCCATGAATTGAAAAGGATATAGGTATATTTTGCTCCACAGGATTTTGTTTTAAAAAAGAAGGAAAGTCGAGTATAATGGAAGAAGAAAACGATTGTGCAATGAATTTCAAGTATGCAGGAGGGATCCCATGAGTATTTTCAAACGGCTGAAAGACGTCACCCTATCCAATATGAACGCTCTGCTGGACCGGGCGGAAGATCCGGAAAAGCTCCTCGATCAATATTTACTCGACATGGAAAAAGATATGAAAGATGCCGAGACCAATGTCGCTCAGCAGATCAGCATTGAAAAGAAATTCAAGAAGCAGCTTGATGACGCGGTCGAAATGCGGGACAAACGCCGGCAGCAGGCGGAGAAAGCACTGGAAAAAGAAGACGAAGATCTGGCGCGGCGGGCGCTTGAGGATAAGAATAAACATCAGGAAAAGGTCGATGAGCTCACCCCTACGCACGAGAATGCCAAGCAGTCCAGCCGCGAGCTCCGCGATCAGCTGGATGACATGAAGAATGAATATGAAAAAATGAAGGCGAAAAAAGAAACGCTGAAAGCGCGGGCCAGCTCCGCCAAAGCCCAGCAGCAAATCAACGAGTCGATGTCCGGCTTCGGTTCGGATAATGCCTCCGCCGGGTTTGACCGCATGTCGGAAAAAGTGGATGAACTCGAAGCCCGCGCCGAAACGAGCAAGGAAATGCGTGACTCCGGCAACTCTCTCGATGATGAGCTCGACGCCCTCGACAAAAACGACGTCGATGATGAACTCGCCCAGATGAAAGCGAAAATGAAAGAAAAGAATAACGGGTAAATGAAAGGAGGCGGTCCGCATCGACCGCCTCTTTTTTCTGTTCAAGTATGGCTGCGCTTGTTCGCAGGTCTTAGCCGATAAAATCCTGTCTTCCGCTGATACCGGCCTGGATGCCGCCGATATCCCCGCGCCAGCCGCTGATATGTCCAAACGTTACATCGCCGTTCCCGCTGTCACCGCAGATTTTCTGCATTGGGCAGCTGATGGCGGTCCTTTTTTACTTCCTCGAACACATCTGGTTCCCCACCGGATTCACGCGGCATCACGATGCGTCCGGCCATCATTTCTTTGAACTGCCCCACCGTCAAAGGCTTGGCGTCATCGATCAGCTCATATCCAAGCTGGCCGTTCGGCTCAAGTGTCGCTGTCTTCACATCAGCAATCTTTGCTATCCCCTGCTGGCGCAGCCGCATCTCGAGCGAATCCACCGTAAAGCGCATCTTCGACAAAGTCTCGTACTGCGGCACTCCGTTTTCGATGATCACTTTCGCTTTGCCGGTTACGAATCGTTCGACGCGGTTGAACTTCAACTGCAGGTATTCAATGAACACGAGCATCAGTACAAACACAAGTGTGGCCACGGTCGTATTCCATAAGCTGTCCTCAATAATCGGCTGGATAATAATTGAGCCTATGGAAATCATCACGACGGTTTGCGCAAGCGACATTTGCGAAATCGACTTCCGCCCCGCTATCCGAAGAATAAGAATACCGGCTGCTACAAGGAGTACTGATTCCCAGATGACATCAACATTCATGCTTTTTGTATCCTTTCTGTGTTTTTGCTTAGTATGGGATAGGACACTTTGTTTTATGTGGGGCGCCGCGTTTCATCCGCGGATGAACAGGGCGTACACCACGTATGCCGCAAACAGCCCTACAATCAGAATCAGAAATCCTTTCCACCCGAGACCGCGGATCAAATCGGACGGATCCCCCGCCTCGGCGCGGTGATATCCGTCTCTTGCATTTCCCGCCGCATGATGACGCCGCTCCTGCTCCTTCATCTTCTCCTGCTTTTGATCCGGACGCTTTTCCTCTGCCATGGATCGTCCCTCCTTTTTCTTCCTCCCATTCTACCGCAGCTCCCAACCACTATCCAGCACCGGTCTGGAAAATAATGATGTAATGTTTCCTCACAAATATGTAGATGGAGCGCATATTATATGCGACACTAAACACAATCACAGACGAGGAGGGAACAACGTGAACAGATACAGAAATCCCGGCATGCTGGCGATGATGAAACTGACATATGTTGTACTCTTCCGGTAAAACGGCGCGGTAACTAAGAAAGAATCACTCTTACATCGATGATACCCGGACGCTTTCTATGCAGAAATCGTCCGGGCTTTTTTTGTGCCGCGGGACTCTGCTGCGGCTTTTGAGCATGTAAACGCGTCTGTTCGGCATGTAAATAACCGGATTCGGCATGTAACGAACCTTATTCGGCCGGTACCATGCGGCTTGGACTGTATTTCCTGTTCTTTGGCATGTAAATGGCAGACTTCCGCATGTAAACAGACACATTCCGCTTGTAAGCACCAGCCTGCTCCTCCCCGCCTTCCCTCTCACCAGGCAGCACGTGCACCATAACACACATCAAAGACGCGTAGAACAACGCTCTCCTTTTCTGTTGGAAATGAATGACTTTTCACACATATCGGATGACCATCAAAATCGAAGAAAAAAGGAGGAATAAAGAGATAAAACGCTTTTTCACACGCTTTCATAGGAAATGTTGTCGTTTTCATGGAATTTTCACGACGTTGTCTGTTTGCACCTCCGGGAGTATGATGCAGATAGAACTTAAGCGATAGGGGGAACGCAAAATGAAGCGCGTATTTAAAAGTGTCCTCAATTCCATTTATGAATCTCAGGAACGCAAAGCCAAAAAAATGCTTGAACACCGTATGTTCATCGACTAATGCAGCAGATCGATTACCAGGTGCAATATAGATATTCGTGAAGACGTCCGAAAGCATCACGCTTTCGGACGTTTTTTTACCCTTTTATGCCGGTGAAACTGACCCCTTTGACAATCTGTTTTTCAAAAATGAGAAAGGCGATGATAACCGGCAGCGACGCGATGGCGTTCACGGTCATCGGCAGCATGTAAGTTGTCGAGTACGTGGAGTTAAACGATGGAATGCCTATGGGAAGCGTATACAATTCTTCCGACACAATAGCGAGAAAGGGCCATAGAAAGTTATTCCACGATCCGATGAACGTAAAGATCGCAATAGCGCCCAAGGCCGGTTTGGCAAGCGGCAGTACAATATTCCAGTACAGGCGCCAGTGCGAGCACCCATCGATCTTCGCGCTTTCCATCAACTCATCCGGCACGCCGTCAAAGAAACTTTTGAGAATAATTACCCCGATGGGAGAGGCGGTCATCGGCAGAATAAGCGCCGTGTAGGAATCAAGCAGATTCATGCTTTTCACTATTTCAAACAACGGAATAATCGTTGCCTCGCCCGGCACCATCATCCCGGCCAGAAAAAACAGAAAGATGGAGCGTCGGAAGCGGAATTTAATTTTTGAAATCGCAAAAGCGGCAAGGGACGTTACAATCAATGTAATGATCGTCGTGGCAAAGCCGACAAACGCGCTGTTAAACAGCCAGAGCAGCACGTCGCTTTCGGCCATGACGGAGGCGTAGTTGGACAAGGTATACGGCGGCAGAAACCAGTTGAGCGGATCGGTGATCGACATGTCTTCCGGTTTCACGGATACGAAAATCATCCAGATGATGGGAAATAAAAAGACACCAGACAGCACAATGCCGATTAGAATTTTGATACGAAGATACGGATCCCGATTCCGTTGCAGCAGTGTATTCCCGGATTGACTCATTTTGTTACCCCTCCCTTTTTAAATCATACGGCCCTGTCCGCCGCTGCGGATTTGAATGACCGAAAAGATCAGCAGAATAAAGAACAGCACGTAAGACATAGCGGCCGCGTAACCCAGATCGTATTGTTCAAAGCCCATTTCATAAATATACTGGATCAATGGACGCGTCGACTTTCCCGGACCGCCGTCAGTAATCAAAAGAATTTGCGCGAACACTTTGAAGGAAGCAAGCACCTGCAGCAGGAATATAACCCGGGAAATCGGGATCAACTGCGGCAGCGTTATATTTTTGAACATTTGCCAGCGCGTTGCCCCATCGATTTCAGCTGCTTCATAAAACATATCCGGTATGTTCTGCAGCGAGGTCAAAAACAGGATAAAATTAAAGCCGACCGTCCACCACAAGGTGACCCCGACAATGCTCAGCCACGCCAGCGCCGGATTGGCCAACCAATAGACCTGCCCTTCGTACCCAAACGTATTCAGCATGTTATTTACGATACCGCTGTACGGCTGCAGCATAAAGATAGCGATATAGGAAATAACCGACACCGATAGAATACTTGGAATGAAGTAGGATCCCCTCAGAAACGTCCGGAGTTTCGGACCGGCATTGATATTGGCCAAGAGCGCCAGTACCAGAGCCAGAATAATCATGCCCGGGGTGGAGAGAATCACAAACAATGTCGTATTCCAAAGCGACTGCCAGAAACCCGGATCGGTAAACAATGCCGTATACTGCGAAAACCCGGCAAACGCCCCCTGTTCAATCAACGACCAGTCGTAGAAACTCATTTGCAGACCTTTGAATATTGGGAATATTGTAAAAACAACGTAAATAAGAAAAAAGGGAAGTAAGAACATGCCGGCCAGTAAATCATTTCGCCACATTTGGTTTTTCATTCGTTTCGTCCCTCCTGTTCTGTGCTTATTTCACCAGCTCATCAAGTTCCTGTTCCATGCTGCGGATGCCTTCTTCCGGCGTCACCCGTCCGGCCCAGATTTCATCGAGGTTTCTCATCATAACGTCAATCGACATGTTGGAATAAATCGTGCCCGACGGCTGCTCCACATCTTCCACCACGTCCGCATAATCAGAACGGTACGGCATTTCCTGAAATGCTTCGGAGGCGACTGCTTCATCATTGGCCGGAATATGCCCCGCCTTTGCCCACTGTGCCTGATTTTCATGAAGGTAATTCATGAATGCCGCGGCGCCGGCTGTTTTTTCATCCGTTGTGCTTTTTTGTTCCGGAATGAAAAGCGTATGGGAGTCGCCGTAGGTCGCCGGTTCCTCAAACAACGTCGGAATCGGCTGCGCGATAAACTCAAACGATTCGTCTGTTTCCCATATTCCCGTTCCCCAGACGCCGGTCATCAAGCTTAACGCCCGGTCGGTCTGAAACTGTTCGTAAGGATCCGTGATATTCTTTGGAATGATGCCCTCTTCATGAAACAGGCTTTTCATATATTCCGCCGCTTCCACCGCCGTCTCTGTGTCGAGCGTTACGGTTGGTTCCTGCAGATCATCCGAGTAGATATCGGTGCCGCCCATCTGGTAGTAAAACGCCCACCAGGATGTGAAGGCATCATAACCGACCGAGGGCACCGCGAGCGGAATCGTGTCCGGCAGCGCCTCCTGTGCGCGCTTGTAAAAATCGATAAACCCTTCAGGTGTTTCTTTCATGTCCACCTCTCCGGATTCGGTCAGCAGTCCCGCTTCATCAAGAACGGTTTTATTAAAAAACATGACGGTCGGATGGGTGTCGATCGGATAAGAATGGACGTTGCCGTCTTTCATCGTGAGTCTGTTTAGAATGTTCTCATTTACTTCCGTCAAATTAAGGCCTGCAGCTTCTGCCGGGCCGTCAATCGGTTTCGTCAATCCAAGGTTGTAAAATTCCGGGATGATCGAGGCGTGGGCAACCGCTAAATCAGGACCGCGGTTTGCCGCTACACTTGTCACCACTTTCGTGTAATGATCATCGGCGGCCGATAGTGCCGGCATGACCACTTCATACTTCTTCTGGCTTTCATTAAAACCGTCGATAAGCGACTGCATATACGCCTGGTCCCCTCCACTGAATAAGGACCACATCTCCACTTCCACCGGACCTGTTTCCGTACTGGAACCTGCGTCTTGAGACTGACATCCTGCGGCCGTAAACAGCAGTACCATACCAGCAAAAACGGTTTTTTTCATTTTTTCTCCCCTTCCTTACATTAAAGCGCTTACAAAAATCTTGTTCGTACATACCACTGAAAAATCGAACCTTACTCTATACTTATACGTATAAGTTACAATCATTATAAGCAAGGACTAAGGAAATGGCAACACTATTTTTACATTTTTGGTAAATAAAAAAATTCCCCTGCCGCATGGGCAGAGGAAGATGACAGTATTCTGTCAGGAAAGAGCGAGAACAACGACGGACATGGGAGGAAGCCGCAGCTCAGCGGTGCGTCCGTCTGTTTTGAAATCGTGAAACGCCTCCGGCCGGACGTGTTCCGGGTCGTCAAAGGTGTTATGGGCATCTTTATGATCCGCGCTCAGGATTGTGCCTTTCCATGACAAACCGTCCGTCAGTCCGCGCGTATCAAGGGTTATATGGGCCGCTTCTTCGGCGTCCAGATTACAGAGGCTGATGTGCACCCTGCCGTCATCCCGTCTCGAGGCGGACCCGTGAATCTGTGGGTACATACGCGCTGCACCGTCCTGTCCGGCATCGATATGAAGCGGCAGCAGCGCCGCATCCTGGTGCACCTGGTACATATGAAACACGTGGTACGTCGGCGTCAGAAACATGTTGTCCTTATCGGTGTGCACCATCGCCTGCAGCACATTCACCATCTGCGCGATGTTGGCCATGTGTACGCGCGAGGCATGCTGGTTAAAAATGTTCAGTGTGACACCGGCAGCAACCGCATCCCGGATCGTATTCTGCTGGTACAAAAATCCCGGTGTCGTGCCTGGTTCAGGGTCAAACCACGTTCCCCATTCATCGACAATCAGCCCGACTTTCTCTTCGGGGTCCCAGCTATCCATGATCGCGCGGTGCCGCGAAATCAGCGTATCCATGTGCAGCGCGTGCTGCATCGTGAGATCCCATTCCGTCTTGTCAAAATCAAGAGCCGACCCTTTTCCTTCCCAGAAATCACCCGGAATCGTGTAATAATGAAGGCTGAGTCCGTCCATAAACGGCGCCGCTTCGCGCATGAGCACCTCCGTCCAGCGGTAGTCATCCACATTGGCGCCTCCTGCGATTTTATACAGCTTGTTATCACCGTATTCGCGGACGTACGTCTGGTATTGCCGGTACAAATCGGCATAAAACTCGGGCCGCATATGGCCGCCGCAGCCCCAGTTTTCATTGCCGACGCCGAAGTACGTGACATGCCACGGATCACGACGTCCGTTTTCACGGCGCAGGTCCGTCATCGGAGACTTTCCGTCAAACGTCATGTACTCCATCCACTCCGACATTTCCTGTACGGAACCGCTTCCAACATTGCCGCATATGTACGGCTCGGTCCCAAGCATCTCACACAACAGGAGAAATTCGTGCGTGCCGAAGTGGTTGTTTTCCACCACACCGCCCCAGTGCGTGTTCACCATCCGCTTCCGCTCTTCCCGCGGTCCGATACCGTCTTTCCAGTGGTATTCATCGGCAAAACAGCCGCCGGGCCAGCGAAGAACGGGGATGTTCAGGGCACGGAGCGCTTCCAGTACATCCGTGCGGATGCCGTTTGTATTTGGAACCTCTGACTCTTCGCCAACCCATAGTCCCTCATAAATCCCGCGCCCCAGATGTTCGGAGAACTGCCCGTAAATATGGCGGCTGATAACCGCTTTCTGTTGGTCCGCGTTCACTGTCACGTTATATTTCATACCTCCGCCTCCCATATAGTTGGTAACTTATACGTACAAGTGTCTTATTATTGTAAGGTGGAGGGGAAAATCTGTCAACTGCACATAGCCGGCAGTGTATTCTAGACACTTTCTGCCTCCATCTTTCCTCTATCCCTTTTTACGAGACACTTTTTCCGCTGTCTCTCCATATTCTGTCTCACTCGAAAATATAATGGACAGTTTGCCGCGTGAAGCGGCGAAAATGTCCACTATCCGGTGGTACGCATAAATATGTGCCGTACCGCAGACATCAGAATACTTTCGTTAAAAGAAGGAGCCAGTCGGTAAAATCCGTATCTTTGGGCGGCGGGGTGAATGACGCCGCTTCTTGAAGATACACGCCGCCGGCATAACTCCTGCTGCCATTCACCGGATCGATCCAATACGCGTCGTACACGCTGTTATCATAATCCGGCAGGACAATGGAGAAACTCCGGCCGCTGTAATTGTACAGCACGATGTGGGTATCCGTCCCGAAAGCGGTGATCTTATTCTCTTTTTCCCCACCGGTTTCTTCCGGGGTGAGAATGTATGGCATCGGCTTTCCGTTTATAAAATCAATCTCTTCCATCAGCTCTTTCATATACTGCATCTGGCTGCCGCCGCTGGCGTGAAGGGCTTCCTGCCACGTCTGGGCCACACTGAATTCAGCTTTGTAGCCGGTACCGTAAAACTGGAATAATGCGTTATGACCGTACGTATGACCCATGGCGCCTGAAAGGACGGACCAGTAGGCGTATCTCCGTACATGACGGGCCTGCCAGCAGGGATTCGATGGATTGTGAAGCCCCTGCGGAATCTGTTCATAGGATGGTTCCGCGTCGACAACCGGCCGCGCCGGGTCTCTGTCACGGTCCTGAAGCACATACCGCCAGTTATCTTCCCCGAACCACGGCTCAGATGAAGCCGCGTCGTCCCAGGAGGTCAGCGTATGCTGGTCATACCGCCGGTGGCCGGACTGAAACATGTGAAAATCCAGCCAGGAGCGGTCTGTAAACCAGTACGATGAAGAAGTCCTGCCGAACGGATGATAGCTGATCAACGTATCAGGCATCGCCGATTTCAACGCTGTCCCCATTACACCCCACAACCCGGTATGCCTGTCTCCCCGGATGTCACCGCCGAGTACCCAGATAATGTTTTTCCTGTCTTTAAAATGATCGATCAGAAAATCGGCATAGGCAGCCACATTATTCTCATGAAGATGCCCGTCCTTTACGACTTTTCCCCAGCACGGAAGAAGGGCGGCATACATGCCGAAGAATTCCATCATATCGACGATTCGTTTCACATAATCCCAGTACGTTCTATTATCTTCCTGAATCGTTTCGCTGATATCTTGGTTTTCCACCCGCTGCTGACTTGTTTTGTCTCCGTCATGGCCGAAGTTGACAAGGACGCATTGAATGACGTTAAATCCCTTTTCCCGGCGGTTTTTCAGATACATATAGGCTTCTTCCTCATTCAGACGCTGAAACAGATCCCAGGCCGTATCTGCCAGCCAGAAAAAAGGTACGGCGCCGTTCACCAGATTTCCTTCGTCTGCGCTGACTTTCAGAGTGCCGCTGTCCCATGGTTTTTTCATAGTACCTCCATCCCTTCCTGTTTTGAAACGCTTTCCCTCTCATCGTAAAAAAGCGGCCGACTGTTTCTTTCATGCCGGCCATTGGGGATGAGCCTGTTTTTCTCTTCTATTCCTCCGCCATCCTTTCCTGCCTGAAAGACGGAAAACTACACCCGGGTAAGCTTATCCGGGTTTCGTACGATGTAGATTCCGGCAAACTTTCCGCGCCGGAATTGTATAAAGATGGCGGCCGCCGTTTCGTCCCCTGCACGAAGTACGATACCGGTCTCACCGTTCAGAGAAACAGGCTCGAGGTGAAGTTTTTCCTGATAAAAGGGCTGCAGCCCCTCTAATGCTCCGGTGATGAATTGGGCTACTTTTTCGCGCGTTTGTACCGGACGTGCAACCGCGATGACTTTTCCGCCTCCGTCGGAAACGAGCACGACGTCTTCGGTCAGCAGGGACAACACATCATCCACGTTCCCATGCTCAAGCGATGTGAGGAACTGGTTGACCCATTCCCACTCGACCTCTTCAGCCTCGACAGTATCACTTTCTGATAGTTCCATCTTGCTTCTTGCCCGGCTTATCAACTTGCGGCAATTCGTTTCCTGCCTGCCGAGCAGCTCGGCTATCTCGGAATAACTGAAGGCAAGCGCCTCACGCAGGACGAAAACCGCCCGTTCCGCCGGTGTCAGCCGTTCCAACAGGACAAGCATGGCATAAGACAGCAGTTCTCGGCGGACGACCGTTTCGAGCGTATCCGTCTCCGACGTCCGAATCGGTTCGGGAAGCCATGGACCGACGTACACTTCCCTCTTTTTCCGCGCCGACTTCTGCAGATCGAGACAGCGGTTGGTTACCATTTTACACAAATACGCTTTCGGCTTATCCAAACGCTCCGGAGGGACATAGCACACCTTAAAAAATACATCCTGAACCACATCTTCCGCGTCTGCCGCAGAGCCTGTCAACTGATAAGCGAGCGTAAACAGCAGCGCTCTATATTGATCGTACAGTTCTTCCATCACCGTCTCTCCTCTCCACGGTTGTATGACAGTCTATCGAAGCATACTGGCGCCATCCCACGCCAGTTTCTTCAGTTTCCACGCCATCTTACCTGTTATGATCATATCAAGTCCCCATTTGCGTGACCACAACAACCCTCGATTCTGTCCCAGGCCGATGCTGAAGACATCTATCACCGATCTGCTGCGTTTGTGAACCGGCGCGGGAGATCCTTCAAGATCGGCCCTCACGATTTTTCCCAGCCGGCTGCCCTGCATCCCAGCTTCAAAACAAGTCATCTGGTCCGTCTTTCCGGTTCTCGGATCGACAATTCTGGTACAATCGCCAATGCTGTATACATCCGCCATCCCTTGGACGCGATAACACTCATCCACCAGCACACGGCCATCAGAAGCAAGGGGCAGCCCCATACCGCGAAGGATCGGATTGGGTATCAGCCCAATCGTCCAAATACATAGACCGGCCCGCAGAAATTCACCATTGTTCAGCGTTACCACTCCGGCTTCCTCCCGCATTACCTTTCGATGATGAAGCACTGTCACACTACATTTCTTGAGCGCCCGCTCCAACTTTTGTCCAACTTTCTCCGGTCCTTCGGGAAACAGTCGTTCCTTATCATTCAGCAAATAAACGGAGGCCTCGGACGAATCGAGTCCCAGCGCCGCTGCTTCCTTCCGCATGGCCCCAGCCAGCTCGGCGGAGGTCTCGATGCCGCTGATGCCCGCTCCCGAAACAGCGATGGTCATCAGCCGCCTCCGTTCTTCAGGGTTCGTCTCCCCTAAAGCATGCCTCAGATTGGTACGCCAGCGATCCCGGATGTCTTCCGCGGCTTGCGGATCAGTCAAGACGATGCCGCCCTGATCGGAATTCGGGCGTCGAACAATACTGCCAACCGCCGTGACCAAAAGATCGTAATGAATTCGGGCATCCTTTTCTTGCGTATCCGTATATCGGATCCGTTTTTCCCTGCTGTCCACAGACTGAACCGTACCTTGCACAAATTCGAACTTTTCCAGGGACAAATCCGTCCAGGGAATCTTAATGTCTTCCTCGCCCGCGGCCGGCCGGAACAACATCACTTTGCGAACATGACAGGGCTGCCTGTCGAACAGCACAAACCGAATCCGCCGTCCGTCCGCCTTAAACCGGGTCTTTTCCTGTATTGCTTTGAGTGCTGCAAGGCCTGCATGACCGCCTCCGATGATGATGCATGTCAAGTCGTTCATCATGCTTCAGCTCCTTCTTACGTTTTACAAATAAAACGATGGAAGGCGCTGATTTGTGACAACGACAAAGAAAGACGTCTTATCACACAAGCGCGTCTTTTTGTTGACTTATACGTTTCTATTTTCTATCAAGATTTGGTTGTGAATATGGCATTCCATGTGCTCAAAATAATCTATAATCTTGCATTCCAGCGTCTTGTGTTGGTTATTTCCTAACCCGGCTGATAGCGCAGTTTTTTAAACGCTTTGTCAGCCAGCCACATGATCAGGTACCCGGTACAGCTTGCCGCAAAAAACGGGATAAAGCCGGGCGCGAACAACAGCAGCTCCTGCATTCCGTAAATGCCCACCCCCATCGCAAACGCGTAATGCGGGTAAGACAGACCAACGAGCAGCGCCGTCCGGATGTAATGCGGGATTTTCAACTCAAAATGCGCGTAAGCTGGAAAAATAAACAGCAGCATGACCGCAAATCCTGTACTCAGCACAAGAAAGAAATAACGCAGCATCATCATCCACCACGCCGAAGCCTGCACCAACTGAAAATTCATATAAAGCAGCGTGCCTGTCACAAGCAGGACGGCTCCGAGGGCGTTGGATTTCAGAAATTCCGTTTTATACGTCTTCCAGAAAAAGCGGAACACCTCTACATCGGTATTTTTGTTAATCCACTGGCGTACAACGGAAAACATCGCCACCGTCGCCGGCATGAAACCGAACACGACGAGGCCGGCCAGGGTGAAAGCAAGCCAAAGGATGTTCACGTACGCCATCCGGGAAATAAGAAGACTTATTTTATAAAATCCCGCCATTAACCCGTTGAATTCCATGTTCCTTCCCCTCCCTTTTGCAGCAGACGCGGTTCGGCCAGCGCCTGCTTTAGAATACGGAGTGACTGCTCTTTTTTATCACTATACGCCGGAATGACGGCAATAAGTGGTGTGCTGACAGAGACATCTGCCCGCCGCAGCAGGGAAGCGTCTTCCCCAACGACGGCAGCGTATACCATGCCCTGGTCTTTTCTGAAAACGGCCCCTCCGCTTCCTACCTCCAGTTCCTGCAGGGAATGCAGGCCCTCAGGGTCCAGCGCGGCCTGTAACATCGGCTCTTCCACGATGAAAATATCTCCATCGTGCCCCGCTACTTCCACGACAAATTTCTCCACGAGCGACGGATAAACCATTACCTTGGTATCTTCCGGAACAGGCGGCATATTCGCGGCATTCCAGTTCTTTTTCACGTCATCGGCGTACACCTGAATCTCCACCCCGCTGTCTTCCTGCCCGCATCCGCTCCCAAGCAGCAGGCAGGCAAAGACCGCGGCGGTGATCACGTGATTTTTCATTTTTTAATCCTGCCCCTCGTAACAGAACCAATCAAAGTCGGCATGATTGGAACTCTCCCGCCCGTTGCTTGATGTGAACATGCCGATATAGGCTCCGGTAAAACCGCCTGCCATGTCAGTGCTAAGAATTCTGCCGTCCGCGTCTTCTGCCACGGGGTCCATAGAATCTTCCCCGTCTCCTGCAAAAAAGCTGTACGACTGCCCCCGGGCCGTGACTTTCAGGACAAGCCGCTTCCCATCACATGCCATACGACCGAGAACCTGTTCCTCTCCGTCTGTTCGTTTCACGACCCGGATGCCGCGCCCGTCAGGAAACTCCCCGTACTCCAGGCGGAATTGATAGTTATGATTCTGAAGAAGCAGCAGTCCCGCCGTTTCCCCGGGTTGTGCCGGCTGAAATTCCATCGCCGCTTGAACGGTCATCGATAGATGCTGCTGCCTCCGCCCGGCAAAACTTGGGTTGGCCACCTCGGTGACCGCTTCTTTTTTCGTTCTCAGCCTAAGATAACCCGGTCTGTCATTGAGCGACCAAAACGAGTCGTGCGGCGTTCGGATGAAGTTCCATACATCACGCAGGGTATCCATATCAAAATGATCACACGCCTCCATTGTCTCCCAGGGCGTATCCGGCAGGTCGGGGCGCTTCATTTCCCGCTCGATGACGCCTTTGCCCGGATGCACAAGCGGCCACTCATCTTCCCACGTAAACGGAACGAGAAAGGTTTCCCGGCCGAGGTTGCGGTACTCTCCCCCATACGGACGCGAGGCGAGGCAGACCATCCACCACTCCCCGTTTTGCGTCTTTACGATATCCGCGTGGCCGACGTTTGTGATGTCAGCCAGCCTGCCGAGATGCCGGTGGGTCAGAATCGGATTCCGCCTGCATCCCTCATACGGCCCGGTGATGTTACGGCTTCGCGCCATCGTCACCGCATGGGTGAACCCGGTGCCGCCTTCTGCGATCATTAAATAGTACCAGCCGTTTTCAAAATAGAGATGCGGTGCTTCCTGGGCGTGGGCGGTTTTGAGTGCTCCTTCCCACAAGCTGTACACCTCGCCGGTCAGCTGCTTCGTCTTTAGATCCAGCTCCTGCATCCAGATTTCATTGTGTTTGGCATATTCCCGGCCCCGCGGCGGCTTACGGTTGCCCGTGTAATACACCCTTCCATCCGTGTCGAAAAAAAGCGAAGGATCAATGCCGGGAGCGCCTTTCAGCCAGTTCGGGTCCGACCAGGGACCGGCGGGGTCTTCGGCGGTGACGTAGAAGTTCTGCCGTTCTCCTTCGCGGCTGACGACGAACGTGGTAATCATATAGAATACACCGTCGTGATAGCGGATCGTCGGCGCGTAAATGCCCCGTGACGGCGGTGTGCCCTCAAGATCCAGCTGGGAGGGCCGGTCGAGCACATGGCCGATCTGTTTCCAGTTCACAAGGTCTTTGCTGTGAAAAATCGGAACCCCCGGAAAATACTCAAAAGTCGAAGTGACCATATAATAATCTTCTCCCACGCGGCATATCGATGGATCCGGATAAAATCCCTGCAGTACCGGATTTTTAAAAGTATTCATCAATGAATTCCTCCCTTTTCTTTCGAATATACTGTCCTGGTCTGTTATCCTTTCACGGATCCGAGCAGGGCTCCTTTGGCAAAATGCTTCTGCAAAAATGGGTAGACGAGAAGTACGGGGATGGTGGCGACGACGATGACGGCCATTTTGACGGATTGTTCCGGCGGCGGCACATCCATGTAGGTGGAGCCGTCATAGTTCATCCCGCTCGCAAGAACAACGATCTGCCGCAGCAGCACCTGAACGGGCCATTTCGATGCATCCTCCAGATACAGGATCGCATGCATATACGTATTCCAATACGTCACCGCGTAAAACAGGGAAATCGTCGCGATGGCCGGCATCGAACACGGAATCACGATGCGGAACAGGATCCCGAAATCATTACAGCCATCCATTCTCGCGGATTCCTCGAGGCTCGCCGGCAGATTCTGAAAGAACGTTTTTAAAATAATCATGTTGAACGCATTAATCGACACCGGTATGACGAGCGCGAGCAGGGAATTCAGCAGCCCCGTCTGCTGCACGACAAGAAACGTTGGAATCATGCCGCCGTTAAACAGCAGCGTAAACACGATAAAAAACATAATCACCCGCCGGCCCGGCAGGTCTTTGCGCGACATCCCGTACCCGGTGAGCACCGACAGCAGCATGCTCCACAGCGTCCCTCCCGCCGTCACGAAAATCGAAACGAGCAGCGCCCGGAAAATCGTATCCGTCGAGAAAATATACTTGTAGGCATCGATACTCCAATTAGTCGGAAAGATAACAAACTTTTTTTCAGCAAGTTCCGCACTTGTTGTAAACGACCCGGCAATGACGTGCATAAAGGGCAGAATACAAAGCAAGGCAAAAAGAAGCAGCAGTGTAATATTGACAACGGTAAACAAGCGCCCGCCGGCTGTTTTATCCTCAATCATTTTTATCCTCCTCCAGACACCCTAATACACACCTTCTTCTCCTGCTTTCTTGGCGAGCCAGTTCGCGATCACAACCAATACCAGTCCGACCAGTCCTTTAAAAAACCCGACGGCCGTGCTGTAACTGAATTGCCCCTGCTTCAGACCCGCTGTATACACGTACGTATCGAATATCTCCGCTACTTCCCGGTTCGACGAATTCAGTAAAAGATAGACGTGTTCAAATCCAAGTTCCAGCACATCGCCAATTTTCAGGATAAGCAGAATGACGATAACCCCTTTGATCGCAGGCAGGGTAATATGCCACATCTGCCGGAACCGGCCGGCGCCGTCGATTTTGGCCGCTTCATATAACTGCGCATCGACCGCCGCAATCGCTGCCAGGAAAATAATCGTGCCCCAGCCCGCTTCACGCCAGATGACCTGCAGGATATACATGGGCCGGAACCAGTCCGGGTTCAACAGGAAATTGACTTCCTGAAAACCAGCCTGCTGCAGCAGTCCGTTCACAATCCCGCCATCCATCGTGAGAAGAACGTAGGTAATCGACACAATAATCACCCACGACATAAAGTGGGGGATGTAAATCAGTGTCTGCACCGACCGTTTCAACGGCATGCTCCGCACTTCATTGAGCATAAGCGATAGAATGATAGGCACCGGGAAGAAAATAACCAACTGTAATCCAAACAGCACCAGCGTGTTCTTAAATATCATCCAGAAATCAGGATCGGCGAATAACCGTTTGAAATGCTCAAATCCCACCCATTCGCTTCCCGTAATCCCGAGGTACGGTTTATAGTCCTGAAACGATATGATCAACCCGTACATCGGAATGTACTTGTACACGAAAAAATACAACAGACCCGGAAGAATCATCAGATAGATCAGTTTATTTTTCTTCATCCGCTTTTTGAGCAGTTCCCACTTCTTGTTTTTGGAGAGAACCTGCCCTGCATTCGTCTCTGTCTGACTCTGCATTCGTTTTTCTCACCCTTTCTATATAGGAGGGTCGGCCGTGTGCCGCCGCGAAGATACATTCTCCGCGGCGGGCGGCCTTTTCTTTCGTTGACGTGCGTTTACTGCGATTCCTCATAGGACTGCGTGTATTCCTCGATAATCTGGTTTCCTCCGTTGTTTCTCCACGTCTCGATAGCCTGCTGAAAGCCTTCTTCATCCAGCTCGCCCAAAATGAAGTTGTACGTCGCATCGTTAATGCCCTGCTGCAGTCTCGTTCCTTTCTGCAGATACGTTTCCGAGTCCAGCGTCAGCGTAGGATCCTCTATCAGAAAGTCTTCGTTATCTCTATTAAGTTC
Organism: Salibacterium halotolerans; assembly: GCF_900115625.1. GTDB lineage: Bacteria > Bacillota > Bacilli > Bacillales > Marinococcaceae > Salibacterium > Salibacterium halotolerans. Next base: position 31,523 of record NZ_FOXD01000008.1, on the reverse strand, counting down.
TTCTGATTTTGCCTTTGGTGGATACTCTGCTTTAAGCTGATAGCTTCCATTCGTTGCAGGTTCCCCGATCTCCAAAGACTGGTATGGTTTCACTTCGCGGTCGAATTTCTGACTGTCCTGCGTCATAACCGCTTTTCCATCTTCCACCGTATAGTGTTCGCCTTTTATTCCCCAGGAAATAAGATTAGCCGTTTCAGCTGTCATCAAGCGGTCAAAGAAACCAAGGATTTTATGCAGTTCCTGTTCTGTTTCCACAGCCGATTTCGGGAATAACTGCAGCGAACCGAAGCCTGGAATGGACCATATACCGTATTCACCGTCCGGTCCCTTGACCCGGTTGTGCACATCGTATTCCACGTCCGGGTTAATATTTTTCGCATCGTTGTAAAGACTTCCGACGTCGCCCATCGAGCCTACATAAAGACCCGCGGTTCCGTTTTTGAACATATCCTGTTGGTCGGACTTACTCGTCACCGGGAAATCCTGATTAATGTAACTGTTTTCATATAATCTTCTGAAAAATTTCATCGTATCCATATATTCCGGGAACATGAACTCCGGCCGGATTTCCCCGTCCTGAACCCCCCAGTCATTCGGCGTACCGAACCAGGAAGACACCGTTTTAAACGCGCCGTACACAAGATCTTCCCGGTCCGTCAGGCCGATCGTATCGTCCTGTCCATCCTGATCGGGATCCTGTTCGGTGAAAGCTTTCGCGTATTCAAAGAATTCTTCCGTCGTTTCCGGCGGTCCATCAAGGCCCAGCTGTTCCGCCCAGTCTTTTCTGTAAATCAAACCCTGCCTGGACAGAGGACGACCCTGATAAAGCGCATACAATTTTCCATCCACACGGGAATTGTCGAGCACATTGTCTTTCAGTTTGCTCAGGTTTTCATACTCATCGAGATAAGGCCCTATCTCCCAAAACTGGCCATCCCGGATCGCGTCTTTGAATTGATTATAATGATTAAAATTGACATACACCACATCCGGCAAGGTTCCCGTAGAAAAGGCGGTATTCAGCCGGTCGTTATAGTTGTTATCGGGCACCCAGTTGATGGACAGGTCGACGCCGGTCTGCTCCTCCACCTTTTCTTCAATAAGAGGTTCCGGCACTTCCGGCGTGTGCAGATTCGACATAATCTCAATCGTCCCCGACCCGCCGTTTTCTTCATTTGAAGCGCTTTCATTATTGTTCGAACAAGCTGCCGACACCACACCAATCAAACAGAAAACCGCTGCCGTGCGTTTGATTTTCACGTTTCATCCCCCCATGTAAAAATGAAATCAGCCACTACCCATCTGCTTTCAACAACTGCCATGCTGCCCCTTTGCCCCCCTCCTTTTCATCATTTTGGCAATCATACACTTCCTTCCTTTTCAAACGGCTTGATACTATCCTACACCGGCATGGTTGTAAAAAACATAATCAATACATCGACGCAGGACGCGGATGACCAGATGTACAGGCTGATGTGAAGCAATGATTACCGTTGATATCCTTCGTGTTATCTTAAAAAAAGCCCGGATTCCATAAAGGAAAACACAGGCTTTTCTTCAAAGGAAGCCGCAGAGAACTAAGATACGTTTTTGTATTTCCGCCGGTATTCCCCCGGGGTCATATTCTCGAGTTTCTTAAATGACCGGATGAAATTTTGGGAGTTTCGATACTGCAGCTTCTCCGCCATTTCCTTGATCGTCATATCCGAATCCATTAACCATTTCTTTGCCACCGAGAAGCGGTACATCGTTAAATAATCGCTGAACGTAAACGTCGTCTCCTGCTTGAAGATGCTGCTTAAATAATTCGCATTGTAATGCAGACGCGCCGCGCAGTCCTCGAGACTGATATCTTCATCATAATGCTTGTGGATCAAATCAATTATCTTCTCGGATATATTTAAATACTGCGACCGGCTCCGCGCCTCGAAAACGTGGATGAGCGGCTCAATCATCCTGCTTTTAAACCATTCCTCCACTTCGTCTCGCATCTGCAGCTTTAATACTTCTTCATAAAACGAGGCATTGAACATTTCCAGCTGTTCGAAACTGATGCCGCTTTCCTGCTTCAAAATAAGCAGATTGTTCAACAGCCGCATCATCGATATCTGGTATTCCCGCGGCGACTGCGAATTCTGGAACGCCTTCTGAATCCACTTGTTCAAAAGCACCCCGGCTTTTTCGGATTCAGCCATCTTCACCGCATCGATCAATTCTTCTTCCGTCCGCTCCGGATAAGAAAAAATCACGGAATGCTTCCCTTTGTGGATGCTGTTGAAATGAATGACGACCCCTTTGCCGAGCTTGATCCGGTGTTTCAGCGCTTCGATTCCTTCAAGATAGCCCCGCGAAGACCGTTTAATCTCATGAAACGTGGAACTGATGCCGATACTGGTGGATATGTGCAGGGTATCTTTAATATTTTTCTGGATATGCTCTGTGATTTCGTACATACACGTTTTGGCGTGCTGGACCGAGTCTGTTCCGGATCCAACGAGGCTTACCAGGGTTTTATCGATCCATACCGACGGCAGTTTGTTTTCTATCGAAATCGATTCTTCGACGATGTTGGTTACGGCGAAGTGAAGCAGCTCTATATCTTTCCAGTCATAGGAGGAATGATCAAGCGCATCAATCTGCAGCGTGAGCACATTCATATAATCCCATGTCTCCACGCGCTCTTTTAATTGAAAATAATCCAGTTTCTCCTTGATTTCTCCGGTCGTATAGCGGCCGAGATACAGTTTGTTCATGAACAAATGCTGAATCTGCTGCGTATGGTCGTGCAGTTGCTGTTTCAGATCCGAATGGGAGGAAAACATCTCCTGCAGCCGGTCTTCAATATATTGCAGCTCATTTTTTGTAGACAACGGCTTTTTCTCCGGCCAGGTTTCTTCGATATTTTTCACCAGTTTGTTGACGGGAAAATACAATTTGCGGCTGACGATAAATACACCGGCCAGACTCACGCTTATCAAGAGTATGATAATAATCAGGGTGAACCACCCGATACTCTGGGATTCTTTTGTCATTTCTTCAATGGAATTAAAAGATAAATAAGTCCAATGATTAAAATCCGATTTGTAATATGTCACGGTGCGCGGCGTTTCGTCTGTGACGACGTCAAACTGCCCCTGCTTTCCTTTCATGGCGGCAGTTGATTCCACATAGCCGGTTTCGGTCAGTGTTTTGCCGATCATGGACGGATCGCTGTGAACGACAATGGTATGGTTTTCATCGGTGATCATGACTTCGTCGGAGAGATCATCCATGTTAATCATCTCAACGAGGCCGCACGTTGGAATCTTGGCAATCGCCATCCCATATTTGTCCGTTCTTTTTGCCGGCAGCTTTTTAATCAAGCCGATGCTGTTTTTGCAGCCGCTGTAACTCATCTGCTCCTCAAAATCTTCATCCTGCATCAGCACCCAGCTCGAATCAAATTCGAGGTCGAGGTAGGACAGATACTGCTTCTCATCCGGGTGTTCACGTAAGGCAGCCACCCCTTCATTCTGCAAAATCCAGTCATGCCTGAAATTAAGGACAACCACTTCTTCCACTTTCGTTTTGTAAGAATGTAGTTTGCGTATCGATTCGTTCAGATCCCTGTAAATCTCAAAATCCCTGCCCGACATGCTCGACATGATCGCCTCTTCCATCAACGGGTTGGCGGTAATATGGTTCATGCTGTGGTCGACCGTCAGAAGTACCTGCTCCACGTTGGAGTTAATCTGCCGGATCATCTGCTTTTTTTCATCGTTTACTTTTTCCTGCATCACCTCTGAGGAGTGAGCATAAGAAAAGATACCTACCAACAAAACCGGGACAATACTGAAAATACATCCAAACATGATTAATTTCGTTAACAGACTTTTTCTCATGTTTACCGTGGCTCCTCTGTATTCATGTAACTGCCCATTTTTTTAGCGGAGCTGTATCAAAAAGTGCAAATTCTTTTTAGTGGTATAGAATATTCACTTCAGGCAGAAGTGGAAGGCGGCGACGCCAGCGGGAAGAGCAGCAGCCGAAGATCCCATCAAACGGTGGTTTTACCGTTTGATGTAGCTAAGGCGCTGCCCGCGGCAAGCGTCCGCCTGCAGCGGATGCCTTTACTTTTAACGACTTTTGATACAGCTCCCTTTTTCCTGTTACAGTTCAGGCTTCCATCCGCCAAGCACCTGTTCTACCGTGTAGTCCGCCGCTTCGTCTTCACTTAATTGAGGACGCTGCTCGTTCACCACAGCTCCCGGACCGTCATTGTTGTATTCATAAAATCTCGCTTCCTCCGGTGGAAATCCTCCCATCTCGGTCCAGCCTTCCTGCTTAATATGCGCTCCCAGGGTACTGTTTTTAAACACGACAGAGGCGACCGCTTCCGTATTGCCTCCCGGCTGCCACGGTCTGCCGAGATACACCGTTTCTGCCGGGGCGTCACTTGTCAGTTCACTGTTCAGAAACAGAAAACCGTACGGATGCTCGGTTAACGTGCTGGCTGCGGTAATATAGCCGTTGTTCGTGTCCGAACCCCGGTCGAGCGAATGAACGGTCGTGTCTTCAAACACCGCGCGGGCACCGCCAAAGATGAAGTCAACATCCCCCTCAATATAGCTGTCATGGTAGTAGTGGGTGCCGGAATTGGCGAGAAGAGTATCCTGATGACCGAGAAACGCCACATTGTCAAACAGCAGCCGCTCCCCACGGGCATTGACCGCGACAGCCTGCCGTCCTTCCACCCCAACTTCAGCGGAAAAAGAGTTTTCAAACGTCAGGTCCGCTGCCTTAAAATCATCCGCTTTAATAAAAACGGAAGCGCTGGCGCTCGTGCCGATCGTTCCTCCCACGCCGTTCGCTTTGCCGGCATGGTTGTCATACGTAATAATCGTATTCTCCCGGCTCTCGCCTTTCAGTGTAATAAACGGTTTTTCCGCCGGCACCTCAACCACTTCTTTGTACGTGCCGTTTTTAATCTGGATGGTAACAGGACTGGTGTTATCATCCGGAACCGCATCAATGGCGGCCTGCACCGTTTCATAATCCCCGCTGCCATCTTTGGATACGGTCAGGGAGCTGTTTTTCTCCTCCAGTTTTTTCGAGTAATCGTTGATTTTTTCCACGTCTCCTTCCTGAAGGGTTCTGTCCCACTGGTCCACCGAATTGGTTTCCTGCACGTGTGCGTACACATTTCCTTCAAAATACCCCGTCTGTCCGGCCGTATCGAGCAGTGATTCCGCATAGTTCCCGGCCCACTGGTAGCCGTCCCGTCTTTCCTTTTCGATCTCCTGAATATCATGCTTGATCACGCCATCTCTGCCGGAGAATATCGGCTTATTGGTACCGATTTCATAAAATCTGTACCAAAGGGACGCTCCCGGTTCCTCTACAAAATATTCATTGTTTTCATTTCCGCCGCTCACATACCGTGTGTCTTCTACCCTAGCTTCTTCAAACCACCGCAAAGCTCCTTCCACCGCCTGCTGGATTTTTTCTGTCTGGTTCTCCCGCGACATTAAGAAGCGGACAACACCAACAGATTCGGATCCTGAAATGGAAGGGTGCTCATAGCTCCGCGCCTGTACCGGTTCATAGGTGAATGGATCGTGCTGGGCTCCCCAGGCTGTTAACGTTCCATCCACTTCGATCTGCGCGTCCAGAATATACTCAATAGCCAGATCAAGGGAATCCTGCAAAGAGGCACGGTCCTCATCACTCAGTAAATCTCCCTGAAACGGGTACTCCTGTTTCACCATGTCATCCATAAGATCCAGCACCCGGACCATGGCATTATCGTTAAAGGTGACGGCGTCCGAGTAATTGCCGCGTCTCGGATACACCTGCGCAAATCCCCCGGTGTCATACTGCAGTTTATCGAGGAAATCCAAGCCGCGGTGCACCGCTTCTTTGTATTTGTCGTCCCCGGTTTCCTGATACACTTCCGAAAGAAAGCGGATTTCTTTCACGGTGGCATTGTTGTCGATCATTCCAAGCTCTTTGCCGTCCGCTTCCCATTCCGACCGGGGTTCTTCCCCGTCCCACGGCGCACTGTAATCGATGCCTTTCGACCATCCCCCATGCTTCATCTGCCACGTCAGCATATTATCCGCCTTTTTTACCGCATCATCTAAGTTACCGGAAAAAGAAGGCTCGGTTTCTTCCGGGAAAAACTGCGCCCCGTCCTGCAGTTCATCCATACTCTTCAACACAAGCACCGTATTGCCGAACATATCGGTTGTTGCGGCCGCTTCGCTGATCCGAAGCTCCTGGTTCAACAGCGGTGTCAGGCTTTCCCATTCTCCAGCCGGAATCGACACCCCGATATCATCCACCTGAACGTCGGGTATCGTTCCATTCAACGTCACCGCAATAAGGTGCGGCGTCAGCATATCAGCTTTGGCGACCTGCACGTTTCCGGTGTTTTTATCCGAGTATCCCGTGAGTTCCCTCGCGAATGTCTCCGCTTCGTCCCACGTCATGTCTGATGGTACGGCAGGATAGGACTCCCCTTCTCTTTGGGCGGCCTGCCCCATCATCCCAGGTCCTTCTTCGTTATCAGGAACAGCGTCCAGCAGATCCGCTGTGATCAGCGTCGTCTCCCGTTTGGTGATAGGTTTGTTCCATTGCAGCTGCCTGGCGAGATGATCCGGAATATAATGATGGGCGCGCACCGTTTCTTTCACGTAGGCACCCCACGCTTTGTCCGTCTGCCCGCCGCTCCCTGTATGCGGCATATCACTCTGATCAAACCCAAACGCCTTATTGATCAGTGCCGCAAATTCCAGAACCGTGACCGGCTCATCCTGTTTTTCCTCGATGTCCGCCTTCATGCCGATGTCTTCCATCTTTTTCACAATCACACCGCCGGCCAGCTGCTCGAGCGGAACTTTTTCTGTGTCGACGTCTTTGCGGCCGTCACCGGTGTCAAAATGATTGTGAATGCGCAGATGATCAATATTTCCTCCGCCTTCTGCACCGACCGAGGTTAAGCGGATAGTCTGCGTTCCTTTATCCAGATTCACCTGCATCGATTCAGTTTTCCACGTATTCCAGGCGGGTGTCGGGGGAAAACGGAGTTCTTCTTTTGTCTCCCCGTTCACGCTGATTTCCGCCGGTCTGTCACTGCCGCCGGCCTGGGCGTATTTCACATCCAGAGTGTACTCCCCGGCAGACGGGACATCCACCGTCCACTCCACGTAGCCGCCGGGTACATTGGGATTAAAATCCGTAAACCCTTCTCCTGTGAAGCCGGTATGTTTGTTATCAATGATGACGCCGTCGTGAACGGCTGTTTCGGCTTCTTTCACTTTATCGACGGCAGGACGCACAACCAGGTGATCGATATTGGCACCGCCCTCGGCAGCTGCTGCTGTCAGACGAATCGTATGGGACCCTTCCGTCAGGGAAACCGCGGCCTCGGCGTAGTTGTAATCATCAAACTGCCCCGTCGGCTCGAAATCCATTTTCCCAACTCTTTCTTCTCCATCGACCTGAACGACCGCGTGGCGATTCTCCGAGCCGCCGTGGGCATACCGGAACCCGAGCCTGTAGTCCCCTTCGGACGGCACGTCGATGTTCCACTCTACATATCCTCCGGGCTCATTCGGATCAAAGTCCACAAAACCGTCGCCGGTGTACCCTGCATGTTCGGTATCTGTTACAATTCCTTCGCCCTCTGCCGTTTCGGCTTCATACACGTTTTTGTCCGCCAGCTGATCGTCGGATGAAGCAGCGGATCCCGCGTTTGGCGCAATAAGCAGAACAGCTGTTACGGCAGCGGTATAACAAGCTGGTTTTTTCATTACTTTTGTCCCTCCTTTGTTTGGAACACCCCTTCTTTGTATGCGCTTTCAAAATTGTGTACCCTCCTTTCTTTTCAGCAGCGCTTTAAAGAAGTGTTCTCTCCTTATTATGTTGTGCCCTGACGGCGCTTTCGTCTATAATCATCGTCTCAGTATACGGCAGCATCCGTTGTTCTATGTTCCTTTGGAAAACGGGTGGTGGAAAAAGAACTGGAAAAATGATTATTTTGGTTACTGCTGGAAAAGGGTATGTTTAGCTTCCTGTGAAGTGGGGAACATTTTAATGGATTTTTATTCAGAAAAAAAGGAGCGTTCGTACGATGTCAGCTATTCCTTACATTCAACTGAACGATGGAAACGATATCCCCGCCGTCGGCTTCGGCACCGTGATGCTGAACGGAAACCCGGGCGCAGGCGCTGTCGCAAACGCGATCCGCAACGGCTACCGTCTGATTGATACAGCGTACAACTATGAAAACGAAGGGACGGTCGGGGAAGCACTCACACGCACGTCCGTCCCGCGCGAGGAACTGTTCATTACATCAAAGCTTCCGGGCCGGTACCACAGCTACGATAAAGCGCTGGTCACTATTCAGGAATCCCTGTACCGCGCCGGTCTCGATTATTACGACCTGTACCTCATTCATTGGCCGAATCCGAGTCAGGATACGTACGTTGAAGCCTGGCAGGCACTGATCGATGCACAGAAATGGGGACTCATCCGCTCCATCGGTGTGTCCAACTTTCTCCCGGAGCATCTCGACCGTCTGAAACAGGAAACCGGCGTGCTGCCTGCGGTGAACCAGGTGGAACTGCATCCGTTTTTCAATCAGCAGGAACAGCGGAAGTATCATGACGACAACGGCATTATCACAGAATCGTGGAGCCCGCTGTATCAGGCCAAAGATGTGATAAATAACGAAACCCTGCAGGGCATTGCCGGCAAACACGGCAAAACCGTGTCACAGATTATTCTGCGCTGGCACCTTCAGATTGGGGCGGTGCCGATCCCGCGCTCCACATCCCCCGAGCGCCAGCTGGAAAATATCAGTCTCTTTGATTTCACCCTCGAAGACGAAGACATGCAGACAATCAACGAGCTCACCCGTGACGACGGCCGCATCTTCGACGGCGACCCGGCTGTGTATGAAGAATTTTAATCGTAATACAAGAAGACTGCTGCGGCAGTCTTTTTATATGGATGAATGGTTTTTACGGGATGCGTTGAGCTGTCGTTCATCCGGCCGTGGACACTGCCGGTGATAAATAAACGAATAGCGTCCACGGATAGTCATCTGGTGGATACTACGCCGTTCCAATCAGGAATTAGTGGGCGCCGGCCGAATAAAGTGGACACTATCTACTGGTGCAGGGAACCTTAGTATCCCTCGACGCCGCTTCCGTGGACACTACGTATGCTGCCGGGCTGAGTAGTGTCCACGGAACTTTTTTTAGAAAGACGCTGTTCTATTCATTTTTTTTCAAATGATGAACAGCATAATGCAGCGGCCCGGCAAACACCAACCCTGCGGCGGCTGTGCCGAGGAACAGAGGCACATAGGACAACCATTCGATGTCTCTTCCCAGCCCGTAATCGATTCCTATGCGTGAAGTGATGATAGCAGCAGGTATTCCAATCGTCCAGGACAATATAACAGGGAGACCTTTTGGCAGCGTTTGTCTTCTTTCTTTGTAAAAATAGTGACGCACTTGTTATTACTCCTCTTCGACCCACGCGGCCGCTTCCTGCTGCGCTGCTTCGTTCAGCACCGGAGCAATATGAAAGATGCCGTAAGATGTCATTTCCGTTCAAGCAGCTTCCGCTTTTTCACTCCGCCGGAACCTCCGCAAACTTTCAACACGCCATTTCCATAGCTTTGTTACTTCCTATTTTACCTGTTTGTTATGAAATTTCAAAAATATCCTGTTTTTATTCGTTCTTGGAAGCTGCATGCTATATAATGGATACAGGAAGAAACAAATGGTTATGGCAGGCTGCCACGTAAAGGATACTGTATTGGATGTGAGAAAGATATGAAGAATAATCCTATTTATGTTGAGATACCGATACATACGAACATGGACGCGTTATGGGAAGCCAGCCAGGATCCAGTTTTGCATGCGCAGTGGGATCTTAGATTTTCTTCTATTACGTATGTACCCAAAAAGGAATCGGAGCCGCAATTATTTTCATATAAAACAAAGATGGGCTTTACAGCCGTAGAGGGATGGGGAAAAAGTGCCGGCAGGTTTCACGCAGAAGACGGTTCACGCACATCGTCGCTGCATTTTGGAACCGGCCAACCCATTTCCCCTATCCGTGAGGGAAAGGGATATTGGAAGTACCAACCCAAACATGATGATACGATCACTTTTTTAACACAGTATGATTATACCCCTGGATTCGGCCGCATCGGGGATTGGATCGACCATTTTATTTTCCGGCCATTGATGGGATGGGGAACCGCCCTTAGTTTTGATGTGTTAAAAAAATGGTTGGAACAAGGAGAGACACCGGCTTCTCAATATGTAAGGTTCTTTAGTCACTGGATCCTGAGTTTCTTTTTCTTCTTTATATGGTTGTACCATGGTCTTATTCCTAAACTCATTTACAGGCACCCGGATGAAATGGAGATGGTCCAGGCTTCTCTTCCCCTTGCGAATACGCAAAGCTTATGGGCGGTGCTGATCATAGGAATGGGAGAGGTTGTATTTGGATTGATATGGCTGTTTTATAGAAAAAAACGGCATTTATTTTTTCTGCAGATGATTCTTTTACCACTTCTCACTCTTTCTGCCGTGCTGGCTGATCCACGTTCTCTCGTTGATCCATTTAACCCTTTCACCTTCAATCTGGCGTTATTTGTTCTATCGATGATAGGGTATGTCATCAGTGCTGCAGAACTGCCAACTGCCGCCAACTGTAAAAGAAAGAAATAAGGAGCTTTAGATGACGATTTACAAACGGGTTCTGGGAGACGAATTTCATCGATTACATCCAGCACTGCAGCGAAGATACGAGTTACTGGATGGCAGTCGTTTTGAAGGGCAGGGCGTGATGCGGACCATAGAGGGAGGTCCAAAATGGTTACTTCCCTTGTTTACACTAGGAGGCAGGTGGAAACTGCTGTTTCCGGAACGCGGGGAACATATTCCTTTTACGATAAGGAACATCCGTAGGACAGGTAATGATGGGCAGGAGGAAATCTATTGGGAAAGAATCTTTCATTTTGAGAAAAACAAAAGGTACTTCCATGCTGTCATGAGCCTTGATAAGAAACGAAATATAATCAAGGATTATTTGGGAGAACCCCCCATCGTCTATTCCGATTTATCGTTTGCTGTTTCACGAGACGGCGGCTTACATATCACATCAGAGCGGCAGCGGTTGGTACTCGGGAAAATGGAAATTCCTATTCCAAAACCTTTCCAGGGCGCAGCCTCCGTTACCGAGAGTTTTAATGAGAAACATCAAGCGTTTGAAATAAAAGTCGTTGTTGAAAACCCTTTGATTGGCACGCTTTTCTCCTATGAAGGGGAGTTTACAAGGGTCGACATTCCGCAAAGTTGACTGCCTTAATATGTTGTAATTTCTCGTTATCATCGTATTTCCAGAGGCAATCGGTTGGCGTGTTTATGCTGTAAAGTTTTTTCTTCCGGAGACGCACGCTTTTCTTTCCATCAAAACAACCGGGAAAAGCGGTTTGGCCATTACGGCAGTCCGACTTTTTCCCGGAAGCTTTCGATTCGCCCCGATTCGTTGGATTTAAATGCTTTCACAATTTCTTTTTTCCGCACGCTCCAGGGTTTGAGTGCGTTTTCTTCTTCGTATGTTTTCAGCTTATCGATCATGAGCGTTTCCTTATAGCCGTTTTTTGCATATTCCTCCCAGTACTTCGTTTCGGTGAGATTCTCTGCTTCCATGGTGTTACGGATATCTTTCAATGTGGATTCCGCATTATCTATTTTTCCATTTTCCAGTTTCTCCCTCACATTATTTGACATCTCCATCGCTTCTTCCTCTGTGACTTCTATTCCGACCTCCTGTGCTCTATTAACGACCGCAACCCGCTGCACGAGATAATCGAAAGCTTCCTTCTCTGCTCGTTCTTTTGTCATTCCATTGTTATTCTGCAGATTTTCGCTGAACCGTTCATATGCTGCAACACGCAGTTCGTCATTGATCGGATTCAACGTCTCTTCTCCACCGGAACAGGCTGTCATGACGAGCATGAGCAGCAGAATACATCGTTTCATGTCTTTCCCTGCCTTCATAATTCCTGTATGATGATACTGCCATCTTATCATAGAGATGAACGCCCGACTTCCATTTTTGGAAAAATCATAAGAAACGAAAGCCCGGGTGTGTTCGTACCATATGACAGAACGAAAAGGAGGTCTGCATCTTGGAATCATCCCTGCAGCAACCGGAGCGCCGGCTTTCGAAAAAAGCGGTCCGCGTCTGGGTCATCACCAGTATTATCGAACAATTCATCAATGTTGCTGTTCTCGGGGTGCTGTACTACCTCGATCAGCGGTTCTCGTGGCCGCAATGGGTAAACTGGATTCTCATCGGACTTGTTGTTCTTGTCGTTCTAAGCGCAGTCTGGTCCGTGTTTATCAGCCCGTGGCTTACGTACAGGGTCTGGCGGTACGATGTAAATGACGAATTTCTCCAGCTGAAGCGCGGCGCGATAAGAGAAGTGCATCACATCGTGCCGATGACAAAAATTCAGTCGATAGCAACGAAACAAGGGCCGTTTCTTCGGAAATACGGACTGCTGACGCTGACGATCAAAACGTTGAACTCCGAGCATGAAATCCCGGCGCTTCCGGAAGATACCGCCATCGACGTGCGGAACCTCATCGCGCGTTATGCGAAAATCAAGGAGGTGGAAGAATGACACAGGCCAAACGCTACCACCCGCTTGTGCTCGTGTTTCAGCTGAAAAACCTGATCCGCAACATGATTCTGATCGGGGTTTACCTGTTTGTGTTCAACGCTGGTTCCAACGACGCCTTCTACACCTACGCCCGTTACATATTTATCGGCATCATCGGACTTACCGCTTTATCGTATGTCTATAAATGGTTCACTCATACGTATAAGCTCGATACCGGAGCGTTCCAGTTGTACAAAGGACTTTTCGCGAAATCAAGACGGACGGTTCCTTTTTCCAAAATCCAGAACGTGCAGCGTCACACGTCCTGGCTCCACCGGCTGCTCGGCATGACGTCGATTACGTTTGAAACGAGCATGGAGGACAACGATGATTCTGTCACATTCCGGGCCCTGCCGCCGGCGGAAGCGGACCGGCTCGAGGATTTCATTAAGCAGCAGGAAGCGGAGGCAGAAACTGAGGAGACAGAAACGGATGCCGCAGAAGACAGTGCAGAGATGGAATCGTCCGCCCCTCCTGCGAAAACCGTTCATTTCCGACCAGGAATGAAAGATCATATCAAAGCATCGTTTTTGTCCCTGAGCTTTTTTGCCTTGATACCGGTGATTTTTTCTCTCGTGTCGAACGTCGACTCCACCGACACCTTCACGCGGATGATGGAAAGCGGCTTTGTATCTGCTCTCGTCGATGCCTGGTGGAAAATCACCTTGATTGCGGTATTATTCGCGTCGGCTGCGGTTATCTTCGGCGCCGTGAAAACCATTCTTCAGTACGGCCGCTATGAAATCGCATCCGATGACGAACGGATCTACATCACGAAAGGATTTTTTCAGACGTCATCGTTTTCTGTGCAGAAAAGCAGAGTGCAGGCGGTGGAGTACCGGCAGCCGCCCATTAACCGATGGCTCGGCATGACAGAGATGAGACTGATCAGCGCCGGCGGAGCAAATGCCACAGGCGGAACCGAGAACATCACGTCGCTGTATCCGTACATGTCCACTGCCCGCGCCGCCGGATTAATCGAAGACATCCTGCCCGTTTTCTCCATCACCGATGCCATGACTCCACTGCCGCGCCGCTCGCTTTTCGTCCGGTTCCTCCGGCCGAGCTGGTTCTGGCTGATCGCAACCGGGCTTCTCTTTTACTTCGAGCCGTCGCCATTTGATATCCATGTTCCGTGGTGGGCACTGTCGGCGGTGCTGCTCGTTCTCGTTATCATCTCGCGTCTGCTCGATTTCGCCCACACCCGTTACGCCGTCCATGACGAATGCATCCAGTGGAGAAAAGGCGGCTGGACCACCTTTCTGTTTGTGACAAAGAGGGAAAAAGTGTCGGAAATGACTTTCAAACGCGGCATTCTCCAGAAACCAGCCGGCCTCTCGACAATGGTAACAATCAACCGCTCCAATCCGGTCAAACATACCGACATCGACGACATTCCCGTCGATGCCGCAGGGGATATGAAGGACTGGTACAGCCGGCGGACCGGTGACATAATAACTGAATAAACAGCGGCGTTTGTTTGAACCGGGATCTCCGGTTCTTTTTTTGCTTAAAAGTGAACCAGCTGCAGTTGCTTCGGGACGCGTCGGTTCCGTGGACACTACATCACCGGGCAGCTTACTTAGTGTCCATGGAAGTGGAATCCGGGGACACTAGGACTTCCGGCGCCGGCAGTTAGTGTCCATTGGTTTCTACCGGTGCCCACTAACTTCTGATTTAAGCAGCCCAGTGTCCACTAAACGATGATCCGTAGACACTACGGCTTTATTTCTCGATGATAGTGTCCACACAGCTGCAGATACTTCTTTATAGAAAGTACAAGAATAAAACAAGAGATTCTGTTCATACTAAGCATAAGAATGCGCACGGTATAGGAAGCGGAGGTCTGACAATGCCGGGATATAAAGAATTATCCGTTGACATCAATAACGAGATCGTGCAGGTTCACAGGCAGGCGTTGGAAATATGGAAAGAGTATGTCTTATTCGACTGGCATTGGTGGTTCGGCGTACTTGTCACCATTATAGCGATTGCGGCATGGGTCTTTTTTTATGAGAAGAAAAACCGGGTCAGCCTTCTCATGGCCGGACTGACCGCCGCTGTCTGCTCTGCCACGCTCGATACGGCGGGACATTATCTTGGCTTATACGATTACCATTATGATGTGATCCCAATCATCCACAATTACATACCCTGGGATTTTATCTTTATTCCGGTACTTGTGATGTTTGCAATTCAACTCTTCCCTTCCCGCTCCATTATTCTGCGGGGCATTGTTCTCTCCGCCCTAATTGCGTTTGCCGGACTGCCGTTTCTCCATTGGATCGATATTTATCAATTGCTGAACTGGCGGTACGTGTACTCGTTTATCTCGATGTTTATCATTTTTCTCGCCGCTTACGGCATGAGCCGGATCCGGAACCACTCCGATCTGTAAAAAGTTATTTTCCCTGCACGCGCCCGATGTCTCCAACCATCGGGCGCTTTTTTTCGTGGATTTCCAGGTTTTATGATTTTCTCCATTGACCATCTACAAGTATTAGTGTACTATATAACTAGAACACTAACACAAAGGAAAAAGGAGAGAGAAAACATGCAGGATTGGGGAAATTTGTTGAAAAAAGAACTGCGTCTCGGGTTACCGGCGTTTTGGATTGTCGTTGGCGCTCTATTATTTATCGGCGGGGTTGCCTCTTATATTGGGGGCCGGAACGAGGTGTTGAATGAAACATTATTCATATTCAGTGGCGTGGCTTTTCTTTTAATGAGCCTTTATCTTAGTTTTTATTTTATTTTCAGCATGACGGCGGAGACAAAACGGCTTCATTTGTGGCTGCATCACAAGCGGTCGGCAGTCAGCCTTCTTCTAGCAAAGATGACGTCCGGTGTAATTTATCAAGTTATTGTTATGGCTTTTCTTGTTGTGATTGCTTTCGTAACAGTGACGCAGGTGCAGTGGAATGCTATTCCAAACGGCTGGAATCTTGCAGTGAGCGCAGCTGCGTTTCTAAGCATTCATATCGTATTGTATTCAATTTATACAAGTATGGCTCTTCTCTTTTTCTGGATGGTTTTTCTGTTGATGAAAAAAGTTATGCCGACAATTGTCAGCGTATGTTTTACAGTAATTATTGCCATCGCCGCTCTCAGTGCTTTTGGCTGGTTAGGCGGCACGGCGTTCTATGCAGCCATTTCAGAGTGGGGATCCATAAATATGGAAAATCTATTCTTCTGGGTTAATTTCTCATTTCTTCAGATAGAAACACCTGTGATTTATATCGGTTCTTATGTGCTGGACATTCTCTTAACCGTCGTATTATTTATACTGTCCGCCTGGATTCTGGATCGAAAAGTTGAGGTGTAGCCTATGAGTCAGGAATTCGAATCGAATACGCCGATTTACATGCAGCTGGCGGATCGGATCAACCGCCGGATTCTGCGCGGCGAACTGCAGCCCGGGGAAAAACTTCCGTCGGTTCGGGAGACGAGCGTGCAGTCGAATGTCAATCCGAACACGGTGCAGCGCACCTATCAGATTCTCGAGCAGTCGGGCATCGCAGAAAGCCGGAGAGGACAGGGAACATTTGTGACAGAAGACCCCGCCATCCTCCAGTCGATGCGTGAACGGCTGAAGCGGGAGGAAATCGCGTCTTTCGTCCGGGTCATGAAGGATATGGGATATGAAGCACAGGAAATTCAACACGGAATCCAGGAGTTTTTAGAGGAGGAGAATGAATCATGATTGAATTGCAGGGAGTAACTAAACGGTACCACGGAAAAAAAGCGCTCGACGCAGTAGACCTGACGCTGGAACCAGGCAAAATCATTGGACTCGTCGGAGAAAACGGAAGCGGAAAGTCGACTACGCTGAAACTGATTGCCGGGCTGAACCATCCGACAAGAGGGCACGTCAACGTCGATGGAAAAAAAGCCACGCGCCGGATAGCGGACCGGGTCGCCTACCTGTCCGAACTCGACGACTATTACCCCTTTTTCACAGTCGGCGGCATGATTGATTTTCACGCCTCGCAGTTTCCGGACTTTGACACGAAAAAAGCGGATGAAATGCTGTCGTTCATGAATCTGGAGCGCAGCAGCAAAGTCAAAACCCTGTCTAAAGGAAACCGCGGCCGTCTGAAAATCGTGCTCACCTTATCGAGAAACGTGCCGGTGCTGCTCATGGATGAGCCGCTCTCCGGCCTCGACCCGATGGTGCGCGATTCCATCGTAAAAAGCCTGATTTCCTTTATCGACATTGAAAACCAAATCGTGCTCATCACCACCCACGAAATTAAGGAAATCGAAGGCATTCTCGACGACGTCATCGCCATCAAAGACGGACATATTATCGGGCACCACAACGTCGAAGACCTCCGCTTCGAACACGGCAAAGGTATCGTTGAATGGATGACCGAAGTATATCAGTAAGGGGCTGCGGCTCCTTTCTTTTTTTGGGAGCGGGAGGAGTGGGTGTTCCGCTCAGGTGCCAGCGTTTCCCTATCGATTCCCGCGATTTCTGTATCGATTCGGGTATTTCTCTATCGATTCTCATATTTTCTCTATCGATTCTCCCTCGTATTGCTTCCATCGCAGCACATAAATCGTACTTGCTTTTTCAGACAGGAACGTGTATTCTATAAAGGAACAAACGTTCTTGATGAAGGAGGGGTTTATGACGATTGACCACGACCGCTTGTTTAAGGAAATCCTGACCACTTATTTTGAAGAATTTATCGCGTTGTTTTTTCCAAAGGTGCACGAAGCCGTTGACTTTTCGGAAATCCAGTTTTTACCGGAAGAAGTGTTCAGCGATGTGACCCAGGGAGAGAAATACAAGGTGGATGTCCTCGCAATAACGAAATTGAAAGAGGAAGAAACCGTCATCATTATCCACACCGAATCCCAAAGCTATCTCCAGCCCGATTTCAACGAACGCATGTTTATTTATTACGGCCGACTGTACGAGAAATACCGCTGCCGCATTCTGCCGATTGCCCTTTTCACCTATGATCAGAAACGAAGCGAAACCGATACATTCACCATCCGCTTCCCCTTTCACGACGTGCTCCACTTTCAATTTCTTATGATCCAGTTAAAACAGCAAAACTGGAGACAATTTATCCACACAGGTAACCCGGCAGCCGCTGCATTACTTTCCAAAATGGGGTATAATGAAAAAGAGAAAGTACAGGTTAAAAAAGAATTTCTGCGTATGATGGTGCACATGCATATCGATCGAGCGCACACCACCCTGTTAACCGGTTTTTTCGAAACTTATTTAAAACTGACTTCGTCCGAGGAAACATTACTAAAAGAAGAGGTGAAAATGATGAGAAAGCCGGAAGGAGACAAAGTCATGGAGATTATGGTGTCCTATGAGAAAGAAGGGTTGGAACAAGGAAAAAAGCAGGGAAAAGAAATTAACAAAATCGAAACGGCATCGGCCATGCTTAAAAAGGATATGGACGTTCATCTCATTGCAGAAATCACAGGACTCCCGCCCGAAGATATTCTGCGGTTAAAAGACAAATAAAGATGAAATATGGACAGCTGCTGTCTTGCGCAGCGTCTTTTTTTCCAGTAACAAGTGTCCTGAGTTTCCCGTTCATTTCGACGCCTCCATACAATTTTTCGCCGTAATATATACAACACGCACCCCAATTGTTAGAGCAGCAATCAGGGTGCAGTATTCTAAGGTGCTTCCACCGTAAACGGGTCAAACTCTACATTTTTAAGTTCGCTGATATCTCCATTTAACGCAGTTTTATTTCCATCCTGCTCCAGTTTCACCCCTCCTCCATCACTCGGTAACTTGAGGTAAGGTGTTATCGTTAATTGTTGAACATTTTCTCCGATGGGATCAAATAACTTATTACCCGTTAAATGAATGCTGCCGTTTTTCTTTGTTCCTGAGCTGCCGCCCGAATACGAGGTGACTTCTTCTCCATTCTCATCGGTTATGTGAAATTCAAGGTACTGTGCCGGGATGCGGCCGATACGGCCACTTTCGGGTGCCGGTGAAACTGTTTTATAATTCAAACTGATACCAGATGAACTGATCGACATGTCGGAAACATGTAAATCAATGTTTCCCGCCGTTTGGTTATGATTTACCGCAAAAGTCTTTAAGCCTTCTATCGTTTCTACAGGAAAAGAAAATTCCCATTCTTTCCCATTATCTGCTTCCATGAATAGCTCAAAGTTAAATTGATCAGGAGCTTCATTTCCTATATTAAACTCCATTATCCCTGTTCGTGAGGTTGGTGAAAGAGTTGTGGCCTGGTGACCGCCGGAACTGCCGTCCGGAAATTCTCCGTTTATTTTATATCGGAAAGAATCTCCTGAAAAGTAGTGTTCCCCAATAGCATCCTCGGACTCTAGAAAATAACTAATCGTCAATCGTGAGTTATCATACAATACTTCCTTCATTGTAATAGATGTCCCATCAATGGTCTGGGTTTCACCAATCGCATTTGTCAACTCCTTCTCACTGGCCTGTTCCAATCCGGGTCTCCCGTTATCACTAAAGATAGAACCGACAAGCGGGATATTTGAAACGGCACTCGCAAACGCCGGTGAAAAATAGGCAGTTCCCATAAATAAAGCAATGAAAACAGCTGCGGCACCCGCCATGTAAAGTATTTTACCCTTCACCGTTTTCGACATGGGAGGTTTTTCTATAGTTGTGTGCTGCTTGTTTTCCTTTCTGCTTTTTCCTTTCTGCATTCCTTTCGAAATAGCTGCAAATACTTCTTCTTTAGGAAAGTCCATTTCATTATGCTTATCAGGCCCATTCTTCATTTCTGCACTCTCCCCTTTCTATTTGTTTTTTCAGCCTATCTTTCCCTCTGCGTAAGTACGTTTTCACCGTTCCCTCCGGTTTCTCCATCACTTCTGCAATTTGTTTGATCGGGAGGTCATGGTAATAAAACAGTAAAATTGCCGTTTGCTGGGAATGTTCGAGCTTATCCACCGCTTCGGCAAGACGTGCTTCCCGCCTGGTTGTTCCCTTAAAGGAGTCAGCCATCCTCTCCTCAAACTTTTCTTCCTCAAAGGGAATTGTTTTCTGCGTTTTCTTTAAAATTTTATAGCATTCCCGGATAAGAATCCTCACGAGCCACGTAGAAAAGAACTCAGGTTTTTTCAACTGATGAATAGACAAAAATGCCTGGCATGCTGCCTCTTGAATAGCATCGAGGGCATCATCCTTGTTTTGTACATAAGACATCGCAATAAAATACAGTTTTTCACTTTCGGATTGAAGCAGACTTTCAAAAGCTTCTTCCTCTCCATTCATGACTTGTTGAACCAGTCCTGTATCATGATTCATTTCTTCTCTCCCCCCTTTCACCAATTAGAGAAATTTCAGCGGGGCAAAAGTTTCAAAACAAGAAAATTCTTATGCAGATTTTGAAATATGGAAACTGATCCGTTCTCTATCACTTCTATAAGCCACTGACCGCTGCATGACTTTTGATAATGGGGTATAATGAGAACAGCATAGCAATTTGAATAAACGGATTTCGACTGTAAATGCCACATTCGGTGAGAGTGCCGAACGGTCCTCCCCAGCCTGTTTTACACATTTGACCGGTTTTTTCGAAACTTATGTAAAACTGACTTCGTCCGAGGAACAATTACTAAAAGAAGAGGTGAAGATGATGAGAAAGCCGGAAGGAGACAAAGTAGTGGAGATTATGGTGTCCTATGAAAAAGAAGGGCTGGATAAAGGGTTGGAGCAAGGGTTGGAGCAGGGAAAAAAGCAAGGAAAAGAAATAAACAAAATCGAAACGGCATCGGCCATGCTGAAAAAAGATATGGACGTTCCTCTCATTGCAGAAATAACAGGACTTCCGTTCAAAGACATTATACGGTTAAAAGAAAAATAACTACCCTGCGTTTTAGACTGCCATGGTTGTGCAGCGTTTTTTATCCATCGAATTCTTCATTCACCGACTACTATAGAAAAAAGAGCCTCCCAATGGCTCTTTTTTCTATGTACTATGAACCCCTGCAATCAAAAAAGCGTCTTTTTTCCATCAGCCATCTTCGTTTCTCTATCGATTCCCGCTATTTCTGTATCGATTCGGTGATTTCTCTATCGATTCTCACAGGAATTACTAATTTACGGCATCGATTCTGTCATTTTATTTATCGATTCTTACGTTTTCTCTATCGATTCTTCCGATTTATGCTTCATTCCTGCTCAACCCTTACATAGATGCGTGTCTCCAGCAGCGCGTTACGCCACTTGTTTCTCCCTTCGTAGCGGGGCTCTTCTGCCTCGGTGGTGACAGCGTCATGGATCCGCTGCTTCGCGTCTTCCGGTAGTGCGCTTGAAGCAGCAGCCGCGGCCTGTTTCAGAAGCTCGAGGCTGTTGTTGATAACAACCGCCGGCTCTCCGGCTGTTTCGTCGAAGGAATCCAGCGCATCGACGACGGTGCCGAGGACGACAAGTGAGCGCTGCACCGCTTCTTCAAGCCTGCCTTCCGCTGCATGTTCCTCTACTTTTTCAAGCACCTGATGCGCTCCTTCAAGTGCCGTGGGAACGTCCGCGGCGGCGATGCTTCCATCCTGCATTTCAGCATCGATATAAGCCTGTACCTGTTTTTGAGCGGAAACGAGGGGTTCTTTGTTTTGATGAAAAAGCGCGAAAATGCGGCTTCTGATTTCCGGATCGTCCGAGGCAGCGCTGCGCAGCAGATTTCTTAAATCGACCTGATCAAACGACGCGAGCGCTGTTTCTATATCCGGCCCTTCCGGATCCGGAACCGGCTCATCGTCTTCTTTTTCTTCGCCGAGGGCAATCAGCGCTGCGGCGGTATGTTCGCAGTATCCGTCATTTTCAAGGCAGTCGCAGAACGTGCGCACGACTTCCAGAGAGTCATCGAGCACCACGTCCACACTGAGACTTCCGGCCACTTCCACAACAAAGTGGTGGCGGTACGGCTCGCTGATTTTGGTCACTTGTTCCTCCGCCATATACATCATACCGCGCGAAAACGTATCCTCATTTATTTCCTCTTCTATGTCGAACAAATGCATGCATCCTGTCTCCTCTCTCACTTGGACCGGCTCCGCCTTCATTACCGGCGGCCGCAGCATTTTTTATATTTTTTCCCGCTGCCGCACGGGCACGGCTCGTTTCGTCCGACCCGTTTACCAGCTGGAAACGGCACGACGTTACCGCCGCCAAATTTCCCCTGCATCGCTTCATTCGGCGTATGCCCTTTCAGTATCCACTGCCGGGTGTCATTGTTGAGCCCGGTGAGCTGATTAGCGACCATCTGCAATACTTCCGCGGAAGGTATTTCACACCACTGCTGAAACTCTTCCAGCATATCGTTCATGGGCACGTCGTCATTGATCATCATTTCCATGTGAAAGACAACGTCCTCGGCTTCCATTTCATCGAGGGCATAATGTTCTTTTAGAAACTGTTCGAATTGGTCAGCCGCAGGGGACGTTTCTCCTACCCCGTCTTCTCCGGCCTGTACGAGCTGCTGTCTCGTGAATGGAAAGTACGGAAGATCAGGACGTGCTTTGTGTTCTTTTAAGACTTGCTGCGGATCGGTTACATCGGAATCAGCCAGAATATTACCGTTTTGCACCATCGTCATGTCCTCGCGCATTACTTTATGAATCAGGGTGAAACACTCATAAGCACCGACCTGTTCCTCTTCGGTGAGATACGCATTGACCGCTTCCGGTACTTCCAATATGTTCATGACTCCGTAATAGAAAAGCATGCCCTGTATGAGGAGGTTGATGTCATCATTGCGTGCCGTCTTCTGCTGCAGGGCCTCTGTGTCATGTTCTCTGAACACCTTTTGCACCTCTTTTGGCATCATCACCACCTGATTCCTGTTCTCCACCGCCGGAAAAACGAACCCTCGTATCAGCAGTACATGCATCTCGAAGAAATTTATCTCATCGGCCGGCACCCTGCCATCATCATCAACCGTTTGAAGGAGACGGAGCTGCCTGCCGCTGAGCAGTCTGAGCTGATCCGGGAGTGCCTGTGGAATACGTTCGACAAGCGCCTCAACCAAATCCACCTTCTTCAGATTGCTGATATTTCTCAACTTCAATTCCGCGCGGATGCCATCCATCTGCTGTTTCGTTATTCCTGTCAGCGCATCACGCAGAGAACACGGATACGACGCGGGCTGCTTCCACATCCGCTGCCTTCTCTTTTTATCTGCTTCCTGCATATCCGAGTGGAGCTGCTCCAGAGCCTCAAGCACCTCATCATGTGACGCATCGCTCATAGCCATTCACCTTTCATCGTCATTTATTGTCTCTATTTTAACAAAAAAAGAGACCGGACGCGGTTTTTGGCATCAATTCTCCCGATTTATCTATCGATCCGGTGATTTCTCTATCGCTAAACCCGTAATATGTCCATTTTCCATATCAATTCTCCCGATTTATCTATCGATTCTCTCTTATATGAAAGCAGGAAGCAGTATGGTTGAATCATAGATAATGAAGGTCTATAATATCCTCATAAAACAAGATAGGAGTTGATGGTACGATGGATGAGAATATTTTTGATGAGATGGCGGAACGCTTCGATACCCCGGAACAAATCGAGTTGTCGGAGATTATCGGGGAAGAAATTAAAAAGAAACTGCCGGACGCAGGCTCAAAAGATTTGCTGGAGTACGGTGCCGGCACGGGTCTCGTTGGTTTGCAGCTGAGCGGTAACGTTCGTTCGGTGCAACTCGTTGATTCGTCCGAGCCGATGCTCAATATGGCCCGGGAGAAGATTTCCCGCCGCAGCCTGTCAAACGTTCATGTCCAACACGCGGATTTCACCAAAGAAACGCCGGAGCTTGAAGCGGACGTCATCGTCATGTCCCTCGTTCTCCACCATATTCATGATGCAGCAGGCCTCCTGCGACAGCTGTTTCACGTATTACGACAAGGCGGCCGGCTGCTGATCGTTGATTTTGATAAAGACGAGACGATGGATCATCATGACCATATCCACAAGACACTCTCCCATGACGAGCTGACAGCGTTATTAACCGAAACCGGCTTCTCCTCCACAGACATCAGGACATTCCATCACGGAAAGGGCATATTTAACGAACAGGATGCCTCCCTGTTTCTCGCGGACAGTGTCAAAGAATAAGCGGCTGAAAAAAGAGACTCTTACGAAAAGAGCCTCCGCATCGCTTTGGCGATTTCATGTATTGTATCTTCGGCCTGCGGATATTCACCGATTTTATCAATATACCCGTGGTCCATGCCCTGGTACTGGATACGCGTGACAGGCACACCGGCAGCGGCGAGTTTTTCGGCGTACGCTTCCTCTTCCAGCCGGAGAAAATCATATTCGGCACTGAAGATGAGCGCCGGAGCCATCCCGCTCACATCCTCCGCTGCAAGCGGAGATACATAAGGGGTATCCGGGTCTGTTCCCTGCAGATACGAGGAGCAAAACAGCGGTCCCAATGCCTGCAGGGCACGGATCGTCTTTTCGACAAGCTCCGGATGATACGTAATCTGATAACGGTTCAAGCTCCATGTGTAATGCTTTGATTCGGCGTAAGTCAGATGAACGACCGGATAAAGCAGCGCCTGAAACGCGATCATATTGGTGCCGCGTTCGTTATCCAAGAGCGCACATACGGTGGCCAGGTTTCCGCCGGCACTGTCCCCGGATACCGTTAACTGGTTCTGATCCGCACCCAGTTCGCCGGCATGCGCATGCACCCATTCCACCGCGGCAAAACTATCAGTCACTGCCGCCGGATAAGGGTGCTCCGGAGCCAGCCGGTAATCCACTGCCACGACGACCGCTCCGGCTTTCTCCGCCAGTGCTTTACACGGATTCGCCACGGCTTCTACACTGCCTCCGATGAACCCGCCTCCAAAAAAATACACCACAACCGGACGGGGCGCTTCTTCCTGCGGAGTATACACCACAGCGCGAATCGTTCGATGTTCGGCAGGGATCGAGATACGTTCCTCCGATACAGACCCTTTCGTCACATCTTGATTCGGCCGGCCCATGTTCTCGCGTATCGTTTCAATAGAAGGAACGTCCGCATTCTCCCTCGCCGGCATATGCTGTGCATTGGCAAGCACCCGCGGATCGAGATCCCCCTTTCGGTCGAGATCCGGAATGAGTTTATACACCTCATTCACTCCATGAACCTTCTGCTCTTCTGTCCTCTCTGCCAAACGCTGCACCATCGTTTCATAAGATGCCATACGTGTGTCCTCCCTCTCTTGGTTTCTTCCGCCGCTCAGCGTATTACCCGTGCAGCGGACCGAAGAAACATTACGCGGCACCGGTACCCAGGACTGACCCGAATCATCACAGCTTGATAGGTATTAGAACAATCCATACAGCATCTACCATTCTTTCATGCTATCATTAAATCAACGCAGGTATTTTCCTATTTTTCAACAAGAGGATGGTCCTTTTTATGACAAAGAAACGCTGGATGTTTTTCATCCTGATGACAGCTGCCGCAGCGATTGCGGGAAAAAGCTGTTACGATACCAACGTGTTCCAAACCAAATACATCACGTTCAGAACCAGGAAACTGCCGGCGGATAAATCGATCCGACTGCTCCAGATCAGCGACATACATAATAAACAGTTCGGCCGGCATAACAAACGGCTTATCAACGCAGCCATGGAAGCCGAGCCGGACATGATCGCCGTCACAGGTGATCTCATCGATGAAGACACGCCCAGTATCAAACCTATGCTGCACCTGATGGAAGCGTTGACTGGTGTGACGAAAAACATTTATTTTGTTACTGGCAACCATGATTGGGAGCATCCAGAGGTGAAGTCCTTTCTCCGCGGCCTGAAAGAACGCGGCATCACGGTTCTGGATAACAGGAACACAAAAGTCGAGGTAAACGGCGCCGTCTTTAACCTTGCCGGCATCGAGGACCATTACACGAACCGCCACAATCTGACCCGGGCGTTCCAGGGAATAGACGAGGAGTATTATACTCTTCTGCTCTCCCACGCTCCGCTCGTCTTCCAAAACGAAAAAGCCGCCCGCGCCGACCTTATCTTAAGTGGTCACACCCACGGCGGCCAGATAAGGTTCCCCTTTATTGGCGGAGTGGTCTCCCCCGGCGAAGGTCTGTTTCCAAGCTATGAACAGGGCACGCATTTTTTCGCCTCCGGAAGCTGGATTTACATCGACAAAGGTCTAGGCACGAGTACAATACCCGTTAGGTTTATGAATCAGAGCCAGATGACGGTGGTCACCATCGAAGGAGGAGAATAACAGATACAAGCAGCACTTGACGATAAGCCGGGAAAGAGAAACACTCGGCTGCAGGATAAAGAGAAGCACTTTGGGGAGAGGCGGAGGGGATCAGGTCCGGAGGCTTTTCAGGTATTCGATGTCTGCTTCATGATGAAGAGACCTCTCCGATAACTTTTCGAGCGTACGCTGCTGACTTCCTATGAACGCCTCAAGTTTTTCATAACTTTCCGGAATGCTCATAAGTTTTTTCTCTATGCGCTGCTGTCCTTCTTTTAATTCTTCACGCACATCGCCTATTTCTTCTTTTAATTCTGTGCGCACGTATCCTATTTCTTCTTTCCATTCAATGCGTACTTCGCTTATTTCGTCCTTTAATTCTGTGCGTATTCCGCTCATTTCATCTTTTAATTCTGTACGCATCCCGCTCATTTCACCTTTTAACTCGCGGTGCACACCCGTGATATCGTTTTTCAACTCGTTACGGACACTACCCATTTCTTCTTTTAATTCTGTACGCGCACTCCCTATTTCATCCTTCAGCTCCATGCGTAGATTCTCATTATCATCTTTAAATTCCGTACGCACATCCGTTATCTCTTCTTTTAGTTCGTTCCTCGTGCTTGTGATGTCTGCTTTCAATCCAGTTTCCATCGTCGACATGTTTGTTCTTACTTCAGAAAGTTCATTCAGAATACGGTGCAGCATTTCTTCCATCTTTCTTCTTCCCTTCTTCTTGAAGTTATCCGAATTATACCACACCCCCGATAAAAAAATAGAAATTCTTTTTATGTCTGCCGCATCTCAGGTGTTCATGCTATCATAAAATAAACGCAGGTATTTTTCTATTTTTCAACAAGGATGGTCCTTTTTATGACAAAGAAACGCTGGCTGCTTCTGATTCTGGTCATTGCCGCCGTGGCCATCGGGGCCAAAAGTTATTACGACACGAACGTCTTCCACACCGAGCATGTGACGTTTACAACCGGGGAAATCCCGGCAGATACATCGATCCGCATGCTCCAGATCAGCGATGTACATAATAAACAATTTGGAGGAGACAACCAAGCTCTTATCAACGCGGCAGAGAAGGCGGATCCGGACATGATCGTCGTCACCGGTGATCTTGTCGATAAGGGAACGTCCAGCATGGAGCCGATGCTGCAGCTGATGGGATCTTTGACCAACGTGACGGAGAAGATTTATTTTGTCACCGGCAATCATGAATACGATAACCCCCACACCCAAACGCTTCTTGAGGGACTGAAAGAACGTGGCATCACGATCCTCGACAACACGAACAGGCAGGTCGAAGTGAACGGTGCCGTCATCAACCTCGCCGGTATCGATGACCATTACACGAACCACGACAACGTAACCAGTGCGTTCCAGGGCATCAATGGGGAGCATTACACCATTCTCTTGTCCCACGCACCGCTTGTTGTCCGGGATGAAACGGCCGCCCGTGCCGACCTTGTCTTAAGCGGCCACACCCACGGCGGGCAGGTCCGTTTTCCTATCATCGGGGGACTCATCTCACCAGGTGAAAAACTGTTGCCGAAATATGACAAAGGAACGTATCAATTCGCGTCCGGCAGCCATCTCTACATCGACAGCGGCCTCGGCACAAGCGTCCTGCCGGTACGCTTTCTGAACCAAAGCCAGATGACCGTCGTGACGGTGGAAGGGCAAACATAAAGAAAACATTCTGATAATGGATGGCCGCGGTACTTGCACTGAGGGGCTCAAGGTTATTAATCAATGATATACGAAATCGGAGACGTGAAAAAAATAAAAGACCTGGAGACTGCTTATGCCAATAATAACACTGCTGGCCGTTGTCTATGCGCTCTTCTTTTTATTCGTTACCATACTGATAGTCAGCAGTAAAGAAGAAGAAAAACGTAGTAAAAGAAAAATCATTTCGACCCTGGCCATCGCGTGTGTCCTAGCCATATTTCCAACAGCGGTGCTTGCTCTTTTTCTATTTGCTATGCTGGGCTCCTCTGTATTCATTCAACATCTATTTTCATTAGATGTGAGCTTTCAACAGATCCTGACAGTCACCGTCTGTCTCTTTATCTATTGGTATACCGTCGACAGTATCATTGAGAAAATCGTCCAACACGTGATGGGCCCCGCTATGCTGCATCATGTGGTAGTACTGCTTACACGGATTTTTGCGTTTCACACCATAGGCGCCATAACCGGGCTCAACCAAACAAGCAGCCTGCTCATCGCAGCCGTCGTATCATTGTTCCTCTTGCTGATAGAGCTTGTTTTTGCTGACAAAGAGCAGAAACTTCCCTCCTAATCCAATCCTACATCTCTCCCTCCTATTTCCTTTTATGTGTTATTATTTCCTTTGGTTCATATCTTTTGAGAACACGAGCTTTTGGAGAGAAAATGGGAGGGATTTTTTGCAAAGAGTGATAGAACTGATTTTTGGTAAACCGGATAAGAGCAGCACCGTTTCGCACATAAGTTATTGGATGTTTATAGCAGGGTACATAGCGATACTCATTATAGCTGTGCTCTCTCCCGTTCATTGGGTGGCTGTGCTTTCCGGGGCTGTGTTATTTCCTGCTTTTTTTCGACTCGTCAACAAATTGAACCGTCTTATACGACAACATATCAACATGAAGGTATTTTTCATCACAGCGTCGGTATTCACTTTTCTTCTCGCCATCGGAGTAACGGCAATTCTGTACTTTTATGCTGATAATGTAACCGTAAATGCCAGCAAGAGGATGACAAACGGTGCCGTTACAGTATCCATTGGTACGCTCCGGGGAAATTATAATGTAACGGAAGTCGGGACAACTGAAAGAGGAGGAACGCTTTTCATTCCCTATACAGCATCGGTTGGCGAAGGAACCATCACCTTGTCTGCTGAAACAGAGGACCAGGTATTATGGGAACAGGAAATCTCCGACTCCCGGGACGGAACCATGCAGATCCAGGGATTCATCACAGACGGCTCGTTTGATATACAAGTCGCCGCCGAAGAAGCAAGCGACGTCTCCGTTGAACTCAGAAACCCTTAGACCACAGGGATAAATGGCAGTGTCATGGATTAAAAGAATTCACAGGGAGGATGGATGATGAACCATTTTAAAAACAAGCGCTACTGGATATTGATGCCACCCCTTTTTATCATCACAATATTTTTACTGCTGTTTCTCCCATCCCCATACAGCGACTATGCTTTGATACCTGTCATCGTATATTTTGTTACGTTTACTACCTGGAATTACTATGCTGAATGGATTCGGAAAAAGGATTAATTTCAATCAAATCACGCCCACCCCTGGAGCATTAGTTACTGCATGTAAAGGAGTATTGTATGGATGGATGAATGAAAAACATGGTTGTTATCTAATACCTGCCAAACTAATGACGGAAATCATTCCGAAATAAGAATCTGGTGCCGGCTGACTTCCGCCGTCTTTTATTTTTTTGAAAAAAGAAAAAATGCCTTGCTTTTCCCGGATGGAACAGCTATCCTTAAGGAGAACAAAAGTTCCTGAACAAAAGTGGAACAATTTTTGGAACTTATATCTGCCCCTTACTCCTTCGAAAAAAATGCAGGGAGAGGTGAATTATATGGAAGAAAAGCTGGAAGAAGCACTAAAAGAAGCACTAGAAGAACTCGAGATTTCATGCAGGGTACAGGGATATGTAAAAGGTATGGATGTGGGTAAATACATGGAAAATCAAAAGGTGAAAAAAGAAATCGCTGAGAAAATGCTGAAAAAAGACATGGATGTCGAAACAATCGCTGACATAACAGGGGTATCCATCGATGAGGTGCTTTATTTAAAATAATAAGAACGCCGTTCATTATTTCTGCCGTATAAGGAAACTCTCTAACGCAGTATGGCGTGAAAGGTGGTATCCGTATGTGCCGGGATAAAAAGGATCAAGCTCTGCTTATTCCAACAATCAATCCGATGAAGGTCCACTTTGACAGTGAAAAGGAACGCCGGGACTTTATTGACTGGGCGGAAGGAAGAAATGTAAACGTTCCTGAAAACATGAAAGAAGTTCGAGAAGGTGTAAAAAGAGCGGGAGACCTGAGGAAGCGTGGTGATTGCAGCGTCTGATGCATCTTAACCATGCCTCTAATACTCCTCCTGGACTTGAGACCCGGCGCACCGCCCGGCTCTTTGTATAGAATACACTTTCCATGATTGATCAGATCAACATGCTGCCTTTGGGTTGATCCTGTTTGGCCAGGCAGTCGTCCAATGACGTTATGATTTCTTTTTTTGTCCATTCCCACCCCGATGATTTGAATATCAATGCGTCCTGGGAAGAACGCGGTGTCGTCCTGTCTCCTTTCTTAAATTTTTCATATGTCATGTGTTTTGTGATAGTTTTTCTCTCTCGTTTGCCGTATAATCTGTCTAAGTCTCCCTTATTTTTTAATTTTTCTACTGTGCTTTTGATTCATTGTTCCTTCACGCAAAATCTTGTTTTTTAAATATTACTGCCCCCGTCAAAGAAATTACAATGAATAATCCCAGCACAAGGATATAAAACATCAAGTAGGATTGGATAGGTGACTCATCTGCCGGGGACATGGCCAGCATTGGTTGCGCCCATGGGTAATATTGTCCAAAAGAAGAATTCGCAATAAGCAACGCTGGTAATGACAATCCAATATTTAATGCCAAAGGAGCCCCAAAACTTCGCCAATAAATAGAAGATAAGATTTGTATAGCAGCAAGCGGCAGAGAAGCCAGCCATCCCTTCGCAATAAAACCGAATAAACTTATCCATGGAATGTAATTGGATATGCCAACCACTGTTCCTGCTCCAACATAAAACAACAATAGCAGTAATTGTGTAAATAACAGTAATAGGCAAACTAAAATAAGCTTAGAGAGATACACCTGATATCGTTTAACAGGAAACGAAAGTAACTGCTTCCATCCTTTACCAATGTATTCGGTTCTACAGACAAGTGCAGCGTATACGCCCGTCAAAATTGGAAATATGAGCGGTGAGTAAAAGATCTGAACTTGAGTCCAGGCTTCCAGCCAACCGTTATCACCCTCATTCATGAATAAGAAATTCCCAAGGGCAAAAAAGACACCCAATACAGGTCCGATTAGAACTAACAGCCATAACCTCAAACGCCTTGTTTTTAAAAATTCGACAAGCAGCAACTCTTTTAACATCCATCTTTCCTCCCTCTTTGTAATTAATTATTCTCCCACATGCTCTTGTTTTCTCCGTATTTCTATCCTATCAATGATCACCAGATAGGTGCGTTCCCACCTCACGGAAACATAAATTGTTATCTATAACAATTTGATCCAGTACAGAATCCTTCCATCTGTCCAGACAGGAATTTGTTGGTAAATTAGTGTATGACCGTGCTCTTGGAAATCACCCACATCGCACATGGTCGCTAACCCTCCCATATATCACTGGCTGAAGGTCCATACATTCCTTCGTCCGGCGTATCCATGTGGTGGGGGGCGGCTAAGCTCCCTAGCTGGGTCTGGGCCCGAATGGAAAAAATGAACGCCGCCTCGGCACTATTGGTGTTTGTTCTATAGGCACAGAAG
>NZ_FOXD01000033.1 GCF_900115625.1 Salibacterium halotolerans | reverse complement strand
GATTTCCTTTTTTCCTCCAAGGTAGCCTCTCTATCTCAAAAGGAGTCACACCTTATTTATTTTAAAAATGTGTCTTGACAAAGGGGTCCACTTTACTTAAAGGTCAGATAAATTCTATAAAAAGAATTGAAACATCAAGACAATTTCATTATATCAGTAAAGTTATTAGAGATATTGAAGAATATTTTATTGTTCAAAATGTAAAAGGGATCTCTGACGAAACTTTAAGAAAAGAATATAATCAATTTGTAAAAGACCAGAAAAGTTTAAGGTAGTTACACCTACAATATTTTTTGTTAAATACGGATTTAAGTGATGCTTAATTACAATAGTCTTTTCGTTCAATTCAAATTTTTTTCTTTTAATCTAATGAAAGCAGGAAACTTTTAAAGTGCAGTTTTTCTAAAAGGTTGCGATAACAATACCTTTCTTACAATCTTCCTGTAAAAGACGATGATGAAAAAGTAGCTTTTACTATATCGGTTAAGCACTGCCAAGCTGCGCAAACGACGATGAAAGATGATAAAGGAAAGCAGCTGCCCGTGGTTCACATGAATCTGCAGTTGAAGGAAAGCATCGAAGATCAGTTGTATCGGTATTTGATAGAGGCGTAAAAAGCTGTTTCGCGAACATTTGTTCTGTTAACACTCAAAATATAAAAGGAGCGATCCAGCAGGTTGGGACGGGCCTCAAGAATCCGCTGGGGCTCCTTTATTATTAATCCATCGATATTTTTCTAAGTTCTTAAAGTATAACATGGCTGCTGTGTGTAATACATGAAGACGACGGTTTTTTTATTGCTGTTCCAGGCTCTCCAGTCTGCCTTCCAGCTGAAGGACCCGTTTGTTTAACGCCTGCGTTTCATAATCCCGTGATGTCAAGCGGCCGCTGAACTCCTGTCTTACGTTGGTCAGATCTTCAAGGGCTTCGGTCTCCAGACGCAGTATCGATGTTTCGATGCGTTCCAGTCGTTCGACCGTTTTCTTCTGGAACTCTCCGGGGTGGTCGGCGAGTTCGCTTTTCAGGCTGGAAAACTCCAAGTGGTGGGCATTCAAGTCATTCTGCAATCTGGAAAACTCAAGACGATGGGTGTGAAAGTCTTCCTGTAAAGCGGTGAACTCCTTCTTGAATTCGGTCAGCGTCTCCATCACAGCGTCCAATTTCTGTTCCAGATTCTGGTCCATGATTGATCCTCCTGCTTGGCGGGATTTTTTACTATTATACCATAGATGATAGAAGCATTTGTCCGGATTTTGTTAGAATAGAGGAAAATGATAAAAGAGAGGTGCATGGTGATGACCCGTCCTGCGAACCTGCATGAGCTGGTAGATGAGGTGTCCGTTTCGGTTGAAGGGTTTAAGGCATTTTTGAATCGAAAGACGGGCGGGGTTGTGACGGCTACGGAAGATGATCTTCGCGAGGCGGAGATGCTTGATCCTGACGCAGTCTATACCGATGAAGTGAGGCAGACGGCGGTAAACATTGAATATGATGATGACGATGTGTACTTGGAGCTTCCGGATGACAGGGAAGTGGATGAGTACGGCATGATGGAGGAATTTATTTTAACCCTGTCTGATTCTAAGCAGAGGGAGGAGCTGGAGCTCGCGATTCGGGGGAAAGGTGCGTTCCGGCGTTTTAAAGATAAGGCCGCGGAGTTTGGTGTAGAAAAAGAATGGTATGCGTTCCGTGATAGATCGCAACTGGAAGTGGTACGGGAGTGGTGTGAACGGCACGGGATCCCGTATACCGAGTAGAAAGGTTGAGGCTGATGGTACAAGAGGTGAATTTGATGTCGTTGATGGAGGCTGTCCGATATGTGCCGGACGGGGTGACGTCGTTTCTGCACCGGAAAACGGGGGAGGTGGTGCGGATCAGCGATGACGTGCTGCGGCGGGCACAGCTGCAGGCGGCGGATGCGCGTGATGACGAGGAATTC
This sequence comes from Salibacterium halotolerans, assembly GCF_900115625.1. Lineage (GTDB taxonomy): Bacteria > Bacillota > Bacilli > Bacillales > Marinococcaceae > Salibacterium > Salibacterium halotolerans. The sequence goes on along the minus strand of NZ_FOXD01000033.1, from coordinate 24,478 downwards.
CGCACGGCCGCCCGGGTAGTGGCGGCGACAGAGGATGATTACCTGCCGCTGCCGAACCGGCTCGAGGTGGATGAGTCCGCGCTGATGGAGGCATTTGTCCGGGAGCTTTCCAACCCGATGATGCGGACGATGCTGGAGCGGGAGTTGACCGGGACGGGGCGGATGCGCCGTTTTCAGGACCGCGTTGTCGAGCTTGGTCTGCAGGAAGACTGGAACGCGTTCCGGATCGATGGGTATCTCGAATTTATGCGGCAGTGGTGCCGGGCGCGGAGTGTGCCGTATACCGAGTAAAAATCGAGTCAGACATCTGGAGAATCGATGCAGAAAACCCGTTGATGTCTCAGAATCGATAGATAAAAGAGGAGAATCGATACCATGCTGCTGCCTATTGTCCTTACAGCCGGCATTGCTGCGTTGAGTGAAGTCATGTCATACATACTGCGCCGGCGCGGCATTGTCGAACTGCCGGAGTCCGATCCCGGCTACGTCAATAAACGACACAAATACATAGATAAAGCATTGTATGTTGTTGAGATCTTTGTTGTAGTTGTAACCATAACCGACTTTCCTTCCTACCGTATCTTGATTTTCCTCCTGCCGGTGCTTCACTTTGCGTACCGCGCTGTCATGTGGCGCCAAACCTCGGGAGGACGGTGGACGTATCTCCTGAGCGTCGTCCCCGCGGTTCTGTTTTTAACCGGCGCAGTACTGTACGGTTTTTTCACTATAGGATAATCCTGCGGCATCGGGCAGAAAAAGTCGGGAAGCGGGGTGCTGTTGTTGTTACGATACAGGAGAAAGGAGGTCATCGTGTGGATTCACTGCAACGGATGAACGACGCGCTCCGCTATGTGGAGGAGCATCTGGCTGACACGATTGATATGGAAGAAGCGGCGCGGACCGCTTATAGTTCGGCTTACCATTTTCAACGGATGTTTTCGTTTCTTGCCGGGATGACACTGGGTGAGTATATCCGCCGCCGCCGCTTGACCCTGGCGGCTGTCGAGCTGCAGCAGGGCGGTGCGAAAGTTGTGGATACCGCGGTGAAATACGGATACAACTCGCCGGATGCTTTCACGAGGGCGTTCCGGGCGCAGCACGGACTGTCCCCCTCCCGCGCGAAAAAGGCGGAGGCACCGCTGCAGGCTTATCCCCCGATGACTTTCCAGTTAACTATACAAGGAGGAGAAAGCATGAAGTATCGTATCGTACAAAAAGAATCGTTTTCCATCGCCGGATTGAAAAAAAGGGTGGCCGTGCAGTTCCACGGGGTGAGCCCTGAGATTGAGGAAATGTGGCAGTCGCTTGACACAACGAAAATCCAGGAGCTGAAAACTTTGTCCAACACCGAACCTTCCGGCTTGATCAGCGCGTCCACCCATTTTTCCGAAGGACGGATGGAGGAAAACGGGACGTTTGATCACTACATCGGCGCGGCGGTGACAAACGACGTGCCAGCGCATTGGGATGAACTGCGCGTTCCGGCGTCGGAATGGGCGGTATTTGAAGCCGCCGGCACGTTTCCGGATGCGCTGCAGGACGTCTGGGGCCGGATTTATTCGGAATGGTTTCCCGGTTCCGGCTATGAAGTGGCGGAAGGTCCGGAGATTCTCTGGAATGAAAGCAGCAACACGACATCCGCCAATTTCCGCAGTGAAATCTGGATACCGATCCAGCGGGCATCGTCTTAAGTTACGTTTGTGCCTCTCCGGTGATGTCTAAACGTAACGATGAACTTGTCATGGTTACGTTTAGAGGCAGCTTTGGATGAACAAACGTCATCATGACATCGCCATGGTTACGTTTACCGGGAAAAAAAGACGGCAAACGTAACTATGACGCTTGTTTTACGGACCGTACTGCCGCAAAAACGATTAATCCTCGAGCCAGTTATGGTCAAGAAACGCAGGTCTTGGGATGCGGCGCGGATGGGGGTGCTGCAGGCGTTCTTTGATCTGGCGGTATTCATATTCCCGGATTAAGGACTCCACGACTTTTTCCATGTAGGCGGAACCGTGCTTCACGCAATTGTCTTTCCATTTGTGATGAATTAACCAGGAAAAATTCAAATAGCTCATATATTTATATTTTTCTTGTTTAAAAAATTCTAAAGAAACAGATTCCCCGGACGCGTCTGACGCTTCAGCGCTTGCGTTTGAAGGAGTTTCAGCGTTTGGGCGGTCTGCAGGGGACGGGCTGCAATCCGACGTATACGGCAAAATCGCGATGACGTTGCTGCTGCTTCCGCCGTGTGTTTCACGCATGACCGGGATGCGGCGGATCATCTTTTTTTCTTCGAGAGCGGCCAGGGCGTAGTTCACGGTGCGCGGGCTTTTTCCGACCGCGGCGGCGATGGTTTTCACTTTCATCCAGCTCGTGCCGGGGTAGGAGAGCGAGCGCCGGGCGAGCAGGCAGAGTACCGCGTCCTCTGTCGACTGCCAGGTGAGCGTGCGGCGGTGCTGCTTGACGTGCCGGTCCATCTGGTCGATCGAGGAAAAATAAGAATAGCGGACAGCGGTTTCCATATGGGCATTGGATTGAATTTGTTTCATCGGTGCATCCCCCTTTTTCTTTTATATAAGGAGAAAGTAGAAAAAGAGGGGGAGTGATGCAGGTAAAAGTAGAATCGATGCAGTTTCTGCCGGAATCGAGGCAGAAACACAGGGCTTCAAAATGGATAGGAGGAGATTTGTTTGGCTGGCATAACAGGTTTCGGTGTTTTTTTACTGACCGCTTTATTGATGAATATCACCCCGGGGACGGACACGATGTACATTGTAAGCCGAAGCATGTCGCAGGGCAGGAAAGCGGGTATGTATTCGGTTCTCGGCATTTCCACCGGGGTACTGGCGCACACTTTTTTCGCCGCTGCCGGATTGTCGGTCATCCTTGCGAATTCCGCCGTGTTATTCACGACGGTAAAAATAATCGGTGCCGGCTATTTGATCTATCTCGGTCTGCGGACGTTTTTCCAGACATCATCCGATTTTCATGTGACGAAAACGGCGAAGATATCGAACAAAAAAATATTTACCCAAGGATTTCTGACCAATATCACCAATCCCAAAGTGGCGCTGTTCTTTCTTTCGTTTCTGCCTCAATTCATCGCAGCGGATCACAACGGACCGGTCCCGTTTATTATTCTGGGACTCTCCTTTGTCTTCACCGGCACATTGTGGTGCCTGTTTATTGCGATTTTTGTTTCCTCGGTAACACAGAAACTGAGAAATCATCCAAAAGTGGAAGGTATGATGAACAAAATAACAGGCATCCTTTTCATCGGACTGGGTATTAAGCTGTTTCAGACGAAAGCATCGTAACAATTGAAGCAGAAAAGGAAAGAATCGATGCAATAATCCAGAGAATCGATAGAGAAAACTGGAGAATCGATAGGGAAGGGCAGAAATCACGCGAGAATCGATAGGGAAATCAGAGAATCGAGTGATAAATCCGGAGAATCGATAGGCAAAAAACCCCGAGGACGCTGGTTGCGTGTATCGGGGTTGAACATTTACTTAAGATCTTACTGCTGCTTTTTTGGTCATCTGCCAGATCAAGAAAAAGACAAGCGGGATTAGCAGCACGGCGGCTGTTATGGAAAGAACGCCCGCCACCGCACCGGATTCCAGGGATAATAACATGGAGAGCGCCTCGATGGTTTCGAATCCCCATAACATATCAGAGACGGCTGTGAGAGCAATCCCCCCTGCGGCAAATCCTATGCCGGGAAGCCATCCATAGCGGTGAAATCCTGCTCCAATCATCCAGCCGGTGAAATGATGCATGATCAGATTGAGAAAACAGATAGGAAGAGCAGCAGCCATGCCGATATTCAGGCTCATGACGGCATCCGTGTTTATCATCGAAGACCATCCCATCCCATTCATCGCAGCATACTGGATGCCTGTAAGAACCCCGGCGGCGGCAGTCAGACCGGCCGCAAGCAGCACAGCCGTCACCGCATTGGCGGTAAGAAATTGTTTCCGCGTCACGCCAAGCTTGATATACGTATCCAGAAAAGAATACGAAAGAAAAATCGCAATCACGAGCATAAACAGTTTCGCCGGTTCGTAGAAAAAGGTCAGGAAGTTTGCGGGAGTATTCCCCTGTGCGGTAACAACAATCATGACAATGTATAACGCAGCGATTGCAGCCAGCAGCGAGACGGCCCATTTTCCCTGCCTTATAGACAGATCAGCGGTCAGCTTCCATTGAATGTTTTTCACCGTTGTTCTCCTCCTTCGTTACGTGTATAAATAAATCCTGTAGAGACAACGGAGCGATGTCCAGCCCCTGTTCCTGCGCCTGACGCTGTTTTTCTTCCGAAAGTTCCCCGTGAACCATCACCGATGTCGTACCGCCGAGACGCCGGACATGCAGCTGCGTCAAGTCCTGCGTGAAGGCTTCCACTTGATTGGTTCCACCGGTAATCCAAGCCCCCCATTTCATCGGTTCATCATTGGTTTCGTGCAAAAGCAGCCGCCCCTCGTGAATCATCAGAACTTCATCGAATAAATAGTCCATTTCTGATACAAGGTGGGTCGATAGTATCATCGTCCGCGGGGAGCGGGCCTGGTCTTCCAGCACTTCTTCGTAAAAAATTTCCCGCGCCGGTGCATCCATGCCGGTGTAGGCTTCATCAAAGATGGTAACCGGCGACCGTGCGGCAAGACCGAGGATTACCTGCAGCGCGGACTGCATACCTTTGGAGAGCTGCTGAACAGGCATATCCAGAGGGAGTTGGAAACGTTCAGCCAGATGCCTGGCATAGGCTTTGTCAAAATGAGGGCGGAAACGGGCGGTGCGCTCTATCAATTGCTGTGCTTCATCCCTGTCATCTTTGAAATCTTTATCAAAAATATACGAGACATAAGGCATGATCCGCGGATTGTCAAACGGGATGACGCCATTGATTTGAACCGTTCCGGACGTTGGCTGCCGGAACGAAGCCAGAAGAGACAGCAGGGATGTTTTTCCGGCTCCATTTCGTCCAATCAGTCCATACACTTTTCCTCGCTCCAAATGAAAAGATACATCTTGAAGCGCCTTCGTCTTCTTATAGGTCAGGGAAACGTTTTTGAATAACACATCAAATGTCATCGGCATTTCTTCCTTTCGCGTGTTGGATGAGCGTATTCACTTCTTCCTCCGAGAGCTGCAGATTGCGTGATTCTTCCACCATCGGAAGTACGTAATCATGAAAAAAAGCATTCTTGCGTTTTTCCGTTACTTTCGATTTGGCGCCTGCTGCGACAAACATGCCGACCCCTCTCTTTTTGTAAATGATTCCATCGTCCACCAGTAAATTGATCCCCTTGGCTGCTGTCAGGTGATTGATTTTATAAAACTGTACAAGTTGGTTGGTGGAAGGAATCTGGTCTTCTTCCTGGAGCTGGTCATTTACAATCTGGTCCTCGATGCGGTCCCGTATCTGCTGAAAAATCGGTTTGCCACCCTCAAGCCCCTTATTCACTGGAAACTCACCACCTTTATAGAGCCAGTTGTTATATGGTTATATAGTTATGTATATAAGTATAACACAAAAACGTGCTATGTAAATATCAAGATGCATCGCGTAAACCGATGCAGAAAGGAAAGAATCGATCGAGAAATCCCGGGAATTAATAGAAAAACCCGATACAGCATAAAACTGCATCGGGGTTCGTTGTTAGGTAGCTGACATGCCACCGTCAATGTAATATTCGCTGGCGGTAATAAATTTGCTTTCGTTGGAAGCGAGGAAGAGAACGAGATTGGCGACATCTTGGGTTTCCGCGTAGCAGTTGAGAGGAATCGCCTCTGTCAAACCTTCTTTAACTGCTTCAGCGTTGCCAGGATTCATACCGTTTTCAAGAGAACGCATCATGCGGGTGTTAGTCGGTGATGGGTGAATGGAATTAACACGGATATTATTCGTTGCTCCTTCTAGAGCAGCTGTTTTGGTAAGTCCAACGATACCGTATTTCGAACTTATGTAAGGGGAAACACTAGAAGCCGTTGTCATTACGGCTGACGAGGACATATTGACAATACTACCGCCTCCTTGGTTAGTCATATGTGGCATAATGTGTTTTAATCCGAGGAACATTCCTCTTACATTTACTCCCATGACTTTATCAAAGTCTTCGACGGACTGTTCGGTGATCGGAGCAACTTTCCCTTCAATACCAGCGTTATTAAAAAATATATCAATGCGGCCAAAAGAATTGATGACTTTTTGGACATATCGGGCTACATTGTTTTCATTGGATACATCGGCAGAGATGGTGAGCACGTTGCCGAGTTCTTTCAACTCGTCTTTTGTTTGCTGCAGTGTTTCTTCATTCGTACCAACAAGTGCGACATCCGCTCCTTCTCTCAGGAAAGTTTCAGCTGTCGTTTTGCCGATACCACCGTTGCCGCCTGTGATTAAGGCTTTCATGTTATGTAAACGTGCCATAATAATTACCAACCTTTCAATTAGAAGTTAATTCACTATTCCCTGCTCTATATTCATTAAACATAGTTCTGAAAAAGCAGATGACAGCTGGCTAAAACCCTGTATACTGAGGGAAAAGACAGAGAAAGAGGGGATTATCCAATGACGACTGAAAAGGAGAAAATGATCAACGGCGCAATGTATCTGCCTGATGATACGGAACTGCTGCAGGAGCGGAAAGAAGTGAGACAGAAGGTGCGGCTGTATAACAATACAGGGGAGTTCGAAGAGGATAAACGAACCGGGATGCTGCATGATCTGCTGGGTTTCGCGGGGAAAAATGTCTACATGGAACCGGGTATCCGTGTTGAGTACGGGTACAATACGTACGTTGGAGACGATTTTTTGCCAATTTTAAGGCTCAACACCAAAATCTATGGTTGACTCATGTAATTTTCGTTACAATCTGTAAGAATTCGTTGCTTAAAGACATTTGGATTTCTCGTAAGATAGTGTCGGCGTTGCAATGCTTTGATTTTATTATGACGCCCTTCCACCACCGCATTGGTAAATCGTAAACGATGATAGTTCATGATTTCTTTCTCCCAGTTTTTCAGGGTCTGCAGGTAAGATTCTACAGCTTTGTGCTGGATGGCATGGCTTTGTTTGTACCATTCTTGAAGCATGTAGCTGGCTTGTTTGACATCAAGATTTAGATCATACCAATCAACGAAATAGCATTGGGCCAGTTTAGAATGGTATCCGATCAGTTCCTGAACAAGCGTATATTCCTTGTCCGACAGTTCGTCGCCACGCTTGCCAAGGAGACGATAATTCTTTTTGAGCTTTTTCCGTGCCTGGGGAGACAACTTCTTTTGCACATCCCGGCGAACTTCCTGGAGGGCATCGGTTACGTATCGGTTAATATGAAAACGGTCGGCGATACGAATCGCTTCCGGAAACTAGGACTGAATGACCTTGTGATAAGTAAAACTCATGTCCATAACAACAACAGGATCCAAGGCATGGATAGAAGGATACTGGTTGGCATATTGCTGTAAATCATCAGCTGTTCTTCCAGGGATCACATCCAGAAGACTTCCGCCTTTCAAGTTATGAATCCCCGTGTTGTACGTATGTCCTTTACGGATGGCAAAGTCATCAATCCCCAGAACTAAGGGAGAGCGATTAAAAGCCTCTTGAAAGTAGGTTTGTTGAACGGTCTTGCTTTCGACGGCAAGTCCTGCTTTAAACAGGCGTTCCACCGTGCTGTAAGGGGATTCTTCGAAGACAGCCAAACTTTTGACCGTTGTTCCCCTTCCTTTTTGAAGACAATGATCTTCAAAAGCAATGGTATACTGTTTTTTGGGGCCACAAAGTCATAGTGCCAAACGAAATGAGCTCCACCACGTTGACACTGTAAAGAAACTGCAGGAATCCGCAGGTAGGTGGGACATACGCCCATGGGTAAATGATGAACTAGACGGTTATAGGGCACGCCATTGCGCTTCACCTGGTCACTAAGGCAAATAGGACAAGGCTGCGTGTGGGCTGTCGGTACCACCTTAAAAATAAGATTTTTTTCATCCAAAGAAGCTTGAACAATATCTACATCTGGAATATGAAGCATTTGATTGATACAATGAATGTGCACTTAATTACCCTGTTATGTATTTGGTAGCACATTTATCATAATAAGGGGGACAGGTGCTTTTCATTTATTTGGCGCCACTACCATATATGTCCGAGTTTTTAAGCAATAGATTTTGGTAAAGACCTATAAATATAATAGAAGAAATTGTCGATAGATGGTAACTGTGCTATAGTAAACTTATGGTTTTTCATTTTTGTTTGCTAACAAATCTATCATATTTGCAAGTTTAGAGATTCTATTTAAAAATTTTGTAGGTATTGTAAAACTTTGAATTAATCTGTTAGAATAAAACTAACAATTGGTAATAAAGAAAATTTTCACTATAAACTTGTTATCTTTGTAACTGTGTAGCATGAAATAATAAGTATCTTAAAAAAGGAGGGTTATTATGGATGCTGCATCAGGTCTTATAGGAACAGTGTTGAATGTAGTTCAAAGTCTTTTAGGTTCCACTCCTCTTGGATAACGATTTCGTCAGAGTAATCGTATCAAAAAGTGATTAGGAACTGTTTAGTTAATCAATAATATTAGAAATGGAGGATTATTATGGATGCTGCATCAGGTCTTATAGGAACAGTGTTGAATGTAGTTCAAAGTCTTTTAGGCTCCACTCCTCTTGGATAATGTTTTACTTGAATCCAAACTTATTAGAGCAATCAGTTTTTAATCCAATTGAGGATAAATGTAAAAAGAGACAGTAAAAGCTGTCTCTTTTTACATTTAACAATCTACCACATGTAAAGTAACTTTCCATAAACATTTTTTGTTTTATTACCCCTGAATTTATAAGAATTTGGAACAAAACCAGTAAATATTAGTAATTAAAGGTACGGCATCCGATAATCTAATTGGAACCCGTACCCTTCTATTGTTTGAAGTTTTTTCAAACAATAAGGGATCCCTTTGTATTATCGGCTCTACAATAAATGTTGGGGTTTTAAAACAGTTTCGTACTTAAAAAATACTCAAGCTCCTTTATCTTTTATACTTGAATTGTCCAGAAACAAGAAAGGATAGGAGTTGCGTGTCTATGCATTTTACCATGAATGTACCCGGTTTAGAAGAATTCAACGTGATGAAAACGGAGACGGTAGGCTCTACGTATTATATTTATGTGGAAAAGGAACGAAAAGCGCACAGATGCCCGGCATGCGGGGAAAGGACCAACTGTGTTCATGATTACCGTATACAGAAGATCCAACATTTGAAGATGTTTGAACGGACATCGTACCTATTTTACCGAAAGCGGCGTTATGCCTGTTCCTGTGGGAAGAAGTTTCCGGAAAAGACCCGTGTGGTGGATCGTTATCAACGTCACACAGTGGAATGGAATCAAGCATTAGGTCTTCGAACCATTCAGGGTAAGAATTTTAAAGATACCGCAGACCCGTTTCATACATCCCCTTCAACAGCTATGCGGCGGTTTGACCGTCTGGCGGCGCCCATGATCCAGGAAGTGAAGGAACTACCCGAGGTCATTGCCATTGATGAGTATAAAGGAGATACAGATCAAGGGAAGTATCAAGTCCTTATCGCAGATGGCCGAACCGGGGAACCTCTTGATATTCTGCCGGATCGCACCGCCGCCACTATCAAACCGTATTTACGGGAAAAAGGGGCGAAGGTGGAGATCGTGGTGATGGATACGAGCCCTTCTTTAAATCCGCTGTCCAGCAGGCATTAGGATCTCCGACCATCATTGCGGACCGTTTTCATTTCTGCCGTTATATTTACTGGGCTCTGGATCTGGTTCGCCGAAACGTCCAGAAGGACTTTCATGAATACGATCGCAAGAAGTGCAAACGCATGAAACATGTTTTTCACAAACCCCTCGAAAGCCTGAGTGAGAAGCAGCACTGGTATTTAGGGCGGTATCTGAACTTATCCCATGAGCTGACCGATGCTTATCAACTGAAAGAAATGTTCCGCTCCTGGTTTGACCAGGCCAAGCAGGAACAAGAAAACCCGGGACTAGGCATCAAAGAAGGATTATATGCTTTTTGACAAAACTGACGTATTCCGCCCGGCTGCCCATGCCGTTCATGATTTTCTGGATGAGTTCTTCGTACTGAAAATCGCTCGTCTGCTTGAAGGATTCCGTGATCATCGTGAAAGTCTCTTCGGTTGGAATCCGCTCGAATACCGATCCGCCGATGTAACCTATAATGTCCGTGCCGTCGTACATAAACTGGACGTCGATCGGTTTATTGACAGGTCCGCCGTAAATCATTTGAATCACGTTTGGATTCACGTGCGTGCAGGACTCGAAGATGCGGGCGGTTTTCTGCTTGGCGGACTGGAGCGAGAGGATTTTTTTCGAGCCTAACGCACCGCCTGTCAGTCCCAGATGGACGCATATCACGTCAGCTCCGGCGCGAGCCATATCCACCGCCTGGGTTTCATTGAAAACAAACGCTACCGTGAACAGCTCTTTTTCACTTGCGATTCTTATCGCTTCGACTTCTTTATCAAACGTAATCCCTCGTTCTTCCAGAGCTTCGCCGAATACACCGTCGATATGCCCGACACTCGGGAAATTATTCACACCGGAAAAGCCGGTTTGCTTGATCCGCTCAATATAATCTTCAAGATGAATGGTTGGATCGGTGGCGCAGAGGCCGAAACAGATAGGAATGTCGCGGGTGATAGGAAGAAGTTCCGTCGAAGCGAAATGCATCACGACGTCATTGCTGTTGGCATACGCCAGAAATCCGGCGAGCGAGCTGACCCCCATCTGCCGGAAACGTCCGGAGCTTAACGCCAGCAGAAAATCCGCTCCGCCTTTTTCGACATTTTTGGCGGTCAGGCCGGAACCGGCGGCGACACCGATAAGCTGCTTGTTCGTGTGTATCTGCTGGTGAAGCTTGGTTAACGTGGCTTCTTTCTTACTCATCAGACCCATTCCCCCGGTTTTCGTTTTGGTAAGTCACGGCGCACGGCAGGGGAGGTCTTGAGAAATACGGCATACGCCTCATCATACAGCGCGCGGAGGTCCGGGTCCGGTTCATACACCGCGGATTCCCGCGGATGCAGGTGGTCGTCGGCGAACGCTTCGTATCCACTCGACCAGCCGAGGGAACAGAAAGCGGTGGCGGCCGTGCCGAGGGCGGTCAGGTAGCCGCTCTCTTCCGGGACGCGTACTTTCCGGCCGGTGATATCGGCAAGAATCCGGCACCACGCGCTACTTCGGGTGCCGCCGCCGATCAGGGTGATGCTGCCGGGAACGCTGCCGGTGAGGGATTCGGCGATATAGCGGAGGGAAAACGTGATCCCTTCCACGACAGCCCGCATCATATCTTCTCTCGTCGTATCAGGCCGGATGCTGTGGTAGGTGCCGGATAGGCTGGAGTCCTGTACCGGAAACCGCTTGCCGTACAGGTACGGCAGAAAGAGCGCACCGCCTGCACCGGGACGGGCGGCAGCGATGGCTTCATGAAAGGCGTCGTACGAGTCATCGGGCATATAGATCTGTTTGGCCCAGTCGTACACACTGCCGGCGTTCAGGAGCGGAGCGATCGAAATATAGCGGTCCGGCACGAGGTGGGGCAGGGTAAAAACACCGTCCGGCGCGGCGTCCGGTTCCGCGGCGGGCACGGCGGTCCATCCAGTCGTACCGATATAAAAATAGCTGTCACCTTCCTGGACGGCGGCCGCTCCCATCGTAGCCGCTCCGGCATCCCCGGCGCCGCAGAGGACAGGGGTTCCGGAGGCGAATCCCGCCGGTGTATGGTCTACGGTGACCCCAGCCGTTTCTTCAGGAGTGAGCAGCTCCGGCATGGTAAAACGGTCCGCCCCGAGCGCTTCCAGCACACCTGGGTGCCAAGCTTTGCGTCTGATATCCATAAGTCCTGTCGTCGCACCCGTAACCGTATCGGTGCAGACGGCTCCGGTCAGTTTGTAGATAATATAATCTTTGGCGCTGAACACGACAGCCGCCGCTGCTTCGTCCTGCAGGGCGAGCTGGCGCAGTTTGGCGGCGGGGGTGGAAGCCGCGGCGGCATTGGAAGTAATGCCTTCAAGATCCGGCAGCTGCTCCCGGATCCACGCGGCTTCCTCCCCGGCGCGCATATCGGAGTACAATATCGCTCGGTCTGCCGTGCCGTCCGCGCCGATCATGATGACATCTTCCATCTGCCCGGTCAGTGTCACCATCTGGACGGTCTCCGGCGGGAACTCCAGCCGGCGGAACCAGTCATCGGCAATAATTTTCACCCCGGTCCACCATTCCTCCGGGTTCTGCTCGATACGCCCGTCCCCGGGTTCCCGGGTCGTCACCGGAATGCTCCGTTCGGCGTCGATCGCGCCGTCTTTTCTCATTAACAATCCTTTCACCGCTGTCGTTCCGATATCAAAAACCGCAATTCTATCCATGACTGTCCGCTCCTTCGTCTAATCTCTTAAGAAAATCGTAATACATCTTGTCATGGAAAGAAAGACAGCATCAAAAAAAAAAGCCCGGTATCTCCTGCGGGAGGGATACCGGGTGCGTGTACGTTCAGCTGAAGTAGCTGGAAAGGAATTCGGTTGTCTGTTCCGGCGTTTTGGCGTCGGCGCTGTGGAGGTGGCCGATTTTCTCCCCGTCCTTGAATACGAGCAGGCTCGGAATGCCCATTACTTCATATTGTTCGGCAAGATCCGGGAAGTTATCCCGGTTGATTTCGTAAACAGGCAGCTGTTCAAATTCCTCTTCCACCTCTGGAAAGAACGCATCCATTCTGTGGCAGTCGGGGCACCATCCGGCTGTGAATTTAATAATCACGTTGTCCGGCGATGCAATCGTCGACTGAAACTGTTCCAATTCCTGAATGGTCTGAGTCATGTATAATCCTCCTTTGTCTTCTTAGGCTGAAATCCATGATAACACAGCACCCCGCCCGATGATATTCATACAAACTGTAATAAAAGTCTGTCCTAAGGGAATTCTTTTTGATAGAAAGTATGATAAAATGGATGTAAAAGGAAGAGGGGTGGCGCGCACATGAGAGATGTATTGATTTTCGACATGGATGGGACACTGTTTGACAGCAGGCAGCTGCTGAGCCAAGCCATTGATAATACCCTGCAGTATGCGGTGGAACAGGATCTCCACGAACATAAAAGCTGGACGGAAGCGGACCGGGTCGCCGTAATCGGTCTTCCGTTTTATGACGCGTTCCGGTGGCTGCTGCCGGAGGCGTCCGCAGAAACACTGGAGATGCTCGAGCCGGTGCTGGACCGTTTTATCCTGCATGAGATGGATAACGGGGAAGGCAGCCTGTACGAAGGGGTGCCGGATACGCTGCGGCAGCTGAAAGACGAAGGGTACCGACTGTATGTCGCAAGCAACGGCAACGCCGAATACGTCCCGTCGGCCATTGAACGGGAAGGGCTCACGGATTTATTTGAAGGGATTTATTCCGTGCAGCAGTACCAGGCCGTCAGCAAAATCAATCTCGTGCGCCTCATCCTCGATGATGCGGGAAAAGACGCGGTCATGATCGGCGACCGCGCCTCCGATATCGAAGCCGGTCAGGAAAACGGGCTTCCTGTCATCGGCTGCCGCTTCGGCTTCGGAAGCGAAGAAGAAGTGGCTACCGCCAATGAACTGGTCGACCACTTTTCCGACATACCGGCCCTGCTGAAAGAAAAACAGATCTAATTGGGTGACACACCGGACCTCGCTTTAAGGGGTCCGGTTTTTTTATGTACCGGCGGGGATGATGCGGTGCAGGCGCGGATCGATAGCTGAAATGGCAGAATCGATAGGTAAATCCGGAGAATTGATAGGGAAATCGCGAGAATCGATAGAGAAAACGGAAAAAAGGGGGAGAATCGATATAGAAACACGTGCTTTGATAGAGAAATCCCGCGAATCGATATAGAAATCGCGGGGAACGTGACAGAGGCGCAGCCGTTTTTCCTGAATGCTCTGCCCAAGATTTTATTGACGGGCATTCTACTCATCGATACAATGTACTTAAGAGTGAAAATCATTATCATTATCAATAGAAGAAGAACATAAATGTGTTGAGAGTGACGGAAATGGATCTGGAAGGAGGCGTGCCGGATGGGGACGCTGGAAGCAAAGGAACTGACGTTTTCGTATGAAGATACACCGATTCTGGATAACTTGTCGGTGACCGTGCCGGAGGGCGAAATTACCGTATTCATCGGCGGCAACGGCTGCGGAAAGTCGACGCTGCTGCGCTCTATGGCGCGTATCCTGCGGCCGCAGCAGGGCACGGTACTGCTGGAAGGCGCCGGCATTTCCCAGTTGAAAACGAAAGACGTCGCGAAAAAAATGTCCATTCTGCCGCAGGGGCCGTCCGCGCCGGAAGGACTAACCGTGGAACAGCTTGTGCGGCAGGGAAGGTATCCCCATCAGGGCTGGCTGAAACAGTGGTCGCCGCAGGACGAAGAAATGGTGCAGGAAGCGCTTCGTGCGACGTCCATGCAGGACCTCGGCAGCCAGCCGGTGGATGCGTTGTCCGGCGGGCAGCGGCAGCGCGCCTGGATTGCGATGACGCTTGCACAGGGGTCCGATACGCTGCTGCTTGATGAGCCGACGACGTATCTCGATATGGCGCATCAGGTGGATGTGCTCGATCTTTTGTTCGAATTAAATGAAACCGAAGGGCGTACGATTGTGATGGTCCTTCATGATATGAATATGGCGTGCCGCTATGCCCATCATCTTGTGGCGATGCAGGACCGCGATGTGTATGCCGAGGGCCGTCCGGAAGACATTATGACGGAATCTCTCGTGCAGCACGTCTTTCAGATGAATTGCCACGTCGCGGCTGACCCTTTATTCGGCACGCCGATGGTGATCCCACATGGAAAGGGGCGCAATGCCAATGGAACCGTTTCTGCTGTCCGAGCGAAATGAAACCCTTCATGCCCATACATTGACTGACGAAGCAGCCTGCCGCCGTTATTTGGAGAAAGTGCAGCAGAAGATGCAGGCGCCGTCGCTTTTGACAGCCGCTTCCCAGTTCTCGAAAAGATACGCCTGGTTCGTCGTCCAGGCTGCTTTTTCTCCGATGACGCTCGAGGGACGAAAGCCGCTTGTGACACTGGGTGAATCGCAGCTTGTGACGGACTGGAGTGCCGAAAAATGGAGCCCGGTCTTTGAACCCGGCGACACTCCGGAAGCTTCCAGAGAAGAAGAGGTGCTGCGGGAAGTGTTTACGCGCCACCTTACGCCGATCTGGCGCACGCTGCACGCGGTGAGCCGTGTCCCGATGCCGATTCTCTGGGAAAACACCGCGATTCGCGTATTCTCGCTGTATGAGAAGAAACTGAACGCCGCGGAGGATGCTCCTGCCCCGGAGAAGCTGCAGCAGGATCTGTCTTCCATCGTGCAGGACGCACCCGGCGAGGTGTTTGATACTTCATTTAACCCGCTGCGTCCGTTCTACACCTCCAACTTCGAAAACCGGCGCGGTACGGACGTCCGTGTCCGGCAGACGTGCTGCTTTGTCTATGAAACAGACGGCGGCCGCTCCTGCTGTAAGGTGTGCCCGAAATTTCATAAGCTTTGACCAACCCCCGGGATGATGCGCATTCCGGGTCTTTTTATGCAGAGATACGTGCCTGGAAGCGGGGCGGACATGTTGGGATTTGTGCGCAAAGCCCGGGGCACGGGGATCAAGGCGGAGCCGTTTCTCCTGCATGTTTAGGTTTGTCTGAATTTGTGAATGGAATAGGGGAAGAATGATAACGAGGAGGATGTTTAATGCTGACAGAAGTGCAGCTTCATACATTGAAAAATAAATTGCTGGAGCAGAAGGAAGAGAATGATAAGGTACTGCGCGGGGAGAACAGTGAGGCGGCCGGTCCGGACGGGGAAGGTGATTTGTCGAGCGTGGATAATCATCCGGCTGATGAGGCGACGGAGATGGCGGAGCGTGAGACGGATGCGGCGCTGAATAAGCAGGCGGAGGCGCAGAATGAGCAGATTGACCGGGCGCTTGCGGCTATAAAAAATGGGACGTACGGCATTTGTGAGGTGTCGGGCGAAGAGATTTCGTATGAGCGGCTGGAGCTTGTGCCGGAGACGCTGCGGTGCGCAGAACACGCAGACACCGTGTTGGAGGATGATGTAAAGACAGCGGAGGAAGATGTGCTGGATCCACGGGTGAGTCCTGATGATGGAAATGAGGATGAGCGCTATGATAAGGAAGATACGTGGGAAGCGGTCAGCGGTCACGGCACGTCCCAGACGCCGTCGGATGTGCCGGAAGAAGAAAATGCGTACAGCGAATCGAACGATGGTCCGGATAAAGCGTAGGACGCCGGCGTGTTCTCCTGAGTAGGGGAGCGCGCTTTTTTTGTGGGGGTTCGTTGACGTTTACGGACATTTCGTGGTTGAAAGTGTCTGTAATGAAGAAATAATGGACACGTTGCGGGGCGCGGCGGCGGAAAATGTCTGTAATGTTTATTTAATAGACACTTTGCTTGTAAAAGTGTCCCGCAACGGTAAGTTAGAGACATTTTGCGGTGGAAGGTGTCTGTAACCGGGTGCTGGTTTTTTTAAATTCAATGTTGATAATGATTTTCAATTGCGGTAGAATGAGGGTAAGTTAGGAACGGATCAGGAGGGTCACCGCATGAACGAGGAAGAACTGTTTGACGTAACGATCATCGGAGGCGGACCGGCCGGGCTGTATTCGGCGTTTTACAGCGGCCTCCGCGAAATGAAGATAAAAATCATCGAATACCAGCCGTACCTTGGCGGGAAAGTTCATGTGTACCCTGAGAAAATGATATGGGACGTCGGCGGACTGCTGCCGACACCGGGGGCAAAGCTTGTGGAACAGCTTGTCGAGCAGGCGATGACGTTTTCCCCGGAGACGGTGATGAATGAGAAAGTCGAATCGATGACAAAAAACCGTCACGGGCATTTCGTGCTTCATACAACGTCCGGGCGCAAACATTATTCCAAAACGGTCATCACTGCTGTTGGAAGCGGAATACTTAATCCGCAGAAGCTCGATGTGGAAGGCGCGGAAACGTTTGAGATTTCCAACCTCCATTATACGATCAAATCGCTCGAGCGCTTCAAAGGAAAAACTGTCATCATTTCAGGCGGCGGCAACTCCGCGGTGGACTGGGCGAACGAGCTGGAACAGGTGGCAGAGAAAGTATACCTGACGTACCGCAAAGGCGATCTGAAAGGGCACGAAGCCCAGGTATCGCAGCTGCTGGAGAGCTCTGCTGAATGCTTTTTCCATTCATCGATCACCCGGCTGCAGGCCGACGACAATCAGGAAATGATCGACGTCGTGGAGCTGACCAATCATGAAACGGGCGAGGTCGTTGAAGTCGAAGTGGACGATGTGATCGTGAACCACGGCTTTGAACGCGACGCCGAGCTGCTTGAAAACAGCCGTCTCCCGATAGAGATGGCCGACGAGATGTTTGTCGCCGGAACGGTAAACGGCGAGGCATCGGTCGACGGCCTTTATGCCGCCGGCGATATCCTGAAGCATGACGGCAAGCTGAACTTGATCGCGGGCGCCTTCCAGGATGCGGCGAATGCGGTCAACAAAGCGAAGCAGTTCGTACAGCCGGAAGCGCCGGCCGCCGGATTGATTTCGTCCCACAATGAACGCTTCAAAGACAAGAATAAAAGAATTGTTAAACAGATGATGCAGTAACCCATGAGCTGTCCCGGAACACCGGGGCGGCTTTTTTTCTCCTTCAAAGGTTTGGGTGTGTGGGTGCTGAAGGTTAACCGGGTGGATGGCGGTTGTTGGAAAGGCGGCAGGCGTTACAATAGGTATACGGCAGGGTGATTGTGGCGTTTAGAACCGCCGCAGTGAAAGGAAAAAGTCCTTTGGCTTGCTGATGGGGGACAGAACAAGGTACCATATATAAAACGTAAGCTGTTGAACGCCGCAGGATGCTATAGAAAGGAGTCGAAGGAATGACCGAACCTTTCATTCGAAATCACCATTTGAACTTGATTAAAAGACAGGGACGCCATATTCAGCAGAGCTTCCGGGATGTGGAAGATTCCGGGGTGATGCAGGCTGTGAAAGGGCAGGCCGCCGAGCATGTGAAGCAGGTGCTGTCGGCATTGACAGAGGAGCAGGAGAACGTGATTGATCCACTGTCGGATGTGGAGACAAGCATTGGGGTGGAGGCCTTTATCGGGTCGCTCCAGCCTTATGTGGAGTCTTTTCCGATTTTGGATAAAGAACAGATCGGCCGTTTGTTCCCGCATCACAAGAAAATGGAGATGCCGGATCTTGAGGACGTCGATTTTGCGCACCGGACGTACATCGGCTGGAATGACGGCGGACACCGCAAAAAATTCATCGTCTATAATCTCGACGGGGAGCTCGTTGGGATGGAGGGGCGCTACACGCCGACGAAACGGCAGGATTACTGCTATTTCTGCCGGGAGCTGGCATCGGTGATGCTCGTCACCTTTGAGACGCATGAGACGGATGCGGACAATCCGGAATTTTACCGGGCGCTCGGCCACCATATCTGCATTGACAGCGGGCAGTGCAACCGCAATATCAGCGATGTGTCGCGGTTGGACGGATTTGTGCGCAAAGTGCTGCAGCACGGATAATATAAAGGTCCTCTTTTCAGCGAAGGAAAAGGAGGCCTTCTAATACATGCAGAAGGATAGAAGCTTCATATCAGAAGGACAGTTCCCGCTGTCTGTATTAACAAAAAGCTCCCGGCTTAATATGAAGATAGCCGGGAGCTTTTGCATGGTGCGGGGAACGAGCGGCTGCTTACTGTTCGAGCGTGTCATGCAGCATGGAGACGACTTTGGCTGCATGCGCGCGGGTGCTGTCTTTTTTTGGCTGGAAGAGGTTGTCTTCGGTGCCGGTCATGAGTTCAAGGGCAGACGCTTTTTCGACGACGCTTTGAGCGTAGGGACTGATGCTTTCGCTGTCTTCGTAGGAGACATCGGCTGTTTCCACGCTGCCTGCTTCATGCTCGTAGGCGCGCACCGCCATGGCTGCCATCTGTTCTCTTGTGATGGATGCCTGCGGGTCAAAGCTGCCGTCTTCTTTGCCGGTGGTTATGCCGGCTTCGTGCAGGGCATTTACTTCGTCCGCGGCCCATGTCGGAACGTCTTCAAAAGCCTGCGCGGTGTCTGCTGTGTCGAGGTCGAGCATCCGGCTCAGCATGACGGCAAACTGGGCTCTGGTCACGTCTTCGGAAGGTCCGAATGTTCCGTCGGTGTGCCCCTGTACGATGCCTGCGTCATGAAGATTCTTGATGTACGGCTGTGCCCAGTAATCATCGGCTACATCTTCAAAAACCGGAGCGTTTTCACCAGGGTCGGGGGTATTGTCCTCTTCTTCCGGTGCTTCCTCCTCGCCCGGTGCTGCGGTGAATTCATAGAAAGCGACGGTGCCTGTCAATTCATGGGTTGCACCAAGAATGGCACTGCCTGTCGGGCTGTCTTCGGCATGGATGAATGTAAGACCTTCCGGTGCCACATCCCCGCCGATGTCCTCGGTGAAGTCACGGCTTGAGATCATCGTCACAAACGATGCCTGCGCCGGGTTGGTCACATCATACACCATTACACCGCTGAAACGTTCCATACCGGTGAAAGCGTACGTTTTGCCGTTGATTTCGCCTATGATCGATGATTCCGGCTCCGGTCCTTTGGAGTCGCTGCGGCCGTCATATGCGAGTTCTTCGTTATCGGTGTTGAAATGTTCCGGTACGGCATCAGCCGTGATGTCTTCCATCTCAGAGCCGCTGTCGTATACAAGGTTCATTGTGTCAGCGTTAAAAATAGAGAAACTGCGGCCGCCGAAGGTATAGAGAGATTCATACGTGCCGTCAACCTGCCCGTTTTCTGTTGTGATGTTCGTCCCGGCGAGTTTGTCCAGGATGCCGTTATCAACAAGGTTATCCAGTTCTTCCTGGGTATAGCCTTCATAATGATCGGCGTTCAGGTTCACGTTATCCACGACATCCCCGACCTCGGCTTCTTCCGAATACGCGTCGTAATCGCGGGAATCCCCTTCGTTCGGTGTGACGATGTAGGTCTGCCCGTCCACGGTGTACGTGTCGATCGCGTCCGGCATGTAAAGGCCGAGCAGCGGCAGTTTTTCAATTTCTGTCTCGCCGTTTTCCACTCCGTCAAGTTCATTGCCTTCTGCGGAATAGTCTTTCACGCCGAGTCCCTGTACGCTTGTGATTTCAGCGGTATCCAGGTTAATTTCAGCGATGGCGTTGTTTTCCTGCATGGCAGCATAGGCTGTGCTGCTGTCTTCGGAAACGCTGAGATACTCCGGTTCGAGCTGCTGCAGCGCGGTGCCTTCGGAAGCGGTACGGACCTTGTCATCCAGCATATCTTCGGAGAAAGTCAGTGTCTCTGCTTCGAGACCTTCCGCTGCCGCGCCGTCCGCCACATGAATCATGGATACCGACCCTTCCGGATCTGTGCTGTAGTCGGAGGCAGGTTCGCCTTCATTGGCGGTGAGCGCTTTGGTGCCGTCCGGCGTGAAAGTTACCATATCCGGCTGCGCGCCGACTTCCACGTCATTGATGTACTCTCCGTCTTTTGTCAGAAACACGACGTGCCCGGGCTCGGTTTTGGGATCGCTGACAACCGCTACGGCAACGAGATCGTCGGTTGGGTGAGCGGCAATGCTCGTGATAGCTGATACGTTATTCAGTCCGAAATCGCTCATTGCTACGCGTTTGGACGTTTCCAGCTCTTGAAAATCCTGATCCCTCAGAATGCTGACATCAACGATATCAATGCTGCTTTCGGCTCCGTTGGTGACAAACGCCTTTTCCGAAGCCGCGTCGTACGACATGATTTCGGTGCCGGCTTCTCCGGACATGCTGTCATACTGGGCAATCTGCGCGGCATGCAGCACATTCTCCCCTCCGTGTTGGATAAACGGAGGCTGCTCTGCTGCAGCCTGAGCCTGGTACGGAAGAACCGCGCTGAACAGCAGTCCTATTCCAAGCAGTACACGTACTGATTTTTTCATCATCATTCCACCCTTTTATGTATAATCACCTCCTATTCTAATAAGTCAACATAAAGGAAGTATGAAGAAATTATTTTTTTCCTGTTAATATTCTGACGCTGTCTGTCAGGCTTGACATGTCCGTGTGAATCGTTACAATATATATGGAATGAATTAGCACTCGACACAAAAGAGTGCTAAAAAATTGACGGAATGTGTCAGGAGGGAACGAAACATGACCGCAACCAAGCAGTTTGAAGCCGAATCGAAACGACTGCTCGATATCATGATCAACTCGATTTATTCCCAGAAAGAAATTTTCATGCGGGAATTGATCTCCAATGCCAGTGACGCGATTGATAAGATGTATTACAAAGCACTCACCGATGACTCGATCACGTTCAATCCGGATGATTTCTACATTAAAGTGAGTACTGATGCGGACAACCGTATCCTGAAAATCGAGGACACCGGTGTCGGCATGACGCGCGAAGAACTCGAGGAAAACCTCGGTACGATCGCGAAAAGCGGGTCACTTGCATTTAAAAATGAAAATGAAATCGAAGACGGCCACGACATTATCGGCCAGTTCGGTGTGGGATTCTATTCCGCCTTCATGGTCGCCGACAATGTGACCGTGTACACCAAATCCGCCGACAGCAAGGAAGCGTTCAAATGGGAATCCAACGGCGCGGAAGGCTACACGATTGAACCGGCTGAAAAAGAAAACCACGGCACCGAGATTTACATTAAAGTGAAGGAAAGCGGCGAAGAAGAAAGCTATGACGAATACCTTGATGAAAGCCATCTGCAGACGATCATCAAGAAGTATTCGGATTATATCCGTTATCCGATTCTCATGGACGTAACAGAGCAGCAGCCAAAGGAAGACAATGAAGAAGAAACTGTCGAAGTAACAGAAGAAAAAGCCATCAACAGCATGATTCCGCTCTGGAAGAAAAACCGGGACGAGCTATCGGATAAGGATTACGAAGCGTTTTACCAGGAACGCCGCTATGGTTTCGACAAGCCGCTGAAACATATCCACCTGAACATCGACGGTCAGGTCCGCTATCAGGCCGTTCTGTTCATTCCGGAGCAGCCGCCGTTTGATTATTACTCCGCTGAATTTGAAAAAGGGCTGGAGCTCTATTCCAACGGCGTTCTCATTATGGAAAAATGTGCCGATCTGCTGCCTGATTATTTCAGTTTCGTCAAAGGGATCGTGGATTCAGAGGACCTTTCCCTGAATATTTCCCGGGAAATGTTGCAGCATGACCGCCAGCTTCGTCTGATCGCAAAGAACATTAAAAGCAAAATCCGCAATCAGCTGCAGAGCATGCTGAAAAACGAACGCGAAAACTATGAAACCTTTTACCAATCATTCGGCCGTCAGCTGAAATTCGGCATGCAGATGGACTACGGCAGCCACACCGATGACTTGAAAGACCTGCTGCTGTTCTATTCTTCGAAGGAACAGAAAATGGTCAGTCTCGCCGAATATGTAGAGCGCATGAAAGAAGACCAGCAGTACATTTATTACGCGAGCGGCGACTCCGTCGACCGCATTGAAAAGCTGCCGCAGACGGAAATGGTCCGCGACAAAGGCTATGAAATCCTCTACTTCACCGAAGACATCGACGAATTCGCCATCAGAATGCTGTCATCCTATGAAGACAAAGAATTCAAATCCGTCGCAAGCGGTGACCTCGGTATCGAAGACGATGAGGAACAGGAAGAGGAAAAACACGAACAGGAAGAAAACAAGGATCTGTTCGACGCGATTAAAAACAAGCTCGACGGCAAAGTGAGCGACGTCCGCGCGTCCAAGCGCCTGAAGAGCCATCCGGTCTGCCTCGCCGCCGACGGCGAAATCTCCATCGAGATGGAGAAAATTCTGCAGCAGATGCCGGATAACCAGAACATTAAAGCCAATAAAGTGCTGGAAATCAACGTCAACCACGACATTTACCAGTCGCTCAAAGCCGCGTACGACAACGACGAGAACAAACTGGATCTGTACACGAACCTGCTGTACAACCAGGCGCTTCTTATCGAGGGCATGCCGGTCGAAGATCCCGTCGCCTTCACGAACGACATTGTGAAAGTAATGGACTAGCGCCAGCGTGTCACAGTAAAAAATCGAAAAAAAGGGAGGGTGTAAAACCCTTCCTTTTTTTATGTATAATGGGGATGGAGTGGCATTAAACAAGAATTGGAGGTATAACATGAACTGGAGCAGCCTTAAGCCTATGGGGTACTCCGTTTATATGATTGGTCGTATTATGGGAATCGTGTTCCTCGGTTTCCTTCTTCAAGTGTTGTTGGATAATGTCCTGCCGACGTTACATAACTTTTACGAATCCCGATACGGCGGTTTATATGACGGCGGCTTTATCTACTCTCCCCTGTCTTTTTATATGTTCTGGATCTTCCCTGTTGCTTTTTATTCATTTAATCTTCCAAAAAGTAAGCTGTTTCAAGGCATTTTATTCACTACTATTGTAATGCCCCCATTAGTATGGATAGATTATCAGCTTCCCGTAGGGTCTGATAGTCCTTCAGAAACACTCCATGTGTTTCGGCATGCTTTTTTCTCGGTGCCGTTCATGTTTATGTTTCATTTATTTTTACCGGATGCGAAACTCTTTCACGAACCCTGACGCCCAAAACAGCAGTTCTATGAAATGGAGGGGATCAGTGTCGTGTTTTAAGTATAGGGGGAATCTTTAAGTTGAGAATTACAAAAAGAGCAACAGCCATGGCCATATCCATAGCTTCGTTTATTCTGTTTATTATTATAATAATAGACGTGGATCTAGGTGTTTTCTCTCCCTCGTTTTTTGTAGCATTGATACTAATCACTGCTGGAATTGTTATGTTTAAGGAAAATGAGAAAATCGACGGGTACATTGTTACAGTTGGGGCTGGAATATTACTGATTGTATCTATTCTAGAGATAATTGTTGAAGTTGTATAATACATAGAAAATCCCATAATCATTGATAAAAAGACAGAACCTTCAAATCTGCGGTGCGATAAATGTACCACCAATCACGTACACAGATTACAAAGAGGGAGCATTCCTGTTAGGGGAAAATGTGGGTTTTGAACAAAAAAGAGCCCCCTTGGTATAGTACGGAGTGTCCGATGAAAAATCATCGACCTCTAACTCAATAGAACCAAGGAGGACTCACCATGCATTATACGCAAAATGAAAAACTCACGCAAATCACCTCTAACACACTTATTATTGGCGTAGATATCGCCAAAAACAAACAGGTGGCTCGTGCTTTCGATGACCGCGGCTTTGAATTTGGAAAACGAACCAGCTTCTCCAATGATAGGGAAGGATTCGAAGCTTTTCTACGATGGGCAGCCATGCATCAGGAAAATCATCACAAAACCGACATGATTGTCGGCATGGAACCCACAGGGCATTACTGGTTACCACTG
>NZ_FOXD01000003.1 GCF_900115625.1 Salibacterium halotolerans | reverse complement strand
TAAAGCACTTTAGAGGGTTTCGTTCCCCCGTAAACGTCGTCATGAACGAATCCAGGTTCCGTTTAGCAGGAAAATGAACGGGCCGACGCAACAAAGAGTTCGCGTCGCTGCGTGAAAAGTAGGATGAATAGTTCATAAGACACTTTAGAGTATCCGGTGCCGCCTTAAACGCCATTATCCTGTGGAAGTACGTCACGGGTACCCTGCTTCCTGCGGGGCACCCGTGACTCGTGCTGTTCTGAGCAGAAGCCGGAGCATTTGGACTCCGCTGCTATGCGGCTCTTGAACAACGCCGCAAAACATTCGTGTTTTCCTCCGCCTATTTTACTTTTGTCCCAGATTCCTTTTCTGTGATATAGAGAATGCAGCCATGGGTAAAAACGGAAGGCGGCGGCTTTTGATGCCGCCTTTGTTCTATGGAGGACAAGCGCCCTTTTGCAGCGCATGTCCGTTAGTTCAGTGAAGTACATTCGGCCATCCAGTCGTGGCTCCCTATTATCGGTGCATTAGTGGACACTACGCCGCTGAAACCGGGAATCAGTGGGTGCCGGCGGAAATTAATGGACACCAGCTGTGGATGCAAAGAGTTCCAATGTCCACGAACACTACTTCCGTGGACACTAAGCAGGCGGCCGGGCAATGTAGTGTCCACAGAGCCGCTGCAGCCTCTATTCCTGTTTAAAGACTGTTATGTCCGCGCCCTTTTTTCGTGAAATCGGGAAACGTCAGGCTTTCCAGAAGAAGCGGCACTCCTGTAACCCAGATTCTGGATGAGGCTTCCGGGGGCAGCGGATTCACCCCCACTCCTGTTTCAATGGTGAACCCGGGTCTTCGGAATGTTTTAATGAACCAGTCTTTGTAGCCGGCGCTGCTGCCGGCATGCTTCACCGGTCGAAATGACGCTGCCGCAGCAAGACGTCCTGCCAGCTCCCCGCTCTCCTCTGGTTCCAGACCGTTATACCCCCAGTATACCTCTTCTCCCTGGGAATGAAGCGCCAGCACATGTGAAAACTCTTCTTCCATGCTGAGCTGGTACACAGCTTTTGCTTCGGGTTCTGTCAGCGGAGCTTCTCCACCGTAATGTCTTGGAAAAGGACGGATAGGTGAACCGGCAGCTTCCTCCTTCCATCCAGCCGGCCATTGATGATTTAAATCCACTCCGCGCACGTTCGCGGACCAGTGACGGAAATCGTTCACTTCCCCGTTGATCTGCCATACTTCTTCGTGCTCTTCTTCCAGAATAGACGCCCCCTCCTGAACAATTTCCACCCCGTCCGGATTAACGAGCGGGACCACATAGAGGGTCGTATCCTGAAAAATCATTTCAGGATCTATCCCATACCATTTCTCTCCGTTTTCTTTCTTTGATGCCAATTGATGAAGAAAAACCATTAACAGCCACGTATTCAGCCATTCATTTCCATGCCAGGAACCGGAAAGAAATATTTTCTTCGGGCCATTGCCGGCACAAAAAAGCCATATTGGTTTTCCACGTACAGAAGTGCCTATCTGTCCCGAACGGATGGACGATGGAAGCCTCCCCCTGTCTTTTTCCAGTTCCCTCCATCCATATTCATGAATACAGCCTTTTGGTTTTTCCAGTCGTGAATGATCTTTTCGTATTGTATCCGGAATGAAAATCGTCATGCCCTGATCCAGATAGGTACGGAGCGTCAAATTATTTGTATAAAGCAGCTGTTCTGCATTCATTTGAAAACGCGACGCTATTTTACGAAGGGTGTCCCCCTGTTTCACAGTGTATTCGAACAAGTTATGTCCACCTCCCTGAGCAGCTCATCATTTATTCAAAGTATATTGACTTTCCCACCCTCCTATGATACATTAACAATCACTAAATGAAGGACACTTGTCCTTGATGAGTACACAGTTGGATGATAATGCCGGGACGAAGAACGAAGAACTGCAGGTCCATCCCAGAGAGCCGGAACAGCTGGAAACCGGTATGGCCTCTTTTCCGAGAGCACTTCTGAGCAGCCGCTTTGAACGAGATTAGAAGCGGACGGATAATCCGTTACCTTGGAGCTTTGGCTCCCTGAGAAGTATGAAGAATGCTTAAAAAAGGGTGGCACCGCGGAAACTTCCGCCCCTTGCGAATTTATTCGTGTGGGCAGGGAGTTTTTTTTATAGGTTTTCCCTAAGGCTGTATTTAACTGTGACGCTATGATTTTATTACAGGTGAAGGAGTGGAGAGAGATGATGCAGCAACCTGCAGCAGAAAAACAAGCAGAAGAGGAATTGAAGACAAAAGCACGGATTCTCGTATCGGATGCGATGAGCAAGGAAGGTCTGGCCCCCCTCCTCGGTCAGGATCAGATTGAGTGCATCCAGCAGAATGTAAAAGACGTGGATGATCAGGATACGTACGATGCCCTTCTCGTACGAAGTGGTACAACGGTGACCCCGGAAATCATGGATCAGATGACAAACCTTAAAATTATTGCCCGGGCTGGTGTAGGCGTCGACAATATTGATATAGACGCGGCCACCAAACGAGGCATTGTAGTCATAAATGCTCCGGATGGTAACACAATATCCACCGCGGAACATACTTTTGCCATGATGATGTCCCTTGCCAGAAATATACCGCAGGCGGATGCTTCCATCCAGGGCGGGGAGTGGAACCGTAAAGCATTTCAGGGCGTGGAACTGCGCGGCAAAACGCTCGGTGTCGTCGGTTTTGGCCGGATCGGATCCGAAATCGCAAAACGGGCCCGCGGATTTGATTTATCCCTGCTCGTGTACGATCCTTTTCTTACCGAAGAGCGTGCGGAAAAGCTCGGCGTAGAGACCGGCACACTCGATGAAGTACTCGAAAGTGCAGATATTATTACCGTCCACACTCCGCTGACAAAAGATACGAAAGGGCTTATCAACCGGGACAACATCGGAAAAACCAAGCCCGGCGTTCTTCTCATTAACTGTGCCCGCGGCGGTATCATTGATGAAGAAGCCCTTTATGAACATCTGGAAAGCGGGAATGCCGGGGGCGCGGCGCTGGACGTGTTTGAGGAGGAACCGGCTCAGGACAATAAACTCGTCAGCCTCGGCAACGTTATCACAACGCCGCACATCGCCGCTTCTACAAAAGAAGCACAGCTGAATGTAGCGGAACAGGTATCCGGGGAAGTACTGCAGTTTTTAAAGGGACTGCCTGCGCTGAATTCAATCAACCTCCCGACAATGTCGAAAGAAAAATTCGAAACGCTGCAGCCGTACTATGAACTTTCCAAAAAAATGGGTTATATTTTATCCCAGAGCATGAAGACTCCGGTACAGGACATTGATGTACATTACAGCGGAGAAGTTACGGAACTCGAAACATCCGTCTTAACGCGTTCTCTTGTTGCCGGCTTTCTCCAGTCAAGAATTGATGCCCCTGTCAATGACGTCAACGCGTCCGTTATCGCAAAAGAACGCGGCATCACATACGGAGAAAAGCATCATACAAACGCGCTTGGCTACTCCAATCTGATGCAGGCAACAGTACGCGGGGAAAACCGTCACTTCACGATTCACGGCACCTACGTCAAAGAATACGGACCGCGCATCGTCCGGATTAATGACTTTAACGTCGATTTCTACCCGACCGGCCACTTGATTTATATTCAGCATTCCGACAGACCCGGGGTCATTGGAAAAATGGGACAACTCCTCGGCGAACACGATGTCAATATCGCCACTATGCAGGTCGGCCGGAGAGAAGAAGGCGGCGATGCGATCATGATGCTCGCTGTCGACAAAGAGGCCGGTGAAGATGTCGTGAATCACCTGACATCTATTGAAGAAATTAAGCGGGCCGACAAAATCGAAGTGTAACAAAGAACACTGCATCATGACGCTTTCTCTTCCCCCTGGATAAAAACCGCCCAGGGGGAACTTCTATCTATGCCTTATTCAAGGGTCCGGCCAGATATAGGCTAGGATCCGGTTCCACTGATTTTTCCTCGTTAAGGCGAGAAACTGCCGCCCCTGTTCGTTCATGACGGCGTGGTTATTTTCTTTACGTATCCAGTTTTCCGTCAAAGCCACATTTTCTATAAACTGATACAGCACGATGTCTTTTGGTTTTTTTCGTCTGCTCATCAGTTGATACTCCAACACGTCTTCCATCCCTTTCCAGAAACGTTGATGAAGAAAATCGTGATGATCGAGACGTATAGATTCATGCCGGGAAAACTTGGTCAGAAAGAATAAAAAGACGTCCAGCATCCACTCTTCGTTCTTTTGCTTATCTTCCTGCTGGTTGAGCCACATTAAAAAGGACGTATTCAGGTGAAAGTCTTTCGGCGGATTGGAACTTCTCATCTGTTCATGCTTCCTTTGCTGCTCTTATTGTCACAACCTGCTGACGTTATTCTATCATATTTTTCCGCCAAAGACGCACGCGTTTCTTAGATTCAGGGAATGATGATCTCCTGGTCCGGATAAATTAAAGACCCTTCGATGTCATTTTTGTCCTGAAGCGCTTCTACAGTTGTGTCATACGTGCGGGCCAAATCCCAAAGGGTGTCCCCTTTTTCTATCGTGTAGCTGAACGAATCCGTCTCTTTTTCTGCGTTACTCATCATGCCTGCTATTTCTGCTGTTCGGTTATTATCTGACGCGGCATAAGCATGGTTGTCCTGTTTTAAAACAGGAAGCGGATCGGAGGCGTAGGTTTTTTCCGGGTTCCACTGTCCGAAATGGAGTTCAAAATGAAGATGAGCACCGCGGGATCGTCCTGTGTTTCCAACTTCCCCGACCGTTTCTCCCTGTTCCACTTTTTCTCCGTCTTTCACTGATCTTTTTGACAAATGGGCATACACGGTCTCTGAGTCATCATGATGCTGTATCATGACAACATGCCCGTACGAAGAAGAGTAATCCGAGCGCGTAACTTCGCCATCTGCGGCAGCTATCACTTGGGTGCCGGTTGCAGCGGCAATATCTATTCCATCATGGTTCCCCTGTCTTGAGCCGAACGTGTCGGTCAACACCCCGCCGCCGTCCACCGGCCATATGTAGTCCTCGTCTCCTTGATAAGCATACATGGACGAAGCACCGATAAAAAAGAAGAGCAGCGCGAGAAACAATGTAAAAAAGCCGACGAGTATAAACCGTTGTACATATGACATATATGGATAACCTCCATTTTTTGATGTGAAGTATCATGCCACTATAAGCATATGACGGCTTGTCTGTCTTTATGACTCCTTTTTACGATGCAGCATAGACCAAGCGGTGCCGCAAATTGTATGCCTATGTTTTGTCATGGTGAGCGCGGAAAACGACCGCACTCCGTTCGTATTCCACATCAGCAACGTTCATTCTCGAATTGACAACCCGCGCTGCCGCAAAAAAGTAATCGGACAGGCGGTTTATATAGGTGAGCACCTCACCATTCATGGTTTCTTCTTTGGCCAGTGCTGTAA
The DNA here is from genome assembly GCF_900115625.1 of Salibacterium halotolerans. Classification (GTDB taxonomy): domain Bacteria; phylum Bacillota; class Bacilli; order Bacillales; family Marinococcaceae; genus Salibacterium; species Salibacterium halotolerans. The sequence continues at coordinate 249,339 of NZ_FOXD01000003.1, read as the reverse complement.
TGATCCGTTCCGTTCTCCGCGCAATCGTTCTGCAGATATGCAGTTCAGCGGCCGCTGAAGATCCGCCCGGCAGGATGAACCGCTGAAGCTCCGGCGCTTCCTCTGTATAAACATCAATGCTTTTCTCGAGGCGGGAAACAGGCTGATCATCCATTTTCCACACGGCATCCTCTTTGACGGAAGCAAGATCGCTACCGCAGTCGAACAATTCATGCTGGATACGGGTGAGTTCTGCTGCGATATCCGGAAACAGCTGCTTATCCAGGACTGCTTCTGCTTTGGCGGTAAAAGCATTCAGTTCATCACACGTTCCATATGCCTCCACTCTGATGTCATCTTTATCTCTTGTCCCACCGATCACTCTCGTCCGGCCTTTGTCTCCGCTTCTCGTATACAGTCTCACCATCTCAACACTCCTTTTGTTCGTTTCAGATCATTGCCACTTTGCACCACCCGCTCTGGACAGCCGGTCATATACGACTTCTGCTGCAGCACGTCGTATGTCGGACAGAGATTCTGCGGTTGGTCCATCTTCCGGAATACAAATGGTGATTGTTATACCACCATCGAATACCGGTGTTCCACCGTTATCAAGGCTGCCTTTTACCTGTCCTTTTGCTTCCGCTGCATCAGCGAGTACGGACGCCATCCGGGCTTCGTTCAACCATGTATCGATAAATAAAAAGACCTCTCCATATGCAGGAATCCAGTCCGTCCTGCGATTATCTGTTTTTTCTGCGGTAATGGCTGCATACATCAGTATATGACCGTTTGTGCTTTTGCCAGCAAAACATTCTCGTCGACTTGGATGTGTGATGCCTGCCCGTTCTTTTTCAGGAAAAAGGGGAAACGTTCTGCTCCAGCCGAACCCTCCGGCATCTGCGGAAGTCGACAATGTTTTCCAGTATATAGAGGAAGAAAGGCACGGCTGACCTTCCCGCTCTTCTTTGATGATACCGGTAAATAAAGGGCTGCCATGCGGCTTTGAAAATCGTTCCGGTTCGAGCATAAACTGCGGACGCGGGAAGGATGGATGAAACACATAGGAAAAGGACGTTCCATATACCTTCTCCATCCGCTCCTTCGCAAGGACAATCCCCGGGGTATCCAGACACTCCTGTCTCCCATCGTTCAAGAGCAGCAGCCTGTCACTATATAAAGCGGCAAGATTAAGGTCATGAATTGCTGCAATGACTGTCATTCCTCTTTTTACCGCCCAGCGTTTCAATGTATCAAAAAGATGCATCTGATAAGCAATATCGAGATGATTGGTCGGTTCATCCAGCACCAGGCATTGGGGTTCCTGCGCCATTGCTCTCGCCAGAAACACGCGCTGCTTTTCCCCTCCGCTCAGTTGATCGAGTGTCCTTTGACCCAGGTGTTCGACGTTAGTCTGACGCATGGCCTCCTTTATCACGGCCAGATCGTTGCTGCTGCGCTGGCCGAACCATCCTTTCTGATATGGATAACGCCCCAGCTCCACCACATCAAACACCGTGTAGGAAAAAATGTATCCTTCCTGCTGCGGGAGAACAGCCAGCTGCGAAGCGATCTGTTTTTGTGTGAGGGCATGGAGAGGCTGTTTGTTCAGAAAAATGTTTCCCGAAAGCGGCTTCATCTCCCTGTACAGCATTTTAAGAAGCGTTGACTTGCCGCTTCCATTCGGCCCGATAACACCAATCACCTCTCCAGGCTCTGCATGAAATTCAATATGTTCCAGGATGGACACACCGTTGTAACCACCCTGCAGTTCTTTTACTTCCAGCATTATTTATCTCCTCTGTTTTGAGCGGCGCTGCTGATACAAAAGAAAACCAAATACAGGGGCCCCCAGGACAGCTGTAATCACGCCGATGGGAAGTTCGACAGGGGCGATGACGGTCCGGGCCGCAAGATCGGTTAAAACAAGAAAACCCGCTCCGCCGAGCATCGAAACAGGAAGCACAAGCCGGTGATCAGGACCGGTGAGAAGGCGGACGATATGAGGTACGACCAGCCCGGCAAAACCTATCGTACCAGATACTGCAACTGCAGCACCGGTAAGAAGAGAGGCTGCCCCGAGAACCATCATCCGGCTTTGCTCCGGAGAAACCCCGAGCGTACGGGCCGTTTCTTCACCAAACACAAGCGCATTCAGTTCTTTCATATTCATAAGCAAAAGGATACTGCCGGTGAGTAAGAAGGGCAGCAGAAGCCCTGCGTAGTCCCATCCCCTCATCGATACACTTCCCATCAGCCAGCTTATAATCTGTCTCAGTTCGTCACCGGTGAGCGCAATGATGAGCGACAAACAGGCGCCGAGAAACGAACTAACAATCACCCCGGCAAGAATAAGGGTTTCCGTCCGCATCTGCGGTTCAATCCACCGCACAAATGTCAAAATGAATAACAGAGTCAGTCCACCGGTCCCAATGCTTATAATCGGGAGGGTAAACGACCCTGTGAGCGGAATCGTAAATCCCGTGTAGAGAACGATAACCGCTCCCAATGCCGAGCCGGAAGAAACCCCGAGCGTATACGGATCGGCCAACGGATTTTGGAGAAGTCCCTGAAACGCTGCACCTGCAGCGGCAAGCGAAGCACCGACAAGAGCTGCGAGAACGACCCTTGGTAACCTGATATCGGTAATGATGGCTGCATCAGTGTCAGAGATGTGTGCCGGCATGTCAAATCCGAGAACGGTACGCCCCAGAATTTCGGCACTGACCGGGAGCGGAACAGCCACACTGCCGACGGAAACACCCATCCATATACTTAAAACTGCAAAGCATACCCCGATCCCAACGCTTGTCCAGGCTTTATTCGTTGAAAACATCAGGATAAATCAGCTCCGCCAGTTTCTCTGCCCCCTCAACCAGACGGGGACCGGGACGGCTGACAAGGTTACTGTTTACATTGTAAATGTCGCCGTTCTCAACAGCAGGAACGCTGCTCCACCCCTTCCGGTTTTTTATCTGTGCTGCCGGATTACCTTCCACAGACTGGCCGTACGTCGTGATGATCACTTCAGGACTTTGTTTCACGGCATCTTCTGTCGTATAAGGGAGCCAACCTTCTTCACTGGCTGCGGCGTTTTTGGCATGAATGAGCTGGAGCATCTTATGCTGAAACGTACCGCTTCCGGTCGTGTAAATATCAGGCGGCGGCTGAATTTCCATCCAGACTGTTTTTTTCTCTTCCTCGGAGATGCTGGATGCCTGTTCCCGCAGATTCTCTACATCAGTTTTCATCGATGATATGATATTTTGTGCTTCCTGCTGTGCACCGGCTGCCTTTGCGATCATGTTGATGGAGTCATATGTTTCCTGAAAAGACGCCGCCTCATTGACTACAAGGACATTGATCCCTGCTTCTTCTATCTGCTCGAGTCCCTGTTCGGACTGCTGAAGGGATGAGGCGTGCGCGAGCACCAGGTCCGGTTCAAGGGAAATGATTTTTTCGACGTTGAATTGAAGTCCTCCTATTTTTTCCTTTCCCACTGCTTCCTCCGGGTAATCGGCGTGATCGGAAACGCCTACGATCTCTTCGCCGAGACCGAGCTTATAGGCGATTTCAGTGTTACTGGGTATCATACTGACAATGCGTTCCGGTTCTTTTTCAAGCGTTACTGTTTCATCCGCTGCATCTGTTATTTCAACAGGGAACGCATCATTTTCTGAACCAGAATCTTCTTTTTCTGTTTGTTCGTTTTCCCCGCTGGTCTGTGCCTCTTCTGCGTTTTCTCCTGTACTGCATCCTGTTGTTATCAAAACAAGCATCAAACAGAAACCGGGCAGAATACGTTGTTTCAATGCTGTCCCTCCTTCTCTTCCTTTTTTTTATTAAAAAACTCCCCCTGATTTCAGGGAGAGCGCATAAAACGGCTGCAAAACAACGCACGTAGGACGGGCTGCATGTATCACCGGCGGTCCCTTTCCTCGAAGATTTCACCGTATGAAAAGGCAGGTCTCCTGACTTACATCTTCCGCAGTTTCCTTCCCGTTCCATTCAACAGTGGATTCTACAGCCGCGGCTTGTCATGCTTACAGTGGCGGGACCGTACCGGAGTTTCACCGGTTTCCCTTTTAACATTTCCTGTGGCAGAAAATGACCTCTTCACATCGTGATTTAGTTTTATATCCTGTTTAGTATATAAGAAAATGAATAAAATATCGAGGGGGAACAACCTTTTTATTGGAAGTCCGGCCGTTTCCGGCAGATAAAAATCTGCCGCGGCGATGATTGTTCCCAAAAAGGAGAGGCATCATAATCTCCAAATAAATACTCGATTTCAAACCCATTCTGCCGGATCATTTGTTCTAATGTACTATTTTCATACATTTTGACCCGTTCCCGGTACTCCCGTCTGGAGCCGGCTTCTTCTATCGATATTTTTTTGTGTATAAACCCACTTTCGATAAAGCGCCGCTGTGTGACGGTAAAACCATTCTTATCGGTGGAGTCAAAGGGAACGAGGTTGGCAGCCGTATACACAGGATTTAAGTAATCGATACAGAACCATCCATTGTCTTTCAGTGCTTCCGACGCCCTGACAAGCACCAGTTCATTTTCATGATCCTCCACAAAGTAGCCGAAACTGGTGAACAGATTAAAAGCGGCGTCATATTCCTGTTTGACGGAAATATGACGGATATCCCCCCGCATATACTGCACCGGTAGACCGGATGTCAGATCAATGGCTTTTTTCAGTAAAACAGGTGATAAATCAAGAGCTGTAACGTGAATGCCCTTTGCTGCCATATAGCGGGCATGACGGCCGTTTCCGCAGCAGAGGTCAATGGCTTTCATTCCTCTTTCAAGGGGGATATAACTCATAATATCGTGGAGTTCATCCGCCGCTTTCTCTTCGTCCCGATGATCATATACTTTCAGATAATCTTCCTGAAAATGTTCTTCAAACCAAGCCTTCACGTTTGTCCTCCTAACACTGCCTTTCCATTATTCTTCAGTGGAAGCGGGGATTGTAAACCGGAATATAGTCCCCTTATCTTTCCTGCTTCTTGCAGAAATCTCCCCCTCATGTGCTTCCACTATATTCTTCGCAATAGAAAGACCCAGACCGGTTCCACCGTTTCCGCGTGTCCTTGCTTTATCTGCTTTATAAAAGCGTTCAAACACATAAGGAAGATCTTCTTCCTGGATACCCGAACCTGTGTCCTGGATCTCTACGCTCATCTCGGACGCGTCCGTTTTAACCACTACCTGAACTTCGCCGTTATCGCCGGTGTGCCGGATGGCATTGTGAATCAGATTGGTCATCACTTGTTCAAGCCTGTCCGGGTCAAACCAGGCTTGACTGCGCTCGAGGCGTTTATCAATCTGCATGTGGACCTCAGCGTCCCGGGCCGGTCCCTGAAACTTTTTAAATACCTTGTCTGCGAACGATTCGACATCAACCCACTGCCTGTCAAGCTGGGTATAACCGGCTTCCATTCTTGCCAGATCCAGCAGTTCGTTAACAAGACGCCCCATCCGCATCGATTCATCATAAATGATGCGTCCGATTTCCTGCTTTTCCTCTTCACTTCCCGCGACATCATCGACAATCGCTTCGCTGTAGCCCTGCAGCATGGAAATCGGCGTCCGTAATTCATGCGACACGTTGGCGATGAAATCTTTTCGGAGTTTATCGTGCATACGTTCTTCGGTCATATCGCGGATGACCGCCACGACGCCGCGCACAAATTCTTCATCATACAGCGGGGTCATCAAAACGACGTAACTTCTGCCCTGCACGTCCATTTCTATCCATTGTTCTTCTTCCAGCGTCACAACTTTCTGGAACAGCTTTTTCACTTCTTTTGGCAGCCGGTCCTGTGGATCGGGTGCACCGGTTTCGTAGTGATAGGACTGTAGAAAATAATGGGCCGGTGGATTCGTGAGAGCAATCGACCCTTTCCGGTCGACCGTGATGACGCCGTCCGCCATACTGGTCAGAATACGGCTCAGTTGTTCTTTTTCCTGATTAAGCGCCGTAATATTGCGGTTCAGTTCACGTCTCATTTTATTAAAGGCGTTGCCGAGCTGACCGATTTCGTCATTTGTCATAATCGGTACTTTCGTTTCAAAATCACCTTTGGAAACATTGAGGGCAAGTTCTCTCATTTTTCGAAGGGGTGCCGTAATCCGCGATGACAAAAAGAAGGCGAAAATAGTCGTAAGGATGATGGCAATACCAGCGGAAAGCAGAATGATCTGTTTCGTTTCCCCGGTAGTATCCTCAATGATGTCGAGTGACTGGTACAGGTAAAGAGATCCTTCCTGCCCGTCTGAGGAAACAAAAGGGACACCGACGACAAAAATCTCCTGCTGCACCTGCTCTCCATTTTCCTGTATGGGAAAGTTTCCATGTGTGGCGACTGTCTCCCGGTCATGCTGCACCGGTGCCAGTCTCGGTTCACTTTCAAAAAGAGAAACAGGAAGATTCACCCCTGCTTCTTCATCCGGGTATTCCCACCGGTTTCCATTCTCTAAAATAACAACAGATGAATTGTAGGAATCCGCCATATGTTCAACGGTATCACGGGCACTTTCGGGATTGTTGTCTCCCTCAAGCAGTGACACCATGACATTGGCATGATTGGTTAACTGCTCTTCTGCTTCTGTAATGTGGAATCGTTCAAAAAACTGAAGCAGCAGTACTGTCAATAATACAAGCACTGCTGAGACAAGAAGCAGAATGGTTCCCCACAGTTTTCCGACAACACTGCGCCAGATCATTCGTCTGCAGCAGCCTCAAACTTATACCCTACACCCCACACGGTGGAAATCATATCGGCAGCCTCCTCCGACACGCGGCTGAGTTTCTCACGGAGTCGCTTTACATGGGTATCCACCGTCCGCAGGTCGCCGAAAAAGTCATAATCCCACACATCTTTAAGAAGCTGCTCTCTTGAAAAGACTTTATCCGGGGCCTGTGCAAGATAGAGAAGCAGTTCGTATTCTTTCGGAGTCAAGCTGATAATTTCTTCGTTTACAGTGACACGATGAGCATCATTATCGATGGTCAGATGGGGAAACACCAATACATCTTTCGTCTGTGTTTCGGTCTGCAGAAATTTCGTCGCCGATGCCCGCCGCAGAATAGCTTTTACCCGAAGTACCACTTCTCTTGGACTGAATGGTTTAACAATATAGTCGTCAGTGCCGACTTCAAACCCCTGCACCCGGTTACTTTCTTCCCCTTTGGCAGTAAGCATGATAATCGGTGTTGCTTTGGATCTGCGGATTTCACGGCATACTTCTTCTCCGTCCATTCCCGGAAGCATTAAATCCAGCAGAATGACGTCGTAATCGTTGTGAAGCGCCAAATCCAGTGCTTCTTCTCCATTTTCCGCTTCTTCCACGATAAACTGTTCCCGTTCCAAATACATTCTTAAAAGCCGGCGGATCCGGTCTTCATCATCCACCACGAGTACTTTTGATTCTCTGTCCATTATTTCATACCTCCTGCCGAGCAGATTGTATAACATGCTTTAGCAGCTCCTGTCTGCCACTAAGCGTCATGCATAAGAATGAAGGCCTGCGATGACAAGGTTAACAAACACCAGGTTAAACATGATAATAACAAAACCTATCACACAAAGCCAGGCGGAGGGTTCTCCGTGCCAGCCCCTTGACAGCCGCAGGTGAAGATAAGCTGCATAAAAAAGAAAGGTAATCAACGCCCACACTTCCTTGGGGTCCCAGCCCCAGAACCGTGTCCACGCTATCTGCGCCCATATCATAGCAAATATCAGGCCGCCAAGCGTAAATACCGGAAATCCGATTGCAATCGCCCGGTAGCTGACTTCATCCACTGTATCCGGATTTATGTTTTTCAAAAGCGGCTGCAGAACGGCGCCGAGAGGTTTGCGCAGAATCAGCCTTAACAGTATATAAAGAACCAGTCCGGCAGCCAGGGACCAGATGACCGTATTGGCGTCATCGCTTCGTATCCAGGCGGGCATGGTCAAAATCGGCTCCAAAGCCCCCTGTGTCTGGAGACTTGCTTCATTCGGTCCAACAAGCGCCGGAAGATAGTACACCATCTCGGCCTGTTCACCGTTTTCATTCACATACGTAAAGACAGCTTCATAGTCAAACAAGCGGAAGATGTAGCGCACTAAAATGAAACTGACGAGACTGAGGAGACTGTACATAATCGTCTCCAGCCAGAACACTTTCTTTCCGCGTTTTGTAAAATCAAGTGTACGTATAAGATAGATGAGCCCGGCAGCAAACCCAATCGATAAAAGTCCCTGGCCAAGTGCTGTCGTGGTCACATGGATTTTCAGCCAATTGCTCTGCAGCGCTGGGATGAGCGGTTCCACTTCCGTTGGAAACACCGAGGCAAAAGCAATAATTAACATGACAATCGGCATCGTGAACATGCCAAGGACGGCCGTTCTATAGATACCGTACAGGATAAGAAATGCAATCGTGAGAGCCATCCCGAGAAACGTCGTGTATTCAAACATATTGCTGACCGGAACGTGGCCGGCTGCGATCCATCTTGTGAAAAAATAGCCGGCCTGCAGCACAAAACCAATCCATGCTGCAGCGTAACCGACCGTACCGAGACGATTGCCTGTCACCTCTCCCTGTTTGTCCCGCCATTTTCTACCTGTAACACTTACGGAGAAACATATGGTTGCTGCCAGATAAAGAAAAAAAGCGGCAAATAACAGGTTTGAACTAAGTTCGACCATTATTGTCATCCCTTCCATCGGAGGTGTGCTCCTCCATTGCTTTCTTCGCCTGCTTGTCCTCCGGCACTGTCATACCGGTTTTTTCGGACAGTGCCTGAAACTCTTTTTTCATCGAAGCCCAGTGTTTATTCGTATGGCCGGCCGCCCACAGTTCATTTCCAAACCTGCGCAGCCAGATGCGTCGGTGCGACCAATAGGACCCCTGAATCAGACCAATCATGAAAATACTTCCGCCGGCGATTAAAAATGGCAGTGTGTGGTCTTTACGCACCTTCAGCGCTGTTACGTTTTTTGTTTCAACACCTTCAAAAGACATTTCATACGTATTTTCACCAAATATATCTTCATTGCTCCGGATGGCGACAAAACTGTACTCCCCTTCATCCGGGTGCTCTGGTGAAAACATCCGGAAGATGAAGGCAGGGTTGTCCGGAATATCAGAGATCGTAGAAGGCTCCCCATTCTCATCAAATTCGAAGTTCGGAAAGTACGATTCTATGACGACCCGGTATCCGTTTCCAAGGTCATATTCTCCCTCGGGGTCAAACAGATCGATATCAATAGTGCCGATTTTTTCCCCGCTCTCCCGGTTATTCATGGAAAGTGACATGACGTTCAGCTCATTCAGTTTGTAGTCATATTGATAAAGGGCATAATCATCAAAACGAAGCGGATGATTCACCTCGATACTGTCCGATTTCACTTTCGTCAGTTCCGGTTCTGTTCCAACTGTCCCTCCGCTGCTTTTATAAAGTACGGCATTCGTCTGATAGGTTTTAATCTGGTTTCCGCCGGCGCGCTCCAGAGCCGGACCGAATGTTTCATCGTTTTCATCATATGTTTCGATAAAAAATTCTTCATTCTTAACATAATACTCGCGTTCTGTACCTGCAACCGCCTGCGTTTCCCCTTCTCTTACCCAGACCAGCTCATCCACGTACATGCCCGGGAAAAAGCGGAGCATACATCCCGTTAAAAAAAGAATAAGACCTATATGGTTGATATAGGGGCCCCACCTGGCAAAACGATTTTTCTCAGCCAGCAGACTTCCATCTTCTACTTTCACATTGTAGCGTTTTCTGCGTAAGTGCTCTTTTGATTGTTCGAGCACATCTTCTGCTTGCTCTGTTTCTGTGACACCAAAAAGGCGCTGTCTTTTCAGAAAACCCTCATTGCGCGATATTTTTTGTTTTTTGAGGGCGCGGTATAATGGTACGACCCGGTCCAGACTGGCTATAATAAGGGAAATACCGAGTCCTGCAATAAGAGCCATGTACCACCAGGATCCGTAAAGATTATGAAAACCGAGGGTATAATAAATAAGTCCGGGAATTCCGTATTCTTCCTCATAGTGCTGAGCCGGGTCCACATTACCGGGTATGTACATTTCCTGAGGAAAAATCGTCCCGATAGAGGAGGCGATCAGCGTTAATACAATGATGGTAACTCCTACTTTTACCGAGGAAAAAAAGTTCCATATTTTATCAACCACTGTTTTGTTGTACGTCTGCGAACGCCTGGCCACCCCTTCATAACGCATGTCCACCATGGAGGCCTGTTTATCCCTTTCATCCAACGGCTTTCCGCAGGATTCACAGAGGTGGGTACCGTAGGGATTCAAATGGCCGCATTCGCATTTCACTTTCTCCATCAAAACACCCCCCTTTTCCCGTATGCCGGATTGTGCACTCTGTGCTCATTATAACGCTGTCATTGGTTCTTGTATAAGGACCTGATTATGACACTTATGTGACAGCGATCTCTTTCAGCTGTTTTACTTCGACCGGTTTCAGCTTTCTCTTTTCTCCGGGGCGCAGGTTTTCAAGTGTCAGTGGTCCGTATTTCTCCCGTTTTAGTTTTATGACCGGATGTTCGACCGCTTCGAACATATTACGCACTTGATGGTTTCTTCCTTCATGTATGCTTATTTCTACAATGGAGGAATTCGTTTTTATACTCGTCGATTTAATTTTGACTTTGGCGGGGGCGGTTTTTCTGCCATCGAGTTCGACGCCTGTCTGCAGGCGGTGCAGCGATTCTTTGGATGGCTTTCCCCTGACTTTTGCAATGTAAGTTTTAAATACCTTGTTTTTCGGATGCATCAACTGATTGGCGAACTCTCCGTCATTTGTCATCAGAAGAAGCCCGGACGAATCATAATCCAAGCGGCCGACTGGAAAAATCCGTTTTGTTTCATCTGTAAAATAGTCCGTTACAACACTCCGGTTCTTATCATCACTGACCGCTGAAATGACCTGTTTCGGCTTGTAAAACAAGTAATAAACGGGCTCTTCCCGGTCAATCGGAACGTGGTCAACTTCAACTGTATCTTTATTCGGCGTTACTTTCGTGCCCAGTTCCTTTACAACGCTCCCGTTCACTTTCACCCTTCCATCTTCAATTAATCCTTCTGCTTTTCTGCGTGATGTCACGCCTGCGTCTGCTATAACTTTCTGAAGTCTTTCCATCTTTTTCACCTCATGTTCCATCTTACCCATCTGAACCTCGTTTCACAAGTGCCGCAGTACCAACCCTCCCCACAGAATACAAAATAGGAGCTGTATCAAAAACCGTTTAAAGTTAAGGCATCCGCTGCAGGCGGACGCTTGCACTCCGGAGTACAAGGGCGACATCGATTCGCCGGGGCTCATCGTGTCTTCTTTGCACTCCAGAGCACAAGGGCGACATCGATTCGCCGGGGCTCATCGTGTCTTCTTTGCCGCGGGCAGCGCCTCAAGCTTGTTCCCTGAAGGAGGATCGGTTAAGTACGGCACATCCTGCCGGGCGCCGATCTGACTCCCGACGCGAGCGCCTCCGTTTGATGGGATCTTCGGCTGCTGCTTCGACGAACAGGATGTTCCAGCATCGGCGGTTGTCACAGGACGTGACCGCTTTTAGCCGATGAACCTTCAACTGTCGCCGCCTTCCGCTTCTGCCTGGGGTGAACTTTCTATATGACTAAAAAGGAGCTGCATCTTTTGACACAGCCCCCTGATTATAAAAAAATCATGCTGACGATAAAGACGGATGCTGCCACGCCGGCAGCGTCGGCAGCCAGTCCTACTTTCAATGCGTCACCGATATGTTTCACACCTGCCGCTCCAAAATAAATAGTGATCACGTACAGCGTCGTATCCGTGCTACCCTGCATCGTTGAGGCGAGTCGGCCGATAAAAGAATCGGGTCCGTACTCCTCGAGCAGCGAACTCATCATTCCGAGCGCACCTGTTCCGGAAATCGGGCGTATCATCGCCAGAGGAGCAATTTCAGCAGGCATTCCCACCAGTGCAAGGGCCGGCGCTATTGCCTGAATGAGGAGGTCCATAGCACCGGACGCCCGGAAAACCGATACCGCTGTTAACATGCCGACAAGATAGGGGATCAGCGAAACTGCCATTTGAAAGCCGTCTTTGCCGCCTTCCACAAACGAATCATACGCCGGGACCTGCTTCAATGCCGCGTGAAGGATAACAGCGAGCAGCAGCATTGGCACCACCCAGATTGACACCGTGTTCATCCAACCCATAGTTATCCCTTCCCTTTACGGGTTCGCCGAATATGAAAAAACCGATCGATCACAAGCGCACAGGCTGTGGAACAGCCGGTGGCAAGAATGGCTGCACCAACTATCTCGGCCGGTTCCGACGAACCATAATTCATCCTGACCGCAATGACGGTAGTTGGTATCAAGGTCAGTCCTGCCGTGTTTAATGCCATGAATGTGATCATCGAGCGGCTGGCTTCGTCTCTATTGTCATTGATTTTTTTCATTTCTTTCACTGCTTTAATTCCCATAGGTGTGGCGGCATTGCCAAGACCCATCAAATTGGCTGTCATATTGGAGAGAATATATCCCATAGCAGGATGATCGGGCGGTATATCAGGAAACAACCGCACCGCAGCCGGCCGGAGCCAGGTCGTAAACGTATCGAGAAGTCCGCTGCGTCTGGCCACATTCATAATGCCCAGCCAGAATACCATCACGCTGATCAGGCCGAAACAGAGTGTCACCGCGTCTTCCGCCCCTGTGAACAAAGCCTCCGACACCTCGTCCATCCGTCCGTTAAACATGGCTGTTACAATACCGGCTCCAAGGAGAAACATCCAGATATAGTGTACCACCGTTTACCGCCCCCCCATGAACATCTGCACACATTCATAAAACGTGCGGAACCATCCCTGATTCTTTTCTTCCGGTTGATCGATAAACACGGGCATACTGTGAATCGGCTGGTCTTCGAGCGTCCAGGTTATTTTTCCAGCCGCCGATATTCCTTTTGGATAATGGTTGTCCTGCTCTGATAAGGAGACCGACCGCGATACGTCATTTCTTTCGTCTTCTTTCAACGGGTAGTAAAAATCCCTTGGCAGAAACAATCTCCCATTCTCCCGGTATCCGCTGTTTAACGTTTCGTCCGCTTTCCCGAGTTGAAAGAGCTCAAAGGAGGAGAATCCCCATTCAAACATGGAAATATGGTCTTTCCAGTCGGAAGGAGCATCCAGTGTGACCGCTATCAGACCCATATCATTTTTTCTTGCACTCGATACGAGAGTCCGCCCCGCGCTTCTGGTGTATCCTGTTTTTCCGCCCGTTGTGTATTCATACATGGAGGTGAGGAGTTTATTTTTGTTTTTCCACACCCTTTTTCCGTTGCCGGGCTGCGGCGCTTCGTACGTTTTGAGTCCGGTTACTTCCCTGAATCGTTCCTTCTGCATCGCATACCTCATGAGAAGCGCCATGTCATAGGCTGTGGAGTAATGGTCACCGCCTTCATCAAGACCATGCGGATTTGCAAATTGGGTATTTTCCATTCCGATATCATGAGCTTTTTCATTCATCATATAGACGAATCCTTCGGTACTCCCCCCTACAAACTCTGCCACTGCCACCGCCGCATCATTACCTGAACGAAGCATCAGACCCGTCGTCAAGTCTTTCAGCGTCATGGTTTCGCCCGGTTTCAGATAAAGCGAAGATCCCTCTACGCCGTATGCATTCTCACTGATTTTCGTCGACTGCTTCCACTTTCCCGACTCCAGTGCCAATACAGCAGTCATGATTTTCGTTATACTTGCAATATTCTGCTTTTCGTGTGCCTGCTTCTCAAACAGCACTCTGCCGCTCTGCTGTTCCATAAGTAATGCCGCTTCCGCTGATGTATCGACCCCTTCTGTATTATCCGCCGCTGCCGTTAAAGGAAAGATTCCCAACAGTAACAGCAGAACGGCTGCCCTGCACCATTTCATATCCATCCCATCTTCCTTGTCCATTTCTTATCATCATATCTATTCCGGCTTCAAAGTATTATGATGGGAAGAATAACAAAGGGATGCAGCAGTACCACAGTGACGGCTTATTTATCCTTTCGGTTTAAAAAGAAGAGCAGCTGCAAAAGAGAAAATAACCGCTGCCGATATCCCGGCACTCGTTACTTCAAAAATCCCGGTTATCACGCCGATAATACCGTTCTGCTCTGCTTCGGCCATTGCTCCGTGGACGAGTGAATTCCCAAAACTTGTTATCGGCACACTGGCTCCGGCTCCTGCAAAATCAACGAGTGGTTCATATAAGCCGATTCCATCCAGTACAGCTCCTGATACGACGAGAACAGTCATCGTGTGAGCCGGTGTCAATTTTACTATATCCATCAAAAGCTGACCGATGACACAGATCAACCCGCCTACAATGAAAGCCCAGACATACATCATGGCAGCTTTCCTCCTTTCTGTTCGATAGCCGCCGCATGGGCGATACAAGGTATGGACTCATTCTGTCTGCTCGAGAGTGGACTTAACAGTGCCCCTGTCGCCACAACAAGGACCCGGGTTATTTCCCCTCTTTTCATGCGGTTAAGTATCGTACCGTAAACGACAGAGGCGGAACACCCGGAACCACTGGCCCCGGCCTGTACATTCTGTTCTTCTTTGTAAAGCATCACGCCGCAGTCTAAACACTGCTCATCGGTTACGTTTATTCCCCGCTGCCGTAGAAGTTCTTTCATAATCGGCAGGCCGATTCGTCCCAAATCCCCTGTAATGATGTAGTCATAATAGGATGGATCACGGTTCAAATCGGTGAAATGCGCTTCTATTGTATCTGCTGCCGCAGGCGCCATGGCAGCCCCCATGTTATAAGGATCCGTCAACCCGCGATCGATGACTTTCCCAATCGTTGCGGCACTTACAGCAGGCCCGTTTTCCCCCCTCCCAATCACAGCGGCACCCGCCGCCGTAGCTGTCCATTGTGCTGTCGGCGGCTTCTGCGCTCCGTATTCGGTTGGATAACGGAACTGTTTTTCCACAGCAGCATTATGACTGGCCGAACCGGTAAGAACGTAATCCGCCTCCTGGTGTTCAATTAAAAGAGCAGACAACGCAAGACCTTCCATCGACGTGGAACAGGCGCCGAACAATCCAAGATATGGTATCCCGAGACTTCGGCACGCGAAATTAGTCGCTGTCATTTGATTGATTAAATCCCCTGCCAGAACAAACTGTATATCTTCCGGATTCTTCGTGGCTTTCGCCATGGCTGTCCATGAGGCTTCTTCCATTAATTTTTTTTGGGCATTTTCAAAAGAAGACTCCCCCAGCCATATATCATCAAACAGTTGGTCGAAATCCCGTGCCAGATAGCCTTTTGCTTCAAAAGGGCCCCCTACAACTCCGGCTGCTTCTATAACAGGCTTTCCTGGAAACACCCACGTACGACTTCCCTGAATCATAGTGAACCCCCCGTAACCTGCATCCATATTGTTTTAATAAGAGCGATAAGAAATGCCGCGACCGTACCGAATACGATAACTGAACCAGCCAGTTTGAACATGTTGGATCCAACTCCAAGTACCAATCCTTCCGTCCGGTATTCTATGGCAGCACTTGCCATGGAGTTTGCAAACCCGGTCACCGGCACCGCCGTTCCGGCTCCGGCAAACTGCGCTATTTTGTCATACACCCCGAACCCGGTCAAAAGTACCGAAAGAAGAATTAACACAGCAATGGTCGGGTCCGATGCTGTCTGCTCATTAAAATCAAAAAAATGAATAAATAAGGAGCGGATTCCCTGACCGAATGTGCAGAGCAGACCGCCGATCAAAAAGGCTTTTATACAATTGAACAGAACCGGTATAGAGGGTTCCGACTGTTTCGCAAATGTTTGGTAGGCTTGATTTTGTTTATAATTTGTCTTGTCACTCATCAGCAGCACCCTTTATCCTTTCATATGCTCTTCAATGTTTGTTAACCTTTTTTTTCGTTTTTTTCCGTGAACGTGTTTCTTTTGGATATCTTCTTTGAATCTTTTTAATTCGAGCCACACTTTGTAATCCGTCGAAAAGTGAACAGTCTTTTTGGGATAATGCTTTTTCAATAGAGCGTGTCCTTTTTTTCGTATCGATTCCAGCCTCAGTCTGGACCACTGCGTCACGGTTACTCCTGCGTAAAGATTCTTTCCTTCCAACACTGACTGGGCAGATGTTACTTCCTCCATGTTCTCAAGCAGTTTTTCAGGATGATTCGTACCAGTGGACATGTTGGTCAAAGAAGACTCTTCATTACCTGCACACCCTGCGGCAAATGAGACCAGGACAGCAATGAGCAGAGCCGGCTTTATGAGTCGGCAGACGAATTTTTTCATTTTTCTCTTCCTTCCATGACATCGTGCCTTTATAGTATGAAATGGAAACCCCGTTTTTATGTACACCGATATGTATGGAAGAAGAAAGAGGTGATCCGAGTGTTCATTAAATGGATGCTGCTATTTTTGCTGCTGGTTGTCTTTACGCTGTTATTTTTTCAATGGCAGAGAATAAAGAAGCTGGAAAGCCATCAGAAGGCGGTAACAGTCCGTCTTGAAACCATGCAGGAAATGTTCACCGATAAAGAGATGGAAGAAGAAAAAGAAGAAGTGCGTCATCAACTGCACATGAAAGCACTGGAGATCCGCAATACCGTGTATAAACAGACAAAGGGACCACATCCGCAGGCTGTCCATTACACACCGACGACCTCCGGCTTCAAGGTTGAGTATCTGGATAGACTGTTCGGTCCGGAACGAGCACAAAAGATGATGCAGTTGTTCGAGGCTTATCAGGCATACGTGCAAGCGTACTGGAAAACGGAAAACGGGAGAATCCGTACTGTTTTTCGAAAGGATCAGTCAGGCAGCGGGCACAGTGAAGTCGAAGAGCTTCAGGCTGCCTCCCGAAACCTCGTGAATGAACTGGATGAGCTGCTTTACCACTTCCACTAACCGGAGCGTATTTTTCTCTCCATTAGGACAGACTAATCATGGAGAAAAAGTATCCGGCTTTGGGGAGGACGCCATGGTGGTTCATTTCTTACAGCTGACAGTGGAATTGACAATTGGCTTCTTTGCACTTTTAGTTATAACGAAAGCACTTGGCAAAACACAGATCAACCAATTAACACCATTTGATTTCATTTCATCCATTGTTATGGGGGAATTGGTTGGAAACGCGATATACGACGACGAAATAGGTCTTCATTACATCCTGTACGCCGTCACATTATGGGCGGTGCTTGTCGGAATTGTGGAAAGGATTACACAGAAGAAAAAAGAAACCAGAAGCATGCTCGAAGGAAAACCGGCCATTGTTATCCGGGAGGGACAGCTGGATTATGACGTCCTCCGCAGAAACAGACTCGATTTGAATCAGCTGCAGCATTTACTTAGAGACAAAGACGTATTCTCCATGCAGGATGTGCACTATGCGATTCTGGAAGCAAACGGGACGGTAAATGTGATGAAAAAACCACACGCCTCCTCCGCCCTCAAAACGGACGTAAAGGTGGATCCGGGACCGCCGTCGAGCCTGCCACTGGCCGTTATACTGGACGGAGAATGGGTGGAAGACAATATTACAGAATCCAACATCTCAAAACGAGACGTTCTCGAGCGTCTGCAGACGAGAAACATCCCGGACATTAACCGGGTCCTCTATGCTGAATGGAGTGGGGAATACCCGCTTTATATTGTGTTGTACGACGAGCCCGGATCTTCCTGATTCTCTGTTTCGAGTTCTTTGAAGAACAGGTCTGCTTCCTCCGTGGAAGGTTCTTCTGTGTCTTCTTCGAGCGCTGGCAGTTCCTCGAGCGAAGAAATGTTAAAGTGCTCCAGAAAACGTTCTGTCGTTTTATAAAGAATCGGACGTCCGGGAGCCTGGGCGCGCCCGCTCTCCTGGACGAGCGCTTTATGTATGAGAGTCTGAACGGCTCTTTCCGACTTGACTCCGCGGATATCATCAATTTCGATCCGCGTAATAGGCTGGTTATAGGCAATAATCGCAAGCGTCTCAAGGGCTGCCTGGGATAATTTAGCCTGTCTGGGGCCTTCCGCGAGTTTTTCAATGTACGGGGCAATGCTGTCCGCCGTGACAAGCTGAAACCGGCTTCCGAAACGCTGAATCTGCAGTCCCGGTACAGCTTCTCCCATCGACTGCTTAAGAAGGTTCAACTGATGCTTTGTCTCTTCTTCGGTCAGTTCCAGAACTCCGGCAGCGTCCTGAAGCTCGAGGCCTTCATCCCCGCAGACATACAGCAGCCCCTGCAGTATATGCTGATAGCTTTCTTCATTCATGGACGAGCTCCTCCTCTGTCTGGTATACGATAATCTCTTCAAAATTGTCTTTCTGTACACACGTAACCTGCCTGTGTTTCATTAACTCCAACACAGCCAGAAAGGAGACAACCATATGGGAACGTTCTCCGGAAGGGAACAGTTCAATAAATGTACTGCCGTTTTCCTGTTTCTCGAGAAAAGAAAGAATCGACGTCATACGATCTTCAATCGTTACTTCCTCTCCTTTTATTTTCGTTTCTTTAGGCGCATGGTAGCGCACACGTTCTTTCAGCTTTTGATAGGCATCAAGCATATCAAATAAAGAAAGGTTCTCCGGAACGGCCGCAGCGAATTTCTCCTCGAGTGCTTCATCATCCATCGAAGACCCTTTCGCATAACGTCCGGATCCTTCCTGTTCTTTTTCACGAAGTTCTACCGCAGCCTCTTTGTATTTCTTATACTCTACAAGCCGGCTCATCAGTTCTTCTCTCGGATCTTCCTCTTCCAAGTACGCATCTTCGCCCGGATTGTCTTCACCCGGCAGCAGCATCTGGCTTTTTATCTCCAAAAGTGTCGCAGCCATCACAAGATACTCGCTCGCAATATCAAGTTCAAGCTCCTGCATCGTCTGTACGTAATGAAGGTACTGCTCTGTGATTTCGGCCACTGGAATATTGTAAATATCAACTTCCGCCTGCTGAATCAGATGAAGCAGTAAATCCAGCGGCCCCTGAAAAGTATCTATGTGTACACTGTATCGTTTCATAAGATGAATCCTTTCCCATCATACTGCTGTTCATTATATCATATCCCCTTTCCTTCAGGCATAGCGACTTTCGAATGAAGAAAAGCAACCGTCCATGCTATACTAATGGAAAACAACACTTCTGCAAAAAGGAAGGGTAACAATGTATCCCCAAGCCTATATTCAGTTTCTTGTTCAGTTTCACGGCTTTCGTGATTATTTTGAATGCCACGAAATACTGGAGGAGCATTGGAAAGAACACGACTTTGAAAACCGGACCAGTGTGTGGGTAGGGCTCATCCAAACTGCCGTGGGACTTTATCATTACCGCCGCAAAAACAAAAAAGGCGCCGTCAAAATATGGACCAGCGCCCGCAGCATCATCGAAAAAAACAGGAAACAGCTTTTTGATCTGGGTGTGCATGCGGAAATTCTCTGCCGGCTTGTCGAAAAACACCTTGCTGATGCAAAAAACAACCAGCCTTTTGAGGATATGAATCTGCCGCTGATGGATCCGGAACTTATAAAGTGGTGTGCTGCCGAATGTGAACGGCGCGGGGTTAACTGGCAGCAGCCAAGCGATATGAGCGATCAACAGCTTATCCACCGGCATATTCTGCGCCACGGAACGGCTGATCCCGAAACACGCCTGCATAAGAAACGAAACATATAAAAAGCGTTCCGGATTGTATCCGGAACAGCCCTGTACATGGATTTATCCACTTGCTTCCCCTGTTTTTCCTTTATCATCCCGGGAATCTTTCTCTTCACATGTATCGAGAAAGTCTTCTGTCTCCTCACATCCGGTAAGGCTGCCTTCAAGACGGTCTTTCATCGTCAGAACCATCTTTTTTCCGATGCCTTCTTCCCTGTAGGAAGGATTAACACAGATATGCTTCAACTCAGCAGAACCGTCTTCATGAAAATACAGTCCCATCACACCAACAATGTCTTCCTGTTCTTTCCAAAGGTAGAGCTGCCAGTTTTCTTCATTTTCATAATACTGCATCGTTTCCTGAAGTTTCTTGACTTCCTTTTCTTCCGGCATGTAAGACAAGAGCCCCATCGCGATTTTTTTATAAGCTGACTTGAACTTGATAAACATTGACATCATCCCTTATTAGAGAGAGTGTGTGTTTCTTCCCTCTCATTATACTTCATCCTCTTTTTTTAAAAAGAGTGAATCCGGATCCTTCAAACTGCATGTATGACTTTCTTATCTAATTCAGCCTATGCATTTCTTGCATGAACTACCGCCCAAATGTAACACAACTATAGAAGTTATGCCAGCTTCATGAGAAAACATGGCGGTTTCCCGCCATGTTCAGGTGATATCGGTCATAGTTTACCCTTTTTGAAGGTTTTTATCAAGGTTAGCCATCTCAACGGCGGATGATGCTGCTTCCGCCCCTTTATTTCCTGCTTTTGTGCCCGCACGTTCCACCGCCTGTTCAATAGTGTTCGTCGTCAGAATACCGTAAATGACCGGAAGATTGTAATCAAGAGAAACCCGGCTTACTCCCTTCGCCGACTCGGCGCAGACGTAATCAAAATGGGGCGTCGATCCTTTGATAACCGTTCCAATGGCTATAATGGCATCGTATTTCCCGGAGGCCGCCATTTTCTGCGCGGCAAACGGTATTTCAAATGCGCCCGGCACCCAGGCGGTATCAACATTCTCCTCTGCCGTGCCGTGTCTTTTCAAAGCCCCTTTTGCGCCTTCAAGAAGTTTTTCGGTAATAAAATCGTTAAAGCGTCCGACTACTATTCCAATCGTCAAATCTGTTCCATTTACATTTCCTTCGTAAATCTGTCCCAATGGTTTCTCCCCTTTTATAGATGGAGCATATGCCCCATTTTAGAATATTTTGTCCGCATATAATTTTCATTGTTTTTATTATAAGGCATTTCCAGAGCAACCCGCTCCGACACTTCCAGTCCGTATCCATGTAATCCCGTAATTTTACGCGGATTATTCGTTAACAGACGCATTTGGGATATCCCCAGATCGCGCAGGATCTGGGCACCGATGCCGTAGTCCCGCAAATCGGGTTTAAAACCGAGTTTTTCATTGGCTTCCACTGTATCATATCCTTCTTCCTGCAGTTCATAAGCTTTCAACTTATTGATTAATCCGATACCGCGTCCTTCCTGACGCATGTAAAGAAGAACACCTCTGCCCTCTTTTTCAATCTGCTGGAGTGCCGCCTGCAGCTGTGGACCGCAGTCACAGCGGTGGGAACCGAACACATCTCCGGTAAGGCATTCGGAGTGCACCCTCACCAGTGTAGGCTCTCCCGGGATAAGCTGTCCTTTAATAAGAGCAATGCTTTCTTTATCGTCTACTACAGACGTATAGCCGACCGCACGGAAGTCTCCAAATTCAGTTGGAAGTTTAATGTCTGCTTCCTTCTGCACCAGTTTATCTTTTTTGTGCCGGTACTGAATCAAATCTTTTATCGTAATCATCTTAAGTTGATGTTCATCCGCTATTTCCCGCAGCTCCGGCACTCTTGCCATCTCTCCATCTTCCTTGATTACTTCACAGATGACTCCTGCCTGTTCGGCCCCTGATAACGCGGCCAGATCCACCGCTGCTTCGGTGTGACCGGCCCGGCGCAGCACCCCGCCTTTCTTGGCTATCAGCGGAAACACGTGACCCGGACGCTTAAAATGCCGGCTTTTTGAACGCGGGTTCATCAGCTCGCGGATAGTAAGAGCACGTTCTCCGGCCGATATGCCTGTTTTCGCAGACTCATGGTCAATACTGACAGTAAAAGCCGTGCCATGTGGATCGGTGTTCTGATCGACCATCGGCTGCAGCTCGAGTTCATCCGCGCGTTCTTCGGTAATCGGTGTACAGACAAGTCCTCTGCCGTACGTTATCATAAAGTTGATAGATTCCGGTGTGATCCGGTCGGCCAGCGCAACGAAGTCCCCTTCATTTTCCCTGTCTTCATCATCACACACGATGACTGTACGTCCCTGCATCAACTCATAAATCGCTTCTTCAATTGGATCAAACTCTTTTTCTTCTGCCATCACTTTCACCTTCTTTTTATCTTCCTATCCTGTTTAAGGATAATGGAGATCCGTGATCTTTCACTTGTTTTCATCCGGAATGCGCTGATCTTCACCGAACCGGGCAGCGAGAAGCCTTTCTGTGTATTTCATCAGCATGTCAGCTTCGATGTTGACGGGATCACCTATTTTTCTTTCACTCATCGTTGTTTCCTGCCACGTATGGGGAATCAGTGAAAGTGTGATCGTTTTATCATGATCATTTACTTCAAAAATCGTGAGGCTGATGCCGTCCAAAGCGACAGAACCTTTCTTACTCATGTAATGAAAAATGGCAGCCGGCATGGAAATGTCTACGTAATACGCATTTTCATAGGGGGACACAGCTTCCACTACTCCCGCAGCATCGACATGACCACTCACGAAATGACCGCCGAATCGCTGTGACGCCTGCAGCGCCCGTTCTACATTCGCCCGTGCTCCTTCTTCAAGCACGTTCAGGCTGGTGGCATGCATCGTTTCCGGCATAACATCCACGGTAAATGAATCCTCCCTGAATCCGGTCACTGTCAGACAGACGCCGTTCACAGATATGCTGTCCCCGCTTTTTATATCCTCCATTATTTTCGGTGCCTGAAGGGTGAGCACCATCGTTTCCGATGCTTTTTGTATACTCCGGACAACAGCTGTTTCTTCAATAATACCGGTAAACATGATTCATTCCCCTTTTCGGACTGCTGTTACTTTAATGTCACTGCCTAGTTGTTCCACCGAACGCACTTCAAGACGCGGGGCTTCATTCAAACGTGTAATGCCTTCCCCGCCGGCAGCTGTCGGTGCGAAGCGGCCCCCGATCAGTACAGGTGCCGTATAGGAAACAAACTCCTGAAACCGTTTTTCTTCTACAAACCTTCCGTGAATCTCAGATCCTCCTTCGACAAATACAGAGAGGATACTTTTGTTTCCCAGAATGGTCAGTACCTCTTCAAGATGCACCTCTGCCTCTTCTACCTGATAGATAACAGCATCGGTTTGTTCCAGCATCCGTTTTTTTTCTTCAGATGCGTCCGATCCGCAGAAAATCCATACCGGAGCCATCTCATCCTGCAGCATGGATGCTTCAAGTGGTATACGCAGGTGGTGGTCGAGCACCACACGGACAGGCTGTGAACCCCCGTTTTCAGCCCTTGCCGTTAGTGACGGGTCATCATGAAGCACGGTTCCGATACCCGCCAGAATGGCATCATGTTTATGCCGGAGACGGTGGCTGTCTTTTCGCGATTCCCCGCCTGTTATCCACTGGCTTTCGCCGGTGGCGGTAGCCGTTTTACCATCCAGAGACACAGCAGTTTTCAGTGTCACATACGGCATGCCGGTTTTCATGAAATGCATGAAATACCGGTTCAGCCAATCCGCCCGGTCTTTTCCTGCACCGATTGACACCTCAATGCCTGCCTGCCGGAGTTTTTCTACTCCACTTCCACTTACTTCAGGATTCGGATCAAGTGTTGCAATAATTACCCGGCGGATACCGCTGTTTATGATTGCCTCCACGCAGGGAGGGGTTTTTCCGGTATGGGAGCACGGCTCCAGGGTCACATACATGGTTCCCCCTTCTGCTTTCTCTTTTGCTTCCTGCAATGCATGAACTTCTGCGTGCTCTTCCCCTGCCTTCAGATGCGCACCCATTCCGGCTATCATCCCGTTATTCACGACAACAGCGCCGACAGATGGATTCGGGGATGTCTGCCCTTTTGTGCTTTCCGCCAGGTGAAGAGCAAGATCCATATATTCTTCATCCGTCATACCGATTGCCTCTTTTCTCTTAAAATAAAAAACCTGAAAACGGCATACGTCTTCAGGGTGGTAACATACGAAAATAAGCATTGTTCATTTACAAGCCGAACGACCTGGTGCATCAACGCACATGATGCCTGCCAATTAAGGACACACACCAATATTTCCGGTTTCGTTCCGGCTTTGAACACGGCTTTTCTTCTCCCATCCAGACTGTCACTGTCGGTCCCGGATTCTCACCAGGTCCACCGCAGAAGCAGATCCTCTGCGGGTCGCGGACTAAAAAGCAAAACTGCCTTATCACCGCCGGCTGGGAATTTCACCCCACCCCGAAGTGGTTACAACGTAACCAAACCGTTTCATATTATATTCTGATTTTATACTGCCTGAAACAGAACCGTCAACTATTTGAACCGGACTGCTTTTTTTCCGCCAAAAGCTCACATCGAAGGGGCAGACCCGGCATGTATTATCCCACGCTTCGATAAAGCGTTTATCAAATCTTTTCTTTCAACCGGAGGGGAAGATCATTTTTCAGCAGATCTTCGAGCGATTCTCTCTGTACAACCAGGTCCGCTTCTCCGTCCTCAACGAAAACGACGGGAGGCCGGGTGAAACGATTGTAGTTGCTTGACATGGCAAATCCATAGGCGCCTGTACAGAAAACTGCCAGGATATCCCCGGGTTCTGTCTCCGGAAGAGGGAGATTCCACATCAGCATATCACCGCTCTCACAACATTTGCCGGCTACAGCTGTCCGGCTGTCAGCCTTTTCACCGGCACGATTGGCAAGAACACCTTCGTATTCCGCATTGTAAAGCGCCGGCCGGATATTATCTGTCATTCCTCCATCTACCGATACGTAGTTACGCACTCCGGGAATATTCTTTTTAGACCCCACCGTGTAAAGCGTCGTTCCAGCATCACCGCTGATGGAGCGGCCCGGCTCTATCCATATTTCCGGTACAGCCATGTCTGCATCGGCTGCTTCCTTTTTAACGGCGAGAATAAGATCTTTGACATAATTCTCAGGTTCCAGCGGATCGTCGCCTTCTACGTAGCGTATGCCGAATCCGCCGCCGGCATTGAATACTTCCGGCACAAAATCATATTCTTCCCTCCACCGCTTAAACTCGGCGAATAACTTTTGCACCGTCAGCACAAAGCCGTCCGTATCAAAAATCTGGGATCCGATGTGGCAGTGGATTCCCCTCAGGTTTATAAAAGGATCGTCCTGCAGCGCGGCGATCGCCTGATCGGCCTGTCCGCTCTGCAGATCAAATCCGAACTTCGAATCTTCCTGACCAGTGGAAATATACTCGTGGGTGTGGGCTTCGACTCCAGGCGTTGTGCGGAGCAGCACCTGAACTGTCCGGTTATTCTTTCGTGCCTGCTCTTGAATCATCGATAATTCGTGAAAATTATCGACAACGATGCAGCCGACACCGAGTTCCAGCGCAAGGGCAATTTCATCATAACTTTTATTGTTCCCGTGCAGGTGTGCCCGCTCCATCGGAAAGTCCGCTTTTGCCGCTGTTATCATTTCACCGGCCGACACAACATCAAGACTCAATCCCATCTCCGCGGCCAGCTGCACCATAGCTATACAGCTGAATGCTTTGCTTGCATAGGCGACCTGATAGGGAACCTCCGCCTTTTCAAATTCCTGCTGAAACCCCTTTGCCCTTTCTCTCATCAACGTAACATCATATACATAAACAGGCGTGCCGTATTCACCGGCAAGCCGGGTCGTATCCACCCCGCCGATCTCGAGCCGCCCGTCTTTATTAATTCGACTGGTTCCGTGTAGATACATGACTCGTTCTCTCCTTCTACGCAACAATGAATGATTACATTTTAGCATCATTTAAGAAGGAGAAAAAGAAAAACTGTTCTCCTGCCCGTCATGCTTTCGGATGCTGCCGGATTTTATCCTGCGGGTTCACGATTCCGGGGCGCCGGCGCAGATTGGGAACAGTTGTGCGGATAAGAACCTGCCAAAGCGCCTTGCCGTCAAACGGCAGAAACGGCCACAAATACGGTTTGCTTAACGACCGGATCGAGGCAAGGAACAGGAACAGGGCAGTGGTTGTGATGACAAAGCCTACAGCCTGAAAAGAGACTACCGCAATCAAGAGAATGAACCGGAATATTTTCAATGCAATCCCAAGCTCATAGCTGGGTGTAGCAAATGTTCCAATCGCCCCAAGCGCAACATATAAAATAACTTCAGAGGTGAACAGCCCCACTTCTATAGCTATTTCTCCGATCAATAAAGCAGCAACAAGTCCGAGAGCCGTTGCAAGCGGGGACGGAGTATGGATTGCCGCCATCCTCATTAATTCTATCCCAACTTCGGCGATGGCAATCTGCATGAACTCCGACACATTGGAATCTTCCGTCGGACCGATATAATTCAGCTGATCCGGCAGCAGCCGCGGTTCGAGTACGACAAGCAGCCACAATGGAAGAATGAAAAGAGAAGCAAACATGCCGAAAAAACGAATCCATCTCAGATACGTGCCGATAAACGGTGCCTGCCGGTATTCTTCGGCGTGCTGCACATGATGAAAAAAAGTAGTGGGTGTAATGATAACGCTTGGTGAAGCATCTACAATAATAACGATATGTCCTTCAAATAAATGAACCGCAGCAACATCCGGCCGCTCCGTATAACGGACAAGAGGCATCGGATTGGCCCCCTGGTCAACAATATATTCCTCCACTACTTTATCAGCCATCGTTAAACCGTCCACATTGATTGATTCCAGTTCTTTCTTTACAATATTCACCATGTCGGGATCGGCAATGTCTTCAATATAGGAAATACAGATATCGGTTTTCGAACGTACGCCAACCCTCATAATTTCATGGCGGAGTCTTTCATCTCTCACCCTTCTTCTCGTTAACCCTGTATTTTCGATGATGTTTTCCGTGTAGCCATCTCGTGCTCCCCGAACGACTTTTTCATTATCCGGTTCTTTCGGGCTTCTACCCGGATAATTACGCACATCGACGACCAGGGCCCGTTCTTCTCCATCAATAAGAATAAACACAAGCCCCGATAACATTTCGATAATACATTCTTCAAGATTGTCTTTATAATCCACCTGTACTTCCGTCAGATGATTTTCAACCGCTTCTCTGACATAGGGCGTATCCCGTCCTCTGGCTTCCACTTTCATAAGTTCTTTCAGGAGTTCGGTTACCGCCTCCATATCAACAAGGCCGGTTACGTAATAAATCTGAATTTCCCGCCCTAATATGTGCAGTCTGCGGACGCCTGTATCAAAACTCAACCCTATACCGACTCTTTCTTTAATGATCTCTTCATTTTCTTCAATCTGCGGTGAAATACCTGTACTATCGGTTTCTTCGGCCGGTACTCCGTGTTTCTCCATATCCATCGCATCCGGTTTGTTCCGGAATATCCATTTTCCTCTGCGCATATTAGTAACCCCTTCTTCATTAGAATGAGAGCGACACGTAAATAAGCCAGTGAAATAACGATCCCGCTATTTTGCCAAGAACGATGGCCATCACTAGACTCATGACGTTATGTTCCATCCCGACCCTTTTCGCAAGAATAGGAAATACATTCAGCACCTCTGTTAACGCTGCAGCCAGCATACCGACAAAAATCCCCGCAGCAAGACCGACAGGGACCGTTAAAAGGCCGGGTAAAGAGAACCGGATCGGATGAAGAACGGCGATTGTCCCAAAAACCCCGCCGCCTGTTACTGCCAGTTCGTACGACCGTACAGCTGATTTGGTACCGGTCAGCTGCACCAGCCTTGGTATTATTCCGAGAACGGAAATAAAGGCGACAAATCCGCTTCCAACCGCCAGCCCGCCGCTTATACCTACGAAGATGATAATCAGGACTTCGACGGCCATTTTGAACTCCGGTCAGACTTCGTTTCCGCTGCATATTCTTCCATGTCCTGACGGTATTGAAACATTTCGATTTCCAGTGGACTCGGTTCTTTATTCAGTCTTTTTTTAAAGAGACGGTTAAAAAACAAAATCATCCCAAGTCCAAGGCCGAAGGAATAAGGAATCTGCAGAAGCAGCGGCTGTTCCAGATGTTTTCCGGTAATCAGCTGATAGATCGTCTGATGCACCGCCAGCATACTTACATCTTCATGAAAATTCATAATGGCCAGAGCCGCTCCGGTAAAGAGCAGAAACCAGACGAGCAGAACCGGAATAAGCTTCGTCTGCCGGCGTCCCGAATGGATATCGACCACAACCTGCGGCCTCCCGAGAATATTCACCTCAAGGTCCGGATATACCGAATGGATACGGGCAAGCACGGTCAATCCATCGATCACAATGTGATGTTTGTCCTGTGCTGTCACCTGATGCACTCCAACATTCAAAACCTCCGACACGATCTCTTTTTTGCCTTCAACACGTGCAACGTCTTTCACAAGCAGATGATCCCCCATCAGCACGGGACCTGGTGAAAAAAATTGCAGATATATGCTATGAGCCATCTCCATTCTCTCCTTTGGCTTAGTATGACAGCCTCCGGTTCATGCTATACGAAAAAAGCCAGTCATCATTCCGATAACTGGCTTTTCATCTTTTCAAGTATTCGCTTTTCAAGACGTGATACCTGTACCTGCGATATGCCAAGCCGCAGGGCGACTTCCGACTGCGTATTGTCTTTATAGTAACGGAGATATACAATCACCCGTTCTCGTTCTTCAAGCTGTTCCACAATTTCCTTCACTGCAAGCTGATCAAACCATCTGCTGTCTTTTTGATCCGCAATTTGATCAATCAGTGTGATAGGATCCCCGTCGTTTTCATATATCGTTTCATGAAGGGAAGAAAGAGACCTTGCAGCCTCCGTCGCAAACACTATCTCCTCGGAAGGCACGTCGAGCTTTTCTGCGATCTCATTCAGACCGGGGGATCTTCCCATTTCCTTGGTCAGTTCTTCTTTGGCTTTCCGGACACGGTTATTCAATTCCTTTAAGGAACGGCTCACTTTTACCGTACCATCGTCCCGGATAAAACGCTGAATTTCACCGATAATCATCGGGACCGCATACGTGGAAAACTTCACATCATACGAAAGATCAAATTTATCAACCGATTTGATTAATCCGATCACACCGATTTGAAATAAATCTTCCGGATCATATCCCCGGTTGATGAAACGCTGGACGACAGACCAGACAAGTCTCGTATTGTGATGGACAATCTCATCTCTTGCTTCCTGGTCTCCATCATGGCTTTTCTCTATCAACCCTCTGATTTTATCATCCTGCAGAGGCTGCTGTTTTTCCAGTTTAGTATTCATGCAGAGTCCCCTTAATTGCAGAGTGTACGGGCACCGGCCAGCCTTTTTTTCAGGTAAACCGTTGTCCCGGTTCCAGGCTCTGAAATAATTTCGACCTCATCCATGAAATTCTCCATAATCGTAAATCCCATCCCGGACCGTTCCATTTCCGGCTTCGTTGTATACAGTGGTTCTTTTGCCTGCTCAATATTGTCGATTCCGCCTCCATCGTCTTTGATGGTGATTTCGATCGAGTCGGTTTCGATCTTTACCAGAACACGGATCGTTCCGGCCGGATTCTCATCATATCCATGGAGAATGGAATTGGTTACCGCCTCAGACACGACCGTTTTCAATTCCGTCAGTTCGTTCATATCCGGGTCGAGCTGAGCCGCGAAGGCACCTACGCTCACCCTTGCAAATGCCTCATTTTCACTTAATGCGGAGAATTCCAGTTTCATCTCATTTTTCATCCTCAGGCTACCCCCAATATCCGTAGTGCATCTGTCTCCCTGTGTTCGAGCCGCAGAATTTTAAACAGTCCGGACAATTCAAAAAGTCTCTTCACCGGTGCTGAAATGGAACATACGACCATTTCTCCTCCCAGTTTTCGAATCTGTTTGTACCGTCCGAGAATAACTCCGATCCCCGAACTGTCCATAAACGTAAGCTCCTCCAGATTCAACACGATATGATGCGGGCGGTATTGTTCCATGTGCTCTTCCACCTGCCCTCGGAGTTCTCTTGATGAATGATGGTCAAGTTCCCCGCTCAGGCGGATGCACATCACATCACCTACCTGCTCCATGTTAACGGTAAGACTCATTTTCTCCCCTCCAGTCCACGTAATTAGAATGGTTCACTGCTCTGTTCTTGAACCAGTTTCCCTTTTCCTTCACGC
Source organism: Salibacterium halotolerans (assembly GCF_900115625.1). GTDB lineage: Bacteria > Bacillota > Bacilli > Bacillales > Marinococcaceae > Salibacterium > Salibacterium halotolerans. The sequence goes on along the minus strand of NZ_FOXD01000003.1, from coordinate 219,312 downwards.
CTGACAAAACTAGTGTTATTTCGTTAAAAAATCCCTCAGGATACGTTTCCCATCATCCTCTGCAGAGTTCGGCCGAACAATTCCGTCCAACCCGCCGGCTCAACATCTTCTTTTAAAACAAGATCCGATTCGGATAACAGGTCATTATCATGAAAGTACCGAATCGTTCCGACCTGTTCTCCTGAAGAAGCAGGAGCTGTCACAATTCTTTCAGCGGTTATGTCTTCGGTAATAGTTCCGGCATCCTGACCTTTGCGGAGGACAACACCCGCATCTCCCTTAAGAACCGCTTCTGCATTAGTGTGTTTTCCTTTTTCCACAGGCACTGACGTTACGGTATCCCCTTCTTTGGCAAGAGCGTGATATTCATATTTCCCGAATGCATCATCAAGCAGCGAGGCAGTAATCTGGTTTCTTTCTTTCGGGGAATCCGCTCCCATCACTACGGTAACGATTCTCATGTTTTTCTTTTGAGCTGTGGCTGTCAGATTGTACCTGGCTTCTTTGGTGTATCCGGTTTTCAGCCCATCCACGCCTTCATAATGGCGGACCAGTCTGTTCGTGTTGACCAGCCAGAATTCGTTCTCTTCTCCCTTTCTTAAGTAATCTTCATACTTTCCGGTATATTGCAGAATTTTCTCGTGCTGCAGCAGTTCACGGCTGATTACAGCCAAATCTTCCGCCGATGTATAATGATCCTCTGCCGGCAGTCCGGTCGTGTTCTGAAAATTGGTATGTTCAAGGCCCAGACTTTCTGCTTTTTCATTCATTTTTTCAATAAAAGCTTTTTCCGATCCGGCAATATGTTCGGCCATCGCGACAGATGCATCATTTGCTGAAGCCACGGCGATACCTTTGAGCATCTCATCGACTGTCATGGTTTCCCCCTCTTCAAGAAAGATCTGCGATCCACCCATCGAAGCTGCTTTTTCACTAGCCCGGATCTTATCATCAAGCTGTATCTCTCCTTCTTCAAGTGCCTCCATAATTAAAAGCATCGTCATGATTTTTGTCATGCTGGCCGGCGGCAGCTGCTTTGTTTCATTTTTTTGATACAACACCTGACCTGTGCCCGCTTCTATCACGTAAGCAGATACCGCGTCTTCGGCTGCATCCTCAAACTGCGCTTTGGCTTCACCACTGGCAAAAAGAATGGCAGCTGCTGCAACGGCTGGTATCCATTTCACTATTCCATTATTTCCCAAAAACCAGTCACCTCCCAATTCCGTTTCAGTTTTAGTATTTCCAATGATTTCTTCGTATATACAAAAAAATCTTCAGGATAGTCATCCTGAAGATCTAAAACTTAATCGTTTAAATGGAGTCGTAAATCAGCGCTGGTTTTTTCACCTGCTGCGGGGAAAAGCTGTAGGCCTGCCGGATCATGTCAGCGGCTGACGTTGTGTCAGCCTGAGTGGCATGGATAACTGCGAGTGTGTCTCCTGCCGCGGCATAATCCCCGATTTTTGCTTTCAGTTCAATACCTGCCGCATAGTCAATCTCGTCATCTTTGGATGCGCGTCCTGCCCCAAGCATCATCGCAGCCTGACCGATTCTTGCTGCCTGCATCCGGCTCACGTATCCACTTTCCTGTGCCGTAACCGCTGCCTGCTTTTCTGCTGCGGGAAACAGGTCAGAATTGTCGATTGGAGCAGGATTGCCTCCCTGACTCTGCACGAACTGTTTCATTTTTTCAAGCGCGGTGCCGTCGTTCAGCACGCTTTCTACAAGCTTTCGACCTTCTTTTTCATCCGTTGCTTTTCCGCCTAGGACAGCCATGTGGGATGCCAGAGTAACACTTAATTCGTGCAGATCCTCCGGTCCGTTCCCGCGGAGCGTCTCCACAGCTTCTTTGACTTCCAGGGCATTGCCGACAAAATGCCCGAGAGGCTGATCCATATTGGAAATAACAGCCATCGTTCTTCGGTTCAGTGAATTCCCGATATCCACCATGGCATATGCCAGTTTTTTTGCTTCCTCGAGACTTTCCATGAAAGCGCCCGACCCCGTCTTCACGTCGAGCACAATCGCATCCGCACCGGCAGCGATTTTTTTACTCATTACGGAACTGGCTATAAGGGGAATCGAATTCACTGTACCTGTGACGTCCCGGAGTGCATACAGTTTTTTGTCGGCGGGTGTCAAATTCCCGCTCTGCCCGGCAACGGCGAGCTTATTCTTATTAACGAGATGAACGAAATCCTCCTGGTCCATTTCCGTACGGAACCCTTCAAAAGCCTCCAGTTTATCAATCGTTCCTCCCGTGTGACCAAGTCCCCGTCCTGACATTTTGGCAACCGGAATATCAAGCGCTGCAACGAGAGGACCAAGGATCAACGTTGTTTTGTCTCCTACTCCGCCTGTCGAATGCTTATCTACTTTTATTCCATCAATTGCCGATAAATCGAGCTGGTCTCCCGATCCTGCCATTTCTATCGTTAGCGCAGCCGCTTCCTTCTGCGTCATTCCCTGGAAAAAAACGGCCATCGCAAAAGCGGAAGCCTGATAATCAGGAATGTCTCCGTTGCTGTAGGCTTGAACAAACCAGGTGATTTCTTCATTGGAAAGCTCAAACCCATCTCTTTTCCTGGAAATAATATCAACCATTCTCATCGTCAGCACCGTACCTTTCCTTCGTTATATAGAGGAGTTCGAAGTCAGTATCTCCTTGACCAGAGAAATAAAACGGGGTTTCGTACGGGATGCGGTCTCCATCACTTCTTCATGGGACACCCCTTCGATTTCTTCGCCGACAGCCATATCTGTGATGCAGGATATACCGAGCACTTTCAATCCGGCGTGGTTGGCGGTGATCACCTCGGGAACGGTGGACATACCTACCACATCGCCTCCCAGCCGGCGCAGCATAATAAGTTCTGCAGCTGTCATGAAGGAAGGGCCGGAAATTCCGGTATATACTCCTTTCTGCAGAGAGAATCTAAGATGTTCCGCGGCTTTCACGGCTGTCTGTTTCCAATCGCTGTCATAAGCCCGGCTCATATCCGGAAACCGCGGTCCCAGACTTTCATCATTCGGGCCGAGCAGTGGATTTGATCCGGTTTGATTTATATGGTCTTCGATGACCATCAGATCTCCCGGTCTGAACGACGGGTTCATGGCGCCGCAGGCATTGGTCACAATCAGCGAGCGTGCTCCGAGCGCTTTCATGACACGGACCGGAAACGTTACTTCCTGCATGGAATACCCTTCATAGTAGTGAAACCGTCCCTGCATGGCGATCACGTTCTGCCCCTGCAGCGTACCCGCCACAAGACGGCCGGCATGACCTTCAACGGTTGAGACCGGAAAATGGGGAATGTCTTCATAATCGACTTTCACGGCGTTCTCTATTTCCTCAGCGAGATCACCAAGTCCGGAGCCGAGAATCAAGCCGATATCCGGATTGACAGTGATGGTCTCCTGAAGATAAGCGGCGGCTTCCTGCGTTTTTTTTGCCAGTTCTTCCATGTTATTCGTCTCCTTTTTCCAGTCGTCCAATAATTTCTTTCATCAGCTGCAGAAAATCTCCGCGTACCTTTTCCGTTGTTTCGATAACTTCATCATGGCTGAGCGGCTGATCCAGGATGCCTGCCGCCATATTCGAAAGACATGATATACCAAGAACCCTCATTCCTGCATGGTTTGCGCTGATCACTTCAGGAACAGTGGACATGCCTACCGCATCCGCACCCAGTGTCCGGATCATCTTCACTTCAGCCGGTGTTTCATAGGCCGGTCCTGTGTTGGCAGCGTAAATCCCCTTCTGCAGAGTGATTCCAAGGGAGGAGGCAGCGGACTCCGCTGTCTCTATGAGTTCTTTGGAATAGGCCGATGACAAATCAGGAAAACGCGGGCCGGTAGATTCATCGTTTTGTCCGATGAGAGGGTTATCCCCGAGCAGATTCAGATGATCTTTAATGACCATCAAATTGCCGGGGGAAAAGGTTTCATTCACACTGCCCGCGGCATTGGTGACGAGCAGATTTTCTACGCCGATACGGCGCATGACCCGCACCGGGAACGTTACGTCCTGCAGGGTGTAGCCTTCATAATAATGAAACCGGCCCTGCATGGCAATTACTTCCCGGCCCTCCAGCGTTCCTGCGACAAGCTGTCCGGCATGCCCCTCTACAGTAGACACCGGAAACCCGGGAATATTTTCGTATGGGATTTTTACCGGATCTTCTATTTCATCAGCCAGCACTCCAAGTCCGGAGCCGAGAATAAGCCCCGTCTTCGGTGCTGCATTTATTTGTCCGCGGAGGTAGTCAGATGCTTCTTCCAAAAGGCTTGTCAATGTCATTATTCCCCTCCTGATTGATGTACCTGCTGCAGGAAACTTTCCCCATGTTCAGGCAGTGTAATTCCGAAGTTGTCCGCGATGGTGGCACCAATGTCGGCAAACGTCATCCGACGCCCCAGATCATCTCCGTGCGCCGCCCTTTTTGTATAGACGAGGAGCGGAACAAGTTCACGGGTGTGGTCAGTACCGTGGTGAACGGGATCATTGCCGTGGTCCGCGGTAATGATAAGGAGATCATCCTCACGGAGCTCATCCAAGAGCGCCGGGAGACGGGAATCGTACTCTTCCAGAGCCTGTCCGTAGCCGTCGGGGTCGCGGCGGTGTCCGTACTTTGCATCAAAATCCACCAGGTTCAAAAAGCTGATCCCGTGAAAATCTTCTTTCGCGGATTCGGTTATTTTATTCATACCATCCGAGTTGGATTCTGTCCGTACCGCTTCTGTGATGCCTTCTCCGTCATAAATGTCACTTATCTTGCCGATAGCGATACTGTCGAGACCGGCGTCTTTCAATTCATTCATCACGGTGCGGCCAAATGGTTTAAGCGCATAATCGTGGCGGTTAGATGTCCTCTCAAACGCTCCGGGTCTGCCGATAAACGGCCTTGCAATCACTCTGCCGATCATATAAGGAGCGTCATAAGTAAGTCCCCTTGCTTTTTCACATATACGGTGAAGCTCTTCCACCGGTACTATTTCTTCATGGGCGGCAATCTGCAGAACTGAATCCGCAGACGTATATACAATTAACGCCCCGGTTTCCATATGTTCTTCCCCAAGTTCCTTAATAATTTCCGTGCCGGAAGCCACTTTGTTCCCAATAACGCTTCGTCCTGATACCTCTTCCAACTGCTGTACGAGTTCACTTGGAAAACCATCCGGGAACGTACGGAACGGTTCACGGATATGGAGCCCCATGATTTCCCAGTGGCCGGTCATGGTGTCCTTGCTGTTTGAAGCTTCCTGCATGATCCCGTATGACGCCGCCGGATACTCCACCGGTTTGATACCTTCTGCTTTTTTTATGTTTCCAAGACCGAGCTGTTCCATCTCCGTCATCTTAAGCCCGCCGCGGTGCGCGGCAGTATGACCGAGGGTATCCGCTCCGGCGTCCCCGTACTCTGCAGCATCCGGGGCCTCTCCAATACCAACGGAATCCATCACAATCAGAAATATTCTTTGAAATGATTCGTTTGTCATGTACATGCTCCTCTCTTTTCTTCGTTACGCTCTGGGATGATAATGCAGATATACGTCTTTCAGTTTCCGGTTGGAGACATGCGTATATATCTGTGTAGCGGAAATATCCGCATGTCCCAGCATTTCCTGTACAGCTCTCAGGTCCGCTCCGTTCTCCAGAAGATGGGTCGCAAAGGAATGGCGCAGTGTATGGGGGGTCAACGACTTCTCAACTCCCGCCTTCGCCGCCGATTCCTTCAGTATTTTCCAGAACCCCTGCCTGGAGAGCTTGTTTCCATGATGATTAACAAACAGCACATCATGCCTTTTCTTTTTCATTAACGCCGGTCTTGCTTTCTGCACATATTCTTCAACAGCATCGGCGGCCGCTTTACCAAGCGGAATGATGCGTTCTTTATTCCCTTTTCCGAGACAGTGTACAAAGCCCATCTGCAGATGAATATCCCCGGTTTCCAGACTGCACAGCTCGCTGACCCGGAGACCGGTGGCATACATCAATTCAAGCATGGCTTTATTCCGTTTGGCAAAAGAGCTTGTCCCTGCGGCTTCGGTCAAAAGAGCCTCTATATCGGTGGTTGATAACACGTCCGGGAGTTTTTTTCCGGTTTTAGGAAGTTCGATGAGTTCAGAAGGATCCTTTACCGTTCTCTGTTCCCGGAGCAGAAATTGGTGAAAAGCCCGGATAGAAGAAATAGTTCTTGAAATCGTGGACGAAGAACGTCCGTTTTCTTTTAAGTGGTGCAAAAATGCCACGATCGAAGAACGTTCGATATGCTGCACCTGTGTGATGTTATGTTCCAAAAGATAATCAATGTACTGCCCAATATCCCTCTCATACGAGCGGAGGGTATTGTCAGCAAGCCCCTTTTCCACTTGACAGTAATGAATAAAATCGAGTAGATCCGTCTTCAACTGCGTTCCCATCCTTTTCCCGGTTACAGACGGGCAGATAAGCATCATCACCAAGCACCTGCCTAGCGTCCGTTTCCGTTTTGCGGAGCCGGTCATCCCCTTCATACGTTTCACTCAACCATATAATACCATAGTAAAAGGTGAGAAGGCACGCACTGAAAATAATAAAAATTTTAAATGCCTCCATGATATGTGACAAGGCTTTCCTCATGGACAATCTTCCTTTCTTTCAATCTCATAAACATCTTCTCTGAAAGAAAGAAAGATTATACCTAAAAAATAAAAACCTCTTCCCGGCGAAAAGGTTTTTATTATGCCTTATTGGCTTCTTTATTCACATGTTCTCCGCTGTTTTTTTCCTGTTCTATGCAGCGGTGGCAGACGCCGTGAAACGTAAGACGGTGATCTTTTATTCTGAAATTCCAATTCGCTTCCACTACTTTTTCAACGTCACCGAGAAGATCTTCCTGGATTTCATCTACCGATCCGCATTCAATACAGACAAGGTGATGGTGAAAATGGTCGGCGCCCTCCTTGCGGAGATCATACCTTGACACCCCGTCGCCAAAATTAATTTTATCGACGACTTCCAGCTCATTAAGCAGTTCCAGTGTGCGGTATACCGTGGCAAGGCCGATTTCCGGGGCTTTTTCTTTGACAAGCAGATAAACATCTTCTGCGCTCAAGTGGTCTTTCTCATTCTCCAGAAGTACACGGACTGTCGCTTCCCGCTGCGGTGTAAGCTTGTAGCTTTGAGAATGAAGCTGTTTTTTAATTCGATCAATACGCTGTTCCATCATGAACCTCCCCTGACATCAACTATAATAAATTATAGTGATTTTCAAGAAAGGTGTCAATTGATAATGATAACAGAAATTATTTTATATTAATTATAAAGTGATAATAATTATCACTGAACCCAGTTTAAAACATTCTTAATCAAAACCGGCGAAACATACCCTTCCACCGCTGCTGCGCCGCATATACCGAGAAGCAGACATCCAGCCGCAGCCGCTGATTTTAACAGTACACGCGGCACATGTACCGATTTTTTCCTCTGGAACAGGTGTTTAATCATGCTCAGTGAAATACTGATCGAAATAACAGCCATAATGATATAGGAGGGTATGATAATCACATTCTGCAGAAAGATCGACGAGAATGCGAGGAAAAAACCGCCGCTACCCATCTGCTGTACGAGAAATCCTATTGTAAATCCAGAAACGACACCTTTTAAAAACAACAGGATCAGAATAAAAGGAACACCGGCCACAGAAAGCCCGAGAACCCACATGAGTATCAGATACCCGGCATGGCGTGACAGGCTCTGCAGAAATATATGATGGGGAGCCATGTCCGCCCCTTCCCGAAACTGCGAAAAAAACTGACTGACAAATCCATTCAGGTCATTTTTCAAATCCATGGCGAGACTGTTCACGAGAACGGCACCAAACATAACGCCCATAAAAAGCAGTACAATGGAAAACCAGTACAGCGAACGATATTCCAGCCAATGCCTGCGAAGATATTCATGCAACGATTCTATCATAAAAGAAAGAGCCTCCCTGCTTTTCGGACATGTTATACTCTATGACCAGGGAGACTCTTCTATTACCCATTCTATCATTCAGCCTCGGCCCAGCATGAGATGCTGCACCGCGTACATCGTTTTGGCATCATGAATTTTTTCTTCCTTGATTAACTGCTGCGCTTCCTCGAGCGATACTTCCACCAATTCTACAAACTCATCCTCATCGGTTGATGTCTGCCCTTCGACGACCCGTTCGGCTTCATAAAGATGAATGATTTCATCCGCAAATCCGGGGGACGTGTAAAAGGAGGCTGTTTTTCTCAGCCCTTCTGCGCGGTACCCTGTTTCTTCCTCCAGTTCCCTAGCGGCAGAAAGTTCAGGATCTTCGCCGGGCTCCAACTTCCCTGCCGGAATTTCAAACAATTCTTTTTCCAATGCTTTCCGGTACTGTCGGACCATGATGATGCTGCCGGATGGAGTCTTTGCGATAACGGCCACCGCTCCGGGATGATTCACCACTTCGCGCTTTCCCGTCCGGCCGTCCGGGAGCTCTACATCATGTACCCGGACATCGATAATCTTCCCGTTATATATTGATTCCTTATGTAATGTTTTCTCTTCATAATCCATCTTCATTTACCTCCTGTTTTCGAAAAATATAAGCAAGCGGTGCCAGAACGCCTTTTATAAAATCAGGATCACCGGTGATACCGGCGCCCATGGAATAAAGCGTCTTTCGATTTTGTTCATACCACCCAAGCCACGTGTTGAACCAGTCGTCGATATTTTCTTCCACTATGGTTACCCGGGTATTCTCATGCAGAAAGTGAAGCTGCTTTTTCACATACATCCTTTTCTGCCCTGTCAGCACCGGCAGAACGAGAGTAGAAGGGGCATAGGTAAAAACGTGCAGCGGAGTAGTCGTATGATGGCTCACTCCGTAATGACGTGTCCGCTGTGCACGAAAAGAAAGACGCGGAATCCAGAGCGCATTCCCTTCCAATGAACCAATCAGATTGGCCCACTCGGCCAGTACCATGCCGCTGAAGCCATACGGCGTATTGGTTCCTGTTGTACCGGGCCCCATCGACAGGATCACAAGGTCCACCCTTTTTTTCAAGACGAGCCACTGCATCGCATTTACGACATTCACCGACTCCGCAGAACCTCCGAATGCCTGTCCGGCCGTAACCACCCACACATTTCTCTTTTGTTTCCACTCCGTCATATGATCACTCAAGCCGGCCGCCAGAGACGCTTCATCCGAAAGGACCACCCCTATGCTCAGCCTTTCATTCAGCATCGAAACAGCACTAAGCAGAATAGGAAGCATGCTGTGAAGCTCAGCCAGAAGAACAGGTGTCCTCTTCAGTGAAAGCGGCTGATTAAAAACATCGTAATCCGGATGTTTTGGATCATCGACAGAAAGAACACTGTGCTGAAACGGTGTGTACCGGGCTTTCATAATATGCCCGTGCCCAGGGAGTACATAGTTGTTGTGACTGGTGGACAGGACAATATCCCACCCCCCTGTGCCAAGACGGAGCATCGAAGCAGTGGTGTTGACTTTCACATCGTCTCCCTCCTCCACGGGAGGAAAGGAGCATAAATACAAATACGCCCGGCCGGATCCTCCATCTGTTTTAAGCTTCTGATAATCTGTGGTTCTCTCGAGAACTGCTGTGACCTTTACCGTAAGCGCTGTGTACAAGATACATCACCCCGTATTACTATACGCTATGTCCAGCTTTATATTTCCTCTATTTTGCCGTGCGGTTACAGTTCACTTTCCACCAGTTCCTCCAGATCATCAACTTCCACCGGTCCGACCGTTTTGTCCACAATCGTCCGGTTCCGCCCGATAATATATGTTGTTGGGAGCCGCTGAATATTGTAAAGGTCCGCTACTTTCCCCTCCTTATCAATCATAGCGGGAGAGCGGGTCATATTATACGTTTCGACAAAGTTCCGCGGTTCTTTTTGATTCCGCTCAAATGAATTCATGTTAACGGTCAGAACGGTCACTCCCCGGTCCCGGTAAGACTCCTGAAATTCCATCAAAGCTGGAATCTCTTCTGTACAAGGTCCACACCAGGACGCCCACATGTTTAAAACAATGACATCCCCTTCATAGTCAGACAAACTCCCCTCTTCCCCGTTATACATCGGAAGTTCAAAACGGGGCGCGGCATTACCAATATCAGCACCTACTTTCTGAAACGAAATACTGGAAAACAATACATAGGCAACCGCCAACACACTTACTCCGAGAACAAGCATTGTAATATATTTGCGCTGCAGCATCTCTTTTTTTATCCTCCATTCCTGTCGTGATGCAGATCCCTGTCTCTATTTTACCAGCATGCCTGTCCTATTCCTATCATAGGAATAGGACGGAGTGTTGTCGAATCAACCGCCGTCTAATTTTATCTTTCCTGTTTCATGATGTTCTGCTAAACTAACAAGGGATTATTTTCGGACTTTATCCCGTAAGGAGTGGAATCTATGAGTATACTGGAAGCACTTATTTTCGGTATTGTACAGGGAATTTCAGAATTCCTGCCTATATCCAGCACCGCCCACATTATTATTGCCCAGTTTCTTTTCGGCCGTACGTTTCCGGGGCTGTCGTTTGAAGTTATCCTTCACCTTGGTTCCATTGTTGCGGTGGTGCTGTATTTCCGGCGCGACTGCATTCAGTTGACACGTACTTTTTTTCGTTACATAAGGAAACGCCGCGCCGGTGACAGAGCCGAATTTTTCTTCGGGCTGTACATTATAGCAGCTACTTTCATTACAGGAATTCTCGGTATCTTCCTGGAAGACGCCCTGGCCGGCACAATGAAGACACCGGTCTTTATCGCTGCAGCTCTGGCACTTACCGGCGTATTTCTCATCTTGATTGAAAGAGTTCATGAGACAGGAAACCGTACAGAATCAGAGATGACGTTTATGGACAGCATTATCGTAGGACTTGCGCAGACAATAGCTGTCATACCAGGTATTTCCCGTTCCGGAAGTACGTTAATTGCTGCTTTGTATGCCGGACTGAACCGGAGAACAGCGGTCCGTTATTCGTTTTTACTCTCTATTCCGGTTATTGCCGGTTCTTCTGTTCTTGCGTTTGAAGACCTGAGTGTCGGAGGGATGGCTTCCATCGGCACTTTGCCGCTTCTTATTGCCTTTGCGGCGTCTTTTGTCACGTCATGGATCGGGATTGTCTGGCTGATCAATTTTCTTAACAGTGGAAGGCTGCTCTATTTTGCTCTGTACTGCTTTGCTCTGGCTATTCTCACGATCACTTTCATTGACCGGATTCCGACTGGAACGGCGAATTAAAACATTACGGCAGACCCCTTCTATTTTTCTGAAGCCCCGAACAAAGATCCCGAATGCTGCAGCAGCACATTCGGGATCTTTCTGTTGGGACAATCTCTATGCTTCTCCCGCTGTTCCATTGTTTACATTAATGGTTCTGCAGACCGGGTCCGGGGTGTACCGGCTGTGATTCCAGCTTTTGCAGCCGATCGGCGTGTTTCATAAAATAAAAACGGATGCTGTCGACAAGAGCCTGCCAGCTGGCTTCCACAATATTTCCGGAAACACCGATGGTACTCCACGTTTCTTTTCCATCCGATGACTCAATCAATACCCGGACAGTGGAAGCGGTCGCTTCTGCTTCATCAAGGACACGCACTTTATAGTCTGACAGGTACATTTCATGAACGAGCGGATAGTATTCGCCTATCGTTTTGCGGAGTGCATAATCGAGCGCATTGACCGGGCCATTTCCTTCCGCGGCCGTCATTACTTTTTCTCCCTGTATATCCATCTTAACGAGCGCTTCTGTGCTGATGGCGCCCTCATTCTCTTTCTCAGCAATGATTTTGAAATGATCAAGGTAGAAGTAATCATGGTTTTCACCGAGTCCGTTCCGGATTAACAGCTCGAACGAAGCTTCCGCTGCTTCGTACTGATAGCCCTGGTGCTCCATCTGTTTCATTTTTTCCATGATTTCTTTCACCGCGGGGTCCGTTTTATCCAGCGGAATGCCTAGTTCTTCCGCCTTGAACATCAGATTGCTCTGTCCGGACAATTCGGAAACAAGCACTCTCCGTTCATTACCGATTTTTTCAGGTTCAATGTGTTCATAGGTTTCAGGATGTTTCAACACGGCACTGACATGCATGCCGCCTTTGTGGGCAAACGCGCTTTTGCCGGTGAAAGGCTGGCTGTCCGGCGGTGTCTGATTGGCCAGTTCATGAACATAGACAGCAGTTTCTGTGAGCTGGGGGAGTTTCTCCTCTTTTAGACAAGGGATTCCCATCTTCATCTGAAGGTTCGGAATAATGGAAATAAGATTGGCATTGCCGCACCGCTCCCCGTACCCATTAATGGTTCCCTGCACATGGTCTGCTCCGGCTTTTACGGCTTCAAGTGTATTGGCTACTGCAAGCTCTCCATCATTATGACAGTGAATCCCTGTGGAAATGGTAGTACGGGCATGCACGACCTTCAGTATGTCGGCTATTTCAGACGGCAGTGATCCGCCATTCGTGTCACAGAGAACAAGACAATCGGCTCCTGCTTCCTCCGCCGCAGTAAGCGCTTTTAGAGCATAGTCCTGGTTATGTTTATACCCATCAAAAAAATGTTCCGCATCAAATATGACTTCCATCCCTTTTTCCTTCAGGAAACGAATGGAATCATAAATCATGGAAATATTTTCATCGAGAGAGGTCTGCAGTGCTTTTTCAACATGGAAATCCCATGCTTTTCCGAATATCGCCGCTGCTTCCACTCCACTTTCAAGAATTCTCTGCAGATTGGGGTCATTCTCTGCTTCTACGCCGGGTTTTCTCGTACTACCGAAAGCCGTAATGACCGCTGAATGAAAAGATAAGTTTTTTGCCTCTTCAAAAAAATTCATATCTTTTGGATTACTTCCCGGCCATCCGCCTTCAATATATTTCACACCGAGATGGTCAAGTTTTTGGGCGATTTTCAGTTTATCATCCACCGACAAACTGATTCCTTCTCCCTGCGTGCCGTCGCGCAGTGTTGTGTCGTATAGTTTCACTTGAGAAACCACAAAGCATCCCTCCCTTGGCGTGCTGTGTTGTGCAGTTGTACTAGTCAAATCATAACCACCAGTATAGCATATGAATGCCATATTGACTATCTCTGCCGGGCACCTGAAGTTTTTCACCAGCAGCCGGATTTCAGCGGTTTTTCTTGTTCAAAAGCCTCTGCAGGTGCATGGCTATGTAAACACTCTCATCTTCAGGGATAGTCAGTTCTTTTTCCTTTTTCAGTACCAGTACTGCCTGCCGGGCAGCTTCACAGCTTTCCGGATACTTCTCTTTCATCATGTTCACCATATCCAGCGGGGCTTTCATGAGCTCTTCCTTGTGCTCCGCCGCCTGGACTGCTACGTTCAGGTGATTGATAAGACCTTCATAAGCCAGGGTACGCCGGGGAAACATGGTATGCAGCGACTCTTCCATGATTGTAATCATCCGGTGCAGCACAGCGGTATGCTCTTTTAAACCGGCAGGCGATGTTTTATTCCGGCCGGCGGCATAAAGATGCAGCGCCAGAAAACCTGTTTCATCGTAGGATATCTCGTAACCGGAATTCCAGGTGAGTCTCTGGACTGCTTTTTCCGCTGAACGGAATGCTTCCGGATACAGCGTCTGAATTTCCTCCAGCAGATAATTCACGATATGAGAGCCTTCAGAAAGACGTTTCAGCAGATGGATCAAATGATCAAACAAAAGAGCATAGGAATGATTATCAAGATAGAGATCCAGCTGCTGTTCCATCCAGTATACCAGATCCTGAATGATATCGGTTTCCCATTCGCCGGCTTTTTCAAGAAGATCAGTGAACGTTGAATCCTGATTCCGGGAAAGGACAAAAAGTTTTTCGATTTTTTCCGGATCGATGATATCATGCTTCTTTTTCTGAAAAGCAATACCGGAACCTATGGCAACTTTCTCTTCTTCGTGATCCATGACCACCGCTGCGTTATGGTTTAAGACTTTCTGCACAATCATGTCGACCTCTCCATTTATGTCATACCGGTTCAATCCGGAATAACCCATGTTTATTTCACTGTCACGTTTATCACTTCCGTCTCGCCTGCCGTTACTTCCGATGCTTCCTTGTATTCCATCGCGGCAATCTGCGAACTTTCTGTCAGGATAAGCGGAGTGACAGCACTTTTCGCCCGTTTTCCGACTTGTTCAAGTGAAAAATCGATGAGCAGCTCCCCTGCTTCCACCTGCTGGCCTTCTCTTATATGGACATGAAATCCTTCCCCATGTCTATCCACCGTCTCAAGACCGATATGAAGCAGAATATCCAGTCCTTCATCGGATTTAATGCCGACGGCCTGATTCGTTGGAAACACCTGAAGCACCCTTCCTTTAACCGGGGACAAAAGTCTGCCCTCTTTCGGTTCCACCGCAAAGCCGTCCCCCATCATTTTTTCGGAAAAAGTAGGATCGGGGACATCTTTGAGGTCGATGTAAGTCCCTGTAACCGGAGCTGTGATGACTACTGTCTTTGTATCATGACGTTGTAAAAACTTTTTTAACATGGGTTCCCACCTCTTTCTGAGGATCGATTGCCCTCTTTGTCTCCGCCTCATCTGACATGCGCTTTTTGTGTTGTGTTTTTATCTTATATCACAACGGTCAAAGAGGGCAATACGTAATGATTCATTTATACAGGTTCCCTTCCTGCTCGTCCAATAATTTGTTTTGACACAGAAGAGAGTGGGACAAAAGTAAAATAGGTGGCAGAGAACTCGAATGTCTTGCGGTGTTATTCAAGAACTGTATAGTAGTGGAGCCAAAATGCTTCGACTCCAGCGGGAACAGCACGAGTCTCAAGACCCCGCAGGAAGCGGTTTTCTTCCGAGGAGGCTTGAGCCGTGCCCGCGGCAAAGAAGACACGATGAGCCCCAGCGAATCGATGTCGCCCTTGTGCTCTGGAGTGAAAGCGAAGCATTTTGGCGCAGCGGTTTATCTTAGAAACGAAGAATGCCGAACGATTCGAAAAAATCGTTCGGTATTCTTCTATCTTATAAAGGTTTTGTCTCATTCTCTTTTTAAACAGTTTTGACGCCGTTTCAGCTCTTATTTAATTTTAATATCATAGGTTTCCAGCCACTTATTGACTTGGTAGAAATAGGCGAGCAGCTGCGGACCTTTCATGAGCTGGCCGAACCACGGGCGGGAAATGGATGAATTTCCAGAGATGAGTTCTTTCAGCTGCTCTGGATCCATCAATTCATGCAGCGGAGCATTCTTATCATGAAGAACATCTCTTAGCATTGAAGTCACAATTTCTGTATAGCGGGGATGATGGGTTTTGGGGTACGGATTCTTCCTGCGGTACAATACATCCTTTGGAAGAACAGGCTCAAGCGCTCTGCGCAGTATACCTTTTTCTGTGTCCCCAAGTCTTTTCCAGTCCGAGGGAATATTCCAGACATACTGTACCAGCTCATGATCCGCGAAAGGTACCCTTACTTCAAGTCCGGTCCTCATACTCATACGGTCTTTTCTTTCCAGAAGCGTCTGCATAAACCACTGCATGTTCAGCCAGGACATTTCCTTATGCGCTTTTTCCACACTGTTTTCCTCCCCGGAAAGGGGCGCTGCCTCGATCGTTTCTTTATAACGCTGGTAGGCATATTCCTTCAGATCAAGCTTTTTCCTCCAGTCCGGATGCAGCAGGGACTGCCGTTCATGGAGAGAGTCCATCCACGGAAAACCTTCCCGGTCCAGAAGTTCCTGCTTATAAAACCATGGATACCCGCCGAATATTTCATCAGCACATTCCCCGGATAAAGAAACGGATGCGTGCTTTTTAATCCGTCCGCAAAACCATAGCAGCGAAGAATCAATATCCGCCATTCCAGGAAGATCCCTGGCATATACGGCTTCTTCCAGCTTTTCAGCCAGGGTGTCAACCGGCAGTACTTCGTAATGATGCGCCGTGCCGAAGTCTGTTGTCATCTGATTAATGTAATAGCTGTCACTGTCCGGCTGAAACATATCCGCTTTAAAGTATTTATCATTGTCTTCATAATCAATGGAAAATGTCCGAAGTGCCTCTTTATGATGCTTTGCAGCAAAGGCCGTTAATGCACTGGAGTCAAGCCCTCCGGATAAAAAGGTGCTGATCGGTTTATCCGATACGAGTTGTTTGACAGCAGCCTGATGAAGGTAGTGGCGCACCGCTTCCGCCGTATCTTCTATGGAATCTGAATGAGGCAGACTCCGCACATTCCAGTAACGGGTGGTTTTGATTCCCTCTCGTGAAATAGCTGCTGTATGTGCCGGTTTCACTTCATGGATATTTTTGTAAACGCCGCAGCCGGGTGTACGGGAAGGTCCGAGACTGAACAGTTCCAGAAGTCCCTGTTCATCAACAGCGCCTTCCACTTCGGGGTGGGCAAGCAGGGCTTTGATTTCTGAACCAAAAATTAATCCACTTTTTGTCTCGGTGTAGAATAGTGGTTTCACTCCCATCCGGTCTCTTACAAGAAACAGTGTTTCGTCCGTTTCATCCCAGACGGCAAAAGCAAAGATGCCGTTTAACCTGTCTACACACGACTGCCCCCACTCTGCGTAGGCGTGCAGAACAACGGAAGTATCCGAATGAGAAGAGAAGGAATGCCCGCGTGTTTTCAGTTCCTGCCGTACCTCTTCTGTATTATAAAGTTCACCGTTATATACGATGACGAACCGGCGGCCGTTAATATGCTCGGCCATAGGCTGCCTGCCGCCTTCCGGGTCTATGATAATGAGCCGCGTATGCCCAAAACCGATATGATCAGCCAGGTACGTCTGCTGATCATCCGGCCCCCGGAATCGAAGGGTATCTGTCATGTTCTCCAGTTCTTTCCTATGCTGTCTCATATCCCTGTCAAAGAAAAGCCAGCCGGTTATCCCGCACATATCCATAACCCCTTTCTGCCCAATTCTCTTTCTCTGCATGTTATGAGCAGGACAGAGATATGTGAACAAAAAGAGGGAGAGACAACTCAAAATGAATTACCCAAATATGGAAGATTGATAAAAGACCGCTGTATGCAGACGGCCGTGTAATATAAAGGCCGGTGCAGAATACAAATCCGGCCGGTTCCGCATTGTACCGGAAAATGCAGAGAAACCGCCCGGATCGTCCATTCCGCTTCCAGCTTTCTGTAAAGGATCCCTGCCTGTATATCCCATTAAAACCGGGTATACCTGTTTAATACAGCATCCACCGCTCCACCGTAACTCTCACCGAAAATATTCAGATGGACCAGAAGATAATAAAGCTGATAGATCGGTTTTCGTTCTTCAAACAACGGATCTGGTTTATGATACTCTTCATAGGCCCGGTACACCTTGTCGGAAAAACCTCCAAACAATTGCGTAAAAGCGAGTTCAAATTCCTGGTCTCCGTACCAGACAGCCGGGTCAATAAGTACGGGATGACCCTTCCTGCCCGGCAGCCAGTTGCCGCCCCATAGATCCCCGTGGAGTTTCACCGGACGGTTATGATCCGGAATCCACTCATGCAAATGATCGAGAAGCCGATACGCTTTCTGTGAACGTTCCGACTGAAGACGACCAAGAGAGCGTCCGAGTTCAATCTGCGGAAGAAGCCGCTTATTTCGTAAAAAAGGCAGCCACGAACTTTCCCAGCCGTTAATCTGAGGAAGTTCACCGATGAAATTGTCTTCTTCGAGACCGAAGATCGACCCTTCTACAGCGTGAAGCGCTGCTATTCCATGTCCAAGTTCTTCTTCCGTGTGAGCACTCGTTGTGCCGGTGACAGCGTCCATGACAATAAAATGTTCGCCCCAGGTATACACGTCAGGCACAGGCAGAGCCTTTGCTTCCTGAAGAAACTGGAGACCGAGGGCTTCCTGACGGAAAAAATCAACCGGTGCTTCCTCGTGCCACTTTATAAAGTAGGACGTTTCGACCGTTTCAACAAGATAGGCCCGGCTGATACTTCCTCCCGACAACTGTCTGACGTTTTCTATTTCTCTTTGTTCTCCTGCATCCCGTAGAGCTTTCTGCAGAAATTCCATCATATATTTTCCCGCTTTCGGATCCATTCCAGCAATCCAGCAGAACTTGTATGTATAAGATCAAACACTTCTTCAAAGCCGCCGGTCAAATAAGGATCCGGCACATCTTTTCCCTGCCTGTCCGGATGAAAATCAAGCATCTTTTTTCGGCAGGCATGCGTTTGTTCAAAAAGAGCGTTCATATTCTTATCATCCATTGCAATAATATAATCAAATGCTGCACCATCGTCTTCTGCCAACTGTCTCGCTTTCATATTTTCTGACGAAATGCCGTGGCGCTCCAGTATATTCTGCGTTCCTTCATGCGGTGGTTTTCCAATGTGCCAGCGGCCGACACCGGCGGAATCAATCCTGAAGACATTCTCAAGCCCCGCCCTTTTGACTTTGTCACGAAATACGGCCTCCGCCATCGGAGACCGGCAGATATTGCCGAGACATAAAAACAGTACGTTTACACTCATTGTTTATGGCACCTCATTTACACTTATTATAACGCATCCGCCCGTCCATGCAATCAAAAAAGCGGAGCATGTATAACGAAACGGTGCCTGGAAATCTTCAAACACCTATAAGAAAAGCGTATCCGATCCTTTTATGCAGGCATCGAAAACGCTGAAAATTCAATCCCCGACTCTAAACAGCTGCGGGGTTACACATACATGTTCACAAGAAGTCCTTTAATTTCACCGACCTTATCCAAAATATCAATACCGGATTTCTGTTGGTCCATCACGGAATTTGTTAAATCCATCAACTTTTGATCGACTTCTTCGACGATTTTATACACTTTTGTACGTCCACGACGGTTGAAACCGTGTTTTTCTTCAAGATGCAGTCCCTGTTCCACGGATTCCATAAAGTCTTTTACCAGTTGTTTATACTTTTTCAGTTCATCCACGGTTCGAGATTCCGCCAGAGCTTTTCCCTGATCATCAATGTCCTGAATCATTTTGGTAAAGCGCTCGTAAGCTTTTTCATTCCGCCGTTTGTCCATCACTTCTGAAAACTGGACACCTGTTTTCGGAGCTTCTTTTGCTTTTTTGGAGGGAGGTGCAGTTCCTGTCTGCATAATTTTTTGGATATCCATCTTCTACACACCTTCATGACATTCTATGAGTATTCTACCATATCTGTCGTTTCTGGTAACACAGCGCGGGGCATAAAAGAAAATTAATATTTTCTTTCCATTTCTTCGATTAGAAGAAGTACCTCTGCAATAACAGAGTACAGCTGGGGCGGTACGTTTTCGCCAAGATCCATATCAAGCAGGCTTTCAAGCAGTCCGGGGTCTTCCTGCAGATATATATTATTTTCTTCAGCCAGGGAAAGAATATGTTTGGCTGCTTCCCCCGATCCTCGTGCGGTGACTCGGGGAGTCTCCCCGTCATCATACTTTATTACGGCCGCGGAAGGACCATTCTGCAGCTTCCGTTGAATGTGATTAAAGTAGCCGGTATGACTCATATTTTGTAATCGAATCCTTTCATCGTTTCAAATGGGTGATCCACTGGTTCCGGACGTTCTTCAGCTTCAAATTCGTTGTTCTGATTCAGAATGTCCGTTTGTTCCCTGCTGGCTGTGGACATAGGCTGGTAGCGGATATCCTGAATGTTATAGCCTATCTCATTTATCGATTCTGCTGCTTGATCTACAAGCGGAGCCATTGTTTTTTCGAAATCGGGATCGTCGTTTTTCAGGGTGATGGCAAGTTGTCTGTCAAAAGCGTGAACCATGATTCCAGTCTCACCGAGGGAGGGGGTCTCAATCAGAAAGTACAGGTTGCAGTTCTCCCAGTCCATTTCTCCCTGATCCTGACGTGCCTGCACATATACCTGCAGATCTTCCATGTTTTCCTTCATGGGGACTGGAAGGTTAAACAGCAGCTGCTGCATATTGTTTCCCTGGTCGGTTTTACTCATCAGCTGCTGGCCTGTCAGATTGGAAAGAGCCTGACTGGACTTTTGCTGCAGGCTGCTGTCGTTCTCATGTTTCATCAGCTGCATCAGAGCGTCTTTCATGTTCTGCTGCATAGTTACGTTTTGAGACTGCTGTCTTTGGGACGTCGTAAGCATCTGACCTATTTCCTGTTCGCGGTTGAGACCGAGCGTTCGGACAAGCTCAAACACCTGGCGGGAAGAAGGTTCCTGCAGAGCTGCACGTGCCTGATCCGCTGTATACTGAACGGCCCGCTGCATTCCCATGTTCCGGGCGGCCGTTTCTTCGCGCGCGATAACCTGTTTCACTTTCTGCTCCGACGCTTTGAACTCCATGGCTTGAACCGACTGCCGGACTTCATCGACCACTTTCCACGCCGACTTAACATCCCCGCTTGACAGCAGCTGCCTGGCTTCTGAGAGACGGGTGCTCGCCTGCAGCATGCTTCGTTCCGTTTTCATGTCTGTAAACAGTGTAAAATCACTTCGAAGAATGGAACGGTCCAGTTTGTGGATCGCTGCTTCAAGTACCTGTTTGGCCTGGGGAGCTGTCTGACGGTTCTGTTCAAGCATTTTACCGGTCTGCTCCAGCTGCTTTATCGTGTTCTGCTGCATCTGCTGGAATTCATCCGTTATTCTCACCATACGGTTGGTAATCGTTGTTTCCAGCATGGGTTTTGTCTCCAAAGGAATCGATGCCCGTAGTTCTGCGGCTGCCTGTGCTGCGTTTGCCTGGAAAGCGGCGGCTGCGGTTACTCCAGCTGCCGGGGCCCCCCCTTGCTCGCTGGAGGACGCTGCGCCGGAACCCGTCCACTGATCCAGAGTATTGACGAGGCGCCCCCGCCCTGATTCTTCCAGCTGCACCATTTGATCTGTCAGCTTTACCATACGATTCATATCGTTTTTTTTGATGCCGGATTGCTGCAGTACCCGCTGCAGCTCCTGATTGTCAGCCCCGGACACGGATGAAGATACAAGCGCCTGTATATGCCTGAACAGCTGATCAGAATCGGAAGCCGCCCCCTGTTTCTCCGACAAAACGTTTTGGAGGGCCTGCATCAGCCTGTCTTGTCCGGTTCCGGCTAAAAACTCTGCTTCCTGTACTGCTTTTTCCAATGCGGCAGCTGCTTCCCGTGAAAGATCCGGATGAGAAAGAATATTGTTTTTCACTGCTTGTACTGCCTGATTCAGGGATCCTCCCTGCTGTAAGTTCTGTTTAATGGCTGCTGCCGCCTCACGTATCTCCTTGTTCTGGGAAGCAGATGCTGCCTGCAGTGCACGCTGCACAACTTTTTCTATTTGAGGGACGCCGTCCGAGCCCGATCCCGCTTTGGAAGACGTCCATTCATTTATAAAATCCGATGTCTGCCTGCTCTTGTGCAGGCTTTCATGGATGCTCCGGAGATTCTCTGATGTCATGGACACTTCTTTACCTGCAGCTGCTTTAATCGTATTTAATTTCTGTTCTCGTGTTCCATCCACCTGCTCCATAAACCGCTGCACAGAAGCGGCACTGTCTTTTGTTAGAGGTGACCCGGACTGAAGCATAATGTTGGCGGCTTTTGTCATGCCCTCAGAAGGGTTCTGCACCCCCATTTGTTTCAAAATGCCCGACGTCTTCAGCGCAACGGCATTTCCTCCTGATTGTTCCTGTAACACACGGACTTGGAGCGCTCCTTCCTTATTACCTGTGACCTGGAACGCTACCTGGTTATTCGACGGCATCCCGCCCTGAAAGGATGCTTTTATTTTCGTTCCCTGCAGATCCAAAAGAGCTCCGCCTTTGCTGTTTTGTTCGAGAATACGGCCCCGGTAGACTCCTCCTTCCTGCATGCGGGCTGCTCCACTTCCGCTCCGTCCTGAAAATGAATATGTAGGTGCCTGCATCCTTCCACCCCCGTTTTCTTCATCTCTCTATTTATATCGGATCACTGTTTCATTTTTTAATAAACGCAGGAACAACAAACTCCGGAGAACCCATTCCGCCAAAGTTCTCCGGTCATAATGCCCTTATTTTCCGCTCTGCCCGGGAAAACCTTTTGAAATAATCTCTGAACCGAACTTCTCTTCAAGACCGGCCATTGTACGATGAAGTTCCTCCCTTTGTATATCCTGTTCATACGTGAACAGATCCAACTGTTTATAGGCCTGATCTATTGGAATGACATCGAGCCCCGTAACCCCGAGCAGTCTGACTGGATGATGATCCCAGTATTTATCCAGAAGGGCTGCGGCTTCAATGTAGATATCTTCTTTATTCCACAATGGGTTTAACAGCTTTCTGCTTCTTGTAATCGTTCTTCTGTTCTTATATCGTATCGTTATCTGGATATTACTGGAGCATACCTGTTTTCGTCTCATCCGCTCTTCGACTTTGGATGATAAACCTTTCAAAATGTCCAGCAGTTCCCGCCTTTGTGTAACGTCATAAGAAATGGTTGTTGAATTTCCTACGCTTTTGACTTCACTCGCGGCCTCCGGGTCAATATGACGCGGATCAATGCCATTTGCACGTTCATGGAGCTTCACACCATTCACACCAAAACGGTCTTTCAGAGATTCTTTAGGAGAAAAAGCAAGCTCACCAATCGTTGTGATCTGCATCTGCCTCATTTTCTCAGCGGTTTTGTTTCCTATGCCATGCATTTCTTCTACAGGGAGCGGCCACAGCTTCCTGGGAAGATCACGCTTTCTCAGCACGGTGATGCCAAGCGGCTTTTTCATATCACTGGCCATTTTGGCGAGAAACCGGCACGGAGCTACCCCTATACTTGCAGGCAGACCCAGCTCGCGCTGCAGTCTATTCTGAATTTCTTCAGCTAGTTTTACGACATCCCTTTTATGAAAAGCCTCTGTCACATCCATGTATCCTTCATCAATCGAAACAGGTTCGACGATATCCGTATACTCTTCCAGCAGTTCAAATATGCCGGCGGAAGCTTTTCTGTACTTGTCAAAGTCCGGCTTCCGCAGAAGCAGATCAGGGCATTTTTTTAGGGCTTCCCATACGGGCATGGTTGTTTTCACACCGTACTTTCTTGCTTCGTAGCTTGCAGTAACAACAATTCCTCTACGTTCCCGGGGGTTCCCCGCAATAACGAGCGGACGTCCCCGCAGTGAAGGGTCATGGTTCTGTTCCACACTGGCATAGAAACTGTTCATATCAACATGAAACACGATTTTTCCGTTCCAGGTCTTTTCCTCCATTTCCAGCCTCCTTCAGCCGGTTCAAAGCAGCTTCCCCTTTCTATGTGACGGCCATGAAATACCCAATTTCCATAAAAACGCTGGATCACCGGTTCAAAGAAGCGGCCTCTTCGATAATGGTTCCTACGAGTTCGGCGAGTTTCTTCAATTCAGCGACAGGCATTTTTTCATCTGTCGTATGAATATGTTCATATCCAACGGCAAGATTAACAGTCGGAATGCCGTAGCCGCTTATGATATTGGCATCACTTCCTCCTCCGCTCTGCAGCAGCTCCGGCTTTAATCCAATTGCTTCAGCTGCTTTGAAGGCAAGGGCGACAACCTGGTCTTCCACATTCAATTTATATCCGCTGTACATCAGGGTAACCTCCACTTCCGCAGTGGTTCCCATGCTTTCCGCCGCTTTTTGTACCGCTTCTTTCATTTTTTCGACTTGGGCATTCAGCTTCTCTTCCGATAACGAACGGGCTTCTGCCAGGATAGATACTTCATCACAGACCACATTGGTCGGTCCGCCTCCCTCGAATCGTCCGATGTTAGCAGTCGTTTCTTCATCAATCCGGCCGAGAGGCATTTTGCTGACCGCACGCGAGGCTGCCGTTATGGCAGAAATTCCTTTTTCCGGGGCAAGACCCGCATGAGCCTTTCTACCGTTCACCTTTATCTGCAGTTTACTTTGAAACGGGGCACTCGTTACAATATGACCAACGCTCCCATCGCTGTCCAGCGCATAACCCATTTTTGCCTGCAGCAATGATGTATCAAGCGCCTTTGCTCCTTTAAGACCTGATTCCTCCCCTACTGTAATAACAAATTGCACCGGGCCGTGCGGTTTGTTTTCCTCCTGCATCGAACGGATCGTTTCAAGCATAACAGCAAGGCCTGCTTTATCATCCGCTCCCAGTACTGTCGTACCGTCACTTTTAATCACACCGTCTTCCAGCACCGGACGAACATTCATTCCCGGTGTTACCGTATCCATGTGACTCGTAAAATAAATCATGTCGGCGTCTGAATGATTGCCATCCCCCGGCCACGTACAAATCAAGTTCCCCGCGCCATGGCCGGTCACCTCTGCCGCGTGGTCTTCTTCCACGACACATCCAAGCGATTCGAAACGCTCTTTCAAATGCTTGGCAATTTCCTGTTCAAAACCGGTCTCTGAATCGATCCGGACCAGTTCCATCATTTCTTCAGCAAGTCTCTCTTCGTTTATCATTTCGTTCATCTCCTGTGACATTGATTTATTCCACTTTAATTCATGGTTGAGGTTTATCCAGGCATTAAGTACAATACTAAGAAAGAGTTCGTCTGTGGAGGGATGTAAATGCCTAAGAAATTCCAAAGTATCATTATTTACATTATGATTATAACATTAGTCCTTGGTACTGTGCTTACCGGCGCGGCTGCATACTTTTAAAGCAGTTTTACAATAAAAGGACCCGGATTTCCGGGCCCTTTACAGCTTTTTTAAGTCTTCCTGTAGATAAAAAGGCTTCCTGTCATAAAGCACACCGCGTTTTTCCGCCAGAGCTTCCATGGATTGCGTGCTGCTTTCAATCCACACGTCCACCCCGTTTTCTACTTTCTCAAATAATTCATTCACATCCTGATTACGCATACGCACACACCCGTTTGATACGTAGCCTCCGATCGATGAAGGCCGGTTTGTTCCGTGAATGCCGTATACACGTCCGTTCGTGTTGTCCGCATCAAACCCAATCCACCTGCTTCCAAGCGGATTATCCGGACTTCCTCCTTTTATATCTTTTTTCCGGTAGTAGGGCCGGACCGCTTTAACAATGACCGTGAATTCCCCTTCCGGCGTCAGCTCCTCTTTTTTTCCGGTCGCAACCGGATACTCTTCCACAATACGACCTTCATGAATGTATGCGAGCGTATTGGAGCTTTTATTAATAATAATATAAGGATCCCCGGCTTCCGGAGCCGTGTTTAAAGGCCACAATACCGATAACACAAACATAAAAAGCAGTGTATGTCCTCCTGTCATGTCAGCCACACCTTCAAGCTGCAGGTAATCAGCTTTTTTTACTTAGCCTGCCTCTTTTTGCGGTCTCTATTCAGCCTTTTCCCTGAAACGGACCGTGTACGTGCAGAATCCGGTTTGAACCTTCTCTTCACAAGCAGATAGGATTCGAGCTCATTCATAATATAAAAAAGAGACGAGCGGACCTCAAACTCTTCCCGGGTTTTCGGCAGTTCCATTTCCTGTATTTCCTTTTTTAATTCATGCAGCTGATTGAGAAAATATTCTGCCGTATTGCCTGGTGACACTCCTTCGCTGGGTTCCTGAAGAAAAAGAGCCATTTTTCTTCCCTGTATCACGGTTTGATCCAGAGAGGAAATAAACGGGAGAATCCGCTTGATCACATCAAACTGCTTTTCCCGCATCTTAAAATAATGATAAAAGTAATCATCATTCCGCAGAAATTGATTTTCAATGTTATTCAACGCCATTCCTTTGGCTTCTTCAATGATGGCAGCGGCTTGCGCGATTTCTTTCCCGTCCCAGTTCACGTCCCCGTCTTTTAAGTAGGCGGCAAACTCCCGCCATATTTCTCGGAAACAATCCTCAAGATGCACCTGTTTCCAGATAAGATCATTCTCCCGGCTCGGCATGTACATGTTCATAACAAGTGCTACTCCTATGCCGATAATGATGAGAAGCATCTCATTGAGAATGATGGAATAGGAGATGTTTTCAAAGGTATACAAATGAAGGATGATAACAGCACTTGTCACAACCCCGCGTCTTACGCCGAGTGAGACAGCTGTGGGGATAAACAGTAGAAACAAAACGGCGATAGATACGAAATGATACCCCAGTCCTTCAAATATCACTCCTGCAAAGACTATCCCGATCAAACAAGCCACAAACCTCTCCCAGGAGTCTCTCACCGATTCCTTTTTTGTAACGGAAATACAAAGGATGGTGATGATTCCGGCAGATACATAAAATTCAAGAGACAACAGCTGCGCGGCAAATATAGAAAGGGCAGCCCCGACAGACGTTTTTACGGTTCGATAACCTATCTTCCACCCAGTCATAGGAACTCCTTTACTTGTGCCATGTTGTACCATAAAAAAACTGCACAATCCCCATGTGCAGCGTTTCATCCTATGTAGAAATCAATTGGTGGTGCGCCTACCAGGATTCGAACCTGGAATGCGAGAACCGGAATCTCGAGTGATATCCCTTTCACCATAGGCGCAATTATTTGTTGTCCCAAATTCAAGACATATTCCATTATAACGGAGGGTGGATGAAACGTCAAGGGAAAATAATGAATGTAAAGAAGGCTTTTCTTCAGGAAGCCTTCTTATTTTTTAACTCCCTCATCAAGCATGGCATCAAAACGTTGTTCAATATCGTCCTGGGTATATCCAAGCTGGTTGAGCTTCTTCGTGAAGTGACCGGCATACAGGTTCATCCGTTCACTCATTTTTTTGTACTTTTTCCGCTCCGCATTTTTCTCTGCCGTTTTTGCACGGTTTTGTGCATTGGACATAATACTTTCCACTACGAAAACGGACTCCCAGATTTCTGTTTCATCCGGTTCCTGCTGCTCATGATTGAGATAGTGCATTACTTTTTCATAAAAATCACGAAATTCTTCAAACTCAATTTCCGTATCCATATTCAGGTATTCCTGAATCTTTAAGTAAAGCTCGTTCATCGCTACTCCGTCCTTTATGTAAAATCAAGACATGCCTAATCGTACCACACACCCGGCACAGAGAGCAAGCTGATCTCTGAAATCACACCCTTTCGGCCGGATGCGATTAAAAAAGGCCGCCTTTTTGAGACGGCCCTGTTTTTATCAGCAATGTTCATCCAATGCTTTTTCGAGCTGCTGCACAACTTCGATTGGCTCGTGGCCCTCGATTTCATGACGTTCCACCATGCGTTTGATTTCCCCGTCTTTTATCAGAGCGAATGATGGAGAAGATGGAGCATAGCCGGTGAAGTAAGATCTTGCTGTATCTGTTGCTTCTTTATCCTGCCCGGCAAATACAGTTACGAAACGGTCCGGCTGCTTTTCATAGTTTTTCATATAAGCGGCCGCTGGACGTGCGATACCACCGGCACAGCCGCAGACAGAGTTGACCATCACAAGCGTTGTTCCATCCTCGGAAAGAGTGCTGTCGACTTCTTCCGGTGTGCCGAGAGGGGTGTAACCGGCATCTTCCATCTCTTGTCTTGCAGGACCTACGATATCATTGACATAGAAATTAAAATCCATGTTTTATCATCCTTTCTTTTCAAAGTGATTCCCTATTATTGTAGCTCATAAGCTCAAAGCAGTACAAGCAACAGAGCTTGAAGGTCTCGGACTGATTTCTAATAAATATGCTCCCGGTCCAGTTGAAATGCTTCGAGCTTCTCTTTGATGCGGGCAAGAAAACGTCCGCATATCAAACCGTCTAAAATGCGGTGGTCCAGGGAAAGACAAAGGTTGACCATGCTGCGGATCGCTACCATATCATCCTGAACAACAACCGGCTTTTTAATAATCGATTCAATGGAGAGGATCGCAGCCTGAGGGTGGTTTACAATCGGCATCGACTGAACCGATCCAAAAGAACCCGTATTGTTTATCGTGAACGTCCCGCCCTGCATTTCATCTTCTTTTAATTGTCCGAGCCGAGCTTTTTTTGCAAGAGAATAAACTTCTTTCCCGAGCCCCTTAATGCTTTTTTCGTCGGCGTTTTTAATAACTGGAACATAGAGGGAATCTTCCGCCGCGACCGCAATGGAAATATTGATATCTTTTTTATGAATGATTTTGTCTCCGCCCCAGACAGAGTTTACCTCCGGAAACTCTTTAAGCGTTTCTACGATGGCTTTCATGAAAAAGGGCATAAAGGTAAGAGAAAAACCTTCTTTTTCTTTAAATTCGTCTTTTATGCGATCCCGGTAGGCGACAATATTGGAAACATCGACTTCCACCATCGTCCAGGCATGAGGAATTTCCTCCTTGCTCTTCACCATGTTGGAGGCAATGGCTTTTCTCATCTGGGTAAGAGGGATTTCTTTATCCTCAGATAAAGCTTCCATCTCTTCAGGTGGTTTTGTCCTGTACGTCGGATAACGGGCCGGATCTTCTTTCGGCTCTTCTGTTTTTGGTTCCGGTTCTGGTGCAGGCGCGGAAGCTATGTGGTTTTCCACATCTTTTCGTGTAATCCGGCCCCCGCGTCCAGACCCCTGCAGCCGGGTCAAATCGATATCATTCTCCTGTGCCAGCCGCATAACTGCCGGAGAATAACGGGTTTTCATCGACTGCTCTTCTTTAGGCTCTGGTTCTTTTTGATCCGTTTCTCCAGCGGTTTCCTGTTTGTCATCGTTTTGGGAATCTTCCCTTTTTTCTCCCGTGTCGATATAACAGATCAGCTCTCCCACCTGAACGGTTTCATCTTCCTCTGCGACAAGCTCCTGAATAACGCCCGCAAACGATGATGGTACTTCCGCGTTCACCTTATCTGTTGTCACATCTGCAATAGGATCATATTTATCCACCCGGTCACCCGGTTGAACGAGCCATTTCGTGATCGTACCTTCTGTTACACTTTCCCCGAGCTGGGGCATCTTGATTTGTTCGGACATGGGATTCTCCTCCTAAAACTCCGCTAAATCCCGGATCGCTGCTTCCACTTTTTCCGGGTTCATCATAAAATGTTTCTCCATCGGCGGAGCGTAAGGCATGGACGGTACATCGGGACCTGCCAGACGCTGCACCGGCGCATCCAGGTCAAACAGGCAGTGTTCACCAATAACAGCGGCCACTTCACCCATCAGACTCCCCTCTTTATTGTCTTCTGTTACGAGCAGTACTTTTCCCGTTTTGGAAGCAGCCTCCACCACTGCTTCCCTATCCAGAGGGTAAACCGTGCGAAGATCGAGAACATGGCTGGAAATCCCTTCATCTTCCAGCTTCTCTGCTGCCTGCATGGCAAACTGGAGACAGAGCCCGTAACTGATAACTGTAACATCAGTCCCCTCTTTTTTCACGTCAGCTTTTCCTATCGGGAGTGTATAATCGTGATCAGGTACGTCCCCTTTTATTAAGCGGTACGCCCGTTTATGCTCAAAGAACAGAACCGGATCCGGATCGCGGACGGCCGCTTTGAGAAGACCTTTTACGTCATACGGGGTGGAGGGCATGACGATTTTAAGACCCGGTACATGATTAAACAAAGATTCCACCGACTGCGAATGGTACAACGCCCCGTGCACGCCTCCTCCGTACGGAGCGCGAACGGTAATCGGGCTCGTCCAGTCGTTGTTGGAACGATACCGTGTCTTCGCAGCTTCCGAGATAATCTGATTGACAGCCGGCAGCATGAAATCCGCAAACTGCATCTCAGCGATCGGTTTCATCCCATACATGGCTGCACCGATACCAACACCTGCAATCGCAGATTCCGCCAGAGGTGTATCAATAACCCGTTCTTCCCCGAATGTTTCAAAAAGCCCTTTCGTCGCCCCGAAGACACCGCCCCGGGCACCGACATCTTCACCGAGCACGAATACTTTCTCATCTCTTGTCATTTCTTCGCGCATAGCTGCGGTCACTGCTTCTATATACGTCATCACTGCCATCTACGCTCACCGTCCTGTTGGGCATATACATAATCAAGCACACTTTCCGGTGTTCCGTAAGGAGCCTCTTCCGCCTGTTCTGTTGCGTCATCCACTGTACGCTTGATACGCTCAAGCATCTCCTGTTCACCGGCTTCTGTTAATACGCCGTTTTCTTTCAGATATGCAGAAAAAGTATGAACAGCGTCTTCTTGTTTCGCCTGTTCGACTTCTTCCTTTGAGCGGTAGAAGCTGTCGTCATCGTCGCTGGAGTGTGGAGTGAGACGGTAGGTCATGGTTTCAATAAGTGTCGGCCCTTCTCCGTTGCGCGCGCGGTCCGCTGCCTGCTTCACTGCTTCATACACAGCAAGAGGATCGTTTCCATCTACGGTGACGCCGGGCATTCCATAACCTGCCGCCCGGTCCGATACATATTCACTGCCGGACTGTTTGTCCATCGGTACAGAAATGGCGTATTTATTGTTCTCACAGAAAAAAATGACCGGTAGGTTATGTATGCCGGCGAAATTGGCACCTTCATGAAAGTCTCCCTGGCTGGCCGATCCTTCTCCAAAACTGACTAAAGTGACAAAATCTTTTTTCTCCATTTTGGCGGCAAGACCGAACCCTGCGGCATGCGGAAGCTGAGTCGTAACCGGAGAGGATCCGCTCACAATTCTGTTTTCTTTCTGTCCGAAATGGCCGGGCATCTGCCGGCCTCCGGAGTTTGGATCCGGTGCTTTAGCGAATCCCTGCATCATCAGATCGACGGGCGTCATGCCGAAATGCAGCACAAGGCCCAGGTCCCGGTAATACGGAAGAATGTAGTCCTTTTCGGTTTCAAGTGCCATGGCGGCACCCACCTGCGCTCCTTCCTGCCCCTGACACGAAACGACAAAGGGAATCTTGCCGGCTCTGTTCAAGAGCCACATTCTTTCGTCGATTTTTCTCGCCAGCAGCATCGTTTCATACATGGAGAGCACCCGGTCTTTTGATAAACCGAATCTTTCAATTGATGGTGAGGACATATGAATTACCTCCAGTTTTCATTTATTAAAAATGTATCGCTTTATTCTCTGCAGCCAGTGCAGCCTCCCCATAAATTTCTGACAGGGAAGGATGGGGATGAATCGTCTCGGACAGCTCCGTATTGGCCGCATCCACGAGCATCGCAAGAGAAGCTTCCGATATTAACTCGGTGACACCACTCCCGAACATGTGAACACCGAGAAGATCATCATTAGCTCCATTGACGATGAGTTTCACGAAACCATCCGTGTGCCCCTGTACGACAGCCCGGCCTATTGCCTGAAAAGGAATACGTGGAGTCTTCACCGATT
The DNA here is from genome assembly GCF_900115625.1 of Salibacterium halotolerans. GTDB lineage: Bacteria > Bacillota > Bacilli > Bacillales > Marinococcaceae > Salibacterium > Salibacterium halotolerans. Next base: position 188,183 of record NZ_FOXD01000003.1, on the reverse strand, counting down.
CGTATCTTTCTTCCGCCTGTTCCTGGGTCCAGCCGATGGACGCCGTTTCCGGACGGCTGTAAGTGCATCTTGGGACCCGGGCTGGGTCCAGAGGTTCACAACTGCCTGTCAGAATATCATTCACCGCGTTCATACCTTCGCGGGAGGCCGTGTGCGCAAGCTGCATCCCTTTTTGTACGTCTCCGATGGCATATATGTGTGTTTCTTTCGTACGGCATTTTTCATCTGTTACGACAAGGCCGTTTTCCGTGTCAATATCCGTATTTTCAATCCCGATATCTTCTATGTTTGCCCGGCGGCCGATGCACAGCAAAACTTTTTCGGCAGTCAGATCAAGCCCTTCTCCATCCTGTTCTATACGCAGCGTTACCCGGCCTGAGTCTGATTGCTTTTTCTCCTGTACCGAACTGTTTGTATAAACGTGAACCCCTCTGTCTTTAAGAGTCTTTTCCACTTCTTTTGAAATGTCTTTGTCTTCCTGGGGCAGAAGCCGGGATGTATATTCAACCATAGTCACATCTACACCGAAGTCAGACATCATGGAAGCAAACTCGACGCCGATCACTCCACCTCCGACAATCATCAGTGAAGCCGGAAGTTCACGAAGATGAAGGGCATGATCGGAAGTCAGAATGCTTTTTCCATCTGCTTCTATTCCCGCAAGCTGCCTGGGTCTTGAACCTGTGGCAATCATAACATGTTTCGGGAGCAGCATGGCATTTTCCTGCCTGTTATTCATTTCCACCGATACTGTTCCTGCTCTTGGTGAAAAAATGGAGGGGCCGAGTATCCTCCCGGTTCCCTTATAGACATCGATATTTTCCCTGTTCATCAGATTACGTACACCGCGGTGAAGCTGTTCCACGACACTGTCTTTGCGGTCTTGGACCTTATCGAATTCAAGCGTGACATCGGAGGCGGAAATGCCGTATTGGGCGCTTTCCTGCATCTCTGTATACATTTCTGCACTTTTCAACAGTGATTTGCTCGGGATACAGCCCTGATGCAGACACGTTCCTCCTTCCCGATCTTTTTCGACAACGGCCGTTTTCAGGCCTTCCTGAGCTGCCTTTACCGCCGCCGTATAGCCGCCGGTACCAGCTCCTATTATGACCAGGTCATATTCTTCAGGCAATTCAATCCCTCCTTCTCTATTGTTACATGTATCTATGTAAAAACTGTAGCATGTTTAGAACGACTTCTTCCAGCAATTCGGCAGGACATCTTTTCAGTATTTCATTTTAACATTTTATTCTGCTTTCATGTACAGGCATTTATAACTTGCGCCGCCGCTTTTCATCCATTACAATAAATTTGAAAAAAGGGCAGACGACTCTGCCGCAGGCATTCTGCGTACAGCAGGATGCATTACCCGTTTCAAACAAGGAGAATGCCCATGCGCATCATCGCGTTACTGATACTTGTCATACCGGGCTTCCTGTCCGTCGTGGGAATAAAACTGATGAGAGACACATTATTTCAGATTCAGCATCCCCCGTTTCCAGCTCTATGGATGCAGTTTACCGGAGGTTTTCTGCTTCTCGTATTTGGTATCTGGTTTATTGCCGGATTCGTGCTGCACCGGGACCGTAAAAATAATAAGCCGGGCATCCGCCGCAGAGTAAAATCGAAATAGCCGGATTCCCGCTATTTTTTTCTCCCGGCCTGATCCAAACCGGCGAGAAGCGGGATCCTGGTGATGGCATGGTGGAAAGAGAAATATTCTGAAAGTACCGTAAGAAGAGCATAGACAATAATAATAAACCATTGAACAAACAGAGGGAGTATGAAGACGGCTGCCCACGCCATTGCCGCCCCTGCAGCAGCAGCTCCGTTGTCTCCAAGAAGAGTGCGTTCCGTCCCTTCAAGCACAGCCCATGCTGCGCCTCCGATGAGCGCCAGCCCTGCCGCGGACAACGGCACGCCCCCGCCCTCTTTTATAAAAAACAAAAACAACGCAGCATGACAGGCCGACCATTTCCATACCCGCAGTGGTCTTGTATCGAGCAGATTACAAACATGAGGAGAAAGAACAAACAGCAGAAAAGCAGCTGCTATGCCGGCAGCCTGCTCACCTGCATACACCGCTGCCCAGGCTGAAGCCGGTAATGTAATGACTATTTTTACGACACCGGTGGTAAGCCTTTTTTTGTTTTTAATCAATCGGAGATGACCCTGGATTCCTTTCGGATACGTACTTCCTTTTATATCATCGATCCAGCCTGCCGTCCAAACGGCACCAGTATACACAAAAAATACTCCTGCTTCCGGCGTCCGCCCGTACAATGTATACAGCCAAACGAAAAGAAGCAGGAAAGCACCAGCTGAAAATGTCACCGTCCGTCCTCTGTAATTGCTGACATTCCATTCCATCCACCGAAACAACCGGGAAACCGCTGCCCAGTAAAGAAATATTACCGCGGAGCAGAGGATGATCGTCCGTATTTCCTCAAACAACGTTCCACCTCCAGCCATTGTCTCCCCCGGTGTATAAATCCGGTGAGACCTGCCCCTTTGCCCTGATGCAAAAAAGGAGCCTCCACTTCCTGAATCAGCAGGCCTGTCTCGTGTGCATGAAGATTCATCATGGTTTCAAGGGCAAAGCGCTCTGCCTGAACATGATGAAACAAGTCAAGATGCTCCCGGAAAAAAGCCCGCTGCCCGGATAACGGCATGTCTAAAGAAAGGCCGCACCTCTCTCTCATAGCGTGCTGCACCCTTTTTTTCAGGAATCCCATTCCTTCTCGTTTTTTTGAACGCGCCGTTCCAATCACCAGATCCGCTGTGCCTTGATACAATGGATCCAGCAGCAGGGCACCATGAACAGCACTCTCACCCAGATCCGCATCGAGGGTGACGATAACGTCTCCACCGGCTGCCATCCAACCAGCTTTCGCTGCTGCGGTTTTTCCCTGATTCTTTATGAACGATACAGCGGTATCACATGTATATTCCAGGATCCGCCCGGTCCGGTCGCTGCTGCCGTCGTTGACTCCAATAATCTCGCCGGCCCATCCGCCGTTCCGGACAGCGTGTATTGTTTTTCGAACATGTTGTTCTTCATTAAACGCAGGAATGATGACACTGACATTCACGACTTTGAACTTCCTCCTTCCAATCGGCGGAGCACTGCTGTTTCTCTGAATGGAAAAGGATGCCGGCGTTTTGTTTTTTCCTTTGTCCTCCGCCTTTTACCATACCAGTTTCCAGCATGATGTATCCCCTTTAGATCAATAAAACGACTGCCGGCAAGCATCCGCATTAACAGCGAAGATCCCATCCCTTTTCTTCCTTTGCAAAGATATTCTTCCATATCACGGTGGCCTCCCACCATATAAATTCTCGACGCGTCTTCTTTCAGCGCGAACGCTGCAGCAACGTCTTCACTTAACCCGGTAAACTGGATCATGTCCGCATCCACATGACAGCGGTTGATCTTTTGAAGTCCTGGAGCTTCTCCATGAGGTCCCTGATGTACAAATAATTGAGCGCCGCATTGCAGCGAGGTCGAACTGACAGAATCCATGTCGCCAATGATATAATCAGGCTGGATCCCGATGCGCCTCATACCATCAGCTGCCCCGTCTACCGCAATCCAGCACGTATTTCCCGGAAGAATATAATTCTTTGCAACATCAAGGTCTTTTATATAATCCGCCCCCCGAATCACAATACATACGTCTCTGCCGGCGAATAAGCTTCCACTTTCCCATGCGTGCCACTGCTCCAAAAAGGACGACAGTTCCCTTCCGGCATGGGCAAGGCTGTTCTGCATGAAGGACTCCAATAAATCTCCCCGCCTTGATTCCGCCTGGTTTTTCAAGCTGTCTATCCGTTCTCCGGTATAACGCATGAGAAGCGCCATTTCCAAAAGCCTGCCGCTGTAAAGAAGAAACAGTCTGCTGCCACGGATTTCAACGTCTCTTTCATGAATACACGAACCGATCCCTTCTGTCTGTATGTCAAAAACGGGAATGTTTTCGTCTATCAGACGCTGCACACCATCCTGCGGAATACGGCCGCTCATGGAAACTTTTATGTTCAGCACAGCACCGGCGCCGGCATGAATCAAACTGTCTGCTGCCGCTGCATCGATATCTTCATGGCAAAGGACCGCAATCTCTCCCGGATTAAGCACGTATGCAAGCTGTTTCGTCCATTCATGATATTTGGCTCTTCCTGTCCATTTTTCCACTCTTTTCGCCTCCTTTCCCTAGTATGGACAGAAAACAGGGGAAAACATGCATAAATGCAACAGAAAGATGCCACGTTAGTACAACGGGCTCGTAAAGGAGGGAAAACATGTTTCAGTACATGGAATCCAGACACGGATTTGACATGTATGTCAGTACCTATAATGGGGAGAACTACACCATTCAGTATGATCCGGAAAAAGAGCGCATTGAACAGATGAGACCGATTAACGACAGACTGGCTGCACTGTTTCATTCCTATATTCAGGAATAGAAAAATGCGGGGGATGCCCTCTTCGTTTCAAAAAATGACTGTGGAACACAATCAATATCCATAAAAAAACCTCCTATCCAAGGGTGAACCCAGAAATAGGAGGTATCTTATCATTTATGATTCGAACGTTTGTCAACTCACCATATGTTCAAGCCGTAATTTGTCAGCGACCATTGCGATAAATTCACTGTTGGTGGGCTTGGCTTTGGATACGTTGACGGTGTAACCGAACATCCGGGATATAGAATCCACGTTGCCGCGGCTCCAGGCTACTTCAATGGCATGACGAATGGCGCGCTCCACTCTGCTGGAAGTTGTGTCATATTTCTTGGCAATATCGGGATACAGCACTTTTGTAATGGAGCCGAGCAGGTCGATATCATTATACACCATCGTTATGGCTTCGCGCAGATACATATATCCCTTAATATGCGCGGGAACGCCAATTTCATGGATAATATTCGTAATGCTCTGGCTTAGATTGACTGTTCCCGTTTTCTCCGGGGTTTCTCTGATAACACTGCCATTTGGAACAAACGAAGACATCTGCTCCTGACTGACTTCCCTGATGTTGGAAATCAGAGTCTCCATGTCAAACGGTTTAAGTACGTAATAAGCGGCCCCCAGGTTTACCGCTTTTTTTGTTACTTCCTCCTGGCCGAAAGCGGTCAGCATAATAATTTTAGGCATTGGAGCAGAAGCGGTATACAGTTTCTCAAGAACCGCAAGACCATCAAGATGAGGCATAATAATGTCAAGAACGAGGACATCCGGACTGGAATCCTCTACGATTTTCAAACACTCCTGCCCGTTGTACGCATATCCTGTCACTTCCATGTCTCCCTGAGCGCCGATGTACTCATTCAAAAGGCCGACCAATTCTCTGTTGTCATCGGCCACACATACTTTAATGTTACTACTCACTGGCATGTACCTCCTCAATTTTAATTACAAGGTTTCACTCTCAGTATTTTATTTCAACAACAATACCAATAACCCTTCAAATTTTTCAAATTTCTTTAAAAAAATTGATTAGAAAGTGTTATCTCTACATTTCTTTGATTTGCGACTTTATTCGACGTTTGACCCGTATTAAGTATGTATTTGTCGAAAAATCTTTTCATATTCAGTTTACCATACTTTCCACTATAAAATAATTGGTCGACTGATGATACAAATGAACAAAAGAGACTGGGACAAAAATAAAAATAGTAATGTGAACACGAACAATTTTAAATTCTAAATGAAAGAGCACTGATAAAGCGTAGTCAAAATACTTCGACTCCAGCGGGAAGAGCTGCGACTGAAGATCCCTTCATACGGGTGATAGCCCGTATGAAGAAGCTGAAGCGCTGCCCGCGGCAAAGAAGACACGATGAGCCCCAGCGAATCGATGTCGCGCTTGTACTCTGGAGTGAAAGCGAAGGATTTTGACGGAGCGGTGCACGATGCAGAACAAAAATTCCGAACAACTCCCCCGGAATCGTTCGGAATTTTTTATTCATTTAATGGTTTTGTCCCAGGCTCTTTTATCACGATGCAGCATTATTGCGCTGTTCCTGGAATGTATCTATTCCTGCTTCTTCAAGCATCCATTCAATGTGGCACGCATAGCCGGATGAGGAATCATTCACAAACACATGGGTTACAGCGCCTGCAATTTTTCCATTCTGAATGATCGGGCTGCCGCTCATTCCCTGAATAATACCACCTGTTTTCTCCATGAGTTCATCGTCTTTTACCTTAATGACCATTCCTTTTGAAGCTGCTTTCATCTGTGGCATGGACTGTACAATTTCGATATCAAAAGCCTCGACTTTTTCTCCTTCCAGCACCGTCAGTATCTTTGCCGGACCGGTTTTTACTTCGTCGGCAAACGCTACCGGCATAGGTTCGCGCTCGTTTAATTTATCCGGGCTTAATGTGCCGAACACCCCAAAAGACGTATTTTTTGTCACGTTTCCAAGCGGCTCCTGATCCCTTGAAAGCGACGCCTGTTTTTCTCCCGGTTTCCCGTCACTGCCCCGTTCAATCGATGTGACACTTGACTTCATGACTTTTCCGTTGTCAACAGATATAGGTTTTTTTGTATCAGCATCAGCTATGACATGCCCCAGGGCGCCGAATTTTCCTTCGTCTGGTTCATAAAAACTTAACGTGCCGATTCCCGAAGCGGCGTTGCGGATGTAAGCTCCCATTACCTTTTTGTCTTTTTCGCTGTGAAGGGGAATCTTTTTTTCGATTACCTTTTGTTTTCGTCTTACCTTTACTTTTATTTCGTTTTTTTCTTTGTTATCGACCATCTTCACAACATCTTCGAGATCCTTTATTTCTTCTCCATCCATTTCAATGATTTGATCACCGGCTTCCAACCCGGCTTCTTCGGCTGGTGAGTAACGCCTGCCATCAGAGAGAATATCGTGGAAACCGATTATCATGACTCCCTTGGACTGCAGTTTCACCCCGATCGATTGGCCGCCTGGTATCACACGAAGCTCAGGAATTTTATTTATTTCCGTTCGTTTCGCGGGCAGCATGCCTGCTTTCACAGCTGCCGAAGAAGGTGTAATATCTGTGACTTTCCAGTCCTCATCTTTTTCCGCCTTTTTAAAATATTCTGCGGCTGTTTCGAAAGTTGTAATCTGATTCGGTATTTTTAAATAAGACTGCACGGTATCATTCATTAAGAGTGCTGCAAATAAAGCTAATAAAAAAAGCCCTGCCGCTTTTCTCCCCCAATCCATATCCTTTCCTCCTCATCCCCGCTTTTATTGTTCTGCTGTAGTTCTAATGTTGCCTCCCGCAACATGATTTATAAGGGGGAGAGAATAAAAAAGCCGACCAATAAAGGTGGGCTTTTCATGAATTGGTTTTGATTTTTTCTGCCATCGACAACAGCTCATTGGCATTGTCTCTTGTCAATTCGGTTACTTCGACTCCGGAAATCATTCTGGCAATTTCATCCGTTTTCCGACTATCTTCAAGCGGTTTGATATTGGTCGTTACACGATCGTTCTGCTCTTTTTTTTCGATATACAAATTGGTATCCGCCATAGCAGCCACCTGAGGGAGATGGGATATGCACAATACCTGCGCACCGGTCGATACATTGTAAATTTTTTCTGCAATAGCCTGGGCGACCCGGCCGCTCACACCCGTATCCACTTCATCAAAGATGATACTTGTTACATTCTGATACCCGGAGAGCAATGTCTTCAGCGCCAGCATGATTCTTGACAATTCTCCGCCTGAAGCTGTTTTGGACAGCGGCTTCAATGGCTCGCCCGCGTTGGCTGCCATCAGAAATTCCACGTTATCCTGTCCATTTTCATTAAATACAGTTCTCCCGTGCTCCCATTCATAAGATACTCCACTTGAAGCAGGTGTAACACGCACTTCCATAGCAGCATTTTCCATAAAGAGATCCTGAAGCTGCTGTTTTACGTCTTCTACCAGCTTCTCACCTGCCTGTTTTCTCAAATCAGTGAGCGTATCCGCTTCGGCCTGAAGATCAAGAGCAGTTTCATGCAGTTCTTTTTCCATTTCTTCCAGTTTTTCTTCTTTATTGGACAATGACTCCACTTCTTCTTCCAGCCTGGATGCAAAGGCAAGAATGTCCGTGACGGTGTCTCCGTATTTACGCTTCAGTTTCTTCAGCTCTTCAAGCCTGGCTTCAATTTCGTTCAGCCGCTCGGGATCAAAAGAAATGGCGTCCATCTTTTCACGCAGCGAAAACGTAGCTTCTTCCAGGGTATAATACGTAGTCTGTAATGATTCTAAAATCGGATTCATGTCTTCATCAATCGATGCTGCTTCTTCTGCATGATTGACAGCAAGTCCCGCCCAGTCTAAACCTCTGCCTTCACCGTAAAGACTTTCATACGCATGGCCGATCTGGGTGTAGAGCTTTTCTCCATTGGCAAGAATGTGTTTTTCTTTCTCCAGTTCCTCATCCTCACCGGGAACCAGTTCCGCCTTTTCGATTTCATCAAACTGATAGCGGATAAAATCCAGCCGGTTTGCTGTTTCCTGATCGTTTTCCTGCCATTTTCTCCAGTCGTTTTTCAGCTTTGAGAACCTTCGGTACCTCTCGAGATAATCCTTGTATGTACTCCTGAGTTTGTTTCCGGCATAGCTGTCGAGGACAGAAAGATGTTTTTCCTGCTGCATCAAATCCTGGTGCTCGTGTTGTCCATGAATATCGACCAACGACTGACCAACCTGTCTGAGAACAGCAAGCGTCACCAGTTTGCCGTTTATTCTACAGATGCTCTTCCCTTTATTGGTAATGTCTCTGCGAAGGATAAGCATATCTTCTTCCATTTCAATACCTGTCTGTTCCAGCACCTCCCTTGCAGGATGGGAAGCATCAAGGTGGAACAGTCCTTCGATTTCAGCTCTGCTTTCCCCGTGGCGCACATAGTCCACTGAACCCCGGCCGCCGATCAACAAACCGATGGCATCAATGATGATTGATTTACCGGCACCGGTTTCCCCGGTAAGAACCGTCAGGCCCTCTGTGAATCGAACGGTCAGTTCTTCAATGATGGCGAAATTTTTTATCGTGACCTCTTCGAGCATGACAGCACCCCGCTCCAAATGAAATTAAAGCATATCCAGAAACCGGTCGATCATGTCGCTCGTCTGATCTTTCTCCCGGCAGATAATTAAAATGGTATCATCTCCGCAAATGGTTCCCATAATTTCCTCCCAGTCCAGGTTGTCTATGAGAGCCGCTACGGCATTGGCGTTACCCGGCAGTGTTTTCATTACAATCAGATTTTCCGTCTGATCAATTCCAATAAAACTGTCGATCATGGCTCGTTTTAATTTCTGAAGCGGATTAAAACGCTGATCCGCCGGAAGACTGTATTTATAGCGTCCGTCAGCTGTCGGCACTTTTACAAGATGAAGCTCTTTAATGTCACGTGAAATGGTTGCCTGTGTGACATTGTAGCCCCCGTTTTTGAGACGGTCGACCAGCTCATCCTGGGTTTCGATATCATATTCGGAAATGAATTCCCTGATTTTAATATGTCGTTGTCCTTTATTCATTGTAAAGTCCCTGCCTGTCCTTTTTTAAAGTACAGGTTCATCATAACCAATTTTTCATATTTATACAATGACATGATTAAAAATCAGTGCAGGAAAATGGAAAAACGTTTATTTTAAACGGGCGAAACCGGCATGAGCCTGCTTCACCACCCGTTCAATATCACGGCCCGCGTGAGAGTCCGGAAGACACGTGGGTTTCCATTCAAGATACAGCAGGTACTCAATATTCCCGTCTCCACCTGTTATTGGTGAATAATCAAGCGACACAGGGTGAAAGCCTGTCGTCTCCGCAAATTCTGTAATGTCATACAGTATGCGCTCGTGAACCTCAGGATCACGAACAATACCTTTTTTTCCAACCTGCTCTCTGCCGGCTTCAAACTGGGGCTTAACGAGTAGAGTCACCCGGCTGTCTTCGGCAAGAACAGAAGAAAGCGGCGTCAGAAGGAGTTTCAGGGAAATGAAAGACACATCGGCAGCCGCACGGTTCGGGCGCGGCTTGAAATCAGACGGATCAGCATAACGGAAATTATACCGCTCGAGAGTGGTAACTTTTTCATTACTGCGCAGCTTCCACACAAGCTGATTAGTCCCGGAGTCCACCGCGTAGACGGAAGACGCTCCCCGCTGCAGGGCGCAGTCGGTGAAACCTCCGGTGGAAGCCCCAATATCCAGAAAGACGGTTCCTTCCATCTCAATCTGAAACACATCCAGCGCTTTTTCCAGTTTCAGACCACCGCGGCTCACATACGGCTGCGCTGTGCCTTTCAGACGAAGCTCTGCTGTTCGGCTGATTTTTGTGCCGGGTTTGTCCACTGGTTCATCATCGGCCAGTACGATACCAGCCATAACAGCGCGTTTCGCCTGCTCGCGCGAATCCAGAAACCCCTGCTCCACCAGCAGTGTGTCAATTCTTTCCTTATTCATGCGTCACGCTCTTTTCTGCTTTTTAGGGAGAAGAGACTGTACTTTTTTCTGTACTTCTTCTGCAGTCAGCCCTATTTCTTCGTAAAGTTCCGGGACACTTCCGTGTTCAATGTACCAATCGGGCACTCCCATTCTTTCAACAACCATGCCGTGATGACCGTGATCATGAAAATGCTCAAGCACAGCACTTCCAAAGCTGCCTTTCAGTGCCGCTTCTTCAAGGGTGAGTACCGGAATATTTTCGTCATGCAGCCGGTTCAGCATGGCTTCGTCCAGAGGTTTGGCGGAACAGGCGTTGACCACCCGCACGGAAATATTATCTTCTGCCAGCTGTTCCGCCGCTTCCAAAGCAACAGGAAGCATTGTTCCAAAGGACAAAACAGCCGCGTCTTTCCCGTCGCGGATCGTTTCCCATTTCCCTATTTCCATCTGCTGCAGTTCCTCATCCATATCCACACCATAACCGTTGCCGCGCGGATAACGAACAGCAATCGGCCCGTCATCGTACAAATACGCGGTATAAATCATATGCTGCAGTTCGTTTTCATCTTTCGGCATTAAAATTTTCATATTCGGGAGGCTCCGCAGATACGCAATATCAAATACACCCTGATGTGTTTCGCCGTCTGCACCGACAAGGCCGGCCCGGTCGATACCAAAAAATACGTTCAGGTTCTGCCTGCACACATCGTGAACGAGCTGATCGTATCCCCGCTGCAAAAACGTGGAATAAACTGCGAACACCGGTTTCATCCCCTGTGTAGCAAGCCCTCCTGCCATGGTTGTGGCATGCTGCTCCGCAATGCCGACATCAAACATCCGCTCCGGAAATACTTCCCCGAACTGATCCAGCTTCGTACCGCCGGGCATCGCAGCCGTAAGGGCAACCACTCTTCTGTCTTCAGCGGCAATGCGCTGCAGCGTGCTGCTGAAAACAGCGCTGTAAGCGGGAGGACCTGGTTTTTTCACAACTTCGCCTGATTCGATCTTGTATGGTCCGAGTCCGTGCCATGTTCCTTTGGCATCTTTTTCCGCCGGGCCGTATCCCTTTCCTTTTTTCGTCAGCACATGAACAATGACCGGCCCGTCCGTGTCCCGGGCATACTTAATGTTGGAATTCAGATCTTCAAAGTCGTGACCGTCCACAGGACCTAAATACGTGAAGCCGAGTTCCTCAAAAAACATGCCGGAAACCAGAAGATATTTCAGACTGTCTTTCAGCCTTTCCGCTGTTGAGGCGAGCCTTCCGCCGAAAGCGGGTATTTTTTTGATAAGATATTCAAGGTCATCCTTTACTTTTTGATACCTGCCCATTGTCCTGAGACGTCCCAGAATACTGTGAAGAGCTCCGACATTCGGTGCAATGGACATTTCATTGTCATTGAGTATGATGGTCATGTTTGTCTGCTGATGACCGATGTTGTTCAATGCTTCAAGTGCCATGCCGCCGGTCAGAGCGCCGTCACCGATAACCGCCGCCACCTGTTCATCTGTGCCTTTAATGTCTCTGGCCACTGCCATTCCCATAGCAGCTGAGAGTGATGTGGAACTGTGACCTGTTTCCCATATATCATGAATGCTTTCGCTTCGTTTTGGAAAGCCGCACAACCCTTGATACTTCCGAAGTGTGTCGAACTGTCCGGCTCTGCCCGTTAGAATTTTATGAACGTATGTCTGGTGGCCTACATCCCATACCAGTTTATCTTTTGGGCTGTCAAAAAGGGCATGCAGGGTAAGTGTCAGTTCCACCACTCCCAGGTTCGGTCCAAGATGGCCACCTGTGACAGACAACTGCTCAATAAGAAAATTCCTAATGTCTCCGGCCAGGTCCTGCAGATCAGAACGACTGCAGTCTTTTATAAATGCCGGGTCTTTAATCGTGTTAACGTCCATCAAGTGAACCCTCACTTTCGGAGTATTAAGTGTTTTTCATTTTTCGTTCTTTCTTTTTGAATATTTTTATCTTTAGCTTTTCCTCGCTGAGATAGATGATTCTGCCGACCTGGTAGATAATAGCGGTTGATTTTGTGATTGCAAACGTTTTGCCGAGGGCTTTACCGCTTACTGTAAGCGCCGCCACCACTGCTGTAAAAATAACGTTGAGTACGAACTGAAGGGTGCTGCCGTCACCGGCGCCGGCGGCAAACGTGAGCTGCAGAACAACGGCAGAAGCCGCCGTACCGCTGACAACCCCAGATATGTCCCCTACAACGTCGGCGCAGAAGTTTGCCACCTTATCAGCATTTCTCGTTACGAGCATAGCATGATAAGCACCCGGCAGCTTTTTGGCGGCCATGGCGTGAAACGGTTTCTCCGAAGCGGCAGTCGCCGCAACACCGATCATATCAAAAAATACACCGGTCATTATAATGACAAAGACAATAAACATGCCTACCGCCCAGCCAACGCCGGACAGAAATGCTGTGGAAATCATTGAAAAAATCGCCGCTAACACCAGTGTGATAACGGCAATTAAACGACTCCATCGTATAGACTCTTTCCATATACTATTCATCTTCACATATCACCTGATATTTTTTGACTACCCTGGTTATACTAAAGGTATGTAAAAACCGGATGGTCGGAGTGAAGCGTAAACATTGTGTCTTAGGTCCAGTAGGTTTTCCCACCGGCCTGCCTGAACGTCGCCGTTCCGGCGGTTTCCCTTTAAAAGCCGGTTGATGGCGTTACCGCACATCAGACTGGATTGCCACTTAGAACACACTGCAATCCACTCCATCCGTCCATCTGGAACAGTCTAGGAGTTTTCCTCGGCAATTCCGTGCCACTCTCTTAGCCTCTTTTGCAGAGCAGGTTTCAGAAAATAGGAAGATAACCGCCGGCCTAGCGTTATTATCTTCCTATCCACCTTCTTCCCCGCTGCTCCACTCAAGGCAGGCTACGCTGCAAGCAGACCTTCCCCTGGCCCGCATTGCAGGTCTTACCTTTTGTTACAAAAGGCCTCCGCGGCGAAAGGGTTCACGCCCACATGCCTTTGTGGATCGCCCTTACTCCTTTACTCCCAGCATCGACCCAAGGCTGGGCGCCTCGAGCCGACACCAGGAACTTCATCGATATGCCCTTCAGCGGATTTTTAGGCCCGCCCTCGAGAATGGAGAATCGACTAGAATACTGCACCATCCGATTTTGTTAACTTTATTATACCATGAATCGGAAAAACCGCACAACTGATTCAGTTAGTGTATACGCTCTGCCACATAATCGACAAAATCGTTTAACAGCGATGTATACGAAGAAGATCCGGGAAGGAATGATTTGGCTTTTTCCGCGTGAAACACAAGTTTTTCTTTGGCGCCTTCCATCGAAAGCAGACTTGGATACGTGCTCTTGTTGCTGCCTTCATCACTTCCGGGCGCTTTCCCCATTTCGCTTTCATCGCCTTCAATGTCAAGAATATCATCCCTGATCTGGAAAACAAGACCGAGTTCTCTTGCAAACAGTTTCAGATTCTTTATATCTTCTTCCGGCGCCCCTCCAAGTACAGCCCCTGCTGTAATGGCATACGTAAGAAGGGCACCTGTTTTATGATCATGAATGTATTCAAGTTCATGTAATGCAAGTGTCTGGTTTTCGCCTTCCAGATCGGCTGCCTGCCCGCCTGTCATTCCTTCAAGTCCTGAACTCCGGGCCAGCTCCATCACCATTCTTATCTTCCGGTCATCGCCTACATGGGTAAGTGTGCTGATCATTTCAAACGCTTTCGACAGCAGACCATCCCCGGAGAGTACAGCAAAGGCCTCCCCGTATACTTTGTGGTTTGTAAGCATACCACGTCGGTAATCATCATCATCCATTGCCGGAAGGTCATCGTGTATAAGGGAATATGTATGAACCATTTCCACACTGCAGGCCGCCTGATAATCCTGTTCTTCCACAGGACGGAAGGCAGACACCGCTGCCAGCATTAAAAGCGGACGCACCCTCTTCCCGCCTGCCTGAACGGAATACACCATGGCTTCTTTCAGCGTGCCCGGCCCCTCCATTCTCTCGATATAAGAAGGCATCCGCTCATCAATTTCTTTTTTATGAATGTCCATAAACTGTTTCAGTTCAGTCAGCGTCACTCTGTATCCTCCTCGTTGGAAAGAGGCTTTATCTCCCCGTCTTCTTCCACGATGCGGTCCATCTGATTTTCTACCTGCCGAAGCTTTTCATGGCACGTGCTGGACAGGGACATTCCCTCTTGATACATCGCTATTGCTTTTTCAAGAGGAACCTCTCCTTCTTCCAGCTTTTCTACAATCTTTTCCAGCTTATCCATTGCCTGTTCAAACGATACTTCTTCCTGATGTTCTTCTTCACTCACGATTTCTGCCTCCTTCCTCGCTGCTGTTATTCATTTTGTCCATCAACGTTGTATCATTCACATGTTTTACCCCTGCTTCAACCTCTCCGTCCCGAAGATACATCGTCATATTGTCTCCGGTTTGCAGCTGGGAAGCAGACGTGAGCAGAGTCCCTGTTTCTGTATAGGCTACGTGATAACCTCTTTCCATAATGTCAAGAGGATTGAGAATGCGCAGTTTCTGAAGAACATGATGAAACTCTCCGCGCTTATTCTGTATCATACGGTCCGCTGCTTTTTCTGCTCTTGCATGAAGGGAAGTCAGCCTGTCCGTTTCTTTTTCAAGAAGGCGCTGCGGATGACGGCGGTGAAGCCTTTCCGTCAAAGACTGCAGTGATGTTTCTCCGTTTTTTTTGCGGCCCTCAAGACTTTTGTTCATTCGTTCCAGCATACGGTCCAGTTCCTGCTCTTTTTGTTTTAACAGATGGGAAGGATACCGGAATGCATAAGAACGATTTAAACGTGTAAGATGTTCCCTTTTTTTGTTCGTGTCGGCCTGGAGAGCCCGTACCAGTCTTGATTTCATCTGCGCGAGACCGGATAACAGGTCGGAAAGCACCGGCACGGCAAGTTCTGCCGCGGCTGTAGGGGTAGCAGCGCGTACATCCGCTGTGAAATCGGCAATAGTAAAATCTGTCTCATGACCAACTGCCGATACAGCCGGTGTCGACAATGACGCGATTTTGCGTGCGGTTATTTCTTCATTAAAAGCCCATAGTTCTTCAATCGATCCCCCGCCTCTGCCGAAAAGAATGACGTCGAACGTACCCATCTCTTCTGCCTGTTCCATCGCGCGGACAATGGAAGCCGGGGCTTCCCTGCCTTGAACAAGCACTGGAAACAGAGTAATCCGGGCGGGGGGAAACCTTCGTTTCAATGTCGACATCATATCTTTTACTGCAGCCCCGGTAGGTGAAGTAATAACAGCTATTTCTTTCGGAACGGCGGGAAGTGGTTTCTTTCTTTCTTCGGCAAACAGTCCTTCTTCCTCAAGACTTTTTTTCAGCTGTTCATACCTTATATAGAGCTGTCCGATTCCATCAGGTTCCATTTCCCGAACATAGAGCTGATACTGTCCAAATGGTTCATAGACAGAAATATGACCCTGCAGCAATACTTTCATTCCATTTTCGGGAACGAATTTCAACTTTCGGTTATTTCCTGCGAACATCACGGCTGAGATTTTGGCTTTTTCATCTTTTAATGTGAAATACATGTGACCGCGGCTGTGTTTCTTAAAATTGGAAATCTCAGCGCGGAGCCAAACCTGCTGCAGCTGGTCATTCATTTCAATCGTTTTTTTAATTCTGGTGGTGAGTTGGGAAACCGTCAGCCACTTTTCGTCCAGACTCATGTCTACTTTGCCCCTGCAGCATGTTTTTCAGCCGACTGCAGGGTGTTGTAAAGGAGCATCGTAATAGTCATAGGGCCGACACCGCCCGGCACCGGTGTAATATAAGATGCCTTTTCTTTCAGGTCGTCAAACGCGGCATCTCCACACAATGAACCGTCTTCTCTCCTGTTCATGCCGACATCGATGACGACAGCCCCTTCCTTGATGTATTCCTGCGTAATAAACTCCGCTTTCCCGGCAGCGGCTATAACGATGTCGGCTTCTTTCGTGAAGTGTGTTAAATCAGCCGTTCTGGAATGGCAGTATGTAACCGTCGCATGTTCATTTAAGAGCATCTGTCCGACAGGTTTTCCAACGATGTTGCTCCGCCCGATAACGACAGCATGCTTTCCTTCCACCGAAATGTTTTTATAATGCAGCATCTGCATAATGCCGTAAGGGGTACAGGGGAGAAAAGCGTCCTGGCCTGTCATCATGCGTCCTATATTAATCGGATGAAAACCGTCCACATCCTTTTTGGGGGAAATGGTTTCAATCACTTTTTTCTCCGATATGTGCTCCGGAAGCGGGAGCTGTACGAGAATACCGTGAATATCCGGGTTATCGTTATACTCCTGTACTTTGTTCAAAAGCGTTTCTTCAGCAACATCCGCATCCATTTCTGTCAGTTCTGAATAGATCCCTGCTTCGGCAGAAGCTTTTTCCTTCCCTCTCACATAAGATCTGGAAGCCGGGTTATCGCCGACAAGAATAACGGCCAGACCCGGAACGACAGTATCAGCGAGAGACTGGACTTTATCTTTAATCTTTCCGCGCAGACTCGCTGCCACTTCTTTACCACTTATTATTTCCGCTGTCATACGTGTTCCTCCTTCATGTCTCGTAACTTTTCAGAATGCTTGATAACACGCCGTTCACAAACTTTCCTGATTCTTCTCCACCGAAAGCTTTCGCAATTTCCACCGCTTCATTCACACTGACATGGAGCGGAATATCATCCATATACTTCATTTCGTGAACCCCTTCACGGAGCACAGCCCTGTCAACATTTCCGACCCTTTCCAGAGTCCAGTTCTCCAGATGCTCCCTGATGGTATCATCAATGGCTGTTTCATGGTTCAGCGTACCCTTTACTGTTTCCAGCAGATAATCGTCTGCTGTTTCATCGTCCTCAAGCGTATTATTCAGTGCCTGTTCCCACGATGTGTGGGTCAGATCTATCTGATATAACACCTGGACCGCCCGTAGTCTTGCTAAACGTCGATTCATTTCGTTGACTCCTTCTTTTAATCCGTGCCTTATCAGGCCTGCTGCTCTGCTTCATGAGGCAGCTCCAGCTGAATACCAATGACGTGTACATCAATGGCTTTTACCGTAATGGAGGTCATCGTCTGCAGCGCCTGTTGAATATTTGTCTGGACTTCAGCAGCCACCTCCGGAACGGACACACCGTATTGCAGCTGCAGGGAAACTTCAAGTTTCACTCCATCTTGCTGGAGTTCCACTTTTACGCCTTTTCCGTGATTTTTTCTGCCGAGCCGCTCGGCTACATCCGCTGCAAAATTACCACGAAGCGCGTGTACGCCGTCCACCTCCGATGCAGCCAGGCCGGCGATTACTTCAATCACCTCAGGGGATATTTCGATTTTACCCAATTCATTTTTTTCCTCTTCAAGATCAATTGTCCGGTATTCACTCACGCTTTTCACCTCCGGATCCTTTTTCAGCTTCAGGAAAAAATGACCTGTCGTTACTGTTGATCATCCTCATTTTCTTCCGGTTGCTCTTCCTCTGTCTGTGTTTCTTCATTCTTTTGGAGGTAGTCGAATTTATACTGGCGGAACACCGGAAATTCCGATAAATTGTCCGGAATCTTTTCGTTTTCCAGCAGGATGATTTTTACGATATTTTTGTTACGGGCCATATGGTATTTGTCTCCGTATTCATTCTCTTTTGTAAATCTCTTTAGATTTTCGTAATCATCTTCCTGGATGGAAACCTTGTACTGATTGTCTCCCTCTCCGTAGTTGTTCTCAAATCCTACTTCAAATTCAACGATCTGTATCTGATCATTTTTCATGTTTCTCGTCTGTTCGAGCACCGCTTTGGCGCCTTCGGTTAAATCCGCCCATTCCATGAATAATCTCTCCTCGTTTTCTTTACTATTCCTGTTTTCTTCTTCCTCTAAATTATATCATGACGGCGCTGTTTTTTCATTATATCCTCCACCCCCTGCCCAAAAAGAAAAACCTGCAGCCATCCGCTCAAGGCGGGATGGAAATACAGGTTTTCAAGCCATTAATTCTGTGCGGCTGTTCGGTGGCCGATAACGACATCCTGTGTGTTCAGATGTTCATGTGCAATCCGGTTTAATTCCGCTGCTTCCGTTTTGGAAAGCGACTCTGCTGCAACGAGAACCCTGGTGTGTTCTTCCCTGGGAATAACGACGGCTTCTTCATACCCTTCGGCCTGTATCATATTCTCCAGTGTGCTCACGCGATGCTGCTGTTCCTGAAGCTGTTCCCGTTTTTCGTAAGCTTCACTTTTCTCCGCTGCAGAATAATCTTCCGAAGCAATTGTTTCTGTATATTCTTCCCGCAGACGGCTTCTTGATTCATCCCTTTCCATACGAAATTCACTGAAAAGGTTGTCCGTCGTCTCTTCTGAAGTCTGCTGCTGGTTTGATTCCCCGCCGCCTTCTGGTTCGCTCTCCTCCACAGCTGTTTTCATATCCTCTTCCGACAGCCATTCAGACAGCCCTTCTTCCTCCATGACAGATGCTGCCTCTTCCTGGCCCTGACCGCCGGCCTGTTCACTATTTTGCTCATTATCCCGGGCTGTATCTTCAGGTGACGTAACATAATAAACCGCCAGTACAATAGTTAAACTGATCATCGTCATAAGCCACACTGTCTGCTTTTTTAATACCATTATCATTCTCCTTCCATTTGATCATCGGGTAACACAGACACTTTATGAGGTGCGACATCCAGTACTCTCGTTACAGCCTCAACGACCCATTCTTTCACTTCCAGATCTTCCACACCGTCTGCAACGACAAGCACCCCTTTCGCCTCAGGTTTCTCTTTATACAAAAGCAGCGGCGATTCTTCCCCGTCCTGCTGAATGATAACTGTCTGTTCTTCGGTTGTACCTTCTTCCTGCACTCTTGTTCCGCCTTCCTGGTCTTCTTCATTCGTAGTCTGCTGGCTGATGGTACGGTCCTTTTCATACACTTTCTTTTCGGTTCCTTCAAGATTCAGCATGACTGTCACGTTCTCCACACCGGCTATGTTTTCCAGCATGCTCTTTAACCGCTTCTGCATTTCTGTTTCTATTTCTCTCCGCTTGGCACCGGATGAATTTTCTTTTTCTATTTCTTCCCTTTCCGCCGGGCTGCCGGCAGGTGATTCACCCTGTTCCCCATCGTTGTGAAAGGCTCCCGTAGCCATGAAAATGATGCCGGCCAGTAAAAGGAGACCAAGGTATAAAGGAAAGGATTTCCTGGATGGCGTATCTTGTCCGGATCCAAGCCACTGTTTTAGTTTTTTTACGGGGGTTATGGTTTTGTTATCCGGCACTTTCCCCCTCCTCCACTATCGAAATCTCCACCTGCTCTTTTGGAATCCCCCATGTTTCTGAGAGATATGCACGGATTTGATCTGTATCCCCGCTGCTGTTCTTTTGTGATCGGTCCTCTTTGTCTACATCAATATGAACCGGATCCACCACACTGTTGTCTTTTTTTCCTTCCTCCGCTTTTCGAAGCGTAACGTCAACGGAAAACGACGCTGTTTTGTTATTGTCCATAGATTCTGCCGATATACTTTCCACCTCCCATCCCCACTTACTCCTGATTTCTTCCTGCGACTCCTGTTGAAGCTGCCGGGATACTTGTTTTGAAATATATGCATCTTGTCCCGATTCTATTTCGTTTTTCTGTTGGTTTATTTCTCCCTCCATCGACAGCTGTGGGAACGATTCACTCCGCCACTCTTCCATAGCTTCTTTCAGTTCCTGTTCTGCATCAATGGAAGTGAAGGACATCAGCGGTTCAATAATAAGAAGCATCAAAATGAAAGATAAAACAAGCCTTGCGTATTTTTGAAAGGAGGAAGAAGGGAGCAGCAATTCAAGCAGAAAAGCAGCCAGCAGAAAGATGATCAAATGACTGATCCACTCATGAAAAATGTCCATACCTTCACCTCACCATTAACGAAATATTTCCGGATACAACGATCAATGTAAGAGCCAGGAAAAACATAAAGGATACAGCAGCTAAAGCGGCAAACATCGACAAAACCGTTTTCCCGAGAACCGACAATGCTTCCAGCAGCGGTCCGTCACCAAGCGGCTGCACCAGTGCTGCCGTGAAATGAAAAATAAAACTGATAACGAGCACTTTGATGGCGGGAAACGCGCAAAGAAGAAACAGAATAGCAAGACCTGCAAGACCAACGGTGTTTTTCAGCAGAACAGAAGCACCAAGTGCCGTGTCCGCAGCATCAGTGAACACTCTCCCTATGACCGGCACAAAATTTCCTGCAATAAACTTCGCTGTCCGGATCGCAACGCCGTCTGTTACAGCGGTTGTAGCTCCCTGAACCGATATCACACCAAGAAAAATAGTGAAAAAAACAGCCAGAATTCCCATCGCCGTCCTGCGGAGTAGTTCCGCCAGTTTCGTCAGTTTGATGTGTTCGTTCAAACTGCTTACAACGCTTAAAATAGCGGAAAAAAACAGCAGCGGTAGAATAATGTTTTCAATCAACATGCCGCTGGACTGAACAAGAAAAACGACCAACGGATGAAAAAGGGCCGAAGACGCTGCGGCTCCACTGGTTGCAAGTAAAGCAAGCATTAACGGGAGAAGGGCGATCATGAAATGAACCATGCTTCCCACCGTATCTTTTACATAATCCATGGCGAGATAGAAGCTGTTTAAGGCAATAACAATAAAAACGAGAAAAACAACAGCGTACGCTGCTTTATTGACCACTTCTGTTTCAAATGCATTCTGTACCGCTTTAAGAACAGCGCTGAATACAGCCAAAATAAGAAGCGTTCCCATGAGTTTTCCATTGGCGGTCACTTCATGGAAAATATACTGAAGGAATGCCATGCCCCATTCTTTCGGAGCAAACTGTTTTTCCCCGGTGATGAACTCTTTCAATGACCCTTTCTGTGATTCAGGTAAAAAAGCTCCGTACTCCCCTTCAATGTTTTCCCAGTATTTTCTTATTTCTGATATATTAACGTTCTCTATCTGATCTTCTTTCATATCCTGTATCTCTTCCCGGCCTTCTTCTATACCTGTAACAGCAGTGGTGGAATCGGTATAAAGAAAAAGAGAAACAATGAGACATACAAGCAGCGCAGCCTGCGCTTTCATATCATTCACATCCTTAGACGCCGCCTGGGAGCAGGGACATCACCGTTTCAATCAATACCTGAAAAATCGGTACCGCCAGCATGATAATGAGCATCTTGCCGGCCAGTTCTATTTTGGAAGCGATCGACTCTAGTTCTGCATCTCTGGCCAGATGGGCGCCGAATTCCGCAAGATAGGCAATGCCGATGATTTTCAACAAGGTCTGGATGTACATCTGATTAATGCCGGCTTGTCCGGAAAGGGTGGCAATCAGTTCCACTGCCGACTGCAGCGGCACCGTTACAAACAGGAAAATCATACCGCCGGCTGCAAGTGCAATAGCCGATGCCAGTGCCGGGTTCTGCTCCCGCACGATAATAATTAAAAATACAGCAATTAGTCCAAAACCGACGATCTGAATGACTTCCACGGCGACCGCCTCCTATCCCTGAAACAAAAACACACTCTTTATCTTCTGGAATAGTTCATCGATGATGGAAGCGACCATATAAAGGACGACCACGAAGCCGATGAGGGTGACCCAATGTGCCCAGTCTTCTTTCCCCATTTGTTTGAGTACGGTATGAATCATTGCCACAATAATACCAATTCCGGCAATCTGAAAAATTGTATTTACATCGTAGGCCACTATTGTCCCTCCTTCCTGCAATTAAAACCACCCGCTATATAAACATGACAATGATCAGAAGTCCGGATAGAAATCCGAGCGATTTAGCCATTTTTTCATATCGTTTCTCTGTTTCTTTTGCTTCTTGTTCTTCTTTTTCGAGATGAATCATCGCAAGCCTGATTTGTTTCTGCTGCTGCATTTTCTCGTGTCTTCCAAGAGTGGACCCGAACTGGTAAAGAATTTCTTTTTCCCGAAAAGCAAGTGCTGTAAGGGGCCACACCTGGTTCAAGCTTTTCGACCAAGCTTCATCTACATTCCGTTCCCCCTGTTTTAAATAATCCGAAAAAAAGCGGAACAAAAATGAAACAGGGGGAGGGAGCTGACCGGCCATTTTCCGGCTTGCTTCCGGAAGGGGATTCATACCGTACATTATTTCTGCCTCAAAACTCTGTAATGCTGTTCTTAACTGCCTAAGCTGACGGGGACGTTCTGTCAGTTTTTTTGCATATTCAAAACCGGCCCACGTACAGGCGGTAAGAATAAGTGCCGCTCCGAGCCAGTTCACCGCTATCCCCTCCTGTCTTTCAATCGTCATGCACCATCAAGGCGCGGACCTGTCCATGTTTACGATGAAGCTGGAGAACGTTCTGGAACACACTCGCATCCAGAAGCTCCCGGAGAACCGGTCTCTGCTTCAATTCCTCAAATGAGCCCGCATGTGCGCTGCAGAAAACAGAGACACCCGCGTGAACCGCCTCCATGACAGCATCAGCGTCTTCCTGCCTGCCGATTTCATCCACCACGATAATTTCCGGACTCATGGAACGGATCATCATCATCATTCCTTCGGCTTTTGGACATGCGTCCAGCACATCGGTTCGTCTTCCCACGGGAAAAGAAGGACTGCCGTGATAACAGGCGGCAAGTTCCGATCGTTCATCCACAATGCCGACTTTTCTTGATGGAATGCGCCATTTTGGCACTCCTTCACTTGCTGACTGCGCCAAGTCACGCAGAAATGTGGTTTTGCCGGTCTGCGGCGGCCCGAATACAAGCGTATGGCCGCACGTCTCGAGCAGCTGTTTGATATAGGGACGCGCTGCTCCCTGATGATGTGCGGCTTTTCTAATATTAAAGTAGCGGACATGCTTCATCGACTGAATGGCACCGTTCTCTCTTACCACCTGACCGCCGATGCCGACGCGGTGCCCGCCTTTTGTCGTGATGTACCCCTGTTTCATCTCTTCCTGAAACGCATAGAGGGAATATTCGCTGAGCTGGTGCAATGTATATTCCATATCCTCTTCTGTCATGACACAGAGGTTTCCGCTTTGATCGCTCAGAAATGTTGTGCCATAGGTGGTCGTTACTTCGACCGGCTGATGAATCCGCAGCCTTATTTCTTCTACGGTATCTTGACCGGAAATCGAAGACAAAGGTTCGTGAAGATGGGCCGGGATGAGGGAGAAAATCTGTTCCATGGTTGTCCTCCAAAGCTTTTTATACATCTTATTCACAGAACAGACCGCTAGAACCAGTGAAGCATATCACGCTTCCTTCTTAAGACATAAAAAAACCTCCGGATTAAATCGCCGGAGGTTTTTCTGCTATGCTCTCGAGACATATTCACCTTTTCTTGTATCAATGACAAGATTATCTCCTTCGTTGACGAAGAAAGGAACCTGTACTTTGTAGCCTGTCTGCAGGACAGCCGGTTTTGTACCGCCGGACGCAGTATCACCCTTGATACCCGGCTCTGTTTCAGCAACTTCAAGTTCCACGTTATTCGGCAGTTCCACGCCGAGTGTTTCCGTTCCGTAGGACATGATCTTTACTTCCATGTTCTCTTTCAAAAAGTTTAATTCATATTGAATCTGGGCACTCGTCAATTCTAGCTGGTCAAAGGTCTCCATATCCATAAATGTATGCACATCGCCGCTTGAGTAGAGATACTGCATACTTCTGTTCTCAATATGAGCCCGGTTGATTTTTTCCCCGGCCCGGAACGTTTTTTCCTGTGTGTTGCCGCTGCGGAGGCTGCGCAGCTTTGTTCTCACAAAAGCAGCACCTTTCCCCGGTTTCACGTGTTGAAAGTCTACAACCGACCAGATATCGCCTTCGACTTCCACTGTTAATCCTGTTTTCAAATCATTTACTGAAACCATATTTCGTTCCTCCATCTCTGCCAAATCAAATTTTTCTTCTACTATAACACACCTGTCGTGTATTCACTTTTTTACTGTCCGAGAATCATTAATTCTTTCGGGGATTTTGATAATGTTTTGTTTCCATCTTCCGTTATCACGATATCATCTTCAATCCTGGTGCCGCCGACTTCCGGTACGTAAACACCCGGTTCAACAGTTACAACCATACCGGGTTCAATCACTTGATTGGATTTGGGAGAAAGTCTCGGTCCTTCATGGACTTCCATGCCCAGACCATGTCCCAGGCCGTGACCGAAGTATTCTCCAAATCCATGTTTTACGATATGATCCCTTGCCGCGGCGTCCGCTTCCACTCCCGTCATACCAGGTTTGATTTCCTCAAGGGCTTTAAGCTGTGCTTCATGCACGACCTGATAAATTTCCCGGAGACGGCTTGAAGGCTCTCCAACCGCTACTGTACGCGTGATGTCTGAACAGTACCCTTTAAAATAGGCGCCGAAATCGAGTGTCAGAAGCTCACCGCTCTGGATTTCTTTTTCCGAGGCCACACCGTGGGGAAGCGCGCTTCTTACTCCCGACGCGGCAATAATATCAAAGGAAGATGAAACAGCTCCCTCGCGTCTCATAAAAAATTCAAGCTCATTGCTGACATCGATCTCTTTTACTCCCGGCTTTATGTAAGACGCTATGTGTTCAAACGCGCGGTCTGCTATATCCACTGCCTTCTGCAGCACATCCAGTTCATCTTCTGTTTTGATAAGCCGGATTTCTTCCAAAAGACCGCTTACCGGGGTCAGCTCGACTTTTGTATTGCGCTGGAGTGACTCGAAGCCTGAATAACTGACGTGGTCCTTTTCAAAAACAAGGACTGCGGCCTGTTCCTGTTTGAGCAGCTCGCCTGCTTTTTCGTAAACAGAAGAAGTATGGCGCACCACTTCAAAACCGGTGCACTGTGCTTCAGCCTGTTCGACATACCGGAAATCCGTGATAAAATAAGCGTTCTGCAGAGTAATTAACGCCGCCCCTGCGGTTCCTGTAAATCCACTGATATAACGGCGGTTGGCAGGGCTGTCAATTATAACAGCATCCCCTTTGAGGCCGCGCAGTTTTTCTCGTACGTTGTCTATTCTGTTCATCATCATGTTCCCTCCCGATTTTTGCCGGACCGTTACCATTCAGTGTATCATAAGCCCCTTTTTTTGAATAGTTTAAGCCTGGTGGTGCTGTATGATCTTGTATTCATACGACACCGAATATCCGATAAACACCCCGTACATCACATACAGACAGATGGTCGTTACAAGATCGGTAAGGTCCATGGACGTGATTGGATCTTTATCCGGGAACAATGGATGAAGAAAATAAAAAACAACCACCCACAAAACAAGACCGTAAGCTGCACTAAGCCAGATAGATTCCCACTTCTGGAAAAGTATACGATACAAAAAAGCGGTAAACACCGAAAGCAGCGCAATGACCGCTATACCGGCAAAATGACCAAGGTACGTCTCTTTCCATTGCGGTAGAGCCCACGGCTGCACAGCCATTGCCGGCCCCATTTCCGTAAAATTCAGCAAGTAGGCCGCATATCCAATCAGACTCCATAACACTCCTCCAAAAATTCCTATTCCTGCTACTTTCTGATTGTACATCCATTCTTCGTTCACTGCTCCACCTCCTATGGTTATTATGGTGGAACTTTGGTGCTTTCATACGGGAGAAGTGGATGTAAACGTGAAATTTCATGTGTATTTTTTTCAGAAAAGGGAATGGTTAATGAATAAGGTCTATCTTTTACAGGCTGTATTTATTTTATGACGAAGTCTGTTATGGAGGAAAAGGATTGTTTCGTGTAAAATAGAAGTAATAAAAATGTTCAAACGATTCAGGGACAGACAGCTGACTATTCCTGCACATATGAACGGTGTCATTTCTCTGAAGGCTTATCATATATGGAGGTGATTTTATGTCCAGACTTCCAGTCAATCCCCTGCCCCTCGTTATTTTCAGTCTTGCGGTTATCGGTCTCGGCTATCAACTTGTTACAGACCCGATTGGTATCCTGACATACATCCTGGTTGGCACAGCGGTTGCTGTCGGGCTGTATTTTTTATTTACAAGAGTGCTCATGAAGCGGACTTCGGCGAACCAGTTTCAAAAAGCAGCAGGACCGAAAGCCGCCAATGGCAGGGATGCGGCCTCAGACAAAAAATATCAAAAAGCAGTGAAACAGCAGAATAAAAATAAGCCGAATCAAAAACGCCCTCCCCGGACCGGAAACAAACGCCGGAAGGACCATAACTTAACCGTTATTGAAGGCAGAAAAAACAAGAAGAAAAATCGGGCTCTTTTTTAAACAGAGCCTGGTTTTTTGTTTATTAAAAATGGAATCCCGTTATCTTTCATAGGAGCGCGCTACAAACCATCGGTGCGCAAAAGGGGGAGAGGATGGTTATGGTATGGGAAATCATGACAAATGATTGGTTTTTGGTAATCATAGCAGCCGTTTTATACTGGACGATGGATAAGCCGGCAGGGGGCAGACTTCTTATCGTGCTGGCACTCAGTATTTATTTCCACGGTCTCATCAAGCAGATGTTTTTTCCTGTCCCTCCCGATGGAAACGGAGGTTTTACATTCCCTGCCAAGCAGGTCCAGACCGCCGTGGCGTTTTGGGGGTACCTCCTTTTTGAAGTCAGGGACAGACGATTCACATGGCTCTCTTTCAGTATGATTCTTATTGTGGCAGGAACAACGTTTCTATATACTTCTCATACCGTGGAAAACATCCTGATGGGAGGACTGATCGGCGCCTTTATCGTGTATGTGGTATACCGTTCGATGGATTGGATCGCCGCGATGCCGGAACCATTTCTGTTCTCATTTTCCCTGGTGTTTCCCTCTTCTCTCCTTCTTCTGTTTCCGGATGGTGCTCTTTATGCGGGTCTTCTTCTCGGTTCAGGTGCTGGTTACAGCGTGGAAAGACTGAAATGCCGGACGGAGCTGACCAATGAACTGTATAAAAAAGCGATTACTGCGGTTATCGGAGGAGCTGGTCTTTTGCTTATTATTGCAGCGGGTACTCTATTACCGCCTGTCTCCGTTCTGGTTTTTCTGCATGCCGCAGCAGCCGGTATATGGATTACACTCTTTCTTCCGTTCCTTTCCCTGCGTCTTGGGCTGAATCAGCAATCAGGGAAGTTTCAGAAATTGGGATAACTACTCAATCCACAGGCTCAAAATTCTGTTTCAAAAATTGTTCCGTTTCCGTCTTTCCAATCTGAATCAGTTCTTTCTTCTGAAGCACATCCAGATCAAACTGCGTACTTTTAATATTCTCTACAGGAAGAAACACAATATTTTTCGCCTGCTGCCTGGAGATATAACGAAGATCATGTGCTTTTCGCATCGTAGAAAACAGGGATTGATACAGCCGCAGTGCATTTTTGATTTTGGGAGACGGCTTTTCATCCTGCATGGAAGGGGAAAGCTGAAAACCAATAACCGGCCTGCGGCACTGCCCGGTTTCTTCATCCCGGAAAAGCCAGAGAGGGAAGTTGCTGAGAATACCGCCGTCCACAATAATGTGGACGTTTCTTTTTTTTGTACGCCATTTGACAGGCTGAAAAATATAAGGAAGCGTGCAGCTCATTTTGACGGCCAGTGCCACGGGGAACCGTTTGGGATCCACTCCGTATTTAGGAAGGTCATCCGGCAGAATTAAAAGCCGTCCCTCTGTCAAATCGGAGGCGATAATCTTCAATGACCCTTCCGGCAGGTCCTGAAACGTGTAAATCCGCTTGGCTGCAAGCAGTTCATAAATCCATTTCTCAAGCTTATCCCCTTTATACAATCCCATTTTCCAGTAAACCGAAATCCAGGAAAGCCAAGGGAAGCGTTCATTGACAAACGTCTCTTCCACTATCGTTGAACTTTGCAGAGGCATAAATACGGACCGCAGCTCATCAGCCGTATAGCCTGCCTGAATTAAAGCAGCCATCAAAGCACCGGCGCTGGTTCCTGCTGTACGCTCAAACGTGAATTCCTTTTTTTCAAGTTCCTGTAGTGCTCCGATAAAAGCAAAAGCTTTCACCCCGCCGCCTGCAAACACACCGTCTATATTCATGCCCTCACCCTTTATTGTCATACTTGTGATGTCAGCGTATGGGCGTTGAACTAGAATTGTGAACAGAACAAAATACTTCGGTGTATCACATACGGCGCAGGTGCTGCAATCAGGATTCGTTATTGCGCTGAATCTCCTTCAGTGTCTGCACTCTCTCTTCCTTTTCTTCGAAATACTGCACGACATCACCGATGCGGTCGATGGCTTCCCAGCTTAAGTGATGTTCTATACCTTCCACATCGTTATATATGAAGGTTTCATCCACGCCGATCAGGCGAAGAAAATCTTCCAGCAGTTCGTGCCGGTACACCAGCCGTTTTCCGACTTTTTTTCCTTTGGCTGTAAGTACCAGTCCTCTGTATTTTTCGTAAACAAGATACTCTTTCTTGTCCAGCTTTTGAACCATCTTCGTAACGGAAGAGGGGTGTACTTCAAGAGCTTCAGCGATGTCCGAGACTCTTGCGTACCCTTTCTCTTCCATCAATTTATATATGCGTTCCAGGTAATCTTCCATACTGGGTGTAGGTGCAGGCATGAATGTTCCTCCAATACGTCCAAAACATTTACATGAATCATTACATTTCCTCTCTTAGTATACAGCAACGTGGAGCGAAGGACAAAGCCGGGATATTTCATTTGAAGCAAAAAAGAAAAAGGAGCATGCACTTGTGTCTTATTTACACGGCTGTATGTGTTACAGTTGAATCATACACACTTGAGACAGGAGGACATGAACATGCAGTATGTATGGATACATGACACGTTAACCCCGCAGGAGGAAGCCGGTGTTTCTTTTGAGGACCGGGGGTATTATTTCGGAGATGGGATTTATGAAGTGATCCGTCTTTACGACGGAAAACCTTTTTTGTGGGAGGAACATTTCGAACGTTTTACAAGAAGTGCCGCCGAACTGGACCTCCCTTTCCCGAAACCGCTCGAGAACATCAAAGAGGATATGCTGCATCTCATCGAGACCAATAAAGTGCATAACGGGATTATTTACATGCAGATGACAAGGGGCGTGCAGGAAAGAAACCACCTTTATTCCAGGGAGATCACCCCTGTTATCACCGCGTTCACAAAGGAAGAAGATGTTCCTTCCCATCTGCAGGAACAGGGAATCTCCTTACGGGCTGTCGAAGATATCCGCTGGCTCCGCTGTGACATTAAAACGATCAACCTGCTCGGCAATGTCATGGCAAAACGAAGTGCTGAGGATAATGGGTGTCATGAAGCGCTTCTTCACCGCGGCCCTACGGTTACCGAAGGCTCTTCGACAAACGTTTTTATGGTGAAAAACGGTGTTATTTATACTCATCCGGCGGACAACTACATTTTAAAAGGAATCACACGGCAGTTTATTCAAAAGCTCTGCATCGAAAAAGGCATTCCGTTCAAAGAATCAGCTTTCACGCTGGAGGATCTCCGCGGTGCAGATGAATTGTTTATTGCCAGCACAAGTCATGAAATTGTACCGGTCCACCGCGTATCAGGGACCATCGAAAAAACACTGCCCTCACGCGAGCTGACCGATGAACTGCAGAAAACATTTCAGGAAAGAAAACTATCTTAAGTCCTGCATGATGAAAACCGGCTCCGTTATCTGCCGAGCCGGTTTTTTCCTTCTATATTCCTTCCTCTTATTCAGCGCCTGTAGTTCCATTCGTCGGTGTCATACTTTTCTGCGGCCAGTTCACGTACACGTTTCTCTTCGTCTTCTGTTAATGTATAAGGCTCCCAGTTTACGTTTAAACCGTCGGCGAACCCTTCATGAAAAGCGTTTGAAATCTGTTCCATTGTTATAGGAGCGTCCGTCAACTCATTGATGGCAGCCGCTTTGTTTTTAAATCCTCTCTGCATCCGTTTTCTGATTCTGTCACTGGAATATTGAAACAAATCAAACAGTTTGTCTTCTTCGATATCGAGAAGGATCGAACCGTGCTGCAAAATAACGCCCTTCTGTCTCGTCTGGGCGCTGCCGGCGATTTTTCGTCCTTCCACGACAAGTTCATACCAGGACGGTGCATCAAAACAGACGGCGGATCTTGGATTTTTCAGTGACTCTTCTTCTTCTTTCGTACGTGGCACGGAGAATTCGGCTTGAAGTCCAAGTTTGCGGAACCCTTCCAGAATTCCTTCTGAAATCACGCGGTACGCTTCCGTGACCGTTTCCGGCATCTCAGGATGATCTTCCGATACAATCACGCTGTATGTCAGCTCTTTATCATGCAGCACACCACGTCCTCCCGTTGGTCTTCTCACGAAGCCGAGCCCGTGTCTTCGGACCGCCTCAAAATCGATATCTTTATGTACTTTCTGAAAATAACCGACAGACAATGTCGCAGGACTCCATCCATAAAAACGGACAACAGGAGGAATTTTCCCTTCACTGTGCCACTGCATCAGCATTTCATCCATTGCCATATTCCATGCCGGAGGGCAGCTGCCGGAATCTATGAAGTACCATGTTTCTTTTGTCATGTTCTCCCCCGCTTCCTCTGGAAACTTTTCACTTTGATACGGTTAGTGTAACAATTCTTTGCGTGCATCGAAAGTTTCCCGGCTTTGAAAGAATTAAACTTTGCTTACATCCATAATCCTTATTATAATACACCATGTAGTCTTGTACACGTAAAGGAGGGGACAAAGTGACGATAACCTGGATTTCATGGGGAATTTTGCTCGTTATCCTGATAGCACTTCTGTTCCGGCGCTTCAAAAAACCGGGATTTTTAACAGAATTGACACAGGAAGAATTTATTGAAGGGTACCGGAAAGCACAACTGCTCGATGTCCGGGAACCTCGTGAATACAACGGCGGTCACATTCTGGGCGCACGCAATCTCCCGCTTTCCCAGCTTAAACAGCGTATAAATGAAATCAGAGATGACCAGCCTGTTTATTTGTACTGCCAATCCGGCGCACGAAGCCGTCAGGCCGCACGCATCATTCGCAAAAAAGCCGGGACGAGTGACATCTATCAATTGAAAAAAGGCTTTAAAAAATGGACAGGCAAAATCAAGAAAAAATAGTACAACGTCTCAAAAACACTCAAGGAGTTTATCCTTGAGCGTTTTTTTTAACAATCATACATTCTCCCCTGCCCTCTCCTTCTATCTGTCCTGTGCATAAAAACATCTCCGTTTGAACATGACTAGCTGTAATGATGTTCCACAAAGGAGAACGATTGCAATGACCGCGGAACTTAACTATCATCCGGATTGGGAATTGTTCGATCAAACGATCCGGCAGAAGGAGCAGCTGTCTTCCTGGGAACAGTTCCAGCTTGCCTATGAGGCTGAACAATGGAGGGCGGTACCTGACTTTGAAGGACTGCTGTGCCTTCGTCATATTACCGGTGTGGATCTTTATCCACATCAGGAACAAACAGCAAAACGGGTGCTTGAAGAGATGGACGGGCGGGCGATTCTTGCCGATGAAGTCGGACTCGGTAAAACCATTGAAGCGGGTTTGATTTTAAAAGAGTACATGGTAAGAGGCCTTGTCCAAAAGGCTTTGATTCTTGTGCCTGCGTCTCTTACCGGACAATGGGCACAGGAAATGCAGAGTAAGTTCCTGATCCCGGCTGCCGTGCAGCGAAAACACTACGTCTGGGAAGAAGCGGACGTGGTGGTTGCCTCCATCGACACAGCCAAACAGCCCCCGCACAGGGATATTGTGCTCAATCAGGACTATGACATGGTTATTTTCGACGAAGCTCATAAATTGAAAAATCCTAAAACCAAAAACTATGAATTTGCCAGACTTGTAAAAAAAACGTTCTGTCTCATGTTAACGGCGACGCCGGTGCAGAACAATCCCGCGGAGCTTTATCATTTAATCCATCTATTAAAACCCGGTCTCCTCGGCAGTCAGAAAGAGTTTAAGAAACTGTTCAAAGAAAAAGGAGAACAGGAAATAAAACATATTGTCCAGCAGGTGATGGTACGAAACCGGAGGGATGAAACGGAAATTTCGTGGACAAAACGGAACGTGCATTCTGTTTATATTTCATTCACGCCGCAGGAACAGCATTTCTACGATTCCCTTAATAATCTGTCTTCCTCAAACGGGCACCGGTTTCATGGCTTTACATCGGTTACGCTGTTGCGGGAAGCTTGCAGCAGCAAAGAAGCAGCATATGGAACCCTTAGAAACATGTACGAGAAGAAAGAACTTCCCGAAGAGACGTTTATCTCTCTTCTGGAGCGCATTCAGAACATGGAGATAAACAGTAAGGCTCAAAAAGCACTTGAAATCATCCAGAACACAGATGACAAAGTGGTGCTCTTCACAGAATACCGCTCGACGCAGCTTTACCTGCAATGGTATTTCAAGCAGTTCGGCATATTATCGGTCCCTTTCCGCGGTGGTTTCAGGCACAGCAAAAAAGAATGGATGCAGATGATTTTTCGTGACCGGGCTAAAGTGATGATTGCCACCGAAGCCGGCGGGGAAGGAATTAACCTTCAATTCAGCAGCACCATCATCAATTACGATCTTCCCTGGAATCCGATGCGGCTCGAACAGCGGATCGGCCGTCTTCACCGCCTCGGACAGGAAAAAGACGTAGAGATTTATAATATGGCCGTTAGACGAACGATCGAAGAACATGTTCTTCGGCTGCTGTACGAAAAAATCCAGTTGTTCGAACATGTTATCGGTACGCTTGACACCATTTTGGATTCCCGTTTCGGCAGAGAGATGGAACAGTATATCACAGAAACGATGCAGGATTCGGAATCCGAACGGGAAATAGAAGTGAAACTCAATCATCTCTATGCTTTAATGGAAACCGAATCCGGCCAAAAAGGAGGGTGACTGTTTTGGCAGATGAACTCCTGCAGTATATCCACAGGTATTTTGAAACGAACGGTGCATTGATTCAGCACTGCTCCAATAACAGCATTCAGATTAAATTGACAGAGGCTTTGGACCGGGAGCTGATGAACCGTCCTTTTTACTGGCATTACGTGAAAAAAACGGGAGGAACTCCGGAACCGATGACACTCACGTTTTTCACAGAACAAGCAGAAGATCAGGCAAAAAAGGGAGAATGGCTGCACGTTGGAACGCCAAGGCTTCATCAAATCTTTGAATCCGCCCGGAACAAAGGAATATGGTCTCTTCTCTATGAACATCATGAACCAAAACAGACACCGGCTCCTCTCTATCCCTGGCTGGTTGTTAATGTGAAATATTCCTTCGTCTCGCATCAGCGCAAAGATAAAATTCTATCTTACGGTCTTCAGCTGATACACGGCCAGCTCGTTCATCATATGATGGATCACCTGAGACCACTTCAGCTCGAACCCATCATCGCCGATCATTCGTTTCCGATGGCATCGCTTATCCAGGTGGAAAGCGGCCTCCTTCGGATTAAGAACGAAGCGCAGCGCTTTGTCGATGATCATCCGGATGACTGGGCCGAAAAAGCGGAAAAAAAGATGCTTCAGGAACTGGCGCTGCTTCATACTTACAGTCAAGCCGTATCTGCTCCAACAGAGGATTATGAAAAAGAAAAAAATGATATCCAAAACAGATACCAGCCATCGGTTCATGTGGACATTATTAACAGCGGTCTTTTTTACCTGTCCCACTCTTCCCTCTGATTGTTCTTTTTTTAGTGCACGGCGGACGTTCGCAGTACTTAGGGGCTGCTGAATGGCTTCCTGAATCCATGATAACAGGGGTATTGTTTGAGGGAGATTCCGCTCTATCTTAATTACTCGTTTCCACTTTAGGAATACGCCGGGGAAAGAGGCATCCGCTGCAGGCGGACGTTTTTACTCCGGGCACAAGAGCGACATCGGTTCGCCTGGGCTCATCGTGTCTTCTTTGCACTCCAGAGCACAAGGGCGACATCGATTCGCCGGGCTCATCGTGTCTTCTTTGCCGCGGGCAGCGCCTTAAGCTTGTTCCCTGAAGGAAGTTCGGTTAAGTACGGCACATCCTGCCGGGCACCGATCTGACTCCGGACGCGAGCGCCTCCGTTTGATAGGATCTTCGGCTGCTGCTTCGACGAACAGGATGTTCCAGCATCGGCGGTGGTCACACGATGTGACCGCTTTTAGCCGATGAACCTTCAAATGTCACCGCCTTCCGCTCCTGCCTCCACCACATGCAAAGGTTTTGGTATCATGCCCTGCGATTTGATCAAAATCCTTGCAGTATCAGCAAACTTTGTTGATTCAGCAACCCCTGCTTACGGATTTTGCAGCGCGATTGGTCGAAGTGGAATAAATGCATAACGCTGCAAAACGGGCGTAAAAAACGCATACAAAAAAGCTTCCGATTATCAGTTGATAATCGGAAGCTTTTTTGTTGTTCAAAACGTCTTATGTGCCTTCCTTTGTAACCTGCTATCCTGCCGGGGAACCGCTCACAAAAATTGTCATGATGGAAAACCATCCAAATACAAGTAAAGAGAGTCCGGCGAATCCAAAGGCCAAAAAGTTCCGTCTTTTTATTTCACGGATCGTTGCAACTCCGCAAAGAATCGCAACAATGAGCATGGTAATTCCAAAAGCCATGAAATCTCCCCCTTCTGTTCGATAACCCGGGTATCGAATCAATCTCATTTGTACATTCATGTTGGTTCATATTATACCTTTTTTCCTAAAGACATGCATCCATTAATTTAAGCTTTTTCCGCCGGAATTATGTTAAAATAACCCCAAATCGCTGATTGAAAGTGGAGGATGAGAAAATGAACTGGGAAACGATACCATTAGGACCGATCCAGACAAACTGTCATCTGCTGTATAATGACAAAAAAGAAGCGGTTGTTTTTGACCCCGGCGGCGATGCGGATGTACTCTACGACAAAATACATTCCCTTGGGCTGAAGCCGCAGGCTGTGCTGTTAACCCACGCTCATTTCGACCATATCGGTGCCGTCGACGCCGTCCGGGAAACATATGATGTTCCCGTCTATGTTCATCATTTGGAAGACGACTGGCTGACAAATCCGGAGAAAAACGGGTCTTCCCTGTTTCTGGATGGAGGGGCTATTTCCGCTTCTAAAGCCGATCATCTGATTACAGAAGAAGGCATCCTTTCTGCAGGGTCGTTTTCTTTTGAGGTGATAGAGACTCCCGGACATTCCCCGGGAAGCGTTTCCTATTACTGCGGACCGCTGCAAACCGTTTTCTCCGGCGACGTTCTGTTTGCCGGGGCCATCGGCCGGACGGATCTGCCCGGCGGAGATCACGCCGAACTGCTCCACGTGCTGCATGATAAAATGCTCGAACTCCCGGAAGACACCCATGTTGCCTGCGGCCACGGCCCCTCAACGACCATCAGCGCGGAAATGGACAGCAACCCCTTTTTAAACGGCTTTTAGAGACAGGCAGAAGCAAAAAAGAAGCTGCCCTTTCCCACAGGGCAGCTTCTGCTACGTTTTGGTATGTACGTTCCGGGCACTTCCTTCTTTAGTGAAAGCCCGGCTCCATAATAAATGTGGAATAATACGTGAAGCTGACAAAAAATACTGTCAAATAGGCTCCAAAAATGTAAATGTACATACGCTCCGTCAATTTCATGTACCCCAAAGCTACAAAGAAAGCGGTTTGAGCAAAAAAGAGTACGGCCATATTAAACATATCGCCCAC
Source organism: Salibacterium halotolerans (assembly GCF_900115625.1). Lineage (GTDB taxonomy): Bacteria > Bacillota > Bacilli > Bacillales > Marinococcaceae > Salibacterium > Salibacterium halotolerans. Next base: position 152,105 of record NZ_FOXD01000003.1, on the reverse strand, counting down.
AAAGAACAATACAGCGAATACAGCTGTCCAGAATCCCAGCATTCGATACATGCGGTCCATGTTCTTCCCCCCTTGTCACAATCGCAGAACTATCGGATAGTAATAGCTATTCATATTATATACGAGGGACGCAGTCATTGTAAACGTTTTTTTGCCCTTGTGCTGCCGGGGGTTCATCAGGATTTTTTCCGTTTCTGCCATACCATTTTAAAAGAAAGGGGAAGAAGTCCGAACCACCGGACACCAATGCGTTCCGCCCGAAAGGCGTGCCGCTTTTTTTCTTTTTTTCCACTGTCCACCCTCGTTTCCAATGCCTGTACCGCTTCCTTGATGATATATTTTAAAAAGGGATTGGGTGTCACGGACTTCCTCCTTTCCAGCCTTGTGCCGGTATACTATTTTAAGGATAACCTGCCCGGTTCGATTTTATTCTTTCTTTGCTTTTTGCGGCTCGAGATAATAAGACCTTGTCCTTTCATGACCGTCAGTGGTAACCGCCGTCAAAGTCAGGTGAATGCTCTCATCGAAAAGCTGTACCTGTTCCCATGTCACATAACCATCTGGAAAACGATACATCTGATTCTGTTTTTCGGATAGCATTCCTTTTTCTTCTCTCCACCGCTGTTCCCCGTTTCGCAGCAGCCATTCCAGCTGCAGTACCTGTTCTTCCTTGGACACGCTTTGTTTTTCGTTGACAAAGATCACTGTCTGGACAAATACCAAGGAAGCAAACAGAAAACACACAATCAACAGAACCGGCATTATGGTTCCCTTTTCACCCAAAATGCATTCCCCTTTTCTGTCAGTGGTCTTTTTCCGATGACTCCAGACCATGTCACTCCCTGTTTATCCATCACAGACACATCAGCTCCGTAGGGAGTTCGAGCTGCAGAGAAGCCGCGCACATCCTGGAGCACGATTTCATACCCGGTTTCGTTTGTCGTGCGGATGATTCGTCCTCTGGAGAGACTGTATTTCCGCTCATTACGGTATTCTTTCAGTATTAAGGCATTCTGTTTTGTTTCAAGATCAAAGGCATAATTCATATCCTCCTTCAGCTGCTGAAAGAACAGCTGTATCTCCTGTTTCGACGTTGCTTCTCTTTTTTCCCACAACGGCAGAACCTGAACAAGTACGGCGGTACACACGAAAAGAATGGTCAGGGACAAAAGAAGTTCCATAAGAGTCATGCCGCGTTGGTTACGAGAGGAAAAACAGACATTTTTCATAAGAACGTTCATTTTCCCCCTCCCACTGCAGGCAGATATTCGTGCCGGAGTGTTTCGACTGCCTGGACCACTCGTAGATCCCTTCTCTGTCCCCCGATTCAATGCCCGGCTGATGATGAATGGATGTCAGAGCTTCTTTTTCGAGCAGATAAAGAGCTGTCCTTTCTTCATCGACCGTTTTCTGTTCTTCCATGCTGCGGTGGTACAGCGGCAGAAAAACAAGGGAGAACAGAGAAAGAAGAGCCAAAGCAGTGACAGCCTCCATTAATGTAAATCCCTGTTCATCTTTTTTCAATGTAGATCCTCCCTTTCCCAACAAGGACCACCAGTTTATAGCTTTGATGCGGAGTCTGTATGAAGACGGTGCCCGCCTTTCTGGCATTTCCGTTGCTTTTAAAACCGATATCTTCAAATGCCATGGTATTGTTTTGAAACGACACCCCTTCAGGCAGTTCGCGCGTCTGAAGGGGTTCCTCCCAAAACGAACCTTTCTGCATGGAATACGTTTCTGTTGTGTTCTTGAAATAAATCCATTCCTGATCGGCATAGGCGAGCTGCTGGGCAGCCCGTAAATCTTCCTCGAGTACCTCAAGAAAATAATCAATTTGTTTTTTATCGTACATGGTTTGAAAATGCAGAACAGGAACGGCTGTCATGATAGAAAGAACAGCAAGCACCAGAATCATCTCGACGAATGTGTGCCCCTGTTCAGCCGTTACAACATGTTTCACTCTGACGCCTTCGTCACCGTTCCGTCTGCATTCAATGTCAGCGCTGTTTGATCAGGACATGTGATGGTTTCCACATACCCACCTTCCTTTAAATCAGTGAGCGCTGACGCTGGCGTTTCGTGTTCCACCCTGTAGGCGCCCGCCTGCGCTTCCAAAATATTGATCGTCGCATCACAACCCTTGGACTGCGCCACTTCATTATTCTTTACCATATTCGGTACAGCGATAAGGAGGAGAACAGTAATAATAAGCAGGACGACCATCATCTCAATCATCGTGAAGCCGGAATCGTTTTGACATTTCTTTCTCATGCGCTTCCCCTTCTTTCCGTTGTTTTCGTGTCCAGTACGCGGAGCAGTGTCAAAATATCTTCCTCTTTATTGATTTCGAGTGCCTGCAGACGTTTCTCCAGTTCGATAATTTTTGTCTCAAACGAAACAGGAGAAGCGATAGGAAGAGATTGAGGCATTATTTTTCCTTCTTTCTTTGTTTTTTTACCGGCTACTGCATCGAATTCATCAACTGAAACATCGGGAGGAACACGGATAAAAACATTCCCAGAATAACCAGTCCAATGATCAGAAAGAGAACAGGCTGCAGCACCATGACCGTTTTATTCACCCGCTCTTCGAGAACTTCAAGCATCCGCCCGCTGTAAAAAGTGAGGTCTTCTGCCAGTCTTCCCGAAACCTGCCCGTGCTGGATGACATATTTCATATCACTGCGGTACCAGCCGGATTCCTCTACAGCGTCATACAACGTCTTTCCCTCTTTGAGCTTCTGTTTCAGATCAGCTCCCTCCAATTGAAAAAACGGAAAATGGTGCTGTTTTTCAAAAACAAGGCAAACTTCATATATCGAAACACCTCCTTTCAGCATGCTGCTGAATTGAAGAGAAAAATAATACGTGAGAAAAAGTTTCAGATAGGAACCTATCCAGGGGAGGCGGTATAAAGAGGCGTATTGGCGGTGAGGCGTAAAATGGCGGAACCGCCGCATGTAATAGATAAAACCAGCCAGCAGCAGCGGAATCAGCATGACTGCTGCAAAAGGAGCGTATTGAAACAACTGGAGCATGATTCTTGTCAGCACCGGAAAATCCATATCAAGCGACTGAAACAGCTGGCGGAAAGAGGGGAATAAATAATTCACCATCACGACCGCGATCATAAAAAGAACCCACATTAATACAAGTGGATAGCGCAGCAGTTTCTGCACCGAACCCCGCGCTTTTATCCTTTTTTGATACAGGTCTCCCGCTCCTTTCAGTCCTTCCGATAAAAACCCACCCTGTTCTGAAAAGAAAATATATGCCGCAACATCTGCAGGAAAACCGTGGTCGTGAAGCACTTCATGAAATCCGGTGCCGGTTCTCAGCTCTTCGGTCATCCGCAGTATTTTCTCTTTTATATGATACGGCTGTTCCCAGGATAAGAGCTGCAGTGCTTGTTCCAGAGCGTATCCCTGTTCAAGAAGTGTTCCCGTTTTCATTAAAAAATCGGACCGTGCTTCTTTCACCCATACACGCCGGTCAAACATACATCTGTTCCTTGTCGGAATCCGGCTGAAACAGACCGAGACTGTACCCTTTTACCCATTGATTATGCTTGGATACTGTCACAGAAGAAGAGCGTCCCTCCAGACATTGCTGCAGTTCTTTTGCGGTCAGAATATCAAATAAAGCGGTACGGGAGGTGTGTTTGTAGTGGGTACAGTAGATGGAGCAGGGCTGTCTTTTGCAAAGCGGACAGTAGCGGGGGACAAGCTCCTGGGACGTAATACAGAGCAGATTTTCTCTTAAGTCGGAGGGGAGGCACCCAAAATCCAGCAGACGCTGTACCGCCCCGTGCGCCGAGCCTGCATGCATCGTCGTTAATACAAGATGCCCGGTCAAAGCGGCCCGGACAGCCATCGCTGCGGTATGTTCATCCCGGATTTCACCAATCATCAATACGTCAGGATCATGACGAAGAGAAGATTTCAGCAGTTCCCTGTACGTTAAACCTGCTTTTTCATTCACTTCTGTCTGAATGTAGGATTCATTCTGTATTTCCACCGGGTCTTCCACACTGACGATACGTGCGCCGCGTCCGGTGAGTTCATGTAAAAAGGCATATAGTGTTGTCGTTTTGCCGGAGCCCGTTGGTCCGGTCAAAATCAGCATACCGTTTCGTCGATCCAAAAGAGAAGAAAAATGGGAGGTTACATCAGATGTGTAGGATAAAGAGGAGAGTTGAAAATACTCGTGCTGAGGAAGAAGCCGCACGGCCAGACTTTCACGGCGGAATGACGGCAACGTGGAGAAGCGCAGGTTTACGGGGGTACTCGTGTATTTCAGTGACAGCGATCCATTCTGCGGACGCCTTTGTTCTCCGATGTCCATGCCCGCTCTGAATTTATAATGGGCGGTCAACCTCTCGGCATACCGTATGCTCATACTGCCCATCAACCGTAAGCGTCCGTGAATCCGGAAAAACAGACGTGTTCTTTTCCTGCCGGGCTGCAGATGAATATCGGTGGCATGCAGCTGCAGCGCCTGCTCGATTAAACGCTGACTGTCCTGTTCCATATTTTCCAAAACATCACCTTCCTTTTTATTAACATAATATTATTATTCGGCACGGTTTTCGATTTTCCTTCTTTTTTTTGAAAAAAATTTTGTATACTATGCTGCCGCTCTGCTCATCCTAATGATTGAAACTGGGATGTAGCCAAGCGGTAAGGCATCGGATTTTGATTCCGTGATTCGCAGGTTCGAACCCTGCCATCCCAGCCATTTTTCTAAGTTTTTAAGAAAACAGATATACATTACATAACAATCCGGACGATGCGTTCCTGCCATGAGAAGCGGCATCGTCCGGATTGTTTTATTTTATCCATTCTGATTCGACGTGTCCTGTTGTTTGTTCTCCACCGATGCCAGTTTTTCTGCCATGCCGTGATTTTCTTTGTCACGCCGGTCATCTATCCGGATATTAGTGGATACACGGCCTGCTCCGCGCTGAAACGGAATGTCATGAAGTTCTTTAACAATCGGCAGCAGGTCTTCCAGCTTTCCTTCCAAAACCGTGCCCATTGGTGTGAGCTGAAAATGGATATTTTCCGAATGACCGTCAAGTACCTGCTGCATAGCGGCAACATCTTCACTGATACTTGTCGAAGCTGTGCCTACGGGAACAACCGTAATATCTACTACTGCCATATGAGCATCCTCCTTTGTTGGATTAGACTTTTTCTCCTGCAGAACATGGGGAAACTCTTTTTCCGCCAGTGCTCTGTATGCTTCCAGTGCCGTCCTTACATGGCGGCGGTCCGGTTCCTTGCACGAAATATGACGCTGCACCGTATACGATAGAGAAAGCACGGGAGCGCGGATAATTTTCATGGAAGGAAACTGTATTATCCGGTGTAACACGGCAGCCGCCGGGAATGCCGTATAGGATGCAGCCGCAAGCCCCGTCGTCCATGGAAGCCACGGCAGCGAAATTAAAAACCCTCCCGCCGTCAGCAAAAAGTAAAGAACAACCGTATTGGTGGAACAATAGCGGTTCGTAATCGAAGACTTTCTGATTCGATAAAGGTTCCTCCTTTTTTTGATTCCCTTGAAGCTGAAAACCTTATGCTCCGCTCCGTGAAACTGACGCAGTTCTTTCGGAAAAAAGAAATGGGTGCCCATCAGAAAATACAAGAAAGTGTACAAAGGCAGCCCTGGAACAGAGAGACCGGTAAACAACCGCACGATATAAGGAAGAACGATTACACAGATAAGAAGCATACATATACTCCTATACCACAAAGGCATGGAGCGAAAAACATGGGATGCCACATTTATTATAGAAGAAAAGGTCAATGGAACAACGTCTGCTTCCGGCCGGTTGTTGTTCCACTGCGCCCATCCTGCGTGTTCCGCACCGATAAAAATAACGCCGTTTTGATAAGATAAGCCTTTCATGCGGATTCCTCTTCTGCTGTATTTGGCCCACGTTCGACAAAGTGTTCAATGACCCAGTAAAAGGAGCTGCCATTTTTATCATGGAAAGAAGGATCAAAAAAGCGGGTATTGGATGTTTCCAGGCCGCCATGCTCTTCCCAAGTATGAAGATAGCTCATAACAACCCGTTTATTCTCCGGATTGGAGCTCATACGGACATCAATCGTTCCGCTGCTCCCAATTGCCTGATTATCCTCCATCTCATTGGGCACAGCAAAGAGAACGCCGTCTGAAGTCGTTTCCGGTTCTATAGACCGTTCCTCCTCATTATTTAGATCAAGAAGAAGCTCGGCGCGTTCCACCTGATCACCGGTCATAGGTTCCCCATTTTCGTCCAGAAACGTAATGCCGATATAATCAGTTCCGTGCAGTCCGTCACTGGGCATGTGTCCCCATTCCCATGATGCTGTCAGCCTGGCGCCGTTTTCTGTTGGTTCAAGCGTACTGTCCCACTGAACTTCTTCCGATAGGTTTTCATTTGTCACTTCTTCTGCCTGATTAATATAAAAGCCGCCTCCTATAAACAGAAAAATCATTAACGTAAGCGGCAGGAGGACAATGAGCTTATTTCCTTTGAACATTCTTTTCCCTTTCCCTCCCTGAACGAAAAGACGTTGTTGATGTCGAGAGTGATGCTACAGAAATTCCGATCCTGCGATCCCCGGGTTCGTCATTTCCTTGGAGTCGAGAATTCTATCCAGTTCTTCTTCGTTTAAAATGTCGCGTTCCAGGCAGATCTCCCGGACACTTCTGCCTGTGTCGATCGCTTCTTTGGCAATACGGGACGCCGTTTCGTATCCAACGTGGGGATTGATGGCGGTTATAATGCCGACACTCTTTTCTACCAGATGACGGCAGTGTTCAATATTGGCCGTAATGCCGCTTACGCCGTGTTCGCGGAAAACACTTAATCCGTTCTGAAGAACCGACAGAGACTGCAGCAGGTTAAAAACAAGCACCGGCTCCATTACATTAAGCTCCAGCTGTCCGGCTTCTGACGCGAGACTGATGGTATGGTCATTTCCGATAACCTGGAAGGAAACCTGATTGATGACTTCGCACATGACAGGGTTTACTTTACCCGGCATGATGGATGATCCTGGCTGCCTGGAAGGTAGATTAATTTCGTTCAGTCCGGTACGCGGTCCCGAACTCATAAGCCGGAGATCATTTGCCATTTTCGACAAATTAATGGCATGTACTTTCAAGGCAGCGGACAATTCGGTATACGCATCGGTATTCTGTGTGGCATCCACAAGATTTTCAGCACTGTAAAACGGAAAACCGGTCAATTCCGATAAATAATCAGGAACTTTTGAGATATAATCCGTATTGGCGTTCAGCCCCGTACCTACGGCTGTCGCTCCCATGTTAATTTCATAGAGGTGATCAACAGACTGTCTGATTCTTGTCAGATCTCTTGCCAAAACCCGGCGGTAAGCGCTGAATTCCTGCCCGAGCCGGATCGGCACCGCGTCCTGTAAATGGGTGCGCCCCATTTTGATGACATCGTCAAATTCTGTTTCTTTTTGTTCAAGTGTCTGAAGAAGATGATTCAGAGCAGATGTAAGTCCCTTGGCCAGGTGCAGGCATGCAATATGTATGGCCGTTGGAAAGGCGTCATTGGTGGACTGCCCCATGTTCACGTGCGTGTTGGGACTGACCATGAGGTAATGCCCCTTGTTGCCGCCGAGTATTTCAATGGCCCGGTTGGCAATCACCTCGTTGGCATTCATGTTGAAGGAAGTTCCCGCTCCCCCCTGAATGGCATCAACAATAAACTGATCATTAAATTTTCCTTCAATGACTTCTTCTGATGCCTCAATGACAGCTCCGGCAATATTACGGTTCAGCATGCCCGCATCACGGTTCGCCATGGCGGCGCCTTTTTTGACATAGCCGAATCCTTTGATCAGCTCAGGATGCGGCGGATAATCGGTGATTGGGAAGTTTTCTTTCGCCCGGATGGTCTGAATACCGTAATAAGCCTCTTCAGGTACATTTTTTTCTCCAAGGAAGTCTTTTTCTGTGCGGTAGTCTTTCATGTCATCTTCTCCTTCAATGCTTGTTAATCTTTTTGGGTTTGTTTCATAGAGTCATAATCCCCCGGATGCCGCTTTATGTTTTGCCAGCCATGCAGCGCCTATAATGCCGGCGTCATTGCCCAGTTCTGCCGTGGCAAAAGATGTATGGTCCGCCACTCTGGGCAGAGCATGTACAGCGTAATGGGAGCGCAGGGGCGTCAAAAGCTGCTCACCGGCGGCTGATACGCCACCGCCTATAACGATTCTCTGCGGGTTGAGTACGTTGGCCGCGTTTCCGGCTGCCATTCCAAGGTAATGCATCGATTGATCAACGACTGCAGCTGCTGTTTCATCGCAGGCAGCTGCACATTCAAAAAGAATTTGAGCGGTTAACGGTGTCTGCTGTTTTTTTATGTATAACATGGAATCCGGATGTTTCACAGCTTCTGCTTCTGCCATCCGAACCATTCCGGTAGCAGACGACACAGTCTCCAGACAGCCCGTTTTCCCGCAGTTACAGGGCGCACCGTTACGTGGAACGACCGTCACATGACCAATTTCTCCTGCCATATCCGACACACCGTGCAGAATGTCCCCATTAACGATAACACCACCACCGACTCCGGTCCCCAAAGTTAACAGCAGGACATCAGCGGCGTCATTTCCAGCCCCCTGCCAGTATTCCCCAGCAGCCGCCAGATTCGCGTCATTATCAAGAACGACCGGAATCTGAAGAAAATCCGACAGAATAGAAGCAACCGGGTAATCGACCCAGCCGATGTTCACCGCAAACTGAATCATTCCTTTTTTCACATCGACAAAACCGGGCACACCGATTCCTGCCCCTTTTACATCCGCAGCACTCAGTCCATGTTCGTTCCATTTTGTTAAAATAGAGCGGGCGATATCCTCCAGTACATGTTCACCATTATTGTCTTTATTGGTTGCTATCGACCATTTTTCCTTTTGCTGTCCGCTCTCTGTAAACAGGCCGATTTTCACTGACGTTCCTCCGACATCAATCCCTAGAAGATACTTTTCATCCATATGCAGCGTTCTCATCCTTCCTTGTCCTGATCGCACAGGCGGCTGTATTCGTTTTTGATAATCATAAGCGCGGCTGTATAGTCCTTATTGTCCATTAACCCAGCCTCGTGGGCTCCCTTTACTTCTTCTTCCATAAGCTCAAGGTCCATACGCCGGTCTTTGGTGTATATGACGGTACGAAACTGTATGAGCCATTTTCTGATATCTGCGAGAGTTTGAAAGTCCGTATTCATACATCTATTATAGCAACATAAGCAAAGAAAAGAAAAGCAGACCTGCAAACGGAATATAAGGAACGAAAAACCGGCCTCTCATTTTAAAATGGAGAATACTCTGCAACGTATTCCCGGCCACATATGCTGCTGCAAATAAAAACATCAAAAGCAGCTCCGTCATAAGAGACGAAGCCCAGTGGCCGGCGTGCCAGCCGATGTAAAAGAAAAGCAGGGTCAGTGCGAGCCATAAATACCCGGAACGTTGATGAAAAAAACCATAATAAGGAAGGTAGAACATAAAACCGAACACGGCCGCCGCTGCAGCCGTCAAAAAGCGAAGCACGTCAAAAAGAATAGAGGTTTCCGCAGTCTGAAGCCATGAAAACCCGGCTGTTAGTAAGCCAATATAAAACGTGCAGACAAACAACAAAAAAATGAGCAATGTTATCCGCTTCTGGTGATGCAGATTATACATTGCTGCAGCACCAAATGTCATACCGGCTGCGGTTAGTTCCAACAACGTAATAAACATAGGATCCTCCCTGGACAGCTTTTATCCTTATCCTATGCCTGTCTTTTTCCGTCCATTCCGTAAAAGCCGGTGCTCTGATGTTAATCCCAGGCCGTTCGATCCGGATCTCCTTTACCGGACACAGAGGGTCTCTTTTTTTCAAAGGGACCAGTTTACGTCTTAAAATGTCGCCTGAATTTGCAGCGGAAAATGGGAGCACCGGCCAAAGATCGGGACACTGGAATGCTGTGATTGGCCATCGTTATCCCCTCCTTCCTTACCGGTCATCGTCTCCGGAATTTCTGGTGCTCATGCACAAAAATCGGGAATGAACTGCCGCTTTTGTGCAGATACTTCAACATAACAGCTTCACTTGCTTTAAACGGCTGTCTTTTACTATCTCCAAGTAGTCAGGAGTATTGTTATGGTTAAAAAATGGATTTTTCTGTTTCTCGGTCTTTTTCTCGGTCTTTTCCTGATGCCGGCAGCGTCTGCAGCGGATGCCTCTTTTTTCGAAAAGCATGAGAACCCGTCCTATGAAGAACCGGACCATCATTTCAGTAAAACCACAGGAACCATTACCATCCACCACATCCTTGATAATGATGAATACGTGCTGGAATCCAAAGGAACGCTTAAAACCAAATCTCCGGCTGAAAAACAGCAGGTACAGATGATTTTACTGGAAGATGGATACGTCAAAGACAGCGCTGCCGCTTGGCTGGAAGGCGATGACCATCTCACAGCGCTTAAACGGACCCCCTCTGAAGATTCAGGAAGGTATGACCTCGCCGGCTTTTACAGCATGAAAAATGCTCCAGTCTATACGTTCGACTGGAGCAGCAGTTCATTGTATGTTTTGGACACTCCGATTTCGGATCTGCATTCATTCACCTTGGCGGATTCCGAGGAAGAGAAAAAAGCCGGGAAAATGATGGACACCATTATTAATCAGCAGCAACAGCACGTGAAACGATTCATCAGAGACAGTGCCGGTCTCTCTGAATCATCCAGGTTGTTTCCGATCACCCGCTGGAAACAATACATGAGTCCATCTGTCAGCGGCCTTGATCCACGTGCGGTGGAAAAAGCATGGCAGGACGTTTACTACACTGTAGAGGATGTGACGGCATCACGACGGAAACAACGAAAAAAAGTTATGCCTTTCGTAAATTGGAATAAAGAACAGAAAAGGTTATCTCTGTTTATTCATTACAGCAGTACCTAAGGGAGGTTTGCATTTACTCTTTCTTCCATGCTCTTAACGTCCACGTCCTCCGACTGATTTTCAATGCCCAGCTGTTTCGCTCTGTTTAGGGATTGTTCCGCTTCTTCCCATCGTTCAAGCGCCGAATAGGCGACAGCCAGATTGTAATGGGCTTCGGCAAGCTCATCGTTGATGGAGATGGCTTCCTGAAAGAAAGATAAGGCCCGCTCGTATTGATTCTCTGCCATGTACGTATTGCCCAGCACAAAAGGCACATAAGGATTGGATCCATTGTTTCCTTCTTCGTTTAAAATCTGACGGGCCCTTTCTGCATTATCACGCTCCAGGTACTGCTGGGCAAGCTGGACATCCACCATTGCCGATCCCTGTTTGTCCTCATTTATCAGACCGTACCAAAGAAGACACGCGGCCAATCCCGGTATGAGAATTATAAAGGGAAGCTGGGTCCGTCTGCGGCCGTGCTTTGGCAGGTGGACGAGTGCCGAAGCAAGAAAGCCGCCGGCCAGTCCTCCGATATGCGCTCCGTTATCAACTGCTGGAACGACAAAACCAAATACAAGATTGATACCCAGAATAAAAAGCACATTCAGCCCCATCGTACGAAAGAACAAGGCACGATGGATCAGGCCAAAATACAACAGCGCCCCAAAACAGCCGAAGATGGCACCGGATGCTCCGGCTGACACCTGCTCATTAAACGTAAAACTGGCCAGAGAACCAAAAATCCCCGCCGTCAGGTAGATGATAAGAAAGCGGAGGGTTCCATACATCCGCTCCACCGCTCCTCCAATGTAGAAGAGCGCGAGGGAGTTCATGACCAGATGAAAGACACCGATATGCAAAAACATAGACGTGAACAGCCGCCACCATTCTCCTTCAAGCAGCGCCGGATTATATTTCGCCCCGAATTCAATAAGCGTCACCAGATTCGTGCTCTCCCCCGTCTGTTCCATCCATACAAATACCGAAACGATGGCTGCAAGAATTACATACACGATTCTCGGTTTCGTAAAAAGAAGCAGCGACCGGTCTTCTTTCTCCAGCTTCTCCTGTCTTTCTTTTACTTCCGCTCTGTAATACCGGCCCCAGTCTTCGTGAGAATATTCATCTTCCAAAGCAGGACTCCAGGTGAAACGTGTCCCCAAGTCTTTGAGCACCTGTTCCTCCGATTCGGCGATGCGCCCGGATGGATCCCGGGAAATGAGGTAAAACCGACCGCTCTTGGGCATGGCCGGATAACTGTTCAGAGACTGGGTCAGATCAGCCGGCGGATAGGATGATATATAAACATTATAAAAGGGGACGTTCCGTCCAAGGACCATACGCTTGACACGTTGATACATCCGCTCCGCCTCTTTGGCATCATGTTCGACCTTGTTCATCCAGTCGTATTCAATCCGGGCAAGGCGTACGACCGCCTTTTGGTTTTTTGTTCCTGTTTCAAGCCATATCTGTTTTCTGTCCTGACTGATTTCAAGAATTCTCGCGTCTTCTTTGATGACCAGATGATAAATCAGTTTCCAGTATCGATGCATCGCTTCCACTACAGTTCACCCTTTCAAACGGAGGGATTGCAGCAGAAACCGGGCCGTCTCCTGAAACGACTTATGTTCTGCGGCAGGTGCGTCACTCGTCGTTCGTTCTTCCCCCCTCGTATTGAGAAACACAGCGTCCCAGCCCGCATGGATGGCTCCCTGCACATCCAGCTCCCAGGAATCTCCGATAAACAGAGATCCTGCAGTTTCACCTTGAAGCTGCTGCAGCGCATAATCGAACATTTCCCGTTCAGGTTTTTCCACGGCTGCTTCTTCCGAAACAATAAGATGTGATTCCGGAATAAAGCTATCAAGCTGCAGTTTCTGCCATTTTTTCCGCTGGGTTTTTGTTCGTCCATTCGTTATAATCCCAAGCCGCAGTCCTTCTTTAAGAAGACGGTCCAGCAGCTCATATACTCCCTCAAAAGGAACGCAGAAATCAGCGACCACTTTCTCATACTGTTCATGAAATTGTTCTGCATCTCCGCGCGCGTATGGCAGGGAGAAAGCTTTCATCGTCTCGTCAAAACGTTTTTTACGGTACTCGTCATGTGTCCAGTTATTTTGTTCATAGTAAGCCCACAACAAATCCGAATGATATTTAAAAGTCCGGAACCAGTCTTTTGCATCTACTTCTGCAAAGGGATTCCCGGTACTGCCCGTTTGATACATCGTATAAAACGTATGCTTTACTGCCTGCTCAAACGCATCTTCGTGACTGAAGAGTGTGTTATCCAGATCAAAACATATGGTATTCCAGCGCATTTCATTCCCTCCACTCTTCTTCATTATAGCAGTACAGCGTTTTCTTATCGAATCATTGTGTTCCTGCCGGTGCTCCAGTAGTTTGTTATGAAAACAGAAAACCCTCACCATAGCGAGGGTTTTCTGTGCGAACCGGCATTTTCCGTCGTGATTTGTTAATGTAAGAATGCCCCAAGCAGCGCGCGGCGCAGGAATGGAATCTGCAGTACTGCTGCGATGGCGGTTCTGCGCAGACCCCGTAAGAAGGATTTCGGCATACAGCTGATCAATAAAACGGTCAGCAGTAATAGGATGATTTTTGTCGTTCCAGTCACGATTCAGCCACTCCTTTTTCTCTATTTTCTGCACCAGCGGCTGTTTTATGTGTTTTCATTTTAAAAAATTCCATCGCTTACGCAGAGAAAATCTATAGGGATATCGTGGTCTTCACGGGGAATCCGTTCAAAAAACTGGAAAGAATACAATATAGCACAAGTCGGGGCATCAACCGTCTGAAGAAAGCGGTCATAGTACCCGCCGCCAAATCCAATACGATATTTCTCTTTATCAAAGGCCATTCCAGGTACGATGATCAAATCAAAATCCGAAGAGGAAACATACGCTTCAAGGTCCGGCTCTGGTTCCCATATTCCAGCAAAGTCCTGTTTCGTCTCTTTGAAGGATGTGATGTGGTAAAACGTCATCGTTTCATGCAGCGGATTCGTTTTCGGCACCGCCGTCCGTTTCCTTTCCTTCCATGCTTGTTTGATGACTGGTTCCGTGTCGATTTCATTTCTGGTCGACATCGTAACGGCAATGGTGGCAGCTTCTTTCCATACAGAGGACTGAAATAGGTGCTGATATACAACGTCAGCCTCCTTGTACCGTTTTTCCGGCATAGTGTGTTGAAACTGATTTCTAATATGTCGTCTTATCTCTTTTTTTTGGTGCATCTTCTTCCACCTTTACCTGACGGCTGTCTCTACTATAATGCCCTTTTTATGCTGAAATGCTCTATTATAAAGAAAAAAAGCAGAGGAGATTGTCTCTCCAGCTGCTTATTTGGTCTCTCTGTGCAGGGTGTGCTTATTCAAACGCGGGCTGAATTTCTTCAGTTCAATGCGTTCCGGATTCTTACGTTTATTTTTTGTCGTAATGTAGTTACGATCTCCTGTTTCCGTGCAGGCCATTGTTACTTGTACACGCATGGTTGTCCCTCCTCAACTGTTAATCTCTATTCATACCTAACTATGTTACCAAATAATGCAGAACGTATCAAGCATCTGAGTAAAGAAAGTGACGGAATCAGGGGAAAGCATTCTCGATATGTGTTCAAGCATGTATAATATGACTGACGTGATTGTTGGAAAGGAGGAAGGTTATGGAATGGGTCATTCTTTCTTCCATTCTGCTCAGTGTGTGCTTGTTCGGTCTTTCATTTTTGGCCGGGGATAAACAGAAAGAGCGGAATGACGAAGTAGAACAGATGTCCCTGCAGGTAATGGGAGACATGTATCAGGTGAAACAACGGCTGCGCATTCTGGAAGAAGAACTGTTGTCAGCGTCTTCTCCTTCCGTGCGGCGTCATTCGAAGGAGGAGCTTGTCAAAGAAGCTCATCAATGGTACCAGCAGAACATGAGCATCGAAGAAATTGCAGCAGCCATGGAATTAAAATCCGAAGAAGTACAGCAGCTGCTGTCCGGAACCCGTGAAAAGGAGAGATAGATGTGACCCGTAAAAACATACAGGTTTTTGCTGTCGGATGGTTTGCTGCCGCCTGCTGCATAGCTGGTGCTTATTTTATCCTCCAGCCCGGACCAAACGAAGCAGAAAGCTCATCTCAAGCAGGCGAACCAACCGAAGCACCGAATCCGGCCGCCCTCAGCGCGGAGCAGCACATTTCCTTTCTGGAATCAGACGGCTATGTTGTATTGACACAGGACGAATACAATGCGGTCCAGGAAGAAGACACGCCGCCTGAAGACGGGCAGACAGACGAGCTAACGGCCATTTTACATATTGAACAGGGAATGACCAGCGGTGACGTTGCTTCGCTCCTGCAGCAGCTGGAGATGATAGAGGAAGAGTCTCTTTTTGCGCAGAAGCTTCAAGAAAGCGGCCGCGCATCATCTATCAAGCCCGGACAGTACAAATTAAACAATACCATGAGCATTCAGGACATCATCCAACGTATCACATCATAAAAAAACGGCAGGTCCCGTATTCTTCGGGACACTGCCGCTTTTTTATTCACCGGTTGCTGCGTTTTCTTCCTGATTTTCTTCAGGAACAGGAGCCTGCGGATTTTCTTTCAGATTGAAATAGGCATCGAGCGCTCTTCTTCCGATGACTTTTGCTACATTCGAACTTTCGTACAGTCCTGGCACAACGACGGCCGCCGTCACTTCCGGGTTATCATACGGCGCGTAGGATATGAAGGCCTGGTTGATCCCATCAATGGAATCTCCGGAACCGTCCTGCTGGACCGAAACTTCGGCGGTTCCTGTCTTGCCTGCTGCAGCGTACTCCGCCCCGTTGAATTCCGAATAGGCGGACCCTCTGCTTTGATTAACCACACCTCTCATGGCTTCCTGAACCATATCGATGTAATTATTATTGATATCCAGCTTATTCATAATGTGTGGTTCATATTGTTTTTTCACCGCACCGAGTTGCTGTTTGTCCGGGTTCGGCTGTCTGATTTCTTTCACAAGACGCGGCTTCATACGGTATCCATCGTTTGCAACCGTTGATACATACTGAGCAAGCTGCATCGGTGTATACGTGTCAAACTGCCCGAAGCTTAAATACAGCAGTCTCCCGGGATAGTTCACTGGCCCGGTGATACCTGTCGATTCTGTAGGAAGATCAATGCCGGTTTTCGCCCCAAGTCCAAATTGGGAATAGTAATAACGGAACGTATCAAACGCCTTTTTATACGTTGTGTTCGACCAGCTCTGACCGGTTCCCGGATTGTATCCTGCCATGTTCATCGCTACGTAAGACATATAAATATTCGAGGACTGTACAATGGCGTCGTAATAATTTACCGGTCCCATATTGTACACAGAGCTGATTGGCTCCGTGGACGGAAGTTCCAGCGGCCGGTCGATGATCGTTGTCTGCGGAGTGACAGCTTCGGTTTCCAGGCCGGTCATAACCGTTGCCGGTTTCACAGTGGATCCCATGGCATAGGAATTTGACGTAATACCAAGTTGATTCTGGTGCCCCACGGCCGCCAGAATTTCTCCCGTGTCCGGCTTCATCATTACAATATAGGCATTAGGATTGTTAATAAAGCTGCCGCTCATGGAATTGACTTCTTCCTGTACAATGGTATCCACCTGCTGCTGCAGGGCCATATCGATAGACAGAACCAAATCATTCCCACGGCGCCCATTTGTCGTATTTCCGTTTGTTACAGTGCCTTTCTTTCCACGGAGATCCGTCTCATACTGCTTCTCCAGAAAGCTTGTTCCCACTTCGTCTGTACGCGCGTACCCTTTAGCCAGGTACTTATCCAGCTGTTCCCGGGGGATGGATCCGATATTCCCGAAATAATCTGGAAAGGCATCTTCATACAAATACTGGCGCTCGGCATCCCTGAGAATATTCACCCCTGGCAGCGAATCAAGCCGCTCACTGATCTGATGGGCTTCATTACGCGAAAGATCTTTTTTAATACGATACGGCGTATCATAATAACCACTGACCATCTGCCCCCAGATGTATACTTTTTTCAGTTCCGAATCCAGAGACGACAACTGCTTTTCACTGATCCGGCTCAACTGCAGATTATAAATTTCATTTTCGTTTTCATCATTTTCTTCAGCCTGCGCCCGTTCTTCATCGGTCACCAGGTTTTTGGCTTTTTCCGGATGAGTGGCAATCCAGTAATCCTGTTTCGTGCGTTTGTCAATTTTATCATCCAGCGTTTCATTTTCTTTTGTTTCAATCGAAATGAGATCAACAAGCGCTTCTGCTATCTCAAGTCTTTCTTCTGTTGAGACAGACTGCTTGTTCGTGTATGTGAGAGAAAGTGCCAATTCGTTATCCACAACAATATTTCCATTACGATCGTACATTAAACCACGCGGGGCATCAATACGGGCCTGCTGCTCGGAAGAAGAGGCTTCCAGTTCACTTTCAAATTGATCCCCCTGCACAATCTGAATATACCCGAGCCTGAAAATTAACAGTGAAAACAAAAGAAATACCGCAAAAAAAAGCAAATTTAAGCGGAAAGGGACGTGTCTGTTTCCTGATTTCGTTTTTCCCACCTGTATTCCTCTCCCTTTGTTATGTAACCGTTCCTGTATCTTTCTATATTTTAGCACACTTTTGCTTAGGTCAAAAAGAAAAGGAGTACTCATGTTACTGAGTCTCCTCCTCCATTTTCCGGCATACCACTATTTACTTTTTTCCTGTCAACAATGAAGGACGTATCAATGTTTTTTATGCACCACGCCGCCGCAAAATGTCCGGCCCCTGCTGCCACCATAAGAATCGGAATAATAATCCGGTCGGGAAAGAGAGCAGTGCCTATCAGGAACAAAATAATGGAAAACGCCCGTCCCATGTTAATAAACCATTCTTTTGTTACAAGATATTCTATACGAAGTGCACCCGCATCAGCTGCTTTTCCAAGCACGTCGTAGGTAAGCGAAACGTAGGGAACCAGCATCAACGGATAAGCTGTCGAGATGACAATCCCATACGTTATCAGCAGGGGAAATGTGGGATGAAACACAATGATAAAGACGGAACCGACAAGGATTGCCCCGCCTGTAAAGATCGCGTGTTTCCGGAACTTCGGCTTAAGAAATCTTCCCACCAGAAAGTACCCGAGAAATGATACAGCAGATGTCACAAACCCGTAGGTCCCCAAGGCAAGTTCACTGTTTGTTGCCGTGTACACCCACAATATGATGACAAATGCAAAAACGCCTTCCCTCGTCCCCTGCATGAAGTGCGCGTACAGAATGTTTCTCCAGTCTTTATTTTTTCTAATCTCTCCAGCCGCCTTTTTAAAGTAAACCGGACCTTTGGCATGCCTGTGCTTCATTTTCAGGCTCAGAAGGACAGCCATCATAAAGAGAAAAAAGGATAGAAAAAATATCACCTGATACCCTCTTGATTCGGGCAACCAGGTAATTACAAGGCCTGCACTGAAGGGGCCGATCATGCCTGCAAAACTGGTTAACAATCCGGAAAATCCATTAAAAAAATCTCTCGTCTCCGGTTCTGTTATTTCGAAGGTGAGCACATTATACCCAAGCCAGTAAAACCCAAATCCAATTCCCAGAAGGGCTCCGAGAAACAAAAGAAGGTCTTCTACATTTTTTCCAGCCATCAGCACAGCAAGAAAAAAAGCGGTTAAAATGAAAACACCGGCTCGCAGCGTATAGATTCTGTCCGCTTTTTTTGCTATATAACCGGCCAGAAGAAAAGCCGGCGGCTGCAGGAGGACAGAAGCCAGCTGATATAGTGCTATGTCGCGGATTTCTCCGGACTGCTTCCATAAATAAATATTGACAAATGTATTGGACAGCGCTATGGATACAGCATACAATCCTCCAATCACAAGAAGCATCAATAAATTTTTGGTTACCGGAACATTTCCTAAAAACATTTTTGTCATCGAACGTAACATGTCCCCACCGCCCTTCTCCGTATTGTGCCGCGGGCGGCGGCAGGCTATTCAATAAAAAGGGATGAGCGGGCATGTCCTGTCTTCATCGCAAGCCGCAGCGTTTTGTAGAGATGCCGGTCATTCTATCCAGCATTCTGCTTCAAAATTCGGTGCTGTTTGATCCAAAAAAAGGCTGCCCCTTTTTTCAGGGACAGCCATGCGGTTCATTTATTACTTAGCTTCTTTATAGCGTTTCGCTACTTCATTCCAGTTCACAAGGTTCCAGAATGCGTCTACATATTCCGGACGACGGTTTTGATATTTCAAATAATAGGCGTGCTCCCAAACGTCGATGCCGAGAATTGGAGTCTTGCCTTCCATGATTGGTGAATCCTGGTTCAAGGTGTTCTGCACTGCAAGTTCGCCGTTGTTCACAACGAGCCAGGCCCACCCGGAACCAAAGCGGCCGAGTGCGGTATTTTTGAATTCTTCCTGAAATCCATCGAAACTTCCCCACTTACTCTTGATTGCGTCAGCAAGTTCTCCTTCCGGTTCACCGCCGCCATTCGGGCTGAGGATCTGCCAGAAAAGAGTGTGGTTGGAATGACCGCCTCCATTATTTCTGACAGCTGTACGAATGCTGTCAGGCAGAGCGTTCAGGTCACTGATTAGTTCATTGACGTCTTTGTCCGCCAGGTCGTCATGACCTTCAAGCGCACCATTCAGCTTCGTCACATAAGTATTGTGGTGTTTCCCATGATGAATTTTCATTGTTTCTTCATCAATGTGAGGTTCGAGAGCGTCAAATGCGTAAGGTAGTTCTGGTAGTTGATGATTAGCCATAATGCAACTCCTCCTTCAAAAATTTATGTGTCTGCTGATTCGTGTTGTCACGCAACCTTCATGCAAAGGCATTCAGACGTGCAACCGTGAATACCTATCCGGCAAGTCTTACGTTACCAAATTCATTTTGTCTTTTCAACAAAAATGAATGGCGCTCCTCTGAACACCATTCGTACTATACCACCTTGGTGGAAATGATAAACATGTTTTTTTAAGATTTAAAATGCAATGGCGGAGGAAGAGGGATTCGAACCCTCGCGGGCCGCAAAGCCCCTAACGGTTTTCGAGACCGTCCCCTTCAGCCGTACTTGGGTATTCCTCCATCTGAAAAATACGCACCCACTGTATGATGGTGAGAAGAAAGTGGTGGACCCTGTAGGACTCGAACCTACGACCGAACGGTTATGAGCCGTTTGCTCTGACCAACTGAGCTAAGGGTCCGTTAACCTTTTTGATTCATTATGGAATGGGGCGATTGATGGGAGTCGAACCCATGCGTGCCGGAGCCACAATCCGGTGCGTTAACCACTTCGCCACAACCGCCATATGATTAATACATGTAATTAAATAACATTCAATTGGTAGCGGTGGAGGGAATCGAACCCCCGACCTCACGGGTATGAACCGTACGCTCTAGCCAGCTGAGCTACACCGCCCTATGGCTCCACAGGCAGGATTCGAACCTGCGACCGATCGGTTAACAGCCGATAGCTCTACCACTGAGCTACTGTGGAATATGTTTTGATATGTCCTCTTGCTTCAGCGACAGTAATCATCGTATCACGCTGGCCTCTCCGGGTCAAGATGATTTTTCAATCCTTTTTTTCAATTATAAAGCCCGGCCTGGAAGGGCCGGGCCATTTCTTTTAAGATTCTTCCTGTTCATCCAGGACGGCTTCGGCGATATTGACGGAGTGATCACCGATCCGCTCCAGATTACTAAGCATATCGACAAAAACAATTCCTGCTGATCCGGAACACTTTCCTTCATTCAGCCTCAGAATATGTTTTTTACGAAGTTTACGTTCCAGCTTGTCAATTTCTTCTTCCTGCTTCACAACTTCTTTTGCTTCATCCACATCATCGTTTTCAAGTGTTTTGATTGCATGCTGCAGTGTGTTTATTGTCAGACGGAACATTTCATCGAGATCCTGGTACGCTTCTTCCGACAATGTCACTTTATTAGTAAGCTGATAATCGACAAGCTCCACCATATTCTCCATGTGATCGCCTATCCGTTCAATATCCCGCACTGTATCCATCAATACGGAGTGCATTCTGGAATTTTCATCCGACAGTGACTGTTCAGATACGAGCACAAGGTAATTTGTTATATTCTTATCAAGATTGTTGATCGCTTCTTCAAACTGTACCGTAAGTTCTGAATGACGTTTTTGAGTTGTTTTCAGATACTGCAGCGACTCTGTCAGACCTTTTTCAGCAAACTCAGCCATCCTGAGTGTTTCCGATTTAGCCTGTCCGAGTGCAATTCCCGGTGACCGCTCGATGAAGCTCGTGTCAAGGTGCCGGGCTTTCATTTCAATTTCTGTATCCTTACCGGGAATCAGTTTTGTAACCAAAATAGCCAGCAGCCCGATAAACGGCAGCTGCAGCAGCGTGTTGGAAACATTAAATATGCCGTGGGCAAACGCTACAGTCATTCGCTCATTCAAGTTCAACCAGTCCTGCACATTTTCCATCAGCAGCGTGTAAGGCGAGAGCAGGATAAGTATGATAGTCGTTCCAATCAGGTTGAATATGACGTGGACGAAGGCCGCCCGCTTCGCTGCAACGGAAGCGCCGATAGCTGCAAATACCGCGGTAATTGTCGTACCGATATTATCACCGAAAAGAACCGGCATGACCGCATCAAGCATGATGGCTCCCTGCTGATACAGCTCCTGCAGCAGTCCGATGGAAGCCGAAGAACTTTGTACCGCTACAGTAAAGGTTACACCGATGATGACGCCGAGAATCGGATTTTCACTCATGCTTACCGTCAAGTTCTGAAAGGATTCCAATCCTTCAAGGGGTGCGACACCTTCGCCCATCAATTTCAAACCGTAGAAAATACCGCCGAACCCAAAAAGAATCTGACCGATATTATTGATTTTTTTGTTTTTAAGGAAAAATATCATTACCGTACCAGCAAACATAATGGGCAGCGCGTATGCTTCTATGTCAAGACCGATAATAAAAGCCGTCGCCGTTGTTCCTATGTTTGCCCCCATAATGACACCGATAGCCTGATGGAGTGTCATAAACCCTGCATTTACCAGGCCGACTGTCAGTACCGTAGTACCGGAGCTGGTTTGAATGAGTATGGTAACTATCATTCCTGCAAGCACACCCATCAGAGGATTGCTTGTAAACTTGTCCAGTATTTCCCTTAACCGGTCTCCTGCTGCTTTCTGAAGACCGTCCCCCATAAACTTAATACCGAACAAGAAAATTCCGAGACCACCTAAAAATGAGAAAATGATCGTCTGAACATCAATTTCCAATCCTTTTCATCCCTTCAGTTGTATAAATTATAAATCCCCTTTTAAGACAAACCTTTTGCATTTTACTTTATTTTTTCATGAATGTCATTTAGTTTTTGTAAAGATTTTATTAAGAATTGTAAAGAAAGTTATATTATTTGTTTTTAGAACGTACGGACTGCGGTAAAATGAGACAGGCAGATGAGAAAGGAGTGCATAATGACAACACTTCAAACGTTTATAAAAAGTCTTTATTCCGCCGTATATATCGGCCGGTTCCGCTTTAAAAGCATCGGTAAAACAATCGGCTACATATTTTTTCTTATGATTGCAGCAAGTATACCTGCTGCCATTACCCTTACTGTCTCCATCACCGGAGGAATTAACCAGCTGGAATCCGCCCTTACCCATGATGATATGCCGGCCTTCACCATCAGCGGCAGAACGATCGATTCCGGTGATTCCGCTTCTCGAGACCTGACAGACGACAGCGGGCGGCGTATTGTGTTTGATCCTGAGGGAACTTTGTCCGAGGAGGACATAGCAGTCATCAAAGAACAAAAACAGGTTACCGCTTTTCTTGAAGATGAATTTGTTCTCAATACCCGCTCAGAACAACGATCTTTTGCTTACAGTATGGCAGGCGGTTTCACCATATCCAAAAATGATATGACGTCTTTAATCCAGGGAGCAGACGGCCTTCTCTTTTTATTCATTCCGGTAACAATATTATTAATGTATTTATTCACAACAGCGTTAAAATTTATCGGGATCAGCTTTCTTTCGGTCTACGGGCTTATGATACGGAGACGATCCCCGGTTCCTTTGTCCTACCGGCAGATCTGGATCATGTGCGCTTATGCGGTAACGCTGCCGACGATGGTGGTGACAGTTGTCAACCTGTTTCCCGGCCGGTTTCCGGATTATCAGCAGAATATTCTTTACTGGTTTACTGCCTTTGTATGGCTGGCGGTGATTTACAGCAGGCTTCCCGTACCTAAAAAAAAGAGACAGCAGTGAGAAAAGTTTCTCACTTGCTGTCTGCTTCATATTCTTCCCTGCGGCGGACCAATATTTTGGTACCGTCAACGGCCGCGATCGTGACCGCTTCGTCTGCTTCGAGCCATTGATCTCCACTCGTTGCACTGAAATGCCTGCCTTCTACAATAATCGTTCCTGTCGGGCGGAACGGTGTCAATGTTTTAGCCGATTTTCCTTTGAGTTCTCTATAGGAATCATCCATAGAGTTGTATCCCTGTTCACTTCCAAGCTGGTCTTTCAGTGTTATTTTCGACCACAGGTTGCGGCTGGTGAATACTTTCAGAAACAGTCCGGACGAAAATAATCCGGCAATGTAACCAAAAACCACCAACACGCCGTATGTTATGGATGGTGTCGGCACAGCAAGGCCGAGCCCCATAAGCAGTGCTCCAAACAAGGCAATCGTGCCGTCACTGATTACTTTTCCGTCCAGAATAATTAATGCTACACCGAGAAGATAAAGAATGATAATCCACATGCTTCCCCCGGCGTCGATATGAAAAGTGAAAAACAGGCTCATCAATGCAATGCCGAGAATCGCGAACAGCCCTTTTGCTTTAACAAGCATTTCCCCCATTAAGAAAAGCGTTCCCAAAAATACGACAAGAAACCCGATACTGGGCAGTTGCAGCCAATCCATATTCATCAGCTCCTTTTCGAGCATAAATTTCAAGCATCGGAACCATTTTGTATCTGTTGTACGTTTTCAATAATAAACCGTTTCAATTCCATTCTACCTTTTTCTCCCGTATTTTTCACTCATAAAGTATAAGTTCTATAATAAAAACACCGCCTTCAGATAAAGGCGGTGCCGAGATGAATATTATGCTGTGTTCTCTTCATTTCCTCCGAACCATCCGCTGAGCGAATCAATCAGCTGGTTGATGAAGTCCAGAAAACTGGATATGAAAGACTGTGTTTCTTCACTGTTCAAAAACTCGTCAAGATTGTTCCGGATATCTGATATCTGACTCTGCACCTGACTCCAGTCAATATTGAGATTCTGCATACGCTCAAATAATGAGACGAGGCCGTTCATTTCTTCTTCTGTCAACGACACTCCAAGATCCCCTGCAATCTGTTCAATCAAATTGCGCAGATCTTCTTCGGTTTCAATATTCTGATTGCTTATCCCCTCCTTGATACGGGTGATAAGCTCAGTTGCCTGCTCTGTGCCGATGCTCTCACCAAGTTCCGACGTCTTCACCATTTCCTCATTGGCCACCTGCTTTTGTTCCTCTGAAATTTCCGCCCCGGTCTGTGTTTCATACGCTTTAATCAGGCCTGTCAGTCCTGCCGTTCCGGAAACAGCCATCGGCGCAGTGACATATACCTCGGCGTCCTGTACCCCGGCTGTAATCAGGGCGTTCGCGTACATACCTTCGCTCACCTTGGTAATGTTATTGGTATTCACAGTGATACCTTCTCCGTCGGGGGCTATCGTTATTTTTGAAGAAGAAAGAGCGTTTGTGCCTATCTCATCCCCAAGGTATTCCCCCAGGTACTGACGTTCTTCTTCATTGGACACGGTTATAATCTCGGCATTCTCCCCGGCCTGCATTTCCTTAAGAATAGAACTGCGCTGCTGTTCGCTCAAATCTTCTCCCAGTGTGACGATGACATCGCCTTCCGCGGCTGATGAGGACATTGGAGCTGCTGCCGCCATTACCGCGGCCGCAGCCGACAGAATCATAACTTTCCATCTTCTCATATACCATTCTCCTTTTTTGACTACTTAAATATACCACTGTCGTTCTAAACCGCTGTTCCTGAACATATCATTACACTAAAATATTCTATCGTCCAGCCGGAGGAGTATAACAATGAAAAAAACATTATTCTTTATTCTTTTTATATTACTTTCCATTTCTGTTTATTATGATCTAACAGAAGGCATTCTGGCAGGCCCGGGTGAAGACAATTCTTCGTCCTCAGACATTATAGACGACAGACGGGCTGTAGAAGTTACAGTCGAATCCGGCCAGACCCTCGTGTCGATAACAAAAAAACTGCACGACGGAAGTCTTCCGGCACCGGTCGATAAAATAACCCGTGATTTCAAAGAATTAAATGAAGGAGTTCCACCGGATCTTATCCAGGTGGACAGCCCGTATCGTTTTCCACTTTACACACCAAAGCAGGACTCGTCTTTTTAATCCCCTTTGCTTGCCAAATCATTCAAAACGCTGATAGAATAAAGGTTGATCCTGGTTAAAGTAATTGATTGAAGACTGTTACCGTAAGTGATATATACTTTAGGAAAAAGGGGCGAATGGATTCATGAGCCAAATCACCCACCGCACAGAAACAAGACAGGTAAAAGTAGGAAACCTCGTCATCGGGGGTAACGACCAAGTAGTAGTACAAAGCATGACAACGACAAAAACGGATGACATTGAAGCAACAGTAAGTGAAATTCACCGCCTGGAAGAAGCGGGGTGCCAGATTGTGCGTGTCGCCTGCCCTGATATTCCTGCGGCTGAAGCTATACCGGAAATCAAGAAACGAATCAATATTCCTCTTGTCGTGGATATCCATTTCGACTACCGGATGGCATTGATGGCGATTGAAGGCGGCGCCGATAAAATCCGTATCAATCCCGGAAACATCGGCACCCGTGAGAAAGTGGAGGAAGTTGTAAAAGCTGCAAAAGCAAAACAGATACCAATCCGGATCGGCGTAAATGCAGGTTCACTGGAACGCCATATTCTGGAGAAATATGGCTATCCCACAGCGGACGGCATGGTGGAAAGCGCCCTTCATCATATCAAAATCCTCGAGGAGCTGGACTTTCATGATATTGTTGTTTCCATGAAAGCGTCGGATGTTCATTTAGCTATTGAAGCATATGAAAAAGCCGCTCAGGCCTTTTCCTATCCGCTTCACCTTGGTATTACCGAGTCAGGCACACAGTTTGCCGGTTCTGTTAAGAGTTCTGCGGGTCTTGGAGCCATCTTGAGTAAAGGCATCGGCAGCACTCTTCGTATTTCACTGAGTGCCGACCCTGTTGAGGAAGTAAAAGTCGGCCGCGAGCTTCTGAAAACGTTCGGACTTGCTTCCAATGCTGCCACACTGATTTCGTGCCCGACATGCGGCCGCATTGAAATTGATTTAATCAGCATCGCAAATGAAGTGGAAGAATACATCTCCACCATCAAAGCACCAGTCAAAGTTGCCGTTCTGGGCTGTGCCGTGAACGGTCCCGGCGAAGCACGGGAAGCCGATATCGGTATTGCCGGAGCAAAAGGAGAAGGTCTTTTGTTCCGGCACGGGGAAATCATCCGTAAAGTTCCAGAAGAGATCATGGTGGATGAGTTGAAAAAAGAAGTAGACAAGATTGCTGAAGAGCATTATGCCGCTCAGGAAGCGCAGGTATAACAAAACCTTCGGCATAACACAAAAAAGCTGTTCCGATAATGACATCGGAACAGCTTTTTTGTGTTATAAGCACCAGAGGCGCTCTCCGTTAAAACAATGGAGCAAACAACATCGTCACGGCGATGGAAAAAGCACCGATTCCGGCAGCCCACCATCCTAAAGCGGCCGCATCTCTTCTGACAGCAAAGATGCCGAGTATAATACCGGCACCGCCTGTGAAAACCGGAAGAAAAAACAGGGAACAGATACTCAAGATCAGAGCTGTCACGCCCAGCCCCTTCCCGATGGAGTCATCCGTAATATCGGCTTCCATCGTTTCGTATTGTTCCGCTTCTTCCCGTTGTGACCCACTCAGGTTGGAACGGCTTCCAATACCCGGGGAAGCCACTTCTGATGCTGTTTCCATTGTATAATCGTCTTCAGCGACCTCTACATCGTCAGGACCTTTTTCTTTCTGCTGCTCTTCCATTGTCCGGGTGTCCTGCTGGTTTGGACGATCTTCGTCCATGCTGCTGCCCCTCCCTGCTCTTTAAAAATCAGCTCTTTTGGAACAGATGAAAAGAAAGAGCAGTCTTAGTATGCCCGCCTGCCCGGCCGGCACACTGCCAAAATCCAGCATTACGCCCCAGCGCCTTCAGTACAGGAAGAACAGTATCCGTACACTTCAAACTTGTGACCGGTCACCTCGAATTCTTCGTCATTGTTGTCACTGATCCATTCCATCGGGCAGGCATCAACCTGTTTCGTCTTTCCACAGTCCAAACAAATCAAGTGGTGATGATGATGGTTTGTGGAGCAGTGAAAGCGAAAACGCCGCTCCCCATCAAGCTCTGTCACTTCCAGAATTTCCATCTCTTCAAAAAGGGACAGATTACGATACACGGTGTCAAAACTTACATTGGGGTAATTTGTCTGTAAAGCGGTAAGAACTTCTTTGGCGGACAGGTAACGTGATTCTTCAGCAAAAACAGAAAGCATCTGCTCCCGCTTACCGGTAAATTTATATCCTTCTTCCTTTAAAAGCGAAAGTGCCTGATTTACATTCATAATGGATTCCTCCTGCTGAAAATACGTACAAGCGGCTTCCATAAAAGCACAGCTCCGAGAATTAAAGCTGCGGATACGACAATGGATCCGCCGGTCGCAAGACTTAAATGATACGAACCGATGACGCCCGATATAACAGCTGCCTCCCCGATAATAATACTCCAAAGAACAAGAGCCCGAAAGCTTTTAGCAAGCTGCAGCGCCGCAGAAGCCGGGAGCGCAATAAGAGCTCCGACCAAAAGAATTCCAACTACTTTCATCGACATCGAAATGACAAGTGCCGTTAAAAAGGAAAACAAAAAATTGATGGTTTTCATGTGAATCCCG
This sequence comes from Salibacterium halotolerans, assembly GCF_900115625.1. Classification (GTDB taxonomy): domain Bacteria; phylum Bacillota; class Bacilli; order Bacillales; family Marinococcaceae; genus Salibacterium; species Salibacterium halotolerans. The sequence continues at coordinate 124,098 of NZ_FOXD01000003.1, read as the reverse complement.
GATACCGCTGCACCTTCCTGGTCGAAAGAAACAAAAACCAGTTCTTTGAAAAAAACGATAAACAATACAACCGAGACCAAAAAAGTGACAAGTATAAAAAGAAGATCGCCTTCCCCGACCGATACGATGCTTCCGAATAAATAATCATACCACTCATTTTGCCCTGAAGGTGCCAAACTCATAAAAACCGCACTCAATCCGATGCCCGCCGATAAAATAATCGGGGCAGCCAGTTCCTGAAACGATGCGTATTCCTGTCTTAATTTCTCAATGAAAAGCGAACCTGCAAGAGAAAAAGCAAATCCTGTATAAAGCGGGTGAACGGGTAAAAATTCGAATGTTCCACCAATCAATACTCCTGCGGAGAGACCGGTCAACGTCACGTGGGAGAGGGAATCGGCAATAATGGAAGAGCGCCGGACCGCCAGCAGTGTACCGAGAAGCGGTGCAATCATTCCTATACACAGTGCCGCGATGATTCCCCGTTCTAAAAATGTTAAGTCCATGATTTTATCACATCTTCATTGTCATTATTGTAAAAGAAAAGTCTCTGTAACTGCAACTTATTCCACCGCAGCTTCCTTTTGGCGCCCGGGATGAAAAACAGCTCTTCCCGATGCCTTACGGTACAACATGGATGCAAGAAGAAGCACAAGGGCGGCCAAAACGATCATTCCGCCGGACGAAACATCCAGATAAAATGCCGAAATCATGCCGATCAATACGGATGCTTCACCGACTATAACGGAATACACAAACATCTGCCGGAAACTTTTAGCTGCCTGGAGCGCCGCTGCAACTGGAAGTGTCATCAAGGACGAAACGAGAAGAATGCCGACAAGCTGCATGGACGTTGCAATAACTAGAGCTGTCATAATAATGAACAGCAGATTCATGCTTTTTACAGGTATACCGCTGACACGCGCCTGATTTTCATCGAATGCGATAAAAAGAAGCTGTTTATAGAACAGGATAAGCACAATCGTTACAAAGATTGCTATTCCTGTAACCGCTCCAAGATCGCCTTTGCTCACAGCAATGACGCTTCCAAATAAATAAGCGAATAAATCCTGGTTAAATCCGTCAGCCAAAGAAATAAAAATAACACCCAGGCCGATAGCACTTGATAAAATAATCGGAACGGCCAGCTCCTGGTAGGCGGTGTAAACCGTGCGCAGTTTTTCAATAAAAAGGGACCCCGCAGCTGCAAAAATCATTCCCATATAAACCGGACTGAGCCCCGTTAGGACAGAAAGTGTCTGGGACAAAAATAAATGGAAAGCGATACCGGTCAAGGTGATATGGGACAAAGCATCCGTAAGCAGGGCAAGACGCCGCACTACTATAAAAACACCAAGAACCGGTGCTGTGAATCCAATCAGTATTCCGGCAATCAACGCATTCCGCAGAAAATCATATTGTAGAAATGCTTCCATTTTTAACTGTGCCCCCCGTGCTGATGGGACAGAATCTCAATATTTTCACCATACATGGACGTCAAATCGCTTTCTTCAAAATCTTCAGCTGAGCCATGAAAATGAAGAGTCTGCTGCAGGCAGGCCACATGACTCACATACTTTGTCATGACTCCCACATCATGGGTCACCAGCAGCAGTGTCAGCTCCTGCTCCCGGTTCAGACGTGACAACAGCTGATAAAAATGCTGTACCGTGGCAGCGTCCACACCGACCGTAGGCTCGTCCAGAATCAATATTTCCGGTTCACTGACAAGCGCCCGGGCAATGAACACTCTTTGCTGCTGACCCCCGGATAATTCTCCAATATTACGGTGTTTATACTCCAGCATACCCACCTGCTCGAGTGTTTCATCAATTTTCTTCTTATGGTGCCGGTTCAGAAAACGAAAAAGACCGACTTTAGAAAACATCCCCATCGACACAACCTCATACACTGTTGCCGGAAAGCCGAGATTAACCGAAGCTGCCTTTTGCGAAACATAACCGATTCGTTCCCAGTGTTTGAATTTTTCCAGTGGCTGCTCAAATAACGAAACTGTGCCTCCATCCGGCTCAAGCAGTCCGAGCATAATTTGAATCAACGTTGATTTGCCTGAGCCGTTAGGACCGACCAGCCCTAAAAATTCTCCCTTTTTCACTGAAAGATCGACATGACTTAAAATCGTTTGATGTCCTCTTTGGAACACTATATTATTCATGTTTATCATGGTATTTATACGGTCATCGACCATGAGCGGAACCCTCTCTTTTTTAACTATCGTAATAATTACGATTTACATATGAATGAGTATACAAGAACCTTATTCCATTGTAAACTGTAACACATTTATCGTGCTTGTTCTTTTTCTCAGCACCGTTTATCATAAAATTACAAATGATTTAAATAACAGGGAGCGATATCGGACAAATGATGACAGCGAAAGAAAAAGTGGCGGTAATTGATATTGGATCCAACTCCATACGGCTTGTAATTAACGAATTGGATGAAAAAACAGGAACAAGGGAATTGCAGAATCTGAAACTGGTGGCCAGACTGAATAACCATATTGATAACGATAACAGACTTACAGATGAAGGAATGAATATCTTGAAAGAATCCCTCTGTCAATTCGAGGAAGTTATCATGCACCACGGAGTGGATCGTGTAAAAGCAGTTGCTACAGCAGCGGTGCGCAATGCTTCCAATCAGCAGGATATTCTGGATTACATACACAACAGCACCTCGATGAATATCCGTGTTCTCTCAGAAGATGAAGAAGCGTATTACGGCTACCTTGCCGTCGTTAATTCCACAGACACGGCCGACGGAATATCCATCGATATCGGCGGCGGAAGCAGTGAAATTACTTTCTTTAAAAACAAATCCCTCATCCACACGCACAGCTTTCCATTTGGTGCCTTGACGTTAAAGAAGAAATTTTTTCCCGGCCGGGACCCGCAGAAAGAGGATATAAAAAAGCTCTCCGAGTTTCTGCGCGGGCAGTTTGAATCCCTGCCCTGGCTTCAGGATGCATCCCGCCTTCCTGTCATCGGAATCGGCGGAAGTGCCAGAAACATGGCGCTCGTTCATCAAGCCCGGTCTGAGTATCCCCTTTCCGGCCTTCATCAGTATGAAATGACACCGGCTGATATTCAGGATGTCTTACAGGATTTCGAAAAAGCCGGATTTAAACAGAGGGAAAACATGGAAGGTCTCTCTAAAGACCGCGCAGACGTCATTATTCCGGCCGTGCGGGTCATTCATGAATTGATTTCCTATCTCCAATCTGATTATTTCATGATGAGCAGCAAAGGTCTTCGTGAAGGATTGTTCTTTGAAGAACTGCTGCGCGAACATTCATTGAACTCGCTTCCTGATGTGGCAGAAGAAAGCTTTTTTCAGCTGAGCCGGGAATTTGAGATGAACGAGGAATACGTCCAGGAAGTTGGAAGTCTTGCCCGGAAGCTGTACGCAGAGCTTGAGGAAAGCATCCCCGGACAATTGAAAGAAACCGATAATGTCCCACTCCTGCAAAAAAGCGCACGGGTGCTTTACATCGGGGAATTCATCAGCCATGAGACAAGCAGCCAGCATACGTTTTATGTTTTAACAAACCGTTCTATTGATGGTGTTCCCCATTCTGAAAGGCTCGCCATGGCATTTATTGCCTCTTTCAAGTCAAAAGCATGGATGAAACGTCTGTCCCCGCCTTTTCAGAAATATGTTTCCAAAAAAGAATTCAAACGCTATGAACTGCTTGGAAGTATTCTGAAATTATCGTATGCCCTGGATCGGACGAAACGTCAGGTTGTTCAGGATGTTTCAGCTGTACAGAATGATGATAAATCCATCGATCTGTACATAGGATGCAGAGAAGATGCTTACAGTTACTTTGAAGAAATGAAGAGCCAGAAGTACAAAAAGCACGTCGAGAAAATATTGAAACAAAAAATAGCACTTCATTTCTATCCTATAAGTGAGCTTAACAAAACCTTTACATTTTAATGTTAAAGTGAAGATGAAATGATGTATTGTAAGGATAGGTGAACGAATGATGACTTCTGATGAACAGTTTGAACCGGATTTGAACAATCCGGCTTACTACAATAACCGGGAATTGAGCTGGCTTGCTTTTAATGAACGAGTGCTCCAGGAAGCTTTGGATGAAACGAATCCACTGCTCGAACGATTGAAGTTTTCCGCCATTTTCAGCTCCAACCTGGACGAGTTTTTCATGGTCCGGGTGGCCGGTCTGAAAGATCAGGTGGAAGCCGGGTATAATAAGCCGGAGAACAAAGCAGGTTTGACCCCGAAACAGCAGCTTAAACACATTACCGAAAAAACGAGGGAACTGGTTCACCTGCAGGACAATTTTTTCACGGAAACCTTAACCGCTCTTCTTCATCAGGAGCATATTGAATTTTTGACAATGGAAGAATTAAGCGCAGAGCAGATGGGATATCTCCGCAATTATTTTCAGGAATACATTTTTCCCGTACTCACGCCGCTGGCGGTGGACGCTTACCGGCCGTTTCCGATTCTGTTGAGTAAGTCCATCAACCTGGCTGTACTTCTCAAGGAGACAAATCAGGTACATAATGAACAGATTGCCATCGTTCAGGTTCCTGCCGTACTGAATCGTTACATCGAAATGCCCGGCACATCTTCGAACCGTAAACAGTTCATCATGCTCGAACAGGTGATCAGCGAATTTATCGGGGAGCTGTTCGTAGGCTATCAGGTTATCTCTGTATCCCCGTTCCGCATCACAAGAAACGCCGACCTTACCATCCACGAGGAAGGTGCGAGGGACCTGCTTGTAGAGATTGAGAAAGAACTGAAAAAACGGAAATGGGGAGCAGCCGTACGTTTTGAATATCAGATTGGTTTGATGGATGAGCGGATCCTCCATTATCTGACGGAGGAACTCGAAATTCACCCGAATGATGTGTACAGGCTGAGAGGACCGCTCGATCAAACATTTCTTTTCCAGTTATACGGTCAGATGGCCGAAGAATCAGAGCATCTCGTCTACGAGACATTGATTCCACAGCCTCCGGAAGACCTGCTTGAAGAATCAGATGTGCTGAACGCTGCCAGAAATAAGGACATTCTTCTTCATCATCCGTATGAGTCCTTCCAGCCGGTTATTGACTTTATTACAACCGCAGCAAAAGATCCGGCCGTTCTCGCCATCAAACAGACGCTTTACCGGGTAAGCGGTGATTCTCCCGTTGTCCACGCCCTCACCGAAGCCGCGGAAAACGGCAAGCAGGTAACGGTACTCGTGGAGCTGAAAGCCCGGTTTGATGAAGAAAACAACATCCAATGGGCCAAAAAACTCGAGAAAGCGGGCGTTCATGTGATTTACGGGATAACCGGGCTGAAAACACACAGCAAAATCACTCTCGTTGTCAGACAGTCCCGTGGGATAGAGCGGTTTGTCCATTTGGGGACAGGCAATTACAACGACTCCACGGCCAAATTATACACGGATATGGGATGGATCACTTCAAGAGAGGATATCGGAGAGGATGCGACAAACTTCTTCAACTACCTTAGCGGTTACCGCACGAAGCCGGAATGGAATCACATTTCCACATCCCCGGTGGAGATCCGCGATGAGCTGCTGCATCATATTGATAATGAAATCAGATATCACGAGAAAAACGGCGGCGGCCGTATCATTGCCAAAATGAATTCTCTTACCGATAAACCACTCATTCTCAAGCTGTACGAAGCCTCCCGCGCCGGTGTGAAAATCGACTTGATCGTGCGCGGCATCTGCTGCCTGAGACCTGGTATTGAAGGTATCAGTGACAACATCAGCGTCCGCAGTATTGTAGGCAGATTTCTTGAACACAGCCGCATTTTTTATTTTCATCATAATGGGACAGAATCCTATTTCCTTTCATCGGCGGACTGGATGACGAGAAACATGGAAAAGCGTATTGAAATTATGTTTCCGATACTGGATGACAGGCTGAAGGGACGGCTCGAGACAATCCTTGAGATCACATTGAATGATAATGAAAAAGCCCGGGTGCAGGACAGTAACGGTAAATACCACTATGTGGTCCGGGGTGAAAGTGAAGAACCTGTAAACAGCCAGCTCAGACTGTTCGAATACGCCGCCCGCTTTATTGATCATCAGGATGAATAATATTAAATTTTTACATTAGAACAAGAGTGGTGACGGGCTCGCACGTACTTTTTGAGGTCTGTTATGCCCGCCTTGTACTATCATCCCCGTTTTTATTCCTCGCGGTAAATAGGGAAAGACAAATTTATGTTTGTTCCTTTTCCAGACCCGCTCTCCACCTCAAACGTGCCGTTATGTTCTTCCATAATCTTTTTACACAATGGTATCCCCACTCCGGTCCCTTTCTCTTTTGTGGTGAAAAACGGCTTACCCAGGTTTTCAAGGACATGCGCCGGAATACCGGGACCATTATCTTTCAACTGAATAATCAAATGACCGTTTCGTTCGAAGCTTTCCAGGGAAAATTTATTGTTTTTCTGCCCGTCCGGAAAGGCATCCATCGAGTTTCGAAGCGCATTCAATATAATTTGTTTAAAAGACGACTCGTTCACTTCTATAACTCCTTCGACCGGATCAACCTGATAATCAAACAATACTCCCTGCATCAAACATTCCGAACGCATCATGTCAATCACGCTGTCAAGAAGGTCCCCGGGCATCTTCCACTCTTTTTGAACTTTTTTCCTGGCCACAGAGAGAAAGTTGTCTATGATTTCATTCATTCGTTCCACTTCAGACAAAATGGTATCCGAATATTTATAAAAGCTTTCCGTCAGAGAGGATAGCTGCAGAAATCCTTTTATGACGGATAAAGGATTACGGAGTTCGTGTGCCACACCGGCCGATAAATAGGAAACCGATTCCATTTGGTCCTGATACGTAAGCAGACGGTGGTATTTTTTTTCATACGTGAGGTCATATATCATAAGAAGGACGGAGTCTGTTTCAGCTAAATAGATTCCTTTCAGGTACAGCCAGTTTTCCGCCTGATCATTTTTCACTTCAAGTTCAAGGGGCTTTTGTTTCTCCAGCACTTCTTCAACAAGCTTAGGAATGACATCCTGTTTTGCCGAGCTGTTTAATAAATTTTCATATCCTGTGTTTTGGATAATACCATGTCCGTTTTCTGTTTCAGGATGCATGTATGATTCAAAGGCCTCATTATGCATTTCAATTCCCATATCCCCATTAATAATAGCTCCGGCATGCTCAAACTGCTGCAACAGTTCCGAAGTCTCGATGGAAAATCTACTTCTGGACATATTTCGGCCGCTCAACAGAATGTAACCTTCTGCCCATTCCCCGTTGTATTGAACATACTGCTTGTCCTGATGAAAACAGTGATGCACCGGAAACCCTTCACATTCCCCGCGGCGCCTGACTGTCTCCAGAAACTGCTTCACCTGCTGCTGTCGTTTTGACGGTACGTACCGGAAAAACGAATCGTACTCGGAAAAGAAGGATGCTGCTGTTTCATTGACGGATAATATTAGTCCACTATCTGACAGTAGAATTTCCATCACATCTGACCTGAGCTTTTGAAATTTTTCCTGAAAGTCACTTGTGTCAACGGTCTGCAGTGATTGATTCATGTTACCCCTCCTTATTAAACCAGTTCCATACATCTATGCATTCCCTGGTGCCCCTCCTTGTTCGCTCCTGGTTTCAATTATACTAAAATTTTCAATAATTGCTACATTTTTTGGATAATTTTTTCCCGGTACGAGCATTTGTATATTTCTGTCTACATGGAAGATTCACGTATACGGTGACATTTACGGGACTGCTGCATAGATATAGAAGCAGTTCTTTACGAGATTCTATGCATGAGGAGTGTCAAACATGAATTCTTTCAAAGAGCAGTGGATCAAATACAAAATAGCCGAAATGCGGCCGGAGGATATCCTTCACTATGCCCGGGTATTTGGTGTTCCCATGACGCCGGAGGAAGCAGCAGTTATCCTGCAGACAGTGCGGAATCACCCATGGAGCCTTGATGACACATCGACCCATCAGCCTGTATTCGATGCCATCCAGCAGAAAGTGTCACCTGGAACTTTTAAGGCTGTCAAACAGCTTTATAACCAATACATGTTGTAAAAGAAAACGCAGAATCTGCCGGCGCTGAATGTTGTCGATCAGTACAGCACCTGCCCAATGTAGTAAGCCGCTGCCGTTTTGGCTTTGCAGCTCAGTCGGGATATATGTATTTGTGTATTATTTTCGCTCTTCCACAAAGAAAATCCTCCCGAAAAAAGGATTTTCCTTATCGGGAGGGAATTTTCCCTATATTTTACTAATTACTGGGAAAGAAGTTCATCTTTCATCGTTTCGTCAAACGTTTTTTCAGCGAGCATTTCCAGTTCGTGTTTGTAGGGCGGCTTTTTGTTTTTCTTGTCTGTTCCGACATAAGGCGTCTCGAGAATTTTTGGAATGCTTTCGAATTCAGAATGATGGACGATATCTTTCAGCGCCTCAAAACCAATCCAGCCGAAACCTATGTTCTCGTGGCGGTCTTTGGCCGCTCCTTTTTCATTTTTGCTGTCATTTACATGGAGTACTTTCAAACGGTCGAGGCCGATTTGTTTATCAAACGATGTTAATACACCGTCAAAATCATGAACAATGTCGTAACCGGCGTCATGGGTATGGCACGTGTCAAAACAAACGGACAGCTTATCATTGTGCGTCACGCCTTCTATAATGGCTGCCAGTTCTTCAAACGAACGGCCGCATTCCGACCCTTTCCCGGCCATCGTTTCCAGTGCAATCTGCACATTTTGGGAAGGGTCAATTACTTCATTCAGCCCCTCAATGATTTTGGCGATTCCTTTATCAGCGCCTTCTCCGACATGGGACCCGGGATGGAGGACAATCTGTTCTGCGCCGATCGCTTCCGTCCGTTCTATCTCGGATCGTAAAAAGTCGACACCAAGCTGAAACGTTTCGGGCTTCGTCGTATTGGCGATATTAATGATATATGGAGCATGCACCACTACACTTTTTATACCGTGCTCCTGCATGTGTTCTCTACCTTTTTCAATGTTCAGATCTTCAATGGCTTTTCTGCGTGTATTCTGAGGGGCACCTGTATAAATCATCATAGCTGTAGCATTGTAGGACAATGCTTCTTCACTGGAGCCAAGAAGCATCTTTTTTCCATTCATGGACACGTGGGATCCGATTAACATCTTCGTATCCTCCTTATTATCTTCGTTTTTTGTTTTGTCTGCCGGCCGGACGTTGTGCTGCTTTCTTTTTGTATCCGGGTTTCACTTTCTTCGGTTTTTTCACCCCGGCACCTGCATCAGACGGTTTGTTCTTCTTTTTCAGAGACTTATGAAGGGGATCATCCATCGGGGTGAATTCCCCTTTTTTGAAATCAAGAAATTCACATGTTATACCCTGATCCTGCAGCTTAGCGACACGCGGGTATTCGGACTGTTCATCTATGAGGGTATAGACTTCTCCATCAGCACCTGCCCGTCCGGTACGGCCTGCACGGTGTACATAATAGCCGAGTTCTTTGGGAAGAGAATGGTTGATGATGTGGGAAACCCCTTCAATGTCCATACCTCTGGCCGCCAGATCGGTTGCGATCAAATACTGAACGTCGAGCTTATCAATATTACGCATGACCTGTTTGCGGCGGCGCGGGCTGATATCCCCGTGTAGTACATCGGCTTCTATACCTTTCATGCTCATCGCGTCAGCCACTTCATCCGCTTCTTCTTTCGTGGAGGTGAATAAAATGGCAAAGTAGGGCTGAAGCCGTGCTGCGATCTCCATGGTCAGTTCCGTACGGCTGCGGTGTCTGACAGGAACAAAGTAATGAGTGATATCAGCCGGTGAGGCTTCTTCCGGGCGGACATGTACATGCCGGGGGGATGTCATATATTTTCTAAGAAACGGCTGCAACGCCTCCGGAATGGTGGCTGAAAATACCATCATCTGCAGTGTTTCCGGCATTTGGGCTGCAACCGGATCAATTTCTTCGATAAATCCCATGTCGAGCATCTGGTCTGCTTCATCGACGACAAGCATTTCCACTTTGCTGACATCCACCACGCCGCTGTCTGTCATATCTTTCAGCCGTCCGGGTGTGGCTGTCACAATATGAGGCGGCTGCTGAAACTTGTCTACTGTTTTCTGACGATCGGTGCCGCCGATAAGTGTTTTGGCAGAAATGGGAGTGCCGTCTTTGTACTCCAGCAGCTTCACGAGTTCCTGATGAAGCTGGGAAGCCAGTTCCCTGGTCGGAGCGGTTATCACAGCCTGTATGTGATGTTTTTCCGGGTCAATCCGGGCCGCAAGCGGCAGTAGAAATGCCAGCGTCTTTCCTGTGCCGGTCTGGGATTGTCCTATAACGTCTCTTTTATTCAAAACAGCCGGAATCAGCCTCTCCTGAATATCAGCCGGCCTATGGATATGCTGCTTTTCGAGAGCTTCCAATAAAAAAGGAGGGAGCTCAAACCTTTTGAATCCTTTCATGTCTATCCGCCTTCCATGATACAAAAATGATCTTCGCTTCTTCTTTGCACAACTGCCTTTATGCCTTCATATTTTATCATAAACAGGGCAAAAACACAGCCGCGGCTTTCCATTCCAAAGGAGAAAGGATGAACAATATGCCAGGTTTTTTTCATGAGTATCCACGTGCCCCTTTACCGGAGCATCCACCCGCTCCTCCATCTCCGCCCCAGCGGTATCCATATGCTGGAGGGGTCCCGGGAGGGTTTCCGGGAGCTGTCCCACCGTCAATTACACAGAGAATACCGGAGCTGCAGACGCTTCTTCCCAAGGTCCAGCAGGCACTTCGAATGGCTCAAACTGCCGCTCCCTATATTAAGCAGTATTACCCGCTCGTTCGTCAGCTGCCTGTGTTTTTGAAAATGTTATCTGCTGCTCCGCCCTCCTCAGGATCTGCGTCATCAAAACATGCAGAACCCTATTCGCAGGAGGAAAAGCAGGAATGGATCGAGGATGAAGACAAAGGGACAACACCTGCTCCAAAACTTTATGTATAACAAATCAGAAGCGGCCTCCTCTTTTACATCCATCTTGATAAATAGTATAATGGTGTCAGTGTACCCATTCAATTATGATGTGGTATAGTCTGCGTTAACGAAGAAAGAAAGAAAATATGGATGAAATAGAATCAGTTTCAGAGGAGGCTGTTATGGAAGTAATTAAGATCGCCCCGAGGGGATACTGCTACGGTGTAGTGGATGCAATGGTTATCGCAAAACAGGCTGCCCAAAGTGTAGACCTACCGCGCCCCATTTATATTCTGGGAATGATCGTTCATAATACACATGTGACCGAAGCGTTTGACGAGGAAGGTATTATCTCTCTGGACGGGCCCAACCGTCTTGAAATACTGAGAGAGGTGGAAAAAGGCACTGTCATTTTCACTGCTCACGGCGTCTCCCCGGAGGTCCGCGAACTCGCAGAAGAAAAAGGACTTACCACCGTGGACGCAACCTGCCCGGATGTAACCCGAACCCATGAATTAATAAGCAGCAATAGAGAAGCAGGCTATCATGTCATCTACATCGGGAAGAAAGGTCATCCCGAGCCGGAAGGTGCAGTAGGCATGGGTCCTGATATCGTTCATCTGGTGGAAACCAAGGAGGATATCGAGGAACTTGAGATTCCGACTGAAAAAATCACCATCACCAATCAGACGACCATGAGCCAGTGGGATGTTTCTGATATCATGAACGCAGCGCTGGAACGTTTTCCAACCGCTGAAATTAACAATGAAATCTGCAAGGCCACCCAGGTGCGTCAGGAAGCCGTCTCAGAACAGGCCGGAGATGCTGATCTAATGCTTGTTGTCGGTGATCCTAAAAGTAACAACTCGAACCGGCTCGCCCAGGTTTCCGAGAGTAACGCAGGCACTCCTGCACGCCGGATTGCCGATATTACCGAGCTTAATCTCGCATGGCTGCAAGGAATCGAGACGATCGCTGTAACCGCCGGCGCATCCACGCCGACCCCGATCACCAAAGAAGTTATCGATTTTCTGAAGCAGTACGACGAAAATGACCCATCCACCTGGAATACCGAAAATAAAGTGGAAACATCAAGAATTCTTCCGAAAGTAAAAAGCAAAGCCAAATAAAGACAAAGACCGGCTCTCTTTATGGAAAGCCGGTCTTCATCTTTTTCAGCGGAATGTAAATGGTTCGGTGGAAATGGTGGAGGCGTAAAATGTGATATCGTATACGGAGATGTCGATCAGGCTTTCCATTTTACGTCTGACCCCTTCTTTTATAATCTGTTCGATATGATGACCAGGATCTATTGTGTTCAGTCCTTCCAGAGCCGCATCTTGCGCGGTATGAAAGTAAAGGTCTCCGGTAATGTACACATCTGCACCACGCTTTAGGGCATGGCTCCAGAACTTGTTACCGTCTCCCCCAAGTACGGCAACAGTACGCACTTCGCTCGGTTCAGGGCCGGCTGTGCGGACATGCCGCACCCCGAAAGCTGATTTCACATGTTCGATAAACCCTTCATACGAATGAGATTCAGAAAGATAACCGATTCGGCCGAGACCCATTACTTCTCCCTGTATATCGAGCGGGTACACGTCATAGGCAGGCTCCTCATATGGATGGGCGCTCTCCAGCACTTTGATAACGTCAGGAAGAATCGTTTCCGGAACGATGGTTTCCATGCGTGTTTCCGGCGCAAATTCCATCTGCCCCCGGGTGCCGAGATACGGATCGGTATTATCCCCCGGAATGAAGGTGCCGGTTCCGTCTGTCGAAAACGTGCAATGGCTGTAATCTCCAATATGTCCGGCTCCTGCATCGCCCAGAGCGGAACGGACCGATTCGACATGCCCTTCCGGCACGAACGCAGTCAATTTTTTCAAAGGAACTTCCGTCATTGGAACGAGCACTTCGGTTTTTTCAAGACCAAGAGCGTCAGCAAGCATATCATTTACACCGCCATCAGCGATATCGAGGTTGGTATGAGCGGCATATACTGCGATATCGTGTTTCATGCACTTCTCGATAATGGACCCTTTTCCTCCGGACGTTTCGATCGACGCCATCGGTTTAAAAATTAAAGGGTGATGCGCAATGATTAGATCTATGTCTTTTTCGACCGCTTCATCCACCACTTCATTGGACACATCGAGTGTTGTGAGCACTCTGTGTACCGGTTTGTTCAACGTTCCGACCATCAAGCCGACGTTGTCTTTTTCCAGCGCAAGAGAGCGCGGCGCCCACCCTTCAAAAATCTCTGCAATCATTCGTCCGTCAGCTGTTTTCATCAGGAAGGACCTCCTCTGCCAATCGGATTTTTCTCATCAGTTCCTGTTTTTTCTCCTCCACCTGTCCGGGCTGCCCTGCTTTTTTCAGCTGGTGCAGCACTCGTTTCCATTGCTCTTTTTCACGTGTCCATTTTTTTCTAAAAGCATCATTCTGCTCTTTCATCAAAAAAGGACCGAATAACATCTCCGCTTCTCTCATCAAAGGAGTACTGCTGTAGGGACTGTCGGCTTTACCGGGAATAGCGGTCAGAATTTCGTAGATGCGGTTGTTTTCTTCGATAATATCCTCCGATTCAAGCTTCCATCCATTTGTCCTTAACCACCGGCGGATGTTGACGGCTCCCATATTAGGCTGAAGAATTAAATGCCCCACTCCGTCCAGTATCGTTTGGCCGTCCTCCAGTATGGATGAGATCAGCGTACCTCCCATACCGGATATGATAACCGTATCAACGTCATCACCCTCCTGCAGCGCATGAAGGCCGTCACCGGAGCAGACGCTTATCCACTCCTCCAGTTGTTCTTCCTGTATGTTCCTGCGGGCAGCTGCGAGCGGACCGTCATTTACGTCACAGGCTGCTGCCGATGCTGCCAGGTTCTGTTTTAAGGCAAAAATCGGAACGGCGCCGTGGTCGGTGCCAATATCAGCAATGACCGAACCAGCACGGATGTGTTCCGCTACGACCCGTAGTCTTTTAGGTATGTTATCATGATTCATGGTTTCATGGATTCCTCTCTTTACATGGGAAAAGAAGGAGGACATCAGTTCCTCCTTCTTTATTCTTCAGAAAGTGACAGTAAATACTCGGCAACAGCCTGGGCGTCTTCCGCTGATGAAACGACACCGGACGGCATGTCCCCTACACCGTTTTGGGCTATATTAGCGATTTCTTCGGCCGACATATCGCTTCCAACGTTTTGAATGGCCGGACCGCTTCCGCCCTGCAGGTTTTCACCGTGACAGCTGATACAGTTCTCATTCACGACCTGTTCCCCTCTGGCGACAGGATCCATTTCTCCGCCCTGTTCTCCTTCACTGGCCTGCTGGCCGACACCGACAAGAGACAGACCCACGGTAAGCACAAGACCTGCGACAGCAATCAAAAAAAACGGAATGAGAGGTTTTCCCTTCATGACTTTTCCCCCTTTACCTATGTACATGAACTTTGCTTTACCAAGTGTGCATTCCTTTTCATTTTACTTTATTATGCCTGTCAAGAAAAGTCTCTGCGCGTACTTTTATAGTTTTTGTCATACTGTTATCAAATATCCGCGGCGACTACAAAATAAATATCGTAAAGACGGTGAGAAGAACACCCGATCCTCCTGCCCATAAAAGATATGGAAGCCGCGTGTAAAAGCCCGCGGCAAGCCATACGGAGCAGTTTAAAAGAATCGTCACATAAAGCAGCACATTGTTCTCTTCCAAACGCATGACAGTCGTTGTGCTTCCGGCAAAAAGAATGACAGCGCCTGCTGATATAAGAAGATGAAACAAGACGCTGTCCTGCTTCCGGGCATAAAAAGCCATACCGAAGACAATTGCCGCAAGCACCAGGTGCGACAGCGTTTGCAATAGAAGGGAAAAAGAAGTAAAATGAATAACAATAAATGTTAAGATTACTGCCGCAACCGCCGCACCAAGCATGACTGCAAACCGCTTATACAAGGGTGCGGACACGAGGTCAGCAGATGCTTCATCATCTGCTTGTTCTGCTTCCTCTCCTTCGGAATAAAGCATTAACAGAAAATTGCAGTAGTCATCCGGCAGTAAATGATTGGACTTCCAGTATTTTATTTC
This sequence comes from Salibacterium halotolerans, assembly GCF_900115625.1. Lineage (GTDB taxonomy): Bacteria > Bacillota > Bacilli > Bacillales > Marinococcaceae > Salibacterium > Salibacterium halotolerans. The sequence continues at coordinate 109,005 of NZ_FOXD01000003.1, read as the reverse complement.
TTTTATCACAATGTCTCTTCTGTGTTCATCCATGCGAATTCCCCTCGGTCCGGACGCAGAAGTTTCCACACGCCGCATTCAGTATAAAACAGGAAAAGATTGCCCCTGGCGGCTCGAAAGGCAATCCATCCATTTTTGTTTAATCGAGAAAGTCTTTGAGACGTTTGCTTCTGCTCGGGTGACGCAGCTTGCGGAGCGCTTTCGCTTCAATCTGACGAATCCGCTCCCTGGTTACACCAAACACTTTACCTACTTCTTCCAGTGTACGGGTTCTTCCGTCATCCAGACCGAAACGGAGACGAAGCACATTTTCTTCTCTATCTGTCAGCGTATCCAGCACATCTTCAAGCTGTTCTTTCAGCAGTTCATATGCTGCCGCGTCTGATGGTGCTGTTGCTTCCTGATCCTCAATGAAATCTCCGAGGTGGGAATCATCTTCTTCGCCGATCGGCGTTTCAAGGGATACAGGCTCCTGCGCGATTTTGAGAATCTCACGTACCTTATCCGGGGTCAAATCCATTTCTTTGGACACTTCTTCCGGAGTAGGCTCGCGTCCAAGGTCCTGAAGAAGCTGACGCTGCACTCTGATCAGTTTATTGATTGTCTCCACCATATGAACAGGAATGCGTATCGTTCTGGCCTGGTCCGCAATCGCCCTGGTAATGGCCTGACGTATCCACCACGTAGCATACGTACTGAACTTAAATCCTTTATCATAGTCAAACTTTTCTACGGCTTTTATGAGTCCCATGTTCCCTTCCTGAATAAGGTCAAGAAACAGCATGCCGCGACCGACATAACGCTTCGCGATGGAAACGACGAGCCGGAGGTTTGCTTCGGCAAGACGGCGTTTTGCTTCGTCATCACCTTCTTCAATCTGTTTGGCGTACGTGATTTCCTCTTGGGCGGAAAGAAGAGGGACCCGGCCGATTTCCTTCAGATACATACGGACGGGATCGTTGATTTTAATACCCGGGGGTACACTGAGATCATTCAGATCGAGCTCTTCTTCTTCTTTTTCCACTTGTTCCATGCTCGGAACTTCTTCGCCTTCATTAAGCAGATCAATTCCCTGTTCTCCGAGATATTCAAAAAACTCGTCCATCTGCTCTGAATCCTGGTCATACGGCGCCAGTTTTTCTGTTATTTCAGCATACGAGAGAACTCCCCGTTTTTTACCGGTTTCGAGTAACTGCTCTTTCACTTGATCGATCGACATTTCACCTTCCGCGAGCGGGCGCGTTGGTTTTTCAGCCATCCTCGATCCCTCCTTCCAATCTTCAAACCGCTGTTTCTCTTTTGAACTCGTGTCGTGTCCGTGGGAATGTACCATATTTATTCTCAGCAGTGTACCAGAAAAAATTCAAAATAACTCCCTATCGTACTCTAAGGAGTTTATTTTTTCAAGGCTTTTTTCATGTTAATCATTTCATTTCCCAGTTTGGCAGCAAGTTCAACATCCTGATTTCGTTCAGCTTCTTTCAGCTTTTGGTGTATTTGTTCTATTTCTACCCATTTTGGATAGTTTTTAATCTTGTCCACATAGTCAGCTAATTCATTTTCCGACATGTGTTCTGTAATGTCAAGCATTGCGATGTCGGATGCTTCCTTTATCAGTTCCGGATCATTGAGGTGGTTGATAAAGGCTCCTGTATCAGCCGGGTTCCCTTCTCCGTAGTAGGCATAGAGATGAGCGGCAAGAGCGATATGATGATCCAGGTTGAACTCACCGCCGAGTTTTTCCTGTACTTCCATACAGGCATCTCTGTCATGTATCATGTGCGCGAGAAGATACCGTTCCGCGTTTTGGTGAGCCGGATTCAGCCTGGCTCCGGAGTAGTGGTCAAATCCCCGGCGCTTCTCTTCTTTTTCCTGTTCTCTTCCGCCTGCGGGAGAATGTTTCTTTCCGCCCTGTTCTTTAAAGATACGGTACTGCTCCTGTTTCAATGCATCAAGCGACAGCGAGAATTCATCAGCTACCTGTCTCAGGTAAAAATCCCGCTCAACCGCCCGGGAAAGAGCAGTCATCTCTTTTAATACTTCTTCGATGTAACGGAGCTTATCTCCTTCGTCCTGGAGATTTTTATCTTTTTTCAGCGCCTGCATTTTAAAGCTCATAAAAGGGAGAGCCATTTCGATAATTTCCTTTTGGAAACGATCCGGCCCATACATCTGAATGTAGTCATCCGGGTCCGTCTGGGCGGGAAGCATGGCCGCCTCCACATTCAGTCCTTGTTTTTCAAGGACTTCACCTGCTCTCCAGGCCGCATCCTGCCCGGCATTATCCCCGTCATAGCAGATAATAATACGCTCGGTGTTACGGCGGATAATCTGGGCCTGTCTGTCTGTCAAAGAAGTGCCGAGCGATGCCATGCCGTTATCAACACCCGCCTTGTGGGCAGCGATAACGTCGGCATATCCTTCAAACAGCACAGCCGCATTCTCTCGTCTGACTGCCTTTCTTGCCACATCAAATCCATACAGGAGTTCATTTTTATGAAATAATGGTGAATCGGGGCTGTTCAGATATTTAGGCTCCGCCCCGCCGAGTGTTCTTCCGCCGAATCCAACTGTCCGGCCTCTCAAATCACGGATGGGAAACATAATCCGGTTCCGGAATCTATCACGAAGTTCCCCTGTCGATTCGGTCCGGTAGAGAAGCCCCTGTTCGTTCATCTGATCGAAATCGAAACCTCGTTTATCAAGCAGACCTTTCAGCACCTCAGGCTGGTCAGGCGAAAACCCGAGCTGAAAACGTTCCATCAGTTCAGCCGTAACCCCGCGTGCTTCAAGATAGTCATACGCCTGCTTACCCTGTTCTGTATTCATTAACACATGATGATAAAATCTGGCCGCCAGTTCGTGTCCCTCATTTTGTGACGGTAATTCATCATTTTTTCCTGCACCGGATGAAACAGAATCCATTTCCGGAACAGCAATCCCGCTTTTGTCCGCCAGGTTTTTCACTGCTTCCACAAAGGAAATACCTTCCACTTCCATGACGAACGTTATTGCATTTCCACCGGCTCCACATCCGAAACAGTGATACAGCTGTTTGTCCGGTGAAACGGAAAAGGACGGTGTTTTTTCCCCGTGAAACGGGCATAATCCAAGATAGTGTTTTCCCTGCTTTTTCAGCTGCAGGTGTTCACTTACCACATCAACGATATCCAGAGACTGTTGAACCTCGGTGATTGTTTCTTCCGGTATTAAACCTGCCAACACTTCATCCCCCGCTTTATCCGGTGCCGGGCTCCCTAAAACTCCCCGCTGCCTGGAAGCTTCCCTTTCTGTATTGTTTATTTATGCTTCCCGTAAAGCTCTTTTAAAGCCTGTACGAATGTGAGACGATCCGTTTTCGTCATGGGAGGAGGCCCTTTTATTCTGGTTTTTTTACGTTTAGCTTTTATTCCTTCATACCGCCCGATAAAGAGTACATCCATATCCTGTTCACGAAAAATCGTGCCCCGCGGGGAAACGGGCACTGCTCCTTTTTGGAGCATCATGGCAGCCAGACCATTATCTCCGGTGATGACAATATCACCGAGTGAAGTATGATTTTGGATATAGACATCCACTGCTTCCGGTTCATTATCGAGAACGACCGGGCTGGAGTGGTATGATTTGTTTGAAACATGGGCAAGGCTGAATACAAAATAGGATGGAATCCCGTGCTCAAAGGCGAATGAATCAATTTCTTCTTTGACAGGGCACGCATCGGCATCTGTGTAAATAGCTATTTACGATTCACCCTTTCTCATTCGACAATCCTGTACAAAATCCTGCTTCCTATAAGAAAAAAATCTATATTTAATATTGAAATATTCCCTGGTTTTTCAATTACATACCCGGTAAAGCACAAAGGCCGAAGAACCGGGAAAAAATTCTTCTTTCTTCCGGCGCTCAGTTCTTCTGAAACATATTGGCGATTAAATTCGCTGTTTCTTCAACGGCTTTGCTTGATACATCAATGACAGTGCAGCCAATCTCATCCATTACTCTCCGTGAATGATCCAGTTCCTGTTCAATCCGCTCCCGTTTGGCATAATTCGCTTCTGCCTTTAAACCAAGGGATTTCAGCCGTTCCGTGCGGATATCATTCAGTTTTTCCGGACTGATTGTGAGCCCGATGCACTTTTTTGATGAGATTCTGAACAATTCCTCCGGAGGCTCCACTTCCGGAACGAGCGGCACATTGGCGACTTTCAGCCTTTTATGTGCCAGGTACTGCGACAAAGGAGTCTTGGAGGTCCTTGAGACGCCTACCAGAACAATATCTGCCCTTAGAATACCACCGGGATCCCGTCCATCATCATATTTTACGGCAAACTCTATCGCTTCCACTTTTCGGAAATAATCTTCATCCAGCCGGTAAACAAGTCCAGGCTCATATTTTGGATTCATTCCGGATACAGTCGTCATTTTCTCGAGCATCGGCCCGATTATATCGACGGTTTCGACGCCTTCTTCCTGCGCCCGTTTTAAAAGATAATCATTTTTTTCAGGAATGACAAGGGTATAGGCTATCATCGCCTGAACTTCCCTGGCAAGCTCTATAACTTCCTCAATGGTTCCCTCATCTTCGACATAAGGAATTCTGCGGATTTCCATGCCGCGTTCTCCGAACTGACTGGCTGCCGCTTTTACTACCAATTCCGCCGTTTCCCCGACAGAATCAGAAACGACATATACAATCGGACGCTGTCTCGTATTCGACTCCATTCCCACTCCTCCTTGCCGTCAAAATTTTCTATCCGTCCAACCGGTCATGGGAAAGATCGACAAGTACTTTTGTCATGTTTGTTTTTGTTACTCTCCCTATCACTTCATACTGGTGGTTTTTTGTCTCTTTCACCACGGGAAGCGCATCAATCTGTTTTTCAATCAGTTTGTTGGCCACTTCAATAAGCAGGTCGTCTTTTTTACACACTGCGATATTGGGCATTCTGGACATGATAATGCTCACCGGCATCGCTTCCAGTTCCTGCTTTCCGATACTTGCTCTGAGCAGGTCTTTCCGCGAAAGGACACCGACAAGGCCGGCTTGATTATTGACGACAAACAGAGTACCGACGTCTTCCAGAAACATCGTGCAGACCGCATCATACACAGAATGGGATTCATTAACGACGACTGGAATCGACTGGTAATCCTGAACCGTCAGTTGTTTCACTTTTTCTGTCAAAAGCTGTGACCCTGTTTTACCGGTGAAGAAGTAGCCCACCCGCGGACGGGCGTCCAGGAATCCAGCCATAGTGAGTATGGCAAGATCCGGGCGCAGCGTGGCACGGGTCAGCGATAACCTGTCTGCGATGTGCTCCCCGGTGATTGGTCCATTTTCTTTTACGATATTCAGAATATATTCCTGCCGGTCCGACAGTTCGATTATCATCACCGCCTTTAGGCCGCTTCTTTTCCTGCAGCGGTCTGCTTCTTGTCTCTATTATATCCTACTCAGTGAAAGATGACTATTTAGATGTTTGAACCGGATGTCTCTTTCCCATGCTGCTGCCGCAGGACAAAATGCCTTTCGTTCCCGCTTTTTTCAAACGCCGGGGGCTGCTTTAGGAAAACACAATCTGCCTGAAATCGGCAAAGCGGCTGATTTCAGATGAAAGCTGTTTCATCATAGCCAGACGGTTGTTCTTCACTGCTTCGTCATCGGCCATCACCATCACGTGGTCAAAATAGGAATCAATCAACGGCTTCAACGCTTCCAGCTGATTGTAGGCTGTTTGGATGTCCGCTTTATCAAGTGCATCCGTCAGCTCTTCTTCGAGTTTCCCGGCAGCATGGTAAAGCTGCACTTCTTCATCACCCTCCAGCAGATTTTCCTGCACATCAACAAGATTGTCTTCTGCTTTCCGGGCAATGTTGGTCACCCGGCTCAGCGCTTCGACTGTATCCTTAAACGATGCATCATCTGATATGGATTGCAGAAACGCTGCCTTTCCTGTTACTTCACGCACCTGTCTGCCGGGGTGTTCAAGTACGGCATCCGCGATATCGTGCCGGATTCCCTGTTCATCGAGCAGTGTTTTCAGCCGCAGCCGGAAAAAAGAGAGAATTTCTTCTTCTACCGCGCCCGCGTCCTGCTGAAGCAATCCTGTTTCTCCAGCTTCATGGACTGCCTGATGGACAAACGTTTCAAGCGGTACGGCGACTTCGTGTTCCATCAAAATCCGGGCCGCTCCGGCAGCCTGCCTCCGCAGACCGTGTGGGTCCTGAGATCCGGTCGGAATGAGTCCGATACCAAAGCAGGCTGCTATCGTGTCCATCTTTTCAGCCAGTCCAAGCACCGCTCCGGGACGCGAGGCCGGTACATCATCGGAGGCGTGTTTTGGTTTGTAATGTTCACGGACTGCCTGAGCTGCTTCCGGATTTTCGCCTGCCAGGAGAGCATATTTTTCTCCCATGAGCCCCTGCAGTTCCGTAAATTCGTCAACCATCAACGTGACAAGGTCAAACTTGGAGATGGCCGCTGCTCTTTGTGTGTCGGCAGCCATATTTTCGTTCAATTGAAACAGGCTTCCGTAGGACGACGCAAGATCCTGGACTCTGCGGACTTTGTCCCCGATTGTTCCAAGATTTTCATGAAAGACGATGGAATCGAGTTTCGCGGTTGCCCCGTCCGGCGTCAGTTTCTGGTCTTCTTCATAGAAGAACACGGCGTCGGACAGACGCGCCCGGATCACTTTTTCATTTCCTTTCTGGACATTTTCCAGGTAGTCTGCGTTTCCATTACGCACGGTCACAAAGTAAGGGATAAGGTGTCCGTTTTTGTCTTCCACCGGGAAATAACGCTGGTGTTCCCGCATCGACGTAATGAGTACTTCTTCCGGAAGTTCCAGAAAACGTTCCTCAAACCTTCCATAAAGAGCCGTCGGGTATTCCACGAGGTTATTTACCTCTTCCAGCAGATCCTCGGTAATGAGAATGTTCCAGTTTTCTTTGTCGGCCATATCTTGCAGCTGCTGCCGGATCGTTTCCCGGCGCCTTTTTGGCTCTGCCATTACGTACTGCTCCAGAAGAGCCTGTTCATACGATCCGGCGTCCGGGATATCTACGGGGCCGCCGAGCACCCGGTGTCCGTGGGACAGTCTCCCACTATCAACATCCGTGATCGTAAACGGGATAACGTCGCTTCCAAGCACAGCGGTCAGCCAGTGGATAGGACGTACAAACCGGAGATCATACGTACTCCACCGCATATTCTTGGGGAATGTCAAACCGGTAATGACTTCATCGATGCCTTTTAGAAGTTCAGCCGCCGGTTTTCCTTTTTCTTCTTTACGGACAAACACATATTCACTGCCTTTGACGTCCTGAAAGTAAAGATCATCGAGTTCGGCTCCTTGACCGCGGGCGAAACCAGCCGCTGCTTTGGTCCAGTTTCCTTCCTCGTCGAGTGCAATCTGACGGGCGGGGCCTTTCGCCTCCTCCACAACATCTTCCTGCATACCGGCCAGGTTGTTCACCCTTACCGCAAGGCGGCGCGGAGTGGAAAATGCATCGATGGATTCGTAAGCGAGGCGGTTTTCTGTAAGCCAGCGGCCGACTTTCTGCTGCAGCTGCTGCATCGCGTCGGTGACAAAGCGGGCCGGCATTTCTTCCATTCCAATTTCAAGCAGAAAATGCTGATTACTCATGACTTGATCCCTCCTCTTTCAACAGCGGGAATCCAAGCTTTTCCCGTTCTTCATAATAGGCAGCTGCGCACTTGCGGGCCAGGTTTCGTACTCTGGCAATATAACCGGTACGCTCCGTTACCGATATAGCCCCTCCGGCATCAAGCAGGTTAAAGATGTGGGAGCATTTCAGCACGTAATCATAGGCCGGAAATACAAGTTTCTCCTCCAACGCGCGCTCTGCCTCCTTTTCATACACGCTGAATTCCTTAAAGAGCATGTCATGGTCTGCCACATCAAATGTGTAACGGGAATGTTCATACTCCGGCTGCAGAAAAACATCACCGTAGGTAAAGCCGTCCACCCAAGTCAGATCAAACACGTTTTCCTTGTCCTGAATGTAAGAGGCGATCCGTTCAATCCCATATGTAATTTCAACAGCCACCGGATCCGAGTCGATCCCGCCGACCTGCTGGAAATATGTAAACTGGGTGATTTCCATGCCGTCGAGCCATACTTCCCAGCCGAGCCCCCATGCACTGAGTGTCGGAGCTTCCCAGTTGTCTTCCACAAAACGGATATCATGTTTTTTCGGATCAATCCCGAGTTCTTCCAGGCTGCGTAAATACAGTTCCTGAATGTTAAGAGGCGACGGTTTCATAATCACCTGAAATTGGTGATGCTGATAGAGGCGGTTCGGATTTTCACCATATCTGCCGTCCGCCGGTCGTCTGGAAGGTTCCACGTACGCTGTATTCCAGGGTTCTGGACCGATGCTCCGCAAAAAGGTCATCGGGTTCATCGTACCCGCTCCTTTTTCCACGTCATATGCCTGCATAATCAAGCAATTCTGTTCCGCCCAGAAATTCTGGAGCTTTAAAATCATATCCTGTACATTCATAAGCCAGCCTCCTTTTATTAAGAAAAGCAAACGCGCCCCGGGTAGTGGAAATCCGGATGGAAACCTTCGTGCTGTGGTAGACACGCGTTTCGCGGGTTTCCAGGCATCCGGACGCCGCAGCTGCATCCTGAAACACAATGATCAGGTGCCTTATTTGCTGCCTAAAAAGACCCGTCCCTATATACCAGACGGGTATATAGGGACGGGTCTTAATGATCCGCGGTTCCACCCTATTTGCCTGCTCTCTTCCGGCAGGCCGCTTTAGAAATACGTATGCTCCGGAACGCCTTCATCATCATCATTCACGCAGCTTACACCGTCCTGCGCTCGCTTTGGAATCAGAGGAATGATTACTACTTTCCTTCGACGCACTATTAATCATATATTGCATCTTACTGAACTTAATACGTACTTGTCAAGTGCTTTGGACTCTTATTCCCACCTTTGCATCTGCTCCAGAAAACGTTTTGACTTCAACTGGAGGCCGGAATATTCCTGGTAATAGGAATCCAGCACGAGTCTGAGTTCATCTTTCGTCTTTTGCCCGAGTGAAATATCACCAAAACGGCCGATATCAAGATGAAAAAAAGTACGCAGAAGCTGTACCGTTTTCGGCTGAATCGCAATTCTCCGCTCGTCCACGTGAAAACAGCGGTGGCACAAAAATCCGGCCTCCTTGATGGAAAAATGAAACGTCCCCTCTTTGCTGCCGCAGCGCGCGCATTCTTCGAGTACCGGTTGAATGCCGGCCTGGGACGTCATTTTCATTTCAAAAATCCGGACGAGCACTTCCGCATCATCTTCCTCATTCATACGCCGCAGAAGCTGGAGAATCAGTTCAAATAAAAATGGATTTGTTTCCTGTTCCTCCGTCAGTTTATCAAGAAGTTCCACAATATAAGAGGCATACGCTGTCCGTACGATATCATACCGAAGTTCCCGGAATGAATCGATTGTATCTCCCTGGTTGAGTGTTTTCATACCGGTTGAAGGGTAGTATATAAAATAAGCGTACACAAACGGCTGGGCGACCGCGGCCAGACTGCTTTTGGGTTTCTTTGCACCGCGCGCCATGACCGATATTTTTCCGGCTTCCCTCGTAAAGATTTTGAGTATGCTGTTGGTTTCCCCGTATGCAAACGTGCGCAGTACAATTCCTTCCGCTTTTTCCAGCATGGCTGTCCTTCCCTGCTCTGTTATTCCAGTTTCTCCCCGGGATGTTCTTCTCTGTCTTCCAGGGTATGCTGTTCCATTTCTTTCGTAAGCAGATAAGCATCTATATTTCCGGTCAAATAAAATAAGTCCCAGGGAAACAGTTCCTTCTCAAGCATGGCAGACACCCTTTCTTTCACGGATTGTCGTGTAGACTGCTTAAGACTTAGGATGTCTGGCCCCGCTTTAGAACATGCCCTGTAATATTTGCCTTATCAGTACTCCTCATCCGAATAACCGTACTCATTCAGCTGAAAGCGGCTGTTCCGCCAGTCTTTTTGAACTTTCACCCATAAATCGATGTGAACGTTTGAGCCGAGAAGGGATTCAATATCCAGTCTCGCCCGTTTCCCTATTTCTTTCAGCATACTGCCCTGTTTTCCTATAATAATACCTTTCTGCGAAGGGCGTTCCACGACAATAACCGCGGCAATATACACCGCGCCTTCCTCCCGTTCTTTCATATCTTCGATGTAAACAGCAATGGAATGAGGAACCTCATCCTCGGTGAGATGCAGGACTTTCTCCCGCACGAGTTCACTGACAACGAACCGTTCGGGATGGTCTGTCAGCTGGTCCTCCGGATAAAACTGCGGACCTTCCTCCAGGTATCCGGTAATCTGTTCAATCAGGGTATCGACGTTGTTTCCCTGCAGCGCCGAGATGGGGACAACTTCCGAGAAATCCGCGCGGCGGCGGTAGCTGTCAATCTTTTCAAGAAGCTGGTCCGGATGAAGCTGATCAATCTTATTCATCACGAGAAAAACAGGGGTGGACACTTGTTGAAGCTGTTCAAGAATATACGATTCTCCCGGACCGTACCGATCGTTTGCATCAATAATAAATAGAATAAGATCAACATCCTGAAGCGTCTGAACAGCGGACTGCACCATAAAATCACCGAGTCTGTGCTTTGGCTTGTGAATCCCCGGTGTATCGATGAATATAATCTGGGATTCACTACTTGTGTACACGCCCTGAATTCTATTTCTTGTCGTCTGCGGCTTATCACTCATAATCGCGATTTTCTCGCCGAGGACATGATTCAAAAGGGTGGATTTCCCTGCATTCGGTCTGCCGATGATGGCGGCAAAACCCGACTTGAATCCTTCACTCATTATGCATGTCCTCCGCTTCAAAAGCTCCGGGAAGCAATGCAGCCATCGTGGTGACGTTGACATCCCCTTTGAGGTTCGCAAGAATAATACGGGCATCCTGATCCAAAAATTCGGACAGAACCTGTCTGCAGGCCCCGCACGGTGCGACGGGGCCCGGTGTATCTGCTGTGACGGCGATGCCGCTGATTTTTTTTTCTCCGGTGCTGACTGCTTTAAAGACCGCTGTCCGCTCGGCGCAGTTGGTCAAGCCGTACGATGCATTTTCTATGTTGCATCCCGTAAACACCTGACCATCTTCTGTCCATACAGCAGCACCGACTCCGAACCGGGAATACGGAACGTAAGCTTTCTCCCTGGCTGAAGCCGCTTTATCGATAATTTCTCGATCTGACATGTCTGTTTCACTCCTTTAGTTATAAAAAAAGCCACTTTACTGCCGGCTGATAAAAAATAAGAATGCCGATGACAGCAGCAGCAATGCTGTATACAAAAACAGCTGCCGCGGCAATGTCTTTTGCCTTTTCTGCGCCTGGGTCATATTCTTCGGTGATCATATCCACCACCCGTTCCACCGCAGTGTTCATCACTTCAAGTGCGAACATACCTCCTATTACCAAAACGAGAATCATCCAGTGAAACAGCGGAATGGAAAAAACAAAACCGCATGTTATGACCACGGCAGCAGTCAGAAGATGAAATTTCATATTCTGTTCCTGCCGCACGACAAGCGTCAATCCCGCCCAGGCACAGCGGAAGGAGCGGGAGAGCCGGCGCCGTCTTGTCTGATTTCTATCTTTGAAGTCCATAGTCACTCAGTATCGATTCCTGACGGCTGAACATCTTCCTTTCCTGTTCCGGCTCATCATGCGTATAGCCGAGAAGATGGAGCAATCCATGAACCGCCAGAAATGCCATTTCCCTTTTCAGACTGTGCCCGTATGTATCAGCCTGCTCCTCTGCTTTTTCGAGGCTGATGACGATATCACCGAGCAGTTCCGGCATGTCCGCCTGCAGATGGTCTTGTTCCCCTTCGTTCAAAGCAAACGATATGACATCCGTAGGCTTGTCCAGGCCCCGGTACTGACTGTTTATTTCCTGTATCGTTTCATTATCCGTCAAGGTCACAGACAGTTCCGCCTGCTCCGGCACCCCTTCTGCAGAAGCAGCCTGTTTCAGGACGTCCATCAGAAGATTCCGGAGTTCTTCTGAGACCGATTCAGTTTCATCAATTAAATCTACAACTGTACTCATTTCTTTTCCTCCTGACCGCCGCTTGTTGTACCGGGGCGTTCTCCCCGGTTTCCGGTGCTTCGCGGAGACTCTGCCTCTTCATAGGCATCAAGGATCTGCTGGACGATGGTGTGCCGGACAACGTCACTGGGCTGCAGGTAAATAAAGCCGATATTTTTAAGGTGCTGCAGAATATGGACAGCCGTTTTTAATCCGGACTGCTGTCCTTTCGGAAGATCCACCTGGGTCAGGTCGCCGTTCACAACCATTTTGGACCCGAAACCGAGTCTTGTCAGAAACATTTTAATCTGCTCTCTGGTCGTATTCTGCGCTTCATCCAGAATGACAAAAGCGTCCTCGAGCGTTCTTCCTCTCATATAGGCAAGTGGTGCAACTTCAATAGTCCCCCGTTCCATCAGACGGGCGGTGTGTTCCACGCCGAATATATCATGGAGGGCATCGTAAAGCGGACGGAGGTAAGGGTCCACTTTCTCCTTTAAATCACCGGGAAGAAATCCGAGGCTCTCGCCTGCTTCCACTGCCGGGCGTGTCAGTACTATCTTCTTCACACCGCCTTCTTTCAGAGCATTTACCGCCATAACAACAGCGAGGTATGTCTTGCCCGTTCCCGCAGGACCGATTCCAAAAATTAGATCTTTCTTCCGGATCGTGTCAACATATTCTTTTTGCCCGAGTGTTTTTACAACAATCGGCTTTCCTTTTACGTTGACCGCGATCGTTTCCTGATAAAGATCTTCAAGCTGATCCAGTTTATCTTCGGAGGCAAGCTGAACCGCATAAATAACGTCTCTTTCTGAAAGCTTGATTCCGTTGCGCAACAGACGTACCAGACAATCCAGCACCTGGTCGATTAACCGTGCGGCTTCTGCATCCCCCGTCACAATAAGTGATTCGCCTCGGGTTGTGATGGAAACATCCAGCTTTTCTTCGATCCGCTTCAGGTGTATATCATGAGGACCGAATAAATCCTGCATTTCATTCGTATCCTTCACTTCCAATTCAATGACGTGCTTTTCTGCCAATCTTCTCATTCTCCTTGGATGATCGGTGTTTCCGATTTGATGTCTTCCAGTACTTTATAATGCATAACTAGTTTAACTTTACCATTACGGGCGTTCTCGTGCAAAATTTTTTCAGATATAATACTGGCCTCTTCAGGGAGATATCGTTCCATTCTTGTTGTTGCTGCTTTTTTTGTTTGTGTGATGATATCTTCCGTGTCCTGACTGGTTGTCCGGCGTTCCTGATAATTTTCAATACGCAGGGAAAAAGGAAAACTGCGGTTCCAGACAGAAAGCTGGTACTCTTTTTGATTCAGAACATGGTCGCTGAATTGTTCATCTGCCTGGAATCCCCAGATCGGCAGATTTAATTGAAAAAGACGCAGCTTAAATGCCGAAGCTTCTTTTCCTGTCAGCGTTTCCTGCAGCCTTTCCCGGGGAAGGGAGACGGTTACTTCATACCACGTCTCACCCCACACTTCACCAGCAGCCCCAACTGCTTCGGTTTCTTCTCCCTCTCCTATATAGCCTGAGATGAGAAGGTCGCCTTCATGCACAAGCTCATTTTCCTGAACAACCGGTTTGCCTTTCTCGGCGAAAATCCGCTGGATTACTGCCGTTTTGGAAGCAGTCAAATGCCTTGGAGAAGGGTTGTCTGTTTCTTCAGGAAGCGACTGCTGGGCGACTTCAAACTGAAAGGTTGTCCCATTTTGCTGCATACCGATCCACGTCGCCCCTTCCACTTCCTCCATCAGCCGGGATTGAATCATGTCCGCATCCGGAACGAGAAACTGAAAGCCGCCCTGTTTCACCCCCATCTCCTGCAGTTGATTTTCAAGCTCATCCTGCAGAGGAGGGGATGCTCCGTAAATATTAACATTCCAAATCATTTTCGAAAGCAGAAATAGAGTGAGGACAAACAGTCCCAGTCCGGCAGCCATCCCCCACCTGCGGGTAGCGGTGGTTTTTACTCTGTCAGTTTTTGAAGGCGACACTGTTTCCAGGGTACAGCCTGTGCGATGTGCGATATCTTCAAGCGTACCCAAACTGTTTGACGTCACATAAAATTGTGCACAGCGGCTGTCTACTCTTTTTACATCTGTAAGTACCAGAGAAGTACGGATACATTCGTTTACAGCGTCCTCCACCCGTTCACCGGTCATCCGGACCCGGACACTGAGCCATCCTTTATGTTTTCCCATCCGCTCCTCCCTCCTTTCTCTGTCCATAGGTGATTTCCTCAATAACCCCTGCAATGAGAAGTTCTTCCGGATGTATTTTTTTTATGACAAATTGCTCCCCTTTTATGATCAACTCTTTATCCAGTACATGAAGCTCAATCCTGTTTTCAAAAAAGCTGCGGATCCCGTGATGATTTTCCACAAGTAAATGATGCTGACCAATCATGGTCAACCTGGGCGTATCCGTAATGACATCTTCCGGCACTGTTAATTTTTCCGTAAGCCAGCTTTTCCACTGTTCCAGCATCTCTTGCACCCCTATTCACATCCTATGATGTTATTCAGGATGTATCCCCGTTACAGTACAAAAAAACGCCCGGGATTATTTCCCGGACGTGCTGAATTTCGTATAGTGTCACCGGCGGCTGCGGGGGCCGTAGAATGTTCCGCGCTGCTTGTTTCTTTTGGAAACGGGAGGACCGAGTATTTCTGCCCAGAGCACCCCCTGTTTCGCATTTTCGGGCGTGATGGGGGCAATGCCTGAAGTCCTTTCCTGGTTCTCACCGGAAACCGAAGATGCAGAAAGGGGATTCGAGGATCGGGCGGCTTCATTGGTAAGTTCATGGGCTCTTTTCTGTTTTTTCCTCCATTCTTCCATCTGCTGTTCATATCCATTTTCCGGCTGGGAGAGGGAAGCAGCCGGTTCTGTCTCCGGAACAGAACCGGACGTTCTTGTGTCCGGCGGCTCTTCGCTTTTTCCATTCTGATGCTGGCCGGTGTTGTTCCGGGAATTCCGGCCTTTTTCCCCGTCTTTGGATTCATTATTCCCGGCAGAAATCCGGCCGAACAGGGCAATCAGACCACTGATGACCGCCCCCAGTATCAAAATGTTTCCGAAAATCAGATCAATCAAGGCTTCCAAAGGGACCACCCTTTCTTAGTGACTGCCTTGGTACTATTACAATGGGTTGTCAGTCTGACTGCTTCCATCGTCATCGTTCCCTTTCGTTTCCCTGCCGATGGCTCCTCTCATATCTGTATCAGCGTTGATGTTCTGATAGTTCATGTAGTCCATGACGCCGAGATTACCTGCTTTGAATGCTTCAGCCATCGCCATCGGTACTTCCGCTTCCGCCTCGGTAACCTTGGCGCGCATTTCTTCGACGCGGGCTTTCATCTCCTGCTCGTGGGCGACAGCCATCGCACGGCGTTCTTCGGCTTTCGCCTGGGCGATATTTTTATCCGCTTCGGCTTGATCGGTCTGCAGTCCGGCCCCGATGTTTTTGCCGATGTCGATGTCGGCAATATCGATGGAGAGTATCTCAAACGCTGTTCCGGAATCCAGACCTTTTTTCAGGACAGTCTGAGATATTAAGTCCGGATTTTCAAGCACAGCTTTATGGTCTTTGGACGAACCAATGGTCGACACAATGCCTTCCCCGACACGGGCAATCACTGTATCTTCCCCGGCACCGCCGACGAGGCGGTCAATGTTGGCACGAACGGTGATTCTGGCTTTCGCCTTCACTTCAATGCCATCCATCGCAACACCGGCGATAAACGGTGTTTCAATAACTTTCGGGTTAACACTCATCTGGACCGCTTCCAGTACATCCCGGCCTGCCAGGTCAATGGCGGCACAACGCTCAAACGTTAATTCAATGTTGGCGCGCTGGGCGGCAATCAGAGCATTAACCACCCGGTCGACGTTACCTCCGGCAAGGTAATGGCCCTCCAGTTTGTTCAGTTCAATCTGAAGACCGGCTTTTTCCGCTTTAATTAACGGATTGACCACTCTTTTTGGAATGACGCGGCGCAGTCTCATACCGACCAGCTGGAAAATACCGATTTTCACTCCTGCGGCCAGCGCGGAAATCCACAGCGCAATCGGCACAAACGTAAACAGGAGCGCCAGCAGAATAAAAGCGAGCACCAGTACAATAATTAATGTCAAATTCACGGACGGATCCATGGAAGAACCTCCTTCAGCTTTATTCGTTTATGTCACGCACGACAATCCGGGAACCTTCTGCTTTCACAATTTTCACATCTCGTCCTTTTTCAATATATCCTCCTTCCGATACAACGTCAAGCCTTTCATCCCCCATCTGCATGGAACCGGAAGGGCGGAGAGGTGTCAATGATTTTCCGGTTTGTCCTATGAGTTCCGGACGGTTTTCATTGGAAATAAAACCTTCATCTGTCGTCACAGAGTCTTCCAACACAAAACGTTTCACCGGTCCCCGTTTTTTAAAGACCGAAAACATCATAATAACGGTCACAACCGATAGAATGAGCGCAATAAGAATCGAAACGGCAATGTTCAGTGTGGAATAAGAAGCAAAAAACAGACTGGCAATAAAGGCTCCTGCTCCAAGCAGACCAAAAATACCAAAACCGGGGATGAACAGTTCCACTGCCAGCAGGATCAGACCTGCGCCGGCGAGAATTAACGCTTCATACCCTGCAAAACCGGCTATCATGTGGCCGAAGAAAAACAGCCCCAGAGACGATGCACCGAGAATACCGGGAATACCGAACCCGGGCGAGTAAAGCTCTATAATCAGCCCTATACTTCCAACAGACAGTAAGATCGGAATAAGTACCGGGTTGGTTACAAAGCGCGCGATTTTTTCGGCTGCACTCACCTCTATTTCCTGCACTTCTGCATTGGAAAGATTCAGTTCCTGCAGCAGGGCTTCCCTGTTTTCAGGTGTGTACTCCGCATAATTCACTTCCGCCGCTTCTGATGCCGTAAGCGTTAACAATTCACCTTTTCCGGCGCTGTATTCCGGCAGATCAACAGAAGGGTCGGCCATGGCCAGCGCGAACTCTGGATTACGGCCGTTCAATGCCGCAGCGTTCTGCATGTTTTTCTCCCAGCTCGACTGAACTTTGGTACCCGCGGCATTACCGGATCCGGTAATGACCTGTGCCGCCCCCATCTGTGTATCAGGCGCCATGGCGATTTCATCAGCGCTGAGCGCAAGGTACGCGCCGGCAGACATCGCTTCCTCCACGACATACGCTGTCGTCGGCACGGAAGCATCCTCTATGAGGGAGGCAATGTCGCCTGCAGCATCCACAGCACCACCCGGTGTATCGATTTCAAAAATGATGTGATCGGCACCCGCTGATTCAGCATCTTCCACCGCGCGTTCAAGAAACGCTTTCAAACCGCTTTCCACCGTCTGTTCCACTGGAATGACGAACACCTTATCATTTTCAGAAGCATCGGCTTCACCGCTTGGAAGTGCTGCAAACAGCAAAAACAGAGACAGAAGTACGGCCGCTGATTTTCTCACGAAATAAACCATCTGACTCCCTCTTTCTCTGATGTTTCCTTTTCTCTAAGCCGGCCGGGCCGTTCTCCCTTTTATATACGAACAAATCATTATCCGGTTTCAAATCCGGCTGTCATTATGTTTATTATATCATGTTTTGATGAGTTCACCTACGACAATGGTACTTTAGATCATCAGACGTTGTCCAAAAACCTTCTCCGTCATTTTAAAAAACATTCCCCCGAACACGGAGGAATGTTTTTCTCAGGTCAAATGATTCCGGACAAACTGGTTTACCAGTTTTCCATCCGCCCGTCCCTGCACTTTAGGCATGACGGCAGACATGACCGTTCCCATGTCACTGCTTGAGGAAGCCCCGGTTTCTGTAATGGTTTCCTGCACAATACGATCCAGTTCTTCTTCAGACAATGACTCGGGCATATATTCAGATAGAATGGTAAGTTCCGTTTCTATCTCTTCTGCCAGATCATTTCTTCCCGCATTTTCAAACTCATGGAGGGATTCCTTCCGCTGTTTCCATTCACGATTCAGGACACTTAAGGCATCCTGCTCCTGCAGCTCCCTGCCCTCTTTAATCGCTTCATTCTGAAGGGAAGATTTGACGCCCCGGAGAACGGAAAGCCTTTTTTTATCTTTGGCTTTCAAGGCATGTTTTACATCTTCATTCAAACGATCCATGAGTTGCAGCGTGAAGCACCTTCTTTCAATTAGGATTTACGTTTTCTAGCTGCCTCTGATTTTCTTTTGCGCTTTTCGCTCGGCTTTTCATGGAACTTGCGCTTACGAACTTCCGCCATTGTTCCTTCTTTCGAAAGATCTTTCTTGAAACGGCGAAGAGCAGCATCAATATTCTCGTTCTTACGAACACGGGTCTCAGCCATCTGAATCCCTCCCTCCAAACAACCAGTACAGCTGATTCATCCATCAGGATTATTACGACGACCATCCGTCACGCGGACACTCAGCCGTTTCCATCATGGAAAAAACAACTATTTTCACAAATTATATAACATGATATTCGAAAAATCAATACTTTCTATAATACAGGCATCCCCGTTTAGTAGGATGACGTGCCGCTTTCACCGGAAACAATCGCAGCACCGGAACTGGTGCCGATCCTTTCAGCGCCGGCTTCTATCATGGCAAGAGCGGTCTGCTGATCTTTGACACCGCCGCTTGCTTTTACTTTCGCTTGATTGCCGACAACCCGCTTCATCAGTTTCACATCTTCAAGAGTGGCACCGCCGCCTGCAAATCCGGTCGATGTTTTGACAAAATCCGCTCCGGCCTGAACGGCTGCACGGCACGCCTTTTCTTTCTCTTCATCGGTTAGAAGAACTGTCTCAATAATCACTTTCACAAGCACCTGATCTGAAGCAGCCTGCACGACGGATTCAATATCGCCGCGCACTTCGTCTTCCCTTCCGCTTTTAAGCATCCCTGTGTTGATTACCATATCAACTTCGGCAGCCCCGAGTCTTACCGCCTCTTTTGTTTCAAAGGCTTTAACAGAAGAAAGTGTTGCCCCGTGCGGAAAACCAATAACCGTACATACTTTTACCGGGGTATCTTTCAAGATTTCCACGGCAGAAGGCACCATGGACGGATGGATGCAGACCGATGCGAACTCATACTCTGCTGCCTCCCGGCACAGCGTTTCGATCTGTCTGACAGTGGATTCAGGCTTTAAAAGCGTGTGGTCGATAGTGGAAGCAAGTGAACTCATATCCTTCATCCTTTCTTCGGGCTATGCAAGCACTCTGTCTTCTTCTTCGCGGGCTTCCCTGATATATTCGCCCATATTGTAGGGATATCCTGCTTTTGTGATTTTCACTTTGACGATGGAACCTATTAATTCTTCAGACCCTTCAAATTTAACACGGAGGTAGTTGGATGTGTAGCCGGTAAGAAGCCCCGTTTCGTCATCCCTTTCTTCCGGTATAACATCAAGCTCTCTGTCCTCATAATCACCGGCATATTCTTTGGCAAGCTGGTTCGACAGCTCAATCAGCTGCTGTACTCTATGCTGTTTGACCTCGCTGTCCACCTGGCCGTCCATTTTGGAAGCCGGTGTACCAGATCTTTTGGAAAATGGAAAGACGTGCAGTTCTGAGAATTTATTGTCTCTGATAAATTGATACGTTTCCCGGAATTCTTCTTCTGTTTCGCCGGGAAATCCGACAATGACGTCAGTGGTGACAGCAAGACCCGGAAGTGCCTGTTTCAGTTTTTCGAGCTGCTCGGCATAATACTGGGTCGTATACTTTCTTCTCATCCGCTTGAGCACCGTATTGGAACCGGACTGCAGCGGAACATGGAGATGATTCACGATTTTTCGTGACCGGTCAATGACATCAATGACTTCATCCGTGATCTGACTGGCTTCTATGGAGGAAATACGCAGCCGTTTCAGACCTTCCACTTTTTCAAGCTCTTTCAAAAGGGCGGCAAAATTATAGTCTTTCATGTCTTCACCGTACCCGGCGGTATGAATACCGGTCAGTACAATTTCTTTGTAGCCGGCTTCTATAAGCTGATGCGCCTGGTGCAGGACATCTTCGGGCTTTCTGGAGCGCAGAAGACCGCGGGCCCAGGGAATAATGCAGAACGTACAGAAGTTATTGCAGCCTTCCTGTATTTTCAGGGACGCTCTTGTACGGTCCGTGAATTCGGGAACGTCGAGTTCTTCATAAACCCGTGTTTTCATAATGTTTCCTACTCCGTTAATCGGCTGGCGTTCTTTTTTAAACTGTTCAATATAGCCGATCATTTTAGAGCGGTCCTGGGTGCCGACCACAACATCAACACCTGGTATGTCCATAATCTCAGCAGGCGATGTCTGGGCGTAACAACCCGTTACACAAACAACGGCTTCCGGATTTTTGCGTACCGCACGGCGGATAACCTGACGGCTTTTTTTGTCGCCGGTGTTGGTCACGGTACAAGTATTTATTACATAAACGTCTGCACTCTTTTCAAATTCTTCTTTTTCATATCCAGCATTTTTGAACAGCTGCCAGATCGCTTCTGTTTCGTAATGATTCACTTTACAGCCAAGGGTATGAAAGGCTACAGAAGGCATATATGTTCACCTCAATATTTCATAATGGTAGGAAAGGGCGGATAGAAAATAAAGAGAAGCAGATTCACTTCTCAAGATACGCGGTCCCAGGCTCACAGGGCGGAAGCCGCTTTTATCAAAAGTCTGGGCCTCTTCAGGACTGATGCCGCCTTCCGGACCGATTACGGCCAGAATGGAAGGAGGACGGGAAGAAAAAATCTCCGCTAGTGTCTCGTGTTTCCCGTTTTTTGCTGTTTCCTCATCCAGATAAAGGGACGTATTATACATGGAGGCCGCCTCGAGCATGTCCCCGGTGGAGGGATAATACGAAACATCCGGAATATATAGTCTTCCGGATTGTTCCGCTGCTTCTTTGGCAATTTTACGGAGCCGCTGGACTTTCTTTTCCACTTTACTGCTATCCCATTTTACCACAGATCGACCTGCTGCAAACAGCAGAAAAGAGCCCACTCCCAGCTCTGTTCCCTTCTGCACAACTAAATCAAGGTTGTCCCCTTTAATCAGAGCCTGAGCAACCGCAGCATACACCGGGAGTTCCGGGCTGTTTTCGAGATCCTGCATAATGTCAGCTTCGATCGACTCTTTATTTACGCTCCGGATTTTGCAATGCGTTCGGCGCCCCTGGTTATTCAGGCATTCGATATGGCTGCCGGGCTGGAGTCTCATCACTTTGTCTATATGCTTGACATCTTCCCCGGTAATCTCAACCTCGTCTTCAGACATTTGTTCAGGTTCTACAAAATATCGCTGCACGTCATCCACCCCGGACTTCCCGCTCCTGTTTTTTTACGGCTGTCACAGCCGTCCAATCCTCCAGGTCCTGCGTACGGAGTATCTCAAAGTTTTCTTTTTCCAGATTGTCCATAACCTCTTTCTTCTTCCCCGAAATAATGCCGGAAGTAATGAACAGACCTCCCGGCTTCAAAGATTTCCAGGCATCGGAGGTGAGTCTAATGATAATATCAGCCAGTATATTGGCAACAATAATGTCAGCCTGGTGCGTTTCGTGATCCAATAAATTATTCTGTTTGACCGTCACTGTGTTTTCCACCTGATTGACCGCCGTGTTTTCCCGGGCAGCTTCCACTGCTGTCTGATCCAGGTCAAGAGCGGTTACGCCGGCAGCTCCGAATTTGGCTGCGCCGACAGCCAGCACACCGGAGCCGGTGCCGACATCGATGACTTTTTCTCCACCCTTGATTTCGTGTTCAAGAGCACTGAGGCATAAAACGGTTGTTGGATGGGTCCCGGTTCCAAAAGCCATACCCGGATCCAGTTCTATCACCTTTTCATTGCTGTTTTCAGGAACATACGGTTCCCACGACGGTGTAATGGTAAGAGTATCTGTCACTTTTACCGGCTTGTAGTACTGCTTCCAGGCGTGAGCCCAGTCTTCTTCTTCCACTTCGGTAATTGTCACTTCGTTTCGTCCGATGTCGATGTCATGCAGCAGCAGATCGTTAATGGACTGTTTAATTTCCTCCAATGTTTCTCTGACGAAGCTGCTTTCTGAAAAGTACGATTTAAGCACTACTCCTTCTTCGGGATACTCCGACCCTTTCAGGTTGTAGATTTCATCTTCGGATCCGTCCCAGTCACGGTACAAATCTTTGGAGTCCTCAATTACAACCCCGCTTGCTCCGCTTTCATGCAGGATATTGGAAATCGGTTCAACCGCTTCCTGTGTTGTATGAATTCGAAACTCCAGCCATTTCACTCACACCAGCTCCATTTTTTTCAGACTCTGCCGATCATTATTAGTCACCTTTAAACGCGCGTTTCACTTTTTCAAAAAAATTCTGGTGCTGTTCTTCCACCTGGTCGTCTCCACTTAATTCAGAGAATTCCCGGATCAGCTCTTTTTGTTTTTCATCCAGTTTTTTCGGTGTGATGAGCTGCACTTTCACGTGCTGATCTCCCTGGCCGCGGCCGTGCACATTCGGGATTCCTTTTCCACGCAGACGGAAGTTGGTTCCGGTTTGTGTTCCTGCAGGAATCTTCAGCTTAACCTTGCCGCGCAGCGTCGGCACTTCTATTTCATCACCGAGAGCTGCCTGGGCGAACGTGAGCGGCATTTCACAGTACACATCGTCGCCGTCGCGGTCAAAGAACTCGTGCGACTGCACATTGAATACAACAAATAGATCCCCGGGCGGACCACCGTTGGCTCCTGCTTCGCCTTCACCGGCAACACGGATCTGCTGGCCGTAATCCACACCTGCCGGAACCGTGATTTTGATTTTTTTGTTGCGTTTTATGCTGCCGCGTCCGTTACAGGTAGTACATTTGTCTTTTATGGTCTGACCGGTTCCCTGACAGCGGTCGCAGGCGCGTCTATTCACAACACGGCCAAATGGTGTGTTCTGTTCTATATTCAGCTGGCCGCTTCCCCCGCACTTGGTACACGTTTCCGGACTTGTTCCCGGTTTCGCACCGCTGCCATCACAGGTTTCGCATTCTTCTTCACGGGGAATTTCAATTTCGGTTTCTTTTCCGAATGCCGCTTCCTTAAAGCTGAGCGTCATTGTATACTGCAGGTCGGCACCCTGGCGCGGCGCATTGGGATCCCGGCGGCCGCCGCCCCCGAAGAACATATCGAAAATATCGCCGAAACCGCCGAAATCTCCGGCACCGCCTCCGCCGAATCCCTGATTGGGCTCGGAATGACCAAAGCGGTCATAGTTTGCCTTCTTCTGGGAGTCGCTCAGCACGTCATAGGCTTCTTTGACTTCCTTAAATTTCTCTTCCGCGCCTTCTTCACTGTTCACATCGGGGTGATACTGACGGGCAAGTTTCCGGTACGCCTTTTTTATTTCGTCGTCAGAGGCATCACTGCTGACGCCGAGTACTTCATAATAGTCGCGTTTACTCATCGTTTTCATTCACTCCCGTTCACTAATCCATAAGAGTTATCTTATCATTCCTGTCTTCTTCTCTTCAAGAGCGCTCCAATGAGAGGCACAAAAAAAGAAAGGAGCTGACCCTAAGCAAAGCTCAGCTTAACCTTTCTTTCGGGACAACTCCTCATCCAGACTGTTTTCTATTTCGTCATTCTGCCGGGGTGATGCGCAGAAGGGCGGAAATTACTTGTTGTTTTTGTCGTTATCGTCTACCTCTTCGTAATCCGCATCTACGACATCATCGCCTGAATTGCCGCCTGCTTCACCATCATCCTGAGCCTGCTGCGCCTGCTCGGCTGCCTGCTCATAAAGTTTTGTGGAAAGCTGCTGAACAATTTCCTGAAGTTCATCTTTCGCTGTCCGTACAGCTTCAATGTCTTCACCTTCAAGCGCTTCTTTCACTTTGTTCTTCGCTTCTTCAGCGTTATCTTTTTCGGATTGATCTACACTCTCACCGAGATCTTCCAGTGTCTTTTCTGTTGTGAAGACGAGCTGGTCCGCTTCGTTACGGACTTCTACTTCTTCTTTGCGTTTTTTGTCAGCTTCCGCGTTCTCTTCGGCGTCCTGAACCATCTGTTCAATTTCTTCTTCGGAAAGACCGGACGATGACGTGATGGTGATGGACTGCTCTTTGTTTGTGCCGAGATCTTTGGCACGTACGTTCACAATACCGTTGGCGTCGATATCAAACGTTACTTCAATCTGCGGAACACCGCGTGGAGCCGGTGGAATATCACTCAGCTGGAAGCGGCCGAGCGTTTTGTTATCGGCGGCCATTTCGCGCTCACCCTGCAGCACATGGATATCAACGGTCTGCTGGTTGTCGGCCGCGGTGGAGAATACCTGCGACTGGCTGGTCGGGATGGTGGTATTACGCTCGATCAATTTGGTTGTCACACCGCCCATTGTTTCAATACCGAGGGAAAGCGGCGTTACGTCAAGAAGGACGACGTCTTTTACGTCACCGGCGAGAACGCCTGCCTGAATAGCCGCACCAAGAGCAACCACTTCGTCTGGATTGACGCCTTTATGCGGATCTTTGCCGGTTAATTTCTTGATGGCTTCCTGTACAGCCGGAATACGGGTCGAACCGCCGACAAGGATAACTTTGTCGATGTCTGTCGCTTTCATGTCAGCGTCATTTAGCGCCTGACGGGCAGGTCCCATCGTTTTTTCCACAAGATCGGAGGAAAGTTCATCGAATTTCGCACGGCTCAGACTGATTTCCATATGTTTCGGACCGTTTTGGTCTGCAGTAATAAACGGCAGGGAAATTTGCGTCTGGGCAACACCTGAAAGATCTTTTTTCGCTTTTTCCGCTGCATCTTTCAAACGCTGCACGGCCATGTTGTCCTGAGACAGGTCGATGCCGTTTTCTTTTTTGAATTCAGAAACGAGGTAGTCGATGATAACCTGGTCGAAATCGTCCCCGCCCAGTTTGTTGTCGCCGGACGTTGATTTCACTTCAAAAAATCCGTCGCCGAGTTCAAGAACCGATACGTCAAACGTACCTCCGCCAAGGTCGTAAACGAGAATGGTCTGATCGTCTTCTTTATCCAGGCCATAAGCAAGAGAAGCCGCCGTCGGTTCGTTTACGATGCGGTCTACTTCAAGACCGGCAATTTTACCGGCGTCTTTTGTAGCCTGGCGCTGAGAATCGTTGAAGTAGGCCGGAACGGTGATTACGGCATTGGTTACTGTTTCACCGAGGTAGCTTTCTGCATCATCTTTGAGTTTCTGAAGAATGATAGCGGAAATTTCCTGCGGCGTGTAGGTTTTTCCCTCGATTTCAACAGTGTGGTCCGTTCCCATGTAACGCTTGATGGACTGAATAGTGTTTTCGTTCGTAATCGCCTGACGCTTGGCTACTTCGCCGACCTGACGCTCTCCATCTTTAAACGCTACAACAGAAGGAGTCGTGCGGTTTCCTTCCGGGTTCGGGATAACCTGTGCTTCACCGCCTTCCATTACCGCTACGCAAGAGTTGGTTGTACCAAGGTCGATTCCTATAATTCTGCTCATTGTCTCGTCAGCCTCCTATAATACCTTTTCTAATTTTTACGCATTCACTTTTACCATCGCAGGGCGGATGACTTTATCTTTCAGTTTGTAACCCTTTTGGAGTTCTTCCACAATCTGATTGGATTCAAACCCTTCTTCTTCGACCTGCATGACCGCCTGGTGCTGATGAGGGTCAAAAGTTTCGCCCTCGGTCGGGATCATTTCCAGACCTTCCTGCTGCAGCGCTTCGAATAACTGGGAATAAACCATGTTAACGCCCTGCAGCAGGGAACTGTCTTCTTCCTGGTCCGCTGCAGTATCGAGCGCACGTTCGAAATTGTCAAGAACCGGCAGAAGGGATTCAATAACAGACTGGGACCTGTATTTGGCATCCCGTTCTTTATCTTCTTTTGCCCTCCGGCGCACATTGTCCAGATCGGCCTGAACGCGCAGCGCTTTCTCCTGCCATTCGCCGGCCTCTCTCTGTGCTTTTTCCAGCTCTGATTCCTCAACCGGCTCTTCTTCACCGGTATCTTCCTGCTCTACTGACGCTTCTTCTGCATCAGCCGCCTCGGCGGTGTCTTCGTATGCCGCCTGCTCTTCTTCCTTCGCCTCTTCTTCCGTGGAAGTATGATTCTCTTTCATACGTTCACCTCCCGCTGTGCACAATTATTTCCAAAAAACGACCTGTGATCCTAGGAGCGGTCCGTATACAGGTTTGTCAATACTTTCGACAAATCCCTGGATAAATGCTCGATAAGACCGATCACCCGTGGATATTCCATTCTTGTCGGACCAACAATGCTGATGGTTCCTACCGGATTCCCGTTAAAGGAATAAGAAGCGGAAATGATACTGCAGTCTTCAAATGCCTGATTCGCATTTTCCTGACCAATCCGTATCATTAATCCACCCTGTTCCGGCTTCAGAAGTTCATGCATCGTGTGATCCTCTTCCAGCAGTTCAAAAATCATACGGACTTTATCAACGTCCCTGAACTCCGGCTGGGAAAGCAGATTTGCTTTTCCTCCGTAGTAGACCTTTTCTTCACTGCTTTTCTGAAGAGTTTCTTCGGTGAATAACAACGCCTCACGATAACTTGAAATGTGCTGCCTCAGCAGCCCGGCTACTTCCGTTGTAATCTTATTCTGCAGCTGGTACAGCGGAACGCCGCGCAGACGGTCATTCAGGATGTTTGCTATTTTTTCAAGATCACTGCTGTTCAGCGCCTCCGGAAGCGAAACGGTATGATTCTCGACATGTCCCGTATCGGTGACGAGAATAGCTACAGCGGTCCGGTCATTTAACGGAATAATCTGCACCTGCTTCATTTTCGACTCGAAAATTTCAGGACCGAGTACGATGGAAGCATAGCTCGTTAATTCAGACAATATCGTCGCCGACTGTTTCACAACCTGTTCCGTTTCCATCACTCTCCGGGCAAACAACGACCGCAGGTCATGAATTTCCCTGTTTGAGAGCTGGTGGGGCAGCAGCAGATGATCCACATAGTGACGATACCCCCGCTCCGATGGAATCCGACCGGAGGAAGAATGCGGTTTTTCCAGAAAGCCCATTTCCTCCAGGTCCGCCATTTCATTGCGGAGCGTCGCCGGGCTGTAGCTCATGCCGCTCTGCTTCGATAGACTACGGGATCCGACAGGTTCCGCAGATTGAATATAATCATCTACAATAGCCTGTAAAATGAATAACTGCCGGTCTGTCAGCATGACAACATCACCTCTGTTAGCACTCCGGATATCCGAGTGCTAAATCTATTGTAAAGTTATCAAAAGGGATGATGTTTGTCAATAAAACAGCATGTTTTTCCATGTAGAGAAGAAGCGCTTTTTCAGCTTTCTTCATCCAGCAGAAAACGGGCAAACACTTCATTACCAAGTAATTTCCCTTTCTCTGTCAACTGCAGACCGCTTCCGGAATCATACAGCAGTCCTTCGGCGGTCAATTCCTGCAGCGCCTGAGGGTAAATATCATAATAGGAACAGTTGAACTTACGGTTAAAACGCTCAGCCGATACTCCTTCTTTCATCCGCAGCCCCATAAACATCTCCTCTTCGATGTTCTCTGTTCTCGACACTTCGTGCGTATCTTTTACCGGATGACTGCCTGCTTTCACCGCCTTCAGGTAGTGGGGAAGCGGACCGAGGTTGGCATACCGGACACCGTCTTTGTACCCATGGGCTCCTGCGCCGAAGCCGTAATACTCCTCGTTCCGCCAATACGTTTTGTTATGTTCACTTTCTTTGCCCGGCTTTGCAAAATTACTTATTTCATAGGCGTAAAACCCGGCGCCGGCAAGAGCTTCTTCCAGTTCTTCGTACATATCCGCTTCCGTATCTTCCGGAAGCGGCTTTATTTTACCCTGTCGGTACCAGTTGTAAAACATCGTTTTTTCTTCAATTTTCAATGAATAAGCAGAGACATGGTCAATATCCAGTTGCACAGCCCGGGTGATTGTATCTTTCCAGTCGGCCATCGTCTGTTCCGGCAGGCCGAACATTAAATCGATGGAAATATTGTCAAACCCGGACTCTCTAGCCAGACGGACCGTTTCTTCCGCCTCTGCCGCCGAGTGACCCCTCCCGATTTTTTGAAGAAGACTGTCATTAAACGTCTGGACACCAATGCTCAGCCGGGTGACTCCTTCTTCTTTCATCATGTCCAATTTCGCCCGGTCCGCTTCGCCTGGATTTACTTCAACCGAGAATTCACGCAGCGGCCGGGAAGAGTCCGTTCGTTTCTTTACATCCCGGAGTACCCGGCGCAGCTGATCCATTGCCAGGGCCGTCGGCGTGCCTCCGCCGACATAAACCGTATCCACCGGCGCCGTCTCCGGAAGAACCCGCTTCATTTCCCGGTCCAATTGTTCAATATAATCATCCACCGGCTGGTTTTCAATAAAAAATTTATTAAAATCACAGTAAAAGCAGATATACCGGCAAAACGGAATATGGACATATATCGAAGCAGGGGATGCAGGTACCTTTTTCTGTACGTTCATCATTGGTCATCATCCATCCGCAGGACAGACATAAACGCTTCCTGCGGTACTTCTACTTTACCTACACTCTTCATGCGGCGTTTTCCTTCTTTCTGTTTCTCAAGAAGTTTACGTTTTCTCGTGACGTCCCCGCCGTAACATTTGGAAAGTACGTTTTTGCGCATCGCTTTAATGGTAGAACGGGCGATGATGTTGTTTCCGATCGCTGCCTGCACCGGTACTTCAAACTGCTGACGCGGAATCAGGTCTTTCAGCTTTTCGACAATCGCTTTGCCGCGTTCAAAAGCCATATCCCGGTGGACAATAACAGAAAGAGCATCCACCGGCTCTCCATTTAGCAGGATATCCATTTTCACGAGGTTGGATTCTCTGTAGCCGGTGAACTCATACTCAAAAGAAGCATACCCTTTCGTATTGGACTTCAACTGATCGAAAAAGTCATACACGATTTCGGTAAGAGGGAGATAATACACGATATTCACCCGGTTTTCATCGAGATAGCGCATATCGGTAAACTCTCCGCGTTTTTTCTGGCAGAGTTCCATCACGGCACCGACAAAATCATTCGGCACCATAACAGTTGCCTTTACAAACGGCTCTTCGACGAGCTCAATTTTCTGCTGATCCGGCATATTGGAAGGATTGTCAATCTCGATAAGCTCTCCGTCCGTCAAATACACATGGTAGATAACGCTTGGCGCTGTCGTAATCAGGCTGATGCCATATTCTCTTTCAATTCTTTCCTGAATGATTTCCATGTGCAGAAGACCTAAAAAGCCGCACCGGAAACCAAAGCCGAGTGCCTGGGAGCTTTCAGCTTCAAACTGCAGGGAACTGTCGTTCAGCTCAAGCCGCTCCAAGGCATCCCGGAGTGCGCTGTAGTCGCTCGCATCCACCGGGTGCATGCCGCAGAACACCATTGGATTCATCGTTTTATAGCCGGGAAGCGGTTGTGCCGCCGGCTGATTGACATGCGTAATGGTATCGCCGACTTTGGAATCACTGACGTTTTTGATGTTGGCGATTAAAAAGCCTACATCACCGACGGTCAACTCTTTGCTTGCGACCGGTTTCGGAGTGAATACACCGACTTCGGCCACTTCAAATTCTTTGTCCGTCTGCATCATTTTAATTTTGTCACCCGGACGGATGGAGCCTTCCACAATTCTGATATAGGAAATAACCCCGCGGTATGTATCATATATCGAATCAAAAATCAGAGCCTGAAGCGGGTTTTCCTTTTTTCCGGCAGGGGCCGGTATTTTGTCGATCACCTGCGCTAATACTTCATCTGTTCCGAGTCCGCTTTTGGCTGAGGCATATACCGCATCGGAGGCATCGATCCCGATGACATCTTCAATTTCTTTTTTGATCCGCTCCGGTTCAGCACTCGGCAGATCCACTTTATTGATGACAGGTATAATTTCGAGATTGTTATCCACAGCCAGATAAACGTTCGCAAGCGTCTGCGCTTCAATTCCCTGGGAGGCATCCACAACGAGAAGTGCGCCCTCACAGGCGGCCAGACTGCGGGACACTTCATAGGAAAAGTCGACGTGCCCCGGTGTATCTATAAGATGGAACGTATACTCTTCCCCGTCGGTATGGGTATACTTTAAGTGGACTGAATTGAGTTTAATGGTAATACCGCGCTCCCGCTCCAGGTCCATAGCGTCAAGCATCTGATTTTTCATTTCGCGTTCCGGCAGCGAACGGGTCGTTTCGAGAATGCGATCCGCAAGCGTTGATTTTCCGTGGTCGATATGGGCTATAATCGAAAAGTTCCGGATGTTTTTCTGTCTGCTTTCTCTGTTTTCCTCACTCATGCTATTATCACTCCTGCTAATTATAACACTGCACCTTTCCAATCAAAGGCTGCCGCTCACTCACACTAACTTTCATTATATCAACAGGGAACCTGCACTTCAATATTCCCGGGAAGGCTCGGAAGCAGGCGCAAATACATCCAGGCTTTTTCCGATGTCGGAAAAGACATTGATTTCCTGCTTCTCTTTCAGACGTTTCTGCTGTTCAAGCATTTCTGCTGTGGTATCTGATCCTTTCTGACCCACTTCCGCCGCGGTGTCTTTTTGCTCAAATTCAGAGGAAGAAGGCCTGTTCTGCGGCTGCTCGTACTGCTCGGAAACATGTATGCCTGTCATCATCCCAACAAGAAAAAATACCGCTGCTGCCAGCATTATGGTCAGTATCCGCATCACGCGCCACCCTTTCATTTGTTTGTGTCTTTATGATAGGAGCTGATCACTTCCGCCAGTGCCTCCGTCGTACGGTACGTTTCTTCGAGGGTGTTTTCAACGCCGCCGATTTCAATGAGAACAGACTGCTTGGAAAGGTCCTGATTATACCGTCCGTTTACACCGCCCCCGCCTTTTGTCAGCACCCCTCTGCTAAGTCCCGGATAAGAGGCTTCCAGTCTCCTGTTCAAATCTTTTGCCATGGCCAGATTTTTTTCATAGTCAGGGTGATTCTCTCCGATGACGAAAAACGTCTTCGCCATTGTCTCTTGGTTTATGGTTACGGTGGTAATGTCGCGCGGCTGGGAATCACGGTGCAGATCAAAAAACATTTCCAGCTCCGGATGTTCTTTTCTATCATTCTGAATGACCGTGCGGGATACGTCGTACGATCTCGGAAACGTCCATCCCTTTTGATGCAGTCTTTGTGTTATATCGGTTGTGTCCACAAACGTCTGGACCCCTCTTTCTTCTAGTTCCTTTCCAAGACGCTTTCCTACCATGGTAATGTTCACATCTTGATGAAAAGCGCTGTCCGCCCCTTCCTCAAGCTCCGGGTAATACGACTCACGGCTGTGGGAGTGAACAATGTGGGCAACAGCGGGGCCGGATGCGTCATTGTTTTCTGTTTCTTCCTGTGTATCGAGCACCTGAAGTCTATCATCAGCCGCCTCTCTTTCTTTCATCAACACTTCCATAGGCGGCGCGGATTCTATCGGCATCGTAGTAAAATCCGTTCCCTCTCCTGCTACTACAATATTTCCATCAAACAGGGCGAAACCCGGTATTTCCATACCAAGCATCGTCCGCGGCTCATGAAAGTCCAGTCTCGTCAAGAATTCAAACATCAGGGTCGGCACCGGTCTGCTTTCTTCTTCATCGGGAACAGCACTTTCAAAGTAATGGTTCTCAAACACAAAGGCTGGCAAAAGAAGATTTTGCTGAATCTCCGAGCTCCACGCATGAAGTTTTTTGGAAGAGAATAGATTATCCTGTCCCCCGGATGTGAGGATGGTGATAAAAAACAGCATAAACAACAGTCCGCCCGCCATGCCTGCCGCCCATTTCCGGATGCTCGTCCCTATACTACGTTTCTCATTTCGGTTTGCCTCGTTCCACATACTGCTCCCTCCCTGTTCTACTCTATGAGAAAAAGCTGATAGATTAGAACGGGGGATTACGAAAGAAAAAGCTGCCTTCTATGGAAGACAGCTGCATCCAGATTTTTTTATTTTGTATATGTTCCGGTGCTTTCCTGGGAAATGCTTTCGTGCAGGGCGGCGTTCAGCCCTTCAGCGACGACGTTGGCCATGTTGTCCATGAATACATCGACTTCTTTCGGGGTGACCATGAGGTTGTGACCCAGCGGAGCGAGAACTTCCTGAATAAGCTGCCTTTTCTCCTGTTCTTTCAGCCCGCCTACCATACCAAACACAGCCCGGCGTTCGTCGTCAGCGGGGAGGTCTTCGTCGTGAAGTTCTTTTCTTTCTCCAAAGACCATACCAGCAGGCGCCAGTGCATCCCCCGGCGCGTCTTTTTCTTTCATCTCCCTGCCGAGGTGCTTCAGCATAAAATCGATAGTGTCGCTCGTGATGGTCACCGCATCCACGACGGTCGGTATACCGATCGCAATGACCGGAATGCCAAGCGTTCTCCTGCTTAACTCGCGTCTTTGATTGCCAACACCCGAACCGGGATGAATGCCGGTATCCGACATCTGAATAGTTGTATTCACCCGTTCTATGGAACGCGAAGCAAGGGCGTCGATGGCTATGACAAAATCCGGTTTGGTTTTCTCCACCGCTGCCGAAATAAGCTCACTTGTTTCCACCCCGGTAAGTCCCATTACACCAGGAGAAAAAGCGCTGACCGGACGAAAACCATTTTCCACCTGCTCCGGCGCTTCCTTGAAAAGATGGCGGGTAATAACAAGCTTGTCTACAACCATAGGACCGAGAGCATCCGGGGTAACATTCCAATTACCAAGGCCTGTAATCAAGCAGGAAGATTCCTTTTTGATGCCGAGCCTTTTTAAAAAGTGCGCAAATTCCCGGGCCAGTACAGCTTCCATAGCCTGCTGCAGCTTCGTATCCTGTTTGCGGACCCCCTGCGCTTCAAAGGTCAAATACTCTCCTGCTTCTTTGCCTGTGTTTTCTGCACCTGTTTCGGTAATCGTCACTTTCGTAATCGTAACGCCGTCTTCTTCTTTTTCGTGAACCCGGATACCGGTATCAACGTCTTGTTTGGAAGTGCGCTGCAGCTCCCGTTCTTCCAGCAGTTCTTTTTCTTCCACTGCCAAATCCGTGCGCACATTGTACGAAGACATATCCAGTTCCATCTCATCCACCTGCTTTCCCTATCATGCTGACTCCTTGTTATGTAGTATGTACCTAAATCAGCTTGTTATTCGTCTTGCACGTCTATCTGTTTTTTGATAGAATCCCTTTGTGTTTCATTCTCTGCAGAAATCGCAAAATGGAACAAAACAAGGGAGGTGACATCATGCCGAACATTAAACAAGCGAAAAAACGTGTGATTGTTAATGAATCACAGCGTGTCAAACAGCATGCCTTTAAGTCAGCTATGCGCAGTGCCATCAAGGAATTCAACAAGAAGGCGGACAACAGGGACGTAGAAGGTGCCAAAGAACTTCTTTCGCTGGCTACGAAAAAAGTGGACAAAGCTGCGGACAAAAAGATCATTCATAAGAACACAGCCGCAAGAGCCAAGTCAAAAATGAACCAGCGTTTCAACGAAATCGCGCAGTAATAAAGAAAACGACTCCTCTGCAGAGTCGTTTTTTTATGCTGCCAGCCCGGCGATACTGAGTTCCAGCTGCAGGTATTTGTCCATTTTCCCCGTTTTTATCCGTTCATCCGCTTCCGCCAGCCTCTGAAGCACCTCTTTCAGCTTTGGCTCTGTATAAGTTCTGCTCTGTTCCTCTGCCACTTTCACGGCATAAGGATGTACTTTAAGTCTCGACGCCATTTTCTGACGGGAGTAGCCCGTCTTTTTTAATTGAGACACGTGCAGAATCATTCGGAACTGCCTGGCGAGAAGGGTCAGGATCTTAATCGGTTCTTCATTTTGTTTCATCAGATCATAGTAAATACGAAACGCATGCTCCGCCCGCCCGTGCACGACATGGTCCACCAATTCAAACACGTTGTCCTCGAGATTGCGCGGCACCAGTTCCTCCACCATCTCTTCTGTAATCTGCCTTTGCTCCCCGGCATACAGATTCAGTTTATCCATCTCTGAAGAGAGCATCAACATATCTTTCCCGGCCAGCTGCATCATTTTCTCTTTCGCTCCGGATGTTATGGACACATCTCTTGTTTGGCAGAAGCGATCGATCCATTCATCCATATTTTTTTCATCGAAGGAAGAAGCCTGCAGAAAAACTCCCTGCTTTTTCAGCTTTTTGACAATTTTTTTCCGCTCATCAAGCTTCTCATACGGTGCGGTGAAAATCATGACGGTTTCCTGCGGGGGGTTGTCGATGTATTCTTCAAGATAGGAGAGGTTATGGTCCACTTTTTCTTTCTCTTTTGACCCTGTTAAGAAATAGCAGTTTTTCAGCACAACAACCCGCCCCGCTCCAAAAAAGGGAAGTGTTTCTCCTTCTTCCAGAGCTGTCTCTACGGGGACTTCCCTCATATCATAAACGGAATGATTAAAGTCCCGCTCTTCTTCGGCAAGTGTGTTTGCCGTTATTTTTTCGATAATATTCGTTATGAAGTACGCCTCTGTGCCATATAATAAGTAAAGCGGCGCAATGTTTTGATTTTCAATGTCGTTCAACAGCGGAATGTAGTCCATCCATGCAGCACCCCTATAGAATGTTCGTTTCTTTCCATCTTATGCTTCTTCGTTTTTTTTCGCAACAAGGAAGGAAAAGGAAAGTGCACGCATGGCACTTTCCATTTATTATAAACGTTGATAAAAAGGCCTAGGACAACTTTTTATCAACGATAACCGGGGTTCATTTTTTAGTTTATCCTATGTCTATGCGGGTTATAGGTGACAACTGTTTACAGCTGCGGCAGGGTCATCCTTCCCCGACCCAACTGAATCGTACAGCGGATATAGATTTTTTTCTGTACTTGTCCTATAATAATAATAGAAGTGTATGCGTAAGGAGGGAATCGGTCATGAATGAATTTGAAAGGGACGTACAGAGTAAACGTAATGACCTGATCGACTCTGTCGTCGGTTTCGTTGTGCCTTTTGCTTTTTTCACTTTAATTATGGTAATAGCTACAGTTATTGAAACAGCAGGTGGATTTTAATACGAAAAATAACGAAAAGTGCGTATTGATCTCTCTCGGATCTCTATATCCCGCTTCATATTCCGCCGCAGGAAAAGCTGCCCCGTCTATCCGGGGACAGCTTTTCTTTTCCGGCATTCTGCTGCTTTTCAGCTTTCTTCACAGTTTGGTTCAGCGGCCGGCAGTGCCGTACGGAGCGATTGGATACCATCTTTTGTGAACGAAATCTGCACAGCCCCCGCTTCATCTGTCTGGTGAATCTGTGCTCCTGCTGTTTCCAGCGTTTTCAGTGTTTCTTCATGGGGATGACCGAATCGGTTGCAGCGTCCTGCGGAGATAAGAGCTGCTTTGATTCCCAGCTCTTCGATAAAGGACGGGGAGCTGGACGTGCGGCTGCCATGGTGTCCGACTTTCAGAATATCCGCTTCTATATCCGGAAAGTCAGAAAGCAGTTCTTCTTCCCCTTCCCGTCCTATATCACCGGTGAACAGCCACTTTCTGTCCCCAAGCTCCGCCTGAAGCACAATGGAACGCTCGTTGCCTGCCGGTTCATCCCCGTGTGGCGCGAGTACCTGAAACGAACCTCCCGCTTCATCCCAGGCCATGCCCTGCTTCACTGGCACAACAGGGATGTCCCGTTTCCATATGCCGTGTAAAAACGCGGATTCCGCTTTTTTAAAATCCCCGCCCTTCCCGTACAGCACTTCTTTTACTTCCATATCTTCAATTACTGCCCGGGCTCCCCCGTAGTGATCGATGTCTCCATGCGTAATAATCAATTTATCAAGCTTTGTTATCCCCTCGGCCTTTAAAAACGGTACGACAACATCTTCCCCGGGATCGTACGGCGCCTCCCGTTTTTTCCACTCTTCCTTTGGAAACTCCGGCACGCCTCCTGTATCTATCAGGTATACAGCCCTGCGATACGGAAGTTCCACAAGGAAACTGTCCCCCTGCCCGACATCAAGCATCGTGACACGGCCCTGACTGTCCATGTATGGCAGCACTTTCTGGAACGTAAGGATACCAGCGACGAACAAAACCGGAAGAAGAAGCCTTCGGTACGATCTTTTTTCTTCGAGACGAAGGAAAAAGAAATAAACAGCAGCCGCCAGCATGCCGGTTACAACAAGGGCTGGTTTTCCGCTCGTATACGTAAACACATTCCAGCTTCCGACGTCTGCAAGCAGCTGATGGACCATCGAAACGGATACCTCTAATGGAACCACCGCCACCGAAAACAAAGACGTATTCAAAAAGGAGAGGACAAACAATAGGATAACACCCGGAAGAACAATGACAGAAATAAAGGGGACGAATACCAGGTTGAGCAAAATACTGAGAAACGAAAACTCAAAAAAATGATACAAAATAATGGGAAGACCGGCACATTGTGCAATAACGCTCACATAAACAGCTGCTTTCCATTTACTTTTTTGACTCAGGATGGTTCTGGAGAGAAGGAGAGAAGCACTGATTAGAAAGGACAACTGAAAGCCGATATGATAGAGGTAGTAAGGATGGATCCATAAGAAAAGAAGCGCTGCAAAACAGAGGACGAAAAAAGGATCGATTCGTTTTCTTCCTGTTTTGTTCCAGATAATAAACGCCGATACCATGCTGACGGCACGCAGGACAGACGGAGCGGCGCCGGCCGATACAGCGTAAATAGGAAGCAGTATAAGCAGAATCCATTCCGCTTTCTCCCTTGTCATACCGGCTTTAAGCAGCAGAAAATAGAGCATCGCCGAAAGAAGACCGACATGAAGACCGGAAACGGCGAGAAGATGGATTAATCCAAGCGATTGATAATCGGTTTCTGTATCTGCGTCCAAGAGATGCCTTTCCCCGAATAAAAGCGCCGCAGCGATACCTCTCAAAGATTGCGGAAATACCGTATCAATATGCTGAATACCGTCATACCGCCATGTCTTTAATACATGGGGAGGAGTACGACTGCTCCCGCTGCAGCGAATGTCTTTAACAGAGTCAACTTTCATCTCCCAGTAGGTGTGCTGTTGTTTTAAATACTGCCGGTAATCAAACGCGTGAAAGTTGGAAGCTTTGGAAGGGCGGCGCAGTGTTCCCTGGATGGAACATATACGCCCTGGAGAGTACGCGGCAGAGACAGGTATTTCGGTTTTCTCCTGAAGCATCAGACGAACCTGGACTCTCTCGCGGTTAATCATCTGAAGTGTATAGCGGACAAGACTGCCGTCGCGGTGCGGTCCCTCTTCTATTGTTCCCTGAATGACGGATTCTTTTCCCATTAAAGAGGACTCATGAGCATGTTCCGCCCATACCGTTCGAAGGGAAAACAGCAGGAACAAAAGCAGCAGCAAAACAGCCGGCAGAGCGCGCTTTCTTGCCAGTAGAAGAACGAGCGGGCACGCCGCCGCTCCAAGCACCCATATTTCTTGTGAAACGATGAGGTGGACGGCGGCTGCACCACTCAGTACAAACCACACGGTATCGTTTTTCACGTCCTGTTCTGCTGGCTTGTTTCCAGTGCCTGCTCAATATCTGCGATAATATCGTCAGCATGCTCTATACCGGCTGAAATCCGGATGAGATCCGGACTAAGACCGGCTGCTTTCTGGTCTTCTTCGGTCAGCTGCTGGTGGGTGGTGCTTCCCGGATGAATGACCAGCGTCTTGGCGTCCCCGATGTTGGCCACGTGGGAAAGAAGACGGCAGGCGTTGATAAAGGCCTTCCCTTCTTCTACTCCTCCTTTAATGCCGAATGTAAGAATGGCGCCTTTACCTTTAGGAAGGTATTTTTCCGCTTTGTCAAACGTTGGATGAGACGGCTGCCCCGGGTAGTTCACCCACTCCACGTGAGGACTGTTTTCAAGATAATGAACGATTTTCTCCGCGTTTTCACAGTGGCGTTCCATGCGCAGGTGAAGCGTCTCCAACCCCTGCAGAAGCAGAAAAGAATTCATCGGCGCAAGCGCCGGTCCGAGATCGCGCATCAACTGTACACGTGCTTTAATAATGTACGCTGATTCTCCCACAGCTTCGGTATACACAACACCGTGATAACTTGGATCGGGTTCGCTCAGTTCCGGAAACTTACCGTTGTTCCAGTTGAACTGTCCGCTGTCTACAATCACACCTCCAAGCGTCGTTCCATGGCCTCCGATAAATTTCGTTGCCGAATGTACAACGATATCAGCTCCGTAATCAAACGGACGGCAGAGGGCAGGGGTAACAACCGTTGCGTCCACGATCAAAGGAAGGTCATGGGAATGGGCGACATCTGCTGCTGCTTTAATATCAAACACTTCCCCGTTCGGGTTGCCGATCATTTCGCCGAAGACGAGTTTTGTCTTATCATTGATTTTTTCGGCAAACGCTTCAGGCTTGGTGCCATCCACAAGATGAACGGTTATTCCGAACTTGGGCAGGGTATGTACAAACATAT
This sequence comes from Salibacterium halotolerans, assembly GCF_900115625.1. Taxonomy (GTDB): domain Bacteria; phylum Bacillota; class Bacilli; order Bacillales; family Marinococcaceae; genus Salibacterium; species Salibacterium halotolerans. The sequence continues at coordinate 70,451 of NZ_FOXD01000003.1, read as the reverse complement.
TGTACGTGCCGCCGTAGAGTCCGCTGGAGGCGACTATTTCATCTCCTGCTCCGCAGATATTGAGCACTGCGAGCTGGATAGCGGAACTTCCGCTGGCAGCCGCAAGAGCCCCGACGCCGCCTTCGAGCTCAGCCATCCGTTTTTCAAACACGTCCTGGGTGGGATTCATGATTCTTGTATAAATATTCCCGAACTCCGACAGGGAAAACAAATTGGCCGCCTGGTCGGTGTCTTTGAATTCATAAGAGGTCGTCTGATAAATCGGCACCGCCCGTGCATGGGTTGTTGGGTCTGCTTCCTGGCCGGCATGGACTGCTTTTGTTTCCAGATTCCATTGTTCTCCGTTCACTATTATGTCCCCTTTCGTATTATGGTTCCTCTTTATATTATCAAAATATTCACATAGTTAAAACGTATTATGATTAATGAAAGGACAGACTCTCTTTCATTTGCTCCAGTGATGCCTCGCCGATGCCGGATACATTCAGCAGATCCTCCGCTTTTTCGAAGAAGCCCTTTTCTTCCCTGTAGGCCATAATCGCCGCTGCTTTAGCCGGACCTATTCCTGGCAGCGCTTCAAGCTCTTCAGCCTCCGCGTAGTTGATGCGGACTTTTTCACTTTCCCCCTCTCCCGATCCCGCTGCAGAAACATTTTCTCCTTCTTCCGGAACACGGACAACCATGGCGTCATGCAGTTTTTCAGCAAAATTCACTGCTGCAGGATCTGCCTCCTCCATCATACCTCCTGCCGCATCAATGGCGTCTATCACACGTTGTCCCTCTTTCAGTTCGTACACACCTGGTTCTCTCACCGCCCCCTTCACATCAATAACGACGTGTACCGGGCCTTCAGCCATTTCTTTTTCCCCGGACGTCTTTGAATCTTTTGGTTCTGCCGCTTCTTCATCCCAGAACACATCCTGACTCTCTGTGTCTTCTTCGCCCCCGTTTTTGTCAAACAACAAAAGAAAAAGAAAAACGAGCAGTACAAGGACAGCAGCGCCTCCTGCTGTAATCATATACATCATATTCCGGTCCATAGTCTTCACCTCATTCGATTTTTTGCGGAATAGTCAAGAGATTTGTCGCATAGGATGGGAAAGCAGAATGACTGCGGAAGTTTACGAACAGGAGGGATCAACATGGAGAATATAGGATTGATCGGCACCGGAAACATGGGTGGAATGCTTGCTGACGTTTTGCTGCAGCAAAGCAGTGTGCCGCCGGAGAACTTATACATTTACAACCGGACAAACGAACGGAACCGTGATTTTCAGGCATCATACCCACTCGTTCATGCAGCCGGGAGCATTAAAGAACTGCTCGCCTGCACGGATCTGGTTTTCATTTGTGTGCGGCCGAAACAATACGGTCCGCTTCTGAACGAACTGAAAAAATACCTGACGATGGAACATATCCTCGCCACCATCACCAGCCCGGTACTTCTTGAAGACCTTGAGCGTCTTCCGGCCCGGAGAGTCGTGCGCACCGTTCCCACCATCGCGAATAAAACGGGAACCGCGCCGCTGCTCTTAACCTTCGGCAGTCATTGGACGGAAAAAGAAAAAGAGGTGTTCCGGCAGTGGCTCACAACATTCAGTGACCCTGTCCCGGTCACCGACAGAACGCTGCGGGTATCCAGTGATATCATAAGCTGCGGTCCGGCATTTATGAGCTATCTTCTGCAGTGTTTCATTGATGCGGCAGCGGAAGAGACAGAGATTGAATACAATGATGCAGAAATGCTGGCGGAAAAAATGATGACGGCATACGGCCGGCTGCTTTCCGAAAAACACTACAGCCTGCCGGAACTATGCCAAAAAGTGAATGTACCAGGTGGTGTAACGGGAGAAGGACTGAAGGTGCTGAGCAGATTCAGCGGTGGTATGTTTGAAGAACTGATAGGCCGTACCCACCAAAAATACGAAGAAGATAAAGAAGAAATGGCTGTACTCTTTGAAGAAGAATAACCTGCTTTTTTATAAGTTTATACCGGGGGAGGGGTTTTGTACAGCTTTTTTTGCATGAAAAAAAATACGGTCGGCATCTTCCTGCGGTGCATTCCAGGTGAAATCTCCGTAAATGCCGCAGATTTCAAATCCGCACGCTTCCAGCACATCACAATATGTCGAAATAGGAAACGTGCGCTGCAGGTGGCGTTCGTCAAACCGTTCATAGGTGCTGCCGCCGCGGTGGATAAAGAGCGACAGGTCATGCTGGACCTCCGCCTCTCTGTTTGTTGGGATGACATTCCATATGTAGGCGGCATCACCGGCTGCATCAGCAAACGAGAAATCCTGGAGCACTTCTTTCACATATCCGGTCGAATGCACGTCAAAAACGAGGTTTCCTCCATCGTTCAAGTGCTCATAAAAAGCGGTGAATGTACGGTGCAGGTCTGTTTCTTCTATCACATAATTCAGCGAATCACAAAAAGAAATCACTGCATCGTAAGTTTTTGGGAGACGAAACGAACGCATATCTTCATGATAAAAGGAAGGGGTAAACCCCCGGCTTTTGATTTTTTGTTCTGCGACGTGAAGCATGTCCACAGAAGCGTCCAGTCCCTGAACATCATATCCGTTTTCAAGAAGATCAAGGAGGATGGTTCCCGTTCCACAGCCCGCATCGAGAATGCTGTCCGGCCGGGAATCTTCCATGTTCAGGAGCCCGCTGACCCAGCGGATCCAGTCGTCATAAGGGGCTTCTTCCATCAAGTGGTCATAAACTTGGGCGAAGCCTGCATAAGTCACCATGTTTCAGCCTCTTTTCAGGAGGATACCGTTTCCAGTTCTACCGTGGAAGCGTCTCCCCACAATTTTTCAAGATTATAATACGGGCGTTCATCTTTATGGAATAAATGAATAATGACATCTTCAAGATCGATGAGAATCCATTTTGCTTCATTGAACCCTTCCAGTCGCTTCACATCTTTACCAGCTTCCTGCGCCTGCTTTTTAATATCCTGGGCAATGGCCTGTACTTGCTTGTGCGAATTCGCGTGGGCAATCAGAAAATAATCCGCAACCAGGGAGATACCTCTCATATCAAGAGCCGTGAGCTGTTCGGCTTTCTTGTCATCGGCAGCACCTGCGGCCAGTTCCAGTAGTTCTTTTCCTTCCATTCATTTTCCTCCTTTATTTTTCTGCTTTTTAAACGTTATATCGTTGTAGGCTTTTAGTGTTCCGGGGAACACTGGCTGGTTTTTCTGAAGTAAAAAGGTAACAGTATTGGAAAGCGCGTTCCGGATGGCTTCGTCCATGTCTTTCTCGGCTGTTTCCCTTACCTGTTCCACCCCGGGGAATTTACGGTTTGGTTCTATATAGTCGGCAAGAAAAATGACTTTTTCCATATTGGACATTTCCGGCCTTCCGGTAGTATGCCAAAAAATCGAAGACAGTATTTCTTCATCGGCAATGCCGATTTCTTTCTTCACGAGATGGGCGCCGGCCGGTGCGTGAAGAAGCTCATCACCGTAATGAATGAAATCCTCATCCAACTGCTGCTCTTTAATAATACCGCGCATCTCGTCTTTAGAGCGGAATTTGGCATAGTCGTGAAATATAGCTGCTATTTCCGCTTTGTCCTGATCGGCCCCCATCTTTTCAGCCAAGGTAAGCGCCGTATCTCTTACCCCCAATGTATGCGTATAGCGGTGCTCTGTCAAATGAGGCTTTACCATTTCAAGTGCTTCTTTTCTGTTCATACAACTTATTCTCCTTAATAAAAGTCCGTACAGGGTCAGGGAGATAATATCTGGTATTTCTGCCTTGCTGGATTCTTTCTCTGATCATTGTCGATGAAATATCCATGGAAGGAACTTCAATATGACACATGCTGTCCCCGCTTACGGGAGCGGACCAGCCGGGACGGTCAATAACTGCGAAAGTGACACGCTGCATTAATTCCTCAATATTCTTCCAGGATGAAAGACCGGCGGCCATATCTCCTCCGACAATGAAATAAAAGTCGGTACCGGGATACTCTTCGTTGAGCCGTTTTACCGTGTCCAGCGTGTAGGAGGGGCCTTTACGGTCCAGTTCAACAGTAGAGGTGAAAAAATGGGGGTTTCCCTCTGCGGCAAGTTTTGTCATCTGCAGCCTCTCTCCGGGGCCGGCCATATCATCCCGGGACTTATGAGGCGGTGAATACACCGGGATAAACCATACTTCATCCAGCTCCAGGATGGTCAAAGCTTCCTGGGCGATAATAAGATGCGCATGATGCGGCGGATCAAACGTCCCGCCAAGCAGACCGATTTTTTTCTTCATAACATAAATCCCTTCTAGGACGGCAGTTCAATCGTTTTATTTTCGCTTGATTCCCTGTACAGAACAATCGTGTTTCCGATAACCTGCACCACGTCTGCCCCTGCTCCTTCTGCAAGCGAATCGGAAGCATCATGTTTATCTTCCATACAATTTTGAAGCATATTAATTTTAATAAGTTCTCTGGCTTCGAGCGCATCCGCCGTCTGTTTCACAAGATTATCGGTTATACCGGCCTTGCCGATTTGAAATACAGGCTTAAGCCCGTGCGCCTGCTTTCTTAAAAATCGTTTCTGCTTCCCTGTCAACATATTAATTCCCTCCAAGCTGTTTCATCACAACATTATGCATTCGTTTGGTATCCGGCTGTATTCCTGTCCATTTCTCAAAAGCAATGGCTCCCTGTCCGACAAACATTCCCGTACCGTTCAGAATGTCCGCCCCTCTTTTTTGGGCTTCCTGGAGCCATTTCGTCTTCAGCGGGTTGTAAATAAGATCGCTCACGACACAACCCGGCTTTAGGCCGTCCACAGGCCACGGCATACGGTCGGTCTGCGGAGACATACCGACAGACGTCGTATTAATAATAATATCAAAAGACGGCGTTTCTTTTTCCGCCTGCTGGGTTGGAAGGGCACAGACAGCGGCTCTTTCTGCCATTCGTTCCTGCAGTGCCTCCGCTTTTGAGAAGGTTCGGTTTGTAATCGTCACCTGCTCCGCTTTGTGGCCGGTCAAGGCGCTTATTACAGCACGAGCCGCTCCACCAGCGCCAATCACCAGTATGTTGGAATCAGGAAGCGCACTACCGACCTTTGACAACAGCGACTGAACGTAGCCATCACCATCTGTATTGTAACCGATCCATCCCTTTTCTTCCTTTACTATAGTGTTCACCGCTCCGATTAAACGTGCTTCTTCATCCAGTCCGTCCAGATACTGCATTACTTCGATTTTGTGCGGAACGGTGACGTTAAATCCTGAAACACCGAGAGCTTTCAGTCCCTGCAGGGCATCACCAAGATACTCCGGCATCACATCAAAGGCATGATAAAACGCGGGCAGACTCTGGTGCTGAAACTGGTCATTATGCATGAGCGGTGACAGGGAATGGCCGACCGGATGACCGATCACTCCATACATCTTTTCAGCATGTAACAAACGGCTCATTAAATCACCGCCTCCCTTATCGTGACACCTGTTCCTTCCGGTGCATAAACGGTCACGACCGCATCTGGTTCAACGACCGTAATCCATCCAAGTCCGGAAATGACGATATCCATTTTCGGCTGTTTTATATGAAAAGTATGTCTCGTTAACGCCGGCATTTCTTTTAGTGTTTCGGTTCCAGGCGGAGACAGCATTTCTCCTTTATGATTTTCGTACAATGAATCAGCGTTATCCAGTTTCGTCCGGTGGATGAGCAGGTCGTTGTTCACATAGACGACAAAGGAATTTTTACTGCCTTCCTCGAAATCCATTCTGGCCAGTCCGGCAATAAACAGCGTCTGCTTTTCTTCAAGCTGATAAATTCTGGGCTTGATTTCCCTCGACGGGGTCAAGGCTTTTAAATCGCTCCGGCTTATATAGTGCGCCATCTGCCGCTCGTTAATAATACCCGGTGTATCATACATGCTGCGGCCGTCATCAAGCGGGATATCAATTAAATCAAGGGTCGTGCCGGGATAACCGGAAGCCGTAATATGCTGTTCTTCATCTCCGCCGAACGCTTCAATGAGAGCATTGATAAACGTTGATTTCCCTACATTGGTGCAGCCTGTAATATAGACATCCTTACCGCCGCGCAATTCATCCATTTTGGCAGCTGCTTCCTCCACACTCTGTTTTTTTTCCGCGCTCATCAACATAATACCTGCCGGTTTCAATCCCTGCTCTTTCGCCTCTCTGCGGATCCAGTCTTTCAGCCGGTTTTCATTAATGGATTTTGGCAGCAGATCCATTTTGTTGACAAGAAGCAGCACGTCATTTTGTCCGATATAGCGCTGAAATCCAGGGATCCAGCTTCCTTCAAAGTCAAACGCATCGACGATTTTTACAATCAGGGCGTTCTCTTTAGCCAGATCATGAAGTTGATTCGTAAAATCCGTTTTTCGGAGTGGAACCTCCTGCACCTCATTGTAATGCTTCAGACGAAAGCAGCGCATGCAGACGACTACTTCCCTGTTCAGCGCTGCCGGAGGCACGTATCCCGGTTTTTCCGGGGCTTCGGTCTGAATCTCCGCCCCGCAGCCGGGACATATAAGCTTGTCTTCCTTCACTTTGATTCCTCCCACTGTATCAATCCTTTTTCCTTGAGTCGGCGTAATACCAAACGTTCCAGACTGCGGTTGATTTTCGTCCAGAGTCCGTCGCTTTTGCTCATCGGCACAACCAGCACCGTATAAAATCCGGCCCGGTTTCCACCATATACATCCGTCAACACCTGGTCGCCGATCACCACTACCTCATTTTTTTTCAGCCCCATTTTCCGACACGCTTTCCGAAACGCATGACCCATCGGTTTTTTAGCCGAATGGATAAACTGAATGCCGGTCGGCTCCGAAAAAGAACTGACTCTTTCTTTATTATTATTAGATACAATGGTGACGTGAAAACCCTGCTGTTTCACAAAATACATCCAGTCCAGCAGTTCCGGTGTTGCTTCCGGACGGTCCCATTCCACCAGCGTATTATCGAGATCAGTAATAATCCCTTTGATCCGCCTTTCGCTTAAATCTTCAAGATTCAACTCGAAAACCGAAGACAGATACTCATTGGGCATGAATTGTTTAATCACGGTGTACACCCTTTTACCTCTCAATTTTTCCGTACAAACACCTGCTAAATGGAAAGTATATCGTTAAAAAAGTTTTTTTTCAAACGATACCCGCCCCTGGAAAAGTTTTCGACATTATTTTGAACCAGCACGTATGTGGATAACTTTCTTATTATAAAAAAAATTGAAGCAGGAAGGGTTTTCAGGTGTTACGCAGTTATTATAAACAACTTATCCACTGCATCTGTGGATAAAACGAACGGTTGTTCTTACAACAGCATCATGGTACACTATTTCTACATTACGCTGGAAATTCCTGATGGAAAATACCTGCGCGCAACCCGCAGACCGTGTACCCAGGTTGTAATAACAGGAAGACCGTCAAGGAGGTGTCGTGCCCTCTTATGAAACAGTTATCGGATGAATTGTTGATTGAAGCGTATGAAAAAGCCCTGCGTCTTCAATTAAATGATGACTTTATTTCAGTGCTTGAACAGGAAATCAAAAACCGCTCGCTTCAGGAAAAATGCATGAAACCAGTTATTACGATGTAGCGGTAGATGAACAGAAAAAGCCTTTCCGGTGTTTATTTTATCCGGAAAGGCTTTTTATTTTTACGTACTCTCTCGGCGCAAACGTGTCTTTTTCGACAGTTTCGTCGGACAATAACAGGGTCTGTGAATTTTCCGGGTACGTGTAGAATGCTTCCATCCGTTTTTGTTCAACATAAAGGTCAGCCATCCAGCCTCCGGCCAGAATAAAGAGAAACAGAAGAAAAAACACGCCCCCCTGAAAAAGATGAGTCTGCTTCATGGTGTGCTCCTTTTCTTTTTTTTATTACTATGAACCGAATGGCGTTTTTTCATTCACAAAATTTTTATTTTCATGTTTCTACCTATTTATCAGTAGTGCCCGTTTCCCTTTAAAAACAGATGCTGACAGATGCACGGCTGTTGAATATAAGTTATAATGTGAAAAGAATTTGCAGCGCGTAAACTGCTAAGGAGGTTCTATATGTTTACAGCACTTCATCTTGCCATCATCGCCCCATTCATCGCTGCTGTGTTCGTCCCCCTGCTGTACAAAAAAATACCGTCTATACATACCGGCTGGTTTGTTCTTTTCGTTCCAGCTATTTTGTTTATTTACTTTCTACAGCACATACCGACAACGTCACAGGAAGGTGCGGTTACGGCGGCCTTTCCCTGGGTGCCTTCTCTCGGTATTAATTTCCGGGCCTATGTAGACGGACTCGGACTGCTGTTTGCCCTTCTCATCACAGGGATTGGCGCACTCGTTGTATTGTATTCCATATACTATTTATCAAAAAAAAGAGAATCTTTACATACGTTCTACACTTTTTTATTGATGTTTATGGGCGCGATGCTTGGTGTCGTTCTTTCTGACAATATGATCGTGCTCTACCTGTTCTGGGAAATTACGAGTGTTTCTTCCTTTCTGCTCATTTCCTATTGGTATGAACGGGAAAAATCACTATATGGTGCCCTGAAATCCATGCTTATTACAGTACTCGGCGGGTTTTCAATGCTCGTTGGATTTGTGCTGCTTTATTCCATTACCGGAACGTTCAGCATTCAGGAGACAATTGCTTCGTCGTCTGAGATTGTGTCCCATGATTTGTTTCTTCCGGCCATGCTGACGATTCTGCTCGGCGCGTTTACAAAATCGGCACAGTTTCCTTTTCATATCTGGCTGCCGGATGCCATGGAGGCGCCCACCCCGGTCAGTGCTTATTTGCACTCGGCTACGATGGTAAAAGCCGGCATTTATCTGGTTGCGCGTCTGACGCCGGTTTTCGCTGTCAGCGGGGAATGGCTCTGGCTCGTTGCCGGGTTTGGCATCACCACCCTGTTCTGGGGATCATTCTCTGCCGTCCGCCAGACGGATCTAAAAGGAATTCTTGCGTATTCGACCGTCAGTCAGCTCGGCATGATACTGTCCATGCTCGGCGTTGGGGCAGCTGCTTTTCATTTTCAGGAAATTGATAACAACTTATTTGTCGGCGCAACAACGGCTGCGCTGTTCCATCTATTCAATCACGCCACCTTTAAAGGCAGTCTGTTTATGATGGTCGGCATCGTCGACCACGAAACCGGCACACGTGATATCCGAAACCTCGGCGGATTGATGACAATCATGCCGATTACTTTCACCATCGCTGCGATCGGGAGTTTCTCGATGGCAGGTCTGCCGCCTTTCAACGGCTTTTTAAGTAAGGAACTGTTTTTTACATCGATGGTGAACATTACCGAGTTCCAGCAGTTTAATATGGAAACATTCGGCATCCTGTTTCCCGTCGTAGCCTGGATTGCCAGCGTTTTTACGTTTATCTACAGTATGATTCTCGTGTTCAAAACATTCGCGGGGCCGCTTCAGAAAGAAAAACTGGACACGAAGCCGCATGAAGCACCGTTTGGCATGCTGCTTGCGCCGATTGTGCTCGTCAGCCTGGTCATCGTTATCGGCTTTTTCCCAAACGTGCTGTCCTACACGATTATCGCGCCTGCCATGGCCTCCATCCTTCCTTCCCTGCTGCAGGAAGGCCAGCAGTTCGAGGTCGACATTTATTTCTGGCACGATTGGAACACCGAACTGTTTATGACGATGGGCGTTGTCGCTGCCGGTATTCTTCTTTACCTTGGAATGAAAAAATGGAAAGGTGTGTACAAGCTCTTTCCGGAAAAATTATCGTTTAACAATCTGTATGACCAGACGCTCAACAAAGGCGAAGTTCTGTCTCAGAAAGTCATGGCTTCCCATATGAACGGTTTCATCCGGAATTACCTCGTGTATATATTCGCGTTTGTCGCAGCCGCCCTGTTGATCACGATGTTTTATAAAGGCGCGTTTGTCATCGACACATCAGGCATGGCTCCGATTACGATTTATGAAAGCGTCCTTGTTGTTGTGCTGGTTGCCTCCGTCGGTGTGATGATGTTCACGACTTCCCGGCTGACACTCATTATCGGGCTCGGTGTCGCAGGCTATACCGTTGCGCTGTTTTTCGTGATCTTCCGGGCGCCGGATCTTGCGTTAACACAGCTTATTATTGAAACGGTGTCGGTCGCACTGTTTCTACTGTGCTTTTACCATCTGCCGCAGATTGCCAAAAATCTGGAGCCGCTCCGCTTTAAAGCCGGTAATTTCATCATTTCCGCCGCTGTGGGAATCACTGTCACCCTGATCGGCATTTCTGCGGGCAGCTCCAGAATGTTTGAATCGATCTCCGGCTTTTTCAAGGAATACAGTTACAAAGAAGCAGGTGGACGGAATATGGTCAACGTCATTCTCGTGGATTTCCGCGGGTTTGATACGATGCTTGAAATACTCGTTCTCGGCATTGCGGCTGCCGGTATATTTACAATGATCCGACTCCGTCTGGCTGGGAGGGATGAACTGTGAAGTCAAATGATGTGATACTGCAGACAGTTGCCAATATCGTCCTGTTTATTATTCTGATGTTTTCGGTGTTTCTTTTCTTTAACGGACACCACGAACCGGGCGGCGGCTTTATCGGCGGGTTAATGACAAGTTCCGCCCTTGTGCTGCTTCTGCTCGCCTATGACCTGGAAACGGTGAAACGAATCCTGCCGGTTGATTTTAAACTTGTCACAGCAGCCGGTCTGCTTGTAGCCGTTGGAACTGGAATGGGGTCCTTTTTCTTTGGCGCTCCGTTTTTGTCCCAGACATACGACTATTTTCACTTCCCCGTTCTCGGGGAACTGGAACTTGCCACCGCATTGATTTTTGATGTCGGGGTGTATCTCGTGGTTGTTGGAATCACCCTCACGATTATTCAGACCATAGGGGAGGATCGTTAATGGAAATCTTAATGTCTGTCACAGCCGGTATCCTTTTCATGGGTGGCACGTATCTCGTCCTGTCCAAAAATATCATCAGGATCATTATTGGCACCTCTGTCATCAGCCACGGTGCCCACATCCTGCTTTTAACCATGGCCGGTCTTAAAACAGGTGCCCCGCCCCTTCTTGGTCTTGAAGCATCTTCCTACACCGACCCGCTGCCGCAGGCACTTATTTTAACCGCCATCGTTATCAGCTTTGGTGTAACGTCGTTTTTCCTCGTGCTCGGGTACCGCGCGTATAAAGAAAACGGAACGGACAACACGGAAAACATGAGAGGAACGGATTCTTATGACTAATTTGTTGATTTGGCCGATTTTACTGCCGCTTCTTACAGGAATACTGCTGCTTTTCGCGCCGAAGCAGATCCGTTTTCAGCGGGTGCTGAGCGCGATTTCCGGAGCGGGGTTAATCGCTGTTACCGTATTTATTCTTCTGACGGTCAGAGACGGGGGTATTCAAACGCTCGAACTCGGAGGATGGACTCCACCGTTTGGAATTGTTCTCGTCGGAGATATGCTCGCTTCCCTGCTCACGACGACGACTGCTGTCGTCAGTCTTCCGATTGTTATCTTTGCGATGTCGACCATCGGAAAAGAGCGGGAGCAGTTCTACTTTTACGCTTTTTATCAGTTTTTGATCACCGGTGTGATGGGCGCCTTTCTTACCGGAGATATCTTTAACCTGTTTGTGTTCTTTGAAGTGATGTTGATTTCGTCGTACATACTTATTGTGCATGGCGGCACAAAAATACAGCTGCGGGAATCGTTTAAATACGTGCTCGTAAACGTTATTTCGTCCGCGTTTTTCGTGGTTGCGGTAGCCTATTTATACGCCGTAACAGGAACGCTGAACATGGCACAGCTTTCCCAGCGGATCGGGAGTCTTGATTCGGACGCTCCGATACTGACTGTCATTGCTGTATTATTTTTGATTGTCTTCGGTCTTAAGGGAGCCCTGTTTCCACTGTATTTCTGGCTGCCTGCGTCCTACACCGCTCCGCCGTCCGCCATTGCAGCCGTTTTTGGTGCGCTGCTCACTAAGGTGGGAATGTATTCAATATTTCGGACGTACACGATTATCTTTACCCATGACACTGGATTCACCCATCAGCTGCTCGCTGTACTTGCGGCATGTACGATGGTGATAGGCGTCATCGGGGCGGTTGCGCACCAGGACGTTAAAAAAATACTCGTGTACAACGTCATTGTCGCCGTCGGTTTTGTTCTTTTCGGTGTCTCTACGCTGACCGAAACCGGCATGGCCGGTGCGGTATTCTACCTGATTCATGACATTGTCATCAAGGGGGCGCTCTTTTTACTGCTTGGGGCAATGATTATCGCGGCCGGGACCAGTCATTTAAGGAATATGGGCGGTCTGATCAAGCATCATCCGCGGCTCGGCTGGATGTTTTTCACAGCCGTCATGGCCCTTGTCGGTGTGCCTCCTCTGAGCGGGTTCGTCGGAAAGCTGTTAATCATTCAGGGGGGAGCACAAGACGGGCAGTATATCATTATTGCTGTCATGATGGCAGCCAGTCTGCTTGTTCTTTATTCGATGATCCGCATCTTTCTGTACGGATTTTACGGGAGGATACGGCTTGAGAAAGCAGATCAACACGGCAGTACAAAGGGACTGCTGCTTCCGTGCGCGTTTCTCATCGCTGTCTCCGCCTTCATCGGCCTCGGTGCCGAAAGCGTTTATCAAATGGCCGCTACTGCTGCCCAGACGCTGCACGACCCGCAAATCTATATTGATGCTGTGCTAAAGGAGTAATGATAATGACATTTCAGATAATGATTAACCTTCTTATGGCTCTGATCTGGATGTTTATGAACGATGCCTGGACATTCGCATCATTTATCAGCGGATATGCCATCGGTGTGGCTGTGCTGTTTTTTCTACGGGGATTCTTTCCACAGCGTTTTTACATCGGCTGGATTTATGCGGTTGTGAAACTTGTTTTTATCTTTCTGAAAGAGCTGATCCTCTCGGCTGTCGAAGTCGTCGGGCAGATTCTGCAGCCAAAACTGAACATCCAGCCCGGTATTTTCGCCATGGATATCGACCTGCACAGAAACTGGGAAGTTACGGTGCTGTCCTGTTTAATCACACTGACCCCGGGAACCCTCGTCGTCGATGTGTCTCCGGACAACCAAACATTGTACATCCATGCGATGCACCTGCCCGATATCGACAAAGCAAAAGAGGATATCCGAAACTCTTTTGAAAAAGCCATTCAGGAGGTGAGCCGTACATGATTCAGGGATTGCTTACCGTATCAGCCGTCATCCTCAGCCTGTCTATCCTTCTTGCCTTGTACAGGGTAGCCAAAGGGCCTTCTATGCCGGACCGGGTACTGGCTCTTGATATGATCGGTATCAACCTGATCAGCCTTGTAGCCGTCGTTTCGCTCATTCAGGAAACGACAGCGTATCTTGAAGTTTTTCTGCTGCTCGGGATTCTTGCTTTCATCGGAACCGTAGCTTTATCTAAATTTATCGAAAAGGGTGTTGTCATTGAGCGCAGACGAGATTAGCAGCTGGATCATTGGTATTATCGTGCTGACAGGGTCTGTATTAAGTTTAATCAGCGCCTTCGGTCTGGTGCGCCTGCCGGACATTTATACAAGAAGCCATGCAGCGACGAAAGCTTCCACATTGAGTGTGATGTGCATTCTGGTGGCCGCTTTTCTCTTCTTTGCTGTGGTGGAAGGGCTGTACAGTGCCCGCATTCTTCTCGGCGTCGTATTCGTCTTCATTACAGCGCCGGTGGGCGGTCATTTGATGTCCAGGGCCGCCTACCACACCGGTGTGACGCTGTGGGACGCAAGCATCCGGGATCAGTTAAAAGAGAAAAAACGAAAACAGAACTCTTCTTCACGCTTCTGATTTACTGAAAATGTAAAACCCTTGTTTGTCAGGGGTTATAAAATGATGACATTTGACGATACTAGGCGTAAATCTTACGCATTTTTTGCGTAATTTCCCCGTCATTACTTGACATATCAAGGATTCGTAAGTAAATTTGTATTGTAAAGGCTCTATATTCTTGGAAAGAAAGGAAGTTATGTTATGAATAAGACAGACTTGATTAATGCTGTCTCTGAGCAGGCAGACATCTCAAAAAAGGACGCTTCCAAAGCGGTAGACGCTGTATTCGACAGCATCACAGAAACATTAAAAAAAGGCGATAAAATTCAGCTCGTTGGATTTGGAAGTTTTGAAGTCCGCGAACGTGCAGCGCGTAAAGGCCGTAATCCGCAGACAGGGGACGAAATTGAAATCCCTGCAACGAAAAACCCTGCCTTCCGTCCAGGAAAGCAGCTTAAAGACGCTGTCAATTAATCAGGGTAAATAAGGCTCTCTTTTACGCAGCGGAAACATACCCAAAGAGCCGAAAATACACACGAGAGCCTGTCCTGTTATAAAAGCGTTGAAAAGAAGCTTCCTCTTTCCGGAGGGAGCTTCTTTTGTTTCTTTTCCTTCTTTTTAGTAATAAGGATAATAGGGGCTGTATGGATAAGGAGTAACATACGGCAGCAGAGCAAGGGCGGCCAGAGCTCCCAAAGGAAACCGTCTGCGGCGGAAACGGCGGTATCTCCTCCGCTGCGGCCCGTAGCCGTATCCTCCGCCGAATTGACGGCTGTCTCCGCCTGCATGGCTGTTTTCCATCATCGTTTCCCCGACCAGCATCTGCATGTTTTCATTATCTACACTCTCGATGATGCCATCTGCCGTACTTCCGTCTCGGAATGTGACAACGACATCATGATACATATACTGCCTGCACTGCTCCTCTATCGTATGCTGTTCGTCTGACTGCATGTGTTGATGGTTCTGCATGAACATCCTATCCTTTCTTGATATGCTTTCAGCTCCATGATATTCACATGCGCCTAAATAGGTGTCCTGTTTTGAAGTCAGTTCATAAAATTAATTCTATTTTCTTTTCCCGATGAACCGTACTTCTGCTGTTTATAAAACTCCTGAAATAATTTAAGAAGGGCGCGTTTTTCAATCCGTGATACATAACTTCGCGAAATGCCGAGTTCTTTTGCGATTTCGCGCTGGGTTCTCTCTTTTTCGTTTTCCAGCCCAAATCGGAAAACAATGACTTCTTTTTCACGTTCATCCAGCACATTCATAAAAGCGGCGACCTGCTTTTTTTCCATATTCAACTGAATCAGATCAGCGACATCCGGGCCATCTTCCTCAAGCACATCGATCAGGGAAATCTCATTGCCCTTTTGTTGTTATATGTATTTGTTCTCCTGGTTTCTTCCTTTATATAGAGATGTCTTTATAAGAAAAGGATGCAGCATGACATAACCGCTTGACATCTTTTTGATAAGTATGCGGGCGGTAACATCTCATATTAAAAATAATTTTATAAGAATAAGTGTATTAAAAACTGTACAGGCTATAACTAAAGTACACACTTAAAAAGTAGGGATTCCATTGTCAAAACGTAACATTTCATTAACTTCCGTAGAAATTTCACAATTATGGGTGACATATATGAATGACAGTGCTGCAATTTGTCATATGACGCACGAATTAAACACTGTCAAAGATGATGAAATAAAGGAAGTATTGCGATACGCCAAAAACATTTCTGAGTCTCATGTTAATAGCATTGCTCAGTTTTTTAATGAGGAAAATTATCCAGTTCCTCATGGGTTTACCTTGGAAGAAGACGCTGATGTCACAGCTCCCCGTTTATTTACCGACACGTACTATTTAAATACGCTTAATCAATTAGGAAAAATTGGATTAACCAATTACAGTATGGCTGTCAGCTTGGTTACGAGAGAGGACATTTATCATTTTTTCAGCACCTGCCTCAAAGAGTCAGACAAAATCATAAAATGGACCAATGATGTTCTATTGTCAAAAGGATTGTATACCAGGTCCCCTTCTCTTCCTATACCAGAATCGTTTGACTATGTTAAAGATCAAAGTTTTTTAACTGGATATTTGGGAGAAAGAAGACCGTTAACAGGGATTGAAATATCGAATCTTTATGCCAATTTCCAAAGAAATGCGTTGGGATCTGCTACGATGATGGGATACAGCCAAGTTGCCCAAAACGACGAAGTGGCTCAATATTTTATAAAAGGAAAGGAAATTGCTCAAAAACACTGTGCGGTATTTGAATCTTATTTGAAAAAAAATGATTTACCCAGTCCGGTGATGTTAGACTCTGAAGTCACAGATTCAACGATTTATACGTTTTCTGATAAAAAAATGATGTTTTATTCTTCTACCTTAACCGCCCTTGGTCTCGGATATTACGGTACAGGCATGTCGATGAGTCCACGGAGGGATATTGGTGTTATGTACGGCAGACTGATGGCTGAAATCGCAAAATTCTCGAACAGTGGAGCTAAAATCATGATCAAACACGGATGGATGGAGGAGCCGCCACGGGCAGCTGACAGGGATGAGTTAGCCGATAACCAATAATTTTGCTTGTGGGATCTCCGGTGGTTATTAAGTTTACAATTTCAGATGTACTTAAAATAATCTTATTCATCTTTCAATCAATAAGTCGAGCAGGGAAAACCTCTGCTCTTTTTATTGTTCAATTTAGCAAGAAGTGTTTATCTTGTTTTCTTCAGTATGAAATAAAAAATAGCCAGGGGGGTCATAGCGCCCTGGCTCCACTTCTTCATAATAATCTAGTCGTTGTAAAGGATGCTTAGTCGAGTGTGACATCCGGCCGCATTTCATCAATAGTTGCTGGACCAATATATGATACGTTATCCAGTTCCTCAATGGACTCAAAAGGTCCATTTGCTTCTCTGTAGTTCATAATGTTTTCTGCGATAGTAGGTCCAACGCCAGTGATTTCTTGCAATTCTTCATAACCAGCAGTATTAACGTTTATTTGACCTTGTGGTTCTTCTGGTTCCGGATCTGGTTGAGGCGTTGGCTCTGGTTCAGGTTGAGCATCAGTTGGAGTACCGTCACCTTCCCATGGGCTTGCTGTCACGGTATAATCCCCTTCCGTGATAGAAAAAACGATATCTCCCTCTTCAGCGGTGGAATAAATATCAGAACCAGCATTGCGTAACCTATCCACAACAGACTCTACTGGATGACCGTGTTGGTTATCTTCACCATAGGAAAGAATGGTAGCTTCTGGATCCACTTCTTCAATGAAGGGAGCACTACTAGATGTGTTCGACCCGTGGTGACCAGCTTTCAAAATGTCAGCTTCCACATTATATTCATTAACCATATCCTGTTCTTGTTCAACACCTGCGTCACCAGTAAGCAAGACATCACTTTCTCCGTAAGAGAGTTTCAATACAACCGAAGCTTCATTATTATCACTGGAAGAAGGTTCTACATTTAACACTTTTGTTGTAACTGCCGAATCAATGCCAAGTGTTGCTCCTTCTGTGGGGGTGCTTAAGGAAAGCCCTTCCTGCTCCACAAGAGACACATATTCATCATATGTTTCTGTCGTATGCGTTTTTCCACTACCCAATGCATTGTTTACTTCTAATTCTTCTAACACAGTTGTTAAACCACCAATATGGTCAGCATCCGGATGCGTGGAAACAAGATAATCAATAGACGAAACGCCTTCATCTAGCAAATAAGAAACGACTTTCTCACCATCTGACTTCGTTCCACCATCGACTAACATTGTTTGGTCATTCGGATATTCTACAAAAATGCTGTCACCCTGGCCTACATCAATAAAATGAGCTTCCAATTTTCCACTGCTTGGTTCTTGTGCAGGAGCATCACTCTCATCTGAAATAAAGGATTCATCTAGGGTTCTCGCTAGAAATACAGAGAACTGAGCACGTGTTGTTTCATCATTTGGCCCAAACGTTCCATCTGAATATCCGGTTGTAATATCGTGCGCTGCTATTGCTTGGACGTCATTATAAAAAGCATCTCCTTGTGACATGTCTTCAAAAGAGACCTGGTCCCCCTCACTTGTAACGTCACTTGAAGCACGGTTCAATACTGCAGCCATTTGTCCTCTAGTGAGTGCATCATTAGGCATGAATCGTCCATCGTTTCCCCCAATGATATTCTCATCTTGTACAGTTGCTGCAACATCATAAGCAAAGTAATTTTGGTCAATATCCGTGAAATCAGCAGCAGGTCGATCTTCAGTTTGCAAATCGAATGCTTCGACAATCATGGAAGCTGCTTGACTACGTTTTACCGGTTCATTTGGCTTAAATGTTCCGTCATCGTAACCTGAAATGATCCCTTCTTCTGCTAAATATTCAATTTCAGCCTCCGCCCAAAAGTTCGCGTCAACATCAGAAAAGTTTCCTTCTGCAGCAAAAATCGATGGTGTTAACACCGAACCGACCAGCATTGTAGAAAATATGTACTTCCAGACTTTCATCATAATCCCCCTAAAAAATGTTTCCGTTATTTTACCACAAATCAAGCTAAAATTTTAGCTTAATGTAAAAATTAGTAGGTTTTCTATGAAGAATGTACTCACTCTATATTGGAATGGTGTACAATGAAATAGGGGAAGGGAAGAAATCTTGGGGTTCACATATATGACCGCTTTTTGGCGGTCATTTTTTATGTATGAGCAGGGAAAGCCCCTGCTCTTTTTATTGTTCAATAGTTTATCCTTATTCCATTAACTCACTCGTTCATAAAGAAGAAGTTAACTCTTTGTAAAAAGCTGATTTATTTTATTTTCGTCTATTGTTTTTTGGACGAAGGTTTCTAATTCTTCTTCATTAGTAAATTTATTTAAATCTTCATCATACCAATCCTGTAATTGTGACCTATCGATTTTATATTTATCATCAAAATTAAAAGTAATCCACTCCGCATTATCAATTAGCGCAAATAGGAAGGTTGCGTTATAAATTGCCATTTCTTTATATTCTTTTTCTGTTATATTTGAATCAATATTTCCATACGTTAAACTCATTCCATATGGTTTTTCTTTTGTTTCAAGCGATAATTCCTCGAATTCCTGATTGCGTTGCAATTGCCCAATTATATTAATTACTGCACTGTTATCACCAATTACAGATCCCTTATGTTGAAATATATCCTGGCTTGAACTGTTATTCCCGCCATTATTAAAACCACAACCATTAAGAAGGAGTAACATTAACATGGAGAAGCAGATATAGCGTGATATTTTTTTCATTTCAATCCTCCCTTGGGATTATTGCTACTCATTAGTGTACCAGCAATCATTCAAAACCTCTATGATTTCTATAAATAGCCACCCTATAAAATGTCACTTTTCTCCTATAAGCTTTTAAGAAAATCACTATAACATTACATTCAAACAACTTTTACATAGAAAAGAGGAAGGATAATGCCCTGCTCTTTTTTATTAGGTGCAGCCTTCGCATTCATAATAATTTTCATCTTCTTCAATGACACGATCGAGCACTATATCCTGAACATTCTCCGGTTCCGTGAATTCGATGTCGGCAATCGCCTCACAAATGCCAGCGTCTGCTTCTGGCTGACTGGAAGCCGGAATGCCAAGTCTGCTGTTTTCTCCAGTTGATATGATGTGGTAGGTGTAGGTGTACTTATTCATTCGAATGCCCCCGTCCGCTTCAACACAGTCGCTGTTTCGACTCGAGTGATAGGCTCGTTCGGTCTTTCACCATTAAATACTCCTTCTTCCTGAGCCTTTTCCCAAGCTGGTTGGTGTACTTCAGCCACCTCTGTTCCAGGTGTCGCACTCTCTATCAACGCCACGAGAGCAATGGCGTTCGACTGCGTCATTTCACCGTCCTCATATTCCTGGACTGTAGACTGTTCGATAATGCCTCTATCGGCCGCGTTCTTGAGATAATCGCCAAACGTACCGTTCAAAACTCCTGTGGGTTTCATGATCTCATCTCCCTTTTTTAGAATTTGTTTTAATTTATCCGTCGTCTCTGGACCAGCCACTCCATCTACTGTCAGGTTGTATCGAGACTGAAAGGCTTTCACAGCTTCGACAGTCTCCGTTCCATAGTCACCATCTGCTCCAAAACGCGGAAGTTTTTCTCCAACCGTCATCAGGTCCTCCTGCAGTTTCTTCACATCACTGCCGGCGTCACCTTTCTCCAGCAGATTATCGTCCGTGGCAGACGCGATTCCCTTTGCATCCATTTCTCGTTTCACATCATTAATGAATTGACGGAACGACACTCCGTTCTGGTTGAGTGCATTCTCCGGATCTGTCTTCCTATCCGGATCTAATTTGGAATGACCTGTGATATCTTTCTCCGGATCCCAACCATATCTGTCACATAGATAAGCAAAGTACCACACATAGCGCTTGTACGCTTCGTTGAAGTCTATGCCGCCTCCGTAGCACAATTCCACGCCTATGGCTGCATCGTTGGCATTATGGCCGTAGCGTCGGTTATCCGTCTTTACATCGTAAATCACATGATACGCTTTCTCTTCGAGTGGAATGATCTCAAGGATGTACTTGTCATCAATGAACACCTGTGCAGACGCGGAAGGTTGCTGGCTGTCAAAGTAATTGCGGTTGCCGTGGGCTGTAGAACCCGGATTTCCTGTGTCATGAGCAACACCGAAAATAGGCCCGGTCAGCTTGTGACCAGGCCGCGCGTTCCCGTGTCGGATGTACTTTTTTGTGATGTCGTATTTCACGCTATCCCTCCTATAAGATCAGTTTTAAATATGCTGCTGCCATTCCAAGAACGCCTACTATCCAGCCGCCCCATACGCGAATCGCGTCCCACGTTTTAGAACGACCCTGCGCCTGAGCTTCTATTTGATTAACCTGACCCTTTACCTTCTCAATTTTATTACGAACTTCCCCAACTTCTTCCCGGAGTCCGTTGTACTGCTTAATCATTGTTCGTGTTTCTTTCATCTCGGTACGGAGACCATGGAAATCCGCCCGGACATCGTTCAGCTGCTCAAACAGATCTTTGTTGCTGTACCACTCATTGTTCTTTTGCTCATCACTCATCTTGAGCCCCCTTTTTCAAGGTCTTATTGCTTATCTTTCTTGATACTGTCCAGGTAGTTCTGCGCTTGCTTGGCGGAATCGGTAAAGTTGTTGTTTTTCCACCAGGCAGCTACAGCAGTGACAGCCGAGAACACAAAAGACACGAACATTTCTACATTCTGCTCATCAATCGGCAGTGGAGAGTGGCCAAACAATGCAAGTCCCTGGTTGATGAATGCTGCGGCCATGAGTACAGTTCTTGTGGCGGTTCCTGCTTCTAGGTTCTTCAGTTTTTTGATCATGTGGATCACTCCTTTAAAAGAATTAAAAAAGAGCCTCCATTTTTGGAGACTCCCTCATATTTGATGCTGTAGTTAGTGCGCATAAGCCACGCTAGGCGCTTGATTCAGTTGGATAAGTTTCGCCGGTAATAGTCTCATAATCTGCTTTGGTGATAGCCTGCAGGTCGACAAATTGCTGAAGCTGGTCTTTCCGACACCAATTCCATTCATAGCGCTGTTTCAAGTATTCAAACATATTATTTCGCCTCCAATGCTGTAATTCTTAATTCAAGGTCCGTCTGTGTCTGCCCTTGTCTCATGCTTTCAATCTCCAAGTCCGATTGTTTTTGCCCTTGCTCCATGTTTTCAATCTCAATATCCGTCTGCGTTTGAGCGATTTTTTCTATATTTGTAGGTGGTCTATTTTCAATTTCTTCTTGTATTTGCTCTTGTGTTTTCCAAAACACCTCAGCCATCATTATTCACATCCTTCGCGTCTTTCCACGATGGAAAGCGCTCTAATTCCGAAGCACCCGCTCCGATATAGTTCATTACAGTTAAATATATTTCCCCATTTTTCCTCTCTACTTTACTGAGCAAGGAATTCCATATAGAGTCTTCTGATACTCCTTCAAATCGTGCACCTTCTGGGAAGTCTGAAAGGTCGATGGCATCTTCGTTCCCATCAACTGTAGCTGTTACTATCTCATTTTGTTCATCGAATTTGTATGAAACTTTTTTATCTGAGCGCTGGGGACTAAAGAAAATTTTCATTATTTCCACCTTCCTATCAATAAAGCATAAAGCCGAATTCCTACATATTCCCCAGTTTCTCTATCGTCATAAAAGGTAACATTCTGATTCCCTATACTGATTCCGGCATTATTAACCTTCGGAGAAAAATTCATAATGTAACCTGTATGAATTGCATCGTATCCAGTTCGGAAACCTGT
The DNA here is from genome assembly GCF_900115625.1 of Salibacterium halotolerans. Lineage (GTDB taxonomy): Bacteria > Bacillota > Bacilli > Bacillales > Marinococcaceae > Salibacterium > Salibacterium halotolerans. Next base: position 48,353 of record NZ_FOXD01000003.1, on the reverse strand, counting down.
ATAGCTCGTCATCAGACCACGAACATAAAACGAAGGAGATGCGAATATATCAGCAAACGAAGCGGGATATGTCCAAGTCGCGTCTACATGTCCAGAAGCGGTTATTCTGTCAAAAACAATAGGGCTACCTCTATCTTCATAAAAATAGCATCTTCCAAACGCATGACATATCTGTATACCGTTCTTATATCGTATATATTCTCCATTTTGATTACTACCTTCTTCTTCTATTTCCCCAAGCTCCTGTAAGGCCTCAGCGACATTTACGGCAGAGAAATTAGAGTCCGAAAACCCGATGTTTGTTGCAAGGTGCGCGTCTGTCGTATCTTCGGAACTATGCGCATCAAACTGTTTCTTTACCATCTGCGCAGCTGCCCCCGACAATCCACCTCGTCTATCTTCTGTTGTAATATTACTTACCGGGTCTCCCGTTGAAATTTTATGAATGAGTATACTATCCGGGTTATCAACTTCCTCCCCAGCCGTTAGTGACGTTCCTCCTCCCGTCAATAAAGAGATGTAATAATCCGTGTTGATAGAAGGTGAGGATAATCGAATTTCGTCTTCCTCTCTTACATCCATGACACCTAAAAAGTTTGCTCTGCCCCCGCCAATAGTGACAATCAGAGCATCATCTTCGCTGTCGTACGTTGCAGATACCAACCGGAAATGGTCTAGGGCCTCGATTTCTTCTTTCAGGTACGCGTCATTGTTTATTAGCTGTTTGAATAATGGATTTACCACATCTGGATGGACATCATCGGTTGTTTCGATCTGCCTTAACTGTTGGTTATACTTCTTTGGATCTTGAATCGGATGATAGGCCACAATATCCCTCCTTTAATGTTCTTCGGTAAGATCGATCTCAATTATGGTGTCTTGGTCTTTCCCCTTTGGCGAAAAGTTCACGAATACCACAGGGTCCGCGTCCTCGTCATAGAGAGCAACCGATGATATATTCCGGCCGTTTCCTTCGTCTGCGGAGAGCACCACTTCAATCACAGCGTTCGTTCCATCTACCGTTGCATTCTCGATATCTTTGACCAGAAATTCGCCTGGTGCCTGCGTTCCATTTGGATCCGGATCATTCACATCACCAGTGCTTGAATCGTGGCCGCCGTCACCCCAACCGACTTGAACGATTGCAGTCAACACATCAACACCGGCCGATGCCTCAGCGCTTTTCGTTCTTCGGGTTGTTGCTACAGCTTTCTTTACCGCCATCCTGTGTCACCTTCCTTTCTTTGACCTCGACATGATAGGTTGGTTTGGTATTCACATTCATGCTTCAACCTCCTCTCCGTTGATCATCATTCGGATGCCGTACTCCGTAGGCGCTCTCTCCCCATCAAATTGATGAACACCATTAAAAGAAGCGCTCCCGTCGAACTTGAGCGCTTTGGTGATTTGCGTATCCCTTTGTACATGAAAACTGGATTCATAGTTGATCGGCAGCGCATATGCTTTGGATATCCTCGGAACGATTAAGGTGCTGTATGCAATGATGTCCTGATATGCTGCTTCAATTGGCACGCCGAAATATATCCGGATCCCGTCCTGCACGATACGACGGATTGATGTTCGAACATTTTCAATCGCGGCCGTCGCAAACTGACCGCCTTTGTTTCCGGAAAACAGATACGTTCCATCGAACTTAGCTGTGCCATCAAATTTAAGCTGCGGGGTGAAGATATCTGTCTCGTACAACAGAACAAGGGCTGCGGGCTCGTTATCGTACTTTTCGTACCGCCAGCATTCAGCCAGCCCTTTGTATGCGTCACCGAGCAGGTTATCCATGATTTCGTTGATCGTCTCAATGTCGCCGTTACTGAAATTGGCACTGTCCTTCGTCTTGATCATGTACCGGTACGACTGATCATCCATGCCGTTCCGTTGCTGGCCTACATCCTGTCCGAACCGATCGAGGACTTTACCCTCTGCATTATCGATATCTTGGTAATAAACGATGGCGTCCCGAGTATCAAACAATTTCTCCTGTATTTCCTCTCCTACGACAGCCATCAGCTTGGCAATATTGGAATCAGGTCGTTTGGTGTACCTATCGGTGATCCATGACAACATCTTCTCAGCTAGGGTCATTGAAACACCACCTTGTCCGCGTCCGTGCGCGCGTACTGGCGTTGATTAATCGTGATGTTGTCATACGAATACGTGGATCCATCTATCGAGAGCTCAATGCTGATATCTTCGGCGCTGCTGTTTCTACCGGCTGCCATGAGAGCCTGAAAGGCAATCACATCTTCCTTGATGCCAAGGCCGTCATATTCGGTGCCGTCTGCATCCTGACCGCCAATGTATTCAATGATATTCGCTCGAATGGCATCCTGATCAGCTATCCCGCTCAGCGTGACATTCACATAGACATCGACAATGCTCGGCCGGGAATACCCAATCACCTGATCTTTTCCTTTGCTGTCCTGGACAGTTACTTCAGTGTCTCCATAAGACTGAATGCCGCCTGATTTATAGCGCATGATCGTCTCCACAATATCTTGTTCAGCGCCACCCCATACGACCGGTTCAATGCTTTTAGGAGGAATGCCATCGGACGTACTGCTCGTTTCATTTGAGTCCAGATAAACATCCCGGACGCCCGGTACATCAAGCAAGTTGAACACAAGTCGATTCTCTTTCGAACGGGCTCGGTCTAAACGTTCCCGAAGTTCTTCGTCGCTCTCCCGGTCACGCCCGCCAGACGTTGCTTCCGGGTTGGTTACACTGTCGATACCAGGTGATGGATTTACGATTTCCGTTATATCCCCGGTATTAACGTTGCCTTGCTGCCCTCTCTCTACAGCTTCAATCGCCGCTGTCACCGTGCCACTCGAGGGAATTGTTACACTCTCGGTTGTCCGGAACCGTATACTGCGGCTCGTTTCAACCACAAAACCGGAATCAACGGTCGTGCTTTCTTCACCAGTTATTTCAATTTCCCCAGTGGATCGTAAAGGGCCTGACCTCCTTGCCCCTTGCCTTTTGGCATTCCGATTCAACGCAATGCCTTCCGAGGTTTCAACAAATGCAGCATTATACGTATCCTCAAGGTCTTGAGCAAATAGAGACAGGATCCACGCAATGACGCGGAGAAAAATACCGAGGAATTGCTTCGGCGACAGGTTTGTGCTTTCCCCCATCTTCTCTTTTGCTCGATTCTCCAGCGACGCTACAATGTCCGCATATCGTTTTCGCTTGAATCCATTCTTATCAAGCATACTCATAGGTTCATCACCTCCGTCCCGGTGACTTCTTCTTCTCCCGCGTAGCAACGAAAAAAGACGGAAAGCTGCCGCTCGCCGTCCCGCTCAATCTGTATGTCTGTTACTGCTGTTACTCGTTCGACTTGCTCAAGCGCGTCATAAATGGTCTGCGTTACATCATCGTCCGAAATATCCTTTCCTTGAATCGCTTCGTACTCCGTTCCGAACATTGGATCGAGAAACCATTCCTCCAGCGCTGTTTTTAGTACGGACCGTATTTCCTGCAGTAGTTCCTCATGATCTTCAATCCAAACAAAATCACCGTTCTCCATCGCTAGGTCGCCGGTTTGTTTGTCTACCTTCAACGCCTTCATTGGATCAGACCCACAATCACAGCATCTTCTAAGGCATGGTGCCGGCTGAACTCCGGATCAGCTTCACTCCCCGATATCACATTATCAAGAGCGCGTTCCGCAAAGACGACATACACGATGTCCCCTTTCTTGTAGACCGGTGTCACTTCCCTTTCGATTTCTTCCTCGGTGTACGACAAGGCGTGCTCTGAGCTTACCGACGACACGTACTTATCTTTGATGATGAATCGCTGGGAGACTGCGTGCGCTTCTAAAATAGGAGGATGGCTTTCAGCTTCCTTGCCTTTTTCTTTGCGCTTAAATAACGGTTGCAGTTCCGCTTTTCCGTTCTCGAAGCTTTCCACCCGGCATGGCATAGCGGTATGAGTCTCAAGCAGTTTGGAATCTACAAACTTTTTTAAATAGGTATCTCCGCGCATTACACCACCTCCATTTCCGTGACAAAATCAGAGTCTGTTGCTTTGTGTGTGCCTTTTCGAATCCGGTACCGGCCATTTGCTGTGCTGGACGCTACGCGTACATGAAGCCCTTCAGCAAGTCGATGATTGAGCAGGCAGGTGACATTCCAACCTTTCACTGTCTCTCCATCTTCGCTTTCTTCTTCGAAGCGTTCTGGCGTACCCACAAGGCCATGTTCGGGCGACAGGAGGAACGATGTTTCATCACCGTATCTCGGATCACGAATAAAAACCTTCCCTCTCGTGACACGTACTGTAGCACCACAATCTATCGCAACCTTTTGCATCACATACGTGATACTTCCACTGACGCTACGCCCTCTGGCATATACCTTGTCATTTGGCAGCGATATAGCTCCGATTTCCACCCCTAATTCATTTGCGAGGTCTTGCAAGATATAAGAGCCGCGTATGCCTTTCTTATACGACTTCGAGATTGTTTGCTTGGTCCATGCCTCGCTGGCATCGGTGCATTTCAAAGTTGTGAGCTTATCGGTACCGTCCCACTCTGTGTTCTTCTTTTGGAGCACGCCCAGCAGAATGGCTCCAACATCTCCCTCGTATCCGGCATTGAGAATGACGGCATCCCCCTTACTCATGTTGTTCAAGGTGCTTTCCGACAGGTTGTATATCTCGATTTCTACCACTTCTGCTTCTTCTTCATCGGAAAATGGAACATCAAAAAAGACCGCAAAGTCATCCGAATGAAACTTGCGATCCTTTACAATCAGTTCTGTTTTCCGCATAAAGCTGTATTTAGGCATCACCTTCACCGTCCTCAATCATCAAAAACACCGTTTGCCCGAGCGTCTCCCGATTCACTTCTGTGTTGTTTCCGGACGGATCCCTCGGTACTATTGTCACCTCTGGAAAGTCCTCATTCACGTAATCATCAAATAGAGGCTTCCCGTACACGATTTTCTGACCTGCAGCCAGTATCTCTCCATTCCTTCTTAAATCTACGGTGTAGTAATCATGCTTGCTGTTGTAGTGATATTCCAGCTCGAATGTTGCTCCAGCCAGTTCGATTTCATACGAAAACGGGACCTGGTCACGAAAAAAAGGAAGGTACGCCATTAGGATCCCTCCTGTACTTGCTGCCGACCTAAGTTGTCGATATCCTTGACCTGGGAACTGACATCCACGGAAAGCAGATCCACGCTGCTGGATTCAGCCAGCGTCACTTCCCGTAGGGTGATATCAAACTGCAGGCCGTTCCCCACTTTCGTGCCGTGGGTGCTGTTAAATTGTTGGATCAGTACCTTCTGCCGCTTGATCCGATGCCGGTATGGGATCATTTCGCCGGAACTTTGATACTTTTCCAGCTGCACCATGCGAGACGCAGCATCCGGTCCAACGATGACCCCGGATATACTTATCGTCTGCGGCTTCATGCGCACATGGTCGGCCATATTAGCGCGTTTCTCTACGGCGTATTCCGTTATTTCTGCTTCTCGTTCAGGTTCATCCTGTTCCACGGTATCCAGTCGGACGGTTCCAAGGGTTGCCGGCATAAAATCACCTCTCTATCGGCATCGGATTGATGATACGCATGTTCTCATAGTGTTCATCAAGCGTTTCAAACATCCACTGCTTAAATGTGCGTTTATCATAATCTGTAGCACGTCCATACGCTTTGACTTCTACATGGGGCATGTACTGAACGGTTTGAGCAGAAGAGTTTCGACTAAATTCTCCACCGGATGAAGAAGCGCTTTTTATCCCTTCGCCTATGCGTTGATATACACGTTCATTCAACGGTGCGACAACTTCCTCGTCACCGCCTTCTCCAACAATCGCTTGAGTTGGTCCAGTAACGAGACCGCCTTTCGCCATTTGGGGCGTATTCGCTATCAGTTCCGGGGTCGAAGTCAACAAACTACTTTGATTTGACTGCCCTAAAGATTGGAGAGAGCTGCCGCTGGAGCCACCGCCGGAAGGGTTGGTGATATTCATCTTTGGTATATCCGGTATATCGATAAGCGGTATTTTATTAATGGCTCCAATTAGCCAGTTAATACGCTCGATGGTTTTATTAATGTAGAGCTTTGCGGCCGTCCACATACCCCGGAAGAATCCTCCGATCGCTGTATCAGCCTCCCCGGCACTTGCAGTGATTTGATCCCAGTTCTTGACGATGGTTGAGCCTACATCAATAGCAAGGGTGATCAGCCACCCTAATGGTGTGAATAGCTTCGTGACACGCCAGCCGAACTTCAGTACAGATAGGCCGGCCTTGCCGATTCCTCTCCCGAATTGCAGGAGATCTCTTCCGATAACAATACCCAACTTTGCAGAGAACCGGGCAACTGTCCCAATGCCCCGTCCTATCTTTCCGGCGAATCGACCGACACCTCGTGCGGCTCCTCCTAACTTTTCACGCGCTTTAGATGCAGCAGGCCCGATTTTGCCGAGACCTCCGGCGCCAACAAAGCTTCCGATTAACCCAGTTACATAAGGAAGAGCTGCTCCGAATGTTTCTGTTATAGCCGACCCAATACCCCCTGTTGACTGATCAATCGCAGAAAAAGCGCCCCTCCATTTTTTCGTAATCCAATTCACAGCACCTTCATTTCTTTTTTCCAAACTCTCGACATCATTTCCCACGCCTTCAAATCCTTCGCTCATATCACTCAGTATTGGATTTAGCGCGGCCTGCTGTTCGCGATATATTTCTCCGAATAGTTCGCCGCCCAGCGCTGCTTGTTCCCCTTCTTTCTTTACATCGCTCAATTCACCGATGATAGACGACAAAGCTTTTTGACCGTCTTCGCCACCTTTAAGTAGTGCTTTTCTCCATTTGTTCGCTTGTTGTTCCGAATCGCCTAGTGTTTTTAAAGCATCCATGGTGGCTTTTTCGCCGTCTTTAATATTGGGGATTAGTTCAGAATTCAGCGATTCACCAAGACGATCCATCACGTATCCGCTTTTTTCACCACCGGCTACCATAGCCCCAAAGAAGTTTTCCCCACTCACTCCTGCTTTCGCAATGTTGACGGTGTATTCGTTCATCTGATCGATTAAATTCCCGAATGTAGCATCATCCAGTCGTTGCGATGCTCCGGTTAGCATTTTAAAGGCTTCTTCAGATGTTTCAATGTCATCGAAGCGACTCTGCAACAGTTGGGCTGACCGGGCTATTTCATTCATCCCGGCAGTCGTTTGCTGTTCCAAAAGACCGATAGACGTGCCGAGATCACCAGCTTTTTCTCCTGTTGCCTCAAAATACCGATTGGATGCTGCGACAGCCTCTGTTGCCTGCTGCTGAGTCAGCGACGTAATATTTGTCCAAATGTCTTGGACTTCCTCAGAAAGCTTTTCGGCTGATTTCTCATCTACTCCGAGGCTCGCTTGGAGCTCTCTCGGCACTTGAGCTAAAGATGTGATTTCACTACCTGCCATCGAACCAGCGGCAGCTCCACCTAAACCGCCTAAAGCAGTACTCACTGCATCAGCTTTTTCTTGTAGGCGGTCTAATTTTGACTCAGCTTCACCTGTGCCGACGTCAGCGTCAGGAAGATTCCTTATCTCATTTCCTGCTTTTTCCGCGGATTCGCGAACGTTATCCAAGTTGCCGGAGGCGCGCGCGCCGCTTAGTTCCGGGTCTGGAACACCTCGAATACTGCTTGACGTGTCTTCTGCTTCGCTCTGCACATTGTCTAACTGACTGACAGCCTGCCTTCCGCTGAGCGTCGGATCGGATATGTCATCGATATTAGAAGAAAGCCTGTCCGCAGAATTGCCAACGCCGCGAAGTTCTCGAGTCATGGATTGTCCTGCATCCTGCATGGTGTCATCCAGATCACCGATTGCTCGATCGCCGCGTTTGATACTTTCGATATAATCATCTGTGGTTTGATCAGCCCGCCTTAACGCTCGATCATCTATATCCCATGTAATTCCTACCGAAAGATCTCGAATAGACATATTCACACCTCCTTCCTACCAAAATAAAAAGCCCCTTGAAAAAGGGACTTAGGCATATTGTTCTTTCGGTGGCTTTTCTGTCCATTCATAACCACAACTGTCGCAACGATAATATTCTGTCTGAGCGTCTTCTGAAGATGTCTTGATTTTCATAAATGAGATAATGAAGAACACAATACATAATGCAAGTGATCCAATTATAAAGTTATATACAAGTTGACCTCCATCAACAGATGTGATGCCACTCATAAAAGCAGCCAACAGAGTCCAAAAGACGCCGTACACTAAACTATGAACGCGAGCAGATCGATACTGCTTGCTACTATACCAATAGCCTAATAAAAAAAAGTTTATTACGAATAAAATTGGAGCGATGATAAGTGTACCCAGCGCTGTTGAAAATAATCCAGTGACTATCAAAAAGTAAAACCATACTTTCCCGCTATTCTTTTCATTGACTTTGTAATTGTGACACTCCGGACACTGTTTTTGCCCTTCCATACTGACCCCTCCCCCACATTTTTCCTCATTGTACCATGTGCAGGGGAGTCAGTAGTAGTCATCATATACTTTTTTAAACGCCGTCAACATTTCATCCGCACGCTCTATATCGAATATATCCATTTGGCGAACTTCCGTCCAAGAGAAGCGCTTACTCAGAATCAGTCTCCAAGCTTTCTCCTCTATCACTTTCAGCTGCTCCTTGGTCCGGCTGTTCTCCAAGAAATCGCTCTATCTTCCGGATAGCCTCCTGTAATCCCGGGATGTCCTCTTGGAAATCCTCGACAGTTAGCTTTGGTTGTTTCACTACCTCTTCAATCAGCTCCCGAGCATACGGCGCCTGTTTCGGAAAGCCATTGCTGCCCCGGTGCCTGTCCGTCAACTCGAGGTACCACATTGCTCCGGGATGCTGTACTGTATATTCTTTTCCGTTTACGGTGATTGTTCCTTTTTTGGCCATGTATTAGCCCTCCATTTAACAAATTTTGTAGGAATTTCTCCTTTTCTATCGAAATGTGATAGTGAAAGGAGGTGTTTCAATGTTCAAATCAACCAGCGAATTTCATAATGCGCTAGTCAGTGTTTTAACTTCCATTATGGATAACCCTGAAAACATCGATGAATGGCAAGGTTCTTTAGATGAAATTTCTTTTCATGATGTTCTCAGAGAATCCTTAGACAGAGGTTATCTTACCGGTTGCAACGTGCAACTAGCCGGAGATGATGAGGTGACAGTGGTGAAAGATTCCCCTAGGCTGACTTATCGCGGCTTGGAATTCCTAGAAAGTAACGGCTGACGTATTGTGATCTGAGCTTTTCTTCCACAATATCAGTAATCATGTCCGCTTCTGAAACCTTGATATCGTTGTCGGCTAAAACATTTATAACTTGGTCGGCAACTTCTTCAAGGTTCTTCTTATCTAAAACCCTCATGATTTTAGCCCTCCATTTCATCATTTAGTTTCGGAATATAGATCGATATTTCAACGCCATTCGGCGTCTTGCCGAATTCGCGGCTGCCGATGCTTTGAATGCGGCAGTTATTTCCGCCGGCTTTGTATTTTCCTGTGTTACCATCAATGACTTCTGCCGAGAACATGGACCGGTTGTTTTTCAGCCTGTACATTTTCGGCAGAGATGGACTGCTCGGTTTCAGCGTGACGGTCATGACGGCAGACTCATTTGTCTCTTCCGCGTAGGTCACACCGCCGTCTGCGTCCACGAACGGGCTGAACTCATCGTTGTTTTTTTCAATGGAAACCTTTGTATCCTCGCCATATCCCGATAGAAAATCCCCATCGATGACAGTGTTTACATCTTTGACATTAAAAGTCTGTACCTCAGCCACAATCTATTCCTCCTTTCTTATACTGCAACGCGGCCGGTTATGGTCGCCGTATGCACAGCACCTTCGCGCTGATAGTTGAATAGTACCGGCGGCAGCTTACGAGCAGCCCGGTCTTCTGGTGAAGCGTCCGTGATACTGGGGGCTGTGATCGTGAAGGACGGATTGCCTCCTTCATTCTCCAAGATGATGCCCTGGTCAAACGCTTCCTGCAGCACCTTCTTCACAATGCCCACGACAAGAGCGATTCCGCCGCTGCTGTACGGAACCTTATTGCGGTTCTGCAGCATCGTTTGCGTTTCCTCACTCATCCGCATTTCGATGAAGTCCTGTCCGTGAACCGAGTCGATAAAGTCACCGTTTACCACAAAGCCCTCGGACGTCTGCTCCTTACCCTGCTTTTTAATGTACGTGTTCACATAATTAGAGTGGAGCTCTTTGATTTCTGCAGGACTCAGATTCACAACAGAGGAACCCGTAACGCCCTTGAATTTCCATGTTATCGTGCCGGGGTCTTCAACACCCCACCGTCCGGTCATGCGCTCTGCAAATTGAAGGTCTGTCGGGTGATAGTAGAGAGACGTTCTCATCGTGCTTCTCGTATCATGGAAGCCGTTCACGAAGTCCACATCATCGCTGGTTGTGATAAACATCGCCAGCTTCCCATCTGTCCAATTAGATAGAGCATCAATATCCTCATTCCGCTGCGCTGTGGAATGAAGGAAGTACCAGTCGGCATGTTCTTTGATGAGTTCATCAAGCTCTGTCGTAAGTTTGGTCGGTGTATCCGGATCTGTTGAAGCATCCGGGTCATAAGCAATGCTGTGAATAGCCACCGAGTCGTTATGCTCGTTTTGGTCGAAAATGGCTTTGGCTTTTGCGTGTTCAGGGGATCCTTGGGCATAATCTTCTTCCACCTGCCCGATCCCAAAATACTCCCGGTAATCGGAATCTTTGCTCGTACCAAGGATCAGCTGCTTGCTATATCCGGCACGCGATACACTAATAGATTCGCGGCCGATATCAATATCAACGTCAGATAATGGCGCTCTTGGCATCTTCTATTCCTCCTTCTGTGTAGTCACGTCTGTGGCGTAATCAATATTTCGTTCAATCTGTCGGGTGACGCGGAACTGTACATCAAATCCGTACCTGCGTTCGTAATCGCCCTCAATCAGCGTGTCTCGGTTTTCGACATTAAAAATCTCCGCAACAGCAATGTTCTGCTGGCGGAGGTCAAGATGATCCCACTCAAAACACTCGCTTGCTTTGAGCGCTTCACTGTAAGCTTCCATGCTGTCTGTGGAATAGACAGTAAAGGAGACCGTCAACGTCGGCTGTGTCGTCTGCACTTTGGTCAACGTATCCGTCCCATCGATAAATTCCTCATTGGGATAGCCGCCCTCTCTGGTAAACGGTGTCGTGATCTTGTAATTGATGAAGGGATACGAGGGTTTGCTGTCCTCTTCATACCCCACCGCTTCTTCCAGAGGAATGACCGGCCGCCCAGTGAAATCATGAAGCACTTTTACAATCGTATTGCGGACCGGTGTGATATCATTCTGCATTGGCAACCGGCTCCTTTTTCTTCAGCATGTACATAAAAATGTCCGTATAGGCACTCAAATCATCTTCCGCGTTGATACGGTATATGACCCCGTTCCACCGTACAAGCTGCTTTGGTTGGTGCGACTCATAGGCAAACAGGATGCGGTCTTCTGTGGTATAGGTTCCGTTCTCACTGAACTGCAGCTCCCGCGAATTCATTGGGAAAAGAGCTCCCATTTTTTCTACCCACTCGCCGGTACCTTCCACCCATTCACCGCCATTTTCGTAATCTCTGTACCCTTCCGAAGTAATCTCATAGATTTCATACGGCCCTTCGTACATAGATACGAGACCGCTGTATTCGTACATCATTCTCTCACCACTTTCCATGTGATGGATTGCAAAAGGCGCCCAGTATCGACCAGCGGATTGCTACTTCCTTTTGCTTCCGTAGTGGTATTGGCGTTAGGCGGAGATTGGATGCTCCGTATCTTCTCCTGAATAGCACTGACCAGCCACGCACCAATTCGATCATAGGCCTGCTGCGGCGTGATTTTAAAATCCACAACGCCCTGAATGACCTTCTCCATATTCGTTGAGAGTTCCCGTTCCTTTTCATCGTACGTACTGCGCACGTACGAGCGCTCGGGAATTGACACTGACTTCACCAGTACAAAGTAGACTTCAATTTCATCCTTGCCTTTTTCTCGAGCGAGTAGCTTACTGCCATCATCGGTTTCGATGAAAAAGAGATCCTTGAATTCCCCGGCGCTTTTCCCATGCGCCTTTGGGTGTGCAGGGATCGTAAGGTACTGAGACTGCTTCGGCTTGATGTCCATGCCGAACTCATGCACACGCGCGATCATCAGCATGTGAGAGTCATCTTCACCAAACACTCCCACTTCTATCTTCATTGATTGGAGTTCCCGGAGGGCCTTGATAAGCTTGGGGATGTTGTTATTATCCCGAACTCTGACACTCATAAGACAATCAACCTCAAGCCAGTAGCCCGTCGCAACAGACGTTTGTATTCCTGCCCGTATTCCGTCGAGTCCAATCCGCTTCCTTTATCGGAGGGCGAATAGGAAACGCTTATTCTCCCGGAAATGGAATGAGAGTCAGCCCTTCTCTGATTCAACGAAGCCAAATGAGCCGCCAGGTACCGCTGCAGGCGTTCCTTGTGCTCGTCTTTGATGGAGTACCGGTCTAATTCTTCCTTTGCATCATCAATATACATCTGGATGTCGGAATCGTTGAGACCTTTCAAATGGCTGGCAATTGCTTTCACTCTATCAGCAGTTGTATCAGCCATTACTGATCACCTTCCGCGTTGCCGTCTCCTTCGCCATTCAATTCAGCTAGTTGTTTGTCGATAGCATCGATGACAGTCTTTCGGCTGTCTCCTTCTTCTTCCTCCTGCTTCCATTTTTCAAGCAGTTCAGGTTCAAAGGTGTCACGGATGAGATCAATGGCAGGATTGGCGTTGATCTCCGTCACGCTTTGCACGCCTTCTGTGTCATCGCCCGCTTCACCCTCCGAGCTCTCTTTCTCGAATGTGACAACCTCGTCTTTCTCGATCAGCCGTTTGGCGATGGGGTGGCCGGAGAACCGTTTCCACTCTGCTGTAGAGATTTCATTTGTCCCGGGCAGGAGACGCACCCCTGCCGCGTGACGAACATATTTCCCTTTATTGTGTACTAACATTAAACACCATCTCCTCTCACGATTGCCATAGGATAGCGAATTACGACGCCGCCGCACCGTTCCTCAGCCGGCACTTTGTAGTATGGGAAAGCGTACTCTTGATCGTGACGCGTGATGTCCATCGGGATAAGCAGCTGGACAACCTCCGGTGCGCTGTCAAAGACGAGAAAGCAGTCGCCGCCGCTTTCACCCTGCCCCACAAGGTCGGATGTCTTTTCAATGGTGCTGAACCAGTTCTGCGCTTCGATGTACTGCTGCACCGTCTGACCGGTGTACTGGTTGTACTCTTTCTGCAGTTCTTCGAAGTTGTCCGGCGTCACGACAAGTGTGTCCGCCTCATATCCGGGCAGTTCATCAACCTTAGACTTGGCTTTACGGACATCGGTCACGATTTCCTTACCGGTTTTGTCTGCCCATTCTGTCGAGGTGCCGCCGCTGTTCTGATCAACAGCCAAGGTTTGAATACCCTCAGCGTTCGTAAGACCGTTGATATTATGGTCAGCGTCACCGACCCACACCAATTGATTCTCCTTCTCCGCAATCGCCCGGCGGACGGTGTTTGCTTTCGTGGACTCAATGGGACGTCCGGCCATCTGTGCTTGGCGCAATTCCTGAATGTGGACACGGAAAGCCGATACGATGGAGTACAGGAGTACCGTCTCGCTCTTCATGTCCAGGTCTACCAGTGGTACATCCGATGCACCAGGAGCAAGAATTTTAGCGACACCTGTACGTGTCATCACATCGTATCTGTACGTTTCTGCTCCGCGCGGGATATTACGCTTCAGGTTAATGAGTGTGCGTGCTTTCAGTTCTTCTCGTTTCGGTTCATATAGGACATTGTCTACAGCCTCTAAGTCTTCAGGCCTCATCATAGCATCATTTCTCATGACCATTTTCTATCCACTCCTTCGTTTTGTAATTATGCAGGCAGGTTCATTTCAAGCTGGATCAGTTCGCCGGCATTGGCCGTGCTCTTGAATGTTGCACCTTTGACTTCTGTGCCTACAGTGGTGCCTCCGCTATCCGTTGCGGAGATTCGGAAGTTACCTGTTGTTTGATCCGCATATACAGGATCTCCGGGTGCTGCGTCTTCCTCGACTTCCACCCAGATGACACCCTTCCGTACTACAGCAACTGGCTCGTTGGCATCGTATTGCTTCACAGCATTCGGATCCGTGTAGTCGTAGTATTCTCTGGCGAGAGCCACGCCCAGGAACGTACCACCTTGGAATGTCTGTGCTTGACTGCCGCCGCCTGTCATTTCAACCGCCATGCCGTAATTGATGGCAGACGCAGCCGCTTTCGTTTCAGCGTGGCTGTCTTGATAGGTAGCAAATTTACCCTTCGATGCGGCAACATCCATGTATTTCTGATAATCAGTGATAGGCATTTCTTTCATCCTCCTTAAATTCGTGCATTAAAAAAGACCGCTGCCTGAGCGATCATGCTTACTTCTTCATATTCATGCGGTCTTCACGTTTTTTGTTGATATCGTCGCCTCTACTTCCTGGGAACTTCATCTGATTATCGCCCACAGAGGACTGTATGCTGTCCTGCAGAAACGACATCGTGGCATCATAGCGAGCATTGATGTATTCTTCGGATTTCTCTTTCGCGTCAAACTTATCGTCCTGTGTTTGGATCACAGCCACCTTAATATCCTGATCAGACTTGCCTTTATATTCGAAGTCCTCCGGCAGATGCTCCCGGGCAGTATCAATCAGAGCAATGCGGTTTTCTACCGCTGCGTCGATAGCGTCCTGCTTTGGTTCGGCCTTCTGCGCCTCGTCCAGTTCTGTTTTCTTGTTATCCAGCTCCGTTGTTTGCGCGTCGTAGTTGGCTGTCAGCGTGTCATAGTCTCTCTTGAGCTGGTCATAACTATCGGCCTTGGCCTGCAGCCCGTCTACTTTCGACTTTACCTCACTTGGCACCTCAAACTCTTGTTCATCAATCTTCACTTTAGCCATTGTGCTGCCTCCTTCTTGTTTTGAATCTTTTCGGTCCACCTGCCACGCGGAAGAATCTCCACGAATAGCCGCTTCCGGTCCTACTCTGCCTTGGTCCACAATCGCAATGTGGTTGACCTCAACGTTTGTCTGGCGGAACTGATAGTTCTGCCCTTCGTACTGCCCCTGCTCTGATACAAGGTCTGTCATAAAGCCCAGACTAATTTCTCGTTTATCTCCCTCGAGGACTTTATCGATTAGAGACTTATCCGTAATAGTAAAGCTGACCATGATGCCGCCATTTTGGACGGATGCGTCGTTATGCGAAAGCCCGCGGCCAAGAGCTTGGATGTTGTCTACACCTACAGCCTCGGAAGGGTGATCATCCGTTACTGGTTTGGCATTACAGCTGCGGATTGTTAGGTCTGAATAAATGTCCTCCGGGTGCTTCAACTCCTGCTGTATGGTTCCATCACTGGACTGATACGGATACACACCGGGTTTTGTCACGACAGCTCGGACCGTAAGAAAGCCTTCATCGCTTTCATCATGACTCAAAATCTTTGCTCTGTCGTACCTATGCAGCTTCATTCGTTCTCACCCCCTTTCGGTATCTGCTTGCCGCTCGTTGGGGTACGGAAGCTGTCATTGCTTATGGTTTTGGATTGTTTCTCTGTTCCTTTATCCTGCTTTTTACGCTCCATGCGGTAATCCGGATCCGCCATGCCCTTCACCCCCTTACTGGAACTCGAATAATTCTTCCTCTAATGGCTCAGCCACACACCGGCAGTTGTAGTCCTTGCCAGGGTAAAGGCCATTCGCCCCGTCCTTCCATGTAAAGACCTTTCCGTCCAGCTCACGGTGCTTCTTTCGAACACGCCGGTCATCGCTGTCACGCCATCTAAACTTCTTCAAGCCAGCTTCTTGGTGCCGGCGCTTCGTCATGTCACCAAGGATAGAACCGGTCTGGTCTCGAGCAATAAAAATCGCCCGGCGCTTGCCCGCGCCCGACGTCTGTTTGATTCGCTCTGCCATGTCGTTGAGGGATTCGCCGCTGCGGACGCCCTGGATGACAATTGTTTTGATGTCATCGTGATACTGCCTGTCGATGGACTTGATGCGGGAGACATTCTCAGCCACTGCTGTTTCCATGAAGGAGGCGAGCCACGATTCATTCATCGTAGGGTCTATGCCTACAACATCCCTGAACTGCTCGGCAAATTCTTCTTTCTGTCGCTGGTTCAATCCATTCACAAACTGTTGGACAATGGCGCTGACAACTGCAGTGACAAACACCGATTCGCCAGTCTCTTCCTCGAGGGCTTCCAGTTCCTTTTGGATATCTGAAAGCTCGTCCTCGTCCAACACCAAAGCGTCATTACGGTTTCTGTACTGATGAATCAAGGGCTTAATACGTTTGGTCCATGCGTCCCACATGATTTTACGGTTCTGATCAACTAGCCCTTTCACCCGCCGTGCGTACTGGACAGCGATTGCGGTAGGAAAAGCGCCGCCTCTAATTCTCGCCATTGCTGCCCTCTCCTTCACCATTCGGATCATCAGGCATTTCCAGCTCGTCCATCAGACTGCCCATCTCAAAGCGCTTCTGCCTGACTTCATCCGGAGTGAGGACTTGGTTTTTCAGATAGATGCTGTCCGTTTCAGCTTGCTTCTTTCTGATATCCGCATCAGTCTGATCGTCCAAGCGCCACAACGGATTGAACTTCACTTTCCAATCGATCGTGTCCGGGTCAATCTGACCGCCGGGTTCATCGCTGGCCCATAGCAGAAGCCGAACAAGGTATTCAATCTTAGGCCGGAGAAAGTTCTCCTGCGTGCCCGCAATGCGCGCGTAATAGTTCAGGCTGTCATACTGTGCACCGGATATGGTTCCAGACTGCTGCCCGAGCAAGTGGCTTTTCGGCATCTTTGCCGAGCCAGCCAGCACGTCCCAGACAAATGTCAGCAGCTGCTCTACTCCGTTTACCTGCGTGGCCTCTTTTTTGAGCTCTTCGTCCGACTCAATAATAGCAAGAGCTTCCGTGCGAAACATGTAGTCCATCAGCATCTGCGCTTCCCGCATGTCTTCCTTTGTCATACCTTCCGCTTGATTGCTTTTAAAGACCTTGAAAGTGAAGTCATACAATATCTGACCAACCGACCACAGCGATGTATCAAACACCGTAATAATGTCCTTCATCGGCTCGAGTATCGATTGTCCCCAGTCTCTGTCCTCAATGCGCTTCGTCTGCAGGTGCAGCAGTCTTGATTTATGCACGTCTCTCTGTAGTGGGGAATCGTCCATTGTTGTATGTCCTGGGTTTATTTGATACTTTTCCACGTCTCCAAACGAAGGGTCAAAGGGGTCGACGTTAATTAGAAACTTCGTTAATTTCAATCGGGAGAAAGGATGCAGGTAATCAATGGACCGTAAACTCTTAATATTGATCGGATCATCTAAGGTCCACTGTCGCCCACCTTGAGTAACGCCAATGGAGACAAATCCATCACCACGCAACCGATCATAAGCTACCATCTTTTCAATCGCTTCCGGCGCGTTCAGCGTTTCCAATCGCTTCTCCAAAGCACGGGCCAGCTTTTCGTCTTCCATCTCCAGCGTGATCCACTCTCTTGTTGCATCCTCAGCCGGAATGTCCACGATGTTTTGAATAATCTGGTTGCCGGCATATAGACGAGTGATTTCTTCATCACTTAACAGCGCCCAGTCACCTGCTTGCTGCCTAACAAGAGGATCCTGCTCTCCACCCTTTCCGGCCGTCTGCATAAAGTCACCTTTATAGTCTTGGGCTCGGTCTATTGTAGTTCTTTTTGCCATCGTGCTCACTCACCTTACGCCATGTTTTTATACCGTTCTGTCAGCGACTTCTTACCCCGGCCGTAAATGATTGTATTTATGAAGTACCTATCCGCATCCATATGATGATCATTGGCTTTCACTGGTTTATCTTCCCCGCGGTTGCCTGCCTTTTCGTCCCAAATGTAAGAAGAGAACTCTCGGAATGTCTCTTTGCAGGACTCATCGTAAAAGATCTCTCCTTCTCGTAAAGCATTGGCCATGTTTTGAATACCTTCCAGCACTTCATTCTTCGCCTCCACCACTCGGAGACGATTCTTCTTCAGCAGAGCAATGAATGGTGTAGCACTGGGGTCTACAATAACGCCAGAAACCTGGACATCTGATGTAAAAGCGAGCAGATCATCAAGGTAGTCCTGCGGTGTTTTCTGTTTGTTTTCTTTGCGGCCGTCGTAGTGATACTCCCGCAGTTTATACCAAATGCCCAAACGTGAACCCCACAAGCCAAAAGCCGTGGGGTTCTGGGTGCCATAGTCCGCTGACACATAATATCTATCAAATTGCTTAAAGTTCACCTTCATGACATGCTGCTCTTTGTTGAACATGTCGAAGATAACGCCCTCGGCAAGCACCCATAAGCCAAGGATAAAACGCTCGTAAAAGACGCCACTGAACATCCTCTCGTAACGCTCGATAACCTTGCGGCTCAATGAAGGGTTATCCTGCATCATGAAGTGAAGATGGACTAAATTCTTTTCCTCCAGCTGGTCTAAATAGTTCTCTTTGAACCAGTGATAAGGGCTTTCCGGGTTGCAGTTGTACCAGTATTTCGAGCCGTCAACCGAGCAACGCGCTTCCGCCTGACTGACAAAGGACTCCGGCATGAGTGCCACTTCATCGAAGAACATCCCGGCCAATGTGATACCTTGAATCAGGTCCTGCGAACCCTCGTCTTTACCACCAAAGATATAAAAGTAATTCGTCTTTCCTTTATAGCTGATGGTCATGAAGTTATCCGCGCGATGGTCCTTTACTCGGTACCCTCTGGACTTCAGCATGCGCTTCAGAGGCCGAATGACGTTACGCCGAAAAGAGCCGATGGTTTTGCCGGCCATCCCCAGGTTCTCATCGTTAAATGTTTCCATGCCCCACATGATATAAGAGAGCGACATGACGACTGTTTTTCCGGCTCGGACGGATCCGTCGCAGATAATGCCGTCTTTATGTGACACTGGCGACTTCGGATGCCACCACGTCAGGACCTTCTTTTGTTTCATCGAGAACGGAGAAAATGTAAACAGCGCGGGCTTCTTTTTAGTCTGTGTTGTCGTCATCGTCCCACACCTCTTCGACGGTATCTCCTAATGCGTTGATAAATCCATCATCTTCATACTCCCCTTCATCGACATTCGCTTTGGCTTTATCCAGCGCATGCTTATCTTTAGACAGCTCCAGTTTGTCTTTCTCCAGCTGCAACTTGTTCAGCTTATCCTCTAACTTGGATACGAGCTCAATGCCTTTCTGGATAGCGTCTTCGTAAAAGTCGTCTTGTAAATAATAAGGCTCAGGCCCTTCTTTTGAACCGCCTGTTCCAATCATTCGTTTGTTGTTCTGCTCTCTGACCAGCCTTGCAACTTTATAACGAGCAAGCTGCAGTTCCTGTTCCAGTCCCTGCATCTGCCCGGACAATAAAAAAAGCTGCTGATCTTCCTCAGAAAAATGGTCAGCAACTATGGTTTCGTACAGCCCGTGCGTTATGGCATTTTTATTTCCTTCAGGAGCAGAGCCGCCGGTATTGCCAAGCGCATTTTTATTGCCGGCCGGTGCGCCCTTCTTTGTGTGCACCCTTTTTTCTTTGGTTGCACCCTTTTCGCGTGTCCATTCATAGCGACGTTTCCATGACTTCACAGTATTGATTGAGACGCTATGTTTTTCAGCAATGTCTTTATATTTCAATCCTTTGACGTAATCCTTCTCTGCTTGAATGTGTTTTTCCGGCACTTTACATCACCCGCCACCCCCACATTATTTGTGTTTGTTTTCGAGCAAAAGAAAAAGCACCCCGGAGGATGCTCATATTAACTATTTATTTTTTATTTCCTCAAGCAACTCGATAATCTTTTCTAGCTTACTATCTAACTCTCTTGTTCCGATATTGGCAGAACTAGCTTCACTCCTAATTTCATCTCCCTGCTTAGCAACCTCTTTTTTAACTTCTTCAATTTGGGCCATAATCAAGTCTTCATCCATTTTTCCACCTCCTTCCTCTCAACAATTTCTGAGCCGAAAGGAGGGAATCCTTCATCATTCGTTCGTCAAATTCCGACAAAATAAGTCGTTATTTTATTGTGATACAGGTTATTAAATATATTAGGAGGTGAGACATTATTACCGGTAGAGATCAACATGTATTTCCTCATGAGAACGGCTGGCAGGTTAAAGGTGAAATGAACCAGAACGCTACTTCGGTGCACAACACCTTAAATAAAGCCATCGATGCAGCTCGCGGAATTGCTGAGAAGCACTGCGCTGATGTAGTGATTCATCACCGCGATATAACCATGAGATACAGAGACGCTCGTCCGAAACCAGTCTACACTCCTGAATAATAACTTTCACGGCTGCTTCAGGCGGCCGTGCTACATAAAAAGACACCTGCAGCGCAGATGCCTTAAAGCCGTCCAGCGGTCAGCCAGCCGTTTTCTCCTTCTGCCAACGGCAGATGAGCTAAGACCCGTGAGGGTCGTTCATGTAATTCGTGGGAGAATTCTGATTCCCCTACCGCCCCCAGTTTATACATACTGCTTATGATATTGCAAATAGCGCCAACTTTGGCAGAACTGGCAGTTTTGGCATAAATGGTTGATTAGATCATCACGCGTCTGTCTGACTTTTTCTCTGGATATGCCGAGATGCTTCCCGATTGCGCGATAACTCATGCCTTCCATCATGCAGTTATATACCATCTGCTGCAACGTATCGTTTACCAATTCTTCTGCATCTTCGATAAAATCAATCAATTCCTGATACACCTGTATTCTCTTAAGCAGCTTCTGCTCACGGCGGTCCAGGTTTTTAAGTTCTATCTGACTTTTCTCTTTGGATCCTTTAGGCATTACCGCTTCAAGTCCATACTGTGCAATGAGTTTGTCGTTAGATGGTGAAGCAGACCCTCCTATTCCATGCACCAACTCCTCTAATCGGATAATTTCACGCTTCATGAGAGAATAATCACTGATGAGGTTTTCAATTTCTTTATGATTCATGGAAACACTCCCTTATTTCTGCTTAATTGCTCCACCGCTGCCACGTCCATACGTCGGTCTATTCATACCCATCAGTTCCTTCAGATCTTTATTTGACAGCTTCTCTTTCGGCTTCTTCTTGGTCATGCAGCATCCTCCAATCTAATAAAAAAGAGGACGCCAAGATCCACGGCCGTAACCGTAAATCAAAGCGTCCTCCAGTGGGCTGGTAGAACCATTAATTAAATTTCTTCAAATCCTCTATTAAAAAATTTTCGATTTCAAATAAAGGCTTCGACAAGTCACAATTTTTATAAGGAATATCTAACAGATTAGCGATCTCGCGGGAATATGTTTTCTCCCGAGTTTGAAAATCTCCTAATAGTTTTCTTTCGTAAACTTTTCCATCGCGTTTTTTTAAATTCCCCTGAATAGTTTCTATCTTATTTTCTAATACTATTATAGTTAGTGGCTTCAGTTCCTGAAAAGTCTTTATTGGTACATCAGTAATTTCGTTTTTATGATTTAACAGACTAAAATGACCATCCAGTAAAAAAGGTGTATTTTTTAGAGATAATTCTTTTATTGCTAGAAGCAATAAAAATTGATTTTTTTCAGCATTATGAACCTTTTTATTTTTAGATAACTTATTATGAGACTTCAGTGAAATAAGGTCGCTTGCGGTATAATGAGATATATTAAAAAGCTCGGCAATCTTATTACAAAAATATCCCTTCCCGACCCCGTGAATACCACCAACAAATATCATTAGATCACCTTACTTTATAGATTATTATGTCCTATCTAGGGTGCTGCTAATTTATATAGCAAAAGGATTGCGGGGCATGAAAATTATTTATGGTTTCAAATGGTGATAAAGGAGCATCATATTTTATCGCTTTTTTAATTTTAATTGCATACCCGGTTTCTTTACCTTGAAAATACTTTTTGAAAAAATCATATGTTGTACCAGAAGAGGACTTTGTGTTTTCCCACAAAATTTCAATATCATCTTGAAGAATTTTTTCTACTGTTAACTCTCCTACAATTTTCCCTTCAGGTTTTGTGCTATAAACCACTATAGTATCTACTCCTCCTTTTTTAAAAATACTTTTTCGATATTCATATTGTTTTTCACCGTTAAAGATTTTTTCCACAAATTCAGGCTTGATCGATAATAAAACTTTCATGTATACCACCTAATTTTACAATATTTTCAAATTTGTCCTCTGTTAATCTCTTAATTCCCCAATAACCTTCTCGAGGTACCCCACAATCTTCTATTAACGTCTTTCTTATTAATTTTCTCTCCATTGCTAAATTATAAGTCATTTTTATTGCAATCATATCATCTCTTTTATATAAAGAATTTAACTCCTCGTCTGAAAAAACACTATGCTTCTTGCAAAATTCATAATACTCATCGTAGTCTTTAAAGTCTTGTTTAGATTTTTGAGATTCAACAACACATATCGATGTAGCAACAGACCTATATTCAGCGGGTCCCTGATAATCATTGGTTCTGTAAATTACTATAATGTCACCCGACTTGATATATTTGGCATCTTTCATATAACAAATGTATACTTTGTGTATACTGTTTGTATGAGATGTGTCTTTAATAAGATCAAAACTTTCGTTAGTGAGAATAGAGTCCGGGAACAGAAGCGTATGATATTTTGGTAAGATCCCTAAAAGATGGATGTTTTTACGATGGAGATTAACTAACGGGTAATCCGCTAACAAATCACCGGTAGCTTCATCCAACCGTTTAACCATAACATTTTCAACACCATCTGAAGTAGTTTTCTTAGCCTCAACTCTAAATCCGTACTTTTCTAAAAGCGTAATAAGCTCTGTATGTTTAGGGAATATCGTAACGTATAACTCTTTTATATCACCAACTACAGCATGATCGATAGCTTTTTTTAAAAATCGTTCTCCTAATTTAGTCCCGTGTGGATTGATTTTTAACGTACCTATTTTTATTCTCTTTTTTCGTGGTTGAGGAGGATAAATATTAATTAACTCTTCATCTTCAACTTTAAGATATAAAAAAGCTTGAATACCTTCCTCGTTTTCGTGAAAGTAGGCTTTTTCATCCCTTTTTTTAAGGAACCATCGTTCAAATCCTTCGTAATTATCCTTAAGTGAATCAAAAAAAGGATCCTGTAAATTAATGTTTTTAAAATATTCATGTTTAAGAAATGTCTGTTGCAATATAATATACCTCCTCTTTATTTACTAGAAATAGATTCTATGAATTAAAGAGTATTCCTGCAAAATAATACGAAATTGGATTAAATTCGATTAATGCAAGATACTAACCTAGCATTAAAACTCTTCCCCCTCATCATACTTCACCCTCTTAACCTTGCCCTGGTGCATGACAATCTTCGCTTCTCCATGGTCTGGAAGCTCCGTCAGCTTCGCCTTTCCATTAGACACCACAATGGCAAACGAGGAATTTTGTTCCATTATATCAATATCTAGTTCTCCAGTGCTAGGATTTATGTCGATTTCTTGCATTCTTTTCATAGTAGCCCCTCCCTGATATACTAGCTGTAGTGGTGAGCTGCTCCGAGAGGGGCGGCTTTTTCTATTTCTGCTGCTTCGTGCCTTTTTGTTGCGGCAGAACCAGTTCTTCCCGAGTCACTTGCTTCTGCCACTCAATCTGATTCATAAGCGACCTCTCTTTCTATCAATCTCATCTTTGGTCTCTTGAATCCGCCTTTGATTTTCCTCCTGCATCCTTTCATGCTCTTTATCTATTTTAGCCATTTCTTTTCCTGCTTTCCCTATAATCAAAAACCATGCAGTGACCACGAGAAGCCAAAGGACAAAGACAAACACGCCGGGTATCCAGTAGGCAATGTCAAGGCTCGATAGACTGTTGACGACCCACACAATACTTAATACAACACCTTCCCCGACCAACAAACTAGCAAGCGCTATTACTACTGCAGCAATAATCGTCATACACTCACGCCCCTTCATAAACTACTAACTTTCTCCGCATGCTTGTCCACCACAGCCAGGTAATCAAGTGGCACTCCACGTCCTTGCCTCACTAAATCCGCATAGATCTGAAAGTCATCGATAGGAATCGATTTACGCCCTCCCTGCGCCGCATTTTTCGCCGCCAGAGTAATTAGTGAGAGTGGCGTGAAGAATACCTCCCGAGTATCCCGAAAATCAATGAGAAGGAACACAGTGGCTCCGTGTTGCTCTGCATTTTTTAGATGCTGGATCTGGTGGTCGTGGATGTTCTTAAGGTCGAATCGTTTCCCGGATATGCTCTTAGCCTCGAATTCGACGGCCTTGCCGTTATAGACTCCCGAGTAATCAACACTGGATTTAGCTTCCCATACCGCCTTTTGAATGTTGGTCCCTTTCGACTGCAGCACCTTAACTGGAGTCGGGCGCTTGGAGATCAGCGCTATCCCTTTGTTCTTGTATTGCAAGTTCGCCGTATTCACTAGATTTTCAAAACCCATGCCGCGATTACCCTGTGTTTGTTTCATTCTGTCCCTCCTTAACCTTTGCTGATAGATTCGCTGTCCATTCATTCGGTAATTCTTACCTCAGGCATACCTAAATCATGTCGGTTTTCGTTGATACGTCTAAGGCCCTCATGACAATATTCTTTGTCGAGCTCAAAACCAATCCAGTTCCTCCTTGTGTTATCCGCCGCAACTGCTGTCGTAAATGCCCCCATGCAATTATCCAGCACCGTGTCGCCTCTGTTGGTGTAAGTTTTGATCAGGTATTCAAAGAGCAGCAAAGGCTTCTGAGTGGGATGAAAAGTGTTCTTATCTCTCGAGAAGTCCACGATAGACTTCGGATAGTTGGTATGCGTCGTCGTGTGATCTTTCATTAAGCTTTGATCATCCTCTTTAAAAATGCCACCTGTGCTTTTCCTCTTCTTTCTTTTAACTTTCACCAACGGCAGCAAGCCCTGCGGATTATACGTCGGCAGCTTTTTGTAGAAAACACAGATGTTCTCATGGTTCTTCAACGGCATTCGTTTTGCATTCTGGAACCCTGTCGTATGCTTCCCTTTCTTCCATATCCACTCATACCGAAACCAGCTCATATTACTTGCGACCAATTTAGAAGTGAACGGCTGGCTAGCTGTGAGTACAATGGCTCCACGGTCCTTAATGACGCGTTTGTATTGCTCCCATAATTGATCGAACGGGATAATCTCATCCCACTTACAATGTGTAGTTCCATAAGGGAGATCGCATAAGATCATGTCGATGGAGTTATCTGGTATCTGCTTCATGCCCTCGATGCATTCCATGTTGTAAATCGTGTTTGGTTGTATTGTCATTTCTTTTCTCCCTTCCGCGTGATAAAATAAGATTCGGAAAGGAACGCTTGTTCTTTCTATTGTATTGAGACCCTATTAAAAGGGTCTCTTTTAGTTGGTAACCGTCACTTACAGCAACGATCCATCAATCAACAGCACGCTGTCTTCTCCGTCTCTCAATTCCTCGAGCACTTCATCTAATGGCGGCAGTTCTTTATCCTCTCCTGCTGCTCTGCTAAATTTAGCAACAGCATAATCTTGCGGAACCTCTTGCATCGCTTCCGATAAAGGTTCGTCTTCTGAATCATCAGACACTAGAGTGATATATTTCATAATCGCCTGCCCTTTATTTTCCGCTTTCAGTAAGGCGTAATACGGTTGGTTAATTTCAAAGTATTTCATTCTCTTTATTCTCCTTTCGCGTAATCGTCGCTATGCGAACTTGTTAGATTCTTCTACTTTTCGCAAAGCGACTTTCATGTTCTCCTCCACTTTTCCCACAACATAAACCAGAGCCTCGTCAAAAGAATCTGCGCTGATAGCAAATATTTCATCATAAAAATGTTTGTCCATAGCGGAACAAGTGTAAGTTATCAAAGGCATGTGTCCTTCTTCGACAAGTTTTCCGTTTCCATTTTCCACTTGATTACGGGCGGTAACTTCAATAATCACCCCTTGTTTCCGAAGGTGTTCTATACGTTCAAAAATAGTCATACTTAATTCATCCCTCACTTCGCATAATCCGTCCTATTCGCTACTAAGCAGATCAATCAAATCCATTTCGCCGGCATCGTCCTGCTGCTTCTCTTCTTCAAAAAGGCCGGCTCCCTTACACTCAGCACCCCATCTAAACCAGTGGTGAGCGTGATACTCGAAGGACTCCATGCTGTCTATCGTGTAGCCCGATTCAAAGAGCTGTTTCAGCTGCTCTTTTTTATTCGTGATTTCCCGGTCCGCTCGCTGGATTTGGGTCATGCTTCCACGTCCAGTAGCTCCGGATCTTCATAAATATTGCCGACAATCACAAAGCCGTGCTTGTATTTGATGTTTTCCTGCGACAACATGAAGCCTTCGAGGATGTCCATTTCATCATCAAACTGGAACGCTCCGTCGTCGAATATGATCGGATACTTGTGATGGTGCCACGGTGATGGCGAATCGTATTGGAGGATGTCACCCTCGTATATCTCCGTTCCGCACTTGTCTGTCAGGCCGGTGTACTGATCAGCGCAGCTAACCTTGAAATCATCAATTTGTTCTGTAAAATCTTCAAAGCAGTCATAATCCATCTTGGCTGTATCGATAATGAACAGTACTGGTGTTTCTCCTTGATAAAAAGCATTGTTAATCAACGAGCCATACAGCCACTCCCCGGTTTCTATTGACTTTCCTCGGAATTTAACGGTTTTCATGCTTGCTCCACCTCCATCAGCTCCGGAAGCCGCACTTTCTCCCGTTCAAGCTCACTCACCGTCAGCTCATTTAGCAGTCGTCCGTCCAAAGCAAGGAAGAATCCTTGTTGCTCCAATTCCTTTATGATTACTTGCCGTCTTAGTTCCGCCATGATATCCCTCCATGTATTTCCTAAAAGTCCAGTAGTTTCAGTGTTCTATACTTCTGCAGTCTGACGTAGTATGGTACCTGGGGAAGTTTGTCCATTTCGCTCCATGTCGCTTAATAAACGCTCGTTCTCCCGGTATATCTCCATCAGCTGAGCCTTCCGTTGTTCCCAAAGTTCCGGGGGCGTATTCCGTCCGCGGAGATAGATTGCTGATTGAAGCATTACACCTTCTCCTTTCTAAGCCGCCAGTCTTGACCAACACATTCGATCAGATGGTCTTCAAAGCAATTACCAAGCAACCGGCTTGCGGCTGCATAACCAATGCGTTCAGCAAGGGTTCCGCGGTCTTCATTACTGCTGAAAACAATGGGGCGGTTTGCTCGATATCGCTCGTTAATGATTTTGTAGTACATTCCTTCTTTTGCTTCGGAGGGTTTTGACTTGCCAATATCATCCCAGATCAAGACGTTGACGTTCAGTGCCTTGTCCAGTAACTTATTGAGCATCTCATAGCCATCATCCATTCTTCTCGCCTGCATAAGTTCATCCATGAACGATATGTCGGAAACAAGCAGTGTGTTGTAGCCTTGACGCATCAACCACTTAGAGGCAGCCACTTGCAAGTGTGTTTTGCCTAGCCCAAAGCTATTTTTCTCGTGTTTTATTTGAGAACGATCCGCTGATGGGAGGCTCCGTATCCTCTGTTCGCCAACCTCCGCAATAAATCCAAGATTAGGCTTTTCACCAGTATCTCGATTTTGTTTTTTATCAAAGGAATCTTTGAACAGTTTCAAATAAGCTTTCATTGTGTTTGAAAGAAGATGTTGAACCTCTGACTCTATCTGGTAATTGTCGAATCGAGCATTCTCGAATTCTGACGGTATCATGGCACTTTCAAACCGTTGACTAATGATTCGCTGTTCTCGACATTCGCAAGGTCGTCCAACTTCATAACCGTCTTCGTCTTTGTATAAAATCCATTCTTTTCCTTTGCATTTCGGGCAAACAGATTCATCCTCCCCATGCTGCTTTATCTGCTTCGAGTTGGCGGAGAAATTCTTCTTTACTTTGTCCTGCAGATCGGCCATGACTTCGCTGATGCTTGTAAATCGATCCCCCATCTGTACCTCCTCCATTTCGCTTTTCGTAATGCTTGTCGAGAATATAGCCGACGCAGTACTCCAGCTTTTGGATATTAGACCTGGAATGCTTACTTTGTGTGGCGTGATATTGCTTGAACTTCTCTTCCATCCAGGTAAGAGCGTCGTTCAGTTTCACGCCTTCTCGGAAAATCTCCTCAGCTGCCATGTCATCTTTGCTCGATGTCATAAACCCATTGCCTCGAAGGGTGATGAATTTATTTAACAGCGCTTGAACGTAAGAAGTCTGTGATATTTCTCCCGAGTCTTGCTCAGGATTTCCCTGTGGGTCGGTTTCCGGCGTCCCGTCACTTGCTCCTTCGCCCACGCGCGCATCAGCAGCAGTAGTACCATCATTCTTAATGCATTCTAGTTCATTCTTGTTTATATCCAGAGACTGTTCCTTGCCTGTTCCTTCGCTGTTACCTTCACTCTCTTTAACTTGGTAAGAATCCCAATTTATCAGGGTTATAAGTGTGTACTGTCTGTTACTTTTACCACGGCTTATGGAAATCATTTCTTGTTTCTCTAACCACTCCAGTATTTTTGAAATGGTCTTAGGGTTCGCTTCTTTCCAAGTGGCTCTCTCATACCATCCTGTTTCTTCCGCTATCTTTCGGACGGAAGTAAGATGCTGCCCAGGCTTGATAGTGAGAAAATCGTCATCGATGGGGATCCGTTTCTCGCGATGATTGACTTTGTATTTCAAATACTGCCAAACCCTGTGGTACAGGGGAGGCATGAGCCAAATGTCGCTTTCCAATTCCTTTCGGAAGTCTTTGATGTATCCTTGCAATGCCTACCCCCTCCCTCAGTCAGCAAGGCTGTTTTTCTTTTCGCAAATCGCTGTCATGCCTTCGATTTTCACCAGTTTCATTTCTGGGTAGGTTTTATTAATGTAACCCTGCACATACTGTTTAAAGAGCCGACCCCGGTCCTCACTATCTTTTGTCAGACCCACATAGAAACCGGGGATCGGCATTCTGTGTTTCATGGGACATACACTGGAGATCCAGTAAGCTCCATGATCTCCCTTTTAAAACGTTCTTCATCGGAGTTGCTATCTGACAGGTGCAACATCCAGATCTCTTCAAGCTTGCTCAGGTCATTAGCCCGCAGAAATTCTTTAAAGTTCTCAAGGCTCATGTGAGAGCGCATGAGTCGTTTTCGCATGACCTGCGGCACTCTTCCTTCTAAGATGTTTTCGTCCAGGATGTCGAGACTGTAGTTGCACTCAACGAGAATGTGCGTCAGGCCATTAAACCGGTATCGAATGTAATAGGTGTCTGTGGCAAACAGGAGCTTGTCTCCGGCTTCGTTTGCCAGCAGGAACCCATATGGTTCACTCACATCGTGTTGCACGTCAAAGGGCAAAATAGTCCATGTTCCGAGGGTAAATCCCTGCTTTGCCTGCACCGTTTTGATTCGGTGATTGCTCTGTCCGATTGCCTTTGCGGTACCGGCGCTCATATAACAATCAATGCCAGCCCTTGTGATTTCTTTAATTGCTTTGCAATGGTCTTGGTGCTCGTGTGTTATCACGCAGCCCTCAATCTGTGATACTTGAAAGTCCAGTCCGAGTTGTATCTCTTTATATGATATGCCGCATTCCAGCAGTATCGGGGTTCTGCCATCGCTGACGCGGTAGCAGTTCCCCCTACTGGAAGAGGCAAGTGCAGTGATTTCAATCATTAGAACGGTGGATCCTGTTCTTCGAACGACTCTGTCAGGTCTAATTGATCTTCCTGTCTCGGCTGTTCTTGTTGCTCTTTTTTGGGCTGCTCTACTTGTTCCCG
The DNA here is from genome assembly GCF_900115625.1 of Salibacterium halotolerans. Taxonomy (GTDB): domain Bacteria; phylum Bacillota; class Bacilli; order Bacillales; family Marinococcaceae; genus Salibacterium; species Salibacterium halotolerans. The sequence continues at coordinate 18,458 of NZ_FOXD01000003.1, read as the reverse complement.
CTGCGGCTCAGGATCAGGTGTGGCCGATGCCGGTTCGACATCGAGAATTTCCTGATTAGCCTTTTGGTTCACTTCTTCGCGCATCCGGCCTTCTTCCGCAACATCATCGCTGTGATGAAAATGGTTCATGACAAGACTGCCATCATCGCTGGAGTTCATGAATTTCTTGCAGGCACGGTTAATCACGGTTTTCTTTGCCATTTCTTGCTTGAAGTTATCGTGCGTAGACCCTTTCTTCTCTTGGGTTTGATCCTTCCCCCACATTGGTGACTGGCTCCATGACTGTCGTATTTCATCAATTGTCATCAATTCCGTATAAAGATTGCCGTCTGCCATTTCGATAGTGCAGTAAGCGCCCGATATTTTTTCTTTGTCGATGTTGTTAAACTGCTGCTTATGGGTGAGGTTCTTAATCCGTCCATTTTGAATCTCGTAATTTACTTCATCACCTTGATAGATTACTCCTGCATCAATCGATTTTGCCCCAGTAACTCTTTGAGTGACGGCCATTGTGCCGAAGTAGGAACGCTGAAACGTGAGCTGATCTCCGTAAACGATGAAGTACCCTTGCTTTTTGTTGGGATTCAGCCCCTGCACAACCATATCCAGCAGAGCATTAGCAACACTGTCTCTTGTGCAAACTTCCAGAGCGGGCTTCCTATTTTTATCTTGTGTGTTCTGCAGCACCAACCATGCGCTTTTCATGGCATTCTCCGGAGAGTAGTTTGCCGGAAAATGTACCTCCCCGGTTTCCTGAAACTTCTTCACCCTCTCGGAAACCACGTCCACGGTGTCTTTCTTGATCATTGCTAGTTCATTTTTTTGGTCTGCCAATTAAACCGCCTCCTTATGGTGTGCTTGTTCAATGCGAAGTTGCTTGTCCGGCTCGCTCACTACTAAGCTGATAACCTGCGCTTTGGTATCTATCAATCTCGTAACGGCCTCGCTGTTGTCTACAAAGATAGGTGCTGAGAAGCGATAGTGTTCGCTGAGAGTGTTAATGATATCGAGCCCAACATTAATACGGGCAGCGTTGTTCAGGCCGCCACTGTATGGGACTCCCTGAAATAAGGTCTCGCATGTCTCTTTCAGGCCTTCATTTATTTGAGTATCAAAGAGCTTAAACCGTGCGTGCTTGAATTTGTTGTTTATCTTTTCTTCTAAGAGATCCACTTTGGCACGGATGAACTCTTCTGTCAGGTACAGCTCGTGCTCAAGTTTTTCGTACTGTGCGGAGAGCTCCTTCTGCTCGTCCTCCAACTCCTTGATCCGATCGGCTGCCTGCCGTTTCTGCTGGAATTTCGCCTGGTCCTGTTCGAAAGCGGCTTTCTTGGACTTGAGTTCATCCATCTCGGTGCGGACCCTCTGCATGGATTCTTGAACTGAGTCCTTCAACTGTTTGATTTCCTGCTCGATGTTCTCGGCTTCCTGCTGCTTAGCTTGATACTGTGCATTCTCGGATATATCACTGACGTTGGCCTGCAGGTTTTCAATCTCGGTACTTAGAGCCGTAATTTCATTCTGCTTGGCTTCCAGTTGCTTCTGTGCTTGCTCTGCCTCTTGTTGAGCTGATGCCTTGTCTTGCTCCAGTTCTTGGACTTTCTCTTTCTTCTGAACGCCGGCCGTTTTGATATCCTCAAGCTGTTGTGATTTCCGGCGGTTGAATTCGGCTAAATTCGCTTCATAGGCCTGTACAGCTTTCTCATGAGCAGCTTCTACCTGATCTGCCGGCAGGTTCTGGCCGCAGGCGGAACATGTGCAGTCCTGGTCGTCTTTGGTGGGCTTGATACCGTCATATTCCTTGGCGTTGGTATCCTGCCACTGCTGCCGGAGGTCCGATGCATCCTGATTCAACTGCTGTATCTGTCCATCATCCGTTGATATACGGTTGTTCAGTTGCGTAATGGCCTGTTCCAGCTGGCTCTTTTCTTTCTCCAACCCGTTCAGTGAAGAGCGCTTTTCATTAATCTTCTCGTACTGATCGGACTGGTGATGGTTCTTGATTTCCTGCAGTTCTCCCTGTACTTCAGCAAGTTTCTTCTGTTTCTCGGTAACTTCACCACCGGACTGGATCCGGTTCAGTTCTTCTTGTTTAGCGTCGAGGTCTTGAGACAACTGTTCAATGCTGCTTTTAATCTGTTCTTCATCCAACCTTGAAGTGTCGGGCTTTCCTCGGTCTACTTCATCCATGCGGAGTGGAATCTCATCAATTTGTTTGTTTATCTCCTTCCGTTTAGAGGCAATGACTTTCCGGTGATCTTCAATGCTTCGTCCGTTCAGGGCGTCTGCAAGCTTGTCCAGCCCCTTCCGACTTTTCATAACCTCTTCGTCCGAGACATCGCCTGCAATTTCAAGGAGAATGTCACGGCGCTTCTGCCAGTGCAGCTGCTCATTGAAGTAGCTTGGAGACGTAAGAAGCTTGAATATATCTTCATCGATAATGGAAGATACCTTCTCGTCGTACTCTTTTTTCTTGGCCGGAACCCCGTCAATGTGGTATTCCGTTGTATGGCCGGTGAGCTGTTTATTTATATCGCCGCGCTTCTTCGTCCACTTTTCTTTGTAGGTTTTACTCAGCGATAAGGGGCTGCCATCGACTTCAAAATGTGCTTCAACTTCGTGGTCGAGACCACTGATTTCTTGGCCCTGCCCTGTAAGTGTTTTAATGGAGAAATCCTTTTTATTGTTGGAGTCCTTATCAAATAGCAACCATGTCACAGCATCGAAAATGGTGGTCTTTCCTGTGGCATTGTCACCAAATACTTTAATGTGCTCCCCTTCCGGCTCTAATGTGAAGTCCTTAATTCCTTTGAAATTCCGGAGTGTCAGTCGTTTCAATAGCATCTGTTTCACGTTGATTCCTCCCTATTTGAGTTTTGAGGGTGAATCGCATATAATTAAAGTAATAGGTATTACTGCGATTCACCCCAACGATCAGCCCGCCAGCTGGTCGTTTTTTTGTTCTTCAAGCTGTTGCTGTGTCCGTTCGATTTCCTCTACCATATCCATCATGTAGCTTTGCATCTGCAAAATATTACGCTTCATATCATCGAGCTGATTCTGGATGTTCTCGATATCCAATGCCCTTCCTCCTTTCCGCATCATATGTCCAGCGAATGATGTCCCGGCTTATACCCAGCTTTTCAGGGAGCCGGTTCAGAGCTTTCTCCATGCCTAGTGCTTCAATGTGGTTCACAATGTAGAACTTCAATTCTGTTCTAAGTCGCATTGCGACCTCTCCTTTCTGGTGCCGGTGCACCGCCGAGCCCATGACTGGGCAGAGGGGAATGGATAGAAGGGATATCCATCGTCATAGGCCCAGCGGCAAACCGGAAACCGGCTTGCCTGCTTATCAACCTAAGTGGTATAATTAAATTGGTAATGACCCCCCTTTAAGCGCTAGCAGTGTCCTCTGCTGGTGCTTTTTCATTGTGACGCTCGATCATGTGACCGACTTTCACGATATCTCTCAAATCCGTGGAGTACGGTACACTTGCCATTTTGGTGTGTGCGTCCGCGTCTGCTACATAATCCAGAAGTTCGTGACTGATTTTGTTATGAGTTCTCATTTCTCAATTCCTCCCTAATTTTTATAATCAGATCGAAACGTATTAAAGTCTTTAATCATCATGATTTCATCTCTCCAAGCTGCGCCATTCTCTCCCGATCCGTGCGCTCTTTTCTTAGATTTTCAAAAGCTCCGATCGAGTGCATCAGAATATTATTGGCAATGCCTCCGTTAATCCATGTCGCTTCAACGTATTGCTGGTTCAGCCCCCATTGATTTTCCATGGCCACTATCAAACAATCTGCCGCATGTCTAACATCTCTGATCTGTTTGGCCGAGGCTTGCATCTGCTGACGGTCTCTATCCTCAAACCCTTTCCATGGCCGCCAGTGTTGAGAGAGCTTTTCGATATCTTTGGCAGCAATAAAGCTTTCCTCCACCTCGGCTTTAAAATTGTCCAACTGGCTCGGGACGTTATCCAAAAGCCGCGGATCCGTCGGAGGCTCACTGATACCGTAGATGTGCAGAATATGTTTGAGAGCAAGGAAGTCTTCTACGGCTTCACACCATTCGATGCATTCCTCCAGGTGGACTTGAGACGTTCCATCTTCAATGCCTGTCAACCGCCGCTCTGTCATCCCCAACTGTTCTGCCAGCCATCGTTTGGTCCGTCGTTCGGGTTTCTTGGCTCGCTCCCTGGCCGTTTTTAAGATCGTTGGTATCGCTGAGGGATTATAAAGCCTCGCTTTTTCCGTTTTGTTCTGCATTGTGTTTGCCTCCTAGTAATTGGTTTTTCAATGTACGATAGAATTATAGATAACTTGTCCATTCGCGCAGGCTTAATCAGCCCGCTGCTTGTCGTATTCTGCATTGATCGCTTTTTGCTCTTCGAGAGATAGGTCTTTCCATATAGACCAACCAACGCGATGAAACTGCTCTAAAATGCGTTCCACTTTTTCAGGAGGAACCGGGCCTGGATCAACAATCTTGATCTTCGTGTTGCCGTCGTAATACTCCATGGATTGGTCTTGATATTTGTCAGTCATTGGTGCATCACCTCGTGACATTTTATGCGGCTGATCCATGTGGACTGCCCTCCTTCTTTAAGTGGATGTCTGCTTGTATTCATCGAGGAGAATGTTTGCCAAATCAACCTGGCCTTTTCCTGTAATAAGGGTGGTTACGCTCTCGACGCCGCCTTCAGTGCGACTAATTAAGGTGACGTTCGTATCGAACCATCCTTTCTCGATGTACTTTTGTTTCGGATTGTTGCGTTCGCGGCCGTGTTTGATCAGATATCCCTGCTCTCTCAGCCAAGCGAACAATTTATTACGACCGATACGGAGACCATGGTGCTCATATATCATCTTGGCAAAAGCTCCGATGTTCACCGCGGCGTTTGAGTTGGACATGGCTTTGCCGAAGGTTGAATAGGGCTTGTCCAGTTGAAGTTGCTGTTCGGCTGCCTGCCGTTTCTGCTGTTCGTCTTTCAAGTTGGTCGCCAGCTGAATGATGGTATCTGGATTCATCAGCGTTTCTTCGATTTTTTCCGGTGTCATATATGCGCCGTGTTTTCTAATGGATGGAATGACTTCATCTGTGACCCATTTTCTAAATTGCTTAGCTTCCGGCTTGCGGCTATCCATGATTACGTCATACAATCCACTTTCATTAATGAAGGTAGCGTCCTGCGTTCCGCCAGATGTTTCAAGGGGGTGATTTGAAATCACGTCCTTGTCCAAACGCCTTTTAACACCGGCGACTTGTCCAAGTTCTAAAATGTCGCAAACATCTTTCAATAGAAAATACGGCTGATCGTTAATGGTTTCTGTTCGAACCTGCTGCCCTGCGAATTGAAAAATAGTTAAGTTACTCATGCTTACCTCCTTCAAGCTGATGTGGTTTTAAATATTGAAATGCACTGTCGTGACAGAGAAGAGAAAAACGATGGTGAAAAGAGCCAAGATGCTCCATTCCGTTCCTGATAAATTAAGCATGGCCTCTCTCCTTTAAGCTGATGATGTTTTACTACACGATTCGTGGCTTTCATCTTCAAAAAAAATAGTCCAATTAAATCCCAATACTTTAGAGATTTTTTTGGCATTTGATACTGAAGCGTTACGCTCGCCCAACTCAATCATCGAGTAAGTGCTTCTATTCATGTTTGCTTTTTCTGCGACCTCAGATTGTGTAAGGCCCATTTCGCTTCTTTTATATAAAAGCCAGTTTCTCAACTTACTCACCTCCAATTCCACGTTTCGTGGCTTAGTTAGTTATATAATAAGCCGCATAACGTGGAATGTCAATAAATAATTACACTTTTTGTGGCATTTATTTTAAGCCACTCTTTGTGGCGTTATAATGTAAAAAGACCACAATATGAAGGGTGTTCCCTTATGGAATTTAAAAACCGACTGATTGAATTGAGGAAAAACAAAAAAATTAATCAAAAAGAGTTAGCGGAAATAATCGGTGTAGCTCGGACCACTTACGGAATGTATGAGCAAGGCCAACGAACACCTGATTATGATACATTGCAGAAAATAGCTGATTATTTCGAAGTGTCTTTAGATTACTTGTTGGGAAGAACGAACAATCCCACTACTCCAAATGAAGAATACGATCCAATGGAAGACTTGAAACAATTCTTCATCGATAACGACCTCCAAGACGCCGGCTTCAATTTTTACGACATTAACGAGTGGAAAAAGATGAGTCGGGAGCAGATTCAGGAAGTGAAGAATCATTGGTTGTGGGTGAAGGAAAAAGCCCGTAGGATGGAAGAAGAAGACAACGGCGATGATGATTTGAATTTTAACGACTAATATGTGGGGAGATTTGATGAACTATAAATTATTACCTTTTATTGTTGTGACTTCTTTTTCCTTACTTATAGTTGCCGGTTGTTCTTCGGAGTACAATGAGAAAATGGAACAAGGGGAAGAAGCCGAGGATAATCAAAATTATAATAACGCTATTGCTGCTTACTCTGCTGCGCTGGAAATAAAACCAGAAGATGAAGACGCTCAAGAAAGCCTTGAGGATGTCAAAAGTGAAAAGCAGCGGATTGAGGAAAGACGTGCTGAGCGTGAACGTAAAGAAGAGCAGGAAAGAAAAGAGCAGCAGGCACGAGAAGACGATGAACAGAAATACTTAAGCTCCTTAGATCAATCCACGATAGCCGGAAAAGCTAAAGCATCTATTTTTGACCTGATAGAAAGCGAGAGTACACCATCAAACCAGACATTCAATAATGTTATTTATGATAGTGACATAGGATTGTTAGAGATTTCAATCCCCAGTGATGGAAATGTATTCACAGGATTAATAGCAGATGGCTTTCGATCTGATACTTTGAAAATATTCGAGCGCCTCAGTAACAACAAACAGTTTGAAAAGGTAAAGACAATTGCAGTTGAATTTACTATGGCACTTGAAGATGAGTACGGTAATACTGAACCTGGGAGAGTCTTTAGAGCCCGTGCAAAAGTGAGTGAGTTGAAAAAAATGGATGACCCTTCATATTTTATTTTACCGAAAAATCTTGACCAAATATCTGAAAATGTTTTTGTCCATCCTTCCCTCCGTTAATGTAATAGTTTCTTATTGATTAGCCGTAACGGCTTTTCTTTTTACCATAATACCAAACATTTGTTCTTTCAGGGGTGATATCATGCATCATACACACAGAGAAGATTACGTACTCAAGATGTATCGCTATCTACGAATCTACACTCCAAGAGAAATCGATGAACAAATCATCAGCCGCAGGTTGCGGATATTCTTGAAATATCATGACAGGGGTTCCACTTACAAAGAACATGGGCGGTTCCGTGCCATCTATTTGCAACGAGGTCTGACACCGGAAGATCACCGCATTCAGTTCTTTCATGAATTAGGACATTTAATGCGGCATGACAGCAATCGAATGTTCATCTCAGGCGGTCTGGCTGATTATTTAGAATGGGACACAAGGTTATTTGAGATGTATGCCGCTCTCCCCCATCATATGCTCCGCGGATACGACTGGGATGCTCCGGATATTATTGAGCAACTGGCAAATGATTTTGTAGTGCCGGCAGACTTTGCAGAGAAGCGATTAAATCAGCTATATAGGCAATCCATCGTGCAGCCTGTTGTAACCAGAAAAACAGATCCCCAGCTGCCTACTCACTCTGAAAGTTATGATCCGGCCAATTGGTCTTATGAAACACAGAGAATTATGAGTCAACTCCAGGAACAAATCGGCGAGGAGGTCGTTAATTATGTGGGTTTATTACGAAACGATTGATGGAGAACATCAAGCGAAGTGGGTACTCGTTAAGACAGATGGAGAGCAGCGCAGCTCCCTTCTTTTTTACACGGTTCCTGAGAGCGTGGAGTGCTTCTATAAAGAAGATTTTGCTGACTTGGCTATTCTGTCTGTCGATATGGGCGAACTCGTCAGAGATCCGTTCGATGACGACAGTTTTGCCATTAATATCGGTATGGTTCAATCCCGACTGGAAAGCAGCGGGTATGATCCAGGCATGCTGCATGAAGCTGAGTATTTTATCATGCTTGTTGAGGATCTGGAGGAAGTAATGTCCATGGATCTAACGCTTTTGTTGCGTTAATTAGCGATTATTGATGTAAATTGGTGTCTAGTTTTGTCGAAATCACCATAAATTGAGCAGTATTTAGTAAAATTCAATTAACAAGATAAGTCTTTTATCTTATCTTTCTTTGAATTATTTTAATTACATTCGATTATACTTTAACTACATACCAAAGGAGGAGATAAATTATCACGAGGTGTTGATAATCATCAACACCTCGTGATAAGTTTAAAAAAAAGGAGAGGTTCAATGTTTAATTTCAAAAACACAAAAGAATTAAAAAATTTTTTATACGATGAAATATTAATTGCTAGTGAAGCCTTAATAATCTTAGGCATCACTTCGCAACGTCTTCACCAGTTTATAAAAAGTGGAAGAATAGAACCCATTAAAAAAACCAAGGCCGGTACACTGTATTTAAAAAGTGAAATTTATGAATTAAAAAACGAACTTGACCATAATACATCAGGTAAACAAATAATTAAAAACAATACTTATCCTTATTTAAACAATGTTTCTCAGGAAAGATTAATTGAATGTGTTAATTACTTTAGTCTTTATCCTTTTTTTAATTCTTCACCAAAAAAAATCGAGAATTTTTATTTGCAATATAAACAAGAAATTGATTTTAAAATTCCTTTTAATGAACAGGAAAAAAATGTTTCATCTCTGTTATTGAAAGACTCGGAAGATATAAAAAAAGTTTACGAAAAGGTATTAAAAAGCTTCCATAAGCTGGACTCAAATGACCACATAATAAAACGAGGTGACAGTTATTATCCGAAATTATTAGATTTGACTGAAGAAGCTCCACGTTTTCTTTTCATGCGTGGCAACATCAATTTAATCAACCAGCACTGTATTTCAGTAGTAGGTACAAGAAACCCTACTTTAGATGGTGAAAAAAAAGCAAATTCCTTAGCTTCCTTTTTAGGGAAAAGAGAAATGGTGGTAACTTCCGGATTAGCAAAGGGAATTGACACTGCAGCTCATAAAGGAGCATTACAAAATAATTTTGAAACTATAGGTGTATTAGGAACTCCTTTAAACAGATATTACCCTAAAGAAAATGAATATTTACAAAGAGACATCGGCACACACAATCTTTTGATATCACAATTTTCACCCTCATCAACAATACATCGTTGGAACTTTCCAATGAGAAATGGTGTTATGAGTGGATTGTCATTAGCTACAGTTATTATTGAAGCTGGAGAAACTAGTGGATCTTTAATTCAAGCAAATTATGCAATAAAACAAGGGAGAGTAGTTTTTATACCTCAAAGTGCATTAGATAACTCTGACTTGAATTGGCCCAAAAAATATATAGAAAAAGATGGAGTTTATACTTTTTCTAAAATAAGCGAATTAATAAATACACTAGAAGACTTTTATAACAAGTTTAATACGATTAATCATCAAGATTCGTTATTTGAAAGGTGAAGTTTAATGTTAATTGATGCTCAAAATATTAAGGGATTGATTATAGATATAAATACATTTGGGGATAAAAATATAAATAATTTGGTTAAAAAATTACCAAGTGAGTTAAAGCGAACTTTTATTATAAATAATCAATTGAAAGGTTTCTCAAGAAAGTATAATGAAGATTTTCTTTTTACCAACAGCTTAGAGATTTCAAAATCAAAAGTTGTAAGACAAGCTTTGATTAAGATGGAATTAAATACACATGAAGTGGCGTACGTTTCAGAAGATATACATTCATTTGAAAGCTTAGATTCTCCCGTTGGAACAATATTTATAGGCAATGGCTTTGATATTAACAACAGCGGCTTTTTACCAGATTTCTTAATAAACAAAATTGAGGAAGTTAAAAATATAAATACTCCTAAGCATATTGGTTATATGGGAGAGTGGCGCTCTATAGATAAAGAGCATAAAAGTAATTCTCGTATATTGGTTTTTAACGATTCAATAAATGCAAATGAAACAAAAAACATTAAAATAATAAGTTCCGGTAGATATTATGAGTACACAAAAAATAACCATAACATGCATTTGTTATCAAATAGAATAAAAAGAATGAAAAAATTTAATCAAGATGATCCTTATTTAACAAACATTTTTAAACGTTTAGTGAAATACATCAATGATAAACATTTTTATGTTGATGGTATCATCTCAGTCCCATCTAGACCTGGAGAAAGCAATAGATTTTTTAATGTCTGTAAACAATTAAGTCAACATTTTAACATTGAAAATCTCAACAGTTTAGTATTCACTATTGAGAATTATCGTCCCCAACAAGGTTTAGGCCAAGCAGATAGAAAAGTTAATGTTAAAGATGTTTTTAAGACCAACTTTGATTTTTCAGGGAAAAATATTGTACTAATCGATGATGTGATTTCTACTGGATCTACAACAAAAGAAGTATCGAAAGAAATTTTGAACGCTGGTGCTAATAATGTAATTGTTGCATCACTTGGTATAAATCAATTTTCATCTAACTCCTTTATAGACACTAAAACCATTAAGTGTTCAAATTGTGACGGCAAAATTAAATTAAAGATAAATAAAAGTAATGAACCCTACTTTGAATGCAATCAAAAATCACACACTTTAAATTATAACTTAGGTGTTAATTATAGTTTAAATGAAATTAATAATCAATTTATGTCCAAGTCTTTTTCTCCTTTCTAAAATAACATTGATTGGCTCCTCTATTTTAATTTTAAACAAACGTCTATTCTTATTTTGTTCGAATTCGTCTTATTATGTCGTTATAATTTATATTAAAAGATCAAATGAATAAAGATCAAAGATTTTAATGTATGTTAATATTTATACCACATAATTATTTTTACGGCAATTCTAATAAATATAAATAAGGAGCATATGGAAGAATAATTAATTACAAAGAGGGAGGGAGTGATTATAACTATGCAAAATGTATGCATGTATTTAAGAAAATCCCGTGCCGATCTCGAAGCAGAAGCCCGCGGAGACGGAGAAACCTTAGCTAAACATAAGAACGCTCTCTTCAAAATAGCAAAGAAACTCAATCTTAACGTCACCAAGATCCGCCAGGAAATTGTGTCCGGGGAAAGCTTGGTCCACCGCCCCGAAATGCTCGAGCTGCTTAAAGAGGTTGAAAATCATGAGTTCGACGCCGTCCTCGTCATGGATATTGACCGCTTAGGCCGTGGCAATATGCAGGAGCAAGGCTTGATACTGGACACCTTCCGCACTGCTAAAACAAAAATCATCACCACACGGAAAACGTATGACTTGTCCGATGAGTGGGATGAGGAATACACCGAGTTTGAAACGTTTATGTCCCGTAAAGAGCTTAAAATCATCAACCGCCGGCTCCAGGGTGGCCGCCTCCGCTCCATTGAGGACGGCAATTATATCGCAACAAAGCCTCCTTATGGTTATGAGATTTATAAGGATGGGAAGCACCGCACCCTTGTCCCCCACTCTGAGCAAGCACCGATTGTCAGAAAGATATTTGCCTGGTACACAGAGGATAATTCAAATCAACGGTTAGGCAGCGCTGAAATTGCGAATCGTCTCAATGAAATGAGCGCTCCCTCCTACACAGGGAAACCATGGGAGCCAAGCGCTGTCCTCAACATCATTAAAAATGCTGTATACGCCGGACGGCTGCAGTGGAAACGCAAGGATATTAAGAAGTCCACGACACCAGGGAAAACAAAGGACACACGCACCCGCCCCAGAAATGAATGGGTAGACGTTGAAGGTAAGCATGAACCTCTTGTATCCATGGACCTGTATGAAAAAGCCCAGGATATTTTGAAAACGAGATACCATGTCCCCTACCAGTTAGGTGGCCACGTAACCAATCCCCTGGCTGGTATTGTTAAATGTGGGTACTGCGAGAAAACCATGGTCCGGCGCCCTTATACTGATGGTAAGGTATTTGTTATGTGTAATAACGCTAAAAACTGCGGCTGCCGCAGCTCCAAGATTGAATTTGTGGAGCAGAAAGTATTGAATGGTCTTCAGGATTGGCTGGATCGCTACAAGGCAGACTGGGATCATGGAAATGAGGATAACACGGCAAACGAAGATGCCAATGAGGTTGAGATCTTACAGAACTCCATTCAATCCATGGAAAAGGAATTAAAGGAACTGAACAAACAAAAACTGAAGCTGCATGACTTTCTTGAGCGCGGAGTATATGACGAGGAAACCTTCCTGGAAAGATCGCAAAATATCTCCGACCGTATGAATGACATCAACACAAACATTGCCAACGCTCAATCAGAGATGGAACTGCTGCAGGAAAGAGAAGCAGCCCAGGAAAACATTATCCCCCATGTCGAAAACGTCCTCGATTTATATAAGAAGACAGACGACATCAAAAAGAAAAACGCCCTTCTCAAATCAGTAATCGAGAAAGCCGTTTACACCAAGAACAAACAGCAGCGTTTAGATGACTTCGAACTTGTGATTTACCCTCGCCTCCCCCATACCTTTGCTCCTAATTACGTATAACATATTAGGGGCAATTCATTGCCCTCCTTGTCGCTTCCAATCGGATCGTGCAGGGATATATCCTTTTTCACTTTCTTCAACGCCCGCAGATGCATAAGTATTTCATTTTCGACACACCTTGCTGCGTACGTCGCCAGTTTGGTTCCTTTTTCCGGGGAGTAGCTTTCAATACCTTTGATCAGCCCGATGGTTCCGATGGAAATCAGGTCCTCGGTGTCTTCCTTCGCATTTTCAAATTTTTTGACGATGTGGGCCACAAGACGGAGGTTATGTTCAATCAATAGATTACGGGAGTGCTCATCTCCCTGCTGCATGCGTTCCAAATGTATTTTTTCCTCTTCTTTCGGCAGCGGCTGCGGAAATGCGTTGTTTTTCACATACGAGACAAACATCGCCAGTTCCTTCATAATGTAAAGTGCGGCTGCAAGAATTCCGGACAACGGTACCGCCCTCCTCTCGCTTTCATTGTATGCAGCAGGGGCGGTTTCGTTGTTTGTCCGGGCGGGATTGTTTTTATCTCTTATATGAGGGGAAAATAAGAATATAGTCAATAAAACAGGACGGAGGCTGTCAGACATGAATATCACATTGAGTGCACCAGCGTTAAAATGGTTTGAACAGGAAATGGAGGCCGCGGAAGGGGACTCGATTCGATTTTTCGCCCGTTACGGCGGGCGTTCCCCCATTCACCCCGGTTTTTCTCTTGGTGTGACGAAGGCTGAACCGTTTGAACCGTGGGCGCAGATGACAGAAAACGGTATTGTTTTTTATGTGGAGGAAAAAGACAAATGGTATTTCGAAGGGTACGACCTGCACGTAAAATACAGCCGTAAGCATGAGGCGGTTGATTATGAATACTCGGCTGAAAAATAAAAAAGGGCTGTCCGAAAAAACAATTTTCCGGACAGCTTCAAGTGGAGAGAGAGGCCAACAAGGAAAGCAGAAAGTCGGCAAAAGGAATAGGAGTTTCCTTGAGTATTAGTATAGGCTTATACAGGAAGCTTTTCATTCATTTTGTCAGATAATCTCTCCTTTTTTCTCCAGCTTCTCCGGGTCTAGTTCGTTGAGGTTTTTCCTTATCTTTACTATACTAATTTCACAACATCTCCCCGATGCGTCTTGTACCTTCTGCTTTCCCGCAGAGCGATGAAAGATAAGACTTACCGGCGGGGAAAGAAAAGGAGGACGTTTCGTTGAATGAGCAGAAACAAGCTGTTACGCCTGAAGACATTAAAAAGATTCGTGTCGTTCATGACCCCCGCTTATCGAGGGACGGGGAAAAATATGCGTATGTGGAGACATCCGTCCGCCATGATACAGAATACAATTCACACCTTTTCATTCACTACCTTGGTGATGATATGCCGGCGCAGTGGACATTTGGTGAGTCCCGCAATCATTCGCCGCGGTGGTCCCCGGACGGAACGGAACTTGCTTTTGTCTCCAACCGCTCCGGTGTTAATCAGATATGGATGATGTCGACGGCTGGAGGTGAACCGCGTCAGCTCACCGCCTTGAAGCACGGTGTATCCGAACCTGATTGGTCACCAGACGGAAAATACCTCGTTTTCACAACTTCCGCCCGCGCTGGTGAAGATATTTTTTCAGATGAAGAAAGCCTTGAAGGGGACGAAACCAAACCGGTTATGATTGAGCGGCTCCGCTATAAGGCTGAAGGCAGCGGGTTTTGCCGGGGCAGAAGGAAACAGCTTGCCCTGCTGGACTTGAAATCAAAAGAAACCCGGATCCTGACAAGCGGTCCGTTCGATCATCATTCGGGCCGCTTTGCACCGGACAGCAGGCAGATCGTGTTCAGCGCTAACCGGAACCCGGATGAAGATGTATCTTCTGTGCTCGACTTATTTATTATTGATACTGAAACAGAAGACATTGTGAAACTTACGTCTTCCACCGGTGTGTTTTCTCATGCATCCTGGTCTCCGGACGGCCACAAAATCGCCTGCATCGGCCACGAGCTGGAATATGACGGCGCCACCCTCAACCAGGTCTGGGTGATCGATACACTGACGAAAGAACGCCGCTGTGTGACGATCCAATGGGACGTGCAGGTCGGGGATGCGGCAGTGAGTGATCTGCGCACCGGTCAGGTGGATCCGTCGCCGGCATGGGCAGAGAACCAGGATTTTCTCTATTTCAGCGCGAGTGGAAACGGAAACACGGGTATCTACCAGATGGATCTGGAAGGCGAAATCACGCCAGTTCATGAAGAAGACAATCATGTTTTTGATTTTTCCTATCACCCGCGGCTGGATCTGTTTATTGCCGGCATCAGCGACCCATCCAATCCAGGTGATTTTTATAAAATCGAAAAACCTGAAAAAGGGAAAGTCCGCCTGACCGATGTCAATGCAGACTTTATCCGGGGCGTCCATCTTTCTATTCCGGAGCCGGTTACGGCAAAAGCGGAAGACGGCTGGGATATTCAAGGCTGGCTCATGCGTCCGGCTTTCTTTGAAGAAGGGCAGCGTTATCCGCTGCTTCTTGAGATACACGGCGGTCCGCATGCCATGTATGCCAATACGTTCTTCCATGAACTCCAGATGCTTGCCGCCAAAGGGTACGCCGTACTGTACACCAACCCCCGCGGGAGCCATGGATACGGACAATCGTTTGTAAACGCCTGCCGCGGCGATTACGGCGGCAAAGATTACAGTGACTTAATGACGGCGGTCGATCAAGTGCTTGAGCAGTTTGACTTTGTTGATAAAGAACGTCTTGGTGTCACAGGCGGAAGCTACGGCGGGTTCATGACAAACTGGATTGCCGGCCATACCAACCGGTTCAAAGCTGCCGTCACGCAGCGTTCGATTTCCAACTGGACCAGCTTCTATGGTGTTAGTGATATAGGATTTTTCTTCACAAACTGGGAACTGGGTGCGCGTGTACACGATGACCCACAAAAGCTGTGGGATCATTCTCCGCTGAAATATGTACAAAACATCAACACACCCCTGTTGATTATGCACGGGGAGAACGATTACCGCTGTCCGATGGAACAGGCAGAGCAGTTGTTCACTGCGCTGCAGTATCTGAAGAAACCAGTTTCGTTCTTGAGGTTTCCGCAGTCCGGCCACGACCTAAGCCGAAACGGAGCTCCGGCTCTGCGGGTCGAGCGCTTGAGACATATGGCAGCATGGTTTGACAAGCACCTTTGATCGTCTATACCGGGAAAAAGAAAGAGAGGGGACTAAGGTTGAATAAAAACGATATAACCAGGCAGCTGTCCGGGCGCCGGCAGGGGATTATAGATGAACACCAGATGAGGCACTACGCCGTTTTCGTGCCGCTAATTGAAAAAGAAGGTGACCTTCATGTTCTCTTTGAAGTAAGAGCCAAACACATGAAGCGGCAGCCTGGCGAAATCTGTTTTCCAGGCGGTATGGTGGACCGCTCGGATCGTAACCCGGCAGAAGCCGCCGTTCGTGAACTATGTGAAGAAACCGGTATTCATCAAAACGAGGCTGCCATAACCGGCAGCCTCGATAAAATAATCTCTCCGTTCCGGCAGATTATTTTTCCCTATGCAGGCTTTCTGGACCTTGCTTCGTCTTTTCATCCGAACGAAGAAGAAGTGGATAAACTCTTCACCGTACCGCTTTCTTTTTTCATAGATAACGAGCCGGACCGGCACCTTATTCACTTAAAAGTGGAGCCCGAGTCCGGGTTTCCGTTCGAATCTATTCCAAATGGAAAGGGCTACACCTGGAGTGCCGGTACACATCCCGAATACTTTTATTACTACGGCTCTTACGTGATCTGGGGCCTGACCGCCCGGATCATGAAACATTTTGTAGATGAAACAGCCGCTCCCTGATCACATCTTTCAGCCGGTCTCTTCCGAACGCTGTCGTGCTTTTTTTCCCACTTGGTGAAACAGAACGGATGCAGCGGTAAATATTACGATGATGATCAGCATTTCAGGCTGCTTGGCTGCCGGCACACTTTCGGGCAGCAGCATGCCGAAAAATAGAAAGCAGGCAGCCGTAAACAGCACTCTGCTGAACACATGGAAGTCTTCGGCTCTTCCTGCCTGAACTGTTTTTGATTGTGTCATCGCACTGATCCTCCTTTTTCTTCATCGTATCATAGATAATGAGAAAGAAGGTCAGGACATTCATGGCGGGAATTCCGGCATTTTCCTATTCCATTTTCTGCTCGATAAGTGCTGTCACAAGGGCAGCTGAGTTTTCAGACGCCTGCACGAGAAATTCCTCATAGGACTGTTTCGCATCATTTCCCGCCACATCACTGAGTGCCCGTATGACGACAAATGGAACATCAAAGCGGAAGCAGACGTGGGCGATGGCTCCTGCTTCCATTTCCGCGCACTGCGGTTCATGGAATGTCTCTTTCAGAAAGTCAATTTTGCTGTCGGAACTCATAAACGAATCTCCCGACAGAATCAAACCGTCCCGGACCGGGATATTTTCCCGGGAGGCGGCTTTTAATGTTTCCTCCACAAGTTTCGCCTCAGCGCTGTATCCTGCCGGCATGCGGGGAACCTGTCCGTACTCATATCCAAATACCGTGGCGTCCACATCGTTGTAGCGCACTTCGGTTGAAACAACGAGATCCCCGACATTAAGCTCGGGATTGAATCCACCGGCCGATCCGGTATTGATAACCATATCCGGTTTATATTTTTCGAGGACGAGCGCAGTGGCAGCGGCAGCGTTCACCTTGCCTATGCCCGACTGGATAAGAACAACGTCCGCGCCGTACATGTTTCCTGAAAAAAAACGGGTCCCGCCGCTTTCTTCTTCGCGGCGGTTTTCCAGTTTCGACTTTAATAATTCCACTTCTTCATCCATCGCACCGATGACTGCTATTTTCATGTTCAATTCGTTCCTTTCCGGCTTGTTTATTCTCATAATTCCGGATTAGATTCCGCGCGTTCTACATTCACCGGTTTCCATCCTTCATTTTCCACAAATTCAATTGTAACCCTGTAAGGGTTCTGTCTGTTTTCATACGTGCTTATATAGCCCACGGCTCTGTTGGAACCTCCACCGTTTTCAATACGCCACACTTCTGCTTCTCCACTGCTCAATCCGGCAGCGTAACGAAGCGCAGCTTCCATTTCCGCCCAGTTCTGACTGTTCATATCAAAATCATGACTGAAGGAGCCGGATTGTTCGGTGCCTATCGGTTCCCATTCTTCCTGATCGGGACCGCCGCCTTCGGGAATGGAGACGGTGTTTCCGCCGTCGTCATTTTCTTCCCTCTCTGTATCATTATTGCTGCTGTCTTCTGTTGAACTGTCGTCGTTAGAGTCCGCATTCTCCTGCGTCTGGTTTTCATCCTGCCGGTTGTCCGACGGCGGTGTTTCCTGTTGGTTGGTGTCGGTCTCCTGGTTCTGCTCAGGAGCCGTCTGTTCTTCAGTTGTCTCGCTTTCTGGTGGTGCTGTCTCTTCATTCTGCTGTGGCTCTGTCACGTCATTTTCAGCGGTTTCCTGGCTTCCCGGTAGAAACAGCTGCACCGCAAAAAACAGAATAAGCGCCCCCACAGCTAAAATGGAGATATTCAAAATCCGATTCATGCGCTTTCTTTTTCTCATCTCATATCGATTCTGTTCATTAAATCCCTGGTCGTTGTTCATTCTCTTCACCTGCCTGTATGATCTCTTTCGATAACATGTCTACCCATATCATATAAAATTTTAACCGATGTGGCGAGAGGAAAGATAGAAATTATACCGTTTTTCCCATAATATCATCTATATATACAGGCCGCAGGACCGAAAAGAGAGCGGGACTGTATCAAAAGCCCTTAACTAAAAAGCCATGGACGCCATCTTCAGATGGTGACCATGGTTTTTTACGTATTTTTAAAGCCAGCTTATACAGCTG
>NZ_FOXD01000005.1 GCF_900115625.1 Salibacterium halotolerans | reverse complement strand
TATCCCCTTTCTACGAACTAAAGAAAACTCAACACGAGAATAAAGTATTATTTCTCATTATAGTTATTATATGTTAGCTATTTGCAAGACTAGTGTCTTTATTAAGAGTTTTTTTAATTATACATTTTACACAATCCTCTTCACCTTCTCTTATTCTACCACCGTACATTTCTAATACTGATTGAAATCTATTGAATGAAGTGAAAACTTCTCCTATGTGCTCTTGCAAATCTTCTACTTCAATGTCTATACACAATTTAGCTACTTCCTGCAGTTCATCCTCGTCTAATATAAATCTTTCTAAACTCATATCTTTATCTATGTAATATTCAATTGGTCTTACATCAACATCTGTTATTACAGACACTGGTAAACGTAAAGAAGGATTTCCCTCATCTAACCACGCTTGTGATCTAGAAAATATTTTTGCATATCTTTTAAAAGCCGTGTTACCAATGTTTACTATAGATACACCATAATTATGTAACGGTCTTCCAATTATCTCCGCTAATGCTGGTAGTAATAAATTCTCTGCATCTCCTTCAACTAATAAAACTCCTCGGGCAAAGAATAAATTTGATTTTGTGGCATCTAAAAAACGTTCAAGAAACTCATAATCTTCTTTTTCTAAGCTTGTATACATTGATCCCATAGGATAAGCGTTATTATCATGAAGTAATATTATATGTTCTAAAGCAGTTGAAGCAGCTAGCGTGGTACTGTGAGTCGACAATATGAATTGGCCGTTAATGTCGCCACCTTCATCCATGGTTCGTTGTAAGTATTTGATTAATCTTAATTGAGCTTGTGGATGTAGATGGGCTTCTATCTCTTCAATTAAAGTTATATTGGGACCGATCTTCTCTCCATCATTTAATAATAAAAGTTCTGCAGCTATGAAAAGTAAATTTGAGCTACCTAATCCTGATACGTTATCGTCTAACTCCAAGCTTAGTTTTCTTAAGATATCATTTAATTTAGCTGGAGTTACTTCAAATTTAGGTTTATATGTATCACCTTCAGCAGGGATATTAAAAAAAGCATCCAAATATTTCGATATCTCACCAATTATGGTTTTATCACCGATAGAATTTTCGAAATATTCCTCGATTTCTTGATTTGTATTGTTTACTATCTTTTCTAATGTATGTGATTCATTGTTTGATACTTTAAAAGCTGAGTAATTTTTAAGAATTTGAGCCAATCTTGATTTATATCCAGGCCTCAATTCACTCTTTGCATCACGAAGTGGTTTTAGATATGTTGATTTGAGAATTTCTGCAGCATCGCCTTCTAACCTAGATTGAAAATCTAATGCTCCTGCTTTTACAGATCTTTCAATTCGTTCACCAATTAATTCATTTTTAATCTTTTTCGCACTTAGACGGACAATTAATTCATATTCGTTATCCTCATCGAATGTCAACCATTCTAAAAAAACCCCGGCTTCTTTTTCAGTTAGATATGTAAACTTACATTCGATTTTTATTTCTTCTGATAATTTTCCATCATTATTAATATGAAAATCTTCATCCGTTATCCGATTATTTTCAGCACTTAACGTACCTATTGTTAAGTGAATGGCATCTATTATCGCACTTTTTCCAGAATCATTTTCTCCTATTAGTAAATTAAATTTTTCATGAAAATTCAAATTCAACCCTGGCTTTCCATCAATTTCTCCACCGAATTTCCTGAAGTTCCAGATTTTAATATTCTTAATATACATATTGATAAGTCCTTTCGGAGACGTTTAAATAAAAAATTGTCTAACTTTAAATTTTGAACAACCCTGGTCAAAATACGTTTGTTATAATCAATTCATAAATCGCAACATTTAATACAATAGTGTCGTTCTATTTAAGGATCTTTTAAAAATTATTTCCTCTGTAAATCATTATTTTTCCTTGTTTTCAATAATGGTACAACTCAATTATAAATTATTTTCTCCTTTATTTTTACATCGGCATCATATCTTTTATATTCCACCGCTTTAAAAAATTCTTTTTTCAAGTAGGCTGGATTAATACATTATCTTTCTAAATTCTTTATGTAATCTGCTCCATTTAGTTTAAAGGGATTCTTATTAATTTCTGATCTCTAATGGAAGAAGGGCTTACTCTGAATCTTTGTATTTTCATTCAAATTTATGTATAAAATGTTTATATTGTCAATAGAATTACTTCAATTTCTCATTTTGTAAACACAATTGCTTCAATTTTCTTTTGAAGCAATTGTGTTTACAATTTAGCTTAATTATTGTGTTACCAGTGGTTCCAATGTCATCACTATTCCTTCAACGTACAAAGACTTTTGAAAGCTGTTTTCAAATTGAATCACATGCTATTCTTCGGATGCCATGGCATCTTCTTTTGTCATATGAATGGTTCCGTATGGATGTTCTGGCGGAGCATAAATGGTATAGAGTTTTAATGGCATATTTCCGGTGTTAATCAAGTTATGCCACGTTCCCGCCGGCACCATGACTGCATCATCATCAAACACTCTCCGCTGGAAAAAGACATGATCTTCTGTGTCCCCCATCCGCACCAGGCCTTCCCCTTCTTCGATTCTTAAAAACTGATCGACATCCGGATGCACTTCCAGACCGATATCACTTCCCGGTGGAATGCTCATGACTGTCACCTGCAGATGATCTCCCGTCCATAATGTCGTACGGAATGTTTGGTTTTGCTTTGTAGCTTCATTGATATTCAAAACATACGGATAAGTCCCGTAGTCACGCCACATCCCTTGTTCACCCGGATACGCCCTTTCTTCACGAATAGCGTCATACGACGGCCTCACTGGGGAAGCTGCATAATATGGATACAGATGCATGTAGTGATACATACCTGGCCCTCCTTTGTTCGTTTCTGCATACTATGCTGTTGTCCCGGGGATGTGTGTCTTTAATGAATGTAAAATCGTTGTTTTCAGTGTTCTTATACACTCCGGATGGTCCCGTGTCCGTCATCAATAATTAATGAATGATCCGTATCTTTCACAACTGCAAAAAACACAGCCCGTACACCGGTGAATCCAGCCTTTTTCACAGCATGTTTTAACCACACTTCATCTTTTTCAATCATTTTCAGATGTTCGTGCTGTATATCTCCCTCGACGATAAGCGCCATAGGAAAACCCTGGTAATCAGGTTCTATACTCATGTCTTCTTTCGTTGCCGGCATCATCTCCGGCTTTGGCAGTACACTGATGGCCCCGTTTGGTTCCAGAATCGCGTATTGAATAGTTGTCACATCGCTGTATCCCTGGCTCCTGACACTCGACAATAGTTCTGCCAGCGAGAACCGGCTTTTTTTTAAATTCCGCCGGTCCAGCTTCCCGTGCTTGATCAATATCGCAGGCTCCCCGATAAGAAAACGGTTGAGGTGGTTGTATAAACTCAACCTCGCAAAAGAAAGATGAAGGGTGATGATGAGTAGAATACCAATAAGGGCTTTTCCTATGCTGTCAGCATCAATTGGGTTCATCGCCATAGCAATGATGAAAAATATGGCTGTAAAATCATGCGGGGTGAATTGAGCAAGTGCTGTTTTTCCCATAAATCGGACAACCACAATCGCTGTAAAAAATAAAAAAAGCAGGGATCCAATAAAAGAAAGCATACAACCACCTTTTACATCAGCTTCAAGACGAAGAATGAATGTCGTTCTTTCACTAGATTGAATCTAAAACAGAAAATTTATGTGTAAAAACAATAACAAAACATCAATACTAATATCAGTGGATGGGTAAGGAGGAAACATGCCAATGAAGAAAAAAGAAAACAGCAGCCTGACATGGTGGCAACTGTCGCTGATTGGTGTGGGCTGTACGATCGGAACAGGTTTTTTTCTAGGAGCAGGTCTGGCTATATCCATGGCAGGACAGGCAGTCCTTATTAGTTTTGCGCTGGCTGGCTTTGGAACGTATTCCGTGTATCATTTTCTGGCGGAACTGATGAGAAAGGATCCGCAAAAGGGAGCTTTTCATACATATGCAAGAAAAGCTTATGGGCGCTGGGCGGGATTCAGTTCAGGATGGGTGTATTGGGGAGCGGAAATGCTGATCCTGGGAAGTCAAATGACAGCTGTATCTATTTTCTCGAGATACTGGTTTCCTGGTGTTCCATTATGGATATTCGCCGCCGGTTACTCTCTCCTTGGAATCCTTGTCGTCCTAACGGGAGCGAAAGGATTTGACCGGATTGAAAATATCTTTGGAGTGGTAAAAATTGCAGCTATTCTCATGTTTATTGTTGTGGCTGCGATTGCGATATTCAGCTCACTTCACAGTGCTCGCGACCCGCTTTTTTTTCCTCAAACAGGGCAGCAATTTATCCCGCATGGAGGAAAAGGTCTCTGGGCTTCTTTGATTTATGCCTTTTACGCGTTTGGAGGTATTGAAATTATGAGTATGATGGCAACCCGGTTGAACGAAAAAAAAGAAGCCCCTAAATCCGGAAAAGTTATGCTGGCTGTTATTACTTCTATTTATATCATGTCCCTGGGGATGGCTCTGCTTTTAACTTCATCGAAATCGTTCCATGCCGATGAAAGCCCATTTGTTACTGCGCTGAATCAGTATGATTTTCCGTATGTTGCAGATGTATTTAACGGCGCGTTAATCATAGCCGGTTTTTCTACTATGGCTGCCTCCCTGTTTGCAGTAACGAGCATGCTCGTTACCCTTGCAGAGGATGGTGATGCCCCCTCCTTCTTTCAAAAAAAGGGACAGAATATTATAGATCTTCATCTGCCTGCCCTAGGGTTGACTGTCGCCGGGATGCTTGTTTCCATCTTTTTTTCTCTTCTTCTGCCTGAAAAAATATACGAATACATGACCACCGCCGCAGGGTTGATGCTCCTGTACAACTGGTTTTTCATTCTGCTGTATGCAAACCGCTTGGTGGTCATAAAAGGGTTCAGCCATATTCAGCGTTTCGGCGGACTTGCTCTCATCCTTTGCGCAGTCACCGGCACGCTGCTGGATACATCCAGCCGACCTGGTTTTTTTGTCAGCCTGGGGTTTCTTATCATTCTTGCCGTAGTGGTAATAATCATGAAAAGAGTCTGGTCCCGTCAATCTCCCTCCCCTTTTTAATGACTGCGGAATTCCAGCACGGCTGTTACTCCTTCCCAGCCAAAATAAATACCGAATAAAATCAAGCATATGCCCGAGGCGGTCGAAATCAAAGCGAGCATACGTTCCGATAAATATTTCCGAAAACCGCTGGCAATTCCTGCCATTGTGATATCCCATAAGGATACGCCGATAAAGATAGCAGCGCTGTACAGCAACAGTTGTTCACTGCTATGATGAGCGGATGTTTTTGCCACAATGGAACCGTAAATTCCGAGCCAGAAAACGATGGATAGTGGGTTGCATAAACACATAAAAAAACCAGATCCAAAAGAACGGATGAGGGGTGGACTGCTGCGTCGGGACGTAACCGTTATTGCTCCGCTTTCCCCTTTTAAGCTTTCCACTCCGATATACACCAAAATAAAGAATCCAAATAGCCAAAGAAAGGTTTTTACCATAGGTACTTCTAAAAAATGAACGACACCTAGATAAACGAGAAGCATGTACAACGCGTCGGCGATCATCGCCCCTACTCCGACAACCCAGGCATGCCAGAACCCGTTTTTAATCCCTTTGTCTAATTGAGCTGCATTTACCGGTCCAATTGGAGCAGCCAGCGTTACCCCTAATAAAATGTAACTAAAAAATACACTCATTGGAGCATCTCCTACTTTACACAGTGTTTAGTTAGATTGTATTCATAACTGGAAGCTCGTACGATTCTTTTTTTCTTCTTATATGGTATATAGCTGCTCTGTATGTTCACATACTACGAGTAAATATAAAGGAGGGAAAGACTAGTGGCTGAATCAAAACACTCTGCCGGAAGAAAAGAAACAGTGGAAAATAACATAACAGAAACAGAAGAAAATCTGCACGCAACAGAAGAATTTGCGGAAGAACACGGAAAAGCGTTGAGTAAAGAAGAAAAGCGGAACATTAATGAAAAGAATGAGCATCGCAGAGAAAATATTGAAAACATGAAGCAATCCATGAACGAAGAGAAATGAAAAAACTCTGGTAATCCTTTTCAAAGCAGACGAAGGGATTGCTGTTATTGGAATGTTATCTTCATTCCAAAAATTATCCCGTACCACTTTTAAAGTGGTACGGGATATCTTGACAGTCAGCTCTCAAAAGAGCCACAGCAGGGAAGTATTTCCGTTATTTCCTGTATCCCAGTGTTAATCAGCAAATACATGCTTTCCAATTTGCAGGTTTTTGGTCCGGGTCCAAATCCAATCGGACGTGGCCAGCACGGGGTTGTAATAGTAATGCGAACCCTTGGATGGATCATAGCCGTTCCAAGCTTCCTTCACGGCACGATAAGCGGTGCGGTCGGGTTCTAAATTATACTGGCCATCCTGAACAGCTGTGAACGCATTTTTTTCTGTTATTACTCCTTCTACCGTTCCTGGAAATTCAGAGGATTGAATCCGGTTATGAACCACAGCAGCCACCGCTACCTGTCCTTTAAATGTTTCTCCTCTGGCTTCCCCGTGGACGATCCGGGCCAGCTTATTTACTTCATCTAATTTTTGCAGAGTATTCTCCCCGGCTTTCCCATCGACAGCCAGACCAAAGTCGCTTTGAAATTTCTGTACTGCGTTGTTTGTTAAGGGACCGTAATAGCCGGTGGGATTGGTATGTAAGTATTCCATGTAAATTAAAGACTGCTGCAGTTTCGTTACTGCAGGACCTTTCTCCCCTTGCTGCAGTAAATCTTCCTGTGCTTCAATCTGTGGAACAAAAACAATGAAAAATAAAACAGCCCACCCTGCAGAAATGACTTTTTTCATATCATCAACCTCCTTCGCTATCCCATCCCCCTTTTTCCTTTGTTTATAAACATGAATTTGGCTGCAGCAGTAGAAATAAGAAGTGAGTCTCACATTCTTCATGCGATCTGCTGTTCTTAAGAACCTTTTAAGAAGAGGAGCGGCCGCTCCCCCCCATCATGGAGATTGAGAAGTTTTTGAAGGCCTGATTCCGACAAACGCGGCGGCGATGATAAGAAGAGAAGCCGTGGCTAAAACAAAATAAATGACAGAAGATTGATGTTTCATCAGTAAGGCGGTAATTGGAGGTCCGGCAGCTACTCCAGCAAACCGCATACTGCTGTAAAAGGAAGTAACCAGGCCTCTTTCTTCTTTTTCAATCCCTTCCGTAATAAGTGCATCAAGACAAGGCAAAGCCAATCCAATTCCGATACTGGCAGACGATAACAGCGTCAGCAGCCATAGTAAGGTCATGTCTTCTCTTACAAAAACTAAGGAAACGGTCGTAAGAGCAGCGCCGATAAGGATAAACCCTCTCATTTTCTGTCTGTTTTCCCCAATCAGTTTTCCACTTAAATAGGAAGTTGAGCATAGGAAAAGGAGCGGAACGGCTAACAATAGGCCTTTAATATACCCTTTTAAGTGATATTGGTCTTCCAAAAGAGAAGATAAATGAAACAGCACGCCAAATAAAACGAACATCAATATGCCGCCGATGAAAAAAACGGTACACAGCCAGCGACCGTTAAAAAGAAAGGTTTTCTTAATTCCTGTGAGAAAAACGGAGAAGGATTTATCCTCTTTCTGCTTCGTTCGGGGAACTTTTACCAGAAACCAAACGAGAAACACCGAGATCATGGAAAGCACCGGCACAGACATAAAAGGCATATACCATACCAGCACAGCCAGAAGTGCTCCGATAATAGGACTTAATACTTTTCCGAGCGTATTCGCTGTTTCAATTATTCCCAGACCGCGGCTTACCTGTTCCTCTTGTTTGAACATATCTCCCACAGTAGGTAAAACGACCGGGAACGCGCCGGCTGAACCAACTCCCTGCACTATCCGCCCAAGCAGAATAAGCAGATAAGGCTGGTCCAGCTGCCAGGAAGCAAAAGCAGACACTGCCCCTCCTGCAGCAACCATCAGCAGACTTGGAACCATTATTTTTTTCCGCCCCCATTTATCCGAAAGGTACCCCGATACTGGAATACAAAGAATGGCTGTAATAGAATACACCGATATGATTAAACTGGATTGAAACGAAGTAATATTGATTTCATGTTCAATGAGCGGAAGGACCGGGATAAACATTGAATTTCCCAGCGTCATCATTAAAGGAATGGAAGCCAGTGCTAACAAGTCCCATTTTTTATCTTCCATCTTGTTCCTCCACGTCTCTTTCTTCACCTCTGTTGTAAGAAGAAAAGGATTTTCATGATTATTATTCTTGTACGAACTTGCCGTAATCCGGAACAGCTGAGGAAGGAAACGTCTGCATAAGAGAAGGCAACCCTTCTTCCAGTACCCTTCCTTCTACAGGTCTCCCGTGGCCGGTAATTGCTGTTTTCGGATGTAATTCCGCCAGTTTTTTCACTGAATTCGCGGCTGCTTCCCAATCCGTTGTTAAATATCTCGGCGGGCCGTTCATTTCGATTTTTTGCGTGAAGACTTGATACAATTCGTCTTGTTTTACTGTCACAAAGGCATCTCCTGCGATAAGGGTCTGATCGCGGTCCCGGAACAATGAAATGTGTCCGGGAGTGTGCCCCGGGGTATGAACCCATCGAAACTCCGGCAGATACGGAACGCTGCCGTTTTCGGGTAGAGCACGGACATGTTCTCTGATATTTACTCCTTTATGGGGAAAAAACGGAGAAATTTTTGCAATCATTCCCCCTTCGACAGAGGAGTCTGGTTCTGGATAGTTTTCTTCTCCGTTAAGATAAGGGATCTCCCGCTCGTGAGCATACACAGGGATATTCCAGTGTTTGATTAATTCAATAATGGATCCGGTATGATCAAAATGTCCATGGGTAAGAATGATTGCTTCTGGTTTTCTCCCCTCTCCAAAGATGGAAGCTGCTGCTTTCAAAAGGCTGCCGCTGGAATAAGGCATTCCAGCATCGACCATAACAAAGCCGGTTTCGGGAGTTCCAATAAATATAACGTTTACTATCTGATTCGTATAACACCAAATATCATCGAGCACGGAAATCGTATTTCCGCTTTTCACCGAGAACGCAGGAATAAATGTATGATCCTTGCCATAAGAGAGATCCCCTTTCATTCGTTACCCTCCTTGCTTATTTTTGCTTTTTTCGGCCTTCAGTCCGGGTTTTTCTTCTTTTAATGCCTTAAATAACGCGAGCACCATCATCACCATAATAATGGAAAAGGGAAAGGCGGCAACGATCATTGTATTCTCGAGCGCCTGCAGGCCTCCGGAATAAAGCAGAATGACAGCTGTTGCTGACAGCATAATACCCCAGGTGAATTTCACTTTGACGGCGGGGTTCATCGTTCCATTAGAGGTCTGCATCCCCAATACAAAGGTAGCGGAGTCTGCCGATGTAATAAAAAAGACACTGATGAGGCAGATGGCCAGTATAGACATCACGAGACCGAGAGGGTAATGTTCGAAAACACCGAATAACGCTTCTTCCGTTGACAATTCGGAAATGGCTGCAATGCCTTCTGATTCGAGTAATATCGAGGCACCTCCGAATACCGAAAACCATAAAAAACTGACAAGAGGCGGAATGAGCAGCACCCCGGCGGTGAACTGACGAAGCGTTCTTCCTTTGGATACACGCGCAATAAATGTCCCCACAAAGGGCGACCACGCAATCCACCACGCCCAGTAAAAAATCGTCCAGTTGTTGATCCATTCCCTGTTACTCTGTGTGAGAGGAGCAATCCGGAAACTCATCGCCGGGAGTTTTTGAATATATTCTCCGAGTGTATTCGTGAACAAATTCAGCATATACAAGGTAGGTCCGGCGATAAGAACAAAAACAAATAACAGCAGAGCAAGAACCAAGTTGGTGTTGCTTAATATGCGTATCCCTTTATTCAGCCCGGTCGAGGCCGACAGCAGAAACAAAACAGTGACAACAGCAATAATTGCAAACTGAATCCAAAATCCGGATTGAAGAGCGGTGGTGAATGATAATCCGCCATTTATCTGTACGGCTCCAAAACCGAGAGTTGTGGCGACACCTGAAACCGTTGCGGTCACAGCGATAATGTCAATCGTTTTCCCCGCAGCGCCGTCTGTATTCATGAGGGTGCTGAGCGATGAGCTTACGGTGCCGCTCGCATCGCGTCTGAATTTAAAATAAGCGAGGCATAACGCGATAATCGCATAAATGGCCCATGCATGAATCCCCCAGTGAAAATAAGTAAACCGCATGGCTTCTTTAATGGCTGCTGGTGTTTTGACATCGGCTGTGGGAGAATTTACCGCATAATGATGTATAGGCTCTGCTGCTCCCCAGAACACAAGACCAATTCCCATTCCTGCACTGAATAACATGGCAAACCATGTAACTATATTATAATCCGGCTTATCATCAGGCTTACCAAGTTTTATCCGCCCATATGGACTCACGATAATAAACAGGCATACGAGAACAAAAAGAGAAACCACAATCAGGTAATACCAGCCGAAGCGTTCCGAAATAAAAGCCTGAGCCGCTGCGGTTGCATTCTCAAGGATATGAGGTGCAACAGCACCAAGAATCACCGCCAGCACGAGAATGCCGATGGTTATATAAAAAACCGAACCGGTTGACGTATTTTTCACTGTCTGCCCCTCCTTCCTAAAGGTTAGTATGTTTTCCTTTTTCATTCTTATACCTGCTTGTCATCCCCTTTTGTTAACATAATATAATGATGGTAAACAAAAGAGACCAGGAATGCATCCTGATCTCTTTACGACCGCTGCCCATTACTCTGAATCATCTGTCAGAAATTCACGGGCAAAGGCTGTTTCTGTACGGTCTGGAATGTCTGAAAATTGTTCCCGCACCGGGTTCTCTCTTTCTGTCTGGTCCTGCCGGCTCAAACCGAACCAAGCAGCCCCGGCGCCTGCTCCGAGTAATGTCATGAACATACTCCATCTTCCCCAGTTACTGTTTCTTCGATTGTTCCATCCCATAAAGCCTCTGCGGCGGCCCATCTGCATGAAAGGAACATTCCAGCGAAAGTTATTCATCCTTTTATTCCCCTTTTTCTTCGAAGTGAAGCATGGGGAATCGGTCCCCACATTCGTAGTTTGAACAGGCTGGTACGGGATTATCATGCCTTATATTCCCATGAACGGTACCTGCCGCTTTGGGAACAGCCTTACGAGTGATCATGCTCGCGAGCGCGCTTATCGGCAGCACGGGACCTTGATTGAGCTTCTTTGTCCTCCAGATCAGAGATATCTTTCGAAAATTCCATATCCATTCCGTCCTGCTGAATATCTTTCTCAGGGGTCTGGGACAATTTATCTTTTGGTTTGTGCTGGTTATTTCGTGACTGTCCTCTTGTCATGTTGATGCCTCCTTTGTGTTTTAGGTTCTTTCGTTTTATGATCTCTTATACAAAAAAACAGGGCTCCATTTGGAACCCTGCATTGGTCCATGTTTTTAAGATGATGCATGAAACTCACGTCCGTCGTGCACAGCGTCAACGTATGCGGCACGGATGACGTAATCGCCGAACGGTTCGCCTTCCAGTCGTTCTCTGGCATATTCTTGAAGCATTGGCTGGAGAATGCTTAGTATTTCTTCTTCACCGATATTTTCCCGGTACAGTTTATTCAGGCGTTCTCCGGCAAACCCACCGCCGAGATACAAATTATATTTGCCGGGACCTTTCCCGATAAAGCCGATTTCTCCAAGGGTGGAGCGCGCGCAGCCGTTCGGACAGCCGGTCATGCGGATGGTGATTTCATTATCTCTGAGCCCGGCTTCGTCCATCGTCCCTTCCAGTTTTTCAAGAAGGGATGGCAGATACCGCTCGGATTCGGCCATGGCAAGCCCGCATGTCGGGAATGCCACACAGGCCATGGCGTTTCTGCGCAGAGCTGAGTCTCTCTCTCCGTCGGATAGACCGTACTGCTCGACGAGTTCATTGATTTTTTTCTTCTTCTGGCTCGTTACGTTCCCGATGATAAGATTCTGGTTTGGACTAAGACGGAATTCACCGGTATGCACCTTGGCGATTTCGCGAAGGGCTGTCATGAGCTGATAATCTTCCGTGTCTTTGATACGGCCGTTTTCAATAAAAAGGGTCAGGTGCCAGCGGTTATTGCTTCCTTTCATCCAGCCGTAGCGGTCCCCGTTTGAATCAAAGTGATACGCACGTTCCTCTTCAAGATCCCATCCGAGACGTTCTTTTAACTCGTTTTTCAACCAATCGAGTCCGTGGGTGTCTATCGTGTATTTAAAGCGGGCGTTTTTGCGGTTGGAGCGGTTGCCGTAATCCCGCTGGATTGTAAGCAGTTTTTCGACCGCTTCCACGATATGGTCCACCGGGCAGAACCCAATCACCCGGCCGAGTTGCGGGTAGGTGTCTGTTTCTCCGTGTGTCATGCCAAGACCGCCTCCGACAGCGATATTAAAACCTTGCAGGATATTGTTCTCCACGATCGCAATCAGGCCGATATCCTGTGAAAACACATCGATATCGTTGGACGGCGGCACGGCAATGCCGATTTTAAATTTTCGCGGCAGGTACACGTCTTTATATAGAGGCTCCACTTCCTCCGAGCTGTCCGCCACTTTTTCTTCATTCAGCCAGATTTCATGGTACGCCTTCGTCTGTGGGAGAAGATGCTCACTGATGTTTTTAGCCGCTTCCTGTACTTCTTCGTGAATCTCGGATTCATATGGGTTCGGCGCTGCCATCACATTCCGGTTCACATCTCCGCAGGCGGCGATCGTGTCGAGCATGGCTTCATTCATAGCCTGCATATTTTTTTTCATGTTCCATTTCAGAATCCCGTGCATTTGAAACGTCTGGCGCGTCGTTAAACGCAGGGTCCCGTTGCCGTATTCATGTGCAATCCGGTCCATCGTCAGCCACTGCTCGGGTGTGGCTGTTCCTCCCGGAAGCCGCACCCGGACCATAAAGGAATAGGACGGCTCGAGCTTCTGCCTGCGCCGCTCGTTTCGAAGGTCGCGGTCATCCTGCATGTAACTGCCGTGGAACTTCGTTAACTGGGCGTCGTCTGCCGATATATCAGCTGTGAGAGGATCAGCCAAAGATTCTTCGATTGTTCCCCGAAGGTAATTGCTTTCCCGTTTGATTCGTTCGTTGTCACTGGGCGGGCCGTACTTGGCCGGAGTAGTTGGTTTATTTTCCATCATTGTTCTCCTTCCCTCTCTGTTTAATACACATCACGCTGATAGCGTTTCTGCTGCTGCAGGTCTTCAAGGTAGGCGTCCGCGTCTTCTTCACTCATGCCGCCTTCCTGCTGCAGAATGGTTTTCATCGCCTCATGAACATCACTTGCCATATATTCTTCATCTCCGCACACGTAAACAATGGCGCCTTCCATCAGCCAGTCGTAGAAATCGCGGCTCTTTTCGAGCATGCGGTGCTGGACATACACTTTCTGTTCTGTATCGCGGGAAAAGGCGACATCCATCTTCGTTAATACACCGTCTTTCAGCCAGCGCTGCCATTCCACCTGATACAGAAAGTCCGTTGAAAAATGCTGCTCACCAAAGAAGAACCACGTTTTCCCCTCTGCTTCCTGTTCCTCCCGTTCTTCAAGAAAGGCGCGGAACGGCGCAGCCCCGGTTCCTGGTCCGATCATAATAATCGGTGTGTCCGTGTCCTCCGGGAGCTTAAAGTTCGGATTTTTCTGGATAAAGACAGGAAGTTTCTCCCCGATTTCGGCCCGTTCTGCGCACTGTCCGGAGCATACTCCTGTTCGCGCCCGGCCGTGGGCATCATACCGCACGGTGCCAATGGTCAGATGAACTTCTTCCGGATTGGCTTCGCTGCTGCTCGCGATGGAATACAGGCGCGGCGGAATTTTACGCAGAATAGGAAGAAATTCACTGACCGGTACATTCCATGGTGAAAAATCGCGGCCGAGATCGATTAAATCCCTGCCGTAAATATACTCACGCACTGCCTCTTCGTTTCCTTCCTTCACCAGTTCGTGCAGTCGTTCATTGTCTGAAAGCGGGGCTGCTTTTTCCAGCAGAGGTTTCGTGAGAACGGTGATCTCGTAGGTGCCTGTCAAGGCATCCCGGACGGTTTTGGTGTCTCCCTTTTTGTTAATAACCACAAGTTCATCCGGGTCCCAGCTCATTTCATCCATTAATTTATCCACCAGTTCCGGTTCATTCTCAGGATAGATTCCGACACTGTCACCGGGAGCAAATTCGAGACCGGAGTCTTCGAGTGACAATTCCAGGTGTCTTGTTTCTTTATTGGATCCTCTGCCGCTCAAATTGATGTTTTCAAGCAGTTCGGCCTGAAAAGGATTGGTTCTGGAATGGGCCGGTTTTGATTCGGCCGGAGCTGGAGCACCGGCTCCGACAGGCTGTGGCTGTGCGTGGGGGGCCCCTGCTGCGCTTTGTTCCACTTCTTTACTTAAGGCCTCCACGACATTTTCGACCCATTCTGCAGCATCTTCATCAAAATCGACATCACACTCGACGCGGTCATACAACCGGTCTCCGCCAAGTTCCTCCAGTCGTTTATCAAATTCCCTGCCGGTCTGACAGAAATGCTCATATGATGTGTCACCGAGTGCAAGAACGGAATAATGGACGTTCTCGAGTTTCGGCGCTTTCCGTCCGTGCAGAAATTCATGGAACGAAATCGCGTTGTCTGGTGGATCGCCTTCACCGTGTGTGCTGACAATAATGAATAGATTTTCCACCTTTTTCAGCGCATTGGTTTTAAACTGATCCATGGCAGACATGATGACATTGAAGTCTTTGGCTTCGAGCTTACCGGAAAGTTCTTCAGCAATACCCTGGCCGTTTCCGGTCTGGGAACCGAAAAGAATGGTTACATCTTTTGAGACTTCGGGCACCTGCGGCTGGGACTCGAGCTCAAGCGGTGCAGCAGGTGCCTGCACCGCT
Source organism: Salibacterium halotolerans (assembly GCF_900115625.1). Classification (GTDB taxonomy): domain Bacteria; phylum Bacillota; class Bacilli; order Bacillales; family Marinococcaceae; genus Salibacterium; species Salibacterium halotolerans. The sequence continues at coordinate 160,645 of NZ_FOXD01000005.1, read as the reverse complement.
TGAGCTTCAGCAGATACAGCGGCGGGTGCAGCCGCAATATAACCGCTCAGCCAGATCTTCTGCTGTTCTGTAAGTGTCGGTAGCAAACGGTTTAAAAGATCAATCTGATCTTGATTGAATGGACTGTTGGTCACTTGAAGGTCCAATGATTATACACCTCACAAAGGATTGATAGGGAATCCAGTTTTTCTTCCACTATGTATATATGAAAGGGAAAATACTGCATTTTAAAGAGCATACAAAACATATCAGTCTATGGATTAGTGTTCATGCTATATTTATTATCCCTATCTGTCAAGTTGGATTTCGCCCATTGCCGTAATCCCTCCTATTTAAAGTTATAAATAGACTTATAAAAAATTTTAATAAGTGACAAAGCTTATGTTGTGTATGCATAAAAAAACCACCGCTTCCTCCATGGAAAGCGGTGGTCCGGCATGTCAGACGTTTATTGTTCCTGTCCGTTTTTCACCCAGGATGCCACCTGGATGGTTCTCTTCGTCTGGTGTTTTACAGCCGGCTCAATGTCCATTTTCATCTGGCCTTCTCCGTCAACAGTGACGGATGTGCCGTACGGATTGCCACCGGTGCTGAATGTGATAGGGTCACTGTAACCAGGTGCTGCGATGATTGCGCCCCAGTGCATCATCGTAGTGTAAAGACTTTTCACCGTGGCTTCCTGTCCGCCGTGGTCGTTCATGGCAGAACTCATGCCGCTGACAACCTTATTGACAAGCTTGCCTTCTCCCCAGAGTCCGCCTGTCTGATCAAGAAACTGCTTCATCTGTCCAGGCACGTTACCAAAACGGGTCGGCATGCTGAACAGAATGGCATCAGCCCAGTCAAGGTCTTCCGGCTTCGCTTCCGGGATGTCTTTTGTTTCTTCCAGATGCGCTTTCCAGGCCGGGTTGGATTCAATAGCCGCCTGCGGGGCAAGTTCGGCTGTGCGCGCAACATAAACGTTCGCGCCTGCTTCTTTGGCCGCTTCTTCAGCCCATTTGGCCATTCTATAGTTGGTACCTGTGGAACTGTAATACACAATTGCTATGTTAACTGCTGTCATTGTTTCATCGCTCCTTTTTGTTTTAAACATATCAAATAAGCCCATGGTTAATCTTCCAGTCCTCCTCGATTGAATCATGATGTCATGCTCACCTTTTACCCAGTGTAGTACGTATCGTACCACCTCCTATGCAGAGTAATCTTCCGCAGCGATACCCAGTTTTTTCAGCATGGGGATAAGCTGCTCCTTCTCTTCATCGGATAAAACAGAAAACAAGTCCTGAATGCGTGCCGCGTGTTTTGGAAAAATGCGGTCCATCAGTGTTTGTCCTTCCTCTGTAATCACAGCATAAATCACACGCCGGTCTTCCGGGCAGCGCTCCCTCGTCAGAAGCCCCTGTTTTTCCAGTTTATCAATAACATAGGTCATGCTCCCACTCGTTATCAGAATACGCTTCCCAATGTGTTGAATTGGCTGACTGCCCTTATGATACAACAGTTCAAGCACCGCAAAAGCATTAGGGTTCAGTCCATGATTTTTCATATCCTGCGAGAGTGTCTTTTCTATGGAATGATAAGCCTTTGACAGCACAACCATCGTTTTCAGAGCGGAATCATAGCTGTTTTCAGGGTGACTCATTCTACCATCGCCTTCAATAATATTTCAAATTAAAATATCTTTAATTAAGTATATTATAATAAAACGCTATGTCTTTTTCAAGGATAATGTGGAAACAATATCATCCTTCCTTCTGCAAATATTGTCGAAACAATGAAAATGTGTTACTTTGTCAAATGACGTACTTTTATCTATTTATTTTAAAAAAAATTCCGTAAAAACCGAACATTTTTGCGGAGGAAAGGAAAGGTGAATATGCTGGAGATATTCAAAGATATTCTGGCTGCTCTCAGCGGTGTTTTGAACGCACTTCCTCAGGGACTGCTCGCTTTGGCATTTGGATTTGCGTCGATTCCGACCGCCCTTGCGTTTATCGTAGGAGCCGCCGGAAGTGCCGCCGCCGGCAATGCTGCTGTCATTTCCTATCAGGCTGAAACAATTACAGTTGCCGGGACGATGGGACGCAGCATGCGGGAAAGGCTGTCCATGATTTTTATAGGAGCTGCTATTCTGCTTGTGATTGGACTGCTGGGCGTACTGGAATGGTTGATCAATTGGATCGGCCCGGTGATTACAAGTGGTATGATGGCAGGCGTCGGGATTATGCTTTCCAAGGTGGCCTGGGACATGGCCAAAAACGATCGCCTTGTCGGTACCGTCTCCTTCGTCAGTGCCCTGCTCGTTTACATGGCGCTGCAGGATTTAGTATATACGATTACCGTTTCTGTCATTCTGGCGAGTATTATCTCCAACCTGCAGAAAAGAAACTCTAACGTAAACCAGGAAGAAGCTGTTCAAAATGAAGGATTTAACATGCAGAAAATCCTGATCAGTCCCATGATTCTGCGCGGTGCAATGGCTATGGTTTGTCTGAACATTGGGGCTAACATTGCGTTTGGCCGGATTAACCAGGACATTGCCGGCATGGATGTTGATATCGATACACTGACTATCATCAGCAGTCTTGCGGACATGGCTTCCTCTCTGTTCGGAGGGGCTCCGGTAGAAGTTGTCATCTCTGCTACGGCAAGTGCGCCCCACGCCGTATGGTCCGGGGTGCTTATGATGGCATTGATGGCGGTTATTTTGTTTGCCGGATGGCTTCCGAAAATCGGGAAATACGTCCCCAGTGCTTCTATTGCCGGGTTTTTATTTGTTCTCGGAGCCATTGTAACTCTTCCTTCAAACGCAGCAGCGGCACTGGCCGGAGAAGGAGCCGGAACCGGCGTTGTTGGTGGAATGACAATGGTCGTTACTGCGTTGACCGACCCATTTCTTGGGATGGCGGCTGGAATCATTATAGAGTTTTTAATCGAAATATTCGGCTTTTAGGGAGGTGATTATATGTCTACGTATACACTGCAAGTGGCAGGGTTAACGAGGGAACTTCCTGTAATGCAGGTTTCGCCTGAGGTGAGCATTGCAAGTTTTGTTATTTTGGGAGATACGGAAATGGTTACAGCCGCGGCGCCGCTCCTTGCACAGCAGCTTCCTGAGGTGGATGTACTGGTTACTGCGGAGGCTAAGGGTATCCCCTTTGTCCATGAACTTTCCAAGCAACTTGGAATGAGCCGGTACGTCGTAGCAAGAAAAAGTGTAAAACCCTATATGACGACCCCGCTAATCAGCTCCGCTGCGTCCATCACGACTCAGAAAGAACAGCAGCTCGTTCTTGATGAAATGGATGCGGCATTTCTCAAAGGGAAACGGGCCGCGTTAATTGATGATGTAATCAGTACGGGAGAGTCATTACAGGCACTGGAAACCCTCGTCCATCAAGCAGGAGCAAGGGTGAAAACGAAAGCAGCCATACTGGCCGAAGGGAATGCAGATCAGCTGAACGACATTGTTTTCCTGGAAAAGCTGCCTGTGTTTCCTTCCAAATAAAGAATAAAAGTCTTGGGGTCACTTCGTGAAAGTGGTCCCTGTTTTTTATATGTATGACTGGAACATATGTAAAGAAGACATTTCATATATTCTATAAATTCGTATAAATGAGAAGGGGGAAACGTGGTTGCTGTTAATTTCCGGGACTTTGTTTAACCCGCCCTCAGGATGGATGACCGGTGATGTAGAACAACAGATCTTAGAAAGGCTGAAGGATGATCCGGCACGTCATGCTTATGACTCTCCAGAGCAATTACGTTTTGATATACTTTTTCGTAAACACGTGGTAGAAGCAGCGCGGGCGCTTTATCAAAGTGGAGCGTCATTTGAGGTGTTCGCCGGTACACATGCCAATCCCGCGTACTGGACAGTGACAAATGCAGGAGGACTGCGTCTGGGGTATGGTGTCACTCCTGCATGGGCTCTTGAGGATATTTACAAAAACGGAGAATCGTACGGGTTTGAATGTGCGACAGCGGTGATTATCGTGTTCTACTATGCTGCGCTGCGGACGATTGGACGTCATGCCTTTAACCAGTTGTTCCCGAATCTTTATTTATACAGCTGGCATATAGATGAAGATCTGGGCCTGACATCTGTACGTTCCACCTATCTCATTCCAGGAGATGTCGTTTATTTCAATAATCCTGATTTTGATACGGATTCGCCGCAGTGGCGGGGAGAAAATGCTGTCTTACTGATGGATGATCTTTTTTTTGGTCACGGCATCGGCATAACGGGAGCGGAAGAAATCATTCGTGTACTGAATGAACTCCGGCAGCCGGGGAGCCAGCAGAGTGCTTATAGAACGAATGTCGTCACGAGGGCGGACAGCCGACAGTTGTATCAACGATCGCAGCATTTGCGGACGCAGGGAAGCTGGCTGCAGAAATACACCTCGCCAGTTACACAACATAATGAAACGTCGATCTCCCATAAGCGGTATCAATATTACAGCTCGCAATAAAAGGTATCATTATTATTGGTATCGTTTTTCCATAGACACCTGCTTTTCCATGATGTCATACGACTTATCAATGATGTCTGTTAAGACATCTCCTTTGTAGACTTTTCCGTATTTGGTGTGTTTCTGATAATATGCCGTCAGCTCATCCAATTTATCTGCTGTATCTTGTGCCACACGGACGTTAAGCTGGATTCTTTTCTGTTCCTCCATTTGATACACCCTTCTTTGTCGATTCTTGCTATTAATATGCTAGCATCTGCTATCATCATGATAATTTCAGCATATCACATTTTTGACAAAAAAGAACACCACCGATTGGGATGGTGTTCTCTTCCATTCACTTATGGTTAAATGACCTGTCTGTCCCAGAAGCGGTGGGAAGCAACGGCTTCAATAAAGGCCGAGGAGAAAGAATCTATATCTTCCCCTGTTATAACACCGGGTGCGGTGTCGATGCCGGCTTCTTTTATCCAGGACGTTCCTTCGTGGGTGGCGCCGATTGGTTTACAGTGGAAGAATGTCTCATCGATGAAATCTTTGGCTTTCTTCCGGAACGCTTCATCTGTGTTTTGGCCGCCGGCGCAGTACAGCGCATCAAACAACAGCGAATCCGCCGTCAGGAAGGTATGCTGTACTTCAAGTTCAGGGCCGTCGGCCGCTTTACAGGTTCCGAATGTACTGCTGATCACTTCCGGATGAATACCCGCTTTTCTCATATCTGCGATCACCGCGTTGACTTCGCTTCCATTAAATCCTTCTCCGACGATGACGCCGACTTTGCGGGTTTCAGCCTTAAAGGAAGTGTGCTGCTGGCTCAATGCCGGAGAGGACTTGGTGATGCCTGTGCCTGCTCCGCCTTCCACCGGAGGATGGATACCAAGGTTTTCAGCGACCGGCTGTGCGAGGTCAAGGGAGATCTGACGAAGCATGTCCACCACCTGTTTTTGCACGGACACGTTTTCACATTTTCCCAGTTCGAAGCTGTATCCGTCAATGATGTGTTCTTTCTCGACATCACTCATACTGTTCCAGAATAATACGGCCTGGGAGAAATGATCTTTAAAGCTTTCGCTCCGAGCTCTTATCTTATGTCCTTCCACTTTTTCCTGATAGTGAACGTACCCTCCTTCTTCTTCACTTGCCGGTTCCGGTGTGTTGTCGGCGAGAGAGTTTTTGTGGTAGCTCACCTGCCCGTTGTTTATCGTCGAACGGTGCATACCATCCCGCTGGTTGTTATGAAACGGACAGACCGGACGATTGATCGGCAGTTCGTGAAAGTTCGGCCCGCCAAGTCTTGAAATCTGGGTATCTGTATAGGAGAAAAGTCTTCCCTGCAGCAATGGGTCATTGGAGAAATCGATACCCGATACTACGTGCCCGGGATGAAAAGCTGCCTGTTCGGTTTCGGCAAATACGTTATCGACGTTCCGGTTCAGTGTTAATTTGCCGACGATCTGTACCGGCACTTCTTCTTCCGGCCACACTTTTGTCGGATCCAGAATATCAAAATCGAAATCAAATTCCTGATCTTCCCGGATAATCTGAAAACCAAGTTCCCATTCCGGATAATCGCCGTTTTCAATCGCTTCATACAAGTCCCGGCGATGGAAGTCTATATCTTTTCCGGAAAGCTTCTGTGCTTCGTCCCATACGAGCGAATGGACCCCTAGTTTGGGCTTCCAATGGAATTTCACGAAGTGGGCCTGCCCTTTTTCATTGACCAGACGAAACGTGTGGATGCCAAAACCTTCCATCATCCGGAAACTTCGCGGAATACCACGGTCCGACATAGCCCATATTGACATGTGCGCCGCTTCCTGGTTGTTCGCAACAAAATCCCAGAATGTATCGTGCGCCGATCCACCCTGCGGCATTTCGTTATGCGGTTCCGGTTTTACCGCATGAATGAGATCCGGAAATTTCATCGCATCCTGTATGAAAAAAATCGGAATGTTATTCCCTACAAGATCAAAGTTTCCCTCATCCGTGTAAAATTTCGTCGCAAATCCCCGTACGTCCCGGACCGTATCCGGCGATCCTTTTGAACCCTGAACGGTGGAAAAACGGACAAATACCGGCGTTGATTTTTCCGGATTCGTCAGGAAAGCGGCTTTCGTATAGGCTTTCATGGAGTCATCATAGACATGAAATTCACCGTGAGCTGCGTAACCGCGGGCGTGAACAATCCGCTCCGGAATCCGCTCATGATCAAAATGCGTCATCTTCTCACGGAAATGAAAGTCTTCCATCAGTGTCGGTCCGCGTTCACCGGCTTTCAGCGAAAATTCGTCTTCGGATACTTTCTGTCCCTGATTGGTCGTCATCTTTTTGCCCTGATCATTTGTCCGGTAGTGTTCAAGCTGCTCATCTTTGCGATTGCCGTGCCTGCGGTCGTTACTCATTATGTGCAGCCTCCTTGTTTTGAAAGTCTATGCTTATGTACCCGGTGCAGGATGACAGCGAAACAACAGATTTTAAATATTCCAATAATGGAGAGGGTTTTAACATATCTTTTCGTTCCTGTTTCTTCATTTTGCTTTCCGCTCTCTTGCTGCAGTAGTACAATGGATGTTTGAAGGAGGATACATATGTTTGATTTAAGTACCGTTGAACTCGCGATTGTTATCATCTGCGCCCTATTTATCGGCGTTTCCAAAACGGGTCTTCCGACAATGGGGATTTTTGTCGTGGCGCTAATGGCTTCCATCTTTCCGGCTCGGGAATCGCTCGGCATCGTTCTGCCGATGCTGATTACCGCGGATGTGGTAGCGATTTTGTATTACAGACGAAGTGTCAACTGGAGGACATTATTCTCCATATTCCCATGGGTGCTCGGAGGACTCGGTGCGGGATTCGTTATGCTGTTTTATGTACAGGCGAGTCGTCCGATTGAAATTGTACTCGGTATTTTGATTCTCCTCTTGATCAGTCTGCAGCTGTACGGAGACAGGCAGAAGACCTCGTGGGCGGAGAAAATACCACAGTCCACCTGGTTTATCGCGGTCATGGGGACACTCGCCGGGTTTACCACTATGATTGGCAACGCATCCGGCCCTGTGATGGCAATATTCCTGCTGGCACTGGCCCTCCCGAAACAGGAATTCATCGGGACAGGCGCGTGGTTCTTCATATCCGTGAATCTTATTAAAGTGCCTATGTATGCGGCACTTGGACTTATCACGGTAGAGTCACTCACTTTTAACCTTTGGCTCGTGCCGCCTATTCTTATCGGAACGTATCTTGGAATTAAGTTCCTTCCGCTTATTCCGCAGCAGGCTTTTCGTATCATTATCATGATGTTGACGGTATTCGGCGGTATCCGGTTGTTAATTGGTTAAAACATCCGGCCGGTGGCATAAAAGACGCTTATTCCTGCCAAACTAAACACAGTACAGAAACGGGAGGAATAAGATATGTCCACGCAACTGCCCGAACATACTGAGTCTTATTGGAGAGAAACGATCGATATTCCTTCTTTCGGGAAACTGGAAGAGGACACTGCAGCTGATGTGGTGGTCGTCGGAGGCGGAATAACCGGGTTGACGACCGCCTCTCTTTTAGTGAAGGAAGGTCTGGACGTTGTCGTTCTGGAAGCGGACAGGCTGCTGAACGGAACAACCGGACATACCACCGCGAAAATCACCGCCCAGCACGGTCTGATTTATGACGAACTGATCCATCACATGGGAAAAACAAAAGCACGGCTGTACTATGAATCCCAAAACGAGGCCCTGCAGTTTATAAAGCAGAACATGGAAAAGCAGCAGATATCCTGTGATTTTCATACAGAAACGGCGTATCTGTATGCTGAATCGGATCAGGACGCCCGCCGGCTCAAAAAAGAATACGAAGCCTGCCAAACGCTTCATATCCCTGTGGATACGTTAGACACCATCCCGCTTCCATTACAGGTGAAAAGCGCTCTCTCCATGCCCGAGCAGGCCCGGTTTCATCCTTTACAGTACGTGAAGCATCTCATACAGGACATTGTAAAACACGGAGGCCGGATATACGAAGATACGACGGCCGTTAACATTGCCCGTGAAAAACACAAGGAATCTGTACGGACCGAAAATGACTGCCGGGTGACCGTGGATTCTGTTGTCTGCTGCTCCCATTTCCCTTTTTATGAAGGAACCGGTTTTTATTCCGGCCGGATGCACGCGGACCGCTCCTACGTCCTCGCTGTCCAGACCGGCAGCCCTTATCCCGGCGGCATGTATCTCAGCGCCGGAAGTCCCGTACGCTCGCTTCGCTCTGCCTCGATGAACGGACAGGAAATGGTGTTGATCGGCGGCGAAAATCATAAAAGCGGGCAGGGCCGAAACACCCTTGAGCATTACCGGGCCCTCCAGCAATTCGCCGGATCCCTTTTTGATAAAGCAGAAATTCTGTACCGCTGGTCCGCCCAGGATTTAACGACGATGGATAAGGTACCTTACATCGGCGAAGTGACGACCTCCCGCCCCGACGTGTATATCGCGACCGGATTCAACAAATGGGGTATGACCAACAGCACCTGTGCGGCGCTTCTTTTGAAAGATCTTGTACTGAAAAAGGAAAACCCATACAGTGAACTCTATACTCCGGCAAGATTTCATGCCGATCCGAGCATAAAACACTTTTTCAAAGAAAACATGGACGTGGCGAAACATTTAATCAAAGGGAAACTGGAGATGCCCCGCGCCTCCGTGAAAGAGCTGGAATCGGGGGACGCTGCCGTGTTTATGGCGGATGGACAACGTAAAGGAGCTTACAGGGATAAAAATGGGGAGCTATATATCGTGGATACCACATGCACGCATCTTGGGTGCGAAGTGGAATGGAACCACGGAGACCGGACATGGGACTGTCCCTGTCACGGCTCCCGTTTTTCCTGCACCGGTGAAGTGATTGAAGGGCCTGCGGAAAAACCGCTGCAAAAGCATTCGCATACGATGCTCGACAACCTGACAAGTGAGAATTCAGGATACTGAAACGGGGAGTTCGGTGGTTATTCTTTCGTTCGGATGGTTCCGCGCTCCGTTTGTTCGATAAGGTCCTGTTTCAAAAGCCTCCCAACAGCCCGCTTAAACGCTGCTTTACTGATGTGAAAGGTATCTTGTATATCACCGGGACTGCTTTTGTCACTGAAAGGAATTTCTCCACGGTTTCTGGATAAATGCAGCATAATGGCATGGGCATCTTTGTCCATGCTTTCTTCTGCAGGCGGAAACATGGATACATTAATAGTGCCATCCTCTTTCACATCAACCACACGGACGTCAACCTGCTCCCCCATTCTCGGTTCCTGCATACGCTGGCTTGGATGGAGAAACGCGCGGTGTCCGTTTTCGGTCCGTATAAAAGAACCTGCCTTCCCCGCCCGGTATACCCATCCGGTCAGCGTCTGATGGAGGAGGGATGAAAAAGCAGGAACAGCCGCGTCGAGCATCGTCTCTTCTCCGGCGGTTCTAGCGAGAAGCCTTCCTTGTTTATCTGCTGTAAGTGTGACAAACAGCCGATCACCGGGTTTTGGCCATACACTTTCTAGAAACGGCAGATCATCTTTCGGCACGAGAATGTCGTGTGGGAGATCAAGGTTCACAAATACTCCCAGCTCCGGTACCACCTCGGCAGCTTCCGCCCATCCATATGTTTCTGCCGTCACGTCCGGAAGATGCATAGTGGCCACCGCATGTCCCTGTTTATCGGTATAAATGAATACATCCGCTTGTTCGCCGGCAGACAGACTCCGCTCTGCCTGGGAAGCAGGAAGTTCCAGCATAATCCCCTCCACTTCCACGAGATAGCCGCTATGCTGCTCTCTGCTCACATAAGCTGTTGCGATAGTTCCGCGTTTTATCATTGTTCCACCCTGCTTTCTTCATCCGTCTGAAAGGCAGTGTCTATAGAGAGATGGATCCCCATTTGTCTTAGAACATGAAAAACGTGTTCTTTATCTGCCGTCCAGAGGGCTTCATTTTCGTTGTACTTCACCGGCGCATCTCTGCGTATCGCAGCCAGATGACGGGAAAGGTGAAGCATATCCATATGTGTTTCGATTTTGTTTTTGATCCCCTTAGGCAGCTTGTCCATTTGTTCGAGCAGGGAATCGAGGGAACCATATTCGTTCAGAAGTTTCAATGCCGTCTTTTCACCGATTCCTTTAACTCCGGGGTAATTATCGGTGGTGTCCCCCATCAGCGCTTTCATCTCGACAACGCGCCCGGGGCAGTATCCTTTCTCTTCCATTATGTTGTTCTCGTTGAACACGGTGTAATGCCCCTGCCCTTTCTTCATGACAGCGATATCTACATTGGGGGTGATCAGCTGCAGCAGATCCTGATCACCAGTCAGGACGGTCACTTTAGAGGACGGATCGGCCTGCCCGGCAATGGTTCCGATACAGTCATCCGCTTCAAACCAAGGTACGCCGATATTTGGTACATCAAAAGCGGTCATGGCCTCTTTTGCCATATCAAACTGCGGGATCAGCTCTTCCGGCGGATCGGACCGATTCGCTTTATAATCCGGATACAAGGACGTGCGGAAGGTTGTGCTTCCCATATCCCAGCAGCAGATAATGTGACTCGGCCGAAACGCCTCCACCGCTTTCAGAAAATGTTTAAGCATACCGTACACCGCATTGGTCGGCGTGTTTTGATTATTGTACATATAATTGCCGTATACCGAGGTCGCATAAAAACCACGGAATAAAAGAGCCATGCCGTCAATAAGAAGAATGTGGCTGTTTTTCATTTATCTCCTCTCCCAACTCTTTGATCATAGCACATAAAAAAAGGACGGCGCCAAAATAATTCGGTGGATTCCTTTTATTTTCTTTTGTCAGATCAGCTGAAAAGCCGGCGCCCCGCATGAAAAATAATCTTCCCCTTTCCTGTTTTTTATGGCAGATCATTTAACATTAAAGCAGTTAAAAAATGAGCGCTGATATATAATGAAAGGAACAAAAATATGCTTCTTCTTTTTAATTCTAAATGCCGGGTACGCGGCATACCGTTTGTCGTATGCGCGCAAAAAAGGAGGGATTCCCATGTAACGGTCGATACGTGTCCTGCGGTATGTGGTGGTACTTTCCTGAACGCGGAAGGGGCATCCTTCCTGAATATCATACAAAAGAAAGGTGATTCGATGAGTGACAAACTGGAATCCACGGCCACCATTCAACTGGAGGAAAAGACGTATTTCGACAATTTAAAAACAGTTGCGAGCCGGGCGAATCAATATGAAAGTTACATTGTACTGGAATCAGAAAGCAAAACGGTAAACGGCAAAAGCATTTTAGGACTGTCATCCTTTCTGACTCCTTCCGAACATGTAACACTACGGGCCATTGGACACGATTCCAGACAGGCTGTGCAGGATATACAGCATCTATTCAGACGGGTGTGAAACATGAAGAAAAAAAGCAGCTGTCCGGCTGCTTTTTTTCTACTCTGGCGGTGTGGCGCTTCAGCTGTTATGCTGAAGGAAAAGGGGTCGTACCATGAAACGTGAAGATATGGAAGAACAAATCATAGAAAGTTATAAACAGGACGAAAAGATGATGATTCTCGTCTTTGCCCAGTGGTGCGTGAACCATGACCTGGATGCATTCGATCTTTATACAAAGACGTATCCTGACCAGAAAGACAATCCTTTGTTACAGGAAGCGCTCTCGTTAACCGTGCCGAAAGAAGAGTCCGAAACAATTGCTGATGATACGTTATTTGGTGTTCTATCCTTGTATGGCAATGATGATCTCGCTCATACTGTATCCCGGCATACAAAAAAATAACCGGTTTGATGGACGACACAAAAGGAAATAGTCCAGAGTACTCATTGTCAAAAGGAGAGAGAGAAATGAAACATGAAAAAGTAACACCAATGCGGTTTCAGGACGACGGTGAGATACCCAACAATGAAAATCTTCCCGTTATCCTTTACTCTGGTGTATTTGCCGGGAACCCAAATGACATCCGCCCCGCTTTTGAACGCCACAACTGGAGTAATACCTGGGTGGGCGGTGTGTTTGACTATCATCACTATCACAGCAATGCTCACGAAGTTCTTGGCGTGCTGAACGGGCATGTCTCGATTAAAATCGGAGGCAGGGACGGCACAACGTTTGATCTTGAACAAGGAGATGTCATCGTTCTGCCGGCTGGAACCGGCCACAAAGAAATGAGTTCCAGCTTTGAGTTTGAAATCGTCGGCGCCTACCCTTTCGGTATGGAATATAACCTTAAGACCGGCCGGCCGGAAGAACGTCCCGGCGTCTTTGAAGACATAAAAAAAGTCCCCCTCCCGGATCAAGACCCTGTCTACGGGACAGAAGGGCCGATGTTTGAAATGTGGCATATGGAATAAAAAAAGAGAGCAGGCACCGCGCCCTGCTCTTCCTTTTCGAAAGATGGCCTTATGGATACGCTGCCGCGTCCGCAGATCAGCGGGCGGTGGTTTCGCGGCTTCCGCGGCGGGGTGCGCTGTTTTGCTGCAGAAACTGCTGCACTTCTTCTTTGGTGATGCCGGCTTCTTTGGCCGTCTTCATTAATTCCACCCACTCTTCGTCTAAAGGACTATGATATTGTGTTCGACTCATTCCCGTCTCCTCCGTTTCACTCCATCATCCTTCAGATTTTTTCTGTTGTCTCTATTTTTCTACTATTCAGGATAGTAAAGACAGGTTAAAATGAGGTTAAACAAGACGGAAAAATAAAATTATTTTCAGGATAGGTTGGAAAATTTGTATCCGAAGCCGCGGACGGTTTGAATATAGGCAGGTTTGGCAGGGTCTTCTTCAATCTTTTTTCTTAAATTGCTGATATGAACAGAAACGGTTTTCAGGTCACCAAAGCGGTCGGTTCCCCACACATTGTCATACAGCTGTTCCATGCTCAGTACTTGATTGGGATGGCGGGCCAGGACGAGCAGCAGCTGCATTTCTTTGGCGAAAAGATGCAGCGTCTTCCCTTTTTTTCTGAGAGTGAAACTGTTCAAATCAATTTCAAGATCTCCTGCCGTAAGCACGTTTTCCGGCTGGGTATTCTGTGTATCAAGCACATCGTGTCTTCGCAGGTTTGCCTGGATTCTTGCTACAAGTTCTCCCGGGTCAAACGGCTTTGTGATGTAATCATCCGCCCCTGTGTCCAGCCCCTGGATTTTATCCTCAAATTCTCTTTTCGCGCTCAGAAACAATATAGGTGTCTCTTGATCGTACTCCCGCAGATCCGCGCAGATTTCGATGCCGCTTTTGCCGGGGAGCATGATATCAAGAAGAATTAAATCCGGCTTTGTCTGCTTCACAGCGTCCAACACATCGTTTCCATCAACAATGGTCACCACATCGTACCGCTTGTTCAGGTACATGGTAATTAAGCGGCGGATATCCTCTTCATCCTCTACAATAAGTATCTTTTTTTTCACCATGTCGTCCCCTCCGTTCTTTCTTGTTTCTATTTTACAGCATGGTGGTTGTGATTGAGAATCATAGGAATCATATAGCAGCACCTTACATGTGGAAAAAGGGTTGAAAGATAGAAAGAGTTATGATTAGATGTAGAGCAATATAAAGAGACCAAATGGAAAGTAGGTACGAGTTTTGACTGATTCAATGATGCGCTGGAAATTAATGATGCTGACCGCCTTTCTGTTTCTGCTGCTTTCCGCCTGTCAAAATGGCGGACAGGATAAGACCGAGCTGGTCGTAGCGGCCGCAAGCAGCCTGCAGGACGTCATGGACGACGCAGAAAAAGCGTTTACGGACGAGCACCCTGATACAAAAATAACGCTGAACTACGGGGCATCCGGATCCCTCCAGCAGCAGATCGCCCAGGGAGCTCCGGTGGATGTGTTCATTTCCGCGTCCGATGATCGGGTAGAAAGGTTGATTCGAAGCGGGCAGATGACCCGGGAAGATACCGAAAATATTCTGAGAAACCGGATTGTTCTAATCACACCGGCTCGTTCCGATTCTTCCATCACAAATTTGGAGGATGCTGTAAACAGCAGATGGACCATAACAGCAGGAGTTCCGGCAAGTGTACCGGCCGGGCGTTACGCCAAAGAAGCGTTGGAATATTACGGATATTGGAACAATGTGCAGGATCATCTCGTGCAGGCGAAAAATGTACGGCAGGTACTGACCTACGTGGAAAACAAGAATGCAGATGCCGGCTTTGTATATAAAACGGACGCCATGGTTTCCGACGACGTGCAGATCGTACAGCAAATAGAACAAAGAGCCCACTCCCCGATCGTTTATCCGGCAGGCATCATATCAGACTCCCAGCATAAACAGGCAGCTGGAGAGTTTCTTGAATTTCTGACCGGCAAAAAGATGGCCGGTATTGCCTCAGAGTACGGTTTTGAAACGGAGACGAATAAATAATGACAGACATCAGTGCTTTTTTCGACCCCGTACTGCTCTCCCTTCAGACCGCTGCCGCCGCCCTTGTTGTAGTCTTTATAGGCGGAACGGCTGCGGCAGGCTTTATGAAAAGAAGACCATTTTTCGGTAAAACCTTTGTAGAAACGATATTCCTGCTGCCAACCGTTCTCCCCCCAACCGTCACCGGATTTCTGCTTATTGTCATATTTGGAAATCAGCATATTATCGGTCGGCTGCTTGAGCGTATTTTTCAACAGTCGCTTATGTTCACGTGGTGGGCTGCCGTGCTCGCTGCGGCAGTCGTTGCGTTCCCATTTATGTATCAGTCGGTGAAAACCGGCCTGCAGCAGGTGGACGAAAATATTGAACACGCAGCCCGCACGGACGGTGCCGGGGAATGGAAAGTGTTTCTGTTCATCTCTCTTCCTTTAAGTTCGCGTGCCGTTATTTCCGGAGTCATTCTCAGTTTCACGAGAGCCCTCGGTGAATTCGGGGCGACATTCATGTTTGCCGGGAACCTTCCCGGTGTGACCCGGACTGTCCCCATTGCCGTATTTACCGCGATGGAATCCAATCAAATGCAGCTTGCCTGGGCCTGGGCGGCCTCGGTTGTGGTCCTTTCGTTTTCTCTGTTATTTCTGCTGCGGAAATGGAGCATATAAGGAGGTGGCGCGATGAATACAGCCGGTGTTGTATTATGCGGGGGAAAGTCGTCCCGTTACGGCGCGCAAAAGATATTTGAAACATACGAAGGCTCCTTTCTTTATGAACGAAGTCTTCAGGCCTTTACTTCAGAAGGACTCCCTTCGTATCTATTAACAAACGCGGAACTCTCGGTTCATTTCAGGGAACCTGAGGATCGTATCCTCGTTGAAGGACAATCCTATCAGGGCCCTTTATACGCGCTTCAAAGCGCCATGACACTGCTGCCAGCAAGCGGGGCAGTATTTCTGCTTCCGGCGGATGTGCCCCGGGTCCATGCCGCCTTCACAGCCCGGATGATGAAACACGCGTCTTCCATTCTAACGCAAAAAGATGCGCTGATTCCGGTGTCACAAGACCGCATCCATCCTGTCCACGGGGTGTACCACCGGCGCGTTCTGCCATGCACGGAGCAGCTGCTGGCCGAAGGAGAACAAAGCATGCGGGCGCTGCTCAATCGCATTGATCCTTTCTATCTGTCGTTTTCCGAAGGTGATCCTGCTTTTATCAATATCAACCGCTTCACTGATTGGAGCCGGCTTCAGGAATAGAAGGCTCCCAGTTCCATCATCATGGCTCCCATACGCTCGGGTTCCGGAACAATCATTCTTGTTACTCCTTCTTCTTCTAATGCTTCTGCGGTTACCTTTCCGACAGCCGCCGCCAGAATGGTTTTGCTGAACCCATCCATCAGCTCTTTTTTCTTTCCTTCTTTTTCAGCGTACCGGAACAAGGAATGGACCTGCATCTGGGTGGTGAAACAGACGGCATCATATTCTCCGGCAAGGAGTTCATTCAGGGCTGCGCGGAGAACGTTATCCTTCGGTGCGGCATGCTTATAAGGGTACAGCTCCTCCACGGATGCGGCTCCTCTGTCGTACAAAAAAGCATTCAGTTTTGGCGCTTGAATACCGTGGAGCTGAACCGCTACCTTCTTTTGGCTGAAATCTTTAGAGGCCAGCACACGAATCAGTCCGTCTATGGTGCCGTCATCATCTCTTACATCCGGAACAAGTTCCATTTGTTTCAGGGAAGCGGCGGTTTTGTATCCCCGTGCTCCTACACTGGCGCGTTTGACAGAAGTAATAAATGCTTCTCTGCTTCCTGTCTTTTCCGCCCATTCCAGCAGACTTGCCGTCCCCATTCCCGTCATAAAAATGTACCAGTCCGGTTCCCGGTCGATTACATGCTGCAGAGCGTTCTTCACTTCTTCTTCCGCTGGAAACGTGGTGCCCTGCAGGGAATGCACAAAGGCCTCCCCTCCCTGCTTTTCAATCAATGTCGTCATCTCCTCTGTCTTTCTTGAAGCGGCGATCATAACCTTTTTACCTGTCAGTCTGCCTGTCATTTTATCTCCTCCCCTCCTTCGTATTTTACCATGTCTCTCTCCATTGTCGGAGGTATAATATAAAAAGCAGGAGGCCGGTTCTGTTGTAAAGACCGGCCTCCTGCTTTTATCAGAAATACTGAAACAGGGGCTGCGTTATTTTGCAGCTGTTTTGTGTTTAATGAAGAAACTTAGAATAAACCCAAGGGCGCCAAGGACTGAAGCTACCCAGAAGGCAACGTTGACTCCGTGAATAAGACCTGCCATTTCCGGGGCACCTCCGTCCGGATTCAGAGCGGTCGTTGTCATCACGGTAACAAGCAGAGCGGTACCAATCGAGCCGGCCACCTGTCTCAGAGTATTGTTCATCGCCGTTCCATGTGGAATAAGCTCTCTTGGGAGAACGTTCAGACCGGCGGTTGTTACAGGCATCATAACCATTGCTACACCAAACATTCTCATGGCGTAGAATGTGGTCATATACGCAAACGAAGTTTCGGTGGACAAAACGGTGTACATGACGTTGGAAAACGTAACGAGAAATAAACCGGTAATCGCAAGCCATTTTGCTCCCACTTTGTCAAAAATACGCCCGGTGATCGGAGACATCAAGCCCATTAACGCAGCTCCGGGAAGCATCATTAATCCTGATTCGGTTGCAGTGAAGTCGCGGTAGTTCTGCATGTAGATCGGCAGTACGGTAGCTGCGCCGATCATGGCCATAAAGACAAGCATTCCGACTGCTGTCGTCAAAGTAAACATCTTATAGCGAAGAACCCTGATTTCAAGGATTGGTTCTTTTAGCTTCAGCTGTCTGGAGCCGAAAATGATTAACGTAATGATGCCGACGGTCATGGAAAGAATAACCGGAACACTCGCCCAGCCGGTATTACCTGCAGTACTGAAACCGTACAGAATACCGCCGAACCCAAGGGTGGACCATATAATGGAAGGCACATCCACTTTCGGAAAATGGCGTTCTGTTACGTTTTTCAAAATGAAATACGCAGCAATAATATCGATCACGGCAATCGGAAATACGACAAAGAACAAGTATCTCCAGTGGAAGTGGTCAACCAGCACTCCGGATAACGTAGGGCCGATGGCTGGTGCGAACGCGATAACAAGCCCTAGAAAGCCCATGGCCTGCCCTCTTTTTTCCACCGGGAAAATAAGCAGGACAACCGTCTGCATCAACGGCATCATAATACCTGCGGCAGAGGCCTGTACAATCCGTCCCACCATTAAAAGAGGGAAGTTCGGTGCAATGCCGCAGATCAATGTGCCAACAGCAAAAGTAGAAATAGCCGTAATAAAAAGCTTCCTTGTTGTAAATGTTTCAATTAAAAACGCGGTAATTGGAATCATGATTCCGTTTACGAGCATAAATATGGTCGTGAGCCACTGGGCCGTGCTTTCCGATATATTCAGATCGTTCATGATCGGCGGAATGGCAGTGGCCAGGAGAGTCTGGTTCAAAATAGCTACGAAAGCCCCAACCAGAAGAACGGCCATAATCGGAATTTTTCTCATACCTTGTTGACTGTTTTCTTCGTTTTGATTCGCCATACTATCTTCCTTCTTTTCTTTAATTTTGTTCTGAGTGGTACCATTCTTTCAGGGTTTCCACTGTCTCCTTCAGTTCAGGACGCGTTAAAAAGCCGAAAAGAGCGTTTATAAGAAACGAACGGGGTTCGGTTTTTTTCCATTCTTCCTCGAGAAGATGCACAGCATCCGTCAGTTCCTGTTTGACGGCGCTGCTCTCTGATAATGCAGCAATTTGTTCGCGGATAGCAGTCAGCTGTTCCTCACGCTTTTCTTCGGTTGTTTTTCTGTCCGGCTGCTTTGCCATCTGTTCGTAATCGCTCATCCAGTCATCGGTTAAAATGGGGTCGAGATGGCTTCCGTGTTTCACCAGAACATCCAGTTTTGAAATGATACGGCCGGCAAACATTTCCGGATCGGCAGAGAAATTGTGCTCTTTCAGAATCGTAATATATTCTTTCATTGCTCCCTGCAGAAACAGCACATGATCCCATATCTGTGGCCGGATCGATTCGCCGTACACTTTTAGAAGCCACTCTTTATGCAGATTGATCATCGCTGCCCTGGTCCGCTTCATAAGCGGCATCAGTTTTTTGTGTTCCTGGACGGATACCACCTTCTGAAGAAGAAGGAAAAATTCCCTGTTGTCAGCCATTCCCTCCAGTTCCATGCTGATCATTTTGATTAACTGATTCTTCAATGAAAGACTCTCGTCCATATGAAGATGCTCCGCTTTTTTTAGAATCTGCTGGTGGTTGTAACGGAAAGATTCAATCAATAGATCTTCTTTAGAGGCAAAATAGTTGTAAAAGCTCCCTTTCGACATTCCGCAGGAGGTGACGATTTCCTGAACGGACGTGTAAAAATAACCTTTTTCCGAAAACATCTGCAACGCTGTCTTTATAATGGTTTCATGCTTATCCATCGGCATACTGCTTCCTTTCATATTGTACTGACCAAAAAGTCATTTAAGTACTGATCAGTTCAACAACCTACTATATTCTATAGGTCATCCCTCCCCATGTCAAAAGATGAGATTGAAAAAAAGAAACGGATTCCCTTCACCCTTCGTATGAACCGGTGAGAATGTGTTATCATGACAATTAGTTTAATGAAAAGGATGAATGCTGATGATTAGCTGCCAGAATGTAGAGCTCCGTTTTGGAGATAAAAAACTGTTTGAAGACGTTAATATTAAGTTTACGCCGGGGAACTGTTACGGCATTATAGGCGCAAACGGTGCCGGGAAATCGACTTTCCTTAAGATCCTGTCCGGTGAAATTGACTCCACGGCCGGACACGTGCAGATGGAAAACGGAAAGCGGCTCGCCGTATTGAAACAGGACCAATTTGCTTATGAGTCGGAACGGGTGATGGATGTTGTCATCATGGGACACGCCCGCCTTCATGAAGTGATGCAGGAAAAAGACGCCATTTACATGAAACCGGATTTTTCCGATGAAGATGGAATGAAAGCGGCCGAGCTTGAAGGCGAATTCGCCGAACTCGGCGGTTATGAAGCCGAAACAGAAGCCGCACAGCTCCTGCGCGGTCTCGGCGTAGACGAAGAGCTGCATGATAAAAAAATGTCAGAGCTGGTCGGCTCTGAAAAAGTGAAAGTTCTGCTCGCTCAGGCGCTTTTTGGTTCTCCGGACATTCTCCTGCTCGACGAGCCGACCAACAACCTTGACATCGCAGCCGTGCAGTGGCTGGAAGAGTTCCTGATCAACTTTGAGAACACGGTCATTGTCGTTTCCCACGACCGTCACTTTCTAAACCAGGTCTGCACACATATTGCCGATATTGATTACGGCAAAATTGAACTCTATGTCGGTAACTATGACTTCTGGTACGAATCCAGTCAACTTGCTCAGAAGATGGCCAGAGAAGAAAACAAGAAAAAAGAAGAGAAAATCAAAGAACTGAAAGAATTCATTGAACGTTTCAGTGCGAACAAGTCAAAATCCAGGCAGGCTACCTCGAGAAAGAAAATGCTCGATAACATCTCCCTCGATGACATTAAGCCTTCCTCGAGGCGCTATCCGTTTATTCAATTTAAGCCCGACCGCGAACTGGGGAAAGACTTGCTGGTCGTAGAAAACCTGAGTAAAACGATTGACGGGGTCAAGGTTCTGGACAATGTAAGTTTCACACTGCGGGGAAATGAAAAAGCCGCTTTCGTCGGAGATCAGGAAATAGCAAAAACGACGCTGTTTAAAATCATTTCCGGCGAAATGGAGCCGGACAGCGGTTCTTATAAATGGGGACTCACGACATCGATTTCCTACTTCCCGAAAGACAATTCGGAGTACTTCGATGGTGTCGATTTGAATCTGGCCGACTGGCTCCGTCAGTATTCCCCGAATGACCAGACGGAAACATTTATCCGTGGTTTTCTCGGCAGAATGCTCTTCTCCGGAGAGGAAGTATTCAAGAAAGCGAAGGTATTATCCGGCGGGGAAAAAGTACGCTGCATGCTATCCAGAATGATGCTGAGCGGAGCCAATGTTCTCATCATGGATGAGCCGACGAACCATTTGGATCTCGAATCCATTACGGCGCTGAACAACGGGTTGATCAACTTCAACGGTGCGGTGCTTTTTTCTTCCCACGACCATGAATTCATCCAGACGATTGCCAACCGGATTATTGAATTCACTCCGGATGGCGTGATTGATAAGCAGACAACGTATGATGAATATATTGAAGACCAGAAACTTCAGAAGAAATAACGAACGAATGAATGTAAAAAGGCTGCCGGACCCTGATTCAGGGGCCGGCAGCCTTTTTACATGTCTTCTTTGCTTACTTCAGATATTCGTTGTGTTCATCCAGAAAGGCTTGTACTTCTTCTGCGGGAACCGCAAGACCAATTGTTTCCTGATCGGCACCGGCCCCGGTTTTCTTGGCATATACCACACCACTGACCTTTCCCTCTTCCGTGATAACAGGGCTGCCGCTGTTTCCCTGATAAATAGGAGCAGATAACCCCATTGCATCACTTCCGGTTTCCTGCCGGTTCAGCACCTTTCCTTCATTTGCAATCTTAGTGAACGACAGAGGATTTCCTATAACATAAATATGATCTCCCGGTGTATCGTTTTTTTTCTGCAGTGGGAGCGGGGAAAATCCACTTCCCTCCATATCGAGAAGCGCAAGATCCTTCTCTGCGTCAGCCGCCAGAAGTTCTCCCTCATATATTTCCCCGTCCTCGGCACTTACCGCGATCGCATCCTGGTTTTCGATCACATGGTGATTGGTCAATGCCAGACCGTCCTCAGAAATAAAAAAGCCTGTTCCCTGCGTTCGAAGGTACTTTCCATCTCCTTGCACGGTAACAACAGATTCTTTCCAATCCTGAATCTGCTCATCCTGGGAGAGCCGGTAAGACGTCTGCAGGAAGCTGAATACATCAAGACGGAATGTATCAAACAACATCGAGGACGTCTGAAAAATGAGCATGGCCGCAATAATAAAAGCGGTCCATTTGACCCCTCTATGTTTTTTTCTTTGTTTTCGTTTATCTTTTGTACGTCGTTTCGGTTCTTCGTCGAGAGCTTCCTGGAATTCTTCATAGGAAAGATCTTCATATGCTTCATCATGCATCTCTTCCAACGAATCTTTATGCCTTTTTTTCATGCCATTCTCCTTTGTATTTCTCCCCCTTCTACTATACAACATATCAGGCCTTCCAGGCACGGGTCTTCATTCTTTATATCAATATAATATACTCTATTTCACCTTATTATCCCAAAATAACACTTTGTATAAAAAAGTGTCCTCTGTGAAAACACAAAAATGTGAAACACCTGATATGAAAGGATTTAATGCAGCAAAAAAAGAAGCCGTCCTGCTGGAAACAGGACGGCTTCTACTCTACTCTTTTCAAATTGTTTTTCTGATAGAAGGAAACGATTGGTCGAGCTTCTGAAGAATATACTGAATGACAGCGTAGTTTTTGCCCCAGTCACCGGATTTTTTTTGGATGGATGACACAATATCAACCGCTGTTTCATTGGGACCGACCTGTACGATCGTGATGATGACATCAAACCGGTCTCTGCCTTCAGCAGCTTCGAGAAAAAGCTCCCCCCGCTCCTGATCGGCTTTTATCACTTTGCTGATTTTCCCGCTCGTTTCCGGCAGCTGCTCCAGGTTGCGGAACACTCTCGTGAAACCGGCGGCGTAGTACCTTGTTTTCAAACCCTGATGCTTCGGTTCTTCGGATGTTTCTTCTCTCGGTTTGAAGATTCTGCTGATTTTGTACCAGAGACTCATCGACATCAACCTTTTGTATATAAGATTCGTTCAAAACATCCTATGTTTATCGTTTCAGAGTTCTTCAAAATAGTATTTTTCAAATCCTCCAATTTTTCCGGTGTCGTCGATGATGAAATAAAACTCTTCTGTTTCATTTTTGACATCATATACTTCTCCCGGAGTCAAGACATTATTCACCTGATATTTTTTGGCGTTCACGTGCCTGCACTTCAACTGCTTTATCGTTTCTGTTTCTGTCCAGTTTAGATGAATCACTGCTTTTGTCCCTCCTTTTCATCCAAGAGCGGCGAAGAAAACACATAACTTTTCCTGCTGTACTGCATCTTATCTTCATAAAAGGAATGAGCCAGCGTCCGCTCGAGCCCCGAAGATAATGCGACAAGCTCCGCCCCCTGTGATTCAGCAAACGATTCGATATCCGACAGAGCCTTTCTGCCGATACCTTGTGACCGCTTTCGTTCATCTGTGACAAAATCGTCGAGCCACATATGAAAGCCGTTATACAAATTCTCCTGAAATCGGAGTCCCGCTGCTGCCGTGATTGACTTTCCTTCTTTCCATGCAAACAGACGATACCCTTCTTTCTGCATCCGTCGGACCGCTCTTATGTATTCTTCTTCATGCAGCCTGGGCCGCAGCTGCTGGATAAGAAAGAAAACCCGGCGCACCTCTGCTTCATCAAAAAGCTCTTCCAAGAATCGTTCCTCCAGTCGATTTTCTCAAAGCATATCAGGAAATGACTCTTTTGGCAAGAAAAGCAGCGCTCTCATGGAGGCGCTGCTTCAATATTTTATGAGACGACAAACATACCGGCAATGGCAGCACTGAGAAGGGATGTAAGAGCGCCCGCCAGTACTGCTTTAAGTCCCATTTGGGCGAGTTCATTCCGCCGTTCCGGAACGAGGGACCCAAACCCGCCGAGAATGATCGCCATCGAAGAAAGGTTTGCAAAACCACATAAAGCAAACGTGATCACGACCTGTGACTTCTGTGTAAATGATTCTATTTGCGGGGCGAAGTTCGCGTAGGCTACGAATTCGTTCACCACCAGTTTCGTTCCGATAAGACTTCCCGCCTGCAGTGCTTCTCCCCATGGCACGCCGATCATAAAGGCAACCGGAGCAAAGATATAGCCGAGAATCATTTCAAGCGTCAAGTTGTCAATATTAACCGCGCTTCCAAGCAGGCCTACGATCAAATTGATAACAGCTATCAGACCGATGAAAGCAAGCAGCATTGCGCCGACATTCAACGCGAGCTGAACACCGGTGGAAGCACCGCGGGCTGCGGCATCAATGACATTTTGGGACTCTGTGTCTTTTTCAATCTTGATGGTATCACTTGTGGCTGACACTTCTGTTTCAGGCATTATGATTTTTGCCATGATCAGTCCGCCCGGTGCCGCCATAAAACTTGCGGCGAGAAGGCTGTCGAGCGGTATGCCGAGCGCGTAATAACCGAACAGCGTAGAACCGGCAACGGAGGCCAGTCCGCCTGTCATGACTGCAAAAAACTCGGAACGGGTCATGTCGGCAAGGTACGGACGTACAACGAGCGGCGCTTCGGTCTGGCCGACGAAAATATTGGCAGACGCAGACATAGTTTCTGCTTTACTCGTTCCAAGAATATAAGATAGGAATCCGCCGATAATTTTAATTAGAATCTGCATAACACCGATGTAATAAAGAACGGCAATCAGTGCAGAGAAGAAAATAATGATAGGAAGTACTTCGAAAGCAAACACATTCCCGAGACTTTCGGCAGTGGCCACTTGGCCGAAAAGAAATTCGATCCCCTCAGTGGAACTGTTAATAACAGCCTGCACCCCTCTGGTCAATCCTTCGAGTGCCTTTTGCCCCTGTTCCCACTGCAGTACGATGAAAGCAAACAGCAGCTGAAAAGCCAGTCCACCGAGAATGGTCCGTGGACTAATTGATTTTTTACGCTCGGAGAAAAGGAATGCCAGAAACAATATGAAAGCAATACCCATGAGTCCCCATAAAAAATTCATTGTGTCACCCCTCTTTTATATTATCCTATCCCGCAAAAGGGAAGCGCTTTCCCCATTTTTTGAAAGGACATAGATAACTTATCAAATTTCCCCGAAAAAGTAAATAATATATAGGAAAAAGGAATGGCATAAAACCTCTCCATTCAAATGAATAAATGAGCAAAACGAAGGAGGTGGCGGCAATTTTTCATGTATTCGTAAAAAAACCTCTGATACTATCAGAGGCGGGGTATTTCTTATTCGACACTCAAGCGGAGATCCGGCAGGTTGTTCAGGATAAACTGAGCCTTATCGGAATCGGATTTTACTGCAAACTGTCTGTAATATTTTAAAGCTGTTTCAAAATGAGCCGGCATTTTCTCATATTCTTCCAAAACCCTGTCAAACGCATTGTAGGCAAGCATCAATGACGATACAAGATCGGTGAATGGGAGAATATACGACATGGAATCATGATGAGGGGCTGTGCAGAGAGTCATCTGCTCCACCTGCTCATCAAAAAACGAAGCGGCTTCTTCAATATAGGGGCGGTACAGCGGATGAACACCGCGTGCGGCTTCTTTAAAAAATCCGCGCCACTCCCGGCAGAAACTGATCATATAGGGAAGGTCGTTCTTGCTGACGGTCAGATCAAACCCGGCTTGTCTGATTCTATCCATACTCATGGGTTCAAGTGTTTCATTATTTATTCCTAAATAGAAAAATTTACGACGATACGCTTTCATTCCGCACCCCGTCTTTCGATTTTTGTCTAAAAACATAGTTTGAATTATTGTAACATGTATAAAAACACTTCTCTACTCTTTTGATAAAAAAGAAAAAGTGTTCCAAGCTCTGGACAACCGTCTTTACTTCATAAAAAATAAGCGCACCCATAAAGGGTGACGCATGGTTTAGATTATTAAAGGCATGCCCAGCGGCGCACATCACTGACAAGTTCCATTATTTCACTGTTTTTGAACTCAAGATGCTTTAGTTCAGAAACATAAAGATAAAGAACAATGGTATCCCGGTCTCTGTTATCAATGATCTCGACCGAACTGATGCCTTCGTTTTCCCCGGTGATCGGCAGAGCGGTTCTCTGGCTTAACTCCGCTTCGGTTACTTTACCCCGCGGAACATCCAGAACAACTTTCAAGTGGTCTTCCATATCATCGCAGATCATACCCCACCGTTTACCAAACCATGCGCGGCATCCCGTTGTGCTTATCAAAGTATAACCATAAGGAGGAGTCGGTACAAATTTTGTACTTGCCCATCCTCTAAGCTCCATAGCACTGCAGAGCTCCCTTGCTTTTGTACGTACGAGCGTTTCCTGATTCTCTTTAACAGGCATCGTATCCCTCCTTAAATATTGCGTTACAACGGATATATCTGGATTCCGGACAGGCATCTTGAAAATTCTGAACAATAGACCGCATCTGTACTATAGCACAAGTGAGAAACATTGTCGATTAATTGAACAAAAATTCTAACTTTTGTCACACATCAAAGAGGTAAAAGTGTCTACAATCACATATTAATTCACGGAATCCAGTGTGTCAATTACTTTTTTATTCAACAATCTGATGAAAAGAACAGACGGGATTGTCTATTATGCCTATTTATATTACCCTGATTTTACATCGTTAAACCTTTTATTATTCTGCACCAGGAGGATGTTTATGAAGATCATGATAAAAGATAACGTCGTTTACGGAGTTGATATGGATCATGAAACAAGGTGCGCCCATTATCACGAGCATCACGATGTGATTGCAATTAAGTGTTACTGCTGTAAGTCGTATTACTGCTGTTATGAATGCCACAAAGAGCTGTGCCACGCACCACCAAAGACATGGCCGCAGGAGGAGTTCCATAAGGAAGCTGTGCTGTGTGGAACATGTGCCGCCCGTCTTTCGATACATGACTATTTAAAAAGCGGCTATCAGTGCCCTTCCTGCAGTGCACCTTTCAACCCCGGCTGCCGTCTTCATTATTCCCTGTATTTTCAGTAATGCTTCACAAAAATCCAATAACGTTCCGTATCAGGGAAATGAAAAGCAGCACAGCAGCGATGAGGCAGACAATAGCCAGTCTTTTTTCGAGTTTATCCGTATTCATGAGCATGCGTCCTTTTCAGATGACTTTTGTTATATTCTGTACAAAAAAAGATACACGTATAACGTCCGGCTTTTTCAGTATTCAGCCGGACGTTATGAAAGTGTTCCGAATTTAGTTTACATAATTATATTATCGTTCATTAATATTCTGTGCGGAAACCTAGATTTTTTCAATGCTGCTCCCTTTCCCGCCGGGCTCTGCTTCTTTAACGATCAGTTTATGCAGAAGACGTTCCTGAATATCCGGCACGTGGCTGATGATGCCGACTGCCAGGTTATTCATCTGGAGTTTTTCCAGAGCCGTCATCACGGTGTCAAGCAGCTCTTGGTCAAGTGTGCCGAACCCTTCATCCAGAAAGAAAAATTCGAGCGGGTACCGCCCTTTCAGCTGAATGGAAGATGATAAAGCAAGAGCAAGCGCCAGACTCGTCAAAAACGTTTCACCCCCGGACAACGAGGAAACGGGCCGTGTCAGGCCGGCATTAGTCTCATCCCGGATAATGAATCCCCCCTGATCATCGAGTTCCACAGTGTAGCGCCCTCTTGTCAGCTGGCGGAGCCACTCCGAGGCGGTGCGGGTAACCTGCTCCAGCTGTTCTTCGGCAAGAAAATCAATAAACCCTTTCCCACGGAACACCTGATCCAGTCTGCGGTATTTTTCCGCTTGTTGTTCCCAATCTCTGCGTTCTTTCTCAAGCGCTTCATAACGTTCTTTTTTCTGTTCCATTGTTTTGCGTGTTTCATGAGCGGCAGCACGCCTTTCTCTTGTATCATCAACCAGCTCCATGGCACTGGTTCTAGCATGGTCGAGGCGCTGCCATGCCTCGTCGGAGATCGTCTGTCCGGCAATTTTCGGTTCCAGCTCTTCTTTCGCTTTTCTCCAGTAATCAAGCGATTGGTCATGATTTTTAATGCTGATCTCCATGTCTCTTTTTTGATCTCCGGACAGGACGTACTCTTTGACGCGGGATGGTTCATCCGGCAGTTCTTCGTACCGTGTGGACTGTTCGTTCCATTTCTCTGTGCTGCTTTTTTCTCTTTTTTGTGCTTCCTGAAGAGCATGCAACGCGATGGAATGAGCATTTTCTGCTTTTTCTTTTTCGGTACCTGCCTCTTCCAGTCTGCCGGAAAGCTGCTCCTCCTGGTCCAGCCAGGCTTTTTTTTCACGTTCCAATTCGTCGCGGGCGTTTTGGACGGTTTCATCCTGAAGCCATTCGAAAAGCTGTTGTTTATGCTGGCGGATAGTCGATGAAACCTGTTCGAGCTTGGTGTCTGTTTCTTTTTGCTCCACTGTCACAGCATGGATGTCATTTCTTTTCTCTGTGAGTTTCTGCTGCTGGCTCTGGACGTGGCTGGTACCATCTTCCACCCTCTTTTGAAGCATTTGTTTCTGTTCATCCTGCTGCATCCGCCTGCGCTGTTTTTCCTCAACGGTTTCAAAATCAAACCGCGGATACGTCTTCTGCCATTCTTTTTTCTTTTCTTCTATCTGCTTCTTTAAAGCATGAGCCTGCTCCAGCTTTTTCTTAAGGGAACTTCGCGATGAGTTCCACTGGTGGTAAAGTTCTCGTTGTTCAACGGCGAGCTGCTGGATTTGTTTTTTCTTGTTGTCCATATCCCGCTGTATATAATCTATCGTGTCTTCTTCCCGTTCCCACTCGGTAATTTTCTTTTGGAGATGCTGTTCCCAGTCCTCATTATGTTCGATGTCCGGCAGAAACCAGTCGGCATCCGGACGTTGCACCGTGTCTCTATGATGAACCGGCGTGAGAACCATGCCGGTTGTTTGTTCGGAAAGCTGCTCGAGCACGCGCTGCCGGTTTCGGCACTCCATTTCCATTGTTTTCAGACACTGGATCCAGTCATCGAAATTATTCTTCTGCTCCAGCAAAGGTTGTAGGTCCTTATCTGGATTTCCCTCCTGTTCCGGATCGGGGTGATGGACAGATCCACACACCGGGCAGGCTTCACCGGCTGTAAGCTGCGAGGCAAGACCGGCTGCTGCTGCCTGCTTTTGAATATGATCTGCTTCGATTCGGCAGGACTCGGACCATTTTCCAAGACGATGTATAGTACGCTCCAGCCACTGCCGTTCGTCTGAGCATTTATTGTACCAGTACAGCAGCTGCCGGGTTCGTTCCTGCAGCTGATTTCCGGCGTGAACCGCCTGGTTGTTTTTCTCTTTCAGCGTCCCGCTCAGAGAAAGTTCCCGTTTGTTTTCTTCTTCTTTTTCCAAACGGGCCGTCTCGTATTGATGCTCGAGCTGCATGATATGCTGCTTTCGGTCTTTTGCTTCCATCAGGAGATAGGCATCTTCCATCGTTTTATCGAGCTCATCAAGCTCCGATTGAAAACGGCATACCGCCTCTTCATACCGTTTTAGATCTTTTTCGATCTGTTCTTGCTCCGCTTGATGAGTGTCCAGCCGTTTATCGATGTCCGTCTTTTGTTTCAGCAGACTCTCCTGCTCTTTTTCAGCTTCCGTCATCTGCTGCTTGAGTTCTTCGGCTTTGTCTACTTCATTTTCGCGCCGACGCAGCCGCTCATCGGCCTGCTTTTTTTCCTCCTTGAATGTTTCCATCTCCCCGGATGCGTTTTCATACTGCGCGCGGGCCTGATCGCGCCGAATGCGGGTTTTCTCTTCTTCGGCGGTCCACGTTTGCTTTTCCGCCGCCGCGTCCATCACACTGTCTGCATACGGCACAAGCATTTCCGCTTTTTCAGAAAGTGCAAGCTGCCTGCGCTGCTGATCGATCGAGGGTTTTTTGACCAGAAGCTCCTCAATATTTTGAGTGCTTTTCTTCCATTCCTGCTCCCATTCCCGAAGCTGCCTGCCGTAGTTCCACTGTTCCTCGAGCACTTCTCTCGTTGTCAGCACCGACTGCAGCTGTTCATCCCAGTAAGCTGTTTCCTGTTCCGCGCGCTTTAGAGCGGCTGCATCGACACCGAGCCCCTGCTGTTCTGATTCTATTTTTTCCCGGCCGTGTTCGGCATCCTGCAAGCCTGCTTTCACTTTCTTTATAAGCTGATCCCCGTATTTCTCAAGCTGGAAAATGCGCTGCAGCATCACCCGCCGATCATTGCCTCGAAGGGTTAGAAAATCGGAAAATTTCCCCTGTGGCAGTACGACGGCGCGGGTAAAATCGTCAATCGAAAGGCCGAGCCGTTTTTCTACTTCTTTATTAACATCACTGGCTTTATCGGCGAGTACAGACGGGTCACCGGTCAAGTCATGCAGGCGCGCCGATGCGGTTTTAACGTGATGGCCGCCGGAGCGTTTGTAGGTACGTTCTACTTTCAGCACTGAATGATCAGCTCCGTTTCCGAGCTGGAATGTAAACGAGACATACAGCTCATCTTCGGCCTGATTGATGATACCGTTTGTATTATTCGGTGCCCGTTCGACGTTACCGTATAACGCGAGTGTCATAGCATCCAGTATCGAAGACTTGCCGCTTCCGGTCGGTCCGAATATCCCGAAAATACCTTCTTCGGTGAGATCGGTGAAATCAACCGTCTGTTTTTCCCTGAAACTGTGAAGGCCTTTGAGTGATAATTCCAGCGGGCGCATTAGTCTTCGTCTCCTTTTTCAATCAGTTCCATAAATAATTGAACCAGTTCTTCATCGGGGGATGCTCCCCCGGTCTGTTTTTCATAAAACTTCTGAAACAGGGCGTCGATCGGCAGACTTTTTTTATGTTCCGCTGCTGCCTTCCCCCGGTTCTTTGGAAACACGGGATAAATATGAACAATGCCGGGATGGTTCCTGCGGATCAGCTGGATATCTTCCATGGATGGAGAGTCCTCGAGATGAAGATGCAGCTCCACCCACGCGTCCTGGTCTTTCTTTTCGCTGATCCATGATTTCACCTGATCCATTCCGTATTCCGCTTTCCACTGAACGAGCGGGCTGCCGCTCTGGAGTGGAATCTCCCGCACGTCGGCATACGAATCATCTGCTTTTACATCCACCATCGTCACCGACTTTTGATGCCCCGCTTCGGAAAAACTGAAAGCAAGCGGCGATCCGGCATAGCGGACCGGGTAATCAGGATGATGAATATGCTGGGGCCGGTGCAAATGACCGAGCGCGGTGTACTGTACACCGGCCGGAAAGGCGTCGGAAGAAAGCGTGTAGGCGCCGCCGACTTCAATCGGCCGCTCGGAGTCACTTTCTGTTCCCCCTGCAGCAAATACGTGACTCATGCCGATACGGACGTGTCCGGGCTGAAAGGAGGACGTCATTGCGTCAAACAACTCCCGTACTTTTTTCTGATAAGCCTGCCTGATTTTCGTTTCCTGTGGGTCTCTGGAGAACAGGGTTTTCATTCTCGCCTCCGATGGATACGGAAGTGCTGCAAGCTGGAGGATGTCATGGTTTACCGGAATGTGAAGCGGCTCACGTCCCGGATACCCCAGGATGTGGATGTTCTGCGCTTTGGCAAGCCGCCGCGGCGCTTCCAGCCTCTCCGGGTGATCGTGGTTGCCGGCAATGACGGCAACTGGAATGTCAAAGCGGCTGCTGATGCGTGCCATCGTCTCATAAAACAGGCTTTCGGCGTCTGCCGGCGGGTTCACGGAGTCAAACACGTCTCCAGCGATAAGAAGGACGTCCGCTTTTTCCTCCTGGATAATCAACTCGAGTTCCTCAAGAAAGGTGGTGTGTTCGGCCATGCGGCTTCTTCCTTCCAGTGTCCGCCCGATGTGCCAGTCGGCAGTATGCAGTATTCTCATAGGGAAGGCTCCTGTTCTTTCATATCAATCCATTCTCCTCCGTCAAACGCATAAATATAAGCTTCCTGAATCGTAGTCTCCCAGATCGCGGACACGGCTTCGATATACAAGTCAATCTGGGATTGGTATTTTTGTTTCATTCTTGCTCGTGCTTTCTGCGGCTGCCCGGGGAACCGTTCCATATGCGCATCTGTTTTATAATCCAGAAGAACGAGGGCGCCGTCTGCTTCCTGAAAAATGCAGTCCACCGCTCCCTGCAGCAGAACCAGATCCAGCTCCGGCGTGCCGTGTTTGCCGTAGGTGAATGCTGTTTCGCGGAAGACACGGGGCGCCTGCTGCATCCGCTGTCCGATGTCTGTCCGGAAAAATCCGGCCACTTCTTCTTCATCGATGACAGCAGCCTGTTCTTCGGTTAACAGCTCGTTTTTTACCAGCTCAGATGCAAACATGCGGCAGAAGGCAGAGGTAAGTTCCTTGTCGAGCGGAAGGTGCTGCATTAAGGTATGAAGCGCTGTCCCTTTCTCTTCCGGCCGGAGATCTGTCTCCTGCATGAACGCGGGTCTTTGTGCATACTGCGAATGAAACGCCGGTTGATAAACCGGTTCACTGTATTCATCCTGCACCGATTTTTTGAACTCGCTGACTGTCTGCTTGGAGCGTGTCTGAAGGGCTTTCTGATAGGGATACTTCCATGACAAACGCTCTTCCACCCGGTGATGGAGGTCTGATGAAAAGGGCACGGGTTCCATGTTCGCTAACGATTTTTCCACCGTTTTATCCGTTTCCTGTTCATCCTCTTCATGAGACGGAAGTTCCGCGCGCTCCACCAGTTCAATGTTCCACGGAACAGGATCATAATAAAGCTCTTGGTACGCCTCGACAGGTGCCTCCGGATGATAATCCGACGCAGCGCGGTGCCGGAAAACAGCCGCTCCTACCCAGTCCATGAAAGATTTTGCCTTCCGTCGTTTCCACTCCGGAAGCAGGACCTTATCGTGGTTGTACCCGGCTGCCCAGTCATCGATTGCTTTTTCCGCCCTGCGCAGGGTGCCGGTCATGATTAACTTTTCGCGTGCCCGTGTCATCGCGACATACAGGATTCTCATTTCTTCGGCTATACTCTCTTTATGATTTCTGATTTTCACAGCCTGGTGTGGGACGGATGCTGTCATCACCCTGTTTTCCGGATCAATGTGGCGGGTGCCGGTACCAAGTTCTTTGTGAAAAAGAACAGGCTGGTTCAAATCCTGAAAATTAAACATTTTGTTCATCCCCGCCAGTATAACGACTGGAAATTCGAGTCCTTTGCTTTTATGGATCGTCATCAGCCGGATGACGTCTTCCTGATCACTTAAAGCGCGTGCGGTCCCGAGATCATCACCCCGTTCCTGGATACGTTCGATAAACCGAAGGAACCGGAAAAGACCCCGGAACGATGTTTTTTCATACGTTCTGGCCCGGTCATAGAGGGCATTCAGATTGGCCTGGCGCTGTCTTCCGCCGGGAAGTCCGCCGGCAAAATCGTAATAGCCGGTTTCCTGCAGCAAGTCCCAGATAAACTCCGACAATGCTTCACTTCGGGCCCGCTCCCGCCAGTCCTCGAGTTTTTCGAGAAAAGATGCTGCTTTGTCTTTCCACGTCGAGTCCGCCGGTGCGGCTTTCGCTTTTGTCAAAGCGTCATAAAAGGTTCCCTGCTTGTCCATTGTTCTAACGGACGCAAGCTCTTCTTCGTTCATTCCGATAATCGGGGAGCGAAGAACAGAGGCGAGGGGAATGTCCTGTCTTGGGTTATCAATCACCTGCAGCAGCGACAGCATCACATTGATTTCCACAGCTTCGAAATAGCCTCCGCTGATGTCCGCATGAACCGGCAGACCTTCGTTTCTGCATTCTTCCATAAAGGTGGATGCCCAGCTCATGGAACGCATCAGAATCACGATGTCGCGAAAGGTGATCGTCCGCATCTGTTTTGTGTCTTTATCAAGTACCTGGTACCCCTCTTCCAGCATCCTCCTGATCCGCTTTGCGGTCCATCTTGCTTCCAGCTGGGCTGTCTCGAGATCTTCCATCCCTTCCACTTCTTCTTCTGCACCGCCGGAAATGGGATTTCCTTTATTAATCAAAACAAGCTCCGGCCGCGCATCGTTATCCGGATAATCGGTGTTTCCAGTTTTTAATTCTGCTGCATCGTCATAATCGATTTCACCGGTAGACGCGTCCATAAGCTGCCGGAAAACGAAATTAACAGCCTGGATCACCTCTTTGCGGCTGCGGAAGTTTTGATCCAGATGGACGAGTCGGCCCGGACCATCCTCACTGCGGCTGTAGGAGCG
The DNA here is from genome assembly GCF_900115625.1 of Salibacterium halotolerans. Taxonomy (GTDB): domain Bacteria; phylum Bacillota; class Bacilli; order Bacillales; family Marinococcaceae; genus Salibacterium; species Salibacterium halotolerans. The sequence goes on along the minus strand of NZ_FOXD01000005.1, from coordinate 126,763 downwards.
GTATTTTTCGAGAAACAGCCCCGGATCAGCCAGACGGAAGCGGTACACACTCTGTTTCACATCCCCGACGTAAAACAAGTTGCCTCCTTTTGAGATGAGCCGCAGAATAGCCTCCTGAGTATGGTTCGTGTCCTGATACTCGTCGACCATAATTTCATCAAACCAGTTCCGGTACTCTTCAGCGGCTTCTGACCCTTCCATCTGAAGGATGCTCAGGCACAAATGTTCCAGATCGGCGAAATCGACGACGTTTTTCACCGCTTTTGCTTCCTGATACTTTTTCGTAAAATCCTGAACCATCTCCGTTAGTACGTGGATGGAATCGGCCATATCGAGGATGTCTTCGCGAAGTTCTTCCGGCGGACGCGCAAATGCTTCACTCTGCAGATCGCGGATTTCCTTTTTCACAACATCGCGCAGGGTTTTCACGCGGGTCTGAATGTCTTCATCAACATCCTCGTTTTTCTTGATGGTTTTCAGTTTTGCAAAAGATGCTGTCTGAAGTTCTTCATATAAGTCTGTCCAGTCCGGCGTATCAAGCAGGCGCTCGAGCATCTGTCTATCCTCTTCCAGGTTGGCAAGGTAGGCTTCAGGGCCTCCTGGCTGCCGGCAGAGAGATTCCGCCTGCTCCAGCTTTTCTGCCGAGGAGCGGAGACGGACGGATGCATCTTCGAGTATCTCCCGCCCCCAATCTGTTGTTTCAAGAGGGGTGCCGGCCGGTATATTATAGTAATCAGCGTTTTGTGCGAGCCACTCATCAGGATCCGGATGAGCTCTTGAAAACTGAAACAGCCGGCGGATGATGCGGCGCACGCCTTCGTCGCTGCGGTCGCTGCTGAAACGTTCCACCGCTTTGAGAAACGCTTCGTTGTCCGGATCCTGAAATTTCTCCTCCAGCAGGTCATCCATGATTTCATCGCGCATTAACTCGCCTTCGGTTTCATCCAAAATGCGGAACTGCGGGTCGATGTCTATTTTGTAATAGTATTTGCGGATCACGCTCATACAGAAAGAATGCAGGGTGGAAATCTGCGCACGGTTGACAAGGGACAACTGACGCTGAAGATGAAGCGATCCCGGATGCTTGTTGAGTTCCCGGCTGAGAGCTGTCGAGATCCGCCCTTTCATTTCTGCCGCTGCTGCTTTGGTGAACGTCACGACAAGCAGACGGTCCACATCAGCGGGTGGATCGGGGTGCGTCATTTTATGAACAATTCTCTCAACGAGCACTGCGGTCTTTCCGCTTCCTGCCGCCGCCGAAACGAGCATATCCGCACCTGAGGCAGAGACAGCTTCCCACTGCGCGTCTGTCCATCCGGAATGAAGCGGTTTTTCAGGTCTATTCATGTTCTCCATCATCCTCCTTGTCCGGGGAGAAAAGGTGTGACACAATCTCCTCCTGGTTGCTGCGAAGCTGGCGGTAACTGTTGGATGCAAACGACGTGTCAAACTGACAGACCGGCTTAAAGGAACAATACGCGCAAGCTGTCGTCTGTCCGTTTTTAAACGGTTGAATATCCACCGCTCCTCCCATAATCTTTTCACCATCCTGCTGAAGCTTGGACCGGATAAACGAACGCATCGCTTCAAACTTTTCATCCTGCAGAACAGAGGAATTGGAATAAAATGAACCGTCTTTCTTGATGGCTGCAGGGACCACATTCGAATAACCTGTCGATAGAGACGTGTCCATGAGCCGGACCGGTTCTTCTTCAGCCATAAGAAGTCCTTTCATTTTAAACCGTTTAAAAAATTCCTGCTCCAGTTCATTGGGATCCATGCTGTTTGCTGCCTGCAGAAATGGGTTATGAATATGAAAATAAAGGACGCCGGCCGGTTTGATCCCGCTGCGGCCGATCCAATCTTCCGAAAAGGAAAGAACGACATCAAGGTACACGAGCATCTGCAGAGCAAGCCCGTAATAGACTTCGGACAGACGAATGTCCTTCGCTCCGGATTTGTAGTCGATGATCCGGACGTAGAAGCCGTTTTCTCCTTCGGCGCCGTCCACCCGGTCAATACGCCCTGCTACTTCCATTTTCGTTCCGTCGGATAAATGAAAGGCGAGCGGAGGCAGTGTTTCCCCCGGACCGAATCCAAGTTCGAGTCCCATCGGCGTAAATCCCGATACTCCCGCCTGCTGCCGCAGAATATCAGCCGCCCGTACGACGGTATTTTCAAGCTTCTGCTGCAGATAGCGGTACCGGCTGCTGCTCAGTAAAATTTCTTTTTGTATCGTTGGTACAACACGTCCGACCGACTGTTTGGCAAAGGAGCGGCATTCCTCCTGCGACAAATTGCCCCATTCTCTTCCGGCTTCCTGCACTTGTTCACTCATGTCTTTTAACGCCCCGTGAAACAACTGTCCGATATCGGGCGCTTCCAGTTTGTACAACTCCCGTTCCCGCAGACGGAGACCATAGGATGCAAATTGGGCAAAAGCACAGGATTCAAACTGTTCGAACCGCGACACGCTTGTTTTCAGCGTCTCCCCGTACAGCTGCCTGGTTAGATGAGAGGGAACGGGGTCTGCTTTGTTCGTGAAAAACAGGCTGTCAACGATCATCAGTACGGAAGACGGATCAGCACTTGTGGTAAACCAGTTGTACACGTCCCACCAGAGTGGAGCAACCGGATAGCCCTGTTTCCAGCGCTGCAGCTGATACGTCAAAAACGAACGGGTTTTCCGGTTAGCACCGGCGAACGCTTCCTGCTCGTCCTCGGGATATTCCTGTGGTTCATTATAAAGAAGCTTATCTTCAAGCTCCGGAAACAGACTCCGGATTTGTGTGATCAGCCTTGAGGTCTGCAGGGACTGTCCTTCTTCATCAGCCAGCGGACGGCTGATATAAAGTTTCTCGCGGGGGAGAGTAAGGGCTCTGTAAATGAGGAACGATTCATTCAGAAGCCTGGTGCCCGCGTCATCAGCAAGTTCTATTCCTTCTCCGGCAAACCACTGCCGTTCTTCATCCGTCAATAATCCTTCCTCTTCAAACGTTGCCGGGAGGATACCTTCATTCACTCCAAGAATGAAACAGACACGCACGTCTCCTACACGGGAGCGTTCCATGTCAGCGGCAGTCACCTGATCGACAGCAGGAGGAACGATGGCAAAAGACATGGAATGAAAACCGGTCTCCATCATTTGATAGAACGTATCAAACGTAACGTTTTCTTCTCCCGCCATTTCCACCATCTGATCGAGTAAATCCATGACCGCGTTCCAGACTTGATCATGCTCGCCTGCTTTCGACAAGTCCTGTTTCGCCAGATCTTCATCCCGTATTTTCTCGATCTTTTGTGCAATCGAAAGCTCTTCCATAAAGGTATACAGTACAGCGCAGTATTCTTTCACTGTCCCCGCTCTTTTCATCTGCTTTTCAAGGTTTAAAAGGGGCGATGCCAGTCGTCTCCGGGTCTGGTTCAACTGTTCTTCGACGGAAGTGTCCTGCACAACTTTGGCGCTGTCCTCTGCCGAGGTTTGTGCTTTCGTATAGGACCAGTCTCCGCTCTGTTTCCAGTGTTTTTCCTGAACCCCGTAGGCCAGGACATAGTTCTCCAGAAAGTCGAGCTCTTCTTTGGCCCGTTTCCAGTCCTCATCCAGGTTAAAAAACATATCCGTCTTCCATGCTCTGAACAATGGTTCATATCTCCACCGAAGCGACAGGGTCTCAAGGGTGGAACGAAGGCATTCCACAACGGGATGGTTGAGCATCGGGCGTTTTTCATCCATGAATAAGGGGATATTGTAATCCCGGAAAACAGACTGAAGCATTTCGCTGTAGTCTGCCGCATTGCGGCTCACCACGGCGATATCTTTGTAGCGGTATCCGTTTCTAACGAGTTCGTTGATTTCACGCGCCGAGGCTTCGATTTCAGTCCGGCGGTTCACAGCTGTTGCAAGATAAATGTCGTTATCGACTGCCCCCGGCTGCGCGGGTCTTTTTTCAAAAGACTGTTCCAAATGGACCAGGCCGCTGCTCTGATGTTTTTGATTCGCTGAAAAATGGATGGCCTGCTCCTCATCTGCTGTCATCTCACTGCCAAGCGCCGAAAGTTTCTGGTACGTGCGCGCCGGCTGATAAAACAAATCAAGCATCGACGGAGTCTCTTCAGGATCAGGCCGGTCCATCGTCAATGCAAACGTCATGTTTGAAGCGCATTGAAAAAGAGCTTGCAGGACGTTGTATTCCTGCGGGGTAAAGGAATGAAATCCATCAATGTACAGGTCCGCCTCCTGCACAAATGCAGCGTCTTTCACCTTTTCAGCCAGCAGCTCCAGGTAATCTTCCGCACCGGCATACTGCCCTTCCAGTACATGCTCGGTTTGTTCCCAAACGGTGAGAATATCATGGATTTTATCGGAAAGTACATTTTCCCGTCCGGTCTTTTCCTCTTTTTCATCGAGCTCTTCCAGCTTTTCATGAAGCCCGGGGATTGAGACCAACTGGCGCTTGCATTCGGTAATAAACTGTTCCATCTGCTCGATAAAGCCGGTTTTTCCCGCTGCCGACTCATATAGACGAAAACTTTCTTTTTTCTCTTCAATGATTTTACGAATCAGTACATAAATGCCGTGCTGCTGCAGGTACGTGCGTGTTATGCCTCCGGTTTCCTGCAGCACATTCCAGGCCATACGGGAAAAGCTCAGCACTTTCAGGTTTGTGAAGCCGGTCCCTAGTGCCGAAACGAGATTCTGTTCGGCCTGAAACGTCATCTGGTCCGGGACGAGATAAATAATAGATTTGTCTGATGAAGCTGTGTTTTGAAGGGAATTAATGATTTCTTCCTGAACAGCGGTCGTCTTTCCGGTACCGGATCTTCCTGTAAAAAAACGTACAGTCATGTTACGTCCCTCCGACTTTTTGAGGTATTGTACATTAAACGGAAATCATATGTTCGCTTTTTTTATTTTATACAAATATGGAGGAAAGATAAAGTCTTGACGAATGCATAGGAGGTCCTTTCGAAAAGATGACATCACCTGTTTGCACAAAAAAGCTGTTCCCGGCCATAAAGGAACAGCTTTTTACATGGGCTGCTTCGGCAGCACCCCTTTGACTTATGCCGGCAGGCGGCTTTTTTCAGACGCTTAAGCCCCGGACTTCTTTTTGAAATGCTTAATGCCTGTGCAGCTCAGGTGCTGAAAAGGTCCGAACCCGTTGATTCTGATACGCAGCTGTCGTTTAATTTCCAGATCACGGTGAATATAGAGTACAACCCCGCTGTGGCAGGTAATGGTTTCATAATCTGTTTCAGAAGAAGGATTTTCAAATGACATCATAACATCCAGGGGTCCGCGCTCTTTATGGTGGCTGAAGGGATAAAACGGATACAAACATACGGCGCCGCCATTTTTACTAATCCATGCTGCCGATTTTTTGTCCAGATGAATGCGGTTCATATTCAGGACCTCCCCCACTCCATATCATCACATGTTATTTGTGTACTATGATTATAACACAGAGGTACACGTATTTATCAATATATACAATGAGGAATTTTGATTTATTTATATATATTACGTTTTAATCGAATAATGTGGATATTCATCAGGTTATGTCACAATTATTTGAGGTTGAAACAGGAGTAAAAATAATCATGATCACATGAATCCGCCTGCCGTATTTTCCGACCAGCCGTCCTGCAGTACACGGCCTGTTACTAAAAAAATCTGGGACAAGAATAAAGAAGGCGCAGGAAAACACGAATGTCTTGCGGCGTTGTTCAAGAGCCGCATAGCAGTGGAGTCAAAATGCTTCGGCTCCTGCTGAGAAAATCATGAATCACGGGTACCCCACAGGATGCGGGGCACGTCGGCGCCCGCACGTGACGTACCTCCACAGAATAATGGCGTTTAAGGGTGCACCTGTCACTTCAAAGTGCCTCAGGCGACATGCTTAACGACGTTTAAGAGGGCGCTGAACCCTCTAAAGTGCCTTATGGACTATTCATCCTACTTTTCATGCAGCGACGCGGGCTCTTTGCTGCGTCGACCTGTTCGTTTCCCGGCTGAACGCAACCTGGATTCGCTCATGATGACGTTTACAGGGGTACGAAACCCTCTAAAGTGCTTTATGAATCATTCATAATGACGTTTATGGGCGCACCGGGCACTCTAAAGTGTCTCATGAGCCATGCTTAACGACGTTTAAGGGGGCGCTCAACTCCCTAAAGTGCCTTGGGACCCATTCCCAATGAACATCCGTCCCCCCGCTTTCCATCCAACCTGAACGAAACAAACAAACGCCTCCATTTTCTACGAACCACCGTACATCCGCCCTGCATTGTTCTGCATCCGTACGGCCGGAACTGCTTCCCTTTCCTCCGTTATACCGGCTGGTGTCGTGATCACATCGCGGAGCAGCTCATGGGTGGTTTCGATTCCGGCAAACGGGCCCTGGAACGGCCGGGGTTCGTCGGTTTCAATAAGCAGCTGATACGGTGGGACCACGGCCGCGAGCTGTGGTGGCTTCGACACCCGGCGCAGGGCTCTTAGCCGATCTTCCTCTTTTTCGAGCCATGCCGGGGCAAAGAAGACACGGTGAGCCCCAGCGAACTGATAACGCCTTTGTACTCCGGAGTAAAAGCAAAACATTTTGGAGCAGCGGTGTATCTCAGAAATGAAGAATGCCGAACGATTTTAAGAAATCGTTCGGCATTCTTCTATCTTATAAAGGTTTTGTCCCAGACTCTTTTCATTCTTTATTAACCCTCAAGCATGAGGGATTCCGGATTTTCCAGGAGTTCCTTGATTTTAACAAGAAAGCTGACGGCTTCTTTTCCGTCTACAATCCGGTGGTCATAGGACAGCGCGATGTACATCATCGGCCGGTTTTCCATGTTCTCCTGGTCGATTGCCACCGGACGCCACTGGATTTTGTGCATGCCGAGAATACCAACCTGCGGAGCATTCAGAATCGGTGTCGAGAGAAGCGATCCAAATACGCCGCCGTTTGTGATCGTAAAGGATCCTCCCTGCAGTTCACTCAGTGATAATTTGTTGTCGCGGGCTTTCAGGGAAAGATCGACAACTTCCTGTTCGAGCTCGGCAAATGATTTGCGGTCTGCATCTTTCACAACAGGAACAATCAAACCGTTTTCAGTGGATACAGCCATACCAATGTCATAAAACTGCTTCTGAATAATTTCGTTACCGTCAATTTCCGCATTAAGAAGCGGGAATTGTTTAAGAGCTGCAATGACGGCTTTGGTGAAGAAAGACATGAAGCCCAGACGAACATCGTGCTGCTCCTGGAAGGTCTCTTTCCAGCGTTTACGAATATCCATTACAGCACTCATATCAATTTCGTTAAAGGTGGAAAGCATGGCTGTGTTCTGCTGAACATCAACCAGGCGGCTCGCAATCGTCTGACGGCGTCTTGACATTCTTTGGCGTTCCACCGGCTTTCCGTCAAATTCATCTTTCGGTGCAGGAGCACTTTCCTTGGCGGATGTCTGCTCTTTGGCGGCAGAAGCTGCGGCTTTATTGCTTTCATAGTTCTCTACATCTTCTTTTCGTACCCGGCCCATTGGATCTTTAGTCGGTACAGCGTTTAAATCCAGACCTTTTTCTCTGGCCATTTTACGTGCTGCCGGGGAAGCTACCGGGCGTTCGCTGGAGTTGTCATCCGGTTCGTCACTGCTTTCGTCTTCTGACGGAGAAGTTTGAGCCGGTTCTGCTGGTTTTTCAGGTGTTTTTTCCGGTTCACTTTCCTGCGCGGGAGCAGCGCCGCCTGTGGAGCCCGAAGCCTGCCCGCTTTCATCAATATGACCGATAACATCGCCGACTTCAACGGTGTCGCCGGCTTCCTTGGACAAATCCTGAATGACTCCGGCATGCTCGGATGTGATTTCCACATTGATTTTGTCTGTTTCCAGTTCCGCGATGTTTTCTCCTTTTTCAACCGCGTCACCCGGCTGTTTCAACCACTCTGCAATCGTTCCTTCGGTAATAGATTCCGCAAGCTCTGGTACTTTAATTTCCGCCATGAATGAGTCCTCCTTATTCTTTTCCTGTCAAAGCTTTGTTAATGATACGGGTCTGTTCTTTTTTGTGTGCTTTTGGATCGCCTTCAGACGGACTGGAGCGTCTTCTTCTTCCGATATAGCCGGTTTCTGCATGTTCCGGTGCAATACCGCGCAGAAGCGGTTGAATATAACTCCACGCTCCCATGTTTTCAGGCTCTTCCTGAATCCATTGAAGTTCATTAACATTCGGGTACTGGTCCATAATCTGTTTGATTTCTTCACCCGGGAATGGGTAGAGCTCTTCGACCCGTATAATATGGAGCCAGTCCGGCACATCGTCTTCATCTATTGCTTCATGCAGGTCAACAGCTATTTTGCCGGAAGCAAAAATCATCCGGGTTACCTTGTCTTTTTCTTTCCCGGTTAATGGCTCTTCCATCACCGGATGAAAATGATCGTTCGTTAGTTCTTCCGGTGCAGATGCAACGTTTTGATTTCGTAAAAGACTCTTTGGTGTCATAAGAACGAGCGGTCTCATTTCTTCGGTTCCAAGTGTTGCCGCCTGCCTGCGCAGCAGATGAAAGTACTGGGCGGAGCTTGTCAGGTTGGCAACATTCCAGTTGTTCTCCGCTGCCAGTGTGAGGAAACGTTCCAGCCGCGCACTGGAATGTTCCGGACCCTGCCCTTCATAGGCATGCGGAAGCAGGAATACGATGCCGGATTTTTGTCCCCATTTCGCCCGGCCGGCGGAAACAAACTGATCAAAAATGACCTGTGCGGCATTGGCAAAATCGCCAAACTGGGCTTCCCACAGCACAAGGGTCGTCGGTTCATGAACATTATACCCGTATTCAAACCCGACAATAGATGCTTCGGAAAGCGGGCTGTTATAAATCGCAAAGGAAGCGTCAGCTGTAGACAGTGTATGAAGCGGCGAATAAATATCTCCGTTTTTGTAGTCATGCAGAACAAGATGACGCTGGGCAAAGGTTCCGCGCTGGGTATCCTGTCCGGTAAGGCGTACCGGAGTGCCGTCGGAAATAATTGTCGCATAGGCAAGTGTTTCTGCATGTGCCCAGTCGATTTTACCGCCTTCTTCGAGCTGTCCGTGACGGCGTTCCAGTATTTTTTTCAGTTTCGGGAAGACACTGAAACCTTCCGGCCAAGTTATAAGCTCCTTGTTAACCCGTTTCAGTTCCTCTGCATCATAAGACGTATCAACAATAGGAAGTCTGCGTTCCACTTCTTCGGGGATGTCTTCTTCCTGGGGTTCTTCCTGCATGGCGTCTGCCACTTTTTCATACTGGGAAGACAGAAACTGCTGCGCATCCTGCTTCATTTTGTCGGGTTCACCGCTGTTCAGGATGTTTTCTTTTTCAAGTTCATCCGCATAGACTTTCCGGACAGTAGGGTGTTGTTTAATGACATCATACATGTGCGGCTGTGTCGATGCCGGCTCGTCCATCTCGTTGTGTCCGAATCTCCGGTATCCGATTAAGTCGATAAGAAAATCTTTGCTGAAACGGTCTCTGTACTCATAAGCCAGCTTCACAGCCGCCATACATGCGTCCGGGTCGTCGGCATTGACATGCACGATAGGAATCTCAAAACCTTTCGCGGGGTCGCTTGCATACGTCGTTGATCTTGAATCATGAGTGTCCGTCGTAAACCCAAGCTGGTTGTTGGCGATAATGTGGAGGGTTCCTCCCGTCTGATAGCCTTTCAGGCGGCTCATATTCAGTGTCTCTGTTACAATGCCTTCACCTGGAAATGCAGCGTCTCCGTGAATCAGTACGGCGGCTGCCCTGGATGTATCCTGCTGCGGGAAGCCCGGACGGGAGCTGTCATCCTGGGAAGCCCGCGCATAACCTTCTACCACCGGGTTGACAAACTCCAGGTGGCTCGGGTTGTTGGCCAATGTAATTCGGGATTCAAACGCTTCCTGTTCCACCTTTTTATGGGCGCCCAGGTGGTACTTAACGTCTCCGGTCCATCCGTAGTTGATCCCGATGGAACCTTCGGATGGAACCAGGTCTTTATTCGGTGCATGCTGGAATTCAGAGAAAATAAGATCATAAGGTTTTCCAAGTACGTGCGCCAAAACACTCAGCCGGCCGCGGTGGGCCATGCCGATCATGACGTCTCTTGCTCCGTCTTTGATCGCGTCCTGGGCAAAGTCATCCAGCATTGGTACGAGTGTGTCCACGCCTTCTATGGAGAAACGTTTCTGACCGGTAAATGTTTTATGAACGAACTGCTCAAAGCTCTCTACATCAGTGAGACTCTGCAATGCTTTTTTTCGTTTATCGTCTGAAAGCGAACGGTAAATTTCGCCGGATTCCACCTGTTTGTTCAACCACTGGTGTTCTTCCACGTCGTGTACGTGTTCAAATTCAAATGCAATCGATCTGGTGTACATTCTCTTCAGATGATTCACGGCTTCCAGACCGTTTTCGATATGATTCGGAGCATCCGGACAGAACAAATCAGCGGGCATACGCTTGAGATCTTCTTCTGATAAGCCGTATTCTTCACTTTTCAGAAATGATGTTTCGCCTCCGGGTTCCTGCAGAGGATTCACATCGGCTGAAAGGTGCCCGTGTATTCTGATATTGCCGGCGAGTCTCACAGCTGCAGCTGTTTTATTGATGATATCCCTTTCAGAAGCTGTGGATTCAGCCGGCATTGCCGCCCCGCTGGTATCAAGGTTCTGGTCTTTTGGAGCGCCGTACGTGTCAAACCATTCCCTGGTTTCTTCATCAATGGATTCGGGGTCTTCTTTGTATTGTTCGTAAAGGTCCATTAAGTAGCCCAGGTTCGGCCCGAAAAATTCTTCCCATGGTGCCTGCCCGGCTTCGTTTTTGCTCATCTGGCTCTACCTCCAAATGGTACGTGATAGTTGGCTTTTGTAAAATATGTAGACATTCCGGTATCATTGCAATATTTAAGGCGGATGTTTTCCACTCCCCCCTCTCATTTGTTACAAACCTATTTTCCTTTTTCTATAACGCTATATTTTATTCTAACATGCGGGTAAAGCCTTCTCAAAAGCTGTGCAGTTAAATATGCGCTCTCATGGCCCGCGTTAATAAATAAGAAGAAACCAGGTGAAATGTACTGCAAAAAAAAATTGCGAAACCGGATACACATTCGTTAAATCGATATCGCTGCTATCCAGTTGAAACGCTTACTACTGTCCTCAAACTGTAACGCAGCCGGCAGGAGCCGAGTGTCTAATCATATTGTACATCATTTCCGATAGATGAAAAGACCTCTGATAAAATTCTTTGGTGCTTGAACCGGCTTCGGAGGTTATAATAACAAAAAGAATAAGAAAGGGGAATCGATTATGGTAAATACTTTATTATTTGACTTGGACGATACACTGCTTTGGGATAAAAAAAGTGTAAAAGAAGCATTAAGAGCTGTCTGTATGGAAGCTGCCGAAGTAACAGGTATAGATTCAGAAACTTTTGAAGAAACGGTCCGTGAAACCGCAAAGGAACTGTATGCTGGATATGAATCCTACAGCTTCACTCAAAAAATAGGCATTAATCCATTTGAAGGACTCTGGGGAACATTTCCGGATAAAATAGATAAAGGATTCCGCCTTATGAATAAAGAAATGCCCGACTTTCAACAGCGCACATGGACAAAATCCCTGCACCGCCATGGTATCCAGGACACTGAACTTGGAAACCGGCTGGCTGCCCGGTTTCCGTATCACCGCATGCATCTTGCTTATGTTTATCCTGAAACATTTGATGTTCTTGCAGAACTCAAACAAGACTATCATCTGCTGCTGCTTACAAACGGAGCACCTTCGCTGCAGAACACGAAGCTTGAAATGACCCCGCCGCTTGTCCATTACTTTGACTACATTGTCATCTCCGGAGCCTTTGGATTCGGAAAACCGGATCCCTCTATATTTCATCATGCTTTAAGACTGCTTGATACCAAACCGGAGGATGCTGCTATGATCGGCGACAACCTTTTGACTGATATCGACGGCGCCAATAAAGCCGGTATACGGAGTATCTGGTTGAACCGGACTGGAAAAAAAGCGGGGCACCCTGTTTCTTTCGATGCTGATATTCAGTCTCTTAAAGATCTTCCCGGCGTACTTTAAGCGTTTCTTTTACTTTTAATTGTTTGAAATTTATATTACCTATTGTATACCGTGCCTGCCTCCTATATAATTACGTTTGTAAATTTATACATCGAATTATGTATTTATACACTAACTTGATATAGAAATGAGAGGTAGGACATGAACATGAACAATGACACACACTCACAAACAGAAGCGTCTCCCCTGCGCTTTCTTTTCTTTTCAGCCATCGGCATTTTCCTTTTTATGATTCCGATGCGTATCGATGGGGAGATTACTATTCCGGTCGCGTTTCTGGCCGATCTGCTCGGGGGCTGGGCAGGGCCGGTCCTCCCTGCTGCTGCTTCTCTTTTTATGGGGATCGCGGCAGTTGGTTCGCTGATTGCAGCGGTACGTCCTCCCCAGGGCGGTTTCATGAACTCCCTTTTTGCGGTGGATCTTTCCTGGCTTGTAATCCGTCTCTTAGGTTTTATTCTTTCCATCATTGTGCTGTTTGATTTAGGGCCGGAGTGGCTGATATCCAGCGCAACCGGAGGGTTACTGCTTGAAGACCTGATACCTCTTCTGGTTACGGTATTTCTGTTCGCCGGGATCTTTCTGCCGTTTCTGCTGCAATTCGGCCTTCTGGAATTCTGTGGAGCAGTGTTATCGCCGATTATGCGTCCGCTGTTCACCCTTCCTGGCAGGTCGTCCATTGACTGCGCGGCATCATGGCTTGGCGACGGCACAATCGGCGTTCTGTTAACGAATAAGCAGTACGAACAGGGGCATTACTCGAAACGGGAAGCCGCGGTCATTGGAACGACCTTTTCCGTCGTGTCGATTACATTCAGCATCGTCATTCTGTCTGATATGAACCTGACGGCCTATATTCTTCCCTATTATATAACGATCGTTGCAGCAGGATTCGTGGCAGCCCTTATTATGCCGAGAATACCGCCTTTATCCCGCAAAAAAGATGTCTATGCTGATGGAGGCTCGGTGTCCCGGGAGCAGCCGCGCCCGGACTCGATGAATGTCTTTCAGTACGGCTTCCGCGAAGCGTCCCGCACAGCAGCAGGCAATAAAGTCTCGTCGATATTAACCGGAGGCGTCAAAAACGTCCTCGATATGTGGATCGGCGTACTTCCAGTCGTGATGGCTCTTGGTACGACAGCCGTTGTCATTGCGGAGAATACACCTTTCTTTGCTGTTATCGGTTCACCGTTTGTCCCGCTTCTTGACCTCCTGCAGGTTCCTGAAGCGGTGAAAGCTTCCGAAACAATGCTTGTCGGATTCGCCGATATGCTGCTTCCCTCTATTCTCGGTGCGGGCATTGAAAGCGAATTGACACGATTTGTTATTGCCGCGCTTTCTGTCACGCAGTTAATTTACATGTCGGAAGTCGGCGGGCTTCTGCTCGCATCCAAACTGCCGATCAGCTTTATCGATCTTGTTCTCATCTTTTTGGAACGAACCATTATTACGCTGCCGGTTATCATCGGCTGTGCCCATCTTATTTTTTAAACAAAACCCGGATGCCGCTCAGGCACCCGGGTTTTCTAAGCTTCTGTCCGTTTTTTACCATACCATTCATCAAGTACTTTGGCGTCGAGTACTTTATTTTTTATAAAGGATACCTGGCTGTTCTGAAACTCTGTCTGCCAGTCTATATCGAGTTCCTGAGCGAGACGGACGATGGTAAGAAGATCCTGCCAGGCCACGTAGCGTTTGTACCAAAAAAACTGCGGCTGTTCATTCATATACGGGTACAGATCATCAAACTCCGTGTGTTTACAGTCAATCGTACGCTCAAACTGTTCCTTGGCCTCCTGAATTTTTTCAGAAAAAAACTCCGGCATCGGCTTCTTCATGGTTCTCCCTCCTCGAGCGTATTTTGTCTTTTATCCTATTTTCCCACAACCCGGATTAGACGAAAAGATATTTCTGCCATGAAAAAAGCAGACCTATCCTTATTTTTAGAAGGTCTGCCCTTTTTCATCAGCTGATTTGACTCATTTCCCGGTCCGGTCGTCCCGTTTTTCTGCTGCCGGCGTACCTGCGTTCCAGTGATTTTACCAGTTTCCTCATTTTTTTGTGATTCACCTCAGGATTGAGAAGTTCTTTATTGATTAAATATTTCACGAGGAAATCCATTCTCCCGCTTCCGTACTTATTTTGAGAACCGGCGGTCTCCAGGTAGTCCAGTAGAGCCTTTTCCAGTGTAACGGCGTCTGCCGCGAAGTCTCCGAAGCGTTCAAAATAGATATAATAATTGTTTTCGCTCAATTTATTCTGCATTGCCTTCATCAAACGTTCTTCATTTCCTGAAAGCTGAAAGCCTTTCTTTTCAAGATACTCGAGAAAGAAAGTTAAATCAGATTGATAAAAATCCAGCGCCAGATTTACTTCACTCGTGACATGCAGTGAGACCAAACGTCTGCCTTTCGACCGGGCAAGCAATCTATTATGAAGTGCGCGCATCGCGTCAGGATGAAGCAGAAACGATGGATGAATAGTATAAAGGTACGTCTCTATCTCCTGATGAAGAAAATGGTTCCATTTCTCTTCTTCTTTGTTTCTAAAGCGTGCTGTCTGTTTCTCTTTTTCCACGGGGTTTTCGATGCGTCCGGCTGCTCTTTCCACCCGGCAGGAATCCTGCTTGGCAACCTTTTCTTTTACTGCCTTCAACATATGAAAGCCTCCCTCCACTCTGAAATTCTCTACACCCGCCACAGCGGTCACAAAACCGTTCTGTCGATTTCCGAGAATGAGTGTATCATATCAGAATCAAAAAGAAAACAGAGTATTTAAAAGTTTTTCTAAACATTTTTAATATATTCGGGTCTCTTCCTATCTGAAAGACATTCATGCTTTCAAATGCTTTCTGTTTCTGCCTGTTTTTTATCTGATCTACCGGAACGAACCAAAAAAGAAGATACCGCTGCAGGCATCTTCTTGGCTGTTACTTGTTCATCACACGGTCATATACACTTTTTCCAACGAGAAATGCTCCTATCGCAAGAGCTTCTGCTTCGTTTTGTAACCATGTCAGGCCGGATGGTCCATCATACTTGGAGACTGTATACGTGTCGGGGTCTTCAATGGTACCCGAAGAAGCTCTTTCGAGAAACGCGGCCGATTGAGCCAGGGCATGGTCTCCTCTTTTCATAATCTGAAAAAACGACACAAATCCATGCATGGCTCCCTGGTATCTGGTTGTTTGAACAGGAATCCCTGCTTCATGAAGTTTTCTGCCGTATTTTTCCCCCTCATCGCGAAGCGGATCAAATTCTGATGTAACGATATAGGCGGGAGGAAGATTACTGACGTTTTGGGCATGCAGCGGGGACGTATATGGATTATCCCACATTCGTTGTTTTGGGGTATAAGCCTCTCTTGCTTTTTGCATCACCTGCCGGGAAAGAAGAAAATAGCCGCTGTCATACGTTGTTCTCGAATCGAAGTTCACATCCCGGAATGTAGTCAGCGGATAAAAAAGCAGCTGTGCAAACAGGTCCGGTCCGTTTTCATCTCTTGCTTTCATAGCGGTTACAGCTGCGAGGTTTCCTCCTGCACTGTCTCCGGCTACAGCAATCTTATCAGGATTCCCACCATATTGTTCCGCATGACGACGGGCCCACTGCAGCGTGTTATAGCTGTCTTTAACAGCTGCCGGGTACTCGTATTCCGGAGCTACACGGTACGCCGGACTGATAACGACAGCTCCGGTCCTGGCTGCAAGAGAACGGATAACATTTTCGTGTGTATCCAGACTGCCGTATCCTTTCAGAAAAGCGCCGCCGTGATAATAAACAATGACAGGAGCATTTTCCGTATCCGAATAGCTGTATACCCGTACGGGAATTTCGGTATTTTTTCCTCCGGTTGTTATTGTTGTATCATGACGTTCCATTGTTACTCCGTCCTCTTTGGAGCGGTCCGGGGTGAGAAAATCGGGCACGGTGATATTTGTATCCAGCGAAACCAGGTTATGATTGATGGCATGTAATATAACGGCGGTTTTGGAAGGCAGATCCCCCTGCACGGTCTGCGACCATTTTTCCACAGACCAAACTGTAATCACAGCAAAACACAATATTAAAATAACAGCGGTTTTTACCCCTTTTTTCCACATTGCTATCGTTCCTTCCTCGAGCAGTAACAAGCGATATCTCCATTATAACAACATCTTTACATTTTTCTTTACATTCCACCACATTTTTTCAACCTTCCATATGATTACACAAAAAAGAAACACCTGCCTATATCTGCAGGTGCTTTTTTTCGGTGGGCATGCCGGTTTTTAAGGGCGTCCTTTTAAGAATCCTTTTTCCTGGGTGAAGGCATTCAGATACAGCCGTTTGGAATGTGCCAGGGTGGATGCCGCCTGGCTCGACCAGGTGATTTCTTTATTACCTGATGAACGGGAACGGTAATATTGAAGAATCGTTTCATCATAATTTTGAAGCTGCTGTTTCAGTTCATCACTGTTCAAGTTATAGGTGTTCTCATGATACACCGTTTCCTGCGGCAGCCTTGGTTTCTGTTCATGCTGCTGTGCCGGACGGCCTATTGCCATTCCGAACAAAGGAAGCACGTGGGACGGCGTTTCGAGCACTGAACTGACAGATTCCAAATTGTTTCGCAGACCGCCTATGTAACAGATGCCAAGTCCCATTGATTCGGCAGCTATGGCCGCATTCTGAGCGGCAAGAGCTGCATCGATAACCGACACCATGAATCCTTCCGTGCTTTCTACAGCTTCCCTGATGTCCTGTCCATGCAGCGATGCGGCCGTGTGATGCCTGGAAAAATCGGCGCAGAATACGGTAAAAAAACCATTTTCCGCGACATAGTCCTGACTTCCCGCCAGCTCAGCAAGTTCTTCTTTTTTTGCTTTATCGGTGACACCGATGATGGAATAAGCCTGTAAAAAGCTTGATGTGGACGCCGCCTGGGCCGCTCTGATAATTTGATCTGTTTCTTCCTTAGTCAACGGTTCATTTTTGAACCGGCGGATGGAGCGGTGCCTCAGAATCGTTTGTATAACATCGTTCATATGATAGTCCCTCTTTTCTCGTCATCCATTGTCAAAACTATTGTACCAAAGAGAGCATGCTCCCCGAAAACGGAAAGCATGCTCTCTCTTCATTATGTATGTCTATTCATGAAGCCTGATACGTTACATTTCTTCTACACCGAGACTAATCGCGATTCCTTTTTTCACCCGTTCCATCGTATCATCATCCAGGTGGGTGATTTTGTCTGTTAAACGCTGTTTGTCGATGGTTCGTATCTGTTCCAGCAGAATAACACTGTCCCGGTCAAACCGATGTTTTTTTGCGTCGATTTCAACGTGGGTCGGCAGTTTTGCTTTCTTTATCTGTGCTGTAATGGCCGCAACAATGACGGTTGGGCTGAACCTGTTGCCGATGTCATTTTGTATAATCAGCACAGGTCTTACACCGCCTTGTTCCGATCCTACCACCGGTGAAAGGTCAGCAAAAAAAACGTCTCCACGCTTTACTACTTTTTTGGTTTGGTGATGATTATGACTCGTATCGCTCAAATCATCCATTCACCTCCTTCACCGGTCCCGTTTACAGGATATGCTGAAAAGGAACGTTTTATTCATCATCATCTGAATAAATGAGTTTCTCTCCTTCAAGGAGAGCTTCCTCTTCCGCTTCTTCGAACTCCCTGCATAGCTGCATATTAATTTGAGCCATCTCCAGGTATCCCTGTTTCATGTGGTAATGAAAATCTGTAGATTTCCGATGGTCAATCTTTTCCTGCAGCACTTCCTGAAAGAAGGAATCTTTCTCTTCTTCACTCAAATGCTCTATTTCAGAATATAAATCTTCTGGAAGCTCCAGTGCGATCTGCTGAAGTTGAGACATATCCAGACAGCCCCCCATGCATGCTTTATTCCCACTCATCATTATAAAGCAATCTTATCTCAAAATAAAAGTATTTTTAAAAAAAATGTAGATTTTTGAGGTTATCATGCATGTCGAGATATTAGATTTGCCGGTATTCAAAAATAGATTGCAGTTCCATAAAAAATCTGTTAAGGTTGTTGTAGTTTAATATAATTCCTGCTTCTATAAGAGAAGTGAGGTTAGAGGTGCGGAAACCATCAGTATGCGGCTGGAGGAGCATGAGATCCTGCGAAACTGCTGAAAGGGGGATCCGCCGAAGCTGACAGCTTCTCATAAGTTGACAGCTGGTTATGTATTGAACAAATACGTAACTGTCATATAATGCGTCTCGTGTTATATGGAGGGCTATCTCACGCATAAACGGTTTGAAACGTTCATGCAGCATTGGGAACCCTCCCACTGCTGCTTTTTCATGTGTGGAAGCAGTTTGCGGGAACAGCCCTCATCCGCCTGTCATATCATATTAATTCAATCTCATGCGGAGGGTGATGGATACAATGAACGTTGGAAGAATAAGCACCGCTATGGTTACTCCTTTTGATGAACAGGAAGAAGTCGACTACAGTGCGGTAACCAAACTTGTAAATCATTTGATTTCAAATGGATCAGACAGCCTGGTGATTGCAGGCACAACCGGAGAATCCCCGACATTGTCGACTGAAGAAAAGCTGACCCTGTTTGAACACGTTGCCAAAACTGTAAACGGACGTGTGCCGGTGATTGCAGGCACAGGCAGCAACAATACAAGAGCATCGGTTGAGCTTACAAAGCAGGCTGAAAAAACAGGAGTCGACGCAGTCATGCTGGTTACTCCCTATTACAGCAAGCCATCCCAGGAAGGAATGTACCTTCATTTCAAAAAAATCGCAGAATCCACACATCTTCCTGTTATGCTCTACAATATTCCGGGACGCAGTGCCGCGGGTCTTGAACCGGAAACCATTATTGAGCTTTCAGCTGTCGACAACATTACTGCCGTAAAAGAAGCAAGCGGTGACCTGGATGCAATCGCCCGCATCATCGAAAATACCGCTGATTCCTTCCATGTGTACAGCGGCGATGATACGCTGACGCTGCCTATCATGTCGATCGGAGGCACCGGCGTTGTTTCTGTCGCGTCACACGTGCTCGGCAATGAAATGCAGGATATGGTTCAAAGCTTTGTGAACGGGTATCCTCAATATGCAGCGAAGTGCCACCGTGCTCTGATTCCGACGATGAAAACCTTCACGATTGCACCGAGCCCCGCGCCGATCAAAGCGGCTCTGGAACTTCAGGGTATTATTTCCGCAGATGTACGTCTGCCTATGGTTCGTCTCAAAGAAGAAGAATTGAATGTGCTGCGTTCTTCCCTGCAGCCCAAAACGACATTTTTTGTAAGCTGATACGTTCTTTTAGAGATGTTTTAAAGATTGGTTCTTTGCAGGTATAATGTGTCTATCAGAAGAAAACTGCGGTCCCCGTGAGCGATACGGAACCGCAGTTTCTTTATGCAGAGGAGGTTTATCATTGAAAAAAGTTCTGCTTCTCGTTATTAAAGGATATCGAACATTTATATCCCCTTTCACTCCCCCCTCCTGCCGTTTTTGCCCGACCTGCTCGCAGTATGGTCTGGAAGCTGTTCAGACGCACGGTGCCTGGAAAGGCTTAGGCTTGACGATAAAAAGAATCAGTAAGTGCCACCCTTTTCACCCAGGAGGATTCGATCCGGTTCCTCCGAAAAAGATCAAGCACAAAAGCGGCGGCTCAAAGTCTGAGTAACGGCTTTGTTTCTTTGCTCAGCCGTATGATTGAATAGCCGGACCTTTCAGGTTCTGCTAATCAGAGAAGGCCGAACCATTCCATAAAACTGAGCACTGTTGTCATGACTAGCGCCATAAGCGCGATAAACGGAACGTTTTTACGAATAACGCTCCAGGGTGATTCTCTCATGAGATTGGACGCCATTAATACGGATCCGGAAAATGGAGAGAGCTGGACGGCCATCATCCACGCCGTCAGCAGCATAAGCCCCATAAAAGCCGGCTCCACCCCGAAGTGTGCAGGCTGCAGAGAACTTCCGAACCCAAGGACAATAATAACAGGATGAATACCGACAAAAGCGAGTGCCACAGCCGTTGCGATTAACATCAGGATCAACAGAGGGATGATGCCGCCTGATCCTTTCATCATCATAGTGGACAGCCACTCTCCCGCCCCGCTTATGGACAGTGCCTCTCCAAAAAATCCAGCCGTTATAAAAATTCCGACTTCATTATACAGCCGCCCAAACGAACCTTGAACATGCTGCAGTGCGGACTGAATATACACGCGGCTGTTTCCGGTAACAGCCGACCATAAGAGCGGTAAAAACAATGCGATAATCGAGACAGACGCGAGCATCGATATGGAAAACACGGACTCTACCGCAAAAGAGAGTATAAGGAGAACCAACACAAAGGCCGCCAGCATGAATAAGCGGTGTTTTACTGTTTTTATATCATGAACCGAAGGCTGTTGATTGATTATTTTGTATTCCCCTGCAAAGATTGTTTTGCGAAAAAACAGCGGGATAAATAACGCATAGATCGTAGCAAGCGCCAAACCGGGAATCCCGATTTGGATCCAGGACAGATTATATAAACTAAGAATCAGTCCGACATTGATAAAATACGGAGACCACAGCATACAGAAACCGAACGCCCGGAGGAGCATCATTACAAACCGTTTATTCTCAAAGGAAGAAAAGCTCTCGTATCCTATATTATAGACGAGCGGCATCGAGCCTAAATTTAAAATCGATCCCATTGAGGCGGTAAGGAAAAACCCCATTCTGTAAGGGTGGGAGGCGCGGCGTTTTTCGCGCTCCAGAAAAAAAGCCTGAAGTGCCTGCAGATACCCGGATTCCGACATCAGAATACCGAGAAAAGGGATAAGCAGAAACAAAGCAAGCAGATTCATATTTTCCCCAAAACTCATCCAGATTTTTGCAAATGTAGTTTCGTAGAAATAAAAAAGACTGCTTCCGGTAAGCAGAAGGACAAGAACCACAGTTCGGTTGATTCTGTTCATTTTAAATAGAGAAAAAAACAGAAGTATTGCCGCTATGCTGCTGAATATGTATAGAAGAACCGCTGCAGAAACAAATACGTGACACAGATACAAAACGACGGCCGCAAATGCCGCTGTCCCGAGATAATTATCATTCATGAAGCACCCTTCTTTCCCTGCACCATTCACAGCTATCGTATCATGCTCTTTTTGTTTTCACCACTCAATCTATGAAAAAACTCTGCAGTGCTGAAAGACCGCAGAGTCGAGCATCCTAAGTTGCCGGGTTTTCATCCGAGGTGAATGTGCTGATCCGGGAAGGCTGTTTTATATGAAGATTTCTCGGCACATCGGCAAAGGTCTCACAGCCGTTTTCGGTAATACGAATGGACTCGGTGATTTCCACTCCATAATTATCAAGCCAGATGCCGGGCATAAGGTGAAACGTCATGTTCGGCTGCATCATCGTCCGGTCACCTTTCCGGAAACTGACTGTATGCTCTCCCCAGTCCGGCGGATAACTTAAACCGATGGAATATCCCAGCCGTGATTCTTTAAAGTAGCCGCGTTTTGCAATGGTTTTACTCCAGATATCTTCCACTTCTTCGGCTGTTATTCCCGGTTTAATGTATTCCATTGTTGTTTCTATTCCTTCTACAACAACTTCGGCAAGATCATTTACTCTATCCGGTGCCTCGCCGATAGCAAGTGTCCTCGCCATAGGCGTATGATACCGCTTATAGGCACCGGCTATCTCAATGGTCATGTAATCACCATATTGATAACGCTTATCCGTCCAGGTAAGATGCGGGCTGGCTGTATTTTCATTGGACGGTATCATAGGAACAATCGATGTATAGTCCCCGCCGAAATCAGTAGTGCCGCTGATCTGCGCCTGATAGATGGCGGCTGCTACATCATTCTCGCGGATACCTATATCAATGGTGTCATAGGCAGCATTCATGGCATTTTCGAGAATTCTGGAAGCTTTTCTCATGCATTCGATCTCTGCGTCGGATTTGATGAGTCGGACCCAGTTTACGAGCGTACTGAAATTTCGGAATTCAGCATTCGGAAGTCCCTGCATGATTCGTTCATAACACATCGCGGTGAAATAAAAAGCATCCATTTCAAGTCCTATTTTACGATTCCCCTGTCCGATTTCCGTTAAAATGTTCGAAACAAAATCCATCGGATGTTTGATGGTGGACTGCACAAATTCATCCGGATACGGGATAATATGATTGTCATCCAGCCAGGTTGTAACCTGGGCGCTGTGAGCGTCCATTTCCCTTCCGATCCAGATAGGCTGCTCCTCGTCAATCATAACAACAAGAATCTGATGGACGTAAAAAGACCAGGCATTATAACCGGTCAAATAAAACATGTTGGATGGATTGGATACGAGAAGCACTTCAATACCATATTCCATCATTTTCTGTTTCGTTTGATTCATTCTTACTAAATATTCTTCATTGGAAAACATAATTCCACCCCTTTCCCGGCTGTCGATATCATCCTTTGATTAAGGGGGCGGACCGTGGGACCGCCATCCCGGTTTTCGTTTATTCATCTGTCCATTTAAAGGCGACGATCCGTTCTTCCGACATTTCTTTTATTGCATATTCTACGCCTTCACGTCCAATTCCGGAACCTTTCACGCCGCCAAACGGCATAGCATCAATACGGAAGTCACTGCTGTCATTAATCATGACGCCGCCGACATGCAGTTTTTTCGACGCTTTCAGCGCAGCATTGATATTCGTTGTGAAAATACCAGCCTGAAGACCGTAATTGACATCATTGGAACGCTGTATGGCTTCATCGAGATCTTTCACTTTAAAGAGCAGTACCGCCGGACCGAAGACCTCTTCTTTGACGATGAGTGCCTCATCCGGGACATGTTCGAGAACGGTGGGATCCACGTAGGCTCCACTACGCGTACCGCCTGCAGCAACCACACCTCCGGCTTCCACCGCTTCTTCAATCCATCGTTGTACGCGCCCTGCCTCTTTTTCGTTAATCAGCGGTCCCATGTCTGTATCTTCGGACAATTTACTTCCAGTTTTTACGTCAGTCGTTTCCTGCAGAAAACGGGATCGAAACGCGTCATAAACGTCCTCTTCGATATAAATGCGCTGCACGGAAAGACAGTTCTGACCGGCTGCTGCAAAAGCGCCATCGGCACACGACGCCGCCGCAGCGTTCAGATCAGCATCTGACCTTACAATCACTGGAGAATTGGACCCAAGCTCCATGGATAACCGTTTCAAACCCGCTTTTTTTGCGATGTTTTCCCCTGTTTCCATGCCGCCTGTAAAACTGATCATATTAATGTCCGGGCTCTCTATCAGAACATCCCCGATATCCCGCGCCCGGCCGGTGATGACGCTGAGCATTTTAGGCGGTAGTCCGGCACTCATGAAAGCTTCTGCCAGTTTAATGGCACTAAGCGGCGTTTCTGTTGCCGGTTTTATGATGACCGCATTGCCGGCCGCGATGCCCGGTCCGATTTTGTGGGCAATTAAGTTTAATGGGTCATTGAAAGGTGTAATGGCTGCGATGATACCTACGGGAAAGCGGAAATAGTACCCCATCCGGTCTGTATTACCCGGCATCTGGTCGAAGTTAATTGATTCTCCGGTAAGGCGCCTTGCCTCTTCGGCACTGATCCGGATCGTTTCTGCAGCTCTGGTTGTCTCACTTCTGGCTTCATTTATCGTTTTGCTGCCTTCTAAAGCGATCGTTTCCGCAAACGTTTCAAGGTGTTCTTCGATATAGGCGGCCGCCTTGGTGAGAATGTCCATTCTTTCTCTGACCGATAAATCCGCAGCTGTTTCTGCGCCTTCCTGTGCGAGTTCGACCGCCTGTTTCATGTCGGAGGCCGAACCTGCCGGCACAGAGCCGATAACTTCGTTGTTTTCCGGATTCCGTACTTCAATCTCTTCTGATTTTTCCACCCATTCTCCGGCCAGCAGCATCTTTTGTTTTTCTATTTGTCCTGCCATGTTACCCGCCACCTTTCGTGTAAAGTGTTAGACATGGTTGCGTTCTATATTAATCAAATCAATCAACAAGGCAAAACCGGTTTCTGGTATACCTGCTCCCGCCCCCATCAGCGTTACCGGTCCCGACAGGTCGCACTCATACGTTACTGCGTTCAAAGCTCCCGATATCCCGGCAAGAGGATCGTCCTGCGGAACTTTTTCAGGTAATACCGATGCCGTCACCTTTTCCTGGTCATTTTTTATTTTGCCTATGAGTTTCCACTTTTTTCCCTCCGAAGCCGCCTGCTGAATATCCTCAGGGGATAAGGTGGTGATGCCTTCACACTGTACATCATCTTTGGAAAGCCCGGCGTTCATCACGACATTGGCCAGAATAATAACTTTGTAAAGAACATCCCATCCTTCCACGTCACTTGTCGGGTCTGCTTCGGCATATCCTTGCTCCTGCGCTTCTTTCAGTGCATCATCGAGTGTCATTCCACTTTCCATACGCGAAAGAATATAGTTTGTCGTACCGTTAAAGATACCTCTTATTTGACTGATCTCATTGCCGGCAAGGGAAGTAAGCGGCATTCGAACCGCAGGTGTTCCACTCATCACTGTGCCTTCAAACTTAAATTGAACATTGTACTCGGCTGCCATGTCGTTTAACTCCGTATAAGCAAGCGCCACAGGACCCTTGTTTGTCATGACAGCATTTTTCCCGGCGGAAAATGCTTTTTTGCAGTGGTCGATGGCCGGCTGTCCGGTATGAACATCGGTGAACGTGATTTCAACCATCGTATCCGCGTTGGATTGTTCAATGGTCGTTAAGCTGTCCCAGTCTCTGATCAATCCATCCTGTTCCGGATAGTGATAAAGGGTCCCGTCCTGCTCGAGAGAGTCGAAAACAGCCTGTATATCCAGCCCGTCGGGATGATGGAGAGATCCTTTATATAAATCTGAAATGGAAACGATCTGAAAGTCTGTGCCGTACGTTTCCTTCAGCGAATGTCCTCTGTCCTGGATGATATGGGCAAGACCCCGTCCAACTCCTCCGAATCCTATAAAAGCCAGTTTATGCGCCATTACTTCCCACTCCCTTCCTCATGCTTTACGTAATGCTGAAAAAACTGAAGCGCTGTACCTGCAAGAAGGGAAGCGCCAACCGGAAGTATGTCTTCCTGCAGATCAAAACGAGGCATGTGAAGGCCGCGCTGATGGTTGTTTTCAAATCCCGCACCCAGAAACAGCATAGCAGCGGGCACTTCTTCCGCCATATAACCAAAGTCTTCGCCGCCTAGTCCATATGGTTCACGTATAATCGAAAAGCCGGGAAATATATCCTGCATCGTTTTATCAAACATATACACAGCCGTTTCATCATTGAAAAGAGCAGGTTCTCCCTTTTCTACATGAAGCTGGTACGATCCGCCCATCGCTTCCACCACCGAGAAAGCCTGTTTCAGCTCCTCTTCAAGATGACGGCGGGTGTCCTGGTCGTAACTTCGTATCGTTCCCTGTATCGTGACTTGATCCGGTATGACATTCGTGGAAGATCCCGCTTTCACTTCACCGATACTGATGACGGAAGGAACAAGCGGCGACGTTTTTCTTGATGTGATTCCCTGCACGGCCTGTATCACAAACGAAAGCATCCAGAGAGGATCCGTTCCAAGGTGGGGATAGGCTCCGTGCCCTCCTGTTCCACCTATTTCGGCCTGAAACGTGTCTACATTTGCCATGCTAGGACCCTGGTGCAGCCGGACAGTGCCGGGACGGTATTCCGGATCCATGTGGAGGGCAAACGCCATGGACACATCCTCGAGCATCCCATGATTGATCATATACGGGGCACCGGATTTCCCCTTTCTATCTGTCATTTCCTCTGCAGGTTGAAAAATAAACTTCACTGTTCCCTGAAATGTCTCCTCTTCCGACAAGAGACGGGCGGCACCGAGAAGCATGGCGGTATGGGCATCATGACCGCAGGCATGCATGATACCGTCATAAACCGAACGGTAGGATGTTTTATTTTCCTCCTGAATCGGCAGAGCATCCATATCAGCACGAAGCGCTATTGTCGGTCCGCTGCCTTTTCGAAGAATGCCGGCGACTCCGGTTTTCAAACCGGTTTCCTCTTTCCCTGCAAACACTTCCATTCCCTGGATATTGCGGAGTTCTTTCTCGACAAAAGCTGCTGTATTTTCTTCCTGGAAGCTGCGTTCCGGATACTGGTGAAAATGCCTGCGCCACATGAAAAGCTGATCTTTAAGTGCCTCTGCTTTCCTGTAGAGATAATGCTCGGAATGCACTACACCCCACCCCTTTTTTATCCATTACTCTTTTGAAACAGCTGTTTTCTTCAATGAAGCAAAAGCCGCTTCCAGATCTTCTATCAAATCATCCGGATCTTCAATGCCCACAGAGTAGCGGACGAGACTCTCCGGAATACCCAGCTCCGCCCGTTCTTCCGGTGTGTTTTCCACATGACTTGTCGTTCTCGCCGGGCCGACCGTTGTTTCGACAGAACCGAGATTGGCGGCGCGGTTGGCGTACTGTAGTTTCGGCAGAAAACCGCGAACTGCCTCCATTCCGCCTTTCATGGAAAAACTGAGCATACCGCCGAACTGTTTCATCTGACGCGCCGCGATCTCGTGACCCGGATGGTCTTTCAGGCCGGGATAGAAGACATCGTCCACCAAATCATGATTTTTCAGGTACTCTGCAATTTTCATGGCGGAATCGCATGACTGCTTCAAACGGAGGTGGAGAGTTTTCATCCCTCTAAGGAGCAGATACGCCGCCATCGGATCCATCGTCGCCCCGTTAATTTCACGGTAATGAAAAATCTGTTCCACGAGTTCACGGTTTCCGCATACAGCTCCTCCCAGAGCATCGGCATGACCGCCCAGAAACTTTGTCGCGCTGTGGATGACAAGGTCTACGCCGTATTCAAGCGGGTTCTGATTAATAGGTGTTGCAAATGTGTTGTCGACAAAAACCATGGCACCAACGTTCCGGGCTGCGCGTACCATTCTTTCCATATCCGTGATTTTGACGGTTGGGTTCGTCGGCGTTTCCAGGTAAAGAATTTTACACCCTTTTTGTACTTCCTGCTCTATTTCTTCATGATTCCCTGTTTCACAAAGGCTGACATCCATATCAAGACGGGGAAGAAACTCACTGAAAATTTTATTGGTTCCCCCGTACGTATCATTCATGGAAACAATCCGGTCCCCCGGCTTTAAAAAAGTGGATAAAGAGTTGCTTATAGCTGCCATGCCGGTTGAAAAGCTTGTTGCAGCCTCCGCACCTTCCAAATCTCTGATTTTTTGTTCAAACGACTCCACGGTCGGATTCGTATTACGGCCGTAGATGTGCCCTTTTTCCCGGCCGACAGCAACGTCATACCAATGATCAAGGTCATCATAGGAATAAGCGACGCTGTGTACAACAGGCACCTGCGTTGCTCCATGTGCTCTATATTCTTTCTCACCGGACCAAACCGCTTTGGTCGACTGCTGAATTTTCCGATTTGGATTGTTTGTCATGGTTTGCACTTCCTTCCCATCGTACTTTCTTTTCATCTGTTTTTATCATACGATAGAAAAGGAAAGATTCCATTCATCAAGTTGTATAAAAGTCATTCGTGCTGTTTCAACACAATGGATAAGAGATTTTATCACATCGATCGAATGGAGGTGTTTTTATGTTCACGGTGAAAGAAATGCTCGAACTGCCTGTGCTGAAAAAAGCAGAAACGAAAGCAGAAACACCGTCCGCGCTCGGTAATCCGGTAGAGTGGGTTTCGATTATCGAGCTGCCTGTGGAAGACTTTGTACGCACCAATGAAGTCGTATTAACGGCCGCTTTTGGATGCGAGAACGATGAGAAGAAACTGCTCTCTTTTGCAGAAGAAGTTATGAATTCAAAAGCGGCAGCGTTAATTATTGCAACCGGACGATATTTAATGGAAATTCCGTCTGTTGTTATTGAGCACTGCCAGTCCCAGGGCTTCCCTCTCATTGAACTGCCATGGGAAATCCGTTTTGCAGATGTGAGCCATGCGATTTCAACAGCTTTGCATCATCAAGAGCAGAGTTTTGTAGAACATTCCGATAAAATACGGAGAGAACTTCTGGAGATTATACTAAATGGTGAAGGTACGTCAGAGATTGCAGCCTATCTTTTTCGACGTCTGAAGATGCCTGTTCTTATCACCGATCGTCGGGGCGGCCTGAAAGCTAAAACCTCGGAATCCAAAAAACTTGAGGAAAGCTGGAGTTCACATCTTCTACAGCACGGTGACCCTTTGTTTTTTCAGATGGAGGAAGCATTTGATACTGGGCCGCTTCCTAATAAGATGCACTGGGTGCATATGGATCAAAACAAAGTGCTGCAGCTTACCGTACAGGGAGCCAGAGAAATCCAGGGATTTATCGTCATCGAATGGCCGGAGCAGCTCCCCGAAGAAGATATATACGAAGAGAATATTTTAATTCTGCTTGAACATGCCGTAACGACATCGGCACTCTGTTTTCTGCATGATCAGGCTGCATTGGAAACGGAAATGAGGCTGAAAAACGACTTTGTGTGGAGCCTTGCGGAAGGAACGTTTGAATCAAGAGACGTCGCTTTATCAAGAGCAAAGTCGCTTGGTTATCATTTGAACGTCCCCTATTTATGTATCATCGCCCGTCCGGAGGAGCTGGAGAAGCTTTACGAAGAAGAACAACCTTCCGTCTCCTCTTATGAAAATTGGGTTAGACAGCTGGGTGACTGGCTGGAGGAAGAAGTTTATCACACTGGCCGCATGCTTCAGGCCAAGACGATGACTACCTTCCAGAAAGAAGATTTAATCATATTTATAGAAACTCACACCGATAAAGGGGTGGAAACAGCCTATCCATTTATCGAACTTCTGGAATACAGAGTACGCCAGGTGCACCCTTCTCTGATGATGTCCTGGGGTATTGCGAAAACATTCGGGGATGATTTTTTTCATGAGGGGTACAAAGAGGCGTCTTCGGCTCTTGATATCGGACGCCGGCAGAAAGGTGCCGGATTTGTTACCACATATGCCAACACGCGGTTTGACCGTGCTCTTCTTGCGCTTACTGAAAATGAAGAACTGCGCAGCATTACAGAAGGCATTATTGCACCGCTTTTACATTATTCCCATGATCGCGGTATTGATCTGGTGCACACACTGGTTATTTTTAACCGGAACAAAGGAAACATAAGTCAGACGGCAAGAGATTTAAATCTGCACCGCCAGTCTTTAACTTACCGGCTGAGAAAAATTGAAAGAATGACTGGATGCGGTCTCGATGATTCCGACGACTGGTTTTTAATCGACCTTTCCATCCGTCTCTATAATATAAGTGCCGCATCTGAAAAAAAACCGGTGGAATGATGAAAACAAAAAGCTTCCGATTGTCAAAGTGATAGTCGGAAGCCTTTTGTTTTGTCCTTTTTATTCATGTATACTTTAAGATTCTTCGATGCGGTAATCCCGTTTCAGCTCTGCCAGTGTTTCCAGTGATTTGTTTGAATACTCATCACTTCTGCGTGAAAGGTCGCTTTCCAGTTCTTTCAATGCTTTGACCAATGATTCGCGGTACGTGGGGATTTCTTCTTCAAAAGACTTTGCGTTCGGGGTCGGAACCCATACTTTTTCGTGCTCGGCAAGAGCTTTTCTCTCATGAAATAACGGGACATCGACACGTTTGGGCTGATGAAGGTCTCCCTGCATCGGGTGTTTTAATACGGCAGTTACTTTCATCAATATCTTATCATTTTTTTCATCTATCTTTTCTCCAACGTAAACTCCTGTTTTATAAGAAGCTTTTATAAAAGAATTTGTCATGATAATGCTCCTTTTCTCTATGTACTTTATTCGTTGTGTTCTTTATATTTTATCATGTGTTTAAGGTTTATTTCTATTTTAAATACGGTACGTGAAATTTTATTGTTGAAGAAAAAAGAAACGGGCACAGCAGCCCGTCCCTGTAATTAAGGCAGATTTGTAATGCCCATGAGGTATCTGTCACATTCACGTGCTGCTTCACGGCCTTCATGAATGGCCCAGACAACCAAGCTTTGTCCTCTTCTGTTGTCACCGGCAGCAAACACGTGCTCTCTGTTCGTTTGATAACTTCCGTATTCTGCATCTACGGTACTTCGTTCATCTGTTTCAATTTCCATTTTCTCCAGAAGGTTCTGTTCCGGACCGGTAAATCCGACAGCCAGGAATACAAGATCGGCTTTCCACACCCGTTCTGTCCCTGGAATCTCTTTTCTCATTTTCTTTCCATCTTCATACACTGTATCTACATCGACGGTATGCAGCTCTTTCACTCTTCCATTTTTATCGCCGACGAATTTTTTCGTCATGACTTTGTACGTACGCGGATCCTCTCCGAACACAGTTTCCGCTTCCTTATGCCCTTCTTCCTGGCCGTAGACTACCGGGTATAAAGGCCATGGATTGTCTTCAGGACGCTCCACACCTTTTTCCGGGTGGATGTCAAACTGAATAAGCGAATTACAGCCGTGACGAATGGATGTCGTGATGCAGTCCACGCCGGTGTCTCCGCCTCCAATGACAATGACATCACGGTCTTTAGCCGAAATGTAGTTGTCATCTTCGTGTTCGGAGTCGAGCAGCGATTTGGTATTCGAACGTAGAAAATCCATCGCATAATGAATACCGTTAAGCCCTCTGCCTTCCGCCGGTACATCCCTGTGCACCTGCGCACCGGTACAGAGAAGAACAGAGTCAAAATCGCGGTTCAGATCCTCTTCCGGATAATTCAGTCCGATATCCGCATTCGTAACAAACTCTACGCCTTCCTCTTCCATAATATCCAGGCGTCTCTTAATAATATGATAGGACAGCTTTACATCCGGAATGCCGTATGTCAAGAGACCGCCGATTCTATCGTCTTTTTCAAATACAGTGACGCGGTGTCCGGCTTTATTGAGCTGGGCAGCTGCCGCGAGTCCGGCGGGGCCGGAGCCGACAACAGCCACTGTTTTACCTGTGCGGCTTTTCGGAGGTTCCGCTGTAATCCAGCCTTCCTGAAACCCTCTTTCCACAATGTTAAACTCTATGGACTTGATAGTCACCGGATCATCGTTCAAGGCCACTGTACAGGAGCCTTCACAAGGAGCCGGGCATACTCTGCCGGTAAATTCAGGAAAGTTGTTTGTTTTGTGCAGGCGGGTGAGTGCCTCTTTCCACTGCCCCCGGTAAACTAAATCGTTCCATTCCGGAATCAGGTTATAAACCGGACAGCCGATTTCCCCCGATCCTTCCATCGTCGTGCCGGCCTGGCAGAAAGGGATGGCGCAGTCCATACAGCGCGCCCCCTGTTCCTGCAGTTTCTCCTCCGGCATAATAAGCTGAAATTCCTGCCAGTTTTTCACACGTTCCGTCGGTTTTATTTTCGGCGGAGCTTCTCTTTCATACTCCATAAAACCTGTCGTCTTCCCCATACCTCTCACTCCAAACGTTATAAATCTTGATGCCGGCTGCTATTTTCCTCCTACGCGGGCTGCAGCTGTTTTTGTTTCGTTAAACGCGCTCATGATTGCTTCTTCTTCGGTGAGCCCCTCTTTTTTGGCGTTTTCTATGGAGGCCAGCATATGCTTGTAGTCATACGGAATGACCTTCACAAATTTCGGAAGCATGTTTTTCCACTGCTGAAGGATGCTTTCCGCCAGAGAACTTTCCGTATAGGAAGCGTGACGTTCAATCATAGTTTTCAATCGTTTAATATCTTCTTCCTGCTCGACCGGTTCCAGATTAACCATTCCCTGGTTGCAAAATGATACAAGGGTGCCGTCCCGGTCCAGAACATAAGCCATGCCGCCTGACATGCCGGCAGCAAAGTTTTTGCCGGTAGATCCAAGGTTAACGACTATACCTCCGGTCATATACTCACAGCCGTGGTCACCGAGTCCTTCCACTACAATGTCTGCACCACTGTTACGGACAGCAAACCGTTCCCCGGCTACTCCGCGGATATAGGCTTCACCGGACGATGCACCGTAAAAGGTAGTATTACCGATCAGAATGCTTTCTTCCGGGGCGAACGTTGAGTTTTCAGGAGGATAGGCAATTATTCTTCCTCCGGATAACCCTTTGCCGAAGTAGTCATTGGCGTCCCCGACAAGAGTATGGGTCATTCCTTTTGGAAGAAAAGCACCGAAACTCTGGCCGGCGGATCCCCGGAACGTAAACCGGATTGTATCTTCCGGCAGACCTTCTACGCCGTAACGTTTTGTGACTTCACTTCCCAAAATGGTTCCTGTCACTCTATCGGTATTGCGGATGGCAAATTCACCAAACACAGGTTCTTTATTCTGAACAGCATTATCTGCTGCCTTTAAAAGCGTGGTGACATCCAGAGATTCTTCAAGCTGGTGGTCCTGTTCCTGATGGCCGAAGTGTTTGGATTGATCCAGTTTCTTCGGACGGTACAGGAGATTCGTCAAGTCCACAGCATTTGCTTTCCAGTTGTTCACACTATCTTTCTGCTTCAGCATGTCGGTTCTTCCTACCATCTCATTCAGATTGGTAAATCCGAGTTCCGCCATCACTTCACGCAGTTCTTCGGCAACAAAGTGCATAAAGTTGACAACATGATCCGGGCTGCCCATGAATTTCTTGCGCAGTTCGGGATTCTGGGTCGCCACCCCTACCGGACAGGTGTCCAGATGGCAGACACGCATGATGACACACCCGAGCACAACCAGTGGCGCTGTGGAGAAAGCATACTCTTCTGCACCAAGAAGCGCGGCGACGGCAACATCTTTTCCGGTCATCAATTTACCGTCGGTTTCTACTTTAATACGATTTCTGAGATTGTTCTCAACAAGCGTCTGATGTGTTTCTGATAATCCGATTTCCCACGGAAGTCCGGCATGTTTAATGCTCGTTTTCGCTGCTGCGCCGGTTCCGCCGTCATAACCACTCACGACAAGACCATCGGCACGTCCTTTTGCAACGCCTGCGGCAATCGTGCCGACTCCGGTCCCGGATACGAGTTTCACACTGACAGTCGCCGAAGGGTTGGCGTTTTTCAAATCGTGAATGAGCTGGGCCAGGTCTTCAATAGAATAAATGTCGTGATGCGGAGGCGGCGAAATAAGACCTACTCCCGCTGTCGTCCCACGGACTTTGGCAATCCAGGGGTATACTTTATTGCCGGGCAGCTGGCCGCCTTCTCCAGGTTTTGCCCCCTGGGCGATTTTAATCTGGATTTCATCGGCATTCACAAGGTAATGACTTGTCGCGCCAAAACGGCCGGAGGCAACCTGTTTAATTGCGCTGCGCCGGGAATCACCATTGGCATCCGATGTGAACCGGTCCGGGTCTTCTCCGCCTTCACCGGAATTTGATTTTCCTCCGATTTTATTCATCGCAATCGCAAGTGCTTCGTGTGCTTCTTCGGAAATCGCACCGAAAGACATGCCGCCCGTTTTAAATCGTTTCACAATATCTTCTGCCGGTTCTACTTCTTCAAGCGGTACCGGGTTTCTGCCCTCTGTCTGAAAGTCCAGCATACCACGAAGGGTCGTCTGTTTATCTTCCTGCTTATTAATAGCATTCGAATATTTCCTGAACAGCTCATAATCATTCTGTTTCGCCGCATGCTGCAGCATATGGATGGTATGCGGGTTATATTGATGAGGCTCCCCGTTCCGTCTCCACTGCATATCGTCCCCCGGATCGAGGGTTTTGTCCACCCCTTCCCGCTTTGTATAAGCCTTCGAATGGCGGATCAGCACTTCTCCGGCAATTATATCAAGTGTCACGCCGCCGATTCGTGAAGGAGTCCAGGTAAAGTATCTGTCCACTACTTCAGGCGCAATGCCGACAGCTTCAAAGATCTGGGCGCCGCGATAACTCTGGATTGTTGAGATACCAATCTTCGACAAAACTTTCATGATGCCCTTCGTTGCAGATTTAATATAATGCTGCACTGCTTCTACATAAGAAGTGTCTTCAAGCCAGTTATCCCTGATCATTTCATCAATGCTGTCAAATACAAGATACGGGTTTACTGCTTCCGCCCCGTAACCGAGCAGTACAGCGTAATGATGAACTTCTCTTGGTTCCGCCGTTTCCACTGCGATACTCACCTGGGTCCGCATTCCGTTACGGATAAAGTGATGATGCAGGCCTCCGACAGCGAGCAAAGCCGGAATCGGGGCAAGACTGCTGTCTACATCCCTGTCACTCAGAATAATAAGGGTGGCTCCCTCTTCCACTGCTTTATCAGCAGATGCAAACAGGCTTTCAAGTGCAGGCTCCAGAGCTTTTTCACCACCGTATGCATCAAAAACCATCGGCAGTGTTACGGACTGAAAACCTTCAACTTTATTGGAACGAAGTTTGGCAAAGTCCTCATTGTTCAAGACCGGTGTCTTGAGATACAGGTGACGGGCACCCTCGGGTCCCGGATGAAGAAGATTTCCTTCTGTACCGATCGTCGTCCCTACCGCGGTAACAAGCTCTTCACGTATCGCATCAATGGACGGGTTCGTTACCTGGGCAAACAACTGCTTGAAATAGTTGTAAAGAAGCTGGGGATTTTCCGATAAAACAGCGAGCGGAGAATCGTAGCCCATCGAACCTACCGGATCCTGTCCGCCTTCAGCCATAGGCTTGATTAATTTATCAAGCTCCTCATACGTGTACCCGTAAGCGATCTGTCTCTCTTTCAGATGATCAAAGTCCGTGTTGTATACTTCACGGCTCTCCAGCACATCCTCAAGATCCGTCAGGCATTCTTCCACCCATTCTTTATATGGGTTTTGATTCACAATATCGTGTTTAATTTCCTCGTCCGGAACAATGCGGCCTTCTTCCATATCTACAACGAGCATGTGTCCGGGATGGAGCCGTTCCTTGTAAAGGATGTCTTCCGGATCAACGTCCAGCACACCTACCTCAGACGACATAATGATATGATCATCTTTTGTTACATAATACCGTGCCGGACGAAGACCGTTACGGTCCAGACAGGCTCCTACTTTCCGCCCGTCGGTATAGGCGATTGCCGTCGGGCCGTCCCATGGCTCCATCAGTGTACTGTTAAACTTGTAAAATGCTTTTTTGTCTTCGGGCATATGGTCGTTGTTTTGCCACGGCTCCGGAATCATAAGCATGGCGGAATGCGGCATGGAGCGCCCTGCCAGTGTCAGAAACTCAAATGTATTGTCAAACATCGAAGAATCACTGCCGTGGTGATCGATAATAGGATGGACTTTGTCCAGATCCTCTTTGAATTTTTCGGATTGTACAACAGCCTCCCGGGCATGCATCCAGTTCACATTTCCTTTAATCGTGTTGATTTCCCCATTATGAATGAGATAACGGTTGGGATGCGCTCTTTCCCAGCTTGGAAATGTATTGGTTGAAAAACGTGAATGTACCATAGCAACGGATGTTTCAAACGCCGGATCATGAAGCTCATAATAAAACTGCGGCAGCTGCTCGGTAGTGAGCATACCTTTGTACACAATGGTACGCGAAGAAAGGCTTGCAAAATAAAAAGAATCCCCTTCTTCGATGTCATTCCCTGCTTCATTTTCAATCCGCTTACGGATAACATACAGCTTTCTTTCAAAATCATCCTGTGATAAATCAGCACCAACGCGTTCTATAAAAACCTGGAAAACAGCCGGCTTCGTTTTCAGTGCAGCGTTTCCGATCATGCTGTCGTTGACCGGGACTTCCCTCCAGCCGAGCAGGCCCTGTTCTTCTTCTTCAATAATAGCATTTATTTCTTCCATGCTCCGGCGGAGTCTCGTTTCATCAGCCGGAAGAAACATCATTCCGACGCCGTAATACCCTTCTTCCGGAAGGGTGAACGACAGGTTCTTCTCCCACTTCCTGAAAAACGCGTGGGGAAGCTGCAGCAGCATCCCCGCTCCGTCTCCTGTATTTGGTTCATCTCCCTGGCCGCCGCGGTGTTCCAGATTAGACAGTATAGTCAAAGCATTCTCTACTATATCATGAGACTTTTTTCCTTTTATATTGGCTAAAAACCCGATTCCGCAATTGTCATGCTCAAATTCGGGGTCATACAGTCCTGCTCTCTGTGAGATATAAGGCTGTGTCATTACCTTCTCCACCTCTCTCAAAACTTGCTGACCAATGGCCGCTCTCTCTTTTTAAAAAAGTAATATACAAAAGCATATCATTTTTCTGACATTTCGGCAAATTATATAACAAAAATTCGAATCCTTGTAAACGGTTTCTCTGTGCCTTCCCCTCGTTTTTAATATCCAAATCACGGAGGGGGTGATGCATAATTATAATATATAGAGAAAAAATATTCAATTTCTCATTATGATCCATTCTCTTCCACAGTCCACTCAAACTTTGTATGTTCCGACAACTCCGCACCTTCGAGGAATGTCTTTTCTTCCAAAACAGCATTTCCCTGCCTCGACACCATAAACACGGTCTGGGATCGGGTTCCATACCCTTCCATTTTTATGAACAATGGTGACAATTTTTTTTCAAAGGTATAACCCACACCGGTATCAGGCAGCTTCCTATCATCCGCTTCTTCAGAATTCGATAAAATCTGAAAGATTTTTTCTGTTTCCATTGATCCATCAGACATCTTCAGCAGATTGGAAAGATCTGTTTTCATTTTTTCCACTTTAGGCCACGGCGTATCCAGATAAGAATTACTCAACCCGTATATCCCTGGTGACAGTGGTATTTTTTTGTGTGCTGTCTGGTTTGTCGCATAATACACACCGTCCGGACTGCCGCCCAGCAGATTGTAGCCGCCGTATTGATGGCGGTTCTGCCGTAGATTTTCAAAAAAGCGGTCGGCATGATCCGTCTCGAGAAAATTCTTTACTATTTCACCGCGCGACCTGGGCGCTTTTGTTTCTCCCGGATCTCTCACATTGTTTACAGCAGCAAATCGTCCGCTCTTTGCCGCCCCCATCCATGTTCCACCCTGCTGGAGGTCCTTTCCGGCCGTAATCGGAGAATCAGGCCAGGAGTGCAGAGAAGCGGTCGGTCTATTAAAAAACTCATCGCGATTTGCTGCAACAATCAATGGATAATCAGGATGAATCCGGTATCCAATCCCTATAAGACACATCCTTCTTTCCCCCTGTCAGTCATCGTCGGTTTTACCGATAGTCCTCCGGTGTTCCATCGATTCAGACCACTCGTAATAGTAGGATATATATTCTTCCCCTTGTTTCCATGACAGAAAAATAGATTTTCCGTCGAGGCGTGCCGGAAAAGCGACAATCCCTTTTTCAATGCTTTTTATATAGATACCGGCAGCCTCCAGCTGCTGCAGCAGCTGAAGGGCCTGGATTTCCATAAAATCAATGGCGGATTCCAGAACAAAGATGTCTTCTTTAAACGTTGTATCTTCCTGAAGTCTGCCCTTTTTTACTGCCTGAAGGTGGTGATAACTCGTTTTGTACTCATGCTGCAGATGCTGCAGATGCACCATTTCTTCCCGGACATCCGGAAGGACGGCATTGGCTTCTTTTAAGCCGAAATATTTCCTGAACATTCTAACCTCCTTTCCCGATTATATGATGTTATATTGAATCTGATTGTAAATGTTATCGTACACAAATTACAAAAGAATGAAAAGCAATGTGCTACGAAGGACGTCAAAAAATGATATAATAGAAAAACAAGCACAATCAATGATCGGATATCGTATCCAAACGATTCTTTGTCAGGAGGAGATTCCTATGACCAGTGAAAACGAACAAAATGCCTCTGTTTTGTCAGAAAGTGCCAAAGAAACGGTGAATGAGGCAGAAAAATATCTGGAACGCTTCAAACAGGAAAAAGATTCAGACGACCTGCTTTCCTCCATTGGAAGTCTGGGTGAATCCGAGCAGAAAAAAGCCGGTGAATCCCTTGATGCACTTAAACGTCCGGTGCGGGAGATGATGAACCAAAAAGACAATGAGCTTCCGGAAAAACTTCATGAGCTCAAAGGTATGGTCAGCGAACTGGAGCCGGAACACCTTAAAGAAGGCCGCCTGAAAAAAACGTGGAACAAGCTGCTCGGCAGAAGTCCAATGGAGCAGTACGCCAAAAAATACGAAACAGTGGAAGCGCAGGTTGAAAACATTATTGAAGCACTGCTTTCGGGCCGCGATAAACTGCAGGAAGACAACGTGATGCTCGAACAACTGAAAGAAACCGCGAAAGAACGGATCACCGAACTGCAGCAGCAGATTGAAACGGGCAACCAGCTTAATGAAATGCTGGAACAGGAAATGACTAAAGATGAATGGAAAGATAACCCGTCTCCTCTCCAGAAAGGCCAGGAAAAAGTAATAACACGGGTGAAAAACATGCATCAGGCCGTTATGGTGCTGCAGCAGTCCCTTGCTTCCGTTGATTTGATTCTCGACAATAACGAAAAACTGGAAGAAGCCATTTTCAATGCCATTACAATGACAAAAAACATTATTACAGTTACAGCTTCCATCCAGCTGGCGCTTGGCAACCAGCGTAAAGTCATCAACGCGGTGCAGAACGTCAACGATGCGACGGAAAACATGATATTAAGCAATGCCGAAATGCTGAAATCAAACACCGAAGATACATTGAAGACTCTTGAGGAACCTGCCGTTGCAATTGAAACGTTCCGTAAAGCCTACGAAGACGTTAACGCCGCTATTGAAATGACGGAACAGTCCAATGAACGTATCGTTCAGTCCGGAAAGAAATTCATTCAGGAACTCGATGAGCTCAATGAACAAATGAGAACAAAATTACTGGAATAACAGTTAAAATGAAAAAGGTGATTCAAGTTGGCTAAAGACTGGCTGTTGCATCCATGGCTGGAACGGTTTCTGCCGGAACACATGCGGCCGGTGGATGATCATATTTTTTCTGATGCACACGGTCTTGTCATCGTTCAGGAAACAGAAGCAGCCCTGGATCGTTTAATTGAATACGGCAGACAGGTGAAATCATCACAGAATTTCAAAAAAAACGGAGATACGTTTCATTTCAGGCTCAAGGTCAATCAAAAACGAATGAAGCTGTTAAGTTACGAAAACCACAAATCCGGGGCTGCCATAAAGAAGAGGATAGTAATCGAATACCTCCGTAAAGCCTACCTGCCCAAAAACCGGCAGAAACGATGTAAAGAAGCAACGGTGCAGTATATTAAAAACGGACAGACTTTTGTCCGCAGTATACAGCAGTCTGCGTATTTCAAAGGTATATTTGATAAACTCGAGCAGCTTGATGATGCGCTGCTCGGGGATTTGATTCAAAATCCTGAGCCCGCAGCCGATAAACAAGTGCAAAAGGAAGCAGAACCGTCAGGAGAAAAAGATTTTATTCACTCCGGGGAAGAACCGTTTCATCAACTGATGGAACTTGAAAAGAAAAAGACGGAATCATGGCAGGAACTGCCGGCTTTAATCCATAACCGCCTCTCCAGTCTTATGGAAGAGATCCGCCGGACGGGAGATCTGTTTGATACATTGGATGTGGAAGACCGCTACACCGTAAAACGAATGCTCACTAAAGATATCCCCTCTTTGGTGGACACCTTTTTATCGCTTTCCTCCGACAATCAGGGGAAACAGACAGAGCAGCTTTATGAAGCGCTGGTCAAAATGGAAGTTAACGTAAGCAGGCTCCGGGAAAAAACCGAGCATACAAAACTGGAGCAGATGGAACAGCTCATTGAACTGAATGAACGCAGATATCCGGCCGGGAGACGGAACAATCGTCTGGAATAAACTGTTGTCAGGCTTGCTGAATCCACTTTCGATTGCGTATAATAAAGTTAGTTACCGAACGAAAAGCTACTATTAAAGTGAGGGTTACCATGAATCGCCAAGAAGCGTCCAAACATATAGGCAGTACGGTCATCGTAGACCAGGGACAAGACGGGGTGTATTACGGCAGACTGGAAGAAGTCCAGACACCGCCCAAAAAAATGTGGTCCGGAAAAGTTACCATTACAGGACTTTTTGACGTGCCTGCTGTACACCGTTCTGATGTTATTTTGAAAATGAAAGATCAAAGCATTGTCGTACCGGGCGGTAAAATTGATATTACGGAAGAGCCGCAGACAACTGACTTTGAATCCTCTGCGAAAGCAGCTTTGAAACAGGTTATTGAAAATCTGCAGGCTGCATCCGAATCCTACGCGTCCGAAGCCGAGACATGGCAGGAAGTAAAAGCATCATTTGAAAATGAACCTGCGGAAAAAAAACAGAAACAGTCTGATGAGCAGCAGGCTCCTTCCTATGTCGTATACCGCATCAAAAAACAGCAGGACCACCCCTTCCTCTATGAGCCGATACACGGAGATGAACTGGAACTTGAAGGATGCCCGTTTGAATTCGAAATAAAAATTAACGGCAGATGGCATCCGGCCTCCCACAGCCGGGATTTTACGTTTACAGACGAAACAGGTGCTTCGGTCACATTGAATGAAGGGGATAATGTCCGTATTCATACCGAACAGTTCCAGCCTTTCACGATCCTTTTGAATGAACTGGAACACCCTTCACGCCGCAGCCTTCTCAAAGACCTTGAAGACTTTGGTTTTTCAGGATCCGATCTGATGGACTGCCATAACCGGCTACTCCATGAACTGCTGCAGTCCGAAGGAACTACCGACTTTAAAGGGGTTAACTTTCTAATGTTCCAGACGACTTCTTCCACCCTGGTTGTACAGCATCATTATGAACGTGTGCTGAAATCCAATGCGCAGGATTATGTCTATGACCGGTTTGAATACACAGCAGATAACGGAGTGCGCCGGATATCCACCTACACAAGCGCCTACTCCAAAGACCACGAATCCTGAGTAAATAAAACAAAAAGCTTCCGGCTATCTGAAATGGATAATCGGAAGCTTTTTTTACTCTTATATAGGACCGGAATTGTCACGGTTCTTTTTCTCCGGGTACGGTATCCTGATCTGCTATTCTTCCGCCGGAATGTAAATGATTTCGACACCTTCGTTTTGTAGTATTTCAATCAGCCTGTTATTTAAATAGTCATCCCGGAGAAGACCAAGGGACTCGACCAGCTCCAGTTCAGCCAGCTCCCCCTGCTCGGCCTCTTCCAGCAGTTCCAGCGCCT
Organism: Salibacterium halotolerans; assembly: GCF_900115625.1. Classification (GTDB taxonomy): domain Bacteria; phylum Bacillota; class Bacilli; order Bacillales; family Marinococcaceae; genus Salibacterium; species Salibacterium halotolerans. Next base: position 85,600 of record NZ_FOXD01000005.1, on the reverse strand, counting down.
CCGTCATTTCTTTTTCCTGCAGCTGCTGTTTCAATTCCTCTTTCGTCATTACGTACTTATGCTCCTTTTTTGCGGAAGTGAAACCACCCTTTTATCCACTACCGATTCTATTCGTTTATTCTGTCCTGCTGCATTTTTTCCGTCATCTGCTTCCAGACTGAACCTTCGGCCTCTTTCCCTTCTTCAATCCGTTTTAAAGCAAGCCTTGCCTGCAGAGCTACTTCAAACGCAGGATCGTTCACGGTTTCACGGAGCGGCTCTGCCGCCGTCTCATCTCCCACTTCATACAGGAACATCGCTGCTCTCCAGCGGACCAGTTTGTTTTTATCATCAAGCGCATCTATCATAGCCGGGATGCCTGCCGGGTCTCCAAGGTCCGAGAAACAGTCGGCAGCCGTACGACGTACTGTGACGGACTGATCGTGCATCGCCTGTCTCAGAAGCGGCAGAATAACCGGCTTTTCAATGATTCCAATGTGTACAACGGCAAGTCTTCGAACGGATGACTTCTCATCATGAAGTGCTTTTTCAAGAATCGGGAGATCTTTTTCTTTCGGATTCATTTTATCAAGAGCGGCATACCGGCTCCGCCAATCCGGTTCATCGAGCATTTCCGGTGTCACTTCAATAAACCTGTCTTCAAACTGCCGGGCATTCTCTTCTCCGGATAAGGAAAGCTGAACGAGCGTGTTCAGACGTTCCCGGGGGTAAGCCGCGGACGTTTCCTCCGCTGCCTCATCAGCTATGACATCCAGGTCATCGCCGTAGCGGCGGCTGTGATCTTCCCACCGTCGCTGCATCACGATGTTATCGCCTTCGGTCTGAGCGTTGAATGCCGCTTCCTGAAAACGTTCCGGGAGCCCTTTGCGCTTCTCTTCGTCGCCTGATGTTACTTTGACCTGCATAGGAATATCTTTAAACATCTGCAGCTGCACCTGCACTTCTCCAAATGCATCCTCCATTTCCATGGTTGTCTCATCGGTTTTTGCATTTTCACCGAAAACTCTGCGTACCTGACCAAGCAGTCCTTCCCATTCTGCCTTGGGATGACGTTCAAGAGCCATAAAGTCAGATACATGATATATTCCGGTAATACCTTCAATCTCCAGTATCGGACGGATAAAGTCAGGAGCCTCTTCTTTGTTGTCTGCTTTATAGTTATTGCTTTTCCCGGACGGGAGCGATTCATCCATGATTAATTTCATTGTATTCGGACTTGGTGTCGGCTCAATCGAAATAATGTTCATCTTCTCTCTCCTCTCATCATTGTGCTGTTTGTTTTCAACGGATATGTCATAGATATGAGTGATTGTAACACAAGGGGTCTTGTACCTTCCACCAGGGAGCATAACATGAAAATTGTTATGACAGCTTTTCTGTCTCATGTATAATGAAGTATAGAGTTTTGATTCATTGCATAGAGGAGGATGCCTGTATGAAAATTGCATTATTATCTGATATCCATGGTAACGCACGCGCGCTGAAAGCTGTACTGAATGATCTGCAGAACAAAAATATTGAACAGATGTATATTCTGGGGGACTTGTGCTACCGCGGTCCTGAACCTAAAAACGCACTGGAAACGGTACGATCCACCCCCGCAAAAGTGCTGAAAGGCAATGCAGATGAATGGGTGGTCCGCGGGGTACGCGCGGGCGAAGTTCCCGACAACGCGCTGGCTCTTATGAATCAGGAACAGGATTGGACCGTTGAACGGTTAAGCCGCGAGGATATCGATTATCTGGATAAGCTGCCGGAATCATTTCTTGATACCTATCATGAATCTGTAACGATACATGCCTTTCACGCTGTACCGGATAATCTTTTTGATGCTGTAACGGCGGATGCTTCCGATGAGACTCTGCTTCAAACCCTTCACTCGGAATCGGAAGCCGATATTGTAGTATATGGGCATATCCACACGCCGTATATCCGTGAAGCAGGAGGTACAACGTTCATCAATACCGGCAGTGTAGGTCTTCCTTTTGACGGCGATCCCCGGCCGTCTTACGTGCTGCTCGATATAGAAAATGGATCGTTTGATGCGTCCATTCACCGGGTGGACTACGACAAAGAACGTGTCACCGCACAATATGACGCTAATGATTATCCAAACAGCAGCCAGATGAAACAGGTTGTTACAAACGGAAGAAAGCCGTCGTAATACCAGTCACACAAAACAAATACAGCACAACGTCAAAAAACGAAGCCCGGCTGTTCCCGGACTTCGTTTTTTAACGGTATTAACGCACCAGAAGCGGTTCCACTCCTTTGATAATATCCACAAATGCTGCTTTATCATTAAAACGATTCATTACCTGAAGATTTTCATCAAGAATAAATGTGGTCGGAACTCCCATGCATTGATACTTGTCATACGTTTTTGTATTCAAATCGCGAAGGACGGGAAATGTGTACCCGTTGTCTTCCATAAACTGCACCGGAGCTTCCGTTGATCCTTCTCTCCCGGTCACATTGATCGTAAGAAATTGTATCTTATCCTGATCCAGGTTTTCATAAAAAGACTGTTTCTTCGCAAGATCACGCTGCGAATCCGGACACCAGGACGCCCAAAACGTCAGCATAACCGGCTTTCCTTTCCAGTCATGAAACCGCACCTGGTCTTCCCCGTCCAATGTTGAAAGTTCAAAATCAGGAGCTGCTTTTGCTTCTGTCATTGTTCTCATCCTCCTTCATACCTTTGAGCGGCACCAGGCCGTGCAGCCTTTTCAATAAGGAAGGAACGGATTCAAACGCATAAATCGTAAGAACTATCCTCCCATCGTTCCACACTTTCAGGCAGGGCACACTGCTGATTTGTTCCTGTTGTGCGATATCGGGCATCGTGTTTATATCAGCCTGCAGAAAAGCAGCATCGAACACTGTTTCTATATGACCGGTCATCTCTGATGCCACCTGACACGTTCCGCATAATGGAGTGTAGAAAAAAACCGCCGCCGTTTGACTATTGTTTGTAAGTTCCTGTATTTCCCGTGCAGAAATTTCTTTCATGATAACTCCTTTTATTCCGGCTCAGCCCCTCTTATTATGCTGTCTTACGCTTTCAGCGACTGAACGAGCGCCCGGCTGTATGCCGGAATGTCCGGCGGGCGCCGGCTTGAAACGATATGGCCGTCTACGACCACTTCCTCATCATACCAGACGGCCCCGGCGTTTTTCATATCGTCTTTAATACCCGGGGTGCTTGTTACTTTTTTGTTCGTAAGGATGTCCGCGGAGACAAGAACCCAGCCGGCGTGGCAGATTTGACCGATAAGTTTCTGTTGTTTATCCATATGCCGGACCATGTCCATAACCTCCGGATAACGCCGCAGTTTGTCCGGCGCCCATCCGCCGGGCACAAGAATACCGTCATATTCTGCGGCGGAAATGTCGGTAAACGAAGCTTCTGCTTCTGCAGGTACGCCGTGTTTACCGTAATACGTTTTCCCCTTTTCTTTTCCGGTGAGTACAACATCTACGCCTTCTTCCCTGAGTCTCATAACCGGTACCCAAAGTTCCAGATCTTCAAAATCTTCATCGACAAGTGCGATGATTCGTTTTCCTTGTAAAGACATCGAATCCTCCTTTTTATGTCAGCCTGGATGGAGATAGAACTGTCTCGTAAGTGCCGTGCTGTGTTGAAACGCTTCGGAAAACCTTTTTTCCTGCAGCTCTTCTTTTAAAACCTGTCTGCCATGAATCGTTATATCGAGCGGTTCCTGCAGAGGAAACGGTGTGATGAACACATGCTCTTTTCCACTGAATTCCGCATAAATCGTTTCATGGTTCACAAAAGCAAAATGCTGCCGGAATCCGTTTTTGAACCAGGGATTTTCCTCCTCTTTCGAAGCCCCGGGAGCATTGGTGCACAAATAGAGAGAAAGATCGTCGCAAAACTGCAGCAGTGCAAGATGATGCTCTTCGTTATCAGGCTCTTGAAGTTCTCTCCGCCATTTTTTCTGCCGCTCTTTTTCCTGGTCACGAAACATCCGCCCGGTTGCTGTCAAGCCTTTTTCAAAAAAAGAAGTGTAGTGTCTGCTGACTAACAGGCCGCAGTAGCGATGTATTCCGGCAGCCTCAAGAATACCTCTCTGATAAGCCTCTGTCTTAGGTTTTTCCGGATAATTGGTAAAATCGTAAGGGCGGTTCCTTTCATCGGCAAGCGGCGCCGCGTCGAGCGGAATCCAGGCCCGGTCGTGCTCCCGGACAGCCGCAGCCAGTTCATCCCAGTACGGATCTTCTTTTGCGGCTCTGCCGCCCCATAATGTTATGATTTCAGCAGAAATCCGGGCATGTTCATGCTGGGGAATACATTCAAAAAACGTCTCCTCTTCATTAATAATCATGATCCCGTCCTCCTGATCCAGCTGCCTCTGCTTTCATCAAATAAGAAAATGAAAAAGATTTTCTTCTTTGTTGATTTCGTTATACTGGAAATTTTTCTTTTCAAGCTGTTTGATCAGCCTGTCGTAATCGCCGGGATCGGCAAGCTCTATGCCGACAAGTGCCGGTCCGGTCGATTTGTTGTTTTTCTTCGTGTATTCAAACCTTGTGATATCATCCTCAGGGCCGAGCACTTCATGAAGAAACTCGCGCAGCGCTCCGGCACGCTGAGGAAAGTTGATCAGAAAGTAATGCTGAAGGCCCTCGTAGCGGAGCGATTTTTCCCGCATTTCTTCCATCCGGCCGATATCATTGTTACCGCCGCTCACAACACACACGACCGTCTTTCCTTTAATCTCCTCTTTGTAAAAATCCAATGCTGAAATCGGCATAGCGCCGGCCGGCTCGGCAACGAGGGCATTCTCATTATACAATTCCAGAATGGTTGAACAGATTTTGCCTTCCGGTACTAGTGAAATATCATCAAGCAGTCCGCGGCATACTTCATATGGAATATCACCAACCCGTTTCACCGCTGCACCGTCGACAAACTTGTCCATGTCCTGAAGTTCCACGACTTCATTTTTTACGATCGATTCTTTCATGCCGGGTGCACCGCCGGGTTCGGTTCCGATCACTTTCGTTTCCGGCGAAATCGACTTTACATAAGTCCCGATACCAGAGATTAATCCGCCGCCGCCGATGGTACAGAATAAATAGTCGATTGGTTCTTCAATATCATTCATGATTTCCATACCGACCGTCCCCTGGCCGGCGATGATTTTTTCATTATTGAACGGATGAATGAAAGCCATGTTGTTCTCCTCTTTACATGCCATAGCTTCCTGATACGAGTCATCAAACGTATCACCGGTAATCACGACGTCGACATATTCTTTGCCGAATAATTTCACCTGCCCGATTTTTTGTTTCGGTGTTGTCGTCGGCATAAAGATTTTCCCTTTCACCTTCAACGCTTTGCATGAATACGCAACACCCTGGGCATGATTGCCTGCGCTCGCACAGACGACGCCGTTTTTCAGTGTTTCTTCGGACAACCCCTGCATCAGATAATATGCCCCGCGGATTTTAAAAGAGCGCACCACCTGCAGGTCTTCTCTTTTTAAGTACACATTCGCACCATAACGTTCGGAAAGAACCTGATTTTTCTGCAGCGGCGTATGGGCGACTACGTCTTTTAATGTTTGGTTGGCTATGATGATATCTTCTATATGAATCCCTGACATGTCTCATTTTCCTTTCCTGTCGTTCCATTACGGACACATTTTACATTGTACTGCATTTTGCACTTTATTTATTGTAACATGATACGTACGCCCTAACGATTGTTCTGTCCACTAAAAGGAGCGTATGGATATCCTTTTTGGATTGATAAATTGTTTTTGCACGGATATAATAAAAAAAGGTATTTCTTTTGTTTTCCCACTGCTCTGCCATGGGTGATAATGATATACTTAGACAGAGTGTTTAACCATCTTACATAAATGACAATGCATGAAGGAGGCTTTTCTTTATGACGAGACTCAGCGCAGTGCTGTCTGCAATGATTATCTTCATGATACCGGCGGCTGCATCAGCATCCTCGGTAAATGCCTGGAACGATGCGGACAAAAGTTTATTAGCCGGGCTGTCCATCATCTCTGTTATCGTCCTGGTATTCTTCATTTATTCCATGCTCCGGGACAACGGGTAGGAAATGTATCCATCTTTCTCTCAAGGCTTGTCTGAATAGAGTATTCTATCTTCAGGTAAGCCTTTTTCACGACGTCCCTGCCTATTGTAGATAATCAGAGCGGAAGATACAACTCACCTGCTGAAAAATAAGAACCAGGAGGAATACATGATGAATGACATGCTGAAAAAAGGATTTTTTCTCGGCCTCGGAGCAGCTTCCTACGGAAAAGAAAAAGTGCAGACTTATATTGATGATTTGGTGACGCGCGGCAGAATCACCCCCCGTGAAGCCGAGCAGTGGAAAGAAGAGTTAATGGAACGCGGGAAGAATATGGAGTCGGACTGGAGTGAACGCTCAAAAGATAAAGCGCGTGATGCGTTCAGAGACATGGGGCTTGCATCGGACACCGACATAGAACGGATAGAATCCAAACTTCAGGAGCTGGAAGAAAAACTGGAGCGTTATAAATTTAACGATACAGATCATAACGAACGCTGATCCGTCGGTTCGAGGAGCCAAGATTAGATTTTGTATTCCTGGAAAGGAATTGTTACATGGAAATATCACGAGGTCTTAAACACGCGAACCGCTACAGAAAGATAGCAGCCACGCTTGCCCGTCACGGCTTTGGTTATGTACTGCAGGAAGTCGGCCTGTTTCATATTTTGTCCCTTCCCAAGCGGATGGCGTCCAACCCTGATGATTACAACATGCATTCGATGGGACAGCGGATCCGTAAAGTGCTTGAGGATCTGGGACCAACTTTTATTAAACTCGGTCAGATGATAAGCACCCGGGAAGACATCTTTCCTCCTTCCATCATTGAAGAGCTGCAGAAACTTCAGGATGAGGTGCCGCCTTTTCCATTTGAGCAGGCACGGAAAATTATCGAACATGACCTCGGACACCAATTGGAAGACGTGTTCGCTTCCTTTTCAGATGAGCCGATTGCCGCAGCATCCATCGGACAGGTATACAAGGCTGAGCTTCACGATGGAACGGACGCAGCCGTGAAAGTATCACGCCCGCATATCAAAGAAACGATTGAAAAAGATATCGATATATTACGGGATCTTGCCAAATTATTCGCCCAGCGTTTTCAGTGGGCAAGGTACTATCAGTTGCAGGATGTGATTGAGGAATATATAGATGCCATCCGGGATGAAGTCGATTACTATGTGGAAGCCCGCAATACAGAGAAAATGCGGACCAACATGGAGAACTTCCCTGCTCTTGAGATTCCGGAAGTATTCGAATCGTACTCCAGCCGGAGGGTGCTGACCATTTCTTTTCTGGACGGCACAAAAATTTCGGAGCTGGAGCAGAGTGACAAACAGTTTAACAAGAAAGCACTGGCGCGTTCACTCACCGATGCTTTCTTTCACCAGGTCATGGTGGATGGTTTTTTTCACAGTGATCCCCACCCCGGAAATATTGTCTTCACCGGCTATGAGACAGCAGGACTGATTGATTTCGGCCAAATCGGACGGCTCAATAAAGAAATGCGCCGGCAGTTTATCAACTATATTATTGCCATGACCCGGAAAAAGCCGGATCAGGTGGCTGATGCCATTTATGAAATGGCCGATATTCCGGATACGATTGATCATGATCAGTTTGCAGAAGATGTCTATTATATGCTTTCCAAGTATTACGAGAAATCGTTCCAGGATATCCGGTTCGGTGAAGCAATTAATGATATTTTTGCAACGTCGCACCGGTACGAGATTCAGATTTACAAAGAATATACGATGCTTGCCAAAGCATTGATTACTTTCGAGGGCATTATCGAACATCTTGATCCGGATCTCAGCATTGTTGAAATAGCGGAACCATATGGAAAGAAGCTGGCGATGGAACAGATAAATCCTAAAAATATTGCCAGAGACTGGTGGAAAGAAGGAGTGCGGCAGCGGGATTACCTGCTGGACATTCCCCGGGAATTCCGTGATGCACTGTCCAAGTTGAACAAAAGCCACGTCGGCATTGAGATGAAAGTCCCGAAAATGAACATCTTTTTGAATAAGCTTGACCGGATCAGCAACCGCCTTTCTTTCAGTATCATACTGCTTGCGTTCAGCATTATTATGGTCGGTTTGATTGTCGGCTCTACATTCGGAGATTCTTCCTCCCCTCTTGTCAGACTGCCGGTCATTGAAATCAGTTTCATTATTTCGTTTCTTATGTTTTTATGGCTTCTGTACGCTATATTTAAATCCGGACGATTTTGAATATCCCGGCCTCATGCGGCCGGGAATTTTTCTTGGGAAAGGAGGCGGTCCCGGGTGACGTGGGACATTCTTAATATTATCGGCACTACCGCCTTCGCGCTGAGTGGTGTCTTTGCTGCAATGGAAGAAGAATATGATTTAATGGGGATTTATATTCTGGGGTTCGTGACAGCTTTTGGCGGCGGAGCTGTGCGGAACCTTTTGATCGGTGTCCCGGTTACTGCTCTGTGGGGACAGGAGACTCTGTTTTTGACCGCTTTTATCATCATGACCATTGCTTTTCTACTGCCGCGGTTTTTGTTTGAAACATGGAGGAAATGGGGCCTTATGTTTGATGCCATCGGTCTCGGCTCCTTTGCCGTACAGGGGGCCATTTACGCATCCGAAATGAACCTTCCGCTCAGCGCTTCCATAGCCGCTGCTGCTTTAACGGGTACCGGTGGCGGAATGATCCGGGATGTACTGGCCGGACGCAAACCTCTTTTTCTGCGGCATGAAATTTACATCGCATGGACCGTTCCCGCCGGTATTGTTATCGGTATGGGATGGATTTCCTCCATGCCGGGCTATATCACCATGCTCGTTTTGATTGTTATCTGCCGGATGCTGTCTGTTCACTACGGATGGCGTCTTCCAAAAAGTCATTCCATAAGGGAGCACCAGCATTAGCCTTTCTCTACCGGCAGGTCTCCATAGGAAATCCAGTCACTCCAGCTTCCGGCATAGAGCCTTGGATTTTCATATCCCGCTTCATTCAGCGCCAGTACGTTCACACAGGCTGTCACACCGGATCCGCAGTAAGAGTAGATCCTGTTTTCTTCCGGTAAATGCTGAAAATGGTCTTTCAGCTCTTTTGGGCCTTTCCAGATCAGGTGCTCATCCAGCACATCTTTCCAGAAATAGTGTCCGGCACCCGGAATGTGCCCGGCTGTATGATCTACCGGATCCGTCTCTCCGCGGTAGCGCCTTTCGTCACGTCCATCGATAATCCGGCTCGATTCCTCATGAAGAGCAAGCTTTACTTCTTCTATAGACGCCAGCATCTGCGGCTGGATTCGTAGAATAAATTCTTTTCTTTTCAGTTCGGGCTGCCTGCTTTCAACAGGATACCCCTCTTCCTTCCATAAGGAGAAAGGCCGGTCCATCACAAACGTCCGTTCATGGCCGGCATACATCATCATCCACCAAAACCGAGCCGCCATCGCTCCTCCCTGATCATCATAAGCAACGACATCCGTGTGGTGATCAATACCTGCTTCGGATAAAATGTCTGCAAATTCATCCATATCCGGCAGCGGGTGTCTTCCGCCGACAGGTTCCGCCGGTGCACTTAAATCTCTTTCCAGATCGATATGAACAGCGCCGGGCAGATGCTCTTTTTCATATGCTGCTTTTCCCGCTTCCGGCTCGCCAAGCTGAAACCGGCAGTCGACGATCCGTACGTCCTCTCTTTGGCATGCATCGTTCACCCATTCCGGATCAACAATATACGTCACTTTTGCTCCTCCTTTCCTGTTATACATCCAGCTGTTCTTCCATACCGGTTAAAATATAGTCAATCGACTGAATCATCTCACGGAAGCGCTTCTTTTTTGTATCGGATTGAAACGAACGTATCGATGAAATACACATGTTTTCATGCGTGTCCTCAATCTGTTTCAAGTAAAAATAGAATGGCTTTTCATCGATAATCCATTGTTCCGCCAGTGGTTTCCAAGCATCGGCTGTTTCTTTCATACGGTCGGCAAATGGTTTCACTTCTTCATAAAAATCGGGCGTGTATTCAGCATTCTGTGCTATCGTCGTGAAATGATGAAGAGACTGGTCATTATATTGTTTTAACTGTTGTATTTTTGTATAAAGTTCTTGTTTTTGTTCCTGCTGCATATCCCTGTCCTCCTCCATTCTATCTTATCACGGGGAGTCATTCATTCAAACTGAAAAAGACCTGCAGGCAGATGACCGGGTTGAGCGATACCGGCTGTATCCTCCTGTTTCCGGCGGAGCTCTGGATCCTGCTGCTGTTGTATCTGCTTTTCGAGCCTGTCCATCTTTTTTGTCAACGCTTCTATTTTCTTGCGCTGCTCTACGATTTGAAACGTCACGATATCATCTGCTTTATTCATAATCATCCGCTCAAGTAATTGAACATTCTCCTCGGCCTGTGCCAGCCGTTCCAGCATCACATCGCGGTTGACCGTGCCGCCGCTTTTTTCAGCGGTATGGGATACATCCTGCTGTTGCTGCTTTTTAATACTCAAAAACTGCAAAACAGTATCTTCTTCGAAGCAGTAATGACCATTTGCGTTAACGGTGTATGGAATATTGTATTTTTTGACCCAATTCAGCACAGTTGACGATGAAACCTCCAGGCGCCGGGCAATGTCTTTTGTTTTCAAGTGCTGTTCTGTCATTTTGCATACCTCCTTTTTCCTGTCCCTCCTGCTTTCTTCTTTGATTGAAGAAACCCTGCTGTACTGACAGAACTAGTGTTTATTCGAAAAAGAAGGTATAAATCAGCCTGAAATCTACAAAAAAAGCTCCGGCATAGGCCGAAGCTTCGTACTAACCACCACTATCATTTTCATTTAATCTCTGTGCCACTGTTTCAGGCTGAATAGCGGAAAGCAGAACGTGGTCGCTATCAGCAAGGATAATACTCCTTGTTTTTCTACCATTCGTGACATCAATCAGCATTTTTCTATCCCGGGCTTCCTGAATCAACCGTTTTGTAGGTGCGGAATCCGAGCTGACAATTGATATAATTCGTTCAGGCGGCATCATATTGCCAAAACCAAGATTGACCGGCTTCTCATTCATTGATTCTCTCACTCTCCCTTACTCCTTTATCGTAACATGACCTTCCCCATGATTGTCTACTTTCCCTTCTTAAGAGAAGAAAGATGGTTCTTTCCAAGGCCCTGATATGCTATGATGGAGAAATGAAAAACAGCAAAGCAGGTGGTAGTATGGCCTTTCGATACCCCGGCGGAAAAAAGTATAACGGTTCGCGCAGTCATCAGACCTCTTCTCCCTCCAACCTGTTTGGAAACCGGGGAATGACACTGGAGCAGGATCTTAACGATACAAATCAGTATTACCGGTCAACCGGGAAGGCTGTTATTCATAAGAAACCGACCCCTGTACAGATCGTGCATGTCGACTATCCGAAGCGAAGCGCTGCAAAAATTACCGAAGCTTATTTTAAACAGCCTTCCACGACAGACTATAACGGCATTTACCGCGGCAGCTATATTGACTTTGAAGCGAAAGAAACCCGCAATAAAACATCTTTTCCCTTTGGCAATATCCATGCCCACCAGATGGAGCATATGCATGACATTCTCCGTCATGACGGCATTGCGTTTTTGATCATCCGTTTCACCCTGCTTGAACAAACGTATTTATACGATGCCTCCCTTTTTTTGGATTGGTATTTCGGGCAGAAGGAAAGGAAATCGATACCGCTGCAGGATATAAGGGAAAACGGTCATTACATTCCCCTTCAATACAGTCCGCGCATAAACTATCTTGATATTGTTGACCTTATTTATTTTTCATAATGTAACGTTTTGTTTCATAGGTCGACTAACTCCATGATGTCCCGTGTCAAAATGAAACATCTCAAGAGAAAGGAAGAAAACAACCCATGAGCCAGGATTACCGCTCGAGACAGGAAAAACGACAGGCACAGCAGACTTCGGGCAAAAAAAATAAAAAATCATCCGGTAAACGGTCTATATTCAAGAAATTATTTCTTATTGTATTTATCACAGGTTTTCTACTTGTACTTGGAGGAGGGGTCGCGGCCGGTTTTATGATCAGCAATGCCCCGGCACTTGATCCTGAAGAACTCGTGCTTTCCGAGGCAGCTGAGATTTATGATCAGAACGGTAACCAGGTGACAAGACTGCAGTCCGGGAAAAACCGCGACCTCATTGATATCAATAATGTTCCCAACCATGTCAAATCAGCCTTTATTGCCGTGGAGGATACGAGATTTTACGACCATTTCGGTATTGATATCATCCGCGTGTTCGGCGCACTAAAAGCTAATTTGTCGCAGGGATTCGGCGCGGAAGGTGCCAGCACGATCACGCAGCAGGTTGTAAAAAACGCCTTCTTGTCCCCTGAAAAAACGATCAGCCGGAAAGTGCAGGAACAGTACCTTGCCATCCGGCTGGAACAGCAGTATTCCAAGGACCAGATTCTGCAGATGTATTTAAATCTGATTTATTTTGAACAGGGGGCATATGGTATCGGAGAAGCTTCCGATGTCTATTTTAATAAAGACGTCGATGAATTGACGATCGAAGATGCTGCCCTTCTTGCCGCTATTCCGAGAAGGCCGAACCATTATGAACCCATTCAGAATCCAAAAACCGCAAAAGAACGCAGAAACATGATTATTGGTCTGATGCAGGAGAATGATTTCATTACCCAGCAGGAAGCCAAAGAGGCCAAATCGGTTACTATCAATGAACAGCTTGATTACAACCCGACCCAGGAAGGCCTGATATACGACTCGTTCATCACACACGTCCAGAATGAGATGGAAGACGTCGAAGGCATCTCCTCCAATGAATTGTATTCGGCCGGGTTGAAAATTTATACCACACTCGATCCTGAAGCGCAGAAATACGCGGAGGAAGTCATTAATACGAACCAGCATATCAGCAATTACCCGCAAAGTGACCAGTTTCAGGTCGGGTTTACCCTGATTGATACACAGACCGGTGCCATTAAAGCGATGGTCGGCAACCGGCAGAGCCAGGATATCGCCAAAGGGTTCAACTATGCGAGCAACGGCAGCGCCCAGCCCGGCTCCACGATTAAACCGCTGCTCGATTACGCTCCGGCGATTGAATACAATCAGTGGTCCACGTACCACCAACTTGTCGATGAGCCGCACACGTATACCGAAGACGGCGATCAGCAGATCCAGAACTACTCCGGAACGTTCAGAGGCTCTGTGAGCATGAGACAGGCACTCGTCGACTCCATCAACGTTCCCGCTGTCAAGGCGCTGCAGCAGACCGGACTGCAGCGAGCCGGTGATTTCGCCCGGGGACTCGGTCTGCCGATCGAAAATGTCTACCCGGCAGCTGCCCTCGGGGGAATCAGTCCTGGATTTTCAAGTGTTGACATGGCAGGCGCTTATGCCGCCTTCGGAAATGAAGGAACATATTCCGAACCTCACGCGGTACGGCGCATCGAATTCCGGGACGGCCGTGAAATTACGATGGAGCATGAAACCAGCCAGGCTATGCAGGATTACACCGCGTACATGATCACGGATATGCTGAAAGACGTTGTCGATGAAGGAACCGGCACCGGAGCGAATATTCCGGATCTTCCGCTGGCCGGAAAGACTGGAACAACTAACTTTACTGAATCCGAACATGAGCAGTACGGTATCCCGGACGGCGGTGATCCTGATATATGGTTCGCAGGGTATACCCCGCGTTATACGGCAGCCGTCTGGACCGGCTTCAGCTCCGACCGGGGCGAGAATTACCTGATCGGCGGTGAAAGTGATATTGCCAAAGAGATTTTCCGGCTCGTGATGTCCCATGTTTCCGAAGGAACAGACACACCTGAATTTACCCAGCCTGATTCCGTCAATGCGATTGATATAGAACGAAGCAGCGGGCAGAGGGCGAGCCGGTACACACCGGAGAGTCAAATTATCACGGAACTGTTTGTTGAAGGAACGGGGCCGGAAGAGGTGTCGGATACATTCTCGCAGCCTGAATCCATCACCGGTTTAAATGCGGTATATGATGAACAGGAAGACGCGGTTCAGGTCAGCTGGGACTACGATCAAAGTGAACAGAGCGGCCGCTCCTTCCAGGTGGAACACCGGACGGAAAACGGATCTTACGAAACGGTATCGAACCAGTCCGAAACAGGCTATACGATGTCCGTTCCCAAGAGCGGTGTAACACACAGCTTCCGCATCACCGTAGTCAACGAGCAGGGACCAAATCAGACCAGCTCTTCGTCTGAAGTTCAGGTCAATGTACCGGAGAACAACGAAAATATGGATGAGGAAGAAGAGGACAGCAGTGACAGCAATGAAAATGAAGACGGTGAAGACCAGCAGAATGATAACAGTGAGGATGCTGGGGGATCAGGAGACAGCGGCTCCTCCGGCAGCGGTGAATCGGATAACAATGATTCCGGTAATAACGAAGACAGTAATACCAACAATGATAACAGCGGGGACAGCGGCAGCGAAAACAACAATACCGAAAACAATGACAGCAGCAATAACGACAGCGGCGATTCAGGTGATGAGAATAACACAAGCGGTGAATCAAATGACGGAAGCACGGACGTACAACAATCCAATTCCTCCAGTGACAGCACCAATTCGGATGACAACAGTAATTCAGACTCCGGAAGTACGACGGAGAATAATTCCACCAATTAAATGGCTGCAGGCTGTGACAACAGAATAGGAACCATATAAAAATCCGAACGATGAACGGACATTCCATGTTGGAATGCAGCATCGTTCGGATTTTTATGTTCTATCTTCCCTGCCCTGACTCCACGATCTAAAAAATCAGTTCGCTGCAGCCGTCACTTCCGGTATTGTCTCGGCTCATAGCCGGTATAACCGTTTTTTACTTCTGCAGATGCTTTTGCAGAAAAGAAGTTTCTTCTTCAAGCGCCGGTTTTTTCGAAGAGTCAAACAGCCAGCGGATCCTTTCTATTTCCTGATCCGCTTCGTTCTGAAAATATATTCTGAAGTATTCCGCCTGTTCCCGCATGTGTTCATTTAACCTTTGCTGCAGCCGTTCTTCCAGCGAAGCTATCTCCTTCCCTGCTTCGAGACGGACTGTTTCGGAAAAGTCCTCTTTCAGTTTCTGTACCGCCCGGTTTCCGAAAAAATCCTTTCCGGACTGGTAGTAATCAAGAAAAGGAGCGGTCGGTATGGTCATACGAACGGCTGCCTCCTCTTTTTCGGGCAGCAGCTGCAAGGCTTGCGAATCAGGAGCTGCTACGTTTAAATCATTAGGGACCGCTGCGTCTCTAAAACGTTGGTTCCCGCGGTAAATACCTTTGGCACCATGCTCCTGCAGTCTGAAAATAATGGTCTGCATCTCACGTTCCAGAAAAGTCCGCGCCAGTCCTTCCATTTCCTGGAGGGCTCCCTGAAGCCTGGCTTTCTGCTCCCGTTTGGACGAACCGTTAAGAACGGCCGGATTCACAGCTTCAGGGAAGTAGTCGAGCGCCATCAGTTTCACTCTTTCCTGCAGGTAGGAGCATTGCTGCTGCAATTCGTGACGCAGCGAAGGAAGGAGGTCTTCAAAATGGAGTGTCTCAATCTCTTGTTTGAATGCATCCACCGATTCGAGGCGCCTCGTCATAATCTGTTCCGGATTGTCCCCGCTGTCTGCGTCATCAAGAAGCGAACGCAGTAAACGGTACATATGCATGCCGTGTTGATAAAGCTGGTCCAGATGATCGGCTTTTAACGTATCCATCGTTATCGTCTCAAAATAATGCTCAAATCCGGTAAAGGCGTCTTCCTCTTCGGCCGAAGCATCCTGCTGCTTTAAGGCAAGCGCGTCTTTGCTGGACAACGTGAATACGTGAGGATCTTGTATCCCGCTTTGAAGAAGCTGCTCTCTCACGTGCTCTCTGACGACATTCAGTTCTGTCTTCGAATCCGCAAGGTCCGATGCATTAATAATAAAATACAGCCGGTTCGTATCAAATTCCTCGTTGACCCCCGCCATCTGCTGCAAAAACACTTGATCCGCTTTGGAAAAAGCATGATTATAATAGGTGACATACAGGACAGCGCTGGACTGGGTCATCTGTTCAAAAGCGACATTCGTGTGACGGCCGTGAATCGAGTGAATACCCGGTGTATCGACAAAGACGAGACCTTTTTCAGTCCAGGCGCAGTCATAATAAATGGATGCCTGCTGAATAAGGCAGGCGTACTCCTCCTTCCCTACCCAGTCCTGAAGCTCATTGATTTCTGTTTCGATGCGGACGCCGGGTGGGACAGTCTTTTTTTTCAGACTCTGCTGCAGAGTAAACAGGTAATCGGCATACGTCCGCTGGTAGTCGGTTAATCGATTCTGGTTTGGTTTCTTCCAGCTTTGAAGTGTTTCCAGATTCAAATCCGTGCCAAGTTCCCGTGATACAGCCTGAATCTCCTGTTCCAGGACAGCTTCTTCTTTCGTATCCAGTACCACGGTTCCATGAGGATACGCCAGAGTGCTTTTTTGGATACGGTTCACAGCCGATGTCGTCGGATTCGGGGCCGCCGGCAGAACACGTTCACCAATCATGGCATTAATAAAGCTCGACTTGCCCGCGCTGAATGCTCCAAAAAGAGAGACCGTGACCGTATTGTTATCATACTGCTCCAGCAGCCGCGCGAGCTTCTTCTTTTCCTGTTCAAACAGAGGCCGGTCTCCGTATTGATGGAGATAACGGCGGATAGGTTCAACAAACGAATCATCTACCTCCGGCGCAGAAATGAAAGGCTGCTCTTTCGTTTGTTCCGGTGCGTCCGCCTCCGTAACCACGGAATCCTCTTCTTCCTCCTCGGTTACAACGATATCAGGAATATTTCCTTCCGGGTAATCTTCTTCTGCTGTGCCTCGGAGAAGCTGCCAAAAGTCATGACCGCCGTCGTTTGTTTTCAGGTACGTCCGGCATTCTTCTAATTTCTTCTCCACTTCATCTGCGGCCTGCTCCCATTCCCGAAGTTCCCGGCTTACATCTTCCGCATTCTCCTGTTTTTCCAGCAGTGCCGCTTTTTTTTCATCATACTGCGTTTTCAAAGCTTCTTCATAGTCCTGAAAAAAAGATTCCGTTTCCGCCTTCAGCTGTTTCCCTACGGCATCCGCCATTTTTTCAGTGAATGTATACACAAACTGCCGGTCGAATTCCGATGTCGGCACAAACCGTTCCAACAGCTCTCCGTCAACGGTGAAACTCCATTCCTGTACCTGTGTTTCAAACGAAGCAGGATCCTGCATATACGGCACCGCTTCTCCCAGAAGTATATTTTTTACGTGAAAAAGCAGTTCTGTTTTCACCTTTTCATTCAATTCCTCAAGCACTGCTTCTTTTCGTTTCGCGCGTTCTTCCTCCGTTTTGCGGCGCGTGAAAAGCAGCCCTTTTTTGAACTGACGGTGACAGCTTTCGAGCCAGTGTCTGACCTTTTCCGTTGTCGTATACGGAAACAGCGTAACATCTTTCAGGAGCTGATTGCGTTCATCATAGAGCAATTGTACGGCAGCTTTCTTCTGCTGCTCTACCTGTTGAATCTCTTCTTCCCTGCTTCCGGCCTGTTCTGCATCTTTTGGGTCCATGCCGCGCGATAAAAGATTTTCCTGCCACGTTTCATAGGCTTCTTCTTTTTCTTCTTTCAGCCGTTCCATTAATTGATGGACCGCGCCCGACTCGTGCATCGGCAGGCTCCGTGAAGAAAGATTGCCGCCATAATAAAGCAGCGGCTTTAAGAAAGAAGCAAGACGATCGGATTCATTAAAAGGGTAATCGGGTTCTTTCATCGAAGTGAAAAAAAGTTCCATCGGCTGAATACCGGCCCTGGAGAGCGTGGTGCGCAGCCCATTTTTAAACGATGTCAAACGTACTTCGTTTTCATTGTGTTTATCGATCTGATTGACGACAAGAAGAATTGGTTTGTTCTCCCTGCTCATTTCTTTTAAAAACCGAAGATTTGTTTCAGACTGCACGTGATTATAATCGGTGACATACACAATGCAGTCGGCTGTATAAAGCTGATCTGCGGTAACGAGCTGATGATTCGGGTCGGTGGAATCCACCCCCGGCGTATCAAACAGCCGGGTTGAAGTGGACAGAAATGGAAAGGGGATGTAGATATTAATATGTTTAATTTCCTCTCCATTCATTCCCCAGGATTTCACCTCATCCCACGGTATTTCATCCTGCCACCGCTGCTCTTTCCCGTCACTGGTTGTAATGGCCAGACCCGGGTCGCCGTATTGAATCGATATAATATTGGCACTTGTCGGAATAGGACTTGACGGCAGAAGGTCTCTGCCCAGCAGTTCATTCAGAAGTGTCGATTTCCCCGCAGAAAAATGACCGCAGAAGGCAACTTCAAACGCAGGATTCTGTCGTTTTGAAACCAGGGCCTGCAGCCGTTTTTCGTCCTCGTCGGAAAAAGGGAGATTCAACAGTGAACCAGCATCTTTCATTTGTACCTCTGGCATGATTTTCCCTCCGTGTCATGTAAAACGAACCATTTAATTTTTTTCTTCAATCTTTATAAGGGCAAACTGCTTTCTGCTTTCCACAAACAGGCTTTTAAGCTGTATAAAACTGTGATGATGGGACGGCCTGCTTATGATAAAAGAAAGCCTTCCGCCGGCGTTGGAAGGCACCCTTCTCATATCTTTGGCAGCTGTGGTGAAAACGTCCGGATCCGCTCCCGGAACCCGGCATCTGTTCATCCAGGACAGAACCGATAACAGAGCGGCCGTCTGCTCGATCATAACAGGGTGGGCGGATGCTGTATCCCGGTCCGCGTAACAGATTTCCAGCACGTTCAGACGCTCCTCCCATTCCTCGAACAGATTCGGTACAGACGTCAGAGGATGCTCCCATGGAGCCTCGTTCAACCAGCCGTTTTCCCACAAAATTTCTTCCCTGAACGGTGCTCTCTTTTCCTGGAGAAAGGATAAATCCACATCGTGTTGATAATAAAAAGGGGCTTGAGCAAGATGGAGGGGGATAACGAGCTTATCATGCATGCTGCACGTCCCCCCGTTTCATTCGTTTCTGTCCTTCACGGCATAAATGCAAAAGCGGGCACGATGCGCACTGAGGGTCCCGCGCCCGGCAGTGGTATCTGCCGAAAAAAATCAACCGGTGATGCGTATCCGCCCACTCCTCTTCCGGAACTTTTTTCATCAGGGTTTCTTCCACTTCGCGCACATTGTCTTTCCAGCGGCAGATGCCAAGACGCTTAGAGACTCTTTCCACATGGGTATCGACTGCGATGGCAGGTGTTTTAAATGCGACAGATGCCACAACATTGGCTGTCTTTCTGCCAACGCCGGCAAGGCTCATCAATTCATCTCTCGAGCGGGGAACTTCCCCTTCAAACTGTTCGAGAAGAGAGGCGGAAAGTTTTTTGATATTCTTTGCCTTGTTCCGATACAGCCCGATGGATCGTATATCCTGCTCCAGCTCACCTTGAGATGCATCGAGATAATCCTGCGGTTTTTTATACTTCTGAAAAAGTCCCGGTGTCACTTTATTCACCAGCGCATCGGTGCACTGCGCAGACAATACGACAGCGATAAGCAGTTCAAAAGCATTGGAATGATGAAGCTCACATTCGGCTTCAGGGTACATGTCTTTGATTGTTTCAAGTGTTTCTCGGATTTGTTTTTTTGTCAGCATCTTTCATCCGCCCTTTTATGGTTCATCCAGCCAATTGATATTCGGATAGTCAGGAAGTTTTTCTTTTGAAGCTTTTCCGGCTGATGATGTCGATTTACGAAAACGGTCACTGTGAGCTTTTGCTTCCTGTTTCGTGCGGATGCCGTTTTTATACCATTCAAATAAGATACGGTCAATATAGCGCAGATTCAATTTCCCGGACAATACCGATTCATGCAGGGCCGCTTTTATAAGATCGGCACTATATTTATCCTGATCCATCCACACGCTGATTGTTTCATATTCCATCGGCGAAAGAGGTCTGGCAAACTCCTGTTCAAACAGCTGGTAGAGTTCTCCTTCCCCCTCCGCTTCGGTCCGGAGGTCTTCCGCCGGGCGGTAAAAAGCTTCGACAATCCGCCGGAATAACGGTTCCAGAGAGAATGTTTCATACATTACCTGATTATCATCTTCGTTTTTATGCATATCCAAAAACCCGTTATTAATCAGGGTGCGCAGCAGGCTGGAACACTCATCATCTGTAATGGCCATCCGCTCGGAAAGTTCGCCCGGAGTCGGAAAAGGATGATGGTCTTCAATAAACCGGTAGATATGAAGCAGCATCATCATTTCTTTTTCGTTGAGTCCGATACAAGCATAATAATCAAAAAGCAGGTTGGAAACTGGTGTGGTTCCATACTGCAGCAGGTGAAGTGCCTGTTCCTGATTCATTCATCATTCCCCCTTTCGGCCGTCCGGCTTCCTACCCGCTTTCTCTCCTGTCAAAGAAAAACCCCCGGAATCAGGGGGCGGAGCGGAGCAGGAAGCCTTTCTTTCACAGCATGCTCCTGCTTTATGATAAAGCGTTCTTTTTTTCAATAAATGCTTGTATCCGCTCCAGTGCCTGTTCCAGTGCATCAAGTGATGTCGCGTAGGAAAGACGGACATTATCCGGAGAACCAAAGCCGCTTCCCGGTACAACAGCCACTTTTTCTTCCTCAAGCAGCGCTTTGGCCCATTCATCTACGGTGTTATATCCCGCTTTATCGGCAGCTGCCTTCACATTTGGAAACAGGTAAAAGGCTCCTTCGGGCTTCACACATGAAACACCCGTTATGTCTATCAGTTTATCATATACGGTATTCAATCTCTCTTCAAATGCCTGTCTCATGGTTTCCACGGAACCGTCATCCTCCGTGTAGGCTGCAAGCGCTCCGAACTGGGAAGCCGACGCCGGATTGGACGTTGAATGGCTCGCCAGGTTGGTCATCGCCTTGATAAGGGTGCTGTTTCCGGCAGCATATCCAATCCTCCACCCTGTCATCGAATGGGACTTGGATACCCCGTTAACGAGCACGGTCTGTTCTTTGAGTTCCGGTGAAAGCTGCGCCACGGAAACATGCGTGGCATTTCCATAAATCAATTTTTCATAGATTTCATCAGAAACGATGATGAGATCATGTTTCAGAGCGGTTTCCCCCAGCTCTTTCAGTTCTTCTTTCGTATACATGCTTCCTGTCGGGTTGCCGGGTGAATTGATAATGACAGCTTTTGTCGAAGAAGATACGTGCTCTTCCAGCTGCTCTGCGGTGATTTTGAAATGGTTGTCTTCGCTCCCCTTTACAAATACCGGTCTTCCGCCGGCCAGTTTTACCTGCTCCGGGTAACTGACCCAGTAAGGAGCTGGAATAATAACTTCATCTCCTTCATCCAGAAGAGCCTGAAAGAGTGTATATAAAATGTGTTTCGCTCCGTTACCGATAATAATTTCTTCTTCCGTGTACGTCAGCTGCTGATCATTTTTGAATTTGTCGGCAACTGCTTTTTTTAATTCCGGCATTCCGCCGGACGGGGTGTATTTCGTGTGTCCGTCCCTCATGGACGCGGCCGCTGCTTCTATTATGTACGACGGCGTGTTGAAATCAGGTTCGCCGGCGCCCAGGCCAATTACATCATGCCCCTCGGCTTTTAACTGCTTGGCTTTTGCCGTAATCGCCAGAGTGGAAGACGGACTAAGCGCCGATACTCTTTTAGATAGCTCCATAATCTCTATTCCTCCTCGTTACGTTACAAAACAGGATATCGTAAGTGTAATAAAAACCTCGTTTAAATTCAAGCAGCGTTTGTGCCATGCTGTATGGTTTTCTTCTGCTCTTCCCGGGAGGTAATTCTACCCGGATTTCTGGATGCTGTACCGTTTGATATAGTCTCCATTTTTCATTGATAAATAATAGTAATGAAGAGAATTGTCATTTTCAAACGTCACTTCATACAACGGGGTGCCATTCTCGAAACCCGGTTTTATACTGCGGATACTCTGCCGGTTAAAGCGGCTGCGGACCATTTCTTTGGCTTCAGCGGATGATATGCTCTGCTGTGCGGGCAGACGGGCGGCTGCACTGCCTCCCTTCACAAAGAACCATTCTTCGGAACCATCGGATAACACAGCGTATACGCTGTAAACCGTTTCCTGTCCATGAAAGTAATAAGACTCCTGCACCGACGTCACATTCTCTTTAGCGAGGACGATATTTTCCGCCTCATCCAGCGTTTGTGCCAGAGAGGAACGAACCATCGTATAACCGAGATAAGATAGTCCTGCCGCCAGTATGACTGCTATTCCTGTAAGAAGAAACCAGCGCTTCATATTGCATTTCCTTTCTGTTGTGTCCATCACGTCACCGTCTTTGTTCCAGTTTTTCGTGCTGGTAACGGGCATTGTACAATATCCGTTCTTCGTCTATTGTAACGAGCTCCCTGTCCTTCATGAGCTGGTTTCCATCGACAAATACATCCGTCACGTCCTGACCGGAAGCGGCGTACACAACATGAGACACCATATGATGTTCCGGCTGCAAATGGGGCTTTTCGGCATCCAGCATAATAAAATCAGCAGGGCCTCCGGGCTGAAGCAGTCCATCTCCTTCAAAGCCAAGGAGATGCGCCCCATTTCGCGTTGCCATCCGGAAAATGTCTTCTGCCCCGACTGCGCCGGGATCCATCCGGACACCCTTCTGCATAAGAGCAGCCATTCTCATTTCCTGGAACATATCCAGGTTGTTGTTGGATGCGGAGCTGTCCGTGCCGAGAGTGACGGGAATGCCCGCTTCAAGAAAACGGCTGATTGGCGCCGTGCCGGACCCCAGTTTCGCATTGCTCATCGGATTATGGGAAATAAAGGCGCGTTTCTTTTGCAGCAGGCTTATCTCTTCTTCTGACACGTGAACACCATGAGTCAATACCGCCTGCTGTTCGTAAAACCCAAGATCGTCAAGATGGGCGGCCGGCGTACGTCCGTAATTCTCTTTATACTCCTCGACTTCTCCTGCAGTTTCGGCAGCATGCGTACCGATCATCAAATCATGTTCCCGGGCGGCAGATGCAATTTGCGTCATGAATGCCGGAGGGCACGTATAAGGAGCATGCGGAAAGAGCATTCCCTTTATCTTACCATTTCCTTCCTTATTCCAGTAATGGGCAAGTTCCACCGCCCCGCTTAGTTTCGCTTCCCATTCTTTCTGTCCTCCAAAGCCGATCATCCCACGGCTTAATACTGCTTTCATGCCGGCCTGCCTCGTTTGTTCAAAGACAAGGTCCATATGCAGATGATACATATCCAGAAAGGCTGTCGTTCCCGAGCGGATCATTTCAGCCAGAGCAAGGTCCGTACCGGCCTGCACCATATCGCGGTCCAGTTCAGCCTCCCGGGGCCATATTTCTTTTTCGAGCCACTCTTTAAGGGGAACATCATCAGCTGTACCTCTCAGCAGCGTCATCGGTGTATGCATATGTGTATTGTACATGCCGGGAAGAACCCATCTGCCTTTTCCCTGTATACGGGGAATAAGATCGTGTTTATGATCAGGGACCGGCATCGTTTCCACTTCCGCAATAATTCCGTCTTTGATTTCCATATAGCAGTTTTTCTGCACGGACTCTCTGCTGCCATCCGGAAGCAGATGAATATCTTCAATGATGAAGTGCTGCAACACACACCCTCCTGTCAGTCGTAAAAAAATGAAGCTATATCATCCAGCAGATGATCGACCGGCCGGTGGACCACAGGCAGCTCCGGTATAGACTCCAAAAAGGTCTTTCCGTAACCGGCCGTCATGATTCTTTCATCGAGCACAACAGCGACTCCTCTGTCTTTTCTGTGGCGGATCAGTCTGCCGAATCCCTGTTTAAATCGAAGTACCGCCTGGGGAAGAGACACGTTTCGAAACGAAGATAGACCGTTTTGTTCCGCCGCTTCCATTCTCGCCTGTGTCATCGGATCATCCGGAGGCGGAAACGGCAGCCTTGCGATAATAAGGCAGCTCAGATCCTCACCGGGCAGATCGATACCTTCCCAGAAAGAATTTGTTCCAAGCAGTACAGCCTGCTCCTGCTGCTTAAACATCTTCATGAGACGGGAGCGGCTCCCGCTTTTCACTCCCTGGGCGATAAAGGAAAACTGGTTTTCCTCATCCCACTGCTTCAATTGGTCGTACGTCCGCCTCAGCATATCAAACGATGTGAAAAGCACCAGCATTTTCCCTTCGGTGATGTGGGCTGTATGATAGATAAATTCAGCAGTATCTGCAATGAACGACCGGTCTTTCACCGAAGGCATATTCTGTGGAACGAGCAGTTCTGCCTGTTCATGTATCGGAAAAGGGCTGAAAAGCTGCATCGTTTCAGGCACAAAGTCGTCCAGCCCCCATTTTGTAATGACATGGGAAAAGGAGTTTTTCAATGTAAGGGAAGCCGACGTCATGATGACACTGTCTTTCTCCTGAAACAGCCGGTCGGCAAGAAGATCCGAAACATCGACCGGTCTCCGGTATATATACGCGGCATTCGCTGCTCCCTTCTTCTCTACTTCCATCCAGTAGACATGGTTGGAGTCTTCTATCATAAATAAAGAATGAAGGTAATCAAACAGGTTAGCTGCCTCCTCCAGAGCTGAAGCAAAATCCTGAAGCAGTCCATTTTCTGCTGAATCCATATGAATCAGAGCGGAAAGGCTGCTGCAAAAAGACTCGAACTGTCTTGTTTCTTCTGAAAATACGGCAAGCGCCCGCTCCAGCGCGTCCTGTATTCCCATCCACGCCTGATGGTTCATGTGGGCTGGAAAATAACGAAGCGACAACCGTCCCACGTCCGTGTGCCCGTGTTCAGACTGTTTGAGACAGAATTCATGGACCATCCGGAACAGTTCATCTATTTCATACTTTAATAATGTGAAATAATCCTGTCTCTTTTGAAACCACGTCATCGAGTACTGTTCCGCTTTTTCCTGTTCAAACACAAAAAGGCGTTGAAACAGTCCGGTGTCTTCCAGAACACCGAGGCGGTTCAGAGCCTGATTTACATCAAAATAGCTGATTTCCACACCTAAATGCCGGGAAGCCAGTTCCTCAAGGTGATGAGCTTCGTCAATGACGACATGATCGTGGGAAGGAAGCAGACCGCCACCGTTTTTCATGTCTGTAAAAAGCAGGGCGTGGTTGGTAATCACAATGTCGGCCTGTCCGGCATGCTGAACGGCGCGGGGATAGTAATCCAGCGCTTCCCATGATGGAAAATGCCCCCGCTTGTCCAGGTCATCGGTGCACACTTTCTCCCAGAGGGCATTTCCTGCGCCGCCTGGAATATTGATTTCTTCAACATCCCCGGTACTTGTTTCAAGAATCCAGACAAGAATTTGTGCAATCGTGAGAACCTCTTCATAAGAACCGGCTGCCGTTCCGATTGCCTGGCGGAACCGGCGCAGCGAGAGATAATTGCTTTTTCCTTTTAAAAGAATCATCGAAAAGGAAAATGGAACAGCTTCTTCCAGTAACGGAAGTTCTTTTTGCATCAGCTGTTCCTGTAGTGAAATCGTGTTGGTGGAAACAAGTACACACTGACCGGTTCGTTTACTGAAATAAAGGGCGGGCACGAGATACGCGAGCGTTTTGCCAATCCCGGGTCCTGCCTCAACCAGCAAATGGCTGCGTTCCTGCAGCACCTGCTCCACTTTCCGTGCCATCACGGCCTGTTCTTCTCTGTACTCAAATGTTTCCTTTTCAGAAGCGAATGGTCCGTCTGAAGAGAAAAACGTGTCTATTTCTCCAGCACAACCTTTCATTTTATCCTGACCGGTATCATCCGAATCCGGTTTTTTAAATACAATTCCTTTATACTCCATCCACCGTGGATCAGAATTGGTGACTGTTTCCTGTTTGATGACAGGTTCTCTCATCACTGCCGATACATCACTCTCAAGATGCGGTGCGAGCGAATGAAACCACTTTTTCGTCGTTTCCGGAAGACCAGCCAGTTTATGAAGCAGCCGAAGAAGTAAAGAGGCGGTTACCCACGCGTCGCTGTCAGCCTGGTGGGGACGGTTGTGGGAGATGCCGAGCCACTGGGTCAGCCTTGAGAGCTGATACGCCGGAGCCGACGGGAAAAGAATGCGGGACAGCTCGACGGTGTCCAGTACACTTCCCTGAAAAGGCGGAAACCCCGCTTCCTGAAGTTCACTATTTATAAATTGAAGATCAAATGGAACGTTATGTGCGACAAAATAGGAATCCTCCAGCCACTCCCGGAGCATTGGCGCGACGTCGGTAAATTCCGGGGCTGTTTTAACATCTTCAGAGGAAATACCGGTCAGCTGCTGGATAAACAAAGGAATGGAAGAATGCGGCTGAATAAACGAAGACCATACCTTTTCAATACGGCCGTCTTCGATGAGAGCCGCTCCTATCTGAATAATTTTATCTCCTTTTTTAGGAGCGTTTCCTGTCGTTTCCGTGTCAATAACGACAAATTTTCTTGTCATAGGTTTCACCCCGGCCGTTTCGTCTCTACGGGCATCATAAGTATATCATATTCCAGCTTCAGTCAATATCGGCACTGTAAATTTTCTCAATCGTACCGTCTGATTGTTTAAGAAGAAGAACGCCGTCTTCTGTAATTCCTTCGGCGTATCCTTCCACCGTTTTGGACCGGGACACAGCCCGGACACGGGTTCCGATGGTAACGGCAAGTTCCTCCCAGCGTCTGCGGATGGATGCGAATCCCTCTGTTAAATAAGTCTCATACCACTGCTCCATACTTTTCAGAACAGAAGCAGTAATATCAGCGCGGTGGAACGCTGCTCCGTTATTCTCCAGTGCCAGGGATGTCGCCTTCGATTGCAGATCAGGCGGGAAATCATCTGTTTCGTGATTGATATTCAGTCCGATGCCGATAATCACAGCCTGAACCCGGTCCGGGTCCGACTGCATTTCTGTCAGAATGCCGGCGGTTTTTTTTCCGTTTAGTAAAATATCATTCGGCCATTTAATACATGGGTCAAGACCAGTTGCACTGCTGATTCCTTCGGTTACAGCGACTGCTGCAAGCAGGGTAAGCTGGGGAGCATACTGCGGCCGTATGTCAGGACGCAGTATAATACTGAACCACAGTCCCGTTCCCGGCGTGGAAAGCCAAGGCCTGTCCAGTCTGCCTTTTCCTTTCACCTGTTTATCGGCGGCGACGACTGTTCCTTCCGGTTCGTGTTTTCCCGCCAGTTCATGAGCTTCTTCCTGGGTGGAGGTGACTTCCTCTTTATAGAACAGCCTCTGTCCGAATGTATTCGTATGAAGCCGCGCTTTTATTTCATCAGCGCTTACACGGTTGGGCGTGTGGGTCAAACGGTATCCTTTCCGGGGTGCCGCTTCGATTTCATAACCGTTCTTTCTCAATTCCTCTATATGTTTCCATACAGCAGTCCGCGAAATACCGAGTTTTCGGCTGATCTGCTGTCCGGAAACATAGGCATCGGCTGTATCTTCAAGCACCTGCAGCAGCTTATCTCTCATGTGACAGTTTCTCCTTTACGAGGGATAGTAATTCCTTATGTGTGTTGGCAGCACGTCCTTGGAGCACTTCTTCCTCCAGGAACGTCAGAAGATGACCAATCTGCTTTCCCGGTAGAGCGGGATGCAGCTTGACGATATCCGATCCATCCACTTTCAAATCACTCCTTGAAGCGATAGGAAGCAAGCGGGCGAGCTCTTCGATGTGTTCCAGTGTGCCGTTGTTCTGTTTTCCTTTCCGCCATTGGTGGACGGTTTCAATCTGAAGAGCGCACCTTTTGCCGTTTCGGTAAACAAGCTCTGTGTTCCATTCTATTTCATCAGGATTGGCGGTACAGACTTGAATGATGTGACGGATACGCTTTTGGAGGCTTTTTTTCATCGGCCACCTGCTTACGAAACGCCCTGCCTGTCCGCCATACAACAGGAAGAAGAATACCGTCCATTTTTCCTCGATGGAAGAAAAAGACGCCATATTCGGGTGTTTTTGCTTTTTCAGAACGTGCTCCGGCCTGATGGAAGGCGGAAAATCATGCAGCACACCGGAGCGCAGCAGCAGTCCCAGGGCTCTTGAATTATCCATGCCGGTGAGCAGTTTTTCGATTTCTCTTTGAATCCGTTCTTCTGCAGTATGCCAAAGCCCATTTCCCGCCGTACATAGCGCCTGCCAGGTTAACTCATCCACGCTGAATCCGAGTTCTGACACAAACCGAAAAGCCCGCACCCTCCGCAGTGGATCCTCCTGCATGCGCTCCTGCGGAAAAACGGAACGGATCCTCTGCCTGTTTATATCGTTTTCTCCACCACCCGGGTCAATAAGACGTCCGCTCCTGTCCACCGCCATCGCATTTATCGTAAAATCCCTCTGTTCAAGGTTTTCCTGAAGCGTCTGCTTATCCGGATGAAAAGTCGTTATTTCAAACACGTGTCCACCCCGGGGGACGATAAAAACAGGAAAAGGAGCAGATGGCTGCACCGCTTGAGGAAACAAGGACAACACGACCTCAGAAGAGGCTTCCAGTACGATATCGATGTCCCTGATTTTACGCGGGAGCAGTGTGTCACGAACTGCTCCCCCTGTGACATATCCTCTAACCCCGTGTTTTGCAAGATATTCAAGAGTCTCCAATGCAGCATTCCAGGCTGGTCCACTCAGATACATATCCGTTCCACCTTCAGTTTTCCTGCGCGTACCGCAAAGAACCGATCTCTTCATATAATGTTTCATACTGCCGGACGATGCTTTCTGACCCGAACACTTCCGCTGCTCTTTGTTTACCGGACTGGGACATGCCTGCATAAAGGCTTGCGTCTTCCAGCAGTTTGGCGCCGGCCGCTCCGGCTTTCTCCGGCTCACCAACCGGGGTGATGAAGCCTGTTTTCCCATCGGCAATCACTTCCGGAATACCTCCGGCGTCCGTGCCAACTACCGGCACTCCGCATGCCATTGCTTCAAGGGCTGCAAGTCCAAAGCTTTCTTTCTCTGAAAGAAGCAGCATCACATCCGAGATATTCAGAAAATCCACTACCTGCTTCTGACTGCCAAGAAACATGACCCGGTCTTCGATACCGAGGTTTTCAGCTTCCTGACAGGCTGCCCGTTTTTCCGGTCCGTCCCCGATCATCAATAACACAGAAGACACCCGGGAATGCATAGCAGCAAAGGCTTTTACCACGTCAACCGTCCGTTTGACAGGACGGAAGTTGGAGATATGAATGACCACTTTGTCGCTTTCGGCAATCCCGTAGGAATGTCGGAGGTTTTCCGGACAAACATCATCACTGTAGACCCGTTCATCTATAAAGTTATAGATAGTGTCAATTGGTCTTGATGTCTGCAGCATGTTCTTCGTTTCCTGAACGAGAGATTGTGACACGGCCGTTACCTTATCTGATTTATTAATCGCATATCGGATAATGTCTTTCAACGATGGGTCATGTCCAAGCACCGTAATGTCGGTGCCATGCAGCGTGGTTACCACCTTAATATCGTCTTCCACCATATCTCTTGCCAGGAGGGCACATACGGCGTGCGGCACCGCATAATGAACATGAAGAATGTCCAGTCCTTCTCTTTTCACGACTTCTGCCATCTTGCTCGCCAGCGTCAGGGAATAAGGC
Organism: Salibacterium halotolerans; assembly: GCF_900115625.1. Classification (GTDB taxonomy): domain Bacteria; phylum Bacillota; class Bacilli; order Bacillales; family Marinococcaceae; genus Salibacterium; species Salibacterium halotolerans. The sequence goes on along the minus strand of NZ_FOXD01000005.1, from coordinate 55,925 downwards.
GGGTATTGAAAAACCTCGTATTGATTCACTTCCACCTCATGATAATAAATGTTGGAATTTGTATGATTCAGGCGGAACGGCAGGCTCGTTGAAATGAAGTGAACCTCGTGCCCTCTTTCAGCCAGCAGTTTTCCAAGCTCTGTCGCCACTACTCCCGAACCGCCGACGGTCGGGTAACATGTTATGCCAATTTTAAACGCCATAGTGTTCTCCTTTACGGGATGAAAGATAAAACGAGCGGCGAAGCAGTTTTGAAACCTTCAGCATAATCCGTTCCGGCCTGTTTCCCAAAAACCGCGTCTCTTGCCCGCACACTCTCGACATAGCCTTCCGTTAATGGAGTGGATACACTGCCTGAAGTTTTTTGAAACTGGCTTTGAAAGCAGGAAAGAGCTTTTTCTTTATGCTGCTGCCATGCCGCTGCGTCAACGTAAAAGTCGGGAAGCCCGAGTCCGTTGATAAAGTAGTAATAAAATGCCGCCGTTTTATGAGGGGGTGCACTTACTTTTGGATATTTCATTATCCCCGCATCAAATAATGCTTCCCGGACTACCGTGCTGCATGCCGAATGATCAGGGTGACGGTCTTCGTAATACGGGGCAAACACAACATCGGGTTGGATCCCCCGGATGGTCTCAATCAGGATATTGTACTGTTCATGTGTGTTTGTGATGGCTCTATCGGGAAAATCGAGCTGATACCGTCCCGTAACGTTTAGAACAGCCGCAGCATCTGCAGCTTCCTGCTGCCTCGTTTCCACTGTTCCATTGGAAGATAATTCCCCTTTTGTCAGAGAGCATACATATACGGCATCACCTTCTGCTGCGTGATTTACAGCTGTTGCTCCCATACCAATCTCAACATCGTCGGGATGTGCGCCGATACAAAGCAGCCTCTTCTTCCTCATATTTTTTCATCCCCTCTTGGCGGCTGCACATGACGAAAATCAAGCAGGCCGCTTTCGAGACCTTTCACAAGCACCTCAGCTGTCGCCATATTCGTTGCCAGCGGAACCGCATGCACATCACAAAGGCGGAGCAATGCCGTAATGTCCGGTTCATGAGGCTGGGCCGTGAGTGGATCCCTGAAAAACAAAATCAGGTCCATATTGTTTTCCGCAATAAGCGCCCCGATCTGCTGATCTCCCCCGAGAGGTCCCGACAAATGCTTACGAACATCAAGACCGGCTTCGCTTTCTATACGCGAGCCCGTCGTACCGGTGGCATGCAGCTGGTGATTTTGCAGGACCGGTTCATACGCCTGCACGAAACGAATCATGTCTTCTTTTTTCTTATCGTGCGCAATTAAAGCAATATTCAACGACAGGCACCTCTATTCCATTAAATTTTCGAGCCCGTAGACGAGCGTTTTTACCTGCTGGACGCTCTCCACCGCCATTTTTACACCTGGCATGAAAGACTGGCGGTTGTAGGAATCGTGGCGTATTTTGAGCGACTGGCCGGACGCGCCGAAAAGTACTTCCTGGTGCGCAACGAGTCCCGGCAGACGCACGCTGTGTATACGCATTCCATCCGTTTCAGCTCCGCGCGCCCCGGTCTGCTGTTCTTTTTCATCAGGATGTCCCTGCCTTTTCGGTGTCCGGACTTCATTGATCATGTCCGCTGTTTTGGCAGCTGTCCCGGAAGGAGCATCAAGTTTATTGTCATGGTGCATTTCAATAATTTCAACATCAGAGAAATAGTGCGCCGCCATCTGAGAGAGTTTCATCATTAAAATGGCTCCGACAGCAAAGTTCGGAGCGATGACGGCTCCAATCTCTTTCTCTTCGGATTTCTGCCGCAGACGAAGAATATCTTCATCATCAAAACCGGTCGTGCCGACAACCGGCCGCACGTAATAATCAAGGGCCAGTTCCAGATGTTTCTTTCCAGCCTCTGGTGTTGTCAAATCAATGAGAACATCAGCTTCTGTTTCCTCGAGGCACGTCTGCATATCATCATAGACTAAAGCCTCTTCATCCGGCATACCGGGAAGATCACGCAGCTTCTTGCCGGCATTTCTGGAGTCGACAGCCGCTGCCAGTTCAAATCCTTCCGTTTCATGAACGAGCTGTACGGCTTCTTTTCCCATTTTCCCTCGTGGTCCGGCAATAATTATGCTTGTCATGTTATCTGTCTCCTTCTTCTTTCATTGTCCAGCGGCCGGCATCTCTCGTCCGGAATTTATTCATTACCAGGTCAAACGCTTCATCAAGATCGATATGTAAGGAATTGGCAAAACAAATGAGCACAAATAGAATGTCTCCCATTTCCTGTTCAAGCGGCTTGTCCTGTTCCGATTCTTTCTTCGGTTTTTCGCCGTAATAATGATTGATTTCTCTTGCCAGCTCTCCTGTTTCTTCGGATAAGCGGGCCATCATGGACAGAGGGCTGAAATACCCTTCTTTATACTGCCCGATATGTTTTTCGACCTCCTGCTGCATATCCTGCATTCGTTTTGAATCCATAGTCCATCCCTCACCTTCCCTTTTATCGTATCGAATTCCTATGCGTTTGACAATCACCGGGCACCTTGTGCCGTGCCGTTGTATTCATTATACTATACAGGGTTCAAATGTTTGGATAAGGGGGCTTGTTGTTGGTCCGGCACATCAAAAACAGTTTTTTTATCGTTCTTGGATCTGCTGTAATGGCTTTCGGGCTCGTTTATTTTAATATTGAAAACAACCTCGCGGATGGTGGATTTACAGGCATTACACTCATCCTCTATTTTCTGGTGAACATCGATCCGGCTGTCTCCAATATTGCGTTAAACCTTCCCTTTTTCCTGGTTGGTTGGAAGATTCTCGGCAGAACGGTGTTTGTTTATACAATCATCGGAACGCTTGGACTTTCGTTTTTCTTATGGCTCTTTCAGACCTTTTCTCTTCTTGAGCTCAGCCTGCGGGAGGATATGACGCTTGCCGCGTTATTTTCCGGCGTGTTTATAGGCAGTGGTCTCGGTTTAGTATTCCGATTCGGAGGAACGACAGGCGGATCAGATATCATCGCCAAACTAGGCGTGAAATACCTTGGCTGGAGCATGGGCAGAACGTTGTTTGTATTCGATGCAGCGGTCATTACTTCGTCGCTCGTTTATCTCGATTACAGGGAGGCGATGTACACCCTCGTTGCGGTCTTCACGGCTGCGAAAGTCATTGATTTCATTCAGCAGGGAGCTTATTCGGCCAAAGCGGCATTTATCATTTCGGATGACCCGGAAAAAATCGCACACATGATTCTAAAAGAAATGAACCGCGGTGCCACATTGTTCCGGGGCAGAGGCTCTTTTACCGGAAGTGACAAAGAAGTGCTGTACTGCGTCGTGGCCCGTAATGAACTAGTCCGTCTCCGAAACCTGGTCGAGCGTACCGATCCGGCTGCATTTGTAACCATCAATGAAGTGCAGGATGTCGCGGGGGAAGGGTTTACGCTGGACAAAAACAAAAATCCGATTGATTCGTAAAACGCAAAAGGGAATGCCGATGGTAACCGGGCATTCCCTTACGTTATTTTTTCAGATTTACTCATCCATGAAGAAATACATGGCGATAAAACGGACAAGTTCCATAACAGCGACAAGCGCTGCGGCAACGTACGTCAAGGCGGCGGCGTTGAGGACTTTTTTCGTTTCTTTCTCCTCGTTGCTGCGAATGATGCCGGTGGAGACAATCTGGTCCATCGCTCTGCTGCTGGCGTTAAACTCCACCGGCAGGGTGATCAGCTGGAATAATACAGCGGCCGACATAAACACAATACCGACAAGTACTAAATTCGAAAGAGACAGCAGGACGCCGGCAATAATGAAAATGAACGACATGTTCGAACCGGTGCTCGCTGCAGGTGCCAGGGTGCTCCGGAATCTGAGAAAAGCGTAATCCTGTGCATCCTGGATCGCGTGACCGACTTCGTGGGAGGCAACAGCCTGGCCGGCAACGCTCGTCCCGTAATAGTTATCTTCGGATAACCGGACCATTTTCTTTCTTGGGTCGTAATGGTCGGAGAGCTGACCTTTGACCGGCTCCACGCCGACATCGAAAATACGATTTTCGTGCAGAATCTTCTGCGCCACCTGCGCTCCGGTCATACCGGAGGAGTTGGATATTTTTGAATATTTTTTAAACGCTTTTTTTACTTTCGCCTGGGCCATCAATGGAATCGCCATGATGATAACAAGATAAACGAGCATTGTTACAATACCCATTGTCATCCCTCCACAATAATGTGCTACCTGTATTCTATTTAAAACGTCAAAGAAAGTCAATAAAACCGGCTCTGCATCTTTGACGGTTCCGTGACGCTTTATTTATCCCGCATGCGGTCGTGCTCTTTTTCGCCTTTGTATTTTTTCCATCCGGTATATGTCAGCGAAGCAAAAAGAATACTTCCTATGGAGAGAATAACCGCCCACAAGGAAGGATCCGCACCATCCTTTCTATGATTCTCCACAACATCCGTTATATACTGCTGAAGCGTTTCAATACGCGGGACTTGTCCACTATGCGCCCAGTTTTCCCCGTCCAGGTAGCGGATATAGGAAACAAGCGGCATGTAGTCCTCTTCCATTTCCGATGTATACATGGCCGGACGAATGATTTCAAATCCGGTCTGCCACTCGTGGAACAATTGCTCCGCATCCTGCGTGTTTCCTTTCTGCAGGTTTTCTTTCAACGTTTCCAGCCTCTCGGAAAGGCTGCGGGCGTAATCTTTCCAGATTGGATTCTTGCTGTGCACCGCAGCATCCACCGCAAGACGGAATGCCAGAATAAACCGGACACGCTCTGCCTCATCCATGTCCGCATCCACAAGAGCCGTACCGGCTCGGTCGAACGCCCGAAGCAACGCCGTAAGCTGTGCTGTATTCATGTCATAATCGTTAAAGGAAACTTCAGGCAGACGGCCGGCTATCCAGGAATGAACAGCTTTTGCCTCTTCAAACTCGCCGTTTACAGCCAAATCATGCATGGCGGCCGCTTTATCATCCACCTTTTCAAGCGGGAGTATATCATCTGTTTCTGCCTGCAGGTGGTGTGTATGAAAAAACATAAGGATAACAGCCGCGGCGCTGATAATACAAGCCGCCCGCCTCCCTGTTATGATGGACGTCACAAAAACCCCCTCCTTCTCATGATCCATTCTATGATAAATGGGACAAGAGTAGACCGGAGGGGGTTGTTTTGACGTTTTATTTCAAATTACGTGGTCTTATGAGCGTGGAGATCATTTCTTTACAGAGACAAATAATGACGGCGTTTCATGCTGAACACATACAACACCAATACCGACAGCACACTCAGCCAGAACGTAAAATATCCAATATGCATAATATCATCAGATAATACAGGAGACACCCACGGGTACATGCCGTACACGTAGTCGATAATATCATTATGTACCGTCCAGACTGCCGCAGCTGCCAGGTGCCAGGCCTTTATCCGGTAATACGGCAGAAACAAGAGGGCCTGCACCGCCATGGCCGCATGGGAGACGATCAACATATAATGCGTCCAGTTCAGGTCGCCGCCTGCTGCTCCTGCTGAAATATTCATAACCACCGCCCATGTTCCATATTTTAACAAAGTTACAGCAGCCAGTGCTTCCAGAAGCCCATTATGTTTTTTAAAGAGAAAGAACACAAGGACACCGCAGAAAAAAAGGCTGGCGGTCGGACTGTCCGGGACAAAAATCAGAAAAACCGGAGGAGTTTCCACGAGCTGTACGTTGTACCACCAGTACCCGTAGATGGTTCCCAGCCCGTTTACAATTAAAAGAACCGCAAGAACCTGCGGCATTCCCAGAAGTCGTAATATCATGCCCATATTAAAACACCACCATTTTTTGCATCTGTCGAAAAAAGGCCGTCCCGTTAGATGGGACAGCCGTAAACAACGAACGTTTTCTTTATTCGCCTTCGCTGTTTTCTCCTTGTGATCCTCCTGAGTCACCACCGGATCCTTCCCCGGAAGATCCTCCGGATTCGGAACCACCGCCGCCACCTCCGGGGTTTCCACCGGAGGAAATGTATTCAGCAAGCGTCTGAAGGTCTTCTTCGCTTCCTTCAAATTGTCCGGCCGGCATTTCACCAATACCATTTTGAGCGATGTCTTTTACCGTTTCGGCATCATACTGCGTATTGTAGAGCGACGGTCCAGCTGAACCGGAGCCCTGCAGCTGATCTCCGTGACAGCTGATACAGCCCTGGTCGGAATATATCTGATACCCCGCCGCTTCGGTATCGACTTGTGACATAGCCTGCTGTTCTTCTTCATCAAGCATTTCACCCTGATCAGCCGCTGCTTCCCAGTCATGGTGCTCCACCGACTCCCATGTAAGAAAAACAGTCGCCAGGGTGCCGAGAATCATTAGTCCTGAAGCAACCGGCCTTCTTGAAGCTTTCCGTTCCGGCCCTGTATCCAGCCACGGGGCCAGCAGAAGAGCTCCAAATGCAAGACCTGGAATGACAACCGCGCCAATCACGGTAAAGTCACCTGCCGCGTATTCATACTTCAGCAGCTGATATAAAAACAGAAAGTACCAGTCCGGCAACGGAATATAACCGGAGTCGGTAGGGTCGGCAACCCTTTCAAGCGGGGAAGGGTGCGCTACCGTCAGACAAAGATAACCGATCAGAAATACAGCTCCGACCAGCCATTCTTTCAGAAGAAAGTTAGGCCAGAATGCTTCTGTCTTCCCGGGAAATTCCGAATAATCTTTCGGAATATTCGGTTTACGTCCGGCCGGTATACGTGAATCCCCGACAAATTTCATGCCCTTTCCACGATGCATCGGTTTCCCTCCTTAAATTCTCAAACGTATACGTTCTGCTGCAGGCTTTTACAATGGTCCGGATATTCCCTGTTTCCGAATCATGATAAAGTGTGCCGCCAGCAGACCCAGCAGTGCCCCCGGAAGGAAAAACACGTGAATCGCGAAAAACCGGGTCAAGGTCTGCGCCCCGATGATTTCCGGATCTCCGGCAAGCAGTGTCTTTGTAAGCGTCCCCACTAAAGGAACACTCTCTGCTATCTGTAGTCCTACAACGGTCGCGAAGTAGGCTTTCATATCCCATGGAAGCAGATAGCCTGTAAAACCAAGTCCAAGCATAACAAAAAATATGAGAACACCGACAACCCAGTTTAGTTCTCTCGGTTTTTTATACGCTCCTGTAAAAAACACGCGCAGTGTATGTAGGAATATCATGACGATTACAAGGCTCGCCCCCCAGTGGTGCATTCCCCTTACGATGGTGCCGAATGCCACGTCACCCTGCAGGTATTTCACAGATTCGTGAGCGTTGACAATATCAGGAACATAATACATGGTCAAAAACATGCCGGACAAAATCTGAATGACAGTGATAAAAAATGTCAAACCGCCGAAGCAGTATACAAATGCTGAGAAATGATGTGCCGGATTGACGTGTTCAGGCACTTCGTGGTCAGCAATATCCCGCCACATCGGAGTGATGTCCAGACGTTCATCCACCCAATCATATACTCGCTGCAACATAAATGACGCCCCTCCTAAACTTGTGGTTCTGCTTTACCAACATACACCGTTCCTTCACGCACTTCGACTACATATCTGTGAAGTGGTTCTGTAGGCGGAGTCCCCTCGATGTTGGTACCGTCTTTTTCGTACCGTCCTCCGTGGCAGGGGCAGTAAAATTGGTTGGGGTGATCGGAACTGGACCCCCAGCTTACTTTACACCCCAGATGCGTACAGGTATTGGAAAGCGCCACAATTTCCTCCCCGCTTCGATAAATAAACGCTGTCTCTGTCACTTCCGATGTCACCCAGGCATCTACCTGTTCATAGGAAAAATCAAACCGCTGCGGATTCTCTGTCAGCTCCGATACATCCGTTACCGCTTTCATATCCCCTTCAGTTTCAGCCTGCAGCACAGGATCAATGGCAAAGCGCGCCATCGGCAGTATGATGCCTGCAGCCATAAAGCCGCCCACACCGGTAAGAGTATAGGTTAAAAACTGCCTTCTTGAAACATTGTGATTCTGCTCATCACTCACCAGTATCCCCCCTGTTATATATCCGTCTTCCCGGACAATGTTTACACACACGTTACAAAACTAGGACATACTCATGATAGCCCAGCGGACAACAGCCTGTCAATCTTTTGTAGAACCAATTATGCAGGAATTTCAGCTTTTCCCCTCTTCTTTCCATTTATCCATGACAACAGGAAGAAGCTGCTTGATCTGTTCGGATATTACCTGCTTCTTATAGGCAGCATCCAGGTTTTCCAGTGGTACAAGCGGCATCCAAACCAAAAAAGCATCCAGTTCATACTCGATTTTCTTCCACGATGAATCAGCTGTAAGAAGTATGATATGTTTTAGTTTTTCCTTTTTCATCGTTTCTATCCATCTGTTGAGTTCTTCCGTCTGCGGTGTGTTTGCGCCATCTGCTGCGAGGTATGTATAGGACGGCGCAAGCAAGATGCGTCCCCTGAATTGTCTTTCCAGCTCTGCTGTCATAATCGTGATGAATTCGGTCATGGCTGCACTCTGACGGATGCCGTCACCGAATTCGACCGGAAGCAGCGGCAGCAGCGCGGTATCCACGTACTGTCTTTCTTTCACAAATGAAGGAATATCTTCTGTCGACCATCTCATTGCGAATCTCCTTTCTGATGCAAAATATAAAGCCCCCTGTCATATGGGTTCAAAGACCAGTGTTTATGACAGGGGGCAAACGGGTTACATTCCGCTGTCCTCAAGATCTGTAACCAGTTCCTGAATTTCTGTGTTGGCCGGATCTATAGAGAGAACACTGCGGAAATGACGCAGTGCCTGCTCCCTGTATCCAAGTTCCAGAAGCAGACGACCGTAATCTTCGAGAAATAATTCGTTCTCTGTGTATTCCTGCTGAATGCCCTTATACGTTTCAAGGGCTTTGTTAAAGTCCTCTTCTCCCCACTGTGCTTTGCCGAGATACCAGTCCAGTCCCGGGTCGTCCTCTTTGATGTCTTTCAGGTAGGAAACAAGATCGATCATGGACTCATAGTCTTCCTGAGTGTGCCACAACTCCAGCACCGCAAATGCCGCGTCTCTGTTGGCCGGATTCAGCGACAGTGCCTCGCGGAGTCTTTTTTCGGAAGAGGACTGATCATCAAGTGCCATGTGCAGTTTGCCGGCTTCAAGAAACAACTGATCATTGAATTCGTCGACAGAAAGACCGTCTTCCGCTGTCTTTAACGCCTGATCAAAATGTTCCACTCCTTCATACGCCCGTACCAGGTAAGGATACAACGTGACAAATTCGGGATCCATCGCTTTCAGCTCTTCCAGCTGCTTGGAGGCAGTCTGATAATCACTCACCTGCAGCGCTGTATACCCGTAGCCGAACAGCGCCTGCGGCTCCTGTTTTTCTTTTATCCCTTTTTCATAATAAGACATGGCATCTTCAAAATTCCCGGTGGAACTGTAAGCTTCGGCCAGACGCAGATCAAGGCTCCCTTCCGGAAATTCAAAGCCCTGCCGCTCCGCCTGTTTCAGATACGGGATACTTTTTGAAAAGTCTCCCTGTTCCAGATAATAATCTCCGAGACCGGCCAGTAAAACAGGTTCTTCCGGAGCTTCCTGAAGTGCCGCCTTCAGTTTCGATTCCGCCACCTCATCAAGCCCCTGCAGCTGATATAAATCCGCCAGCAGCATCTGGGCCTGAAGAAACGCTTCATCTTTCTTGTCCACTTCCAGAAGCCATTCGATTGCTTCATCTTCCTTGTCCATATCAATGGCTGTCTCTGCCGCAGTGGTCAACAGTTCTCCTTCATCCGGATAATTCTGAATGAGGTACTGAACGAGCGGTTCTGCTTTATCCGGTCTTCCCAGTTCATTGTACAGCTGCACAAGATCATACTGCTGCTGGTGATCCGCTTCTTTTTCAAACTCATTGAGAAGTTCCAGCCCTTTTTCCGTATTACCCTGTTGAATGATTTCCATGATTTGTTCGAGACTATATTTCAATCCACTACCCCTTTGCTCGTTAAGCGTAATCAATAGAACGCAGCCGCCCCGGAAATACCCCATTGCAGCAGTATCCGGACGGATTGTTCGACGCGCAGACACGTCCTGCTTTCAATACGTGTCCACGCATGACAACAATGTCCGGGTGTCTGTTTGAAACCGACAGCTGTTTCCGGGCTCCGTCCTTCTGTTCCGTTTTATAGTATAACAGATAATCGGCATCACCTCGAACGACAGACCCCTTTTTAGGATACAGACCGCAGAACTGCAGCTCTTTTTTATTCAACAGCGGCCCCATTTTTAACGGAAGAACCGGAAATTCAGCAGCCAAACCTTTTTCCCATTCTTCCTTCAGCCTATTCTCCTTTATTGTTTCAGGAGGGGGGAAGCGAAACATAAAACTTAACGCAGACGGACCCACCGCCTGCCGGATCCAGTCCCACGGCACATTTTTACAGTCTTTATACGATGAGAAGGTAATTTCGATAAGCGGATATTTGTTTAAAATGACCCCGTGGATGATGGTGGAAGTGAGTTTGTTTGAAGGGATGGAAGGCACCAGTAAATAATCAACCGGAGGCGCGAGCTGACGCTGGAGATTTCGGCCGTCATCTTCCAACCCTCGGCGCGACGTCACGGGCATCAACAGCAGGACCGTTGTAATTCCTTTATGGATCATCGTTGTCCACTTTTTATCTGCATCTTTTCCGAGAAACGAGTCGACACTGCCTCCCAGAGCTGTCGCTGCCGGGGTTATTAGAAAATTCCCAGCCTCCATTCTCATCACTTTTTCATAATGTTCCCTGTAAAGCCCGGTAAATGACTGATTCTGAACTTTTACATGCCTCACCTTTTTCTGGACCGGCTCTTCCGCCGACATAAGCCAGTATGCCATTTTCTTTCTCCTTCCTCCTTCTTTTATTATGAAGCATTATATGCAGGACAACCTGCGGACAGAAGGAGGGATACAGGAAGGAAAAAGGCCGGATAAAAAAAGACCCGGTAAGTAAACGCTTACATACCGGGTTAACAAAAAGTTATTCCATTTTGAGTATGGATAGGAGTGGAGAGAAACCATACGCTTAAGTTTATTATAACTTTTTTGAATGTCATGTCAAGCACATGTTGAACCAAGTGGAAGGAAACGTTGGAATAACGCTTCCTTCTCCGGCATTTTCAACCCATGATATATGTTTCGTAAAGCGCCTGTTCGAGCCGTGTTTTCCCTTCCAGTCTTTCTCTGTCAGAACGAAAAGTCAGCTGCAGCACACCCATGATATCCTCTCTAGTTTCTATGATTCTGATGTTGATGATGCTGATGCCGCTATCAGCAAGCATGCCGGTGACATCCGATATAACTCCGGGGTGGTCCGGAACATCCACAAACAGATCATAATGAGAAGGAAGCGCCCCCCGTTCTTTGGCTGGGAGACCGTCCCGGAACGATTTGGCTGACCCAAAATAGTCGAGAATACCTTCACTGTCCTCCTCTTCAATCATAACCTCCACCGATTCCATCTGGGCTTTCCACTCCTTCATAAGATCCAGTATTACCTGTTTATTATGAAGTAAAATATCACGCCACATGACCGGACTGGCCGAAGCAATCCGTGTAATATCACGGAATCCTCCGGCTGCCATCCGCGTCACCAGTGAATCATCCTTGTGAATATTTTTTACCTGCTGCACAAGCCCTGCTGCGATAATATGGGGGAAATGGCTGATTAAACCCGCTAATTCATCATGTTGATCTGCTGTTAACTCCAGAAATTGAGCCCGGGTTCCCTTCAGCCAATCCTGAAGCTGCATGATGGTAGAAGCAGGAGTACCTTGGATAGGTGTTAATACATAAAAGGCATTTTCAAATAAATGGGCTTTTGCAGCCTGGACACCGCTTTTATGCGATCCTGCCATGGGATGGCCGCCGACAAACTCTACTCCTTTTTCCTTCAGCATGCCGGCTTTTTCCACAATTCTTTTTTTTGTACTCCCAACGTCTGTAACGATGGTCCCATCCTTAAGAGGCATGTCCAGCAGCTGTTCAATCATGACTTCCGTTTTTGTAACTGGTACAGCAAGAATAATCAGCTCAGCGTGCTCCACCCCGTCTGATACATTTTTTGTATCATCATCAATGACACCAAGCGAGCGGCCGAGCTTCAGCTGATTGTCGTCAATATCAACTCCGGTAATATGTACATCATGTTCATTTTTAATGGAAAGAGCAATTGATCCGCCTATCAGCCCCATCCCTATAACACAAACGTTCCTTGGCACAGCCTGTTCCTCCTTCATACCTGTCTCCTCCACTACATACAAAACAGACGCTCTGCAGAGAGGCAGAGCGGCCGTTTACCTTTACTTTTCAGACAACGTGTTGTTTTCGTTCAGGCTTTCTTCAAGCGCCTGCAGGAACAACTGATTCTGCTCTTTTGTTCCTGCTGTCACCCGGATAGACTCAGGAAATCCGAGCGATTCGCCGGAACGTACGATAAATCCTTTTTTAAGGAGCGAATCAAACATTTTGTCTCCCGGAATGCCGGTATCGATCAGCAGAAAATTCGTCTGGGACGGAAGATAGGAAAGACCATGGGAATGACAGAATGCGATAAATTCATCCAGCGCTTTTCGGTTTTCCTTTCGGCAGCTTTCGACATATTCCTGATCATTTAAAGCGGCTGCCGCTGCTTTTTGTGCCATCGTTGTCGTGTTGAATGGAGGGCGTATTGGATCCAGTGCCTGCACGAGCTCTGTGGAACCGGCTCCGTATCCAATGCGCAGCGAAGCCAGCCCGTACGCTTTGGAAAATGTTCGGAGCACCATAAGATTCGGGTATTCATTCATTAACGACAGCGTGTCCGGATAGTCCGGAGCTGTTACATATTCTATATAGGCTTCATCCGAAACGACAAGCACATCGGAGGGCACCTGCTTCAAAAATGTTTCAAATTCCTCTTTCGATGTGTACGTACCTGTAGGATTGTTGGGATTGCATACCCAGATGATGCGGGTATCTGCATCCACCTGTTCGAGCATCGCCGGAAGATCATGATATCCGTTTTTCAACGGTACTTCTCTTATTTCGGCCCCTTCCACAACGGCATTATGCTTGTATTGGGAAAACGTCGGGGAAGCCATCACCGTGTTTGTCTCCGGCGTTAAAAGGGCACGGCACAACATCAAAATAACTTCATCGGACCCCGCACCGAAAATCAGCTGCGATGGGTTCACATCCAGATGCCGGGCGACAGCGGAGCGGATTTCAGCAGCGTAGCCGTCCGGATAAATTTCGGGACTGCGGACCGCTTCTGCCGCAGCTTCTGCCACAGCCGGCGACGGACCATACGGATTTTCATTGGAAGCTAGTTTATGCACGTCAGACAGCCCGAGTTCCTGTTTCACTTCTTCCATCGGCTTGCCTGGTTTGTACGGCTCCATGCCGATAACTTGTGTTTTTACCTTCATCTTCATCTGCACCTTTCATCGTTTTACAAAAATCTTCTTTCTCTATCTTACGACGAAATGAGAGAGGACACAAACGATTTTACCGCATCAAGCGCGCTTGATTTTTCTTCCGGATTCTGCAGTCGTTCCAGGTTTTCCTCTACTTTTTTCATAATCGCACTTCCTACAATGACTCCGTCACATACACCTTCCAGACTCTTAACCTGAGAAGGGTTCGATATCCCGAATCCAGCAGCAACGGGGACACTGCTGTTCCTTTTTACTTTTTCAATAAAGGAGTAAGCTTCCGGTGGAAAGTTGTCTCTCGTCCCTGTGACACCAAGACTTGATACGCAGTACAAAAAGCCCTCCGCTTCTGCGGCGATTTTTTCAATACGGTTTCCTGATGTTGGTGCTGCAAGTGATATGTTCACAAGCCCGCGTTCACCGGCCAATCGATGGATATCCCGGCTTTCTTCATAAGGGAGATCGGGTATGAGGGCACCATCCCCGCCGTTTTCTTTTATTTGATCAAAAAAGTGCTGTTCCCCCATCTGCAGGACGGGATTGTAGTAGGTGAAGGCGATGACGGGAATGGTCAAACCCCTTTCCCTCATAACTGGAATCAGCTCCAGGGCGCGCCGGAGGCTCATTCCGCTTTGCAGTGCGCGTGAAGCCGACCGCTGCAGAAGCGGGCCGTCTGCGAGAGGATCGGAATACGGGATACCAAGTTCAAGAATATGCGCCCCCGCTTCTTCAAGTTTCAAAGCTAGATCAACTGTCGTTTCCTGATCCGGATCGCCTGCCATGATAAAAGGAATGAAGAGCGGATAATGCGCCCGTTCTGCTGCTTTTTGTACATTGTTCCCGCTCATCATTTAAGCCTCCCTTTCCATGAATTCCTTAATGGAATGAACGTCTTTATCGCCCCTGCCGGAAAGACAGATTACGATGGTCTGCTCTTTTGACATCTCTGCAGCCTGCTGAAAAGCCAGGTGAAGCGCGTGTGCTGTTTCCACGGCCGGAAGGATGCCTTCTTTTTTTGTTAACAGCGTTAATGCATCGAGTGCCTCTTTATCCGTCACGCCTGTATACGTGACACGTCCGGATTCTGCAAGATGGGCGTGTTCCGGCCCGATGCCGGGGTAATCAAGACCAGCTGATATCGAATACGGTTCAATAATCTGGCCATTTTCATCCTGGATCAAATACGTAAGCGACCCGTGAATAACCCCTTTTGTCCCTTTATTGATCGTCGCTGCATGCTTCTCGGTGTGGGTGCCCTCTCCGGCTGCTTCAGCACCGAACAGCTTCACATCATCTTCGAGGAAGGGGTGGAACATGCCGATGGCGTTACTGCCTCCGCCGACGCAGGCCGCGACCGCATCCGGAAGCTTCCCTGTTTTTTCAGCCATCTGTTCTTTTGTTTCGTCTCCTATAATTCTCTGAAAATCACGTACCATTCTCGGATAAGGATGGGGACCTACAACCGAACCGATAAGATAAAACGTATCTTCTACATTGGCCACCCAGTACCGGATTGCTTCATTGGTAGCGTCCTTCAGTGTTTTACTTCCGGATGTTACCGGGACGACTTCCGCTCCAAGCAGTTCCATACGGAATACATTCAGTTCCTGCCTGCGCGTGTCTTCTTCGCCCATGAATACTTTGCACTCAAGACCCATCGCAGCACAAACCGTGGCCGTTGCAACACCGTGCTGCCCGGCGCCGGTTTCAGCGACAATTTTTTTCTTTCCCATTCTTCCGGCAAGAAGGGCCTGTCCGATGGCGTTATTCAGTTTATGGGCCCCGGTATGGAGCAGGTCTTCCCGTTTCAGGTAAATGGAAGCTCCCCCGAAATGTTTTGTGATCCGTTCTGCATACGTCAAGGCTGTCGGTCTCCCTGCATATTCACGGAGGGTCCGGTGGTATTCATCAACAAACGCCGGATCCTGCATTGCCTCATCCAGCGCTTCTTCCAATTCTTCCAAAGCATACATCAACGTCTCCGGCACAAATTTCCCGCCGAAATTTCCATATCTTCCTTTTTCGTCAGGATACATGGTTTTCATTGTTGTTCAACCTCTTTTCCATTTCCATTACAAGGGATTTATCTTTTTGTCCTTCTGTTTCAATGCCACTTGATACATCAACACCCCACGGATGAAACTTGACAAGCTCACCTGCGTTATCAGGATTGACGCCTCCGGCAATCAAAACGGGGATGCCGCGTTCTTTACCAAATGAAACATAGCCGGGGACATGGGACCAGTCAAACTGCTGTCCGGTACCGCCCCTTGCTCCCTTTACTTTGGCGTCTACAATAAATCCATCTGCCGCTGCCTCGTACTGCTTCATTTTTTCCAGAGCCTCCGTATCATGAGGCACCGCTTTCCATATTTCTCTGCCGGTTGCGTTCTTTATAAATTCAAGATCACGGACTGTTTCATCTCCTTGCAGCTGTATAATGTCCGGGTTCACTATTTCCACCGTCCGTTCTATTTCCTCCAGAGGTGCGTTAACAAACAATACAGCAATTTTCTTCCCCGGCAGCGGGCATGTATCGAGCCATGCTTTCGCGGTTTCCGGAGAAACGCGCCGGCGGCTCTCGGCCATCACAAATCCCGCATAATCAGCACTCGATTCCGAAACGGTGAAAACGTCATTCAAAGAGTGCAGGCCGCATAATTTCAGTTTCGGCACCGACATATCAGGATTCTCCTTTCAGTGTTCTCAGGGCTGACTCTACGTCGTCCCGGCGCATCAAAGATTCACCCACAAGCACAGCTTTGGCTCCCGCCTGCTGAACAAAGGCCATGTCTTCAGGCGTGTGAATCCCACTTTCGCTTACCAGCAGGGTCTCAGACGGTATATGATGACTCAGTTCTTTCGTTACATCAAGAGACGTTTCAAACGTTGTCAAGTCTCTGTTGTTGATACCGATAAGCATTGGGCGGAACAATCCGAGCACCGCCTCGAGTTCCGCAAGGGAATGGCATTCGACAAGAGCTTCCATTCCTTTGTCCACGGCCGAGAGGTATAAGTCACGGAGTTTTTCCGGTTCAAGGGCGGCTGCAATCAAGAGAACAGCATCCGCCCCCATCCGCCTGCTTTCTTCTATCTGTGCTTCTTCTATCATAAAATCTTTGCGCAGGACGGGCAATCCGGTTTTATGCTTCACTTCTGTTAAATAATCCCGGCTTCCCTGGAAATACGTTTCATCGGTTAACACAGAAAGAGCTGCCGCACCGCCATTTTCATACTGCCCGGCAATACCTGCGGGATCAAACGGAGAACGTATCAAACCCTTTGAAGGGGACGCTTTTTTTACTTCGGCAATAACCTGAACCGTCTCCGGATCTGATTTCAGCGCCTCCGTCAGGGAACGGCGGGTAACCGCTGCTGTATCAGGCATCGTCAATGTTTTCAGCTCTTCTCTTTTGGTATCAAGAATTTGATGAAGCATAACAGGCATTCCCCTCACTCTGCCGCAGATTTTGCAGATGCTGCTTTACGGTACCATGATCCACTGCCTCGGCAGCCATTACCGCACCTTCTTTAAACGTACGGCATTTCCCGGCTGTATACAGGCCGGCGGCCATGTTCATCAGCAGAATATCTCTGGCCGCCCCTTGTTTACCGTTTGTGAATACCGCCTGAATCAGTTCGGCACTTTCAGAGATGTCCTGCACACGGGCATCATCAACCGGGGATGTCTTTAGTCCGAAATCTTCCGGTGTCACGGTATACTCTGTTACGTCACCATTTTTAAGTTCGGCCATATACGTTGGCCCGGCCGTTGTAATTTCATCCATGCCGTCACTTCCGGTCACAAAGAGCGCCCGTTCAGCCCCCAGTCTGCTTAAAGCTTCCGCCATCTTCCTGCCGTAATCCTTATCGAAAACACCGATCACCTGGGATCGGGCGCCGGCTGGATTCGTGAGCGGTCCGAGAAGGTTAAAAATAGTCCGGAATCCGATTTCTTTTCTCGGGGTAACAGCATGTTTCATCGATGTATGATACAAAGGAGCAAACAAAAAGGCCAGATGGTGCCGACGCAGGGATTGTGCCGCTGTCTCCGGAGTGGTCTGAACAGGAAGGCCGAGTGCTTCCAGTACATCGGCACTACCGCTTTTAGATGATACTGACCGGTTACCGTGCTTGGCAACTGGAATACCAAGGGAAGATATACCGATGGCTGAGGCTGTCGATATGTTGTACGTGGAACTCATATCGCCCCCGGTGCCGCACGTATCTATGACATAGTCTTCATCATGTTTCAACGGAACGACGTGGCTCCGCATCGAAGCCGCAAAACCGGTCATCTCATCGACCGTTTCCCCGCGGTAGCGAAGCACAGTTACGAGGCTTGCAATCTGACTTTCAGTCGCCCGCCCCTCCATAATTTCATCCATGGCCTGCTCGGCTTGATTCTGTGACAGCCGTCCGCCTTCCATACATGTTTTTAATATCTCTTTAAACATGGTGATTCTCCTCCTTTTTAGGAAATACTGCTTCTGCCGCTTCTATTGCCTTCAACAGGGCTGCCGCTTTATTCTGTGTTTCTTCGTATTCTTTTTCCGGTAAAGAATCAGCTACAATGCCTGCGCCGGCCTGCACTTTGGCTTTGCCGTTTTCCACAATCATCGTGCGGATCGAAATACAGGAGTCAATACTCCCATCATATCCAAGGTAGCAGACGGCGCCGGAATAAATGCCGCGGCGGTGCGGTTCAAGGTTTTTCAGTATCTCCATCGCACGGAATTTCGGCGCTCCTGATACTGTGCCTGCCGGGAAAGAGGCCTGCAGCGCTTCAATAGGGGTGATTCCCTCTTTCAGTCTTCCGGTTACTTTTGATATCATATGCATAACGTGGGAGAATTTCCCAATATCAAGCAGCACCGGTGTGTTCACCGATCCATATTCCGCCACTCTTCCGGCATCATTTCTGGCAAGGTCGACCAGCATATAATGTTCGGCCCGTTCTTTTTCATCCTGAAGAAGGTCACGGCTCAGCTCTTCATCCTCTTCCACGGACTCTCCTCTTTTCCTCGTTCCTGCGATAGGATGGATTTCAATATGACGGTCCTGCACCTGGATAAGCCGTTCCGGAGAACTTCCTACAACTTCCTTTTCCCCGAGTTTGAGATAAAACAGATACGGGGACGGATTGATCATCCGGAGGGCACGGTAAATGTCAAAGGCTTCAACTGATACCTCCCGCTCAAACCGCTGGGACAGGACAGCCTGAAAAATGTCTCCGGCCTCGATATACTCCTTGATGCGTTCGACATCCTGTTCGTATTTTTCTTTCGGATAGTACGAATGCACCTTTGTAAAATCAGCCTCCGTCTTTTTCTCAAGGGGGGGCTGCAGATGTCCGGGCGTCCGTCCGCCTGCCGTCAACATATCCAACAGACGATTTACACCGGCAGATGCACGGTCAAATCTATCGGACAGAGAAAGCTCTGCATCTTTGTCATAATGAATGAATGTTAATTCCCTGTTTTCATGATCCATGGCTATAATCGTTTCACATAACTGCAGGGTAACCTGATCTTCTTTCGGGACGTCTTCTCGTTTCTTGAGGTCTGGTTCAAAATCTTCAACACTGTCATAAGGAATGACGCCGACCGCCCCTCCCCGGAAGGGAATGTCGACTTCCGGTGGGGCGGGGGCAAGATAATCGATGGCCTCCTCAAAGAGAACCGGCAGAGAGGTGTTTTCCTTCAGCCGTTTTCCTTTCTTATCGGTGAATGTATAATTTCCGCCTTTTTCCGTAATCGTGAATTGAGGACAAAGACCAATAAAAGAGTATCGGGACCACGGCGAAGCTTCATCTTTACTTTCCAGCAGAAAAACAGCTTCTTTCTGAAACGTCTGAAACACTTCAATCGGAGTCAGGGTATCAGTAAAAAATGTGCGGACATAAGGGATCATGTTGTAATTTTGCGCCTGTTTACAAAACGTTGAAAAAGTTGTCTCGGACATGTGCTCACCTCTTTTAGGTATGCAAAAGAAGAGAGCCGGCAGGAGAAAAAAGCGCATCCGGCGGTTCACGCGGGAACCGCCGCCGCTGTATAAAGGATGGGGAAGGGGGTGTCACCATATAAAAAGCCCGAAACAGCGCTGTTTCAGGCACACGTATCCATTCCATGCTCTGCTGCGCTCTTCTCTGCTCATCTCGTCACTCTCTACTCTGCTCTTCTCATGTTCTGGCTATTCTATACTACCTTTATATTACCGGGAATCTTTTCGTTTTGTCAACTCTAAATCCGGACGCAGGCTTACTGCGTCATTTAAGTATACATGGTTGACATTTTCCTGCATCACTTTTGTTTCCGCTGTCAGCATCACGCGTATACAGAGCGGCAGACTTTCCGGAACCGGAATTTCCCGGGCACACATGACAGGAACAAACTGCCATCCTTCTATTAATCTCGTTGCTTTTGCCGGAAATGCGGCATCAAGATCATCGGTTACGGTAAACCATATGTGGGAAACCTGTTCCGGGAAGATATCATTTTCGCGGATCATCTTTTCCAAAAGCCGTTTTGTACTGCTTACGATCTGTTCTTCGGTATTTTTTTTCACCGTCGTTGCACCGCGTACTCCTCTAATCATCTCAGCTTCCCCCCTTTTTCATTTCCAACAGCAGATGAAGAATATCGCGCTCTTTCACTTTTGCAAGAAATGGTCTCTCGGGGGCCGAAGCCAGTACGAACGTCAATTCGCCGGCACGCGCTTTTTTGTCATTTTTCATCGTCTCCACGAGTGCAGCCGGTTCAAAAGCAGACGCTGCTTCCACCGGGTAGCCGAGTGCTGTAAACCACGCCGTTTCATAGGCTATATCCCAATTTGAATACTGCAGATAATTGCTCAGTTTCATGGCAAAAATCATTCCGGCTGCGACAGCTTCGCCATGAGTCAAATTGTTATACCCTGATGCTTTTTCCATTGCATGACCGAGCGTATGACCGTAATTAAGAAAGGCACGTACTCCTGTTTCGCGTTCATCTTCTTTTACAATATCGGCTTTGACAGTCATAGACTGCCTCAGAAACTGCTTCAGGGATTCTTTTTTCATATCCTCTGTGCTTTGAACCTCTGTCCTCAGGCGGCTCAGCAGGTTTGAGTCTTTAATAAAAGCATGCTTTATCATTTCGGCAAATCCGGAACGCCACTCTTTGTCAGGAAGAGAAGAAAGTGTGTCTGTATCGTACAGTACGGCTTCCGGCTGGTGAAAAGCCCCGATGAGATTCTTACCGAGAGGATGGTTAATGCCCGTCTTGCCTCCTACACTGCTGTCCTGGGCAAGAAGAGTGGTAGGGACCTGCACAAATGAAATGCCTCGCATATATGTAGCGGCGGCAAACCCGGCCAGGTCGCCAATCATTCCGCCTCCGAGAGCGAGGATGACGGAGTGGCGATCGAGCCCGGCATGGATACAGGCTGTCATTACCTGCTCGTATTCTTCCAGAGATTTCGACTGCTCTCCTGCCGGCAGCGTGTGAAGATGAACGGGGAGCAGCGGTTCCAGTGCGGTACGCACCGTTTCTGCATAAAGCGGAGCCGTGTTCGAATCACTGATAACCAGCGCTTTGGTTTTCCCTTCCAAAACAGGCGCCAGAAGGTCTGCACTCTGGTGCAGCAGGCCCTCTCCTATATATACCGGGTATTCCCGGCTTGACGTATCAACGATCAGCTTCTCCACTAAAAATCCCTCGCCCATTCTTTATGCGTATTGACCGTCTGCTTCACGGCGTCCATTCTGTCGGATCCGAACATATCCAGTACGGCCGCGGCCACTTCAAATGAAATTACATTCTCCATCACGACCGAAGCAGCCGGCACAGCACAGCTGTCTGACCTTTCAATGCTTGCGTTGAATGGTTCCTTCGTTTCAATATCTACACTCTGAAGAGGTTTGTATAATGTCGGAATCGGCTTCATAACACCCTGTATAATCACCGGCATGCCGTTGGTCATTCCGCCTTCAAATCCGCCGAGATGGTTTGTTTTTCGGTAATAACCGGTTTCAGCGTCCCAGGCTATCTCATCGTGCACTCTGCTGCCGGGCATACCGGCTGCATCAAATCCGATACCGACTTCGACACCTTTAAAGGCGTTAATGCTGACGACGGCACCTGCAATCTTGGAATCAAGCTTTCTGTCATACTGAACATGGCTCCCCATTCCTGCCGGCACACCACTGATTACGGTCTGTACTACACCACCGATGGAATCGCCATTTGCCTTTGCGTCATCAATAGCCTGTTTCATTTTTTCTTCAGCATCCTCGTCCAGGCAGCGGACCGGGGAAGCTTCCGAACGTTCCTTAAGATCCGTGAGATTCTCGTATTCTACGTTTTCCGCCTCAATGCCTCCGATTTCAAGCACCTGGCCGCCGACGTCCATTCCAAGCGCGTGCAGAATCTTTTTGGCAAGAGCTCCAGCACAGACACGGGACGTTGTTTCGCGGGCCGAGGAACGTTCAAGCACATTGCGCAGGTCGCGGTGTCCGTATTTAATGGCACCGTTCAAGTCGGCATGTCCCGGCCTCGGGCGGCTGATCCGGCGTTTTACATTCTGCTCTTCTTCCTCCGATAAAGGAGCCGTTCCCATAATACCCGTCCAAGACTGGTAGTCGTTGTTTTCCACTACCATTGTAATCGGTGCTCCAGTCGTGCGGCCGTGACGGACGCCGCTCATAAACTGCACCTTGTCCTTTTCAATCTGCATGCGCCGTCCCCGGCCGTAACCACCCTGACGGCGCCGCAGTTCCTTATTAATATCTTCTTCCACAAGTTCCAGTCCCGCCGGCACACCTTCTACGATTGTGGTTAACTGGGGACCGTGTGATTCTCCAGCTGTCAAATATCTCATGCGGTATTCCACTCCTTCTTCCATGATCTCTCTTTCGTGCTTTTATGCATTAAATGATAACATATTCAGCGGCGCTTGTGTCGGGAAATATGCACTCGTCATATGTCCGATGTTTTTTTGTAGAAAAACGTATCTTCTGTTTCGAATCCGAACTGTTCCGGATTAAAAATCTGTTCTGTACTTCCTACAAAAAGGATACCGCCTGGTTTCAGTGCTTTATTAAATTTCCTGTAGATTTCTCTTTTTGCTTCGTCGGTAAAATATATCAGAACATTCCGGCATATAATAATGTCATAGCCGTTTTCATATGTATCAGCGAGCAGATTGTGTTTTTGGAACGTTACGTTCTGCTTTAAATCCTCTATGATACGAAAGCCTGTATCCTCTTTATGAAAATACCGGTTAACGATGGGCGTGGAAAGTTCTTTCAGCGCCCTTTCCGTGTACAACCCTGCTTTTGCCCGTTTTAAAATAACATCGTCTATGTCAGTGGCTGTAATGCTGTAATTCCGGACCGAGCTGTTTTCTTTCAGCATAATTGACATCGTATACGGTTCTTCTCCTGTCGAACAGGCGGCCGACCATATTTTCAAACGCGAGGACTGCTGCAGCAGCCGGGGCAGAATGACTTTATTCAGCACATCCCAGCGCTTGGAATTCCGGTAAAATTCAGATACGTTTATCGTCATCCGTTCCAGAAACTTTTCCAGTACAGATTCATCTTTACTTATTCCTCTGCTGAAAAAATCCTCGAAACTCTGATATCCGCGTTTCTCATAAAACGAAGTCAGACGCCGTTTCATCTGAGCTTCTTTATACAGCGATAAATCAATTCCCGTCTTTTTTTTCACGTTTTCTTTGAAACGAACGTAATCGGACTCTGACCCGAAACGAACTCCTGCAGCTTCACCTTTTTCACTCATGTGTGTGCCCTCTTTCACTTTCTGAATCTTGCTGATATTGTATCATGACATACAGCAGGTGAACAGTACGCTTATAACAGCCTTACACCGGATTTTAAAAAACACCCTTCCATTCGGAAAGGTGTTCTTACGGAGGGATTTACACCCAGTCGGTTATATTTTTTTCGTAAGACTGAATCTCGTCTTTGCTGAAAAACAGGTTCATTTCACGTTCTGCACTTTCAGGGGAATCGGATCCATGAATAACATTCATGCCGACCTGAACGGCATAGTCTCCGCGGATGGTACCGGGGGCAGCCTCAAGCGGATTTGTTGTCCCCATCATTTTACGGGCTTCGGTAATCACATTTTCTCCTTCCCAAATCATCGCAAACACAGGCCCCGATGTAATAAACGAAATCAGACTGTTGAAAAACGGCTTATCCTTTAATTCCGCGTAATGCTTTTCCGCCGTTTCCCGCGGGATGGACATTAACTTGGCTGCTGCCAGCGTGTAACCCTTGTTTTCAAAACGCTGCACGATATCTCCGACAAGGTTGCGCTGTACGCCGTCGGGTTTCACCATGATAAACGACTGTTCCATCTTCATCCCTCTTTCCTATGTAATCGTTCGCTTAACCGGTATGATTATACCAAACTCTGAAAGCGTTAGCAACTTCCGTTACATAAGGGGATCAGCTGCTGCGGCTCCCGATGTAGGATGCGATATCCAGAAGCGATTTTTTGGCTGAAATATCCTCAAGTTCATCCAGGGAACGAAAAGCCTTCTCCAAGTACTGCCTGCTCAACGTTTTAGAATACTCTATCCCGCCGGAGCGGTTGATCATATCGAGAAGGGGAGAAATATCGCCCGGCTCGTCTCCATTTGCTCCGATAATCCGGTTGATTTCTTCCCGGCAGAATGGATCATGATGCATCGCATACAATGCCGGCAGGGTAACGTTTCCCTGCTTCAGATCGCCGCCGGCCGGTTTGCCCAATTCTTTTTCCGTTCCCGTAAAATCCAGAATATCATCAATTATCTGGTAGGACATACCAACATTATAACCATAATAATAAAGGCGGTTTTGATCTTTACGCGAGGCACCTGCACTGATAGCGCCGAGCTGGCAGCTGACAGCGATCAAAAGCGCAGTCTTGCGCTTAATACGCCGCAAGTAGGTTTTGAAATTCTGATCCCAGTTATATTGATCACGTATCTGTTCTATTTCACCCAGGCACATCTCCATCATTGCATTGGAGATTACCCGGTGAATCGTTTCATTTTCAAAAAACGAAGCTTTCTCAATCGCCTTCGCAAAAATATAGTCCCCTGTATACATCGCGACACGGTTGTCCCATCTCGCCTTAATCGTTTTACTGCCGCGGCGCAGATCGGCATCGTCAATGACATCATCATGAACCAGGGACGCCATGTGGATCAGCTCAAGAGCTGCAGCAATATATTTGACGCGGTCGATCTCGTAATGTCCAAATTTAGCACTTAGCAGCACAAACACCGGCCGGATCCGTTTGCCTCCTGAATGAAGCAGGTGCAAAGACGCCTCCCGAAGCACCGGATGATCAGCTTCCACGGCACGTTCAAGCTCTGATTCTATTTTTTTGATATCCGGTTTGAGAAACATGTACAGGTCGGCCAACTTCATGATATTCACCTTCAAAATAAGTATTGCACCTCGTTTCCGGCTGTCCACAGCTGAATGTGGTTTACGGGGGTCTTGAAAAAATCGTATTTGTATAAAAGTTTGAAATAATAAAGCAATCCTTGTTTTTCCCGTTCCCGAAAATCATAATGCAGACCGCGGAAATAATTATCCCAGAAATCGGGGCTTCCGCCGTGTTCAATCTGCACATCCCGTATCATCTGTTCAAAACAGCTGTATAGCGACAATGCTTTGCTGTAGTGAAAAGCTTTAAACAAACTTTTGATGATATCCGGTTCATTTTCGGAAGCTTCGTTTCTCACTGCAAAGACGGCGTATGTCATCGGCAGTCCGGTATGTTTATACCACAGTTCACCAAGATCATAACAATAGAGCGACGGATCCGGATTCCATGATTCACGGATGGCATCATCCCCTATCAATAAAAAGGCATCATGTTCTGCTTTCATTGTTTCTGAATCAGGCTGCATCGTTTGATAATCAATTCTTTTAAGACCATAAAATTCCGCAAGAATTACTTTTAATAAATGAACGGATGTCGCGCTTGATGAAGTCAAAGCAATGGAACTGCCTTCAAGCTCTTCCATTCTCTTTTTCGAAAAGAAGAGAATGGACCCTACTTTTCCGTAGGAAGATACTGACAAATCCGGAAGGAGTTCCAGATTCCCGGCATTTTCCCCGTAGGCAAACGAAGAAATGCCTGCCGCATCAATGGACCCTTCTTTTATGCCTTCATTCAGCTGTGCCGGTACCTTGGGATAAAACAGGCATCCCTGGCTTTCCAGTTTCCGTTTATTCAGAAAATGAAAAGCGGGTATTATATTGGTATAGGAAATTTCGCCGATTCTAATGCTCACTTTTTCTGCCCCCATCTCGTAAATAAAGCGTGATCCACTCCGAGACTGTCCAGAATCTTGCCGGCGACAAAATTGATCAAGTCCTCTTTTGTTTCGGGAAGATGGTAAAAGCCCGGCATGGCCGGTACAATAAGAGCTCCATTTCTCTCCGCTCTGCTAAGATTCTCAAGATGAATACCATGCAGCGGAGTTTCCCGCGGCACAAGAAGGAGCGGGCGCTTTTCTTTCAGCTGGACATCCGCCGCTCTTTCAATTAAATTTCCGGAAATGCCGTTGGCGATTTTAGACAATGTTCCCATAGAACATGGTGAAACAACCATTCCATCGGTATGATGAGAGCCACTCGCAATCGGAGCCTTGAAATCCTGGAGTTCGTGCATGGTCCATTGATTTTTTTGGTAATCGGCAAACAACTGCCGCACGCACTCATCTCTGTTTGATGTATCAAGCAGAAGCTCTTCGCGGAATACCTGCCACCCCGCTTCGCTGACTAAAAAGTGAATGTGGTGCCCCTGCCTGAGCAGCTCTTCTGTCACACGAATGCCGTATACCGCTCCGCTGGCCCCGGTAATGGCTACTGTGAATGTTTTTACAGTCATATCAGCATATCCCCAATCGTGAAAAACAGCATAACAAAACTGATGACACCGTTCATTGGAAAAAAAGCGACGCCGACTTTGGACAAGTCATTGGGTTTCACAATGGAATGCTCATACGTCATCACCAGCCCGGCGATCAGCACCCCTGCCAGATACACCCAGGAAAGCGGCGAAAGAAAATGCAGGGACAAGAGTGCAATAAAGCTGATGAAGTGAAAAAGTCTCGCCATCATTAAAGCTTTCGGAATGCCAAACCGGGAAGGAATCGAATAAATCCCCTCCTGCTCGTCATGTTCTTTATCCTGTGTAGCGTAAATGACATCAAATCCTGCAATCCAGAATGCTACTGCAAGAAAAAGCAGAAAAGCTTCCGGGCGAAGTGTCCCGGTTGCACCGACCCAGCCCCCAAGCGGTGCAATGGCAATCGTTGCACCGAGAAAAACATGGCAGAGCCAGGTAAAACGTTTTGTATAGGAGTAAAGCGTCAAAAAAAACACAGCCACCGGAAGAAGGTACACCGAGAGCATGTTCAGCTGAAACGCCGCCGTTAACAACACAAGCAGCGAAACGACGGTAAACAGTATACTCTGTTTCATGGATATCAGTCCTGCGGGTATGGCGCGCCCGGCCGTACGGGGATTCTCTTTATCTATACGGGCATCAATGATGCGGTTCATTGTCATTGCAGCACTTCTCGCCCCAAACATCGCAAGAGTGATCCATACCCATTCCATGACCGACGGCCACGTTCCTTCCATCATTAAATTTCCAAGTACTGCGCCGAGAAAGGCAAACGGAAGGGCAAACACCGTATGTTCGAATTTTATCATTTCAAGTATAATTTTTATTTTTTTCATTTATGTACTTCCTTTCCAATACTTCAGCTGCTCTTCAAGGCAGAGTGTGCAGCGGCCGATCCCATCGCAAATGATGTCACGTCCACTTCCCGGAAGCCGGCTTCTGCGAACATGAGCGTAAGGAGGTTTTTGTTTGGAAAGGCGGCAGTTGATTCCTGAAGCCAGGAATATTCCTCATAATTTCCGGCGAACAGTTTTCCGAGATAAGGCATCATGTGTCTGAAATATATGGAATAAAGCCGTTTGAAACAACTGTTTTCCGGCATCGATGTTTCGAGACAAACCGCCCGGCCTCCCTTTTTGAGAACTCTGTGCATTTCACGAAGCACCGTGGGATAATCAGCAGCGTTTCGCAGTCCGAAACCAATCGTAACATAATCAAATGATTCGTCCGGAAACGGCAGATCCATCACATTCGCCTGAAGGAGTTCGACCTGGGGAAGCCCTCTCTGATTCACTTTTTCCTGACCGGTTCGAAGCATACTGCCGCTGAAATCGACACCTTTCACGCTTCCGGAACGTCCGGCGGCTTCGGCAAGATCAATCGTCCATTCCGCCGTGCCGCAGCAAAGATCCAGTACATCCGCTCCTTTTTCCACATCCAGTGCCTTCATCGTCTTTTGTCTCCACGACTTATGAAGACGAAAGCTGATCACCGAGTTCATCAAGTCATAATTGCGGTGTATGTTTTCAAATACTTCATGCACCCGTTCTTCTTTTGTTCGATTCATATTATCCACGCCCCCGTTACTTCATCTCAGCTTTTATAAAATCATGGGACCATGTTTTCAGTACATTATAGAGCAGCTTGTTCCCAACGGAGGTTGTTGTATGTAGTTTTTGGTGCAGCTCTTTTTGGAGTCTTTTTATATGAAAGGTCAGCCACTGTTCAATATTATCCGTCGGCCACGCTCCGGACCATTCCCTGCTTCCACCTTCCAAAAACGCGTGGATGGATCCGGCAGGAGCAGAAAGATAACAGTTTTCCTGCGGTTTTCGTTCATGAACGAGCCGTTTTAACAGAAAAAAAGTTTCGGCCAGCGAACCAGTCTCCGGCTTTTTGTAGAACGATCCGATTTTCTTTAAAAAACATCCTTCGACTAAAGCGAGCCGGGAAAGCAGTACATCTTCGCTCTCATTTTCACGGAAATGAAGACTCATTTTCTCTTCATTAATCTTTTGTATCGCTTCACTGAACACCGGTATTACAGAAGCATGAACCTCTCTATCGAGCATACTGTGGTAAAGGCTGCTGAAAAAATCCCCCGCCAGAACGGTCAACTGCCTCGGCTTTTTATCATGAAATGCGTCCTTCCCGCCGGTCTCCACCTTTTCATGCGTAACAAAGGCTGCCTGCACTAAAAGAGCCGATAATATCTGTTCTCTCTCTGTATCGGCAGAAAGAGAGGAATCCGAGAGCAGCTCCATCATGAATAATATATAATCGTATTCAATACCGGCTTCCTCAATATATTCGTTTAAATATGGATGGCTGGTCAGCTGCCTGAATTCTTGTTCTATTTTCTGCACTTCTGCATTTTCATACAGCTCTTTCATAATGGGAGGGCCCCCGTTCTATTAAAAATTTCCTCCGTGCTATTCTTCTGTTCTCAATTCCCCGTGACTCGTCTGGATCACAGCTTTTCCTCTTACTTTCACCGCAGAAGTATGTTCTGTGAACTGAGCGATCATCACTTCTCCACGGTCCAGCTTCTCCGAATGATGGAACCTGGTGTCAGTCCCCCGGGTCAAACCAATGACATGCACTCCATCTTCTTCCGCTTTAATGACACAAAAATCATCAGACGACATTTCTCAGCCTCCTTTATTACGAACGGTTAATAAGCGTCAGTACTTCCGCTCTCGATGCTTCATCTTGTTCAAAGGAACCCCGTACCGCTGAGGTTACTGTTTCCGTTCCCGGTTTTTGGATACCACGCATCGTCATACACATATGCTCAGCTTCCACTACGACGATGACACCATGGGGCGTCAGTGTTTGTAATATACTATCGGCAACAGTTGATGTAATCCTCTCCTGAAGCTGCGGCCTTTTCGCTACTGTTTCCACTGTTCTTGCCAGTTTGCTCAATCCGGTAACTTGTCCTTCTTTTGGTATGTAGCCTACGTGCGCTTTCCCGTAAAACGGCACAAGGTGATGTTCACACATCGAATAAAAGGGAATGTCTCTTACAAGAACGAGTTCTTCATGTTCTTCGCCGAATACGGTATGAAGATGTTCAGACGGATCCTGCGAAAGTCCCTGAAATACTTCTTCATACATTCTAGCGACTCTTTTCGGGGTATCACGCAGACCATCGCGGTCAGGATCTTCTCCAACAGCCTCAAGAATGGAATAAACAGCCTGTTCTATTTTATCGTGATTAACGTCAGACACTAGCTTTTCCCCCTGTCTACACTTAATATGACCTTTGAAAAATTTTAGCATAAGGGGGGCTGGAAAGCAAAGAATCAGGATTTACCTTTACAATAACATTATTATGTAAACTTTAATGAAAGAAATCATGAGACATAGAAAAAATCTCCCACTTATCATAGGCAGATAAGCGGGAGTGCTTCTTTACGCGGATTTCTTCAACCATCGTCTACAGTATGATCGCAATCAATCCTCCGGAGCCCTCATTGATGATACGCTCCAATGTTTCTTTCAGTTTGTATCTTGCGTTTTCCGGCATCAGGGACAATTTGGCCTGTATCCCTTCGCGGACAATGGAGTTGAGGGAACGCCCGAAAATATCGGAATTCCATATCGACAATGGATTTTCTTCAAAGTCCTGCATTAAATAACGAACGAGTTCTTCACTCTGCTTTTCGGTTCCGATAATCGGAGCGAATTCAGATTCAACATCCACCTTGATCATGTGAATGGACGGTGCCACTGCTTTCAGTCTCACACCAAAACGTGATCCCTGTTTAATTATTTCCGGTTCATCCAGGCTCATATCGGTTAACGCTGGAGCTGCGATACCGTAACCTGTCTGTTTTACCATTTTCAAAGCTTCACTGACTTGATCATATTCATGCTTGGCGTGGGAAAAGTCCTGCATTAAATGGAGCAGGTGATCCTTTCCCCTGATTTCCACCCCGACGACTTCCTTTAATATCTGATCGTATAAATGTTCCGGCGCATACAGATCAATTTCAGCAACCCCGCGGCCCATCTCAATACCTGCTAATCCGGCTTCTTCTATAAATTCAAAGTTCCCGGCGAACTGCTGCACCACTCTATCTACATCCCGAAGCCGCTTGATGTCTTTTACCGTGTTGCGGACGGATTGTTCATATTCCTCACGAAGCCAGTGATTGTCCCGGAGGACCATCACCCAGCTCGGCAGATTGACGTTCACTTCATGAACCGGAAATTCAAAAAGCACTTCTCTTAATACGTGGTGAATATCGTGCTCTGTCATACTTTCTATGCTTAGAGCCAGTACCGGAACATCATGTTCTGCCATCAGCTCCTGCCGGAGTGCTTCTGTTTCCGGATGATGCGGCTGCACGGAATTAATCACCATAATATAAGGTTTTCCTACTTCGTTCAGTTCTTCCATTACTCTGTCTTCGGCTTCCACGTAATCACCGCGGGGAATGTCTCCAATCGTTCCATCTGTAGTAATAACCACTCCAAGGGTCGAATGCTCCTGAATGACTTTTCGCGTACCAATCTCAGCGGCCTCCTGAAATGGAATAGGGTCTTCGTACCAGGGAGTGTTAATCATACGGGGGCCGTTTTCATCCTCGTACCCCTTCGCTCCCTCGACGGTATACCCGACGCAGTCTACCAGCCGCACATTTACTTCCAGTCCTTCTTCTACCTCCAGCGAAACCGCGTTGTTCGGTACAAACTTCGGCTCTGTGGTCATAATGGTACGACCAGCTGCACTTTGCGGCAGTTCATCCGTCGCCCTTGTTTTATCGACTTCACTTCCCATATTGGGAAGTACAACCAGCTCCATGAATTTTTTAATAAACGTGGATTTACCGGTACGGACGGCGCCGACAACTCCTAAATATATATCTCCTCCGGTCCGTTCTGCGATATCCTTGAAGATATCCACTTTTTCCACTGGATCCCCTCCTGTTCAATTAAATTCCGATACCGGTCTTACATGTATGACAATATATATCTATGATGCACAGGATAACTTATGCCCTGTTTATATCCGAAGCCGGTAAATAACATAGAATACGCCCGATCTTTAAAACATGAAACTTACAATAAACAGGTATAAAAATGCCGGACGATTCAGTAAATAATCGTCCGGCATTTTTATATGCTTCTATTCAGCTGCTTTCTTTAAAAACCGGTTCTCCGCTTTCATTAAGCGTGTATGGTACCGAATAAGCTGGAACAATAGGTGAGTTCTGCGCCAGAATGGACCTGATATCATCTCCGGGATGCAAATCGTGTTCATACTCCTCGAGCGCAATATTTAAGTCTATCGCATAATCAATCCGCACTTCCCCCTGGGCATTGATCAGCATAGGGAGCGACGTATCGTCATGGTAGGGGCTGTCCACCTGCATTTTGCCACTGTAGCCAAGACGCTCATTATCTATTTCAAAAACACCGGGACCAGCCGATTCCTTAATCGGCGCGTACTCATTACTGTCAATATAGCTGTTGACCGCACGTGCCAGCTTCTGCACTTCATCCATAATGCTTAAATCAATAACTTTTACCGTTGGGTCTTCTTCAGGCGTAATAATTACATACCGGTAGCTGCCGCCGTTTTCAAAAGAATTCCCTGGCGGCTGCTGCATATAACGTGGTATTAATTCGTTGAATGAAATCTGATATTTCTGATAGACCGGTGTATCCGCTTCCACGGTGCGGATGGGCAGCACACCGGTATCCTTTTGATACTGTTCAACTGCCTGCTGGACAGAGCGCAGCTGTGATTCATATGGGGTTTGATTTTCCGCGCGCTGATTCTGCGGAAACAGGCACCCCGATAATAGAATAACCATAGCTGCCATGCCGCCAAGCAGGGAAATGTATCGTTTCAACAGCGTCCACCTCCTGCCGTCCGATGAGGAGCATCATTTTATGTGTTTAGTCCGCAAGCGGCCCTCTTATCACAATAATAAGTACAATTAATCCAGCTGTTACCAGAAAGATAAAGGAAACAGACAGAACAAGAAAACGCCAGAATCCTGATAGTTTATGGGATAAGAGAGACAGCATTGCTGAAGCAAACATCAAAAAAATCCCGAAAAAAGCGAACCACATATTTTGTAAGGGCGTCATCGCTTTATCCCCCTTTTTCAACATCACATTATAACACATTAACCCCCTGTTCTGTCGGATGAACCGAAGAAGGCAGTGACAAAATCATGAAAAACCAGCCGGTACCGGGGCGGAGTACGGCTGGTTTCCGGCTATATTCTTTCCTTTTTTCAGCACAGCCTTCCTTCTACTCTGTTTACTGTATTCATGAACGGATCTGTTGGAATGAGCATTCGCCTCTGAAACGGAAAGAAAATTTCTGCTTTCATCGACTGGACTGAAACCATTTACTTAAAGAAGCCAGATCGAGAGGGATATCACGATTCATGACAGCCTTCGTCAACTCATCTTCTTTCCGGGCGGAAACGGGTTTACCGGCAAGAGCACCGACATCCCGGATTACTCTGCGTACCGTTTTCTCATCCTGGAAATCAGCTCCCTGCAGTGATTGGACTAATTTCATGATATCTTCCTGTTTCACATTGGTATTTTTTTCGATATTTTCAAACATTGAATCACTGTGCTTCATACAGCAGCCTCCCTTTCTCACGATTCACCCCATTCTATGCGGGGCCGGAGAAAGGCGTGCTTTCTTATTGTCTGTCTGTCCCGGGATTGTTCCTTGAAGCGTTCCATTTTTCCTGAAAATCAGGATCAAGCAGCAGGGACATGTTTTCTTCTTCGTGTTTGCGCTCTCTCGCCATCAACTGACGGACGGCTTCTTCAGGTTTTACTTCTTCAAACAAAACCTCATACAGAGCTTCTGTGATCGGCATCTCCACACTCTGAACCTTAGCAAGTTCATAAACAGCCTTAGTCGTCCTGACTCCTTCCACCACCATACCCATTTCTTCGAGGACGTCATTCAGCGGTGCGCCGTTTCCTATTTTTTCACCAGCACGGCGGTTCCGGCTGTGGCGGCTGAAACAGGTTACAATCAAGTCGCCTAGACCGGAGAGACCGTTAAACGTCAGCGGGCTCGCCCCCAATGTGACACCCAGACGTGAAATTTCAGCGAGCCCCCGCGTCATAAAGGCGGCTTTGGCGTTATCCCCAAAACCAAGCCCGTCGGTCATTCCGATTCCAAGAGCAATGATATTTTTTAATGCGCCTCCAATTTCGACTCCGATGATATCCCGGTTCGTATACACGCGGAAATAGTGGTTCATGAATAATCCCTGAACTTTTTCTGCAGCAAGTGTATCATTGGAAGAAACGGTGACTGTCGTCGGCTGCTCTGCGCACACTTCCTCCGCGTGACTCGGTCCGGACAACACAACAATACTGCCCGCGGCAGCGTCGGCCTGTTCTTCTTCGATCACTTCAGAAATACGTTTGGATGTGCCGGGTTCAATTCCTTTGGAAGCATGAATCAATACAGTCTCCTCCGACATAAACGGACGAAGCTCTTTCATCATGTCCCGTACGGCTTTTGCCGGTACAACGAGCAGAATGTAATCTGCGTCGCGGGTGCAGCTGCCTAAATCGGTGAAAGCCTGAACAGCTTCAGAAATTTGAAAGCCGGGAAGGTAATTATGATTGGTGTGATAATGATTGATTTCTTCCGCATGATCTTCTCTTCTTGTCCATAACCGCACGTCCTGTCCGTTACCTGCCAGAACGGATGCCAAAGCTGTACCCCAGCTGCCCGCTCCAATAACTGCGACCTTATCCGCCATACTGTCCCGCCTTTCTTATCAGGATACTTTACTGCCTATTTTATGTTCATTCCCTTGTACCAACCGTTTAATATTGCTGCGGTGTTTCCATATGGCAAGTACGCCAATGACTGCCGTTAAATAAAAATAGGGAGGCGGATGATCGTAATGGAAATTAGTCAGAGCAATAACGACAGGAGTAGCCAATGCAAAAATAAGCGATCCGAGAGACACGTAGCGTGTAAAAACAATCGACAGTATCGCAGCTATCCCGACATAGACCGCCGGAAAAAAGACGAGACTTGCCACCACACCAATGGTTGTCGCTACACCTTTCCCGCCTTTAAATCCGTAATAAACAGGCCAGTTATGACCGGCGATCGCAGCTGCTCCGGCAAGAGCTGAAGCCATCCCCTCCACTTCACCGAACGCTGTGAAAACAGGAAAAATATCTGTAATCTCAAACAGTCTTGCTATCCAGACCGCAGCCACCCCTTTTAACACATCAAGGGAAAGTACCAAAATGGCGGGACCCTTGCCAAGCACTCTCAGTATATTTGTGGCTCCTGCATTACCGCTGCCGTGATGGCGGATATCTATTTTTTTTATGTTCCAGGCAATAACATAGCTGAAACTGATGGAGCCCAGAAGATAAGCGAGCCCGATTGAAAATATAAGTTCCACTGGAATTCTCCTTTGAATGAGAAATAATACCGGTTATTCACTTTTCTTTCTCGCGAAGATCTTGATCGGAGTGCCTTCAAAGTGAAAAGCTTCGCGAAGTCTATTTTCCAGATAACGATGGTAGGAAAAATGAAGCAGATCAGGATCATTTACAAATA
Source organism: Salibacterium halotolerans (assembly GCF_900115625.1). Lineage (GTDB taxonomy): Bacteria > Bacillota > Bacilli > Bacillales > Marinococcaceae > Salibacterium > Salibacterium halotolerans. The sequence continues at coordinate 20,959 of NZ_FOXD01000005.1, read as the reverse complement.
AAACAATAGTCGGCGGTCCGACCGCAACCTGGGTCGCATAATTAATGCGCAGACGTCTGAGGCCATCTGTAGGCGTCGGGTTCATAATGACAGCATCTACAATGACGTCATTGAGAACATTCGTCGGCACCCTCAGGTTATGATTGTCCGCCACTTCTTTCACCATTGGGAGAAGGTGCTGCATACGCTGCTTCGTCACGGCCGAGAGAAAAAGAATCGGGGCATACGGCAGAAACTGAAACCCATCGCGGATATCATCGGTGAAGCGCGACATCGTTTTATCATCTTTTTCCACGGCATCCCACTTGTTTACGACCATAACAATGGCTCTTCCGGCATCTTCAGCATATCCGGCTATTTTCTTGTCCTGTTCGAGGATACCTTCCTCGCCATCGATGACCATCAAAACAACATCAGAACGCTCAATGGCGCGCAAGGCTCTCATTACACTGTATTTTTCGGTATTTTCATACACTTTGCCGCGTTTGCGCATACCTGCCGTGTCAATAAGAGCATATTCCTGACCGTCTCTTTCAAACACTGTATCGACAGCATCTCTTGTCGTTCCCGGCATGTCGCTGACAATGACCCGTTCTTCTCCGAGCACAGCGTTAACGAGCGACGATTTCCCCACATTCGGACGGCCTATAACCGCCATTCTGATCGTGTCTTCTTCGTAGTCATCATCTTCGTCTGCCGGGAAATGGTGAATAACCGCATCCAGCATATCCCCAAGACCCAGTCCGTGCGAACCCGATACAGGATACACTTCTCCGAACCCGAGACGATAGAAATCATAAATGTTCATCTGCATTTCGAGGTTATCAATCTTGTTCACACCCACAACGACCGGTTTGTCCGCCCGGAATAATAGAGAGGCAACTTCTTCATCTGCACCTGTCACGCCGTCGCGGCCATTAACGAGGAATACAATAACATCCGCCTCGTCTACTGCGATTTCGGCCTGCTGGCGCATCTCTTGAAACAACGAACCTCCGCCGACATCAATTCCGCCTGTATCAATAATATTAAATTCCTGGTTCACCCATTCTGCTTTGCTGTAAACTCTATCCCTGGTAACACCGGGAACATCTTCCACAATCGCCAGTCTTTCCCCTGCCATTCGGTTAAAAATGGTGGATTTGCCGACATTCGGTCTACCGACGATTGCAACTACAGGTTTGGACATTGTGCTCTTTCCTTTCTTGTTCACTTACATAATATAAATGCTCTTTTGTTCCCACTCTCTGATGGAGACATACCGAACCCGGGACTTCTGCAGAGTCCCAGTCTGTCAAAACGGGATAAACAGCTTTTTTATTGTAGCAGATGCAGGCTTAACGGGGCAAACCCGGTAACGAGCCAGTCTCCTTTCGCACAAATACCTTCATCCCTTTTGCCGCTGCATCATAAATATGAAGCAATAAAAGCAGTAAAAGAATGATTTTTAAGAGCTGCAGGTCTCCAAGTACCATATTGTCCGTTAACCGGCTGAGGTAAATCCGGCAGAGTATTTCTCCGGACGAGCAGGCCGTTACAGCCATGGACACACGCTCATACAGAGACTTTCCGAAAATGAGAAAAAGAATAGAAAAAAAAGAAAGGTAAGTGACAGCGTGTCCAAAAAGAAACACTACAGGTTCATACCATTCCGCCAGTCTTGCCGCAGCAAACAAAAAAGCGAAAGCCCCGGATAAATAAAGAGTTTTTCTTTTTCTACCGGAAGGCATAGCGGGAAATAGAAGCATCCCCCCCGCATACAAAAGCAGGAAGGCTGGATGAATGACGATAGAAGCTGCCTGCCACTCCACAGGGAACAGAATAATGATCATAAGAACACAAGCAGCCGACAAGGTTCTGTATGTATTTTTCGAAGCAAAAAACGTCTGGATCATCCATATGTGCCATAAGATGATGAGGCATAAAATACTATTCATTTTTTTTCCTTTTTTTCATCAGCATAACCATATCAGACGTTTTTCAAACAGCGGCGTCCTGCTACCGGTCCGCATGACGCTGACTGTAGGCTTTTGTGTCAATTCCTCTTTCGTTAAGCCATTCTTTCGTCTTTCCTTCTATAACAACCGGTACGGTTTTCAGTTCGGAAATCGTGGAGGCTCCTGAGGCTGTCATAACCATTTTCAACTCATCCATACATTGATGCAGAAATGATGCTGCCTCTTCCCGGCCGCCGTTTTTCAATGCAGCGAGAACGCTTCCTGCCAGAGCAGCAGCATCTGCACCGAGCGCAATGGCTTTGGCTGCTTCCACCCCGTTACGAATGCCGCCTGAGGCCGTCAAAGAAAGAGTGCTTTTTAAAGATGCAGCTTCTGCAATAGATGCTGCTGTAGGAATACCCCATTCATCAAAGAAAGACAGATGCCGCTCACGCCGCTGATTTTCAATCCGGGAGAAGTTAGTCCCGCCGTGGCCGCCTATATCGACAACGGAAACACCGATACGTTCCAATGCTTTTACGTTCTCCGCGCTCATTCCAAATCCCGTTTCTTTTACAATGACAGGAACATCCACTGCCTGAACTGTTTTCTTTATGCGATCAATTGCACCTCTGAAATCCCGGTCCCCTTCCGGCATTACCAGCTCCTGAATAACATTCAAATGAATTTGAAGGGCATCGGCTTTCAGCATTTCCACAGCTTTCACCGCCTGATCCGGTGTCAATTCACTGCCAAGGTTGGCAAAAACACGGCCGTTTGGATGATTGGCACGCACTGTTTCAAATGTGTACCATTCCCGTTCATCTTTGACAGCTCCCATCTGGGACCCCACAGCCATAGCTGCACCTGTTTCAGCCGCAGCCCGGGCGAGAGAACGGTTAATATGTTCCGTCTCCGTTCCTCCGCCTCCGGTCATCGCATTAATAATAAACGGCGAACTTAAAGCAAGTCCGCCGTTTATTACAGATACATCGATTTCCGAAACAGAAGTTTCAGGTAAGCTGTTATGAACGAAACGGATATCATCCAGACTGTTCCAGGAAGGCATCCCTGTAGATAAAGCGTATTGAATGTGATCCCTTTTTCGTTCAGACCTTGTCACGTTACCCGTCTCCTATTCTTTATACTTTTTAAGTTTATCCCCAATCATATCTCCCAGCGAAAATCCGGAATGATCTTCTTCCGGCGCTTCATACTCCTCCTGGACTTTTTGATTGGGGGTATCTTCTCTTTCAAGTTCCCGGATACTGAGGGAAATACGCTGTTCAGCCGGATTGATATCCAGTACTTTCACATTAACCGCCTGACCTTCTTCCAGAACCTCGCTCGGTGTACCGATATGACGGTTGGCGATTTGGGATATGTGAACAAGTCCTTCTACTCCCGGAGAGACTTCAACAAATGCACCGAAAGAAACAAGACGTTTAACCTGTCCTTCCACAATATCTCCGGCTTCCATCTGTCCATCGATTGTAGTCCAAGGTCCGGGAAGCGTCTCTTTAATGGAGAGAGAAACCCGTTCACTTTCCGAATCCACTGCAAGGATCTTGACATCGATTTCATCACCTTCATTGACGATTTCACCCGGTGATTCCACTCTGTGATGAGCCATCTGGGAAATATGGACAAGACCATCTACGCCGCCGATATCTACAAACGCGCCAAAATCAGTGAGACGCTGTACGGTTCCTTTGACAACATCCCCAACCTGAAGATTTTCCAGCAGTTCTTTTTTCTGTTGATCAGCTTCCTCATCCAGCACGGCGCGCTGTGAAAGAATGAGTTTGTTGTCTTCCGGATCGATTTCGGCGATTTTCAAACGCAGGGTTCTCCCTTTGTAATCAGTGAAGTCTTCCACGAAATGACGCTCCACAAGAGAAGCAGGGATAAAGCCGCGGACACCGAGATCAACAACAAGACCTCCTTTAACCACTTCCGCTACTTCAGCTTCGAGAATGTCACCATTATTGAACTTTTCCTGGAGTTCTCCCCATGCTTTATCGGCGAGCGCCGCCCGGCGGGAAAGAACCAGTTCGTCATCTTCGACTTTTGTCACCTTGCATTCCAGTTCATCATCTTCCTGAAGAATGTCGTCTACTTTTTCTACGTGCAGACTGGACAATTCACTTATCGGAATGACGGCATCCACTTTGTAACCCGCGTCCGCATAAGCCTGTTTTTCTTCCACCTTGGTGATCTTCGCGTTCACAATATCACCAACATGCAGTTCATTCATACCGGCCATTTCGTTATTCATTTCGTCAACCATTGACTTCTGCCTCCTTCACTGTCCTCAGGGAACTTCAAACTAAATATTTTTTAAATTCTTTCGGAGAAAGAATTTGTTCCTGTGCTGCTGCAGGATGTTTACCTGCTTTGTTCCATATGTTCTTTTTTCAGACCACGGATATGCTCCATGATCATTTCTGTGGCCTCCGCAGCGTCTGCTTTTCGCGCGCGCATAGAATCCATATCCACCGGCGGTCCGTAAATGACCGTCATACGGCCGAATAGTTTATACGAGCCAATGACGACAACAGGTACGATAGAAGCTTTTGAGCGCAGGGCAAAGAAGCCCGAGCCTGCAAGCCCGCTTTTTATCTCCCCCGTCTTACTCCTTGTACCCTCAGGAAACAGACACAAAACGTGTCCATCATCAAGAAGTCCGAGCCCTTTTTTAAGCGCCCGGCGGTCACTGCTTCCCCGCTTCACCGGAAATGCTCCAAGCCTCTTCAACAAAGCACCTGCTGTTTTATTTTCAAACAGTTCTTCCTTCGCCATAAAGTTCAGGGAGCGTTTCATATGCGACCCGACCAGTACAGGATCAAGATTGCTGATGTGATTCGAGCACAACAGCACAGGTCCTGTTTCCGGAATGTTTTCCCGGCCTATTACGCGGACTCTCATAGAAAGAGAAAAATACATACGGCTTAACGCTTTTCCGATACCGTAAAGGCTCATGTCTGATGAATCCTTTCCCTGGCCAGCACACATATTTCAGCGGCCGCCTCTTCAGCGGTTAAATCTGTGGTGTCAACGTGTACTGCGTCACCGGCCTGAACCAGTGGAGATATGTCTCTTTCTGTGTCTTTTCCATCCCGGACCTGAATGTCTTTCATCATCATCTGCAGGTCAGAAGATATCCCCTTCCCCACATTTTCAAGATGCCGCCGTTTTGCCCGCTCTTCGACCGAGGCGGATAGAAACACTTTCAACTCCGCATCAGGAAGAACGGCGGTTCCGATATCGCGTCCATCCAGGACGGCTCCCCCGTCCTGTGCCAGTTCCTGCTGTTTTTTTACCATCTGCCTGCGCACTTCTTCATGGGCTGAAACATCCGAAACGGCGGCTGTTACATCATTGGAGCGGATAGCGGAGGTTACTTCTTCTCCGTCTACGAACACCCGGTTACCCTCCAGTGATGGAAGCAGTTCGATATCTGTTTTTTTTAATAACATGGAAATCTCTGCTTCATCCTGTATATCCACGTTATGATGAATAGCATTCCAGGTTAATGCCCGGTACATCGCACCGGTGTCGATGTAAACATATTGTAATTGAGAAGCTGCGGTTCTGGCCACTGTACTTTTTCCGGCCCCTGCGGGACCATCAATTGCGATATTGATTTTGTTCATAGAGCACCTCGATGTTACAATATGTACTTCTTTGCTGTGAACAATGGATTATTCCATTGATGGAGGTAACATTCTTAGATTATCATATCACATAACGTTGAACAAATCTAATGATTCCGGCTGTTTATGTGTTTTCGTACCTGAAGCTGCTGTTCAAAACAGTATTTGATAACCAGCTGTCTGTCTCCATCACTGATATGATCAAATCGGAGAGAACATTTTTCTTTCGCCGTGCCCTTCACTTCCATTATCCGCACAATCGTACAGGAGAGATAGAGGTAATGAATACCCCCTTCCAACGCATGAAGCACAATCCATGCGTTGACTGCATCACCCTGTTTGAGGTTGTGGCCGGATGGGACAAAAACAGCCATCCCTCCTCCGCTGATATCGATCGTGGACGTAACGAATGAGGAAGCCTCTGTTTTATGCGGATACAGCGCAGCATCAAGAGCGGTATCGATCCTTACGTGATTTCTGCGCTGAACCCGGATATACCGGTCTTTGCCGGGATCGGTCAGCAGAATGGATCTTACCTGTGTTCCTTTTCTGCCCTTCACTTCTGTTTCAAATGTGTGCACCGCCTCATCTTTTCCGACAAACCAGGCGCCAAGCTCCACTCCTTCCATAAAAAAACCGGTGCGTCCGGTGTCTGCATTGACAGGTGGATCGACAACAAAAAGGTTGTTGTCGTTGTCGTAATCAATCAGCTTGCACCAATATGTTTTGACTTCCAACTCACCCCGCTCCGAAGAAGTGTTTTCCTCTTCCAGTTCCAGATGGATGGTATCACCGATACGTATCATTGGTTTTCCTCCCCTGCGACAGTTCTCCTGTATTAAAGGGAAAAGAAGAAGCAGGCCTGCTTCTTCTTTAAACGTTCCCATTCTCCTTTACATCGTATCATATACCGGTTCGGCATGCTTCATTTTTTCCACCTTTTCTTCATTTCCGTTTTCGGCATTGATGTAGACCGTATACGTATCATTATTCATCGTACCGAAAAACTCATAGCAGAATGCTTCGTCACCGTTTTCTGTTTCTATAACCGCTTTTTGACGTTCTTTTATTTTCACTCTTGGATTCACTTTCTGCTCGGCTTCCTCCTCTGTCAATGCCGGTGTCAGAGTGCCGCGTTCTTTTTTATTGATAAGTTGTTCAGCTCCTTTAAAGCCGACAATTTCGCCGTCATCAAGCGCCGCTTCCACATATACCGTTTCCGGATAAATCTTCACTCCGTTAATGACAGGGGCGAATTGGAAAGCACCAATTGAATCATACTGCTTCCCTTCTATCATTTCCATGTTCTGAAAACCATTGCGTTCCAGGAATTTAAGGGCTTTTTTCGAAGCTTTATTCAGGCTTATTTCCTGGTCGTCCACCGGCCTTGCCTGTAAAAACCAGAGAGGATGCCCGCCCTTCTTTGTCATGTCCATGTAAATCATGTCTTCGCCTTCGGGTTCTTCCATCGTCATCGTATAACCCTCGTACCCTGCTCCCTGCTCAAGCTCGGATATTTCCACTTTCATGGATTCCGGAAGCTGAAGAAACTGCTTTGCTTTTTTTGCTGCCTGTTCCTTGGTAAAAGGTTTTCCTTTTACTTTTTCTGCAATCTGCTCATCTACAGCAGGATGAATGGGATCATCCGGGACGGAACCTGATTCTCTGAATCCTTTGGCCTTGTTATCAATGGTCTGGAATTCGTTAGCAATGGAATTATCCATTGGAGTCCCGTTTTCCGCCATCGCTTCTTCTGCTTCCGTCCATTTCAGCTGATTCTTCATAGCCGAAGCCTGTAATCTCCGCAAGTCCTGTTTAATTTCGCCGGACTGTTCATAGTACCGTTGCAGCTTATTATATTCTTTGTTGGATAAAGGTTTTTGACCAAGATCCCGTACCGTTGTTTCATAACTGAAATCGCCGATTTTATTCAGCAGTTCTTCGGTATCATGAAGGGCCATCATTCCAATCGGAAGCTGTCCCAATTCGCTGCGCGCCATCTCGGAAATCCTCCACACATCAGCAAGGGAACCTGACAGCTGCTTTTTTGAGTTCATGGCAAGCGTCGTTCCGACTTTGTCCTGAAGTTCGTCTAAATGGAATGTTAAATCGTGAAAGGTGCGCTGATAATTATTTTCGTTGTCGATACGAAGTGCTTCTTTCTGTTCTGCCTGGCCGGCTCCCCAGATCCCGGTTCCAATTAAAGCCACACCCAGAACTCCTATGATAATGTTGCGTATCACTGTGATTCACCTCCATTATTTACTGAATTTGTGTTTGCCTATCGTTTTAATCGTCTCCCGGCTGAAAATCCAGTCCGAAGTAGCCGTTACCGGATTGTAGTAATAAATCGCACCTCCTGAAGGGTCCTGTCCATTGATGGCGTCCAGGACGGCCTTCCGGGCTTCTTCATTTGGTTCCATGTAAATCTGCCCGTCGGCTACCGCCGTGAAAGCTCTCGGTTCAAAAATGACGCCGGACGCTGTGTTTGGAAAAGCCGGACTTTCCATACGGTTGATAATGACCGCTGCCACAGCAACCTGCCCTACATAGGGTTCACCCCGTGCTTCTCCGTAAACGGCGTTGGACATAATCTGAATTTCATTTTCAGAATAACCTTCGGGGACATTCATGGCTTTTTGAATATTGGCTTGATTGGATTGATTTTCATCTACACTTCCCCCGTTTTTGTTTCCTTCCCCTTTCTGATTATTCCGGTCTTTGCCCGTCTGCCCGTTTCGTTGACTTCCGCGCTGATTTTGCTGGGGACCGCCGTTTTCCTCTTTTTTCTGAGGCTGGTTCTGTTTCTTTCCTCCATCCGCACTTCCTTTCGGCCCTTTCTCAATGTTATCGGGCGTGCCTCCGTAATGAGTAAAGTCCCGTCCCTCTTCCAGCGCTTTTTTGACAAATGCTTCATTGTATTTTGTTGACTTTTCAAGCATGGCTTTCATGTCCGGGCCTACCAGTCCATCCACTTCCAAACCGAATTCGTCCTGATAATTTCTCACCGACCAGTAGGTCCCCCATCCAAACACACCATCTATCGTTCCTTCATAAAAACCGTTATACTGCAGTCTTGACTGAAGTTCTACGACATCATCTCCGGTGGCACCTTTTTGAACAACCTGATCGGAAAATGCTTCTGCCTGCCGGACGGGAAAGGCGGCCAAAATGAAACCGGCGAGTATTATTCCCGTGATTCGCTTTTGGACTCTTCTATTTGTCATCGCTATGCTGAACCCCCTTCTTAGCTGTCACTTCATTCCGGTTATGGTTATTTTCTTCCCACCTGCACTTTTTATACATCACCATAACCGATAAAAAACTCCCTCTGTGATGACAAAAGGAGTTTCACTTATAGCAGCTGGAGCTTTTTAGAGGTTATTATTTTTTTTGCGTACATAGTCTGTTAATTCTGCCGTCATATCAAAGCGTAAAAACGGTGTGATCAAATAGACCCCGTTAAAATACCGCAGGGCTTCGTCAATCAATTCCTTTGAAATGGCAAGGCCTTCAGCCTGCGCGGTCGCGCGGTCTTCCCCGCCTGCTGACATTCTTACTCTAATTTCCTCAGTCAGCTGTATGCCGGGTACTTCGTTGTGGAGAAATTCAGCATTCCTGCTGCTGACAAGCGGCATAATCCCTATATAAATCGGAGTGGATAGATGTTTCACTTCCTTATATATAGTTTCGAACTGCTCTTTTGCATACACCGGCTGAGTCATAAAATAATCCGCTCCGGCATCGATCTTTTTTTCCAGCCGCTGTACCGCTTTATGTAGATTTCTCACATTAGGATTAAACGCGGCGGCGACCGTGAATGATGTTTTTTCGCCCAGAGAATTACCGGAATACGAACGGCCCTCATTCATTTCTTTAATCAGGGAAATAAGCTTAGTGGAATTCATATCATAAACCGATGTAGCACCCGGAAAATCACCGACCTTTGACGGATCCCCGGTCACAGCAAGAACATCCTGGATGCCCATTGTATGCAGGCCGAGCAGGTGGGACTGGATGCCGATCAGATTCCGGTCCCGGCAGGCAAGATGCAGAAGCGGACGCGCCTTTGTTCTGTTCTGGACCGCGGCCGCCATCGCCAGATTATCAATCCTCGGGCTGGCAAGAGAATTATCCGCCATTGTCACCGCATCTGCACCTGCCTCATAAAGCGCCTCCGCCCCGCGTATAAACTTTTCAGTAGTCAGTTTTTTCGGAGGATCGAGTTCCACAATTACCGAAGGTCTGTCAGGATTGACTGCATTCAGCCGCTGTTTTGGTGGATGAATTCGTGAAGCAGCCGGAATTTCCTGAACCATTTCCAGTGTATGCGGCTTCTCTGCAAGCGGAGTGCTGTTTTTCACTGCTTTTGCTGTCCAGGCGATATGATCCGGTGTCGTGCCGCAGCACCCTCCTATAATGCGCACCCCTTCCTTTTTCAAATCAAGCGCGCGCTGATAAAAATAGTCGGGATTGGACTGGTACACAAATCGGCCGTCATCCAGATCCGGCAGGCTGGCATTGGGATAGGCGGAATAATAAACACCCTTCATTAATGGAACACGTTCAAACGACTGTATCAGATGATACGGACCCATTCTACAGTTCAGCCCTGCCACATCAGCCCCTTCTTTTTGAAGTTCCTGAAATACTTCGGTGACAGGTATACCTCCATGCATGACTCCAACTTCCCCGAGAGCGGCCTGGGCGATAATTGGAATATCTGTCATGCCCCGAAGCAGCCGCACTGTATCCAAAAGCTCTTTCCAGTCATAAAATGTCTCCAGAATAAAAACATCCGGATTTTCTTCCAACAGTGTTTCGACCTGTCTCCGGTAAGCTTCACGAATGGTTTCTACCGAAATATCAAGTGGCTGTATTCCAGCGATTCCTCCAACGGTGGCGGCCGCAAATGCGCGCGAGCCGGCGGCCTCCCTGGCAAGACGCATTCCCTCCCGGTTAATACTTTCCACCTTATGTTCCAGTGAATATTTTTTCAGTTTCACGTCATTGGCAGCGTACGTATTCGACTGAATAATGTCTGCTCCGGCATCCACATATTCCCTGTGAACGCGTTGAATGACATCCGGTTCCGTCACATTCAGTGATTCAAATGAACCGCTGTATCCTTTATCATAGAGATAGGTTCCCATGGCTCCGTCCCCTACCAACACTCTTTTTTCCAATTCGCCGACGATATTCATACGTGTCCATCCTTTCTATCGAACCCTGATCAGGAGAGGTTATTCAAAGCCTGATCCAGATCAGCGATTAAATCATCCGCATGCTCTATTCCTACCGAAAAGCGCAGAAGCCTGTTGCACACTCCGTTTGCAATTCTTACGTCTTCAGGCATATCTGCATGCGTCTGGGTTGCCGGATACGTAATAAAGCTTTCTACACCGCCAAGACTCTCTGCAAACGTAATAACCTGCAGATTCTGAAGCAGTGGATTGACCCATTCTTCATGTTCAACACGAAAGGACAGCATGCCGCCTTGTCCCGGATAGAGGACATCCTTTATCCTCTCATGATTTTCAAGAAACGCCGCAACAGCCCTGGCATTCTCCGTATGTTTCTGCATGCGGAGAGAGAGTGTCTTCATGCCTCTCATCAACAGCCAGCAATCCATCGGTGAAAGAATGGTCCCCATACCATTCTGGAAATCTCCGATGGTATTTGCGGTTTCTTCATCTTTCGTGACGACAAGACCCGCGATGACGTCATTATGGCCGCCCAGATACTTTGAAGCGCTATGAACGACTACGTCCGCTCCTTCCTGCAGAGGCTGCTGCAAAAGCGGTGTGAAAAATGTATTGTCTACAATCAAAAGAAGGTTGTACTCGCCCGCAAGAGCCGACAACGCCTCAATATCGGCCTCCTGCATCAGAGGATTGGTCGGCGTTTCAATAAACAGAGCACGGGTATTTTCACTTATCAACGAAGCAAAATCTTCTAAATAGCGCGGATCACCGTACTGGATTTTCACGCCCCAGCGGGTCCATCCTTCTTCAAAAAGCCTGTAGGTCCCCCCGTATAAATCCTGGGAAGCCAGAATTTCATCACCATAGGAAAACATCGAAAACAGTGTCTGGATGGCAGCCATCCCGGAGCTGAAAGCAAACCCCCGCGTTCCTCCTTCCAGGTCGGCTATGGATTGTTCGAGAATGTCCCGTGTTGGATTGCCCGTTCTCGAATAATCATAACCTGTGGATTGTCCGATACCGCGATGCCGGTAAGCGGTTGAAAAATAGACAGGCGGGTTCACCGCTCCTGTCTTATCGTCTGTGTTATTGCCTATTTGAACAAGACTGGTTTCTACATGATGACGGCTGCTCATTTTGCTTCACACCTTTGCCGGTAAAATATTTGTAAAAAATAAAGGAAGGCCTTCTCCCTTATAAGAAGAAGGCCTGTTTTCCACCATGGATACGTACTTCTTCTCATCTTCCAGGTAAAACTACCTGTTGGACTTAGCACCTGACCGGGTTCCGGCTGGCTGCTGAGATATCTTCGGGCCTGTCCCTCCATCTCTCTGGATAAGAATCTGTATGATATTGTTGTTATTAAAACCGTACACGATAACCACTGGTTTTGCAACAAACAATATTATTCCGGAGTCACATCTATTCGGAGGTTGGATTCATTGCCGCAGACGCACTGCTTGAATCCTGTTTCCAGCTCTCCATTTTTATTTGTCCTGCCTCGGAGCACGTATTTCTCCCCGCAGCCGGGACAACGCACAATAACGCGGTAGCGTGTTTCAACCGCCATTTTTTTGAGCACCCTTTCTATGCTGTTTTTCCATCTGCTTTTTTTGTACGGGACAACGCAAACCACCATAAAAAAAACATAAACGGAACGATAATATATAATACATTTTCGTGAATAGTCAGTAAAATATAATCGTATAGACCGTGCAGAACAATCGGAACCACGATGGACAGCAGCATCCATAATTTGTGACGCCCGCTTTCCTGCTTTTTGGCGCTTCCCATATAGTATCCCATAACAACGCCGAATAGAGCGTGGCTGGACACGGGAAGAAAAGCACGGCCGATCGCCGAATCAATACCGAGTGCCATTAAGTACATGATATTTTCAGCGGAAGCAAATCCAAGAGACAGCGCCGCTCCGTACAATATGCCATCATATCTCGTCTGTAATGGTACAAACCGGTAAACAGCAAAGTAAAGCAGAAACCATTTAAAAAATTCTTCCATCCCGGCGGCACTCCCAAATGCCCTCACCCAGTTGAGTGTAAGGAGTGATTCCGCTTCCATAGCATACTGCAGCACCATAATGGGAAACACGAGCAGGGCGCCGATAACAAAAGCCCTTATAACCTGGATAAGTGTATTGGATTCATATTCATTTCGGAGATAAAAGTAACTGAGGAGTGCAATGGCCGGTGCCAGGGCCGCTGTTATAAGCGCAATCACTTTCGTTTCCAACCCCTCTCGTTCTCTAATCTTAACACGGTGTTTTCAGACGGGAAAAGAGAACTTATGATAGTATTGCAAGGCAAAAATCACGGAAAGGAATGATACATACATGAAAACCATTGTTATTCTTCACACAGGCGGAACCATTGCTATGCAAAAAGATGCAGGTAACGGCGGTATAACAACCGGAGAAAAAAATCCCCTGCAGCAGTCACAAATACCGGCTGCGGGTACCCATCATATTATCTCTGAAGAACTCATGCATCTTCCTTCTCCTCACATGACACCGGCGGACATGGTTTCTTTATACCACAGTATGAACGACCGCATCCGCCGTTTTCATGCCGACGGTGTTGTGATCACTCATGGTACCGACACGATGGAAGAAACCGCCTTTTTGCTTGACCTTTTTCATGAAAGCAGCCTTCCCGTCGTTTTGACTGGTGCGATGAGGTCTGGGAGCGATCTGAGTCCGGACGGACCTTTAAACCTTGCCGCCGCTGTTCACACGGCAGCCTCCGACCAGGCATATGGGGCAGGGGTGCTCGTTGTGATGAACGAAGAAATTCACGCTGCATCCGATGTGATGAAGATGCATACTTCCAACGCAGCGGCATTTCAAAGTCCCGGATCCGGGCCGCTCGGCCGCGCGGTAAACAACCAGATCCAATTTAACCACCGCCCCGTGCCCAAGCGTACGTTTCAGGTCGGACCGATGGATAAAAAAGTACTGCTTTTAAAAACTTACACCGGCATGGAACAGGAAATACTGAGCCATCTCTTCTCTCTTCCGCTGGATGGCGTTGTTCTTGAAGGAATGGGGATCGGAAACATTCCTCCCGCTGTTGCCGCTCTCGTTCATTCTCTGCTCGAGCGCGGAGTCCCGGTTGTTCTTACCTCACGATGTCCCGGTGGAATCGTCCAGGATGTGTACAGTTACGAAGGGGGCGGCCGCAGATTAAAAGAGGCCGGTGTCCTGTTCACCGAAGGTCTGAGCGGTCCAAAAGCAAGACTGCTGTTAACAGCCGCTCTTGAATCCTGCGGATCAACGGAAGAACTCAGACAATGCTTTGAAGCACGCTGAACGTCCGCCTATCGGCTTGTCTTTATCGAAGATGCGATACGCTCCCCGTGATGGCGCCCGTTTTCAATAAATATTTCGTTGGCATCATTTCCGGCGGCAAGTACCCCGGCGATATAAATACCCGGCTGATTTGTTTCCATCGTCCGGGGATTGTAAACCGGGCGGCCGGTGTCCAATTCCACTTCCACTCCCATGTTCTGTAGAAATGAATGATCGGGATGGTAGCCCGTCATCGCAAACACAAAATCAGAAGGCACGTGAAAAGATTGTCCATTTTTTTCATACCACACATCTGCCGGCGTGATTTCAGTCACATCTGCTTCATAGACCATGTCCACTTTTTCATGACGGACCAAGGAATAAAAATCAGGAAGAATCCAGGGTTTTACAGCTTTTGAAAATTCATTGCCGCGGTACAGCACGGTTACCAGTGCCCCCGCTGATTCCAGAGCAAGAGCCGTATCCACGGCAGAATTTTTTCCCCCTATAACGGTTACTCTCTGCTGAAAATAAGGGTGGCTTTCCCTGAAATAATGAAAAACATGAGGGTAATCCTCGCCCGGAATGTTCATGATGTTAGGATGATCAAAGTAACCTGTGGCCACGATAATTTTTGCTGCGTGGTACAACTGTTTCGGTTTGTTCCAGGGTTGTGTTTCCAAGATAAAATGTCCGGACGTTTTCTCCACCCTCTCGACCTGCTCGTAAGACTGAATGCGGAGTCCGCTCTTTGCAGCTACCTGACGGTAATAGACAAGCGCTTCGTGGCGTTTTGGTTTGCGTTCAATCGAAGGAAACGGAAAGTCTCCAATTTCCAGTTTCTCACTTGAACTGAAAAAGGTCTGATGAAGCGGGTAATGCGAGATGGCGTGAACGACATTCTTTTTTTCTATTAACAGAGGATCGTATCCCTGCTTCTGTAAAGCGATGCCGGCTGCAAGCCCGCATGGACCTGCGCCGATAACAATTACGTTTTCCTTATTCATCGTTATTACTCCTTGATTACATATTCCATCCATATCCAGCAGCGAGAAACTGAAGAGCATTCTTTTCCTGCAGCACGGTGCCTTTTTCACGAATGTCTGCAGTGTTCAGACAGGACCGCTCTCCGTATTCTTCCATCAGCATTTCCAAATTCTCTGAGGCAGCGGCGCCGTCCTCAAACAACAGGTAGCTGAAAGGGTAAAAGAAAAGGAGCGTCCCTCCTGTTAAATCATGGTGCTGCGCCTGCTCAGAAAACGAGATAAGATCCTCTTTTGCTGCAAATCGAAATAAAAGTTCAGATTTCCCAGAAGAAGGCCGGTTCATTTTCAGTTTCTGCCCTTCCTCATCCATGCATTCAATAATAAACAACAATACGTCATCCCATGATCTGCTGATTTCAGCATGGAGCTGTGCATCTTCCCCGATATTGAAATGATCGCAGATGATCTGGAACAATACGGCAAACAGCATTTCCGATTGCTCCGATGACCAGCCGCCGTCTGCAGTCAACTGACGGTAAAAATGCTCATCTTCGTGCAGACGTATCATGAGACGGTCTTCCGGCCAAGTATATAATTCCATTATTCTCCCCCTGTTCTTCCCGCATTTCCGACCTAACAGAGCTTTCTGCCGTCATCTTATTCAACCGCAGGGAAAGGAGTGAGAGTAGATAAAAAAAGACCGTCTGGTGAAGCGTAACAGCTGTCAGGTTCGGGATCTCAGTTTGATAAGATGTGTCTCGACCGGCGCGCCGAGACGCAGCGGAAGTTTCGTCGTCCCAAAACCGTTGCTTATCAAAAGAGGAAATCCATATCTGTCTTTCCATCCACCGGGTTCACCGGGACTTAGTTTTCCAATTCGTATTTGACCGCCGTGGGTATGACCGGACAGTGCCGCGTCAATCCGGTTTCTGCCTTCGATATACTGGAGATCGGCGGGATCATGGAGCACAAATAGCAGCGGTCCGGTTTTCGGTATACTTTGCAGCATAAACCGGTCCACGCTTAATGTGTTGCTCCCTGCGCCTGCGATAGGAACAACACGTCCGCCCGCGTCCCACGAATAAATGCTGTTTTCCAGCACCACCACTCCTTCTTCTTCAAAAAGCCGTTGCAGCTGCCCTGTATTTTTTTCTATATCGTTATTTCCCCATACAAAGAGAACCGGACCGATTTGTTTTAAACGCCTGATATTGAGGCGGATTCTGGGGTACGGCACCCCTTTTTCGAGCAAATCCCCACCGATAATAACAAGGTCCGCTCCACGTACCTTCCGGATAAGAGAAACCGGAATACGACGGCGGTGAATATCGGAAATGAAAAAAATACTTTTGCCTTCAAATGGATCCGGCAGAGACGGTACAGTCAGTTCTTCTTGCACGACGTTTGTCCTGCCGGCTTTGAAAAACATCCAAAGCACGACTGCACTGACACATGCCGTCATGTATTTTATAAGAGTCATTCCATGATCTACCTTTCTTTTTTGAGCAGCCCCGTTTAAACAAAGACATAGCTTTTTTCTACGGCATTCTAGTATAATGAAAATATAAAGATTATGTAACGGAGGCTGTTGTACATGGATTTAACGATATTCATGACGGGGACAGCATGTTTTGGAGCAGGATTCTTTCTATTATTATTTTTCCTGCTGCGGAAAAAACAGCTCTTTATCCCCTTTCTTCTCATGGGGGCGGGGGTGGTGCTCTGTTTTGCGGGTCTTGTCTTATCCTCGCCCCTCACGAATTCCGATCATGCAACCAGCTTGTATGATAGTACTATAAATCAAGCCAGACCGGCGTCAGAACCGCCGCCGCAACCATTATCAGAAAAATAACAAGCAGAAACCGCGCCGCAGGAAAACGAATGTTCCACTTCACTTTTTCTGCCTCTTTGGAATGTGTCTCACTGCGGGGTGGAAGAGAAGCGGAGTCCTTCTCCTTCGGGTCCCGGTAGTCTCTGTTTTTTCTGCGGAGATTCTCCGCTTGATCGCTGTGTTTTGAAGACACTGGACTTCTTCCTTTCTTCCAGGCTATTGGTGCAGAATCCATTTTAGTCTTTCTTCCCAGGACAACGCCTGCTGCCCGGTATTTCTATGCTGCTCCTGCCCATGCATCGTATGCTCCCCGCAGACATCACAGCAGGGAGACACGGTGCTTGTTTTATGTTCGTCAAACACTTCAAGCAGTGTTGTTCTCCTGCACTGTACTGTTTGGTGCAGCCAGTGTTCTTTCTGCTTGAGTTTCTCCAGTTTCCATTCCATACGCCTTTCAATAACAGCCGAGACAAATTCATCAAGCGGTTCTGCCCCTTTCGTCTTCTGCCAAGTTTGTATGTAATACTGAAGAAAACGGGCGTGAACCTCTTCCAGGCCATATCTTTCAAGAAGAAACCGGCTCGAAACAACGTCCGGTCGTTCCGGGTCATGACTAACCATCCGGACTTCTTCTTCTGAAGGAAATTCGTGTTCAATCATTCTTCTCGGGAGCATCCCGTCGGCTGTGTCAAACAGGACGAGAGACAGACTCTGCCTGCCGTCCCTCCCGGCTCTTCCGATTTCCTGCATGAACGATTCCATATCCTTTGAATAGTGGTAATGGATAACAAAACGAATGTTCGGTTTATTAATTCCCATTCCAAACGCATTCGTGCAGCATATAACATCTATTTCATCATTAAGAAACTGCTGCTGTACGAGCCTCCGGTCTTCATTACTCATCCCTCCGTGATAAGCTGACGTTTTCAGGCCGTTCTCCTCCCTGATGAAAGCAGCCAATTCTTCTGCTTTATGGCGGCTGCTGACGTAAATCATTCCAGGGAGCGGAAGCCGGGAACATTCATCCTGCAGCGTTGTGCGCTTTTCTTCTTCATTTTTCTTTTTTCTCACGTCGATGTATATATTCGGTCTGTCCACCGAATCACAGTGTATAAATGGACGGGTGAGCTCCAGTTTTTCCATAATGTCTTTTCTTGCTTCAGCGGCTGCTGTTGCCGTCAGCGCAATACAGGGCGGATTTCCGGCCATACGCCGTATTTCTTTTATCCTCAGATAATCGGTCCGGAATTCGTGCCCCCACTGTGAAATGCAGTGAGCTTCATCGACAGCCAGAAGTGAAACATCAAGCTTTTGCAGACGTGACGCGAATTCCGGCTGCTGCAGGCTTTCCGGTGAGATATAGACGATTTTATAATCATTCAGATGACGCAGGATATACTCTTTTTCAGGTGGACTCAAAAAACTGTTGTAAGCCGCTGCCCGTCGGATACCGGCCTGCTTCAGTTCCTGCACCTGATTTTCCATCAATGACAAAAGAGGGGATACAATAATAGCTGTTCCATTTTTCCATAAAGCCGGAAACTGATAGCAAAGGGATTTCCCCGATCCTGTCGCAAGCATCGCAAATACGTCTTCCCCGCGGATCACTGCTTCAATAATCTGCCGCTGTCCGTCTTTAAATGTTGTATATCCAAAATAGTGTTCCAGAAATGGTTTAAGCTTGTCCATTATCGTCTCTCCCGTAAAAAGCAAGCGTCAATCGTATGCAAAAATAGTCCAAGTGTTCAGCAGGGGATACAGCTTCTTTCAGTACTTTCAGTCGCTTCGTCTGTAACGTCTTTGCATAATGCAGAATAAGACGCTGGTCGTCTTCTGTCACAAAGTCTCCAATGGGGAACTCTTTTTGTTCAGAAGCAATTTCGACAAAATGATCTTCAATGGTACTCATTTTCAGATTCCGCGCTCTGGCAATCTGTTCCATGCCGTGCCCCTCATTCATATAGCGCAGGGTTTTTTTCGTCGTTTCTGTCAGTATATCCCGGATGGCCAGACCGGAGGCCGCCCGCACGAGCGTAGACGACCTGTCTGCATGTTCCAAAAGGTAATGAACAGCACTGAGAAACCGGAAACGGCATTCGTCTTCACTCATCTCAAGACGGTTCGACAGCTGCGTCCACGTCTGTCCAGTCAAATGGTATCCGGAAATCCGGTTCATAACAAGAAAGGCATCTCCGTCATCCAGTTCACGTAAAAGATCCCGCAGTTCTACAAACAATTCAGATGCTGTCTGCTTTTTTCCTTCGATCGTCCGCGGCCAGTTCTTTTTCAACCACTGCTGCACCGAAATATCCTCAAAAACCGGAAGAAAGCGGCGGTTGCCGGCAAGCGTCTGAGAGAGACACTGAACAAAAAGTGCTGTACGTTTCCAGAATACGGCTGCACTTTTTCCGTAAAGCCACCCATTAAAAACCGGCGGCCACCTGTAATCACAGCGGAATGTTTCGTTTTGGCTTCTGCCTTTCTCTGTAATGATGATCCGGTTGTTCTCTGAGGCGATATACCGGTTATTCTGCATATCCTTCGTTTCCTGTTCAAATTCTGTTTCCTTCCAGTAAGGAAACATACGGAAAAAATAAGTAACGTCATACCATTTTATATCCTGTATCGT
This sequence comes from Salibacterium halotolerans, assembly GCF_900115625.1. GTDB lineage: Bacteria > Bacillota > Bacilli > Bacillales > Marinococcaceae > Salibacterium > Salibacterium halotolerans. The sequence goes on along the minus strand of NZ_FOXD01000005.1, from coordinate 1,412 downwards.
CTGGGACGATTTCTTCCCTGTTAAAATATGATAAAGGGCCTGAATGGAACGTTCCTGATTCATTCGTTCGGCAAGTAATAAAAACATCTGCCTCCGGAAGGGTAATGCCTGCATTAGAATACCTCCTCCCCGAAAAGATATCAGGACGCCGCCTTTTTATTTCCTGAAAAAGCCGGTCCGTCCCGGTTTTCTGCTCTGTTGAAAAGTTTACCATGAAAGCTTAGAATGTAAAATAGAATAAGATAAACAACGAACCCGCTTATTGATAAATAATACATACATCTGTCTTTTTAAAGGGGGAAAAATCATGGCTCACTACACCATTGTCGACAAAGATACATGTATCGCCTGCGGAGCATGCGGTGCAGCCGCGCCGGACTTATTTGACTACGATGACGAAGGTCTTGCCGAGGCCATTGTAGACAAAAATTTCGGAACGTCCCCCATTCCGGAGCGGATGAAAGATGATCTCCTGGATGCCTATGAAGGCTGCCCCTCCGATTCCATCAAAGTGTCCGCCTCCCCATTTCACGGCACCGTAGAAAAATAGTGGGCGCCCCTTTGCGATCGGTTCGAAACAGGTGTTTGTTTTATTTTTTTTTGTTACCTGCTATAATTCGTACGGAACCATTACATACCAAAGGAGGCTCTTTTATGAGTACTGAGAACCGAGAAGTCGAAGCTATTATTGAAATTCCAACCGGAAGCCAGAACAAATATGAGTTTGACAAGGACAAAGGCCATTACAAACTGGACCGCGTCCTTTTCTCCCCGATGTTCTACCCTGCAGAGTACGGTTACATCGACAACACGCTGGCACTCGATGACGATCCTCTTGACATTCTCGTCCTGGCCACGAATCCGACATTCCCAGGCTGCGCGATTGATGCACGGGTCATCGGATACCTTCAGATGGTGGATGACGGAGAAGAAGACGAGAAGCTGCTCGGTGTCCCGGTTGAAGACCCGAGATTCGATAATATCCAATCGATCGAAGATATACCAAGCCATAAGCTTGATGAAATCTCCCACTTTTTTAAAACCTATAAAGACCTTGAAAACAAAAAAACTGAAATCGGAAAATGGGAAGACGCCGCCGCCGCTGCCAAGCTGGTGGACGAATGCATCGAACGTTTCAACCAATAAATAGGTTATACATTTAGTAATTAGACTGGGACAAAACCTTTATAAGATAAAAGAATGCCGAACGATTTTTTTAAATCGTTCGGCATTCTTCGTTTCTTAGATACACCGCTGCGCCAAAATGCTTTGCTTTTACTCCGGAGTACAAGGGCGACATCGATTCGCTGGGGCTCATCGTGTCTTCTTTGCCCCGGGCACGGCTCGCGTCCGCAGTTCCTCCGGATCAGCTGCTTGTCGAAACCGACGGACCCGGCCGTTCCAGGGCCCGA